>NZ_JAAXPA010000030.1 GCF_012396235.1 Rhodococcus opacus | reverse complement strand
ATGGTCAGTCCCATCCTCCGGCCCTACCCTCGACCACCACACCGACGTGATCGACACGCCGCTACGCGGGCGTTCTCACGTGAGGCAACGAAGGGGCTTACGCGGGCATTTTGGATGAGTCAACGCGGGGCCTTGCGCTCGCCGCGTCCTCGTGTCAGGCTCTAGAACTATGACTACCGGAAAGGCGGACACCGCCACCGTCGCGTGAGCGCCGCCCCGTTTCGCTCGGCGGCTCGACCCCGAGCGGCATTCACCGAGAACGCTGATCCCCTCTCCGACTACATTCTCGTGGTCGAGGCCGTGCGCGATGCATGGCTCACGCACGGGCTGTGCGCACACCCCTCCGATCGCACCACTGCGGAATCGGCTGTCGCGCAGCTGTATCGACAATCAAAATCCCGCGAGCCGGAGTTCGTCTGGGTTCCGTCTCCCTCAGCCGGATCGAGCCTGATCGCCGCCGAGGGCCTGGCGATGCCGATGTCGCTCGAGGGCAACGGAATCCGTGGCGCTACCGCCGGTATCGCAACCATGCTGTCGGAATCACGCAAACGTATGGACGCACGCATCAAGCGGAGGATATCCGACTGGCCGAACGAACGCCGGGCGGTCGAGACCGCACGGGTGAAGCCGCCTGCGGATGCCGCCCGCGTCGGCATCAGCCCCGATCGGATCATCCGAGCTACCGTCTGGGATTCGCTGCACATCACGCTTTTCGACGGGGTTGCAGCTGCGATACGGACGCTTCTGCCTCCAGCCGTCCTCGGTGTCACCTGGTACGGACAACAAGAAGCCCACCGAGTCGCCTACTACGACACGTACCGTCGGCTCGGCCTCGCGAACTTCCACTCCCACGACGATGCACTACTCGACGCCAACATCGCGTTGACCGGTGCAACCGGGTGGTGGTGGGCGTTCGACGGCGTATGTGTCATGGCAGAGCGTCCCACCACCCTTCATTCCGAGCCCATACCGGGTCGTGTGCACAACGAACACCGGCTGCACCACTCGGATTCCCCGGCGCTCGAATTCCAAGACGGCGATGCAGTGTTCGTTCTGCACGGAACCGTCGTCCCGGACTGGGTCGTCCGCGACCCGACTGCCGAACGCATCGCGCGCGAACGCAATGTCGAGATTCGCCGATGCGCGATCGAGCGCATCGGGTGGGACAACTACATCGATACGGCCGACCTCGCGCTGGTCGACCAAGCCGACGATCCCGGCAATGCCGGTTGCACCCTGCGGCTCTACGCGACCCCGGACGGCTGGGGGCGCACTGGCCGTATCCTGCTCGCGATCAACGGTTCTCCCGAACGCGACGGACGTCGGCGACAATACGGGCTTCACGTGCCCACATGGATCTCATCCGCACTGGACGCCGCGGGCTGGACCTACGGCCTCGGCGGCGCCGACTACGCCCGCCTCGTTCGTCGCACCTGAACAAGACCGAAACCTGACTCCCTGAACTCGAAGGTGACTCGCATGAATGCAACCATGACCTTGTCCGCTCTCACTGCCCTCACCGGCCTCGATGTGTTCGACTATCTCGCCCAGGAAGTGTCCATACCCGTCGTCGACGGTCTGCAGGCACAGGGAGATCTCATCGTGATCCCGTATTCGCTTCTCGCCGACATCGTCTCGTCCGCTCCGTGGACACGGTCGGAGAACGTACCGCTCTCGGGAGTGGAGTTGCTGCGTAGTGCTGCTGGCGGGAACCCACACAGCCTGGTCGCTGACGAAGGGGGCTGCACATGGTCGACGCCCGTCAACGACCCCAGGCGTCTCGCGCTCGGTATCCTCGACAGCCGAGCGACGGCTTACCTCATCCACCCCGAGCACGGAGCCACCGGCATCGCCCCTGGCCGGTATGTCATCGGACGGCAGCGAGAACAAAGCTTCGGGCGAACTTCCGGAAGGGCGCAGTTGGTCGCCGATTAGCGTTCGGGACCTCGTCCGAAGCAATCGGATCAATACCGGTATCGGGAATGCCGCGCGCGGCTGTCGATTACGGACCCCTACGCGTGGACCTCCCGGGCACGGTGGCCGCGGGGGCCGGTGGTGAAAGCGACTGTCTGGTGACCGCTCGCAGTGCCATCGACGGCGGCACGTGCGTCCCGGTACTCGGGTTCTCAGTCCAGGTCGAGTTCGGGTGCGGTGGCCAGGTATTCGATCTGCTCCAATGTCATCGGCACGATGGACCCTCCGATGGGGGTGGTGCTGATGATGACCTGTTGGGTGGAGGGGAGAGTGATCGAGAAGTAGGCGCTGCCGCCGTTGGCGGGGTAGTCCGCGCGGGTGACGGTGGCTCCGTCCGGCGACGTGGTGGTGATGCGATCCGGATTGATCTCGTTCAGGTACTCATCCTGCGGTGACGGCGCGGACCGGCCACTGACGACGGCGATATCCAGGCGCCCCTCTCCGGCGGCCGATGTCACGGTGATCACCTCGCAGACGTTGTCCTTGCCGAAGTCGGTCAATCGAAGTGATCCGATCGGCCGATCCAGGGCGAGGTCGTTGTTGCCCGGCATGGTCGCCCACCGGGCTTCGAGTGCCCGATCGAGACGGGCCACTTTCTCGGGGGTCAGCTCCGGCCCGTTCCCATCGGTGTCTGCGCCGCACGATGGCATCAGCGGCACGGCCGGGATGACCGGCGCCGTCACCGTCAGGGACGGGATGGTGGCGATCGCGGTCAATTCCTCGAGGGTCAACGGGATCTGTCCGCTGTGCCGGGTGCGCGCCTTCGGGTCGGTGTTGTCGGCGTCGCTGGCGGTAGCCACGATCCGGGTGCCATCGGGATGGTAAGCGACGACAGTTCGTTCGAGTGTGCGGACGCCGTTGATCTCGTACCAGGTGTCCAGCGAATCGAGCACCGTGCCGTCCGGGCGGGTGTCGCGTCGATCCAGCGCTCCTGCCACGCACGGCAGGATGGGGCGGTCCCATGCCCGGACATCGACGGTCACGGTACCGACGTGCCCGTCTCGGACCAGCGAGCCGCGGGCGTTGGTCGACCCGCTGAACAGGTCCGCGTCCCCCTCCTGCGGGAAGTTGGAGGGGTCGTAATCGGCGATCGGCTCGAACTGAAGGGACTGGCTTTGACTGGCGAAAGCCAACTCCGTCGAGTTCGGTAGCGCGTCGATGGCGGCCTGCGTCATCGCCGCCGCCTTCGCCATCGAGAACCACGGATACTTCGGATTGTCGTACTCGCCCGACCCGACGGTGGCGAAGTTGACGCGTTCAGGGTCCGAGGGCGGCTCGACTACATCGCACCCCGGAATCTGCGCCGGGTACGGCGCGGCTTCGAAAACGTAGGAGTACTCGCGGTCGGCGGTGGGCTCACCGGTCCCAGGGTCGTTCAGCAGGCCGGCCACCACGGTTCCGGCGGCGATGGTCGAGAGGATGACGACCACGTCGAACCATGTGCTGTCGCGCCATCTCCGGGCACCGTCCTCGACCATGATCGCTCCCTCGGCAAGTCGATGTTCACGGTAACCCAGATCGACCTGTCCCGTATCGAAGTGCGGGAGCTCGGCCCTTCGGTTGCTCGAGTGGTCCGTAGTCTAGTGCAGTGCAGGACAGAGAATTTCACGAGTCCGTACGGTCGCGCGAGCGTTCTGTTCTGGAGAACGCAGGTATCGGTACAAACTGTTGGACCGCTGTTCGGCCGGGTTCTAGCGTTGTCGCAAAGCCGTCCGGTGTGACGTGCAGCACGTGGGACACACTGCGACACGTCGGAAATTTGTGGAGGAGCCCAGCATGCGTTTGCAGAATCGCCTGACCGAGAAATTCGGAATCGAACACCCCATCGTCCTTGCACCGATGGATTACGTCTCCGATTGGAGATTGGCTTCTGCCGTGGCCGAGGCAGGTGGGCTGGGATTGATCGGCGGCGGATACGGCGACGAGTCCTGGTTGCACGATCAGTTCGACCGCGTGACGACCGAGGCGGTCGGCTGTGGCTTCATCACCTGGTCCATGGCGCAGCAGCCCCAACTCCTCGAGAAGGCGATCGGCCACCGTCCGGCGGCCATTTTCCTCTCCTTCAGCGACCCGGCACCGCATGCGCCTGCGATTCGTGCCGCGGGTATCCCGCTGATCTGCCAGGTGCACAATCTCGAACAAGCGCGCCGGGCGGTGGTTGTAGGTGCGAACGTGATCGCTGCTCAAGGGGGAGAGGCGGGCGGTCATGGAACAGGAACCCGATCGACGTTCACCCTGGTGCCGGAGATCGCCGACTTTCTCGCGCGGGAGGCCCCGGAGGTAATGCTGCTGGCAGCCGGTGGAATCGGCGACGGCCGAGGCCTGGCGGCCGCGCTCGCCCTCGGAGCGGACGGTGCCCTCGTCGGGACCAGGTTCTGGGCGGCCGAGGAGGCGGCAATTCCCCGCGCGGCCCAGCACCGTGCCTTACGGGCGAGTGGGGACGACACGATCAGACAGAGCGCCTTCGACATCGTGCGTGAGAAGCCCTGGCCGACTCGATACACGGGCCGAGTCCTGCACAACGACTTCATCCGCCGATGGCACGGCGACGAGTCCGGCCTCCGGGGCGTGCTTCAGGAGAAGCAGGAGCAATTCCGGGCAGCAGTGAAGGCCGAGGACTACGACGTCGCGAATCTGATCGTCGGTGAGGTCGTCGGACAGATCGATCGTGTTGACACCGTCGTGTCGATCATCGATGACATGGTCGACACCGCCGACGCCATCCTGGGCCGCACGTCCCACGACTTGGCGGCGATCGGCTCCTAACGCCCATCGGTGCGACCTCGCCAACCCTCACCCCGCGCGTCCCGGAGAAGGATTCCCCATGACCACCAGCCAGTCCGTTTCACCACCCGCTCTCGCGAGCGGTGTCGCGAAGAGCAGCCTTCGCAAGATCATCACCGCGTCGAGTGTCGGAACGTTGATCGAATGGTACGACTTCTACATCTACGGCAGTCTCGCAGTCGTCTTCTCCGGGATGTTCTTTCCCGAAGGAAACGGAACCGCAGCACTTCTCGTCACGATTGCCGCCTTCGGCACGGGTTTCGTCGTACGCCCCATCGGCGCCATGGTGTTCGGCAGAATGGGGGACCGCGTCGGCCGTAAGAAGACGTTCATGACGACGTTGCTCATCATGGGCGGCGCCACCACGATGCTCGGACTGATGCCCACCTATGACCACATCGGGATTCTGGCGCCGATACTGCTGGTGATGTTGCGGCTGCTGCAGGGTCTCGCGATCGGCGGAGAGTACGGGGGCGCAGTCGTTTACATCGCGGAGAATTCGCCGGCGAGGAAACGCGGAGCCCTCACCAGTGTTCTCCAGACCACCGCGACCGGTGGCCTCCTCCTGTCGATCGGCGTCATCGTGCTCTGCCGGGTCGGCTTGGGCGAGGAGGCATTCAGTGTGTGGGGCTGGCGGATTCCGTTCCTCCTGTCCGCGGTCCTGGTGTTGTTCTCGCTGAAGATCCGCATGAAGATGCACGAATCGCCGGTGTTCGAGGAGATGCGACGGAGCGGAAACCTCTCGCGTTCACCGATCAAGGATGCGGTTGCGCACAAGCCGGCCTTCGCGTTGCTGCTCGTCGTGCTCTTCGGAATCACGGCCGGGCTGGGAGTTGCCTGGTACACCAGCCAGTTCTACACGCTGTACTTCCTGCAGACGATCTTGAAGATCGACTTCCTCACCGCGAATGTCTCGGTCGGAATCGCCCTGGTCATCGCGACACCGTTCTTCGTCGTCTTCGGCAAGATGTCCGACAGGTATGGACGGACTCGGATCATCCTGTGCGGCTTGGTACTTTCGGCAGTCGGCTACCTCCCGCTGTTCCAGTGGGTCCGGGACGCCGCGGTCGAGGGCCACCACATCCAGATGATCGTGCCGCTGACGATTCAGGTCATCGTCGTCACCATGGTCTACGGGCCCACCGCGGCATTCCTGTCCGAATTGTTCCCACCACAGATCCGCTACACCGGACTGTCGCTGGCGTACCACATCGGGACCGGCGTGTTCGGTGGCTTCACCCCTCTGGTGGCGCTCTCGCTCAACTCCGCGACCGGGAACGTGCTCGCCGGGCTGATCTATCCCATCGCGGTAACCACGGTCACCGCAGTGGTGTTCGTGCTGACGTTGCGGCGCGGCGTGGACAGCCCGATAGTCCGGAGGGCGTGGAAGCAGATCGATTCCGAGTACTCGTCATGAGACACCCGACCCGGTACGGCGCGATCGCGTTCACTGCTCCGGTGGCCGAGCGGCAGAAGGTGACGGGGAGTATCAACTGGTACGGGGGCATGCGGGCGCAGGAGGACGACCCAGGCCTGCCCGACGAACTGGACACCCGCGTCACTGCCCTGATCCGAGTCACCGATTCGTTCTTCATCGCAACCGTGACACCCTCGGGGTGGCCCTATATCCAACTCCGAGGCGGCCCGCCCGGCTTCGTGCACGTGCCGGACCCGACGACGATTGCGCTGGCGGACTACTCGGGAAATCAGCAGTTCGTCACGGTCGGCAACCTCGACGAGAACGACCGAGTGGCTCTCTTCTTCATCGACTACCCCACCCGTACCAGAGTCAAAGTCTACGGTCGAGCCGAGGTCGTCGAGCGTGCCGACGATCCGGATCTCATCGCCCGGCTCCTCACCACACCCGGCGGGTCAGGTAAGGCCGGATGCGATCGCGCGTTCGTCATCCACGTCGAGGCCCTCGACCGGAACTGCACGAAGAACATCCCGCCGAAGTACGGCGAGGCGCGCATGCGGGAGTCGCTCACGTTGGCCCGCAAGGGTCTACAGGAAGAAATCGAACGACTGCGATCCCGCAATGCAGAACTGGAGCGGGATGTCGCCCGGCTTCGCCGGCACACCGACGACGGTCAGTCGCGTTGACCGACCGTGGCACTGCCGGGTGGCGGAGAGTGCCGGATCGCGGCGTCCCGCAGTACTCGCAGCAGCGGCGTCGCGCGGTTGCGGCGGTACACGAACCTCACGACCGCGGGCGGCGCACCGACCAGCGGGATGAACTGGACGTTCCGATGGGTTACCCGCCTGCGGGCCACTTCGGGAACCGTGCCGACACCCCGATCGGCGGCGATCAACTCGAGCCAGTCGTCGAAGTTCGAGCACGTCACCACCGGGCCGTCGTGGTTCGGCCACAGATCTTCGGATGTGGTGCCGCTGAGGGTATTGATGACCAGGGGAAGCGTTCCGAACTCGGCCCAGTCGATCGATTCTCGGGTCGCGAGAGGCGACGCAGTCGAGACCGCCGCAATCCGCTGCTCCTCGAACAGTGGATGTTGTACGAACTCGTCGCCGGGAACATCCCGGCGGACGACGGCGGCGTCCACGGTGGCGTTGTTCAGTGCGGCGATGGGGTCGTCGTAGCGTCGCGGAACGACGGTGGCGCGGGAATTCTTCTCGACGTCGTCGATCACCTGCTGCGCCCACGGATCGGGCAGGAGCCAACTGAAGCCGAGGACGAGGGATCGGTTGGTGTACAGCGCAACCGCGGAATCGAGATCGCCGAGGATGACGCGCACCTTCTCGACGAACCCGGCACCGTCCTCGGTGAGGGCAAGTGCCCGCGAGGTCCGGTCGAACAATCGCACGCCGAGTGAGGTCTCGAGCTGCTGCACCGTTCGGGTGAGCGCCGGCTGGGTGATGTGGAGAGCGTTCGCCGCGGCGGTGAACGAGCCTGCCTCGGCGATCGCAACGGCCGCCCGCAGATGCCGCAGTTCGATGGACATAACTCCCAAGCATAGATCCGGCCGAAGAGGCATTTCCGCTCCGCACTGCGGCGGTGCACGATGAGAAACGGAAAGACCACGCACACATCGACCGAAAGGATCCTGGTGTTCGATCTCGAGGACGGCCTCCGAATTCCCATCATCGGGGCGCCCATGGCAGGAGGGCCGAGCACGCCCGAGCTCGTTGCCGCGGTCTCGTCCGCCGGTGGCCTCGGTTTCCTCGCGGCCGGGTACAAGACCGTCGATGCGGTTCGGCGTGAGGTCGACGCGGTCCGCGCGCTGACGAGTGCACCGTTCGGACTCAATCTTTTCGTCCCCGGCCGCCCCCTGGCAGACCGTGCCGCGGTGGAGGCCTATCGGGCGCGACTGCAGCGACTCGCGGAACACTGGCAGGTGTCGCTGCCGGAGGTCGTCGACTTCGACGACGACGCCTTCGACGCCAAGGTCGGCCTCGCGGTCGAGCTTGCCGTTCCCGTGGTGTCGTTCACCTTCGGTCTTCCACCGCGGGACGTCGTCGATCGGTTACACGACGCCGGCAGCGCCGTGGTGGCCACGGTGTCCGATGTCGACGAGGCGTGCTCGGCCGCAGGGGTGGGCGTCGACGCGATCGGTCTACAAGGAGTCGACGCGGGCGGGCACCGGGCGACGCTCGACCCCGGCGCCGAGCCGGACCCACGTTCGACGAGGGAATTGGTCGAGGCGGCCCGCTCGGCAATCGACCTTCCCATCATCGCGGCGGGTGGGATCGCGACCGCAGCAGACGTCGCGGCGGCACTCGCGGCCGGCGCCACCGCCGTCCAGATCGGTACCGCTCTCCTCGACGCCGACGAGGCAGGGACCAAACCCGCGCACCGGGCCGCGTTGCACGACGCCCGCTTCACCGACACCGTCGTCACCCGCGCGTTCTCCGGTCGTCCCGCGCGTGGCCTGGTCAATGACTTCATCACCGACTTCGATGCTCACGCGGTGGCGGCATATCCACAGGTACACCTGCTAACCAGTGGGCTGCGGGCCGCAGCAGGCGCCGCCGGCGACCCGCACGGCCTCGCACTCTGGGCCGGCACCGGCTATCGCAGTGCTCGTTCGGCCCCCGCAGGGGAGATCGTTCGGGACCTGTGGAGTGAAACGCGGTAATTCTCATGGACATCGGCGATCTGAACTTCTTCCTGGCCGTGGCCCGCGCCGGCGGAATCTCCCGGGCATCGAAGGAACTACTGACGGTTCAGTCGAACATCAGCTCACGGATCCGCGCGCTCGAAGACGAACTCGGTGTGGAACTGTTCCGCCGCCATGCCCGTGGGGTGACCCTGACGAACTCCGGCGAACGTCTGCTGCCCTATGCCGAACAGATCACTCAGCTCGTGCGGGAAGTGACGCAGGTCGTCAGCGACGATCACGAGCCGGGTGGACGACTGGCGATCGGCTCCATGGAGACCACCGCCGGGTTGCGGCTCCCCGGGGTGCTGGCCGCCTTCAGCGACGAGTGCCCCCGAGTCGACTTCACCTTGGCGACCGACACCACCGACGCGCTGACCACCCAGGTGATCGAGCATCGACTCGACGGCGCGTTCGTCTGCGGCCCGGTACGGCATCCGGACCTGGTCGCCGAGCAGGTCTTCATCGAGCAACTCGTGCTGGTGAGCGGTGTTCGCGTGGCCGATCTGGACTCCGTAATGACCGATGGCCGGCGGCACAAGGTTCTCGTCCTCCGGGCCGGCTGCGCCTACCGGGCCCGCCTGGAACGGCTCTTCGAGCAGCACGGAGTGCCGAGCCCGGACGTCCTCGAGTTCGGAACTCTCGAGGGCATCCTCGGGTGTGCGGCCGCGGGGATGGGCGTGACCCTGCTGCCGCTGGGCGTGGTGACCACTTCGCCGTTGGCGGCGGCGTTGAAGGTGCATCACCTCGCGCCGGCCGACTCGCGCGCGGAAACCCTGTTCATCCGCCGTAAAGATTCCACCATGACCCCTGCGATGTCGCGTTTCCTGTTCCACACCCACGAGTCCAGCCGCCCGGCTTCCCTGAAATCCGTGGCTCGCTAGAGGGACCTACGCGCCGACCGAATGTTGTTGAAAGAGAACGCATGAACGCAGTAGACAGCGCCGACGAGCTGACCGCATTCCGCACGCCGACATCGCCGTGGATCACGGTCGGCCAGGTCGGGGCCGCATTGGCGGCGAGCATGGGCATCGGACGGTTCGTCTACACGCCTGTTCTCCCTCTGATGGAGGCCCAGGCAGGATTGACACCGTCGGCGGGCGCCGCTCTGGCGACGGCAAACTATCTGGGATACCTCGTCGGCGCGCTGGCCGGAATCGCCCTACCCGGCTTGATGCGCTCGGCGGCAGCCATGCGTGTCTCGATGCTGATCCTGACCACCACGCTGGCGCTCATGCCGGTGACATCGAACGACACCGCCTGGGCCGTACTGCGTTGTGTTGCGGGTGCCACCAGCGCGATGGTCTTCGTCATCGCGGTCAGCGCCATGCACTCCAACCTGAGTGGGCACGCGGCACACCTGTCGGGTTGGGCGTTCGGCGGAATCGGAGCAGGTATTGCCCTGTCCGGGCTCGTCGTCCTCATTTTGCGGTCGGTGAGCACGTGGGGCTCCGTGTGGTGGGCGGCCGCACTGCTGACCCTGATCTGCACCCTCGCGGCGTGGACTCTCACACCGGAACGCGCTCCGACTGCGCCGCCGGCCGAGCGCAGAAGATCGCACAAGCAGGGGCACCGCCGGTTCGGTGCGCTCTTCGTCAGCTATTCCCTCGAGGGCGTCGGGTACATCATCGCCGGCACTTTTCTCGTGGCAGCGATCGACCACACCGCAGGCAGCTTCGCCGGCAGTGGCGCCTGGGTACTCGTCGGGCTGGCGGCGCTACCGTCCGGTCCACTCTGGGCGTTGCTCGGCAGACGATGGTCTCGCCCGATCCTGCTGGTGATCGCACTCGTCATTCAGGCCGCCGGCATCGCGTTGCCCGCGGTGGCAGGCGGCATCTGGCCCGCCCTGGTCTCCGCCTTCCTGTTCGGGGGAACATTCCTCGGCATCAGTCAGATGTCGCTGACGATCGGCGCTCACCTCCAGTTCCCACGCGCGGTCGCGATCCTGACGACCGGATACAGCCTCGGTCAGATCGCGGGCCCGCTCATCGTCACACCACTGCTTTCCGATGGCTATCACCTGGCATTGCTCGTCGCTTCGGGCATCGTTCTGGCGGCAGCACTCGCCGCCGCGGTACTGACCGCCCGGTTTCGTCAGCGAGCCACGGTCGAATGAGGAGTGGTAGTCGAAAAGCAGGTATGCGCACGCGTACTTCGGCCGATGTGGTCACGACGAGTCGCGGCCATGCTGGCTTCACGTCGCCGGCGCCGCGGCACGGTCGAGAGCACACGGAGATCGTCATGGTGAGTCAACACAGAGGTCGAAGATTTCAACCACTTCACGCAATTCGCGCGAGCGTAGGCGGCGCGGCCTGTCTCGCCGGCCTCGTCATCGGCGCCATGGCGCTGACAATTCTCGCGTTCCCGGCACCCGGCGTGCAGGCTGCAACGGTCACGTCCCAGAGCCGGTACAGCGCGGGGGAGTGGACCCACCCCGCATGCCTCCACTCACATCAGGTCTGTCGAAACGAGTCGGAGCCACAGCCATAGGCGAGTGGTCGGATCGTCGAAGTCGATATGGAACTCCTCGGTGCGGCGGGTGATCCGGTACCGAATGGTATTGCCGTGGACATGCACTCGGCCGGCCGCTGTGGACACGTTCGCGTTCGAATCGAAGTACGCACGCAGAGTGATCAGAAAGTCGGTGTGGTGGGTGGCGTCGTACGCCCGGATCGCATCGATGACGTCGAACTTGTCGAGATGCTTGTCGGCTGTGTACTTGCCGATCTCGAGTAGGTTGAGCTCGGTCCAATAGTCTTCGAACACAGCCGCTGCCGGGAGCTGGGGAGTCGGATTGTCTCGCGTGACCGACTGCTGACGCATCAGGTACTGCAATGTGCACACCGCCTCGGTCCGGAATCGAGGTAGCTCCCTGATCTGCTCGGCGATGCCGCCCACCGCGGCGACATGGTCGAGCGGATCGACAGACCGGGTGGACGGCTAGTGACCGTTCGCCGCGAGTGTGAGGTACCCGTCGATATGCTGCACGCATCCTTACTGCACACAGCGAAGAGACGGTGATCGAGTTGTCTGATGCGCAACGTGGCCAACCCGGACAAGCCGCACGCCGTGATGGACGGCCCGATCCTCGACGTCGGCGCGCAACCGTGGACGCGCACATCGTGTTGCCGACCATCGACGGGCAGTCGTTCGCGTCGTTGCGCCGCCGGGCCACGCCGAGGGCGGAGCGGTACGCACTCGGCAAACGCCTGCGCAAGCAGACACCGCGGTCCGCGCTCGGCGAGTGGCGCGCACCGGACGATCGCCCCGATGTGGTGGATCAGATCGGTGTGTCGCACCAGGGTCGGGTGGAATCGCTCATACCGGTCAGGGTCGGGCGGATGGCGGCCTCGCCGTACGGTTTTCTGCGCGGCACCGCGATCGTGATGGCCCAGGACCTCGCCGGGCTGCCGGTGACCGGAATCCAGCCGGTGATCTGCGGGGATGCGCATCTGGGCAACTTCGGGTTCTACGCGTCGCCGGAACGTGACCTGGTGCTGGATCTGAACGACTTCGACGAGGCACATCCCGGCGGCTGGGAATGGGACCTGCGCCGCTTGACTGCGAGCATCTGGGTGGCGGGCCGGCAGAACTCGGCGACCGAGGGGCAGTGCGAGAGTGCGGTGCAGTCCTGCGTCGCCACCTATCGCAAGCATGTGCGCTGGCTCGCGGAACAACCATTGCTGGCGCGCTCGTTCGAGCGACTCGACCTCGACCGGCTGCAGACGACGGCGTCGGACGAGTCGCTGCGCCACGAGATCACCCGCGCCGCGGAGCGGGCTCGGCGCCGCGTCAGCGACCGGGCGCTGCCTCGATTCACCGAGCAGGACGAAACCGGCCGGCGCATCGTGGAGGAGCCGCCGCTGATCACCCGGGTGTCCGAGGCGGAGGCCGAGCAAATCGCCGCCGGGCTCGACGAATACCTCACCACGCTGCCCAGCCACTGGGCACGACTGCTCAGTGGCTACACCGTCGTCGACGTCGCGCACAAAGTGGTCGGCGTGGGCAGCGTCGGACTGCGTGCCTACGTCGTGCTGTGCGAAGGGAGCAGTGCCGACGACGTGGTGTTCCTGCAGCTCAAGCAGGCGCGTCGTTCCGTCGTGGCGCGCTTCGTACACGGCGAGTCCGCCTGGCACGACCACCAGGGCCGGCGCGTTGTCGAGTACCAGCAGGCCCTGCAGACCGTCAGCGATCCGTTGCTTGGCTGGACCACAGTGGAGGGCCGGCAGTACTACGTGCGGCAATTCCGGAACATGAAGGGCGCGATCCCGATCGACCACCTCAGCGCGGCAGCGCTGACCGACTACGCCGGCATCTGCGGGCGCCTGCTCGCGAAGGGCCACGCGCGGACCAGTGGTGCGTCGATGATCGGCGGCTACGTCGGAAAGTCGGACACGCTCGACGTCGCACTGAGCCGGTTCGCGCACGCCTATGCGGATCAGACCGAACGCGACCACGCGACTTTGGTCGACGCGGTCAAGCGGGGGAAGTTGCCGTGTGAGCCGCTGACGTGAATCGGTGTGTATTTGTCGTCCGGTTTCGCGGCGGCCACACTCTGGTCGCCCGCCCCTCGCGGCAGTGTCGCGGCGGACGGGTCAGTCGTCCTACTCCGGCTCGAGCTTGGCGATGCAATGAGGTGATGCCGAGGGAATCGCCGAGTTTTTCCATCCGGCGGGTGGAGACGCGGAACAGGTAGCAGGTGGCCACCACCGAGGTCAGCGCCCTCTCGGCGCGTTTGCGGCGCTGCAGCAACCAGTACCCCCTCCACGTCACCAGTTTTCGTTGCGACGACCAACGAAGGACTGTCCGATTCTGCTTGTGAACGTGAAGCTGCATCTTCGGGTCCCGCATGTGTACCGCAACCTGTCAGGGTCGCCGTCAATGCCAGCACGATAATTGTTTTCGCGAACAGTCGTGTTGTAACGCTCACCCAATCTCCTTGAATTGTCGGATGATTCCCGGTCGAACGAAATGGAGGCGTCGATGTGGCCACGGGCGAGTAGGGCGGGTTGCTCGGGACGGCCGGTACCAAGCAGTTTCACGGCGACAGGGTCGACCCCGAGAGTTCGCAGGCGTACAGGAAGGCTTGGAGCCCCGCCAATGGCAGCCAAGTATCTGCAGGTGCGGCATCCGCCGCATCAAGACCGTCCCGGTAGCCGGACCCGAAAGGCTGACCTGCATGGATGTGGGAGATCGGCGAAAGACAGATAGGGCGTTGACTACCGCACGCCAGCCTCCTGGCGGTACATCCCCGTTTCTCAGCCGTCGCGAGTCGGAGAGTTCATTCGATTCGGCGGAATGCTTCGCGTGCGGTCCTCGTTGGGTCTTGCGGGTTCGCCTACCGGACCGCTGGGGGTGTGCCGGGGCGCGAGCGCACTGATACTCGAATTCTCAGTTCCAGTCGACCGACCCATGGAGTACAGATGACGCCTTCCTTCCCTCCGCTCGCCGCATCGGTCCATGCCGCTGTGGCCGACGCCGTGGCGGTCGTGCGCATCGAGCGACCGCCGGCCAACGCCTTCGATCCTGCGCTGATCGCGGAATTGCTCGACACCCTGAAGCCGCTGGCGGCGAACACCGACGTGCGGTGCATCGTGCTGCGCGGAACGGGACGCTTCTTCGTGGCCGGCGCCGACATCCGAGTGATGCGCGAACTGTCGGAGGAGACGCAGCACGCGATGCGGCCCTGGATCGAGGTGCAGCAGGTCCTCGAGACCGCTCCGAAACCCGTGCTGGCAGCCCTCAACGGGCATGCACTCGGCGGCGGAGCGGAGTTGTCACTGGCCTGTGACGTGCGGGTGATGGCGGCGTCGGCGTCGATCGGGTTCCCGGAAATCGGTCTCGGACTGTTTCCCGGGGCCGGCGGCAGTCAGCGCTTGCCCCGCTTGCTCGGCGCTCATCGAGCGAAGCTCCTCATGATGGAGGGTCGGCGCCTGTCCGCCGACGAGGCCCGCCGGATCGGCTTGGTGGACGAGGTGGTAGCGGACGACGAATTCGACGCGCGGATAGACCGTCTCGCCGCCGAGTGGGCGGCGAGACCGACGGCCGCAATCGGCCTCCTCAAGCGAGTCGTCGAAGCAGGACGGACACTCCCACTCGATCAGGCACTGGACGCGGAGTTTGCCGGTGTCCTCGATCTCATTCGCACGGCCGACGCCGCCGAAGGGCTACAAGCCTTCCTCGACAAGCGTCCGCCGCATTTCACTGGCCGCTGACCCGGCTCGCCACCTCACCCGAAGGATTCTCATGACACACTCGATCGGACGGCGCGCGTTGCTCGCCGTCGCGGCACTGGCGGCTCTCACCGTCGCCTCGACGTCCTGTACCCGGCCCGCGACCGAAGCAGCGCAGGGGAGCGGGTTGATCCGCATCTCCGTGGGTGTTGACCCGTCGTATGCGCCGATTTTCCTCGCCGATGCCGAGGGCATGTTCGAGGACGCCGGACTGGACGTTCAGGTGATGCAGACAGAAGGGGGAGCAGCCGGCGCGCAGAACGTTGTGGCAGGGACTTCGGAATTGTCCGGGAACGCCGACTCCACGGCGCTCACCGTCATGGCCGCGAATCCGTCGCTGCGCGCGCTCGGCGCGTTCGAAGATTCCGACCGCTACTTCCAGGTGGCCCTCCGCGAGGGTGTGGAGCCCAAGGACATCGAGACGATGGGTGTGTTCCCCGGTATCGGGCTCTACTTCACCGACTTGTATCTGCGGAGCCTCGGTCGAGACCCGGCGTCGGTCAAGCTCGTGAACACCAGTCCGCCCGAGCAACCGGCGCTGCTCGCCCGCGGTGACATCGACGGATTCCTGTCGTTCGATCCGTGGGTCGAGCAGGCCGTGGAGACAGGCGGTCGTGTCGTCGCGACGACCGGTGACTTCGGAGCCAGGTATTCACAATGGATCCTGGCGTCCGATTCCTGGTTGTCGGCGAACGAGGACGTCGCCGCCCGGGTGTTCGACGTGATCGCCGAGGCCGCTGCAATCACCGATGCCGACCCGGAGCGGGCCGCCAAGGCGATCTCCGACTCGATCCAGATGGATCCGGCCGAGGCCCGTCGGACCGTCTCCCAGATCGATTTCGGGGTGCGCGACTTCACGGACGACGACGTGGCACGAGCGAATCAACTGGTCACCTTCTTCCGAGGCCAGGGCAAGATCACAGGAGAAGTCGATACCTCGCGCGTTCTGCTCCGTGGGTGGGTCACAGACCACCTGAACCAACCCCCGGCCTGACGCTCGGCGACGACGCGTCCGTCCGGTTCGGTCAGCAGAACAGATCGATTCACTGGTACGGGAATGCGACGTAGGTTCGGTTCCAGTGAACGGGCGGACGCCCGCTGGGAACTATGAAACGGAGTCCTTCTGGTGGAAAGCGCAATTCGCGTGGTGGAGTTGTCCAGCCCGCTGAGCCGATTCGCCGGCCGCATCCTGGTCGGACTGGGATACGAGGTTGTCCTGGTCGAACCGCCGGAGGGTGATCCGACGCGACGGGAACTGGACGGCCACACATTTACGCACTGGCACGCCGGAAAGAAATCCGTCGCCATCGACGTCGAGACAGCCGTGGGCCGTGCGGAACTGGCGCGCCTGGTGGCCGGGGCGGACGTATATCTCGATGGCAGCGCCGTCGGCGACGAGCCGATCGAGCCGGCACCGGGATCGGTCGTTCACGTACGGGTCACACCCTTCGGCGTCGACGGTCCGCGCCGCCAGTGGTGCGCCACCGATCTGACGCTCGCGGCCCTCGGTGGAATGCTCGCCCAGGTTGGTGAAGCCGACGGGCCCCCGCTGTCGCTACCTCAGGGGCAAGCCGAACAACTGGCAGGGGTGAACGCCGCGGTCGCGGTGTTGCTCGGCCTCCAGGCGCGGCGTCGGGGCCCGGTCCCCCTGATCGACGTCTCCGCACAGGAATGCGTGGCGGCAGGCCTCGAGGCCGGCGCCCTGGCCTATCTCCACGAGGATCGCGTCCCGGACCGACCCGGTCGGGTGCACCCGTTGGTACCGCACGGCCTGTTCCGGGCCGCTGACGGTTATGTCGGTGGCGGGCTCGGCGGAAGTCCCCGGATGTGGGACGCGCTGGTCTCCTGGCTGGTCGAAGAGGGTGCCCAGGAGGATCTGGACGACCCGAGATGGGCTGACCCCGTCGAGCGGAAAGAGCAGCAGGACCACATCTTTGCCGTGCTGCAGCGTTTCCTCGACAAGTGGCCGAAGGAGGACTTCGCGCGGGCAGCGCAGCAACGCAAGCTGCCGTGGTCGGCCGTCGTCCGACCGGATGAACTGTTGTCGAACCCCCAACTCCAGGCCCGCGACTTCTTCGTCGACGTCGACGAGCCCGGGTCCACCGTTCGAGATCTGGGCTTCTCCTTCCCCTTCCCGGAAGGAGGGAGGACCCGGGCCCTGCCGGTTTCCCCGATCGGTGCGCACCAGGTTCTCCTCGACGAGCCGGAACCCGAAGTCCTCGAACCGACCGTGACCGCATCCGGGCCGGACCTGCTGCCCCTGTCGGGCGTCCGCGTCCTGGACCTCACCTGGGTTCTCGCCGGTCCCTACTGCACTCAGATCTTGGCGGACCACGGCGCCGACGTCATCAAGGTCGAGTCGTCGGGCCGACCCGACCCGACACGGTTCGCGCCGTTCATGCACCTGTCCCGCGGACCACACGACGACCCGAACACCAGCGGGTACTTCAACGACGTCAACAGGAACAAGCGCAGCATCACTCTGGACACGCGTTCCGAGGCAGGACTGGCCGTGCTCGCCGACCTCGTGGCGCAGTCCGACGTGGTGGTCGAGAACTTCAGTTCGTCGGTAATGGAGAAGATGGGCTTCGGATACGAGCGGCTCCGCTCCTTACGTCCGGACGTCGTGTATGTCTCCATGTCGGGGACCGGTCACACCGGACCGCGACGCGACTGGGTCACCTATGCGGACATCGTCTCCGCGGCCACCGGACTGACCGCTCTCACCGGGTGGAGCGCCGACGACGTCGTCGGAGTGATTTACGGTCATGGCGACATCGTCGCAGGATTACACGGCGCCGCAGCGGTTCTCGCCGCCCTCGAGCACAGAGATCGCACCGGCCGCGGTCAGCACATCGATCTCTCCCAGCTGGAGGCGATGGCGTCACACATGGGCACCAGTGTCGTGCAGGCGACGGGTGCCGGACAGCTTCCTGTTCCGCTCGGCAATGCTCATCCCGACATGTCACCGCACGGCGTCTTCCGCTGCCTCGGACCCGACCGCTGGTGCGCGGTCACCGTTCGTGACGACGCGGACTGGACCAGGTTGTGCGCGGTGATCGACCGCCCGCAATGGGCCACGGACGAGCGTTTCCGCACGCCCGAGGCGCGACGGGCGCACGAGTCCGACATCGCGGCGGCGATCACGGCATGGACGTCGCCGCGGCCTGCCGATCTCGTCACCGAGCAACTCCAGCAGGCGGGCGTCCCCGCCGGGACCGTGCAGAACGGGCGGGACCTCGTCGAAGCCGATCCGCATCTGCGTGCCCGCGGTTACTACGTGCCCGCCGTCCATCCCCGTGCGGGAGCCTTTCTCCACCAGGGCGCTCCGATCCGGGTCGGGAAAGCCGTCACGATCCGGCAACCGGCGCCGGTGCTGGGCGCGGACACCGATGCCGTGCTCCGCGAGGTCACCGGCTACTCCGCGGAGACCGTTGCGCGGCTGCGAGCCGACTCGGTCCTCACCTGAGCCGGTCACTTCGATCAGACTTTTCCATTCGACAGCACTCCCGAAGGACAGAACATGCGTGCAGCCCGCTTTCACACATTCGGACACGACCCGATCATCGACGACGTCGAGGTGCCGACCCGGAAACCCGGACAGACCCTCGTCCGGATCGACGCGGCGGCGCTGGGGCACCTCGACCTCACCGTCGGCAGCGGGAACTTCGACATCAAGCCGGCCCTGCCACACGTCGGAGGCACCGACGGGGCCGGCACCGTGATCGAATCGGACATCTTCGACGCCAGTACCCGGGTGCTGGTCCGGGGCGGCGGAGTCGGCCTATTCAAGCCCGGATGCTGGGCCGAGTACCTCGTGGCCGCCGACAAGGTTTTCACTCCGTTCGATTCAGCCCTCGAACCGGCCATCGCGGCCACGTTCTTTCTCCCGAGCACAACCGGTTTCGTCGCGGTGCACGACATCGCCCGCGTCACCGCGGGTGAGCGGGTCCTCGTAGCCGGAGCAGCCGGCGCGGTCGGGTCCATGGCTGCGCAGTTCGCGCTCCTCGCGGGCGCCGACGTGATCGGTGTGGTGCCGCGAGCCGACCAGGTCCCGCTCGTGCCCAATGGTGTCCGACCGGTCGTCGGCCGTGGGCGTGAACTGGCCGACACCCTGGGACCCGATCCGGTGGCGGATGTGCTCGTCGATACCCTCGGTGGCGACTCGCTGCCGTACCTGCTCGAGCGCGTCGTACCGGGCGGGCGGGCCGCGCTGATCGGCTACACGCTGGGGACCGAACTCACGATCGATTTGCCGAACTGGCTGCTCAAAGATGTACAGATGCTGCCGGTCAACATGATTCGCAAGAGTGCGCGACAGGCGGAACTCGCAGCCGACCTCATTCGGCGCCTCGTCGACGGCGAGATCGGCATGGCGGTTCAGGAGTTTCCGCTCGACGACATCGCGTTTGCTCTGCAGATGATGCGTGAAGGGAAGGTCGCCGGCCGCGCGGTCGTCGTACCGTGACCGTCCGCCATCGCACGTTCGCCGAAAGAAGGTGACACCAGTGACGCCCGAATCGGATTCTCTGCTCCTCCCGGCGGCGATGACGATTCCGTCCCTGCTCGTCCAGCGTGCCACCGAGCGGGGCGATCATCTCGCCGTCCGGGCCGGGGACGTGGAGGTGTCCTATCGCGAACTCGTCCAGCGAGCCGCAACGACGGCCGAGGCGCTGTCCCGACATGGGATCGGTCGGGGTGACGCGGTGGCCGCGATGTGCGCCAACCGCATCGAGATGATCGACCTGCTGCTCGGCTGTAGTTGGCTCGGAGCGGTCATGGTGCCGTTGAACACAGCATTGCGTGGCGCCGCCCTCCACAGCGTGCTCGAGCAGTCCGGGGCGCGTCACCTGTTGATCGAGCCCACCTTTCTCTCGCGGCTCCAGCAGACACGATTCACCGGTGAATCCTGGATACTCGGCACCTCGTCCGTTCCCGGGCCGGACGACAGCCGAATCCCCGGACGAGCGGCCGACCCCGCGGTAACCGCGCTCGATACGGCGGCGATATTGTTCACGTCCGGGACTACGGGACACCCGAAAGGGGTCCGCTGCCCGCATGCTCAATCACTGTGGTGGGGGACAGGAGTGGGAGCCTCCCTGGGCTTGGGACCCGACGACGTTCTGTACAACGGCCTTCCTCTGTTCCACACGAATGCGCTCAACACACTGTTCCAGGCGCTGGTTGCGGGAGGAACATTCGTGCTCGGCGAACATTTCTCGGTGCGGCGGTACTGGGCGCAGGTGGCCGACAGCGACGCCACGGTGATCTACCTGCTCGGTGCGATGGTCGCGATGCTCACCGGCCGGGAACCCGGCACGGACGACAAGAAGCACCGCGCCACCCGTGCCCTGGCGCCGGCGACTCCGGCCCGCCTGTGGACTCCCTTTCGTGAGCGTTTCGGCGTCGAACTCGTCGACGGCTACGGCACCACCGAGACGAACCTCGTCCTCGGAACTGTGCCCGGCGATCGCCGACCCGGCTGTCTCGGAACGGTGCGCGACGGCTACGACGCGAAGGTCGTCGACGACGCCGGCGCCACCGTCGCGGACGGCGTTCCCGGCGAACTTGTCGTCCGCACAGACCTTCCCGGAGGATTTGCCACGGGATACCTGTCCGAGCCTCCCCGCGTAGCGGACGACTGGATCTACACCGGTGACCGGGTAGTCCGGGAACCCGACGGTTGGTATCGATTCGTCGATCGCGTCCGCGACGTCATCCGACGGCGCGGCGAGAACATCTCCTCGGCCGAGGTCGAGGAGGCCTTGGCCCGGCATCCAGCGGTCGCGCAGGTCGCGGTCTTCCCCGTGCCGTCGGAACTCGCCGAGGACGAAGTGATGGCAGCGGTGGTCCTCCGGGAAGGAATGCAGGCGGACCCCGATGTCTTACGTCACCATGCGGCGCCTCAGCTGGCGTACTTCGCTCTGCCGCGGTTCATCGATGTCGTCAGTGAACTTCCGTTGACGGAGACCGGCAAGGTCCGCAAGGAGGTACTCCGGGCGCGTGGGGTCGGCAGCGGCACCTGGGATGCCGACGCCGTCTCGTCCCGGTGACCCGGCAGCCGCCTCGAACCACCGGCTACCGGCCGCACCCGTTGAACGAGCACATCGCAGGTGTGCACGCCTCGGCGCCGGCGAAGTCGGTCGCCGAGTATGCGCAGCGCATCGCGTGAAGTGCTCGGGAGATCCCGATGCCCGCGGTTCGTAGGGCGCCGGCAACCCGGCTGACGTTGAGCCGCGCCGTCGGACCTGTTACCGACAGGGCACCCGCGAGGGTGCGGGGTCCGCTGAACACCGGCACCGCAACACTCATGTAGCCGATGCGGGTCTCTTCGACTTCGACTGCGAGTTGCTCGTTGCGCATACGGTCGAGTTGCTGGCGCAGGACGGCGACCGACATCGTGGTGCGGGCGGTGAGGGCGGTGAATCCTTGCTCGATCACCTCGTCGAACACCGACTGTGGCGAGAACGCCAGGATCATCTTCCCGGTCGCGGTGCAGTACAGCGGCAACCGGCCCGCCACCCGCGACTGCTGCTGCAATCCGCGGTGACCGACGATCTTCTCGATATAGAGCACGTCGATACCGTCCCGAACCGCGAAATGCACCGTCTCCTGCGTCGCGAGGAGCAGATCTTCCATATAAGGCAGCGCGGCGTCACGCAGGATGCGCTGCCGGGGGACGAGCTGTCCGAGTTCGAACAGCCGCAGGCCCAAACGGTACTTCGTGCCCGCCCGCTCGAGGAGTCCCCATTCGACGAGTTCGCCGGCCAGCCGGTGCACGGACGCCTTCGCGACACCACTTCGACGTGCGAGTTCGGTGAGCGAGAGGTCGCTGTGCTCGCTCCCGAACGCGTCGAGAATGAGCCGCGCCTTGCCGAGAACGGACGACATGTCCTGTCCGGCAACACGGTGCGCCGACGGGATTGGTACGACCGGGCCGAGGCCGACCGAATGCTGCGCCTCTGTAGTCACTGCTGCCTCCTGGCGATTGGCGGGGCATTCGTCCCGATCACAGCCACGCTAGGGCTGGACGATGGCGAATCGCACGCCACAGGGTCCGGTCACCGGACCCGTCTCGAATTTTCGGGCACGGCCCGCACGTCCGGTGAGTTCAGAAAGGACCGGACCGCAGCAGCCACCCGCGGTGCCTCGCGCTCGATCAACGCAACGGTCCCGTCCTCGATCACCTCTTCGCGTACGACCCGCGCCCCGGTGAGCTGTTTCCTCAACGTCGGTAGGTGGGGCATCGAGAACGGGTCTGCACCGGCGGCGAGCAGCAGCACCGGCGTCGTGACCGCTCCGATGCGGTCCGCCACCTGGTAACGAGCGCAGGCACGGTGTCCCTCGGCGGGATCGACACCGTGCGCGAGGGCGTCGCGCAGGAAGCGGTCGAGCAAATCCGTCGCCGGGTCCGGGTAATACGGTCGTCTCAGGTTCCACAGGGTCTGCAGGTGGCTGCCGTCAGGCTTGCGGACGGCGCGGTCCACGCTTCCCGAACCCGATTCGTTGTTGCTCTCCGTCCATGGGCAGGAGGACAGCACCACGGCTTCGACTCGCCCGGGGCGGCCGGCAGCCATCTCCATCGCGACCGCGGCGCCGGTGTGATGCCCGAGGACCGCCACCGGTCCGGCGTTCACGGCGTCGAGGAATTCCCAGGCGGCGTCGGCGAACGCCTCGATCGTCTGCGGCGGAGCGAGTGACGCACTCGCTCCGAATCCCACCATGTCCAGGGCGAGAACCCGGAACTCGTCCGCCAGGAGCGGGATCAACTCGCGGAACTCGTCCCAGGACCGCGGGGTCTGATGCAGCAGGAGGAGCGGCAGGCCACTGCCCGATTCCGCATAGTGCAGTTGCCCGAACCTCGTGTCGGCGTATCCGAACCGGATCGCCATCAGTAGGCCGTGACCATCGGGGTGTCCACGCCGATGACGTCGATCTTCGCGGCGCCGCCCGGATTGCCCACCGGCTCCGCCCGGGTCGGCAGGACCTCGAGGAAGAAACGCTTCGCGTCCTCCTTGAAGTCGGGGTCTGCCTTCCGATCCACCGTGATCGCCTCGACCGGGCAGGCGAGTTCGCAGGCGCCGCAGTCGATGCACTCGTTCGGATTGATGTAGAGCTTGCGCCCGCCCTCGTAAATGCAGTCGACCGGGCACTCCTCCATGCAGGAGCGATCCATGTAGTCGATACATGCGTCGCCTATGACGAATGCCATTGTCAGCTCTCCTTTTCCGTGGAATGGCCCGGGAAGATCTCAGCGTCCGGATCGAGGACGGCAGCGGCGTTGTTGACTGCGGTTGCCGCCTCACCGAATCCGACGGCGATGAGACGAACCTTCCCCGGGTAGTCGGTGATGTCGCCGGCCGCATACACGCGCGGCACGGTGGTCTCCATTCGGGTGTTGACGACGATGTGGCGCGAATCGATCTCGAGTCCCCACTCGATCATCGGTCCGAGGTCGGCGGTGAACCCGAGAGCGGCGATGACGGATTGCGCCGGCAACGTGGTGGTGGTCTCGTCGAGTTTGTGGGCGACGTCCACCTCCGTGACCCATCCGTTGCCGCGGACCGCGACAATGTCCGCATTGACCAGCATGCGCACAGTGCTCTCGCGGACCTTCGTCACCGTCGCCGCGTGAGCACGGAACTTGTCGCGACGATGCACCAGGGTTACCGACGACGCGATCGGCTCGAGATGGGCCGCCCAGTCGAAGGCGCTGTCGCCGCCGCCCACGATTACCACGTCCTTACCGGTGTGCGCGGAAAGGTCGGGCACGAAGTAGCTGAGACCGCGGTCGACGAAATCGAGCCCCTTCACGAGAGGGCGCGGCGTGAATGTCCCGATCCCGCCGGTGATCACGACCGCACCGGCGGTGACGGTGCGACCTTTGCTCGTCCCGATCACGACTCGTCCGTCTTCGGCGTGATTCAGTGTCCGGGCCTGCTCGCCGAGCAGATACGCCGGATCGAACGGCGCGGCTTGAGCGAGCAATCCGTTCACGAGATCTCGCCCCTTCACGGACGGGAAGCCCGCGATGTCGAGGATCGCCTTCTCCGGGTACATCGCGCTCACCTGGCCACCGGGCTCGGAAAGAGCGTCGAGAACGGCGACCCGGAGTCCGCGGAAGCCGGCGTAGTACGCACCGTAGAGACCGGCCGGGCCGGCACCGATAATGAGAATGTCGACGTCGAGGTCCGTGCCGGTCGACGCGTTGAGCGAAGCGTTCATGCCGGCAACGTTAATCATGTTGCCGCGCCGGATAAATGAAACCGGTCCGGTCAGCAGACTGTGTTCATTCCTGCCGCTGACACGAACGGACACGAACACGGAAAGGCGGGTCCACCGGCGAAGGAGAAATGCCGGTGGACCCGCCTGTAGCTCTGCTCTGTCTGTGCCGGAGTCGTCCGACGCCTCGTTACCCGGTGCTCTGTGCACGGGGTAACGGTGCGAGGACTACTACTTGACGCCGTACCGCGTCAGGTACCGGCCCGACAACACCCTCAGGACACGGTCGAACAGAAAGCCCATGATCCCGAGCACAATGATGCCCACAAACGTCCAGTCGATGCGCCCGTAGTTCCGGGCCTGCCAGATCATCGAACCGATGCCGTGGTCGGCTGCCACGATCTCGGCGGAGACGATGGTCAGGAAGCTGTTGCCCATCGCGAGACGGGCGCCGGTGACGATGCCCGGCACCGACGACGGCAGCACCACCGTCTTCATGATCTGCAGTTTGCCGGCTCCCAGGTTGGCGGCAGCCTGCAGTTTGTTCTCGCTGATCGCGACGGTCGCGGCGATCGTGCTCACGGTGACGATGAACACCGAGGTGTAGAAGATCAGCACTATCTTGGACGTCTCACCGATGCCGAACCACACCACCGCCAATGTCACGAACGCGATCGGGGGGATGAAACGGAAGAATTCGATATACGGGTCGAGCAGTTGACGCACGAGGTTGACGCGGCCCATGAGAATGCCGACGGGGGCGCCGATCACTACGCCGAGACTCCACCCGACCAGAATGCGCTGGGCCGACGCCCAGATCGATGTCCAGAGGACACCGCTTTCCGCCAGTTCCCTTGCTGCTGTGACGACTTGAGCGGGAGAGGCGATGGTCGTCGGGCCGTACCACCAGGCGAGGAATGACCACACCCCTAGACCGATGACCGCGGAAGCGACCCACAACGCCGCCGTGCGCAGGGCGGCCCCACCTGCGCTCGAGCGTCTCGTTCGGGCCGGTTGCGCTCGTTCGCTGCGGGTGGGGACGGTGTTCTGTACCGCTGCGGTCATAGCTGGTCCTCCTCGATGCCCTGATTGCGGAGCGAGGCCACGACCTCGGCGCGGATGTCGTCACGCAACTTCTCGTACATGTCGATCACGTCGGGGTGCGCCCTGTCCCGTGGGCGCTGTGCGTGCACCTCGTAGATGCTCTTGATTCGCGCCTTGGGTCCGGCTGACATCACCACCACACGGTCGGCGAGCGTCAAGGCCTCGTCGATGTCATGTGTGACGAACACGACGGTGCACCCGGTGTGCCGCCAGATTCTGTCGAGCTCGACCTGCAGGACCTGCCGGGTCTGAGCGTCGAGTGCGCCGAAGGGTTCATCCATCAACACCAGCGACGGTTGGTTGGCCAGCACTCGCGCGATCTGAACCCGTTGCCGCATACCGCCCGACAGCTGTGCCGGAAACTTCTTCCCCGCGTGTGGGAGCCCGACCATCGCGAGGTACTCGGCGGCGATGCGCGCCTGGTCGGCCTTGTTGGCTCCGTGCATCCTGGGTCCGTAGGCGACGTTCTGGGTCACGGTCATCCACTCGAACAGGGCCTCGGAACTTTGGAAGACCATGCCGGCGTGCGGGTTGCTGCCGTTCACCTCGTCGCCATTGCAGGTGATCTCGCCGGCGCGGGGCTCGATGAAGCCGGCCATCGCGGACAACAGTGTCGACTTGCCGCACCCCGACGGGCCGAGCAGACATACGAACTCGCCTGGTCGCACCTCGAGGTCGATTCCCGACACGATCTCGGCGGCTCCGAAACTGATGCCCAGATCGCGGACCTCGACGGGGACGCCGGTGACGGTTCTGCCCGAAGTGGGCACGGCGGCCGGGCCGCCCGATGCAACGGCGGTCGTGCCGCCGCTGGGGACCGCGGTTGTGCCGCGTGTGGGGACGGTCATTTCTTTTCCTCCTGGTACCAATCGAGCAGCATGGCCGAGGCCAGATCCGGCTGCTCGGAGAGAACGCCGATCTTCTCGTAGAAGTCGACGATCGACTGTGCGGACTCGATGCTCTTGTCGGTCAGGTTCTCGACGCCGAAGTCGATCTCGTCGACCGCGGTGACGGTCTGATCGTCGGCGACGTTGACGGCTTTCCTGGTCGCGGTGGCGGCGGTTCGAGGATCGGACTCCACCCGCGCGGTGGCCTCGACGAGCACCCGGGCAACCGCACGGGCGGTGCCCTCGTTCTTGTCGAGCCAGGGCTCGGTCGTGATCGCCCAGTGGTGGTAGAACCAGTCGAAGTCACCGGTGACGGCAGCGACGTGCCCGCTGCCCTGCGCGAGCGCGGTGGCGGGCCACGGTTCCCACAGGACGTATCCGTCGATGTCACCCCGGTCGAGGAGCGCCGGCATGTCCGTGGGGGTGGCGGAGACCATCTCGACCGAGCCGGCAGGAACTCCGTTGGCCTGGAGGTATCTGTCGGTCGAGATCTGGCTCAGCCCCGGGACGATGCCCATCTTGCGGATGTCAGCGGCCGCGTCGACCCCGTTACGCAACACCACCTTGAGGTAGTCGCCGGACACCTCGTACGAGTACAGCGCCCGCAGGGACGGATTCTGGCGTAGCTGCGCGATCGTCGTGGTGTCCGAACTGCCGGCCAGCTGGACCTGGCCGGTCGCGAGCGCGTCGACGGCTTCGCCACCCCGGCCGAACTGGACCAGCTCGACGTCGAGGCCGGCATCGGCGAACATGCCCTCCTGGTCGGCGACGAAGAAGGGCGCGTACGACGCGTCGATGCCCACGGCGATCCGGAGCGGACCGCCGGCGGAATCGGCGGCGGTCTGCGTGGCGGGGCGGCTGCACGCCCCGGTCGAGACCGTGAGAACCACCGCCGCTGAGGCAAGTGTCACCTTGCCGAGTATCGATCGCCAGGCCATGTTTGTACACCTCCTATTGTGATCTGGACCTCATTTATGGGGCTGTGGTGAAGAAACCTAATGCCACCTCGATGGGGCGTGAATCAACCGGGTCCACCGTGCGGACCGGGCCGCGGAAATTACCCGCGCGGAACATCGTGGCCGGTAGGTGCAGCTTGTTCGAAACGCGCAAGAAATACATCGGCGTTTCCGGCGAGTGCGGTCGCCGGGCGGGGACTGAACTACGTGGCAAAGTCAGTCAGACCATCCCGTCGATTCATCCCGAACATCGAGTTCGAGTTCGTCCCGGGCCTCAGAATGCACCCCCACGACATCGAGGAATCCGCACGCCCCAGCACGGGCGTGGAGGCCTTGGCCGCAGCGGCAGCTGCAGGGCGCCGAAGGCGCTGAACGACTTTCGATGCACGAAGCCGGCCGCGCTCGAGGACGCGGCCGGCTTCACGGTTTCGTGTTGTCGGCTCCGGTCAGACGACGCTCTTCACGCGCTCGGACGCCTTCGCCAGGAACTCCAGACTCAGCGGGTTGTACAGTGCCGCCTGTTCGTGCTGGGGCCAGTGGCCGCATTCCGGATACAGCTGCAGCTGAGCACCGGCGATGTCCGCGGCCATCTTCTCGGCCTCCGGCACGTCCCCGAAGGGGTTCTCGTGGCCCCATACGACCAGTGTCGGTGCCTGGATGCGTGCGAGCCGATCGGGCCGGAGCAGGTTTCGCTGACGCGTGTCCATGTCCTGCAGCGACAGCAGGTTGTGAATGTTGGCGACGAAATCGGGCTGGTGGTAGATCCGGTGCCGGGCCTCCACCAGTTCCTCGGTGGCGTTGACCGGGTCGTGCATCAGCAGGTGCAGCCGGGCACGGGTGAGTTCGATGTCGTTGCTCTGGACGGCCTTGGTGGTCGAAGTGCGAATGCGCTGCATCACGTCGGGGTTTGCGACGGTGCCTCCGGCGGCGAGCAGTTGTAGCGACAGCACTCGCTCGGGCTGCTCACTTGCGAGGTACGCGGCAACCCAGCCGCCCAGCGATTCTCCGACGAGGTGGACCTTGTCCAGCCCGACCGCGTCGAGGTAGTTCACGAGATGCTCTACATAGCGCGGAATTTCGTACGGGTAATCCGGTTTGCCCGTGTAGCCGTGGCCCAGCATGTCGATCGCGTGGCACTCGTAGTACGGAGCATGTGCGGCGATGTTACGCGCGAAGGCTTCCAGGTGACCGCTGGTGCCGTGGAGGAAGATCACTGCCTCCTCGCCCGCGCCGGCCTGTAGCGACCGGGTGGGAACTCCGGCGGCGTCCACCGTCTTGACCGCGAAGTCGAGTCCGGCGAGTTCGTTCCAGATTGTCATGTGTGTGTCCTTTGTCGGGTGTGAAGGGTTGACGAGTCACGGCGCGAGCGGCCGAGTGGTGGGATCGAGGACGACGACGCCCATCCCCGTGAGCCATTCCGGCATGGGTTCGTAGGCAAGGCGTTCCGCGGGAACGTAGTTCACCATCGCGGCCATCATGAGCCAGGTGCGGAGTTCTTGCGCACCGTTACCTGCCTCGGTGTCGACCTCGTCGGTCGAGAACTCCGCGAGTTCGGCCGCCTTGCCGGTCTCGAAAAGATCGAGGATCCGGTCGTCGAACTCCGGTGAGATGGCCGCCTCGGCTGCGCGGATGATCTCCCGCCGGCGCACGTCGTAGTCCGACCAGTTCTCGCGACCGTCGAGCCAGGCCTGCACCATGAAGTCGTCGTCCTCACCGTGCGGATCACGCCAGTCCGGCCATGGCAGCCGGTGCGACAGACCACCGGACGCGATCACGACCACCCGCTTGTCCTCCGGATACGAGTCGAGCGCCGCGCGGAGCGCGTGTGCGAGCGCCTCACAGCGCCCGAAGGTCGGCAGCGGTGGTGCGAAGACGTTGACGACCAGAGGCACGATGGGCACGTCGAGGTCCGCCAGCAGGTACTGGATGGCATGCGACTGCCCGTGGTCGATCTGCAGGCGGGCGGAGAATGCGAGATCGAACCGTCCGCTCTCCACCACCTGCGCGGCGAGGTGGCCGGCCAGGTGCGCGTCGACACGCTGCGGGCCCTTCGGGGTACCCGACTCGCCGCTCGCGATGCACTCGCCCACGCTGAGCGTGAAGGGCGGAACGAGATCGAGCCAGAATCCTCTGAAGTGATTCGACCCAAGCAGGATCACCACGTCGGGCCGCGCCGCGGCGATCCGCTCCCGCGCAGTGACCAGCGCCTCCCGGAAGCGTTCCGCCTCGGCTTTGTGTGTTGTTTCCTCCCAATGGGTGTTCATGAGGGTGCTGTGCGACGCACCCACCCCCAAGACGATCTCGGCCATCAGCCTGTTCCTACTTCCTCGAGTGTGCGGGTCGCCGTGTCGACGGCAACACGGATCAGGTATCGGGTAAGCTTTTCGGCCTCGGCCAGGTCGACGGTGTTCATCCCCATGGCGAAGTCCACCTCGAACGGTGCGTCCACCACCTTGGGCATGCCGACCCGTATGGTCGGGATTCCCCGGCTGCGCAGGATGTTCGCGTCCGTTGCGCCACTGGCGTCGTGCACCGCGCGGTGCGGTTGGCCCTCGGCCGCCTCCCAGGCTGCTACGGCACTGCGGCAGAGCCACATCCGCTCGTCGGACGACTCGCCCGGGATCGATAGGATCTGCTCCACGTCGATGCGGGCGTCCAGTTCGGTGGCTATCCGCCGCACAGCGTCGACCAGTTCGCGTTTGGCGGCGGTCGGTGTGGTCCGTGGGCTCAGGCGCAGATCCACCATCATCCGCACCTGAGCCGGGGTGAACGAGGCGGTCCGCTCGCACCCGCCCCGGATGTTCGCGACCATGCCCTGGGGAAGCACCAGCCCGCTCCGGTGCGCCTGCGAGTACTGCGGGAACCATCGCTCCAGGCGTACTGCCACCTCGCCCGCCAGTGCGACGGGGTTGCGGTACGGCAGCCGATGCCGGGATCCGACGTAAGTGTGGGTGCCGTGCACGGTGACCTCGAACCAGGCCAGGCCCACCTCCTCCCATGAGACCGTCCACCCGGGCTTGGCGATGAGCGCGAAATCTGCCCAGACTCCCTGTTCGAGCAGGAACGAACAGCCCACGCCCTGGCCGGTGTTCCGGCGCGGATTTCCCACGCCCGGACGAGGGTTCGTCGGCATTCCGCCGGCTCCGAAACCCGCGATAAGGTCGCCGGTGAGTGGTATGCCCGCAGCGTGCACTGCTTCGATCGCCGCCATGACGCAGGCGGCATGCCCCTTCGGATTCGAAGCGCCGAGGCCGATGACGTAGTCGCCCTCGCTGTCGGCTCGCGCCGTCATGTCGGGACGGAGCGTCTCCGCCGCCCAGGGCACGTCTTCCTCGCTGTTGCCGCTGGTGACGGTGTCGATCGGGGCGTACAGCATGAGGTCCGGCCCCGACCCGTCACCGCGCAGCCGTGCCCACGAGTTGGCTTGGCGGTCGTCGAGATCCATCGTGTGCGCTTCGATGCCGCTGGCCGTGAACGTCTCTGTGATGTGTTGTGCGAGTGGCGCTTCGTCGCCGGTCGGGCTGGCGATGTCCACCAGGCCGATGATCAGCTCCCGTAATCGCTCCCGATCGACCGTCGCCCACGCCTGTTCGGTCCAGGTACGGCGCTGCTCGTCGAGGCCCGCGAGCGGGGTTGCGGTTGCGGCCGTCACGAGTTGATCCGGTGAACCTGGGTGTTGCTGCGTGCGGCGACGAAACGCCATGCCCTCGGCACGCCGGTGGCGAGCAGGACGCCGAACGTCACGCCGGTCAGAGTCTTGAACATCGAAATTCTCCTCTAGTCGGCGTCGGCCGCAGTGGGTGCGCTCGCCCCATTGGCCGACTCGGTGGATGTCGCCGGCTGCGCAGTCTTCCGCGCCGCGGAGGCACGGCGCTCACGAACCGGTCGATCGGGTGTTGCCGGCGCGAAAGCGACTGCAGCCGCGATCTTCTCCCCATATTCCTCTTCGGCGAGATTGCGCCACGTGGTGAGCGAGACGTCGGGTCGGTACAGCTTCTCCGGCGGAGCGTCGGTGACGCGGACCATCCACTCGTCCTGGCCCGAAAACTGGCCGTGGAACAGCCACCGCACGGCACCGAGGTATTTGGCGTAGAAGCCGAGCCTCTTCACCCCGGTCTCGAAGTTGACCATGAGTCCCACGTACTGGTGGTGATCCTCGTCGACCGGCACATAGAACTCGTAGTGAATGAAGTTGGGATAGGCGATCCGCAGCACACCCGGCATCGACAACGAGGCAAAGCCCGGGAAGTTCTGGGCTGCGATCACCGGATTCACCTTCACGCCGGCGCCGACGTTGCCGATCTGCGAGATCTGGCTCTCGTCGGGCTTCTTCTTCCACCAGCGCTTGTTCGTCCACTTCCCGACGCCAGGAAATTCGGCCTCCCAGTAGACCTCGTCTTGGACCCGGTAGATCCACCGGCCTTCGGGGACGATGCTGGTGATGTTCCACGTCGGCATCGGCTTGAACAACCGCCACAACGCGGTGCGGTGCAGGTACTTCGCATGTCCTTCGTCGAATCCGTTCTCGCAGGCGAAGCGCCAATTGCCGCCCCGCGGTTGGATCCGGCCCCCGACGACGCCTTCGTTCTCGACGAGCTCACGGGGCAACTGCTCGTCGATCGACGGCACGGGCTCGTTGCCGATCGGGATGTACACCCAGACCAGGCCCAGGCGTTCTTCCACCGAGTAGGTCTGCACGGACAGTTTGCCGCAGATCTTCGAATCCGGCCCGTCGGTGATGACGGCGGCCAGTTTGCCGTCGGTGAGCCGGAACGTCCACCCGTGATAGGGGCAGCTGACGGTCCCCGGGAACTGTTGATCGCCCTCCGATAGCGGGACGCCACGATGGGGGCAGCGGTCATGCAGTGCGTAGACCTTGCCTGCGTCGCGAATGAGCGCGAGCTTCTCGCCGCAGATGGTGTGGCTCGTCGGCTCACCTGTTACATGGTTCGCCCACGTCACCGGGTACCAGTAACCGCGGTAACCGCTGCCTGCCTCGTTGTATCGAGGCCAGGCGGTCCAGTCCTGCCGACCGGCCGCGCGCGGCCTCTCCGGGAGAACCTGCGAGTTCTCCGGCGCCTCGACACCAGTCATGTGAAGTCCTCTCGAGATGAGATCAAGTGATGCAGGAGATCTTCCGATCGATCGCCGTGCACCTCAACAAATCCGGTTCGCTCAGCAGACCGGGTTCACCGCCGTGACGATCGAGGTGTCGTGGTGATCACCGCGCTGCCCTCCGCGCACAATGCCCCGTCGTCGGCGTGTTCGACGAGGGTGACCTCGATCCGGTCACCCTCGATCCGGGTGACGGTTCCGCTGACCGTCAGGACACACCCCACGGGGGCGGGCGCTCGGTTGCGCCACGTCACGGACGTCACCGCACCGAGCTCGCCGGCCAGGCGGGCGGCGGCCCGGAAGAACAGCGTCCCCTGCAGCTGAGCCATCACCACCGGGTCGGGAAGGCCCTCGGCACGGGCGTAGTCGGTGTCGTAGTGAATGCGGTGTGCATTGTGGGTGGTTGCACCGAAACGTAGAATCCTGACCGGATCGCACTGCAGCGCAACCTGTTCGATAGCATCGCCGACCATCCATCCGCCACTGGGCGTCATCGGACGATGAACCGTTCCGTGACAATTGCCAGCGTGACCGATCCCGTGACGCGGTAGGTCTTGGACACGGTGATCAGAAGGAACTCACCGCCATCACTGCCCTTCCAGTCGACACCGTTCACGGTGCGTGTGACCTCGAGGGGCACACCGAGCGGGGGAGTCGAACAAAACTCGATGGTCTGCCCTCCCGCCAACAGGCGCACGTCCAGCCCGGCCGTGCCGGGCACTTCATCGGCGAACATGCCGTCGGGGCGATACTCAGCGGTGTCGGCGCCATCCGGTCCTCGCAGCTGGCTGGGCAGGTACATCGGGTGGACCCGGAAGTCTTCCCGGCCGGGGTCGAGGAATCGACGATCGTGCTCCGCCGACGCCCGCGCGAACGCCACGGACTCTGCTGCACGCACTTCCCCGAGGCGGCGGTGTGTGGTGGTACCGATCATCCGGCACGCGCGTTCGAAGGCTGAATCCAGACCAGTTCGCATGGGCGAAAGCTAGATCCGGTGTGGCGGCATCACCACGGTCCCGGACCGTCCAGCGGACCGAGATGCTTCCGCCACCGCCGCAGATCGGGTCAGGTGTGGTCATGGCACATCCACCGAACAGTCTGTACGCCACGGCCGCGGGCGTGAAATTCCATTACCACGACATGGGCGAGGGGTCTCCGACGATCTTCCTGCACGGCGGCGGCCCCGGCTGCACGGCGTGGTCAGATTTCGGCCCCGTCGCACCACTCTTCGCCGACGATCGTCGAGCCGTGCTCGTCGACATCCTCCAATACGGCAAGTCGGACAAGTGCACCATCAGCGGACCGATGTGGGATTTTCACGCCGCCAAGATCGTCGCCCTTCTCGACGAGCTCGGCATCGCCCGAGCTGACTTCGTCTGCAATTCATGGGGCGGGACGATCGCCCTGAATCTCGCGGCGAAATACCCGGAGCGGGTGCGGGCTCTGGTGATCACCGGAAGTATGCCGGTCTTCTACGGACCGCTCGCCCCGTTGCCGGAGGACGGCCGGCGCGGCCGCAACGCCCGGGACGTGTACTACGGCGGCGACGGTCCCACCCGCGAGAAGATGCGGCAACTCATCACTCGCCTCGAATGGTTCGACGGAGACCAGCTGCCGGACGACACGCTCGAGATGCGGTACCGGCAAAGTCTCGATCCCGACGAGATGGCGCTGGCCGCGGCGTCGGACAATCCGCGTGGGGACTGGCAGGATCTGACGACCGAACTCGGGATGATCGAAGCGCCGGTTCTGTTCGCGTGGGGAATGCACGACGCCTTCCTCACGCCGGACTATCCGCTGATGCTGGCCCGAATGATCAAGCACGGCCACCTCTACATAATGGACCGCGCGTCCCACCACCTGCAGGAGGAACGTCCGCACGACTACTACTCGCTCGTTACGGGATTCCTCGAACAGCGACACCCGTGACCACGAGCAGCACTTGCTCGGAGCTGATCCCCGCACCACCCGTCGGGACGAAACGCATCCAGCTCGTCCTCGTCCTCGGTGTGCTCACCGCACTGGGCCCGTTCACCGTGGACATGTATCTACCGGCACTACCAGCCATCGCCGTCGACTTCGAGACCTCGGAGTCGACGGTGCAACTGACACTGACCGGGACGCTGATCGGTCTCGCTCTCGGACAGCTGGTGATCGGCCCGGTCTCCGACCGCTACGGTCGGCGTCGCCCACTCCTGCTGGGCACGGCAGTCCATGTCGTCGCGTCCGTGGCGTGCTATTTCGCGCCGACCATCACGGTGCTCGGTGCGTTCCGGACTGTTCAGGGGGTGGGCGCCGCGGCGACGGCGGTCATCGCGACCGCCGTTGTCCGGGACCTTTTCTCGGGCCGCGCCGCTGCTGTCATGTTCTCCCATCTGATGCTGGTCATGGGTGTGGCCCCGATCCTGGTGCCGAGCATCGGCGGAATCCTCATGACCACCATGTCGTGGCACGGTGTGTTCCTCGTGCTGGCGGTGCTCGCGGCTCTGTTGATGCTGATCGGTGCCGTCGCATTACCCGAAACGCTGCCGCCCTCGCACCGGAGCCGACGCGGACTTGCCCCTGCACTCCGGACCTACACCCGGCTCGTTCGCGACGGCCGCTTCATGACGCTCGCCCTCGTGTGTGGACTGGGCCGTGCGGTCCTGTGGGCGTATATCGCCGGATCCTCGTTTGTCATGCAGAGGGAGTTCGAACTGGATCCGACCGTGTACGGAATGGCGTTCGCGGCCGGCGGCGTCGTCCTGATCGGGGCGGCCCAACTCAACGTGCGGCTGCTGGACCGCTGGTCTCCCGTCCGGATCTGTATCGTCGCGCTCGCCGTCAGCGTCGTCGTCGGAGTCATGTTCGTCGCCGTGGCTCTTCATGGCACTGTGGGATTCGCCGGCTTCGCGGTGCCGGTGCTTGCCTTACTGTGTGCCACCGGATTCGTCATGCCGAATGCGCCGGCTCTGGCATTGACCCGGCACGGCGACGCGGCCGGGACCGCGGCGGCAATCGTCGGGTTCGCGCAGTTCGGTACGGCCGCCGTGGTGGCCCCGGTCGTCGGCGCCCTAGGGAACACCGCGCTCGCCGTGGCCGTCACGATGACCGGGTGCGCTGTCCTTGCCGTTCTCTCGCTCGGGTTCGGTGTCAGGCCGAACGCGCGACGCCACGGAGGGCACGACTGATGTTCGATCCCGCGGCCGTCAACGGCTTCGCCACCCGGCCGACATTCATCCGCGACGTCGTGGTGGTCACGCTTACCGCACCGACCACCATCGAACCGGCGAACACGGGTACCGCGATACTGGTCATACCGAGTCCGACCTCCTCGACCTCCAACGCGAAACCCTCTGTACGGACCCGATCGAGTTGCCGACGAAGACGGAGAGCCGAGGCAACGGTCCGAGTCGTCAGGGGAGCGAACCCACGAGCGACGACCTCGTCGAACATGCTCGACGGCGAGTACGCGAGGATCGCCTTGCCGGTCGCCGTGGCCTCGATCGGGAATCGGCCTGCGATCCGCGAGGGGAGCCGGGCGCTGCGGTGACCGGAGATCTTTTCCACGAACATGACGTCGAGGCCGTCCCGAATCGCCAAGTGCACCGTCTCGAGGGTGAGAGAGTGCAGGTCCTGCATGAACGGAACCGCGGCATCCCGGATGATGCGTTGTGTCGGGACCAGCTGGCCCAGTTCGAAGAGGCGCAGTCCCAACCGGTAGTCGGTTCCAACCCGCTCCAAGAACCCGATCTGGACCATCTCCCCGGCAAGGCGGTACACCGTCGCCTTCGCTACCCCGCTCCGACGTGAGAGCTCGGTCAACGACAGCGCTCCGGAATCTGCATCGAAGCTGTCGAGTAGCAGTCGCACTTTTCCCAGCAACGACGCGTTCATATGGATCCTCCGACAGGCGGTCCACTCAGCGGACCAGCCCGTCGAGCATACCCCGGTCTTCAATTCCGTAGCAGATGAGATCGCCGCGCTAGTGTGGCTCCGATTTCTTCCGCGGCGGCGCGGACCGGACTGGTGTGGTTGTCGGGCCGAAAGCGATGGGACGGGCCGGTCACGCTGATCGCGGCGACCACGTTCTCGCTCTCGCGGACCGGTGCTGCCACGCACACGATTCCGGTGGCGGATTCCTCGTATTCGTAGGCCATGCCCTCGGCGGCGACGCGGTCGAGCTGGGTGCGCAGCGGGCCGGGCAGGATGATGGTCCGCGGGGTGTAGCGGGCCAGCGGAGCGGAGAGCACCTGTTCTCGGAGGGCGCTGTCGGCGTGGGCGAGCAGCACCTTGCCGATTGCGGTGCAGTGCACCGGCATCCGGCCCCCGATCCTCGATGGTGCGCTCGCCTGCCGATGACCGCCGATCTTCGACAGGTACACAACCTCCGTCCCGTCGAGGACCCCAAGGTGCACCGTCTCGTGGGTGCGGACATAGAGGTCCTCCATGAACGGGATCGCCACCTCGAGCAGGCTGCGCTCGACCGACGCCCGCATGCCCAGCTCGAATAACGAGCCGCCGAGCCGGTAACCGGCATCGGTGCGGTCCAGCATCCGCACCGCCACCATGTCGGAGAGCACCCGGTGCAGCGTGCCTTTCGGGATGGACGTCCGCCGGACCAGTTCGGCCAGCGACAGGGTCGAGTCGTCGATGGTGAACGCATGCAGCACCATCATCACCTTGCCCAGCACCGTCGTGCGGTCGAACTCCTGATCGGACACTGGCGGTTCCTCCCTTCCGCTACCACCGGCGGCTTTCGTCCACGATACGGCGTGTGTTCGGCTCAGTGGAACACAATGCTTGGCGGACCATCACCCCGCGGCGACAGTGGAACCACAGTCCATTCCCCACGATCACATCGGGACGTCAGATGAGCACACCCCCGGGCACCAGCCTGCCCCCCACGGCGCGAGCCACCGCCGACGCTATCGCCGCCGCCGCCGAGCGGTTGAGCACCGCCGCCGCAACTTCCACGCCGTGCACCCCGGTCCGCGACCTGATCGGTACCGACGACGCCGCGGCCGCGTACGCCGTCCAGGAACGGATCGTCGCCGACCGAATCGCCGCCGGAGCGAGCGTCGTCGGCCGCAAGATCGGCCTGACCTCCCCGGCGGTCCAGCAGCAGCTCGGCGTCGACCAACCGGACTTCGGGGTGCTGTTCGACGACATGCACTGCCAGGAGGCCGGCCCGATCCCGCTGTCGCGTCTGCTGCAGCCGAAGGTGGAGGCGGAGATCGCGTTCGTCCTCGACCACGATCTGGTGGACGGGCCGCTCGACGACGCCCAGATCCGCGCCGCCGTCGACTACGCGGTGGCCGCCCTCGAGATCGTCGACAGCCGAATCGCCGTGTGGGACATCACCTTCGGCGACACCGTCGCCGACAACGGGTCGAGCGGGCTGTTCGTCCTCGGCGCCGACCGGCGCACCCTCGACTCCTTCGACCCGGTCGCCGCCCAGATGCAGATGTTCGTTGACGACACCGAGGTGTCGACCGGAACCGGCGCCGCCTGCCTCGGTGACCCGTTGCGGGCGCTGGCCTGGCTCGCGCGCACCGCACGCGAGTTCGGCCAACCACTGCTGGCCGGCCAGGTGATCTTGTCCGGCGCCCTCGGACCGATGGCCGTCATCGACACCCCCGGCACCGTCCGCGCCGACATCACCGGTCTCGGATCGGTCACCGCAACCTTCACCCAGGAGTGAACACCATGAGCGAGAACACCCGTAAGGTCACCGTCGCGGTGATCGGATCCGGCAACATCGGCACCGACCTGATGATCAAGGTGATCCGCCACTCCGACGTCCTGCAGATGGGCGCGATGGTCGGCATCGACCCCGACTCCGACGGGCTCGCCCGCGCCCGACGACTCGGCGTCCCCACCACCGCCGACGGCGTCCAAGGCCTCCTTCGGCTGCCGAACTTCGACGACATCGACGTGATCTTCGACGCCACCTCCGCCAAGGCACACGCCGCCAACGCCGCCCTGCTCGAACCGCTCGGCAAACGGCTGATCGACCTCACCCCGGCCGCCCTCGGCCCCTTCGTGGTGCCGGCGGTCAACCTCGACGAACACCGGGACGCCGCCAACGTCAACATGGTCACCTGCGGCGGTCAGGCCACCATCCCGATCGTCGCCGCCGTCTCCCGCGTGACACCGGTCGCCTACGCCGAAATCGTCGCCTCCATCGCGTCGAAGTCCGCCGGACCGGGCACCCGGGCGAACATCGACGAGTTCACCGAAACCACCTCCCACGCCATCGAAACCGTCGGCGGCGCCCGCCGCGGCAAGGCCATCATCATTCTCAACCCGGCCGAGCCGCCGCTGATCATGCGCGATACCGTCCTGTGCCTGATCTCCGCCCCCGACCCGGCCACCCACGACGCGGTCCGCGACTCGATCCAGACAATGGTCGAGCACGTCGCGACCTACGTGCCCGGCTACCGACTCAAGCAACAGGTCCAGATCACCCCGGTCCCGGACGGCCAACCCGTCCACACCCTGCTCGCGTCCGGGGACACGGCCGCCCCCACCCACCAGGTGGCGGTGTTCCTCGAAGTCGAAGGCGCCGCCCACTACCTGCCCGCCTACGCCGGAAACCTCGACATCATGACCTCGGCCGCGGTGCGCTACGCCGAGTCCGTCGCCGACACGATCGCCGCCCCGACGGCAACCCAGGGAGCCACCCGATGACCACCAGGCTGTTCATCCAAGACGTCACCCTCCGCGACGGCATGCATGCCGTCCGCCACCGCATCACCCCCGACGACGTCGGCAAGATCGTGGCCGCGCTCGACGCCGCCGGTGTCGACGGCATCGAGGTCGCCCACGGCGACGGACTCGCCGGCGGCTCGCTGAACTACGGCCCCGGCAGCAACACCGACTGGGAATGGATCGAAGCCGCCGCCGCCAACCTCACCCACGCCCGGCTGACCACCCTGCTGCTGCCCGGCATCGGCACCATCGCCGAACTCGAACACGCCTACCGACTGGGCGTGCGGTCCGTCCGCGTGGCGACTCATTGCACCGAAGCGGACGTCGCCGCCCAGCACATCGGCAAAGCCCGGGAACTCGGCATGGACGTCTCCGGCTTCCTCATGATGAGCCACATGACCACCGCACCCGAGCTCGCCGCCCAGGCCAAGCTCATGGAGTCCTACGGCGCGCACTGCGTCTACGTCACTGACTCCGGCGGCCGGTTGACCATGGACGGCGTCCGCGACCGGGTCCGCGCCTACCGGGACGTGCTCGACGAGGCCACCGAGATCGGCATCCACGCGCACGAGAACCTGTCGCTGTCGGTCGCCAATTCCGTCGTCGCCGTCGAAGAGGGTGTCACCCGGGTCGACGCCTCGCTGGCCGGGCACGGCGCCGGCGCCGGCAACTGCCCGATCGAACCGTTCATCGCGGTCGCGGACCTGCAGGGCTGGAAGCACAACAGCGACCTGTTCGCCCTCCAGGACGCCGCCGACGACCTCGTCCGGCCGCTCCAGGACCGGCCCGTGCGCGTCGATAGGGAAACACTCACCCTCGGCTACGCCGGCGTGTACTCGTCCTTCCTCCGGCACGCCGAAGCCGCATCCCAGCGGTACGGCATCGACGTGCGCGCCATCCTCCTCGAGGTCGGCCGCCGCGGCCTCGTCGGCGGACAGGAAGACCTCATCGTCGACATCGCCCTCGACCTGATCGCCACGAACCCCGAGACCGCGGGGAGCTGAGTCCGGTTGCGGCGGAGATAAATCGGCCCTCCGCCGCTTCGAGACGGTCCCAGTTTGCCCGGCATCGGCCAGACAGTCCGTGCAAGCCGCTGGACACGAGCAGCCTGGATCTTGGTACTCAGCGTTCCGTCGAGGCGCGATACCCGCGTGATCCTTGTGAGCACGCCATCGAGAGGTGTGTCCACGGTGGTATCCGCGCTGCTCGTGCCGTCGGGACCAGTGCGCGGGATCGATGAGCCGACGGAGTGAGTAGACCGTCCGATGGGTGAAGGTGATCCGCTCGTCACTCAGCGGTACCCGCCGTCCCCGGCCGCCGAACTCGGTGGAGTTGGCTTCGCTGATGTTCAGGAGATCGGCCGTGGCGGTTTCGGTGTGGTTTACCGCTGCACTCAGAGCGTGATTGAGAACTCGTCGACGGCGTGTGTCTGCGGTGGTCGGTGCGTGGAAGTGGGCTCCTGGTTGAGTTGGTGGGGTCGACGCCCGCAGCCGAATCGAGGAGCCCACTTCCATGCCATCATCGGCCATCTCACCGTGCCCGTCGTGTCCGCCCCACGCGGCGGGCGGGCACCGTTGCGCGATGTACCCGTCGTCGGTCACCGATGCACAGTGGGTGATCCTGCAACCGTTGCTGCCGGCGCCGGGCAACACCGCGGGTCGCGGCGGCAGACCTGAGAAGCATTGCCGCCGAATCATATTGGACGCCATCCTGTACCTGGTCCGCGGTGGGATCGCGTGGCGGCAACTGCCGGTGGAGTTTCCGCCGGTCGGGACGGTGTACGCGACCTTCTTGCGTTGGATCCGTGGCGGGGTCTGGCATCGCATCCTCGACACCCTGCGCGACCGGTTGCGGGTGCGAGCCGGAAGGGATCGCTGTCCGACCGCGGCGATCATCGATTCGCAGACTGTCCCGGTCGCCGACACGGTGCCCCGATCCGGTACCGAATGGGACGGCGCGAAACGAACGACCGGTGTGAAACGCCACATCGCGGTGGACGTGACCGGGCTGTTGTTGGGAGTCGTGGTGACCGCGGCCTCGATTCAGGACCGTGACGCCGGGCACCGGCTGCTCGCCATACTGCGCGGCACGTTCTCCACGATCCGGCTGGTGTGGGCCGACGGCGGCTACCCGGGACGCCTGCTCGGCTGGGCGAAAAGTGTTCTGGCTCTACGGGTCGACATCATCAAACGCAAGCCCAGTAATACCGGATTCCACGTCCGGCCCCGAGTTTGGGTGGTAGAACGGACCTTCGGTTGGCTCCTTAAATATCGCCGCTGTGTCCGCGACTACGAAGCCAAGCCTGAACACCACGAAGCGATGGTTCTCGTCGCCACCATCGCGACTATGACCAGGCGACTCGCCCGAACCTGACCGTTCTCAATCACATTCTCAGCGAGGCGCACGCCCGCCCATCGCGGGTTCTCAAACACTCTCTCAGACGTCGCGGCGATCGAGGCACTGACGAAGTATTACGACCGCCTGTATCTGGGCGACGACGCCTAAGTCGGCTCGGTGCCGGCGCGTAGATGGATGCTGGCGGCCAGCCTCCTCGCGGCCCTGTGCGGGGTTCTGCTGCTGCTCGCCCCGGGCGCCGGCATCGTGGGCATCGTGCCGGTCATCGCGTGGTACGCCGTCGTGGTCGGCGTCGTGCTGATCGTCGGAGCGGTGCGGATCCGGAGCTGACCAGACACCACTGCCCGGGCGCTCGTCCTCAGGTCGGCCGCCTCGGTGAAGTGGACGGCGTGGTCGGCAGTGGATGGTCGTACCGTTGGCCTTTTGGTGTCGGGGATGGTGTGGAGGAGGTTGTGGAGCGGGTGTTGCTGGTCGAGGACGAAACGCGACTGGCCGAGACGGTGCGCCGCGGCCTGACGGCCGATGGGTGTACCGTGCAGGTCGAACACGATGGCATCGCCGGGTTGGCGGCCGCGACAGAGGGCGGCTTCGATGTGGTGGTCCTCGACATCATGTTGCCCGGCAAACACGGGTACGACGTGGTGCGGGAGATGCGTCAGCAGCGGGTGTGGACGCCGGTGCTGATGCTCTCCGGCAAGGACGGCGAATACGACCTCGCCGATGCGTTCGACCTCGGTGCCGACGACTATCTGGTCAAACCGTTCTCGTTCGTGGTGCTGGTGGCCCGGTTGCGGGCGCTGGTGCGGCGCGGGGCTCCGCCGCGGCCGCCGGTCCTGCGCGCTGGGGGACTCTCGTTGGATCCGGCGATGCGGCGGGTCACCCGCGGGGAGACCCGCCTCCAGCTCACGCCCCGCGAGTACAGCGTGCTCGAATACCTGATGCGCCACGCCGGTGCGGTCGTCACCAAACACGATATTCTGCAATCTGTTTGGGGTGTCAATTACGAGGGCGACGACAACATCGTGGAGGTCTACATCGGGTATCTTCGGCGCAAGATCGACGCCCAATCGGTACGACGAGCATCGACACCGTCCGGGCGCCTATTGCCTCATGTCAAGATGCGCGCGAAGTCTGATTCGTTGACTCATTCGAGAGTGCGCGCGTGGAGGGGCGGCGTTTGGCCGGCCCAGCCTTGCTGGTGGTGAGCGTCAGCAGCTCCGTGGTCAGCGCCTGGATCTGCCGTTGGCCGGCGGCAGGGTTGATGCCGGTGTAGGTGTCGGCAAGGATCTCCTTGTCGTGTTTCCCGACCGCTTTGTGGTGTTCGGCGCGACGGTGTGGGGTGGTCGCCGTGTCGTACTTCTTGGCGACCTTCGCGCCGTTGCGGACCCTTCGAGACGAGTTTCTGTTGCGGGCAGAAGTAGTTCGCCAGCTGCGACTGCAGCACCCAGATCTTGCCCCGCAGCAACAGTTCTGCTTCGGAGTCGTAGCGGTGGTAGCCGACGACGGTGCGCACGATCGCCCAGTTCTTCTGCTCCACGTGGCAGCCGTCGTTGGAGTTGCCGGGCCGCGACCGAGTGAAGGTGATCTTGCGCTTCTCGCACCACGCCAGCAGGTGATGATTGATGAACTCCGAACCGTTGTCGCTGTCCACGCCGAGTATCGGGAACGGCATGATCTTCGCGATCTCGTCCAGCGCGGCGATCACCCATTTGCGGGCCTTGTTGCGCACGCTGCGGTTCTCGGTCCACCCGGTGGCGATGTCGGTCACCGTCAGCGTGTAGGCGTGCTCACCTGCAGCGTTGCCGCAGTCGTGGCCGACCAGGTCGACCTCGACGAACCCCGGTTTCGCGTCGTCCCAGTCCGCCCAGGTGCGGATCGGGATCTGCGACTCGAGCAGCGACCCCGGCTTGGTGTGGCTGCGGCCCCTCAGCTCGTGCTTCTTCCGTTCGGGGGCCAGGCGCCTGTCGATGGTGGCCGCCGACATCGACACCAGCAACGCGGCGGTGCCGTCGTCGATGTCGAGTTCATCGAAGCGGCGCAGAACTCCCACCAGCTCGGGCAGGATCGGGGCCAGCCGCTTCCCGGCGGGCATACCCAGCACCGCCCAGCAGAAGATCAGCGCCGCCACCACTTTCGGCCCGTACTTTGGCGGCCGCGGGACGCGGGGCCTGACGATCCGCGGTGTGCACGCCTGGGCGAGTGCCTTACGGGCATGATTGCGATGCCACCCGGTCGTGGCGCACAGCTCGTCGAGGATCCGGCCCTTCCCGGACTTGTCGGCCCGCCGGTACCTCGTCGCGACCGTCTTCGTCACAGCCTTGCGTTGACTCATCGTCAGTCCCATCGTCCGGGCCTATCCGACAACCCATCCTCGGGCCGGGTAGGCGCGCCGTACGCGCGCATTCCTCGATGAGGCAACGAATAGGGTTACGCGCGCATTTTTCGTGAGTCAACGCGCGGCGTGGGTTACTCGATGCCCTCGGAGATATAGGGGTCGTCGCCGAGCGGGAGCGTGACCACGAACTGCGCACCCCCACCCTCCCGGTCGAGGATGTCGATCGACCCGTGGTGTGCGGCGACGATCTCGGCGGCGATGGCGAGACCGAGTCCGGAACCACCGGATTCGCGGGTTCGGGGAGTGTCGAGGCGCACGAATCGCTCGAAGATCCGCGCCCGGTCCACCGGGGCGATGCCCGGTCCGTCGTCGGCCACCTCGATGACGGCGTTCCCTCGCACCTGCGGCACGCAAGGGAAATTCGGGTGTGGGCGTGGTGGGCGGCGTTGTCGACGAGGTTGCGGACCAGTTGGGCCAGCTGCTGCGGATCCCCGGCCCGGACGGTACGAGATATGTGATGTCGCTGCGGCGATCTCGTCGGTTCCCTCGATGAGTCGGGTGCACGGAACCGCGTACGTCCTCAGCTGATGAGCGCGTAGGCGCCGGCGACCGTATAGAGAGCCGCCGCGCCTCCCACGAGTACCGCACCCGTGGCGCTGACGCCTTTCCGACTGCCCATTGCTACCGATACCGCATCCACCGAGTCGACTATCACCCCCACGGCCAATCCGAGCCGGCGTCCGGTGGGGTCCGGTTGCAGGGCCGCAGCGGCCACTGCGACCTCGCGGATGGCGAACAGCCGTGCCACGGTGTCGCCGTCGGCGCCGGCATTGACCCCGAGACAGCGATACACCAGCCGGGGCCGCACCAGGGCTGCCACGCCCACTGTCGCCCGGGTGACGCCGAGGAACCGAATCAGCCGGGCTCGGGTTGCGGTCATGATGTCCTCGCTTCGTGTCGCTAACTGGATGTGCCGCCCAGGGTTCGTTCTGTCCCAGGCTGTTCACGCGAGAGGTGGAAGGAGTTTGGTGAGGTGGTCGTTCACCCGGGTCAGCCGCGCGGTGAGCACCTCATGGTGGTCCGGGTGGGCCCGATGCTGCACGCGTTCGAGCAGTAGCTGGAGGCGGATCAGGACACTCGGTGTGGTCGCCGCGGCGGGGATGAGATCGTCGAGGCTGGTCCGGACAAACTCCTCCCAGCTCGGTCGTGCGATCACTAGCCGAAGTACCTGGTGCTGGTCGGTGACGCGGCGGGGTTCGGTCGGTGCTGCGGCGGCCCGGCCGAGCAGGTCCTCGATGTAGTCCAGGGCCTGGACGGTGGTTGCCGGGTCATTGGGCCGCAGGGCGCGTAGCGCGATGTCGGTCAGCAGCCGGAAGGCGAACAGCGGGTCTTGTTCGAACGTCCGCTCGCTGCCGACGACCAGCCCGCCGAGGACTACCGAGGCGGGGAGCTGTCCGTGGATGTCGGCCACGGGCACGCCGCACTGCAGGGTGATGCCAGGGGCTGCGCGCAGGACGATGACCGCATTCGCGGCCTGCGCGGCGCAGACGAGGCGGTCGACCTGGATTCTTTGCAGCACGGTCGTGGGATTCGGCCAGGTAACCGTCGTGCAAGGCGCGGGCAGGGGCGCCGCGGGTGACGCCGTGGTGCCGGCGTCGTCCGGGTACGCGGCGTCGAGGAGGTTGCGGCCGCGGGCGGCGATGGAACTCAGGACGGGCGAGAGTTGAATGGAGGTTGCCACTGTCACTTGGAGTGTCCGGAGCAGGCCCGCCATCAGAACCAGCAAGACGATGGCGGTAATCAGGACGGCCATCGATACCCGGGCGCGGGGGCCGATGGTGAAGGCCGCCGAGATGCAGAAGACGGTCACACCGAGGGCGAACGCGAAGGTCTGCCGCAAGATCGGGGTGTCGCGGAATTGGGTCAGGCGCGGGCTGTAGTTCGAGGCCGCCCACCGTCCGACCAGGATCCCCAGCGAAAAGATGACGGCGACCAGGCGAGCACGCCGAGTCCGATCGTGGTCAGGACGCCGATCACCTGTTGGGCCGGCAGGTCGGGTCCACGCCGAATTCTCGGCACGGTCAGTCCCAGACCCAGCCCGGCGAGGATGTACAGCACCGCGAGTTCGGCGTTCAGGATTCGTCGATGACGGTAGGCACCGGCGGTGGCGGCTTTGCTCATGACCTGCCCTCCTAGGGCGGGGACCCCGACCTGACCAGCCGCCTCTGCATCGGTGTGCCCCTCCTGTTCCACCAAAGCACTCCGAGCCCGCTGTCGGCCAGAGCAGCGGTGGTGAACCGTCTCTCGCCGCGGCGCCGAAGGACAGATCGTCGAGGGTCGGCAATGAGGGTTCGATGCCTGCACACGGTCGGTGCGGGGGTGCGAGACTCGGGGCAGTTCGGGCCTCACTCGTGCGGGTCGGGGTCCTGTCGCGTCGACTGGCGTGTGGCCTGCGCGAGGACCTGGGGTCCGGTGACGAATGCCTTCTTCCAAGGTGCTACTCCGTCGATCTCGATTTCGATGGACAGGCTCAGCACGGTCCGGATCAGCACGATCACCCCCAGGACGGCCGCGTCCGTGAGGGAGGGCGCGGACGTGACGGTCTTGACGATGTCCGCCGCGACCAGTAACTCCAGACCGAGCAGGATCGCCCCTCCGAGTGATTGACGCAGGGTGGTGAACGCCCGACCACCATCAGCGGTTCGCCTCCATGTCCACGCCGCGAGGACGAACGCGAAGAGGAACCCGACAACCATCGACAGAACACCCAACACCTCGAACGATTCCGTCGCCAGCTCGAAGAATCTGACAGTGTTCATGTCGGTCCATTTCCTGTGAGTTCGTTTCTGGGACGGCTTTTCCGATTCAGGGGCGCGACCCGATGTGGTGCAAACCCACCTACCAAGGCGGTCCTGGATGTGCTCGTCCGAGACCGGTCCTGGCGGCGGTGACGAGGAGTTTCACCACGGCCCCGAGGAGGATCAGGTCGAGGAGCATCTGCGCGCTGACCAGGATGCGGGCGGTGTCGGTTCTGGGGACGATGTCGCCGAACCCGACCGTCGAGAAGATGGAGATGGTGAAGTACAGGGCCCGGGTGTGGTCGAGGTGCTGGTTGAACGAGGCCGGACTGGTGTGGGACAGCGCCAGATAGGTGGTGGCGAAGAGGAGCAGGAACAGCGCGATGATCGCGCCGAGGGCTTCGATCGCACGCAGCTGGGGCAGCGGGGCGCGCAGGATCCGGCGGATCTGCCACACCAGAACTCCGGCGAAGAGCGCACCTCCGACCACCACCCGGGCGCCGGCGCCCTCTTCGAGGTAGTTCCTCGCCGGCACCAGGTAGTAGACGGCGCCGAGCAGCGCCCAGGTCGCCGCAACCGCCAGGACGGCACGCAGGACGGCCCACCGTCGGCGGCGGTGATCCAGGTCTGCCAGACGACGCGCCGTCCCCACCGGTGTCAGTCCGGACGAGCTGGTTGCCGGTGATCGGTGGCGAGGATGTACACACTGACTACCAGCACCCACGCCGGGAAGACCAGCGCCACCCAGAAGCTGAAGCTGACGACCACCAAGAGCACCACGGCGAGCAGATACGTCCCGATCACCAGCGGCTTCGGCATCAGCCTGGTCCGCAGCCACATCGTGGCCAGGGAGATCATGAACACCGCGGCCATGCGCACGGAGTAGACGTTGTTGATGTGCAGCATCACCTCCCGCCCGAAGAAGACGATGTCGGTCTCGACGACATCCGACGAGTGGCGGGAGACGGCGAGCAGTGCGCCCGCGAGCGCCATCGACACGAAGGTCATGGCGAGGAACAGCAGTCCGCTGCCCAGGAAGACGGTCGAGAAGAAGCGGTCCTCGAGGTCGCCGAACCGGTCGCGGAGCACCCCGATGAACCACAAGAAGGCGATGCCCGCGATCGGGGCGAGGAACAGGGCGGTGGTGATCTTCGAACCGCCGCGCACCCACGGCGCCCCCGGCGTGGTCGGCATCGCCGTGACCAGTAGGACAATGCTGGTGGCGAAGAGCGCACCGAAGATGATGCCCGCGATCGCCGCGGACCGCGGCGTCCGCAGGTGGTGGAACTGGGCCTCGCTGCGCGGATGGGCCATGGGTTCCATCATGACCGAACTCGGGTGTGGGAAGCCAGCGGGCCACCGAACCCCGGCCGTGGCCGCGGTGCGCTTTGCTGCACTGTGCGCGAATAAGTCCCGCGCGGCTTGTGCTGGTGGTGCGAAGACGCCCTGACACCACACCGACCACGCTGAAAGGTGGGGTTCCCGCATGCCGAGAAGTGCGCAAGCGGGCCGTCGACCGGAGGAGCACCACCATGGCCAGCAACCTTAAGGGCAAGATCGCGGTCGACATTCGAGACTCGGTGGCGGACTGGTCGCCGTACCTGCCCGCCCAGGCCCCCGAGGGCGCCCCGAACGTGTTGATCATTGCGTGGGACGACGTGGGCTACGGCAGCATGGACGTCTTCGGCGGTCCCATCGAGACCCCCACCATGCGGCGCATCGCCGACGCGGGTGTGCGCTACTCCAACTTTCACACCACGGCGCTGTGTTCGCCCACCCGTGCGTCGCTGCTGACCGGCCGCAACGCCACCTCCAACGGGATGGCCACGGTCGCCGAACTCAGCTCCGGGTTCCCCGGCATCTCGACCCACATCCCGTTCGAGAACGGATTCATCTCCGAGGTACTGGCCGAACGCGGCTGGAACACCTACTGCGTCGGCAAATGGCATCTGACCCCGAGCGAGGAATGCAACATGTCGGCGGTCAAGAGCCGGTGGCCGCTCGGCCGCGGCTTCGAACGCTTCTACGGCTTCCTCGGCGGCGAGTCCAACAGCTGGTACCCCGACCTCGTCTACGACAACCACCCGATCGAGGCACCCGGAACCCCCGAGGACGGCTACCACCTCTCAAAGGACCTGTCCGACAAGTCGATCGAGTTCATCCGCGACGCCAAGGCCGTCAACCCCGACAAACCTTTCTTCATGTACCTGGCCCCACAGGCCGGGCACGCCCCGCACCACGTCCCCTCCGAATGGGCCGACAAATACAAGGGCAAATTCGACCAGGGCTACGAGGCCATCCGCGCCGAGATCCTCGCCCGCCAAAAAGAACTGGGCTTGTTACCGGCGGACACCGAGCTCTCGCCGATCAATCCTCACGGCGAGCCGAACACCACAGGCCCGGACGGTCAGCTCTGGCCGATGCTCGACACCGTCCGCCCGTGGGACTCGCTCACCGCCGACGAACAGCGCCTGTTCATCCGGATGGCCGAGGTGTTTGCCGGATTCATCTCCTACGCCGACGATCAGCTCGGCCGAGTGATCGACTTCCTCGCCGACTCGGGCGAACTGGACAACACCCTGCTCGTCGTGATCTCCGACAACGGCGCAAGCGGCGAGGGCGGCCCGAACGGGTCGTTCAACGAATGGCGGTTCTTCAACGGAGTCGCCGACACCACCGAGGTGACACTGCCGCACCTCGACGAACTCGGTGGTCCCGCCTCGTACAACCACTACAACACTGGATGGGCCTGGGCGTTCGACACCCCGTTCCCGTACTGGAAGCGGTGGGCCGGCTACGAGGGCGGCATCGCCGACATGTGCATGATCTCCTGGCCGGCGAAGCTGGCGCCCCGCCCCGAACCGCTGCACCAGTACATTCACGCGGTCGACGTCGTGCCCACCATCTACGAACTCCTCGACATCGACCCGCCCGCGGTGCTCAAGGGCTACACGCAGAGTCCGATCGAGGGTGAGAGCTTCGCCGCATCGTTGACCGACCCCACCGCCCCGGGGAAGGAGACGCAGTTCTACGCGATGCTCGGCCAGCGATCCCTGTACCACGAGGGGTGGCTCGCGTGTGCCCTGCACCCGCCGATCTCGGGCTGGGGCAACTTTCACCACGACGTCTGGGAGCTTTACAACCTCGACGAGGACCGAGCCCAGTCCCACAACCTCGCCGACACCGAACCGGACCGCCTCGCCGAGATGAAGGAACTCTGGTTCTACTACGCCGGCGTCTTCAAGGGCCTGCCCCTCGATGACCGCAACGCCCTCGAACAGGTCCTCTCGGACCGCCCGCACCCCGCCAAGCCCCGCGACCACTACGTCTACTACCCGAACTGCGCGGACGTCCCCGAAAGCGCGGGTGCCGCCATCACCGGCCGCTCCTTCACCATCGCGGCGGGAGTCCACGTCGACACCCCCGACGCGGAGGGCGTGCTCTACGCGCACGGCGGCGTCGCCGGCGGACACAGCCTCTACGTCAAGGATCACCGACTCCGCTACACCTTTAACTGGCTCGGCACCCGCATCGAGGACGTCGCCGCCGACCGCGACCTCACCCCGGGCGCCCACGTGTGCACCGCCGAATTCACCGTGAAAGGCAAGAACGAGGACCCGACCATGCCCGGATTCGCCGGCACCCTCGACCTCTACCTCGACGACCAACAGGTCGCCAGCAGCGAGATCGTCACCCAGCCCGGCGTGTTCTGCCTCGTCGGCGACGGTATCTGTGTGGGACGCGACAGCGCCTCCCCGGTCACCGCCGACTACACCGCACCGTTCCCGTTCACCGGCGGCACCATCGACAAGGTCGTCGTCGACGTCTCCGGCGAACGCTACGTCGACCACGAGGCACAGGTCCGGGGCTGGTTCATGATCGACTGACGGCGATCACGCGATTGTCGATCGATCAGCACCGGCCCGGCTGGCCGCCGCACCACTGGATCGGACTCCGGCCGTGTCCGCATACTGTTCTTGCGTCGTCCGTCGCCGCCCATCGTCGGCCGCGGCGGCGTGACACTCGATTCGAGACGTCGGTCGCTGCGGCCGCGTCAGATCAGCACCACGACTGCGATGAGCGCGTGTAACGTCGCCGTGGCTATCGAGCCGAACGCCGGCCTCGAGAAGACCCCGGCCTCGAGCTGGCGGCCGACGCTTCGGTACCGGAAGGTGCCATAGGCGGACACCAGCAGCCCGGCGCCGAGAAGATCAGCCCGGCAGCGACCGCGTGGCCGCCTCGGTGTGGGCGGTCTCGTCCTCGTGGAGCACCTGTTCCGGGTATTCCCCGTCGGCGCTCGACTGTCGGGGCTCTCATCGCCGGGTTCTTGTCCGGACTCGGAAGGACTGTGAAGGGCCAGAGACGGATTCCCGCGTGTCGCTAGCGTTGTTTCGTACCCGCTGGCGCCGTTGATGACCTTGTGCTCTACAACAGTCGCTCCAGCACATGAGACGCTCGAAGTTACCGGGATCGGCATCGCGCTCTCGGATTCACGATCCCGATGTCCCCTGCCATGTCGGTCGAAAGTTGACGCATGCAAGAGGCGTCAGATCATGTCCGCGGCGGCAGCACTGACTTCCTCTGTACTCGTCCGGAATTCTTCCGCACGTTCGAAATCAAGAGCCGTATCGAGGCGATGTTCGCCGACTGGGAGGAGTTGGAGAACCAGCAAAACCGATCACGTCAATCGGGCTCGGTGCGGGTGTCGTGCCGGTGCGCGATTGTCTTCATTCATCAACCACATCAAGGACCCTGAAAATGTCTACTCGAATTGCCGCCGCGCTCTCCGCGATTGCCATCACTCTGTCCCTCGGCGCCCTGACCGCGCCCACGGCTTCGGCCGCACAGGCACTACCCGCCGCGACTCCCACCGCCGGGTCGGTGACGATCTGCTTCGGCGTGCCGCTGGGATCGGCCAGCCTCAACTGGTGCTTCTGACAAGGCAATACAGGTGAGATGAGGAGCCCCGCATGAGGCCCTCGTTCCGACTCGACTCGTTCGACCGTCTCGCAGCAGCAGCTTCACGTGGCGGAGACCGGGACGCGATGAGCAGATTGCACGCTGCGATCCGGCCGATGGCCATCCGCCGCTGCCGAGCCGAACTCGACCCCGCGGTCGCGGATTCGGTCGCGGACGGTGCGTGCTTGTCGGTTCTGCACATGCTCGCCGATCGGCCTGCTGCCGGTGAGCCGTTCCTGCACCTTCTGAATACGATGACCAGTGGGATGATCACCCGAACTGTCGCTGCCTCCTGCGGCCGCCGTGCTCCACTTCCCGCGGGCCTCGAGGTCTTGCGTGCGCGCGAGCGGGATGTGCTGATCTTGCGGTTGATCGTCGGACTCGGCGCCGAAGACACTGCGACATCGCTCAGCCGGACACCGGGGGAGGTACTTCTCGACCAGCACCGGGGGCTGCGAACACTGCGCGGTGTCCTCGCCGACCGAGGGACCGTGCCGCTGTGACGACCGGACATCGGGACGTACGACGGAGCGCCACCACGCTCGAGGCCGGGGTCTTCGCACCCGCGGCGTTCGGCTCGATAGCCACGGCGAGTGTCGTGACGTTACTCGCGCTCATCGCCGTGCTGGTCCTGATCTGACGGCCCGTAGGAGACCGATTCTTGGGAAATCCTCGGCCAGACTGGCCTGAGATAGAAGACCGTGCAGGATTGGTTCACATAACGCGAGGACATCATGAGCGCTCCGACCCGGTTTCGGCTGGTTCGCGTACTTGGCGTCACCAGCGCCGTATTTGGCGCGCGCCCTCGTCTGGGCACGAATCGCACATTCTGGAATGGCCATTGCCGCTGCGTCCGCCTCTCGCCCGATGCGGGGGGACCCAACTGGACCCAACGGAACCTTTCCACTAAGTCCGCCGTCCCTGGAAGTCGAGGCCAGCCGTCCACAACAAGGTTGACGTCCGGGGGTCTCTCCGACGAGGGAAAGGCGATCCAAGTCGATCAAAGGCCGTCCCGGGGTCGAGGCTGCGCGTTAGGCTCAACTATCAGAGGATTCCCTCTATGGATGGTTATGGCGAATCGACCCGTGCGAACGGAAGGGCGATGCCGACAAGTCGACGCTGATCGACCTCGCCCCCTGGCGAAACCCTCCCGGTGTTCGGGAGGGCGATGATGGTCGCGATGGACTCGTTTCGGGTTTCGTCTGCCCAGGAGGCGCTCTGGCTGGCGCAGAAGTTGGCGCCTGGCCTGTCGAACAATATTGCGGCTTATCTCGACATTTCCGGCGACATCGACCCTTCGGTGATGGAAGCCGCGCTGCGGCGAGTGGCGGACGAGGCTCGCTCGGTACTGGTGAATTTCGTCGAGGACGAGGATGGCCCCCGCCAGGTCGTGCGGGACGCGAACTCGTGGAAGCCGTTCTTCATCGATGTCAGTGCTGAGGAAGACCCCGAATCAGCAGCGAGCGCGTCGATGGCCGAGGTCGGCACCGTGCCCTTCGATCTGGAACGGGATGCGCTGTATCGAGCAGGCTTGATCAAGGTTCACAGCGCGCGATTCTTCCTGTGCGCCGTGTGCCACCACATCGTGATGGACGGGTTCGGCGTCGCCATTCTTGCGCTTCGAATAGGTGAAATCTACACAGCGCTGAAGACCGGAAGACCGATTCCTGAATCCGGATTCGGTGGACCGGAGTTGATCGTCGACGAAGATGCCCGCTACCGGCGGTCCGACCGATTCACCCGCGACAAGGAGTTCTGGCGGAACTACACCGCCGCCTTGCCCGAACCACTTCGACTGCCGCGGCATCCGAGTTCGCCGGTTCCCGTGACTTTGCATCACAGCCTGACGGTGTCGGACGACGAGACCGCGCAGTTGCTGACGGCGGCAGAGTCGATCGGGATTCCGATGCCGGGTTTCCTGGCGGCAGCGGTAGCCGGACTCTTCCATCGCCTCTCGGGGATGTCGGAGTTCATGATGCGATTGGCCGTCGCCAATCGGGTCGGAGCCGCACGACGCACACCCGGGTTGGTGTCGAATGCGGTGCCCTTCCGGGTGGAGATCCCACCGCGGGCGCTTTTCGCCGCCGTCGCACACGACGTGGGTACCGAGATTCGTGCCATCTTGCGTCATTCCCGTTATCAGGGCTCCGATGTCAGGAGAGACAGAGGACTGTCCGGATCCGTGGAGAATCGTTTCGGTCCGATTCTGAATATCATTCCGTTCTTCGATTCGATCGATTTTGCAGGCAATCCGGCATCCATGCGCGGCGTGTCGTTCGGCCCCGTGGACGACCTCTCGATTTCGATCTACTACGGCGGTCGGGGCAGTGCCGGAATGAACGTCGAGATCGACGCGAACGGCGCGCTGTACAGCGGTGAAGATGTGCGGCTTTATGCAGATCTGCTGATGGCGTTCGTCCGTGCGGTCGTCGCCGACCCGGAAGGCCGGATAGAGGAACATGACTTCCTCCGACCCGCCGAACGCGAACTGGTTCTGCGTACCTGGAACGACACGACGGTACCGGTACCCCGGGCCACGATTCCCGACCTGGTCGAACAGCGGGCCGCCGCGACACCCGACGCGGTGGCACTCACTCTCGGCGATCGGCACTGGACATATCGAGACGTCAATGGTCGAGCGAATCGGTTGGCGCGGTACCTCATCGCTCGCGGTGTGGGCCCGGAATCCCTCGTAGCAGTCGCGATGCAACGGTCCTCCGAGTTGATCGTCGCGCTACTCGCTACTCTCAAGGCCGGCGGCGGATATCTCCCGATCGATCCGAACTATCCCAGCGCGCGAACCGCTTTCATTCTCACCGATGCCGCACCGCTCCTGCTCTTGACCGACACCGCGACCGCGGCATCGTTGCCGGACAACGACATTCCCTGTCTCGTGTTGGACCTGGACGACGCCGACACCGACGGCATATCAGTGGTGATCAACCCCGCCGACGATGACCGGATCGCCCCGCTGAGACCGGGCAATACCGCGTACGTCATGTATACGTCCGGTTCGACCGGCACCCCGAAAGGGGTCGTCATCAGCCACCGCAACGTGGTGTCGTTGTTCGCCGGAACCGATCGGTGGTGCGGTTTCGGAGGCGGGGACGTGTGGGCGTGGTGTCATTCGCAGGCCTTCGACTTCTCGGTGTGGGAGTTGTGGGGGGCATTGACGCACGGCGGGCGGGCCGTGATCGTGCCCTGGGAAGTGGTGCGCTCGCCCGCCGAGTTGTGGAATCTGGTGCGGCGGGAGCAGGTGACGATCCTCAATCAGACCCCCTCCGCGTTCTACGAGTTCGCAGATGCCGAACGCGAGGACCATTCCCCGGGGCCTGATTCGGTACTGCGAATGGTGGTGTTCGGCGGGGAGGCATTGGACCCGGGCCGGCTACGCGGCTGGTTCCCGGGCGAACGTCCGAACAGTCCGATTCTGGTGAACATGTATGGCATCACCGAAACCACGGTGCACGTGAGCTACCTGGAGTTGACCGCACGCGCCGGGCACGGGGGTCGAAGTCCGATCGGGATTCCTATCGGTAACACGCGGGTCTTCGTGTTGGGGTCGGCATTGGTGCCGGTGCCGATCGGTGCTGCGGGAGAGTTGTATGTCGCCGGGTTCGGGGTGGGCCGAGGATATGTGAGTAGGGCCGGGTTGACGGCGGAACGGTTCGTAGCGTGCCCGTTCGGAGAACCCGGTTCGCGAATGTATCGCTCCGGCGACGTGGTGCGGTGGACGTCCGACGGCATGCTCGATTTCGTCGGACGCGTGGACGAGCAGGTGAAGGTTCGGGGATTCCGGGTCGAGCCGGGGGAGGTCGAGACGGCACTGATGTCACATCCTGCGGTGACACAGGCGGCGGTGATCGCCCGCGAACCCCCTTCCGGCGCCGATCGTGCGGACGGGGACACCGGAACCGACACGCAGCTGGTGGGGTATGTGGTGCTCGACAGGGGCGTCTCGCTCGTCCGTGACAGAGCACGGGAGGCCGAGCTGGTGTCGCAGTGGCGGCGGGTATACGACGACCTGTATGCCGGGGACGCGTCCCATGCCGGTGAGCAGCTGGACTCGACCGCGTTCGGAGAGGATTTCGGGGGGTGGAACAGTAGCTATACCGGGAAGCCCATCGCCCTCGAGCACATGCGGGAATGGCGCGCGGCGACCGTGGCTCGGATTCGCGAGCTCGGGCCGGCTCGGGTGCTGGAGATCGGGGTCGGAACAGGACTGTTGCTCTCACAGTTGGCGCCGCACTGCGAAGAGTATTGGGGCACGGACTTTTCCGCTCCCACGATCGACGCCTTGCGATCGCGGTTGGCGGAGCGGCAGGACCCATGGGTCGAGCGCGTGCACCTGCGGGTCCAGGCCGCCGACGACCTCGGGGGTGTGCCGCACGGTGTTTTCGACACCGTGGTGTTGAACTCGGTCGTGCAGTACTTCCCGAACGCGGGGTACCTGATCGACGTGATCGGCACGGCACTGCGATTGCTGCGCCCCGGGGGCGCGCTGTTCCTCGGCGACGTGCGAAATCTCGCGTTGCTCCGGGAATTCGCGACAGGCGTGCAGATCGCCCACGCGGATGCCGACACGACTGCCGTGGTGATTCGCGATCGGGTGCGCCGGGGCATTGCCGCCGAGCAGGAGTTGCTGCTCGCGCCCGAGTTCTTCACAGCATTGCCGACGCTGATCCCCGACATCGGCGGAGTCGACATTCAACTCGAGCGCCTCCGCGCAGTCAACGAATTAAGCTGTTACAGATACGAAGTCGTTCTACGTAAGAGACCCGCGAAGACCCGGTCGCTGGCTGATGTGCCGTCGACGGCGTGGCAACGATTCGGCGATCCCACCGCGCTGCGGCAGTTCCTCACGGGCCGGCGTCCGGACCGTGTGCGGGTGATCGGTGTGCCGCACGCGGGGTTGGCGCCCGATGTCGATGCCACACACGCGCTCGACGACGCCGCTGACCGCGACCACGTCCCCACCCGGCGTGACGCGGACAGTCGAACGGACGCCATGTTGCCGCAGGACTGTCACGACATCGGTGAGGAGCTGGGGTTCGCGGTGTCGGTGACCTGGTCACCGACACCGGGCCTGATGGACGTGATATTCACCGACATCACCACCCGGCCGCACGAGAATACGCAGGCATCGGTCGCGGTATCCGATGTCTACCTGCCCGACGGTCCACTCGGCGACATGACCGAGTACGTCAACGACCCCGGTGCAAGCAGGCTGTCGTCCGAGGTTCGACGCTTCGTGGCCGGACGACTGCCGGAGTTCATGGTGCCCGCGGCGGTGGTGGTGCTGGATCGGTTGCCGTTGACCGTGAACGGCAAGCTCGATCGGAAAGCGTTGCCGGCACCGGAATTCATCGGTGGCGTGTTTCGGGCCCCGCGGTCACCGGTGGAGGAGACTCTCGCGTCGCTCTACGGTGACGTGCTCGGTCTTCCGCGGGTGGGGATCGACGACAGTTTCTTCGACCTGGGCGGGCATTCTCTGTCCGCGACGCGGTTGGTGGGGTTGATCCGCAACGCGCTGGGCGTGGAGGTGCCGATCCGGGTGGTGTTCGAATCCCCGTCGGTGGCGGAGTTGGCACCCCGGCTGGGCGAGGCCGCGGTGGCGCGGGTGCCGTTGCTCCCGTGGGCGCGGCCCCATCGGGTGCCGTTGTCGTTTGCGCAGGCCCGGTTGTGGTTCCTGTATCGGTTCGAGGGACCGTCGGCGACGTACAACATTCCGGTGGCAGTGCGGTTGACCGGCGCCCTCGACATCGAGGCGGTGGTCGCGGCGGTCGGGGATGTGGTGGCTCGGCACGAGAGCCTGCGGACGGTGTTCGGGGAGGACGAAGGGGTGCCGTTCCAGCGGATCCTGCCCGCGGAGGAAGTCCCGATTCCGGTGCACGCGGAGAAGATCGATCAGGCGCGGTCGAGGCAGGCCGTTGCGGAGGCGGCGGGATATCGGTTCGATTTGTCCGGCGAGATTCCCATCCGAGCATCACTGTTGGAATGTGTTTCCCGAGAGCACATCCTGGTATTGGTGCTGCACCATATCGCGGGGGACGGGGGTTCGTTGGCGCCGTTGGCCCGCGACATCGCGGTCGCATATGCGGCGCGGACCGACGGCGAGATGCCGGGGTGGGTGCCGTTGCCGGTGCAGTACGCCGATTACACCTTGTGGCAGCGGGAGCTTCTGGGCAGTGCGGATGATCCGGGGAGTGTGCTTGCCGCACAGGTCGAGTATTGGCGGGCCGAGTTGGCGGGGCTGCCCGAGTGTATCGAGTTGCCGACTGATCGTCGACGTCCGGCCGAATCGAGTTACCGGGGTGGCACGGTGGAGTTCGTGATCGCACCGGAACGTGCTTCGGCAGTCACGGAACTTGCCCGCAGATGTGGGGCAACACCCTCGATGGTGCTCCAGGCGGTGCTGGTGGTGCTGCTCCACCGGCTTGGCGCGGGGGAGGACGTTGCGATCGGGGGACCGATTGCGGGCCGTACCGACGAAGCGTTGACCGAGTTGGTGGGGTTCTTCGTCAATACCTGGGTGCTGCGGGTGGATCTGTCGGGGAACCCGCGGTTCGATCAGGTGCTCGACCGGGTGCGGGGTAAGGCGTTGGCGGCGTACGAGAATCAGGATGCGCCGTTCGAGCGGTTGGTGGAGTTGCTGAATCCGGCCCGGTCGACGGCGTATCATCCGTTGTTCCAGGTGTCGTTCGCCATGCAGAACAACGCTTTTCCCGAGGTCGAGTTCCCCGGGTTGGAATGGACCACACTTCCGGCTCCGACCGGGACGTCGCGTTTCGACCTGTCCTTCACCCTCACTCCCGATGGTCACCAGGGTCTGGCCGGGGTCGTCGAGTACGCGAGTGACCTGTTCGACCGCGGTACGGTGGAGGGTATCGCGGCCCGGTTCGTGCGGTTGTCGGAGTTGATCGTGGCGGATCCCCGCGGGCGGATCGAGGGGTACGAGATCCTCGAGCCCGACGAGCGTGAGCTGGTACTGCGGACCTGGAACGACACGCGCACGCCGGTACCGGACTCGACGATTTCCGGCCTGTTCGAGGCCCAGGTCGCCGCGACTCCGGACGCGGTGGCGGTCACGTTCGGTGACGAGAACTGGACCTACCGGGAGTTGAGCAGTCGAGCGAATCGGCTGGCACACCGCCTGATCGGTGCGGGTGTCGGCCCGGAAGTGCTGGTGGCGGTCGCATTGGAGCGGTCACCCGAGTTGGTCGTCGCGTTGTTGGCCGTCCTCGAGGCCGGGGGCGGGTATCTGCCGATCGACCCCCGCTACCCGAGTGCGCGGACCGGGTTCATTCTTACCGACGCCGCTCCGATCCTGATCCTGACCGACACCACCACCTCGAGCATGCTGCCCGACAACGGCATCCCCACACTACTGCTCGACGCGTACTCGGACGAGGTCGACCAACGGGAGGACATCCCCGGAGACAACGACCGCGCCACACCACTTCGGCCGGACAACACCGCGTACGTGATGTACACCTCCGGATCGACCGGCACCCCCAAAGGGGTCACGGTCGACCACCACAACGTCGTCAACTGCATGGTGCAGGTGGCCTCGAGTCTCGGTGCGCCAGGGCTGGCGCGGGTGCTGGCAAGTACGTCGGTGAGTTTCGACGTGTCGGTGTTGGAGATTTTCGCTGCGTTGTGCGCCGGTGGGAGTATCGGCATTGTGCGTGACGTTCTCGTGCTCGGCGAACAGCGCGGCTGGACCGGGGGTGTGATCAGCACTGTCCCGTCGGCGTTCGAGGAGGTACTCGATCAGATCGAGGGCACGGTGAGTGCCGAGACGGTGGTGTTCATCGGCGAGCAGTTGTCAGGGCGATTGCTCAGTGCAGTCGGTGCCGCGATTCCCGGTGTCCGGGTTGTCAACGGGTACGGTCCGACGGAGACCACCGTCTACGTGACGAGCCAGGTCGTGGAGTCGTCGGACAACCCTGTCGGTGGGTCGGTGCCGATCGGTGTGCCGGTACGGAATTCGCAGGTATTCGTGTTGGGTGCCGGGCTTCGGCCGGTTCCGGTGGGTGTGGTGGGGGAGTTGTATATCGCCGGGGTTCAGTTGGCGCGCGGCTATCTGGGCCGGCCGGGGTTGACGGCGGAGCGGTTTGTCGCGTGTCCGTTCGGGGCGGTGGGTGCGCGAATGTATCGATCGGGGGATCTGGCGCGGTGGACTGCTGATGGTGTGCTCGAGTTCGTGGGACGTGCTGACGAGCAGGTGAAGGTGCGGGGGTTCCGGGTGGAGCCGGGGGAGATCGAAGCGGTACTACTGAAGCACCCGGCGGTGGCGCAGGCAGTGGTCATTGCCCGGGACACCCCGGCGACGGGCGGGCAGTTGGTGGGGTACGTCGTCCTCGAGCCCACCGACACCGTCACGAGTGTGGGGGTGCGAGAGTTCGTGACGGGGCGGCTCCCGGAGTACATGGTGCCGGCGGTGATCATGCTGGTGGATCGGTTGCCGTTGACGGCGAACGGGAAGCTGGATCGGAAAGCGCTACCGGCACCGGAGTTCACCGGTGGGGTGTTCCGCGCGCCGCGGTCATCGATCGAGGAGACGCTGGTCTCGCTATTCGCTGACGTGCTGGACGTTCCGCGGGTGGGGATCGACGACAGCTTCTTCGATCTCGGTGGGCATTCGCTGTCCGCGACACGGTTGGTCGGGCGGATCCGCACGGTGCTGGGGAAGGAGGTCCCGATCCGGGTGGTGTTCGAATCTCCTACGGTCGCCGCACTGGCGCCGCGACTCGGCTCCGGAGCGGTTCGGCCGCCGCTGGTCCCACGCACGCGGCCTGAGCGGGTGCCGTTGTCGTTCGCGCAGGCCCGGCTGTGGTTCCTACACCGCTTCGAGGGCCCGTCGGCCATCTACAACATCCCGGTGGCGGTGCGACTCACCGGCGACCTCGACACCGAGGCCCTGGTGGCAGCGATCGAGGACGTGATCGCCCGGCACGAGAGCCTGCGAACGATCTTCGGCGAAGCCGAGGGGATTCCGTTCCAGGAAATCCTTTCCACCGACGAGGTCCCTTCACCAGTGCAGATTATCGACGTCGAGGCCGACGAAATACCCGCGGCAGTGACCACGGCTGCAAGGTATCGGTTCGACGTCGAACACGACATTCCGATCCGGGCAACGTTGGTGGCGTCCGGATCCCACGAGCACATCCTGGTCTTGGTGCTCCACCACATTGCGGGGGACGGGGCGTCGTTGACACCGCTCGCACGTGACATCGCCGTCGCGTATGAGGCCCGTTCGGAGGGCAGGGTTCCGGGGTGGGCACCGCTGCCGGTGCAGTACGCCGATTACACCCTGTGGCAGCGAGAAGAACTGGGCAGTGAGCACGATCCGGGCAGCGTGTTCTCCACCCAGCTCGACTACTGGAAAACCGAGCTGGCGGGGCTACCCGACTGCATCGAGCTACCTGCCGACCGGCGACGACCGGCTGCACCGAGTTACGGCGGCGGCGTGGTCGAGTTCTCGATCGGACCCGAACGTGCGACGGCGATAACCGAATTGGCTCACAACGGTGGGGCAACACCATCGATGGTAGTGCAATCAATGCTGGCGGTAGTACTCCGCAGACTCGGTGCCGGGGGCGATGTTTGCGATCGGCGGACCGATCGCGGGTCGCACCGACGACGCTCTGACCGAGTTGGTGGGGTTCTTCGTCAACACCTGGGTGCTACGCGTCGATCTGTCGGGGAATCCGCGGTTCGACCAGGTGCTCGATCAGGTCCGCGGGAAGGCGTTGGCAGCGTACGAGAATCAGGATGCGTCGTTCGAGCGGTTGGTGGAGTTGCTGAATCCGGTCCGATCGACGGCTTATCATCCGCTGTTTCAGGTGTCGTTCGCCATGCAGAACAACGCTTTCCCCGAGGTCGAGTTCCCCGGGTTGGAATGGACCACACTTCCGGCGCCGACCGGAACGTCCCGTTTCGACCTGTCTTTCACCCTCACCCCCGACGGTCACCAGGGTCTGGCCGGGGTCGTCGAGTACGCGAGTGACCTGTTCGACCGCGGGACGATCGAGGGTATCGCGGCTCGGTTCGTGCGCTTGTCGGAGTTGATCGTCGCGGATCCGCAGGCGCGAATCGAGGGGTACGAGATCCTCGAGCCCGACGAGCGCGAGGTGTTACTCCGGACCTGGAACGACACCGCAGCCCCCTTCTCGGAAACCACCGTCGTGGAACTGTTCGAGCGACGAGTGGCGGCGACACCCGACGCCGCAGCGGTGACCTTCTCCGACCGGAGCTGGACTTACCGAGAAATCAACACACAGGCGAACCGGCTGGCGCACTATCTGATCGGCGCCGGGGTCGGCCCGGAAACCGTGGTGGCCGTCGCACTGGAGCGGTCGGAAGAGTTGGTCGTCGCCTTGTTGGCGGTGCTCAAGGCCGGCGGCAGCTACCTTCCCATGGACCCGAACTATCCCAGTGCTCGCGCCGGGACAATTCTCGCCGACGCGGCACCGCGGCTGATCCTGTCCGACACTGTCACCGTGGCCACGCTGCCCGACCACGATATCGACCGGGTACTGCTCGATGCAGACCTGGACCTCGACACGACTGCAGCCGCCGTGAGGGGCCGGGCCGATCACGATCCCGTCGACCGCGATCGGATCACCCCCTTGAGGCCCGATCATGCGGCGTATGTGATGTACACCTCGGGGTCGACAGGTGTTCCGAAGGGTGTCACCGTGAGCCACCGGAGTGTGGTGTCGATGTGCGCCGGCACTGCCGACCGGGTGGGTGCGGACGCTGCGGATGTGTTTGTGTGGTGCCACTCGGTGGCGTTCGACTTCTCGGTGTGGGAGTTGTGGGGCGCGTTGGTACACGGTGGCCGCGTGGTGGTGGCGCCGTGGGACGTGGTGCGCTCACCGATCGAGTTGTGGAAGTTGGTGGTTCGCGAACACGTCACGGTTCTCGGGCAGACGCCGTCGGCGTTCTACGGGTTCGGGGAGATCGAGCACGACGACCCCGTGGTGGGGGCCGGTTCGGTGTTGCGGACGGTGGTGCTCGGCGGAGAGGCGGTGGATCCCGCCAGGCTGCGGGGCTGGTATCCGGGCGAGGATTCCCGCCATCCACAGGTGAGGATCGTCAACGGTTACGGACCGACGGAGACGACGGTCTTCGCGGCGATGTACTCGCTACCCGAATCTCGGAGTGAGCGTGATCGGATGAGTGTCCCCATCGGCGTTCCAGTGGGCGGTGTGCGGGTGTTCGTGTCGGGTGCTGGGTTGATGCCGGTCCCGGTGGGTGTGGTGGGTGAGCTGTATATCGCCGGGGTGCAGTTGGCCCGCGGTTATCTGGGTCGGCCGGGGCTGACGGCGGATCGGTTCGTGGCGTGCCCGTTCGGGGATCCGGGATCGCGGATGTATCGATCCGGGGACCTGGTGCGGTGGACCGCTGGCGGTGTCCTCGAGTACGTGGGACGCGCGGATGAGCAGGTGAAGGTCCGGGGGTTCCGCGTGGAACCGGGGGAGATCGAAGCAGTGCTGCTGTCGCACTCTGCCGTTTCGCAGGCGGTGGTGATCCCCCGGGAAACCCTCGTCGGCACCGAGTTGGTGGGGTACGTCGTTCTCGATTCCCGGACCGGTGCCGACTCCCTGGGGTTGCGGGAGTTCGTGGCCGGGTTGTTGCCGGAGTTCATGGTGCCGGCGGCGGTCGTGGTGGTGGACGGGTTGCCGTTGACGGTGAACGGGAAGTTGGATCGGAGGGCGTTGCCGGCACCGGAGTTCACCGGTGGGGTGTTCAGGGCGCCGCGGTCGCCGGTGGAGGAGACGCTGGTCTCGTTGTTCGCGGACGTGCTCGACGTCCCGCGGGTGGGGATCGACGACAGCTTCTTCGATCTCGGTGGCCATTCGTTGTCGGCGACGCAGTTGGTGAGCCGGATTCGATCGGCGCTGGGGGTGGAGGTCCCGATTCGGATGGTCTTCGAATCCCCTACGGTCGCCGAACTCGCACCCCGGCTGAGGGACGGCCCGGCACGGGTGCCGTTGACTCCGCGGGTGCGGCCCGAGCGGGTGCCGCTGTCGTTCGCGCAGGCCCGGTTGTGGTTCCTGCACCGGTTCGAGGGCCCGTCGGCGACGTACAACATTCCCGTGGCGGTGCGACTCACCGGAGACCTCGACACCGGGGCGGTGGCAGCCGCTGTTGCGGACGTCGTCGCCCGGCACGAGAGTCTGCGTACAGTATTCGACGACCTGGACGGTGCACCGGTTCAGCGGGTCCTCCCCGTGGCGGAAGTACCAACTCTGGTGCACGTGGAGAAGGTCGACCCGGCCGGCGTGATGGCTGCGGTGACAGCGGCGTCGGGGTACCGGTTCGACATTGCACACGAAATTCCCCTCCGGGCAACATTGTTGGAGGCCGGACCCCACGAACACGTCCTGGTGATGGTCCTGCACCACATTGCGGGGGACGGGGCGTCGTTGGCGCCGCTGGCTCGGGATGTGGCGGCCGCGTATGCGGCCCGCGCCGATGGACACGCTCCGGGGTGGGCACCCTTGCCGGTGCAGTACGCCGATTACACCCTGTGGCAGCGGGAAATTCTGGGGAGCGAGGACGATCCGGGCAGTCTGCTGACCGCCCAGCTCGACTATTGGACAACCGAACTGACGGGGCTGCCGGAGTGCATCGAGCTCCCCGGCGATCGTCGCCGACCGGCTGCACCGAGTTACCGTGGCGGCACCGTGGAGTTCGTGATCGATCCCGGATTGGTTTCGGGAGTGGACGAAATGGCCCGCGGTCGTGGCGCGACACCGTCGATGGTGTTGCACTCGGTGTTGGCAGTGCTGCTCCGCAGGCTCGGTGCCGGGGTGGATATCGCGGTCGGGTCGCCGATCGCGGGCCGCACCGACGACGCGTTGACCGAGTTGGTGGGGTTCTTCGTCAACACTTGGGTGCTGCGCGTCGACGTGTCCGGGAATCCGCGATTCGACGAGATCCTCGACCGGGTGCGGGTGAAAGCCCTGGGTGCGTACGAGAATCAGGATGCGCCGTTCGAACGGTTGGTGGAGTTGCTGAACCCGACCCGATCGACGGCCTATCATCCGTTGTTCCAGGTGTCGTTCGCCATGCAGAACAACGCTTTTCCCGACGTCGAGTTTCGTGGACTGGACTGGACCACACTGCCGGCGTCGACCGCGACTTCTCGTTTCGACCTGTCCTTCACCGTCGCCCCCGACGAGCAGCAGGGTCTGGCCGGGGTCGTCGAGTACGCGAGCGATCTGTTCGACCGGGGCACGGTGGAGACCATCGCGGCCCGGTATGTGCGGCTGCTCAGGTGCATCATCGAAGATCCGCAGGGCCGGATCGAAGGCTACGAAATCCTGGAACCGACCGAACGCGAGCGGGTACTGCGGACCTGGAACGACACGAGCTCACCGATACCGGATACGACGATCCCGGGCCTGTTCGGGCAGGAGGTCGCTGCAACTCCCGATGCCGTGGCCGTGACGTTCGGTGAGGAGAACTGGACCTACCGGGAGCTGAGCAGTCGAGCGAATCGGCTGGCACGCCATCTGATCGGTGCGGGTGTGGGGCCGGAAGTACTGGTGGCGGTTGCACTGGAGCGGTCACCCCAATTGGTTGTCGCGTTACTCGCAGTCCTCGAGGCCGGGGGCGCGTATCTGCCGATAGACCCCCGCTACCCGAGTGCGCGGACCGAGTTCATCCTCGCCGACGCCGCGCCGCTGCTCATCCTCACGGACACCGCAACCGCACGCACGCTGCCGGACAGTGACATACCCCGGATACTTCTCGACGGCATCTCGGACGAGGACGGGCAAGCGGAGGGCCTCAACCCCGACGACAGCGATCGCACCACGTCACTGCGACCGGGCAACACCGCGTACGTGATGTACACCTCCGGATCGACGGGGACCCCGAAAGGGGTCACCATCGACCACTCCAACGTGGTCAACCTGGCGTTGCACGGATGGCCGGACGGACCCGGTGAGCGCGTGTTGCTGCATTCGTCGATGGCGTTCGATGCCTCGGCGTACGAGTTGTGGCCGACACTGCTCAGCGGAGGCCGGTTGGTTGTCGCCCCGCCCGGGTCACTGGACATCGAGGTGCTCGAGCGGGTCGTCGACGCGGTTGGTGTGACGTCGATGTTCTTGACGACCACGCTGTTTCACCTGTTGAGCGATTCGCCGGAACATGAGAGGGGGGCGCTCGACCAGCCACGTCAGTTGGTCACCGCGGGCGATGTGTTGTCGCCGCGCGCTGTACGACGCGTCCTCGCTCGCCACCCGCGCATCACCGTGGTGAACGCGTACGGGCCGACGGAAACCACCGTGTGTGCCACCGCGTACTCGGTATCGGGTTCGACGGGCTTCGACGACCAGGTCAGCGTGCCGATCGGGGTGCCGATCGGTAATGCCCGCGCACTCGTCTTGGGAACAGGGATGGTGCCCGTCCCGGTGGGTGTGGTCGGGGAGTTGTATATCGCCGGATCAGGTGTGGGCCGCGGGTACATCGGCCGGCCGGGGTTGACGGCGGAACGGTTCGTCGCGTGTCCGTTCGGCGAACCGGGCTCACGGATGTACCGCTCGGGTGATCTGGTGCGGTGGACGACCGACGGTGTGCTGGACTTCGTCGGCCGCGCAGACGAGCAGGTGAAGATCCGCGGAATCCGAATCGAACCCGGCGAGATCGAAACGGTGTTGGTCTCGCACCCCGCGGTGGGATCGGTCGTGACGGTGGACCGGGTAGGTCCGTCGGGGCAGAAGGTGCTGGTGTCGTATGTGGTCGCGGCGCCCGGGGCCGAGGTGGACGTCGAGGCGTTGCGACTGCTCGCGGCGGGCCGTCTACCGGACTACATGGTGCCGTCGGCGATCATCGTCGTCGACCGGATACCTCTCACACCGGCCGGCAAACTCGACCGCAGAGCACTTCCCGAGCCTGATCTCGCATCCGACACCCCGTACCGGGCTCCACGATCCATTGCCGAGCAGACATTGGCGGCGGTGCTGGCCGACGTCCTGGGCGTCGATCGGGTGGGTGTCGACGACGACTTCTTCCGGCTCGGCGGGGACAGCATCATGTCGACCCAGGTGGTGTCGCGGGCGCGGGCTCGCGGCGTGCTGGTGTCGGCGCGAGACGTGTTCCAGCGACGGACCGTCGCCGGGCTGGCCTCCGTCGCGCATCCGGTGAGGGATGACGACTCCGTCATTTTCGAGGACGTGCCGTTGCCGCGTCCGGCTCCGCGACAGCTGTCGGGCATCGAGGCACGGTATCCCGAGGCCGTGGATGTGTGGCCGCTGGCACCGCTGCAAACAGGTTTGGTCTTTCACGCAATGCTGGCGTCGCAATCGGCCGATGTGTATGCGGTGCAGACGGTGCTGGGTCTGTCCGGACAGGTGCATGCGGACCGTGTGAAGGCCGCGGCACAGGCGATACTCGATCGCCACGCGAATCTGCGGGTCGCGTTCCTCACCGAGGGGGTGGCGGAGCCGGTCCAGGTGGTGCTCGAGGGCCTCGTGGTGCCCTGGTGGGAAGCCGACGTCAGCGGTGTCGATGCCGGGGAGCGAGACGACGAACTGGCACGGCTGCTGTCGGACGATGCGGCTGCCGGCTTCGACCTGTCGGAGCCACCGCTCCTGCGTTTCGGTTTGGTCGCGATGGGCGACGGAGACTTCCGGCTGGTGGTCTCGTATCACCACGTACTGCTCGACGGATGGTCGATGCCGTTGCTGATGCGCGAAATGCTGACCGTCTACGGTGCCGGCGGGGACGGAGCCGTACTGGAACCCGTGGTCTCGTATCGCCGGTATCTCGGGTGGCTCGCGACTCAGGATCGGCAACGGTCGCTGCAGGTGTGGGAGGAAGCGCTCGACGGTGCGGAGCCCGCGCTGATCGCGACTGGGCGCCCGGAATCGGCGCGGGGATCGTCAGTGCTCCGGCGTGAGCTCGACGAGGGTCTGTCGTCGGAGATACCGGAGCTGGCGTCTCGGTGGTCGGTGACGGTGAATACCCTGGTGCAGGTCGCGTGGGCGATCGTGCTGGGCATGCATACCGGCCGCCGTGATGTGGTGTTCGGCGCGACGGTCTCGGGTCGGTCCGGACAGATTCCCGCCATCGAGTCGATGGTGGGGCTGTTCATCAACACGGTCCCGGTGCGGGTCCGGCTTCATCCCGAGGAATCCATCGCCCGGTTGATCGCCCGGGTTCAGGCGGAGCAGGCGGAGTTGATCGAGCATCATCATGTTCCGCTGCCGGAGATCCAGCGGGTCGCCGGCGTGGGGGCCCTGTTCGACACCTTGACGGTATTCGAGTCGTACCCGAACGATCTGCGGAGCCTCGCCTCCTTGCTCGAGTCGATCGGCTCCCTCGCGATCACGTCCCTGGATTCGTTTGGAGGAACCAACTATTCGTTGACGCTCGCGGTGGAAGCCGGTGAGCGGACGTCCGTATCGCTGTGGTACGACCCAGCCTTGTTCGATGACGACGAGGTGGGTCGGATCGCGGACAGGTTCCACCGGGTGCTGGAATCACTGGTGGCTGCGCCGGAGGGCGCAACGGGAGACATCGACCTCCTCGCGCCGGAGGAACGGAACCTGCTGGTTCCCGTGCGCGGCGCGGCCGCGGAGACGGTCCGGACACTGCCGGAGATCCTCTCTGCGGCAGTCGTACACGATCCGAGTGCGGTGGCGGTCGTGTGTGGAGAGCGCTCCCTCACATACCGGGAGTTGGACGACGAGTCGAGTCGTATCGCACGGGTGTTGATCTCACGCGGCGTCGGGCCGGAATCCACGGTGGCCGTGGCGGTGCCGCGGTCGGTGGAGTCGGTGCTGGCGGTATGGGCGGTGGCGAAGGCAGGTGGTGCGTTCGTTCCGGTGGATCCGTCGTATCCGGCGAGTCGGCTCGAGTACCTGATCGCCGATTCCGCCGCGCGGTGCGGAATCACGGTCGCCGCGTGCGTCGGTACCCTGCCGAGAACCCTCGACTGGTGGGTGCTCGACGAGCCGGAGGCGCGAGCCGAGTGTTCCCGTCAGTCCACCGAATCGGTGACCGATGCGGGCCGGATCGCTCCGTTACGGGCCGATCATCCCGCGTACATGATCTACACGTCGGGGACGACGGGTGAGCCGAAGGGCGTCGTCGTACCGCATCGGGGACTGGGTAGTCTCGCGGCGGAGATTGCGGAGAGGTTCGCCGTCACGGCGGATGCACGCGTGCTGCACGTGGCGTCGCCGAGTTTCGATGCGTCGGTGCTGGAGTACCTGCTGGCGACGGGTTCGGCAGCGTCGATGGTTGTGGTTCCGGCGGGTGTGGTCGGTGGCGAGGAACTGGGCCGGATTCTCGAGAGTGCGTTGGTGACGCACGCGTTCCTCACCCCCACGATGCTGGCGACGGTACCGGTCGAGCGGATGTCGTCGGTGCGATGCCTGCTCACAGGCGCGGAGGCGGTTCCGGTATCGGTGGTGGAGTCGTTCGCTGCGGGACGGCGGATGCACGACCTCTACGGGCCGACCGAGGCGACGGTGGCGGTGGCGACCTCGCCGCCGTTACCACCGCACGGTCCGGTGACTCTGGGCGGTCCGGTCCGAGGTGCGTCCCTGGTGGTGCTGGACACGTGGCTGCGTCCGGTACCGGCGGGAGTGGCGGGGGAGTTGTATGTCGCCGGGACTCCGCTGGCTCGGGGATATCACGATCGGACGGGACTGACAGCGGAGCGATTCGTGGCGAACCCGTTCGGCTCGCCGGGCCAGAGGATGTATCGCACGGGCGATGTCGTGCGGTGGATCGAGCGGGAAACCGGTTTGGGACTGGAGTATCTGGGGCGCAGCGATTTCCAGGTCTCGGTGCGGGGCCGTCGGATCGAGTTGGGCGAGATCGACGCTGCGCTCACCGAGCAGCCCGGAATCGGCTCCGTGGTGACGGTCGATCGGAAGGGCCCGTCCGGGCAGACGGTGCTGGTCTCCTACGTGGTCCCCGCAGCCGGGAGTGAAGTGGACGCCGAGAGGGTGCGGACGGTGGCGGCCGGCCGCCTGCCGGAGTACCTGGTGCCCTCGGCGATCGTGGTGCTCGAGAAGTTGCCGCTCACACCGGCCGGCAAGCTCGACCGCAGTGCGTTGCCGGAGCCGGCGTTCTCGTCGAGCAAGGCGTTCCGGTCTCCGCAGACCGAGACCGAGGAGATCCTCGCCCGCGTGTTCGCCGAGGTACTCGGCGTCGACCAGGTGGGGATCGATGACGGATTCTTCGATCTGGGTGGCGACAGCATCCGGTCGATCCAATTGGTATCGCGCGCGAAAGCGCGGGGTGTGCTAATCACGGCGCGGGATGTGTTCGAGCACAGGACTGTTGCGGGACTGTCCGAGGTTGCAGTCCTGAACCACGATTCGGACCGGGTCGTGCTCGAGGAGTTGTCCGGTGGCGGAGTGGGAACGATGCCGTTGACGCCGATCGGGCGGTTCCTCCTCGCGCGGGGTGGTGGGTACCGCCGATTCGCGCAGACGATGGTGTTGGAGTTGCCCGCCGGTATCGATCGGGCCGGGTTGGCCGCCACCATCGGCGCCGTGATGGTCCGTCATGACATGTTGCGATCGCGTGTGGTGACCGATGACGCTGGGGAGCAGAAACTTCGGGTCGATCCCCCGGATACGGTCGACGTGAACCGCCTGATTCGACAGGTCCACGGTGATGACGCACCGGGCGATCCGGCGTGGCTGCGGCTGGCGTCGGCCGAGTTGGATGCGGCCCTGGGGCGTGTGGATCCGGCGGCGGGCGTAATGGTGCAGTTCGTGTGGCTGGACCAAGTCCCCCGTGACGGCGACGGTTCGGCGGGTTCGGGTCGGCTGCTGGTCGTGGCCCACCACCTGGTCATCGACGGCGTGTCGCGGCGGATCATCATCCCGGACCTGGCGGCGGCCTGGGCGCGGGTGCGTACCGGCGAACGCCCGGAACTGCCCGCGGGCGGGACGTCGATGCGGCGGTGGGCACACGGGCTGGTGGACGAGGCATTGCGGCCAGGGCGAGTGGCCGAGTTACCGTTGTGGCAATCGATTCTGGAGGGCCCCGACCCGACGTTGGGTTCGCGCAGATGCGACCCGATCCTCGATGTTCTGTCCACAGTGCAGCACGTGCGGATCCAGGTGCCAGCGCACGCGACAGCGTCGCTGCTCACCAGGGTCCCCAAGGTCTTCCGCGCCGGGGTCGACGATGGTCTTCTGGCGGGGTTGGCGATGGCGTTGACCCGCTGGCGCCGCCGTCGCGGGGTTGTCGAGCCGTCGTCGTTGATAACCCTGGAGAATCATGGTCGCGAGCAGCACGTCATACCCGGGGCGGATCTATCCCGCACGGTCGGCTGGTTCACGACAGCTTTCCCGATTCGCCTCGATATCGCGGGCGCCGATCTCGACGACGCATTCGCCGGCGGGCCCGCTGCCGGGCTCGTGATCAAAGCGGTCAAGGAACAGGTGCTGGCGCTGCCCGACCGTGGCATCGGTTACGGGTTGCTTCGGTATCTGAACGCGGACACCGCACCGCAACTCGGGAAGTATCCGGGCGGACAGATCAGTTTCAACTATCTGGGGCGCATCTCGGCCGCCGATGTTCCCGAGGAATTCCGTGACCTCGGCTGGATGCCCGCGAGCGAGGGAACGGCACTCTCCGCGACGATGGATCCGGACATGCCGGCGATGGCCGAAGTGGACATCAATGCGATGGTGACCGACGGTCCGGACGGTCCCCGACTCGGTGCCGTGTTCGGATTCCCCGCCGGGGTGCTCTCCCGTGACGATGTTCAGGAACTTGCCGACCTGTGGTGCGACGCAGTCTCGGCACTGGCTCGGCACGCGCAGGGGCCGGGGGCCGGCGGGCTGACACCGTCCGACGTGCCGCTGGTGTCGGTGTCGCAACACGATATCGAGTCGTGGGAGGACCGGTACCCGGGCGTGGTGGATGTGTGGCCGTTGACCGCGATGCAATCCGGCCTGTTGTTCCACTCGATGCTGGCCGGTTCGTCGTTCGACGCGTACACCACCCAGCTCGTTCTGCACCTCGGCGGACGGGTCGATCCAGAGAGGATTCACGCTGCGGGACAGGCATTGCTGGATCGCCAGGCGAACCTGCGGACCGCGTTCGTCGACGATTCCGAAACCGGGCCGGTACAGGTCGTCCTCGGCGCAGTCGCGTTGCCATGGCGCGAGGTCGACCTGCGGAACCTTCCCGAGGGCACTCGAGACGGCGAGTTCCAACGTCTTCTCGTCGAGGATCACGCCACACATTTCGACCCGGCGACGCCGCCGCTGATCCGATTCACGCTCGTGACGATGGGACAGGATCGATTCGAGCTGGTGATCACCAATCATCACGTGCTGCTCGACGGATGGTCGATGCCACTGCTCGCCGAGGAACTACTCGCGCTGTACGTCTCGGGAGGCGACGCCGCCGCGTTACCGAGAGCGACCGGATACCGGAATTTCCTGGTCTGGCTGGCCGCGCGCGACCGAGCCGAATCTTGTCGAATCTGGGCGCAGGCCCTCGTTGGGATCGAAGAGCCGACCCTGCTGGCGCCCGCGCACCCGGAGTGGGAAACCACCTCGGGGGAAGAGCACGTGACGGTCGAACTACCCCCGGAGACGGCCACGAGCTTGTCGGTGCGGGCCGCCGAACTGGGTGTCACGCTGAACACCGTCGTTCAGGGAGCGTGGGGGATTCTGCTCGGACAGTTGTCCGCCCGGCGGGATGTGGTGTTCGGCGCGACGGTCTCCGGCCGACCGGCCGGACTGCCCGGTGTCGAGTCCATGGTGGGCTTGTTCATCAACACCCTGCCGGTGCGGGTTCAGTCCACACCGGGCGACACTGCTGCGGAGTTGTTGACCCGGTTGCAGAAGCAGCAGGCCGGCTTGTTCGATCACCACTACCTCGGGTTGACGGAGATCAACAAGGCCGCCGGGGTGCGCGACCTGTTCGACACCCTCGTCGTGTTCGAGTCGTACCCGATCGATCGCGCCGCGTTGGCAGCCGCAAACCCCATCGACGGAATGGTCGTCACCGGAGTCCGTACGATCGACGCGTCGCACTACCCCATGACCCTGATCGCGAGAGTCGACTCCCAACTTCGGTTGACCGTAGCGTATCTGCCGAACCTGTTCGGCGCCGCAGCCGTCGACACGATCGCCCGGCGGCTCACCCGTATCTTGCAGACAGTCGCGGACGACCCTCACGTCGCCGTGGACCGCATCGACCTCGTCGAACCAGGCGAGCGTCGGCTGGTGGTGGGCACGTGGAATGACACTGCGGTCCCCGTGCCGGAGGTGACACTTCCCGACCTTTTCGAACGCCAGGCGGCTGTCACGCCGGAGGCGGTGGCCCTGACGTCCGACGACGAGCAGTTGACGTATCGAGAGGTCGGCGAGCGAGCGAACCGGTTGGCTCGGAGACTGATCGCGCACGGTGTCGGTCCGGAGTCTCTGGTCGGTGTCGCCGTGCGACGTTCGATCGATCTCGTGGTGGGAATCTATGCGGTCGTGACGGCGGGTGGAGCATATGTGCCGATCGACCCCAACTACCCCAGCGAACATATCCGGCACATGATGGAGTCCGCGGCACCGGTCTGTGTGTTGACGCGATCGACCGACCGCGTACAGATCCCGGGCGGCGTCCCCGTGCTGGAGATCCATGGCGCGCAAAGACCTGATGTCGACTCCTCACCCGTCCGCAACGAGGATCGAATCACCCCGTTGAGGCCGGGTAACACGGCGTACGTGATCTTCACGTCCGGCTCGACGGGCCGGCCGAAGGGGGTCGCTGTCAGCCATTCGGCGATCGTGAATCAGTTGCTGTGGATGCGGGACCATTTCGGCTTCGACCACGACGACGTGGTGCTGCAGAAGACCCCCGCGACATTCGATGTGTCGGTGTGGGAGATGTTCCTGCCACTGGAGGTCGGGGCGCGGCTGGTGATCGCCAAGGCCGAGGGACACCGCGATGCGGCCTATCTCGCCGAGATGATCAGATCGGAGAAGATCACCACCGGCGACTTTTCGCCGTCGATGCTGGCCATGGTCGACGAGAGACTCGAGCCGGCTGATTGCGACTCGCTTCGACGAGTCTTCTGCGGCGGCGAAAACCTGTTGTCCTCGACGGCAAACCACTTCATGGAGCGCAGTGGCACTGCGGTACACAACGTGTACGGGCCGACCGAAACGGCCCTCCAGGTCACCCACCATCGATGCGGCCCGTCGAAAGACACGAGCGCGCCGATCGGCGCGCCGGTGTGGAACTCCCAGGTCTTCGTGCTGGGTGCGGGGTTGGTGCCGGTTCCGGTGGGTGTGGTGGGCGAGTTGTACATCGCCGGGGTGCAGCTGGCCCGCGGTTATCTCGGCCGGTCGGGGTTGACGGCGGAGCGGTTCGTGGCGTGTCCGTTCGGGGCGGTGGGTGCGCGGATGTATCGGTCGGGGGATTTGGTGCGGTGGACCGCCGAGGGTGAGCTCGAGTTCGTGGGGCGCGCGGACGAGCAGGTGAAGGTGCGGGGGTTCCGAGTCGAACCCGCCGAGGTCGAGGCGGTGCTGCTGAAGCATCCTGCGGTGGCGCAGGCGGTAGTGGTGGCCCGCGCCACCGGCAGTGGCACCGAGTTGATCGGATATGTAGTTCTCGATATCGACGGGGTCGACGGGTCGAGTGATTCGGCGACCGGGGTTCGTCGTTTCGTGGCAGGGTTGTTGCCGGACTTCATGGTTCCGGCGGTGATCATGGTGGTGGATCAGCTGCCGTTGACGGCCCACGGGAAACTGGACCGGAAAGCGTTGCCGGAACCGGAATTCACCGGCGGCATACTCCGGGGTCCGCGGTCGCCGGTCGAGGAAACTCTGGTGTCGTTGTTCGCGGACGTGCTCGACGTGCCGCGGGTGGGAATCGACGACAGTTTCTTCGACCTGGGTGGGCATTCGTTGTCGGCGACGCGCTTGGTGAGCCGGATTCGGTCGGTGTTGGGTGTGGAGGTTCCGATCCGGGTGGTGTTCGAGTCCTCGACGGTGGCGGAGTTGGCACCCCGACTCAGGGAAGGCCCGGTCCGGGTGCCACTGACCGCAAGGGTGCGGCCCGAGCGGGTGCCGCTGTCGTTCGCGCAGGCCCGGTTGTGGTTCCTGTATCGGTTCGAGGGCCCGTCGGCGACGTACAACATTCCGGTCGCGGTGCGACTCACCGGCGACCTCGACACCGGGGCGGTCGCAGCCGCTGTTGCGGACGTCGTCGCCCGGCACGAGAGCCTGCGAACCGTGTTCGGTGAGGAAGGGGGTGTGCCGTTCCAGCAGATCCTGCCGGCTGAGCAGGTCGTCGCGGAACTGCCGGTTCAGATCGTCGACGTGCGGGACAGCACTCTGATGGATGCAGTCGCGGAGGCGGCGGGCTGTCGATTCGACCTGTCGGTCGAGATACCCCTGCGGGCCCGCATTTTCCGAGTTTCCGAATCAGAGCACGTGCTGGTATTGGTGCTGCACCATATCGCGGGGGACGGGGGTTCGCTGGCGCCGTTGGCCCGCGACATCGCCGTCGCGTACGCGGCGCGCACGACGGGCCACGCGCCGGGGTGGGTGCCGTTGCCGGTCCACTATGCGGATTACACGTTGTGGCAGCGGGAGCTTCTGGGCAGTGCGGATGATCCGGGGAGTGTGCTGGCCACTCAGGTCGAGTATTGGCGTAGCGAGTTGGCGGGGTTGCCGGAGTGCATCGACCTACCCACCGATCGGTGCCGACCGCCGGCACCGAGTTACCGCGGCGGCACGGTGGAGTTCACAGTCGCACCGGAACTGGGTTCGGAGGTAACCCAACTGGCCCGCAGCGCGGGGGCGACACCCTCGATGGTGCTGCAATCTGTGCTCGCGGTGCTGCTCCACCGGCTTGGCGCGGGGGAGGACGTTGCGATCGGCGGGCCGATCGCGGGCCGCACCGACGACGCCCTGGCCGAGTTGGTGGGGTTCTTCGTCAATACCTGGGTGCTGCGTGTGGATGTGTCGGGGAATCCGCGGTTCGATCAGGTGCTCGACCGGGTGCGGGGTAAGGCGTTGGCGGCGTACGAGAATCAGGATGCGCCGTTCGAGCGGTTGGTGGAGTTGCTGAATCCGGCCCGGTCGACGGCGTATCATCCGTTGTTCCAGGTGTCGTTCGCCATGCAGAACAACGCTTTTCCCGAGGTCGAGTTCCCCGGATTGGAATGGACCACACTTCCGGCGCCGACCGGGACGTCGCGTTTCGACCTGTCCTTCACCCTCACCCCCGATGGTCACCAGGGTCTGGCCGGGGTCGTCGAGTACGCGAGTGACCTGTTCGACCGCGGGACGGTGGAGGGTATCGCGGCCCGGTTCGTGCGGTTGTCGGAGTTGATCGTGGCGGATCCCCGCGGGCGGATCGACGGGTACGAGATCCTCGAGCCCGACGAGCGTGAGCTGGTACTGCGGACCTGGAACGACACGAGCGTACCGATACCGGACTCGACGATTCCCGGCCTGTTCGAGGCCCAGGTCGCCGCGACTCCGGACGCGGTGGCGGTCACGTTCGGTGACGAGAACTGGACCTACCGGGAGCTGAGCAGTCGAGCGAACCGGCTGGCACACCGCCTGATCGGTGCGGGTGTCGGCCCGGAAGTGCTGGTGGCGGTCGCATTGGAGCGGTCACCCGAGTTGATCATCGCGCTACTGGCCATCCTCGAGGCCGGGGGTGCATACCTCCCTATCGACCTGCAGTACCCCGGTGCACGAACCGGGACCATCCTCACCGACGCCGCTCCGCTGTTGTTGATTCTCAGCGACACCATGACCGAAAACTTGTTGCCCGACAACGACATCCCCCGGATACTTCTCGACACCCGCACCGACGAGGGCGGACGATGGGAGGCGCGAAACCCCGACGACAACGACCGCATCGCATCACTACGACCGGACAACACCGCGTACGTGATGTACACCTCCGGGTCGACGGGTGTTCCGAAGGGCGTCGCCGTGAGCCACCGGAGTGTGGTGTCGCTGTTCGCCGGTACCGCAGGGTGGGCCGGCTTCGATGCCGGGGACGTGTGGGGGTGGTGTCATTCGGTGGCGTTCGATTTCTCGGTGTGGGAGTTGTGGGGGGCGTTGGTGCACGGGGCCCGGGTTGTGGTGGTGCCGTGGGAGGTGATGCGTTCGCCGGTCGGATTGTGGGAGGTGGTGGTTCGGGAGCGGATGACGGTTCTCGGTCAGACGCCGTCGGCGTTCTACGAGTTCGCCGAGGTCGAGCGTGAGGATCCCGCTGTGGGGGCGGATTCGGTGCTGCGGATGGTGGTGTTCGGCGGTGAGGTGTTGGATCCGGCCGGGTTGCAGGGCTGGTCCCGGGGCGAGCACGTGAATCCTCTGATTCTGGTCAACGGGTACGGGCCGACCGAGACGACAGTCTTCGCGGCAACCTTCGTGCTACCCGAGTCGGGTGAACGCGCCGACCGGGCGAGTGTGCCGATCGGGGCGCCGGTGGGCAACACGCAGGTGTTCGTGCTGGGTGCGGGGTTGGTGCCGGTTCCGGTGGGGGCGGTGGGGGAGCTGTACATCGCCGGGGCGCAGTTGGCTCAGCGGTATGTCGGCCGGCCGGGGTTGACGGCGGAGCGGTTCGTGGCGTGTCCCTTCGGGGAGCCGGGTGCGCGGATGTATCGATCCGGGGATCTGGTGCGCTGGACCTCCGGCGGAGTGCTCGAGTTCTACGGAAGAGCGGACGAGCAGGTCAAGATTCGCGGATTCCGGGTCGAACCCGCGGAGATCGAGGCGGGTCTCCTGACACATCCGGCCGTGACCCAGGCGGTGGTGGTGGCCCGGGACACCGCCACCGGCACCGGATTGGTCGGTTACGTGGTCTCCGATGCCGCCGACACCGGCACAGGTGTCGAGGTCCGCCGGTTCGTGGCCGGGATGCTGCCGGAATACATGGTTCCAGCGGCGGTGGTGGTGCTGGACCGGTTGCCGCTGACGGTGAACGGGAAACTGGATCGGAGAGCATTGCCGGCACCGGAGTTCACCGGCGGGGTGTTCCGGGCGCCGCGGTCACCGGTGGAGGACACGCTGGCTTCGCTCTACGCCGAGGTTCTCGGTGTTCCCCGCGTGGGGATCGATGACAGTTTCTTCGACCTGGGTGGGCATTCGCTGTCCGCGACGCAATTGGTGAGCCGGATTCGGTCGGTGTCGGGGGTGGAGGTCCCGATCCGGGTGATCTTCGAGTCTCCGACGGTCGCCGAACTCGCACCCCGCCTGGGTGAGGAGGCCGAACCCGACTCGCTCGATCCGTTCGCGGCCATCTTGCCGATCCGAAGCGAAGGATTAGGACCGCCGCTGTGGTGTGTCCACCCGGGTGGCGGACTGAGCTGGTGCTACATGGGCCTTCGCGCCCACCTCCCCGGCCGGCCCATATATGGCCTGCAAGCACGGGGCTTCGATGGAGTGACGCCGCTACCGACGTCGATCGAGACGATGGCCGCCGACTATCTCGAGCAGATCCTCACCGTTCAGGACGACGGCCCGTTTCTTCTGCTCGGATGGTCGTTCGGTGGCCTTGTCGCCCATGCGATCGCCACCGCGCTGGAACGCCGAGGGCTCGAGGTTGCATTCCTCGCGATGATGGACAGCGTGCCTGCACTTACGGATCGTCACATCGCTGAGGAGCCCTCGGACGAGGAACTGCGACAATCGATATGGGCATGGGCGCATGACCGATACGGAGAGATGGTCGATTCGCCTGAGAACGCGTCCATCGAGGATGCTGCCTTTATGCTGTATCGGAATCATCTACAGCTGACGAAGACCCATATCCCGCCGGTCTATCACGGGGACATGTTATTTCTCCGCCCAACGTTGACGGAAGACGGATCAATTTCACGCGACTCGTCTGCTGAAAGCTGGGAGTCGTACATCACCGGGAACATTGAGACACGTGACGTCCACAGCACACACGCTGATATGGACCAACCCGAACCACTCGCCGAGATCGCGCAGATCCTCAACGACGAGCTTTCGAAACCCGACCGGTACACGCGACTACGCGCCTACCGTACTCGGCCGTGATCATCGCAGCACAGAAGCACCACGGAAAGGGGCTTGAACTGGGAATATGACACGTCCCCTTGGGTTCGGTCGAGAAGATTTGCCCACCGCCGCCGGTATCTGGTTGCGCGGGACTACATCCACCTCTGTCTGATCCGCTTTGCTTGTAGGCTCGCGCGCGGTACGCACCAAGGCCCGGGGACAGCGACACCATCTGGATCGACGGCGTCGGAGGGTTGCCCGTAGAGCAGCGGAACCGACAGCGTTTCGAGGGACATGCTCACGATCAGCACCGAGCTGTAGACGATCGGTGGGCGCAACATCGGAACCACGACCGACCGGAGGATCCGCACGGGTCCGGCGCCGCAGACCTGTACCGCCGATTCGAGGGAGGCGTCCGCCTGGCGCAGCGCGCCGACACAGAAGGTGAACGCGATCGGGGCCAGGGCGACGGCTTCGGTGAGCGCCATCCCGGGGATCGAGTACAGGTTCCACGGGACGAATCCGAAGAACTCGCGGAACTGGACGCTGAAGAATCCGGCGGGTCAGTAGAGGATGATCCAGCCGAAGCCGAGCAGCAGTGAGGAGATGTAGAAGGGCCAGCGCATCGAGCCGACGATGAAGTTGCCGAAGGGCAGTTTGGTGCGGGTGCATCACGATGGCCATCGGGACGGCGAACAGTTGCGCCAGGATCGTGGTCAGGCCGGCGAACAGCACCGTGTTGACGATGACGTCGCCGAACCCGGCTTCGGTGTAGTTGTCGAGGCTGAAGATTCCGCCGCTCTCGTAGAGCGGGCGGTCGATGAACGACTGGTAGAGGGTCGGCACGACCGGGGCGAGGACGAGTGCGGCGAGGATCAGCAGCACGGAGTACTGGATGATCGTGTCGCGGCCGATGTTGCGGAATTTGCGGTAGCGCGGGCTTCCGGGCTCACCCGGGCGTAGCGGGACGAAGGATTCGGGGGTCCGGGTGTCGGGCGGTGTCGTCAGTGTCATGGTGTGATGTCGCTATCTCGGCTCAGCCGGCTTGCAACGAAGACCAACGGTCCGAGAACTGTTGGATCTCTTCGTCGGATGCTTTGGTGTACGGGATGAGGATCGTGTTCTCTTCGCCTACCGAGGCGATGACGTCGCGGTAGGCGGTCAGTCCGCCCTCGGCGACGGCGGCCCGCCCGTCCGCGGACAACACGAAGTCGGTGAACAGCTTCGTGGTGACCGGGTGCGGGGCGCCCTGCAGCATCGACATTCCGCGGCGCAACAGCGGCGTGCCATCGTCCGGGAAGACCGCTTTGATCAGTCCGCCGGTGCGCTGCTCCGCAGTCAGGGCCGGTGAGCCCATGAAGAATCCGACGGAATACTCACCGGCCGTGACTTTTTCCACCTGCGATCCGGTGGACGGGAGGGCCGGTGCTTGTTCCTCCTCGAAGGCGCGGTTGATCTCGAAGAGATCGGTGGCGACGTCGTCCGAGACTGACGGGTGCCGGAGGCGCACAATCGGTGAATGGCTTTTCGGGTCGTACAGGAGACAGTCCGTTTTCTCGCGGTCTCCGATCCCGGCAGGCTGCGGCTACGTGCCGCAACCGCCACGACGATCACCGTCATTCTCGCGATGGTGGTGCTGCTACCGGGTTCCAACCTGATCGGCCAGCCACTCACCGTCGCGCTGCTCGGGACGGTCGTCGCGATGCAGTCCTCGGCGGCGGTCAAGGACAAGGATCAGCACAGCAGGGTGATCACGACACTGCTGCTCGTGTTCCCTGCACTCGCGGCGGTGTCGATGTCCGCGGTGCTGTCACAGTTCGGGAAGGTCGCCGATGTGGGCTTCATCGCGGTGCTCTTCGCGGCCGTCTGGGTGCGGCGCTACGGCCCGCGAGGTACGGCTCTCGGGATGGTCGCGTTCATCTGCTACTTCTTCGCACTCTTCCTTCGGGCCCAGCCTGGGCAGATTCCCATCCTCGCCGTGTCCATCGTCGCCGGCGTCGGTATCTCGCTCCTCGTCCGTACCGTGATCCTGCCGGACCGGCCCGGGCTCGAACTCACACGGTTGGTTCGGGCGCTGCGGGCCGCGTCGATCGACGTGCTGGAGGTGGCGTCGAACAGGGGTGATCGGAATCTCGATCTTCTGCGCAAGAAACTCGATCGGCTCGGAAGCACCGCCCTGATGATCGACGACTGGCTCGACCGCAACGATGCAGCTCAGCTCCTGAGCGTCACCAACGAAGATCTGTCCGTTCGTATCTTCGATGCGCAAATCGCTACCGAACAACTCGTCAGCGCGCTGTGGGCGCTCGACCCGGACAAGTCGTGGCCGAATACGCTGGGGCAGGCGACCACGGCACTGGGATCGTGCCTGCAGAACAATCCGTCGGATGACCAGCTCCGCGCTGCCCGACGGCTCGCCGCCGCGGCCGCAGACAAGTCCGATCCATCGACTCCGGCGGGTATCGCGACCACCGTCGCGATGCGAGCAGCGCAGGCGCACATCGCGATCCATCACATCACCCACAACGCCCTGCGAACAGAATCGGAGCCGAGGAAGAAGCCGGACGAGGACGAAGAAACGGACACCGGATGGAACCCGAGCACCAAAGCCGCGATCCAGGTAGCCGTCGCGACCAGCGCTGCAACGATCCTCGGTGAGCTCATCTCGCCCGACCGCTGGTACTGGGCGGTCCTGACGGCCTTCCTCGTTTTCACCGGAGCGTCTACCCGCGGAGAGATTCTCTCGCGCGCAGGGCACCGCGTCGTCGGCACCATCGCGGGAGTTCTTGCAGGAGTATTGCTGTCCGCGTTGGTCGGAAACAACCAGCCGTTGCAGTTGCTCCTGCTCGTCGTCTGCGTATTCTTCGCGTTCTACCTCGTCACGGTGGCCTACGCATTGCTCTCCTTCTTCGTCACCGTGATGCTTGCGATGCTGTACGGACTGCTCGGCACATTCAGCATCGAGGTACTCGAACTGCGCATCTACGAAACGGCGGCCGGCGGAATCGTCGGAATAGCGGCGGCGTACTTCATCTTCTCCACCGGAACGAGATCGACGCTGACCTCGAAGATCGACGACTACCTCGATCGGATGACTGCCATCGTCGACACCGCTATCGGAGCCGTCGTCCAACCAGGGCACGAGACTGACCTGGTCGCCGACATCCGGAAGTTGGACAACGCGCTGAAGGACCTTGTCACGGCGGGCAAACCCTTGGAAATGGGACCGACGACGCGGACTCGTCGGGGAGCGAAACGGTTGTTGCGGATCATGACTGTCAGCAATCGGTCGTCTCATGCACTTGCCCGAGCAGGGGTGAGCGCCTCTCGCGGCGAACCGGACAGCGGACCGTCGCAGGAGACCGCGAGGGCATTGCGCCAAGCAGCCGACGTCACCAAGGAAACCATCGCCGACGTCAAACGCGCACTCGCCGGTGAGCACGTAGAGCCTCCGGAGAAACTCACCGAAACCTCGGCACCCGACGTCATGCTGCAGTCGACCACCACACCGGGGCCGGTTCGCAGTGCCGTCCGCTCGCTCAGCACCCTCAACCGCACGATGGGGGAAGCGTTGACGCATGCCTGATGGCGTCGTACATGCTGCTGAACGAAGCACAAAGCGAGCCAGTCGAAGGGGGAGGCCCGTCACAGCCGGCGAATCACCCGGCTGGAGTGACCGCTCGGGCGTCTACGTCGGCAAACCCAGAATCCGTTCGCCGATGATGTTGCGCTGAATCTGATTCGACCCGCGTGCGATCCGGCGTCCCCGGCTCTCGAGGAACACGCGTTGCAGAGAGTCGAGTTGATATCCGTCCCCGTCGGGGCGGGTCAGAGCCGACGCCCCGAGAAGCTCCAGCGCCGTCGACCCGAAGACACAGTGATACTCCGACCAATTGACCTTGTCGATCGCCAGCAACTTGTCCACGGTCTCTCCCTCTGCAACACGGGCACCGATCACGGAACCAACGGCACGCATCAGTTCGACCTCGACCACCAGTTCCGCCAACCGCTGGCGGACGATGACGTCGCCGAGCCGACCGTTCTTGTCCAGCCGCTCCGCCAACACGTCCAGTTCGTGGCGATAGCCGACATACTGCGTCGCCGCCTTGCCTGCTCGTTCGGCGCCGAGTGTGGTCATCGCGACCGCCCAACCGTTGCAGAGCCCACCCACCACATTGCTCAACGGGGCGCGCGCATCGGTTATCCGTTCCTGCGCAAACCCCCTGTCGCCCGACGCCATCCGGATGGGGTCGACGTCGATGCCGTTGTCCGTCATGGGAACAAGGACAAACGAGATGCCCTGGTGTCTCGGTGCGTCGCGGTCGGTGCGGCACAACAGGAACATCATGTTGGCCTGGCCGCCGTGGCTGGTCCAGATCTTGTCACCGTTTATCCGCAACTCGTCGCCGTCAACGGTTCCGCTGGTCCGCAGTGAGGCGAGATCGGATCCGGTCTCGGGTTCGGAGAAGCCCTGGCACCAGGTGTCCTCGCCCGACAGAATGCGGGGCAGGAACCGGCGCTTCTGGTCCTCGCTTCCGTGCGCCAACAGGGCGGGCGCAAGCAGGGTCTCGCCCATTCCGAGTTGCGGGCGTCGAAGTCCCGCGCGCGCGAACTCCTCCTCTACTACCAGAGTTTCGACCGGTCCCAGTCCTCGGCCGCCGTGTTCCTCCGGCCAGGACAGGCACAGCCAACGCCCCTGACGCAACAGATCGGTCCAGTGCTTCTCGGCGTCGGTGTCTTCGTGTCCGAACGGTTCCTGTGCGTATTCGAGTGGCGTTCCCTCGGCGCGGTGCTCGGCCAGCCAGGCGCGGACCTCGGTCTGCAGGTCCGCCAGCGGAGCGGGTTCGTCGGCCCGCGCCGGCGCCTCGACCGCGGTGCCGGTGGCGAGGACTCCGGCGAGCAGACGCTCGCGGTGCCATGCCGACGATCCGAACATCAGCTGATCGGTTTTCGCCCGCTTGAGATGAAGGTGAGCCTCGTGCTCCCAGGTGAAGCCGATCGCGCCGTGTAGTTGAATCGTCTCGCCGGCGATCTGCAGGTACCTCTCGGTCCCCGCGACGCAGAGCACGCTCACCAGTGCCGGCAGTTCCGGCGCATCGGTATCCGCGGCGTGAGCGGCGACGGCGACCGCAGCGGCGACCGGTTCGAGCGCCCGGATCAGATCGGCCAGCCCGTGTTTGACAGCCTGGTTGGTACCGATCGGACGACCGAACTGGTTGCGGGTCTTCGCATAGTCAGTTGTCAGGTGCAGGCACCGGCGAGCACCGCCGACCCTCTCCGCCGCCTGCACGACGAGCGCCTGGTCGAGCGCTCGGGACAGTGTCTCCGAAATGTCGGTGGTGTCACTGATTCGTTGCGCTGCCGCGCTGTCGAAGGTGAAGGTCGTCAGCGGACGGGTCTGGTCCAACGCCGACCGCCGGACCCGCCGAATGCTCGTGTCCGACGGTTCCACCAGAAAGAGGCCGGTCCCGTCTTCGGTTCGGGCGACGACAACGACAGTGTCGGCGCAATGACCGAAGATCACGTGATCGGCCCGTCCGTCGATCCGCCAGCCGTCGCCGTCCGGGTGTGCACGCACCGCTTCCGAGCCGGCCTGCCACCACCCGTCGGCGTCGGCAAATGCCAGACACCCGAGACGAGTGCCCGCGGCGAGACCTGGCAGCAGCTCACTGAGCCAATGCTCCTGGGCGCAATCCGCGATGGCGAGCGTGGTCAACACCGAACTCGCGAAGAAGGGGCTGCATGCTGCGGAGCGCCCGAATTCCTCGGCGACCACGACGAGGTCACCGATACCCGCGCCTGATCCGCCGTACTTCGCGTCGACGAGCATTCCTTGCAGTTCGAGTTGTTCGGCAATCGTCGCCCACATCTCGGGCCGGTATCCGAGTTCCGTGTCCTGGTCGGCCAATACTTCGGCCGGTTTACTGGTTGCGGTGAGAAACTCCCGAACCGCGTCGCGAAGTGCGCGGTGTTCTGCAGGTGTTGTCATGCCCATTCGATTGTCTCCTTCGAGTGTGCCGTGTGAGCACCACCGCGGTCAGGATCCCCCGACCTGGGATGACCAGGCGTCCTGCGACCTGTCCGCCCGGTTGTGCATTGTGTTGTCTTGTGGTTTTTCGACCGCAGGTGCCGCCGTGCGTACGCATTTACACGGGCAGTGTTTTGCGCGTCAGAATCGCTTGCTTCATGGCGATTCCCCCGCCGTTGGGGTAGGCCGCAATCTTGTCGGTGAGTTCGGTTGCCCGGCCCACAACCTGCTCGTCCGGCACCGTTGCGTAGGCGAAGCCGCGGCGCAGAAGGTCCGGACCGTACTGACGTTCACAGGCCAGGGTGAGCTGCAGTGCCTGGTTCTCGTCGTATTTCGCGAGCAACCACCGCAGATTGTTCGGCGCAGCTACCCCCATCTCCGCCTCGCCGACCATGAGGAACGACGTCTCTCCCACTACAAGGAGGTCACAGGCGAGCGCGATCGCCGCAGCACCGTTGACAGCGGCCCGCTCCAGTGCCCCGATCAGCGGCTTCTCGAACCCGGACAGGGTCGTGTGCAGGTCGGAGATCGCCGCGGTAATCTTCGGCTCGCCCGGGCGTACTTCGGCAAGATCCAAACCGGAACTGAAGCACCCGCCCGCGCCGTACAGCAACACCGCGGTGACTGTGTCGTCGTCCTGAGCGTCAGCGAACGTTCTGGCGAGCTGGGTGACCATCGGGACCGTCAAGGCATTCTTCCGCTCGGGACGATTGAGTTCTATGTCCAGCCGTCCGCTGTGATGGTGCCGAACTACCACGACATCGTTCTCCGAAGAACTCACAACATGCTCCTCACGAGTCCGTCGAACTGCCCGGCGGGGGCGGTCGGCTGCCCCGTGGCGCGTTCGCCACCTGTCCTCAGGCACATATTGTCTCCCAACAACATTGATGTGATCATCGCTTCCTTCCACAATCGCTGACGACAGGCTGGTGCACTCAGGCCAGGTCGCGGACGGCGGTCCCGTCGACCGTTCTGGTTCGGCCTACTCGTTCGGGTGGTGTGCGGCGATCGTGGTTGCATCACGTTCGGGATTGACCAGGACGGCGGCGGTGAGTGCGCCAACCAGCATGATGACTCCCACGATGACGAAGCCTCGGCCGTATCCGGCGGCGGTGTCGGCGGCCCCGGAGACGAGGGAGCCGATGAGAAGTGGTGCCGCGACACCGCCGAGGCTGTAGATCGCGACGGTGATCGACATGACGGATCCGCGTTGCTTGGCGGGTACCACGTCGGAGAGTAGGGAGAACGCCAGTCCCCAGGCTGCGGTGTTGAGGGAGAACGCGAGCGCGATCAGCACCATTTGAGTGGGTCCGACGGGCAACGCGGTAAATCCGATCATGCACACACCGCCGGCGGCGAGTAGGCCGGCCGCGAACAGGGCGCGGGCGGTGCGGGACGATCGTCCGGCCAGCGAGAGGCGGGTGGAGATCAGGCCGGCGAGAAAGGTCAGGATCACGGCCGCGGCGAAGGGCAATGTGATCAGCAACCCGGTGGCGTTGGCGCTGTAGTGCAGGCCTTCGCGCAAATACAGCGGCAACCAACTCACCTTCAACGCGGTCGCCCAATAGGAGCAGAACGAGAAGATCGCGACACCGATCACGGTGGGGCGAGTCCACAGGAGCCGGACGGGCACGGTGTCGGGAAGCGTTACCGCCTGATTCCCGGTGCCCGCCCCCGCATTGCCGGCGGGTCCTTCACCGCCGATGAACAGCCAGGCCACCAGCCAGATCACTCCGGCGACCATGAGCACGAGAAACGCTGCGTGCCAGCTGTAGCTCTGGATGATCCAGGTCAGGACCGGGGCGGCGATCAGCGGGCCGAGGGAGGCTCCCATGATGACTACCGAGGCCGGTAGTGAACGACGCTTCGGGGAGAACCAGGTGTGGGCGATCTGTTGGGACAACGCCCCAGCGGGGCCTTCGGCGAATCCGAGCAGCATTCGGCAGGCGAGGAAGACTCCGAATCCGACCGTCGTGGTCATCGGGGCCAAGCTGAGCACCCATAGACCGACCAGGCCGGCGAGGAGCCATCGCGCGGAGATGCGTCCGCCGAGGGATCCGAGGGCGACAGCGCCGACGGCGAAGAGCCAAAAGAACGCGCTCTGCGCGGTGCCGAACTGCTGATTACTCAACCCGAGATCGGTCTTGATCTCGACGCCGGCAAGGCTGACAACGACCTTGTCGGCAAAGTTGATCAGCATGAAGGCCATCAGCATCAGGGTGATGATCCAGCCACGCCGGCGAACGCGAGGGCTATCGAGTTCAGGATCGGCGACGAGGTCGCCCTCCTCGGCGCGGGTTTGCGGATTCTGCAGGGACACAAGGGCTCCTGGGGGTCGTTATCAGTGAGTGGTAGGTGGCGCCGGTGGCGGTTCAGGTCACGTCAGGGAGTGCTCGCCCAGCCGGTAGTGGGCGACGATCTCGTGACTGTGTTCTCCGAGTTCGGGGACCCGCCCGGCGTCCGCGGTGCGGGGGGTGCTGCGAGAGCGGTAGGGGAGGCCTGGGATGGAGTATGTGTGTCCGTCGCCGGTGCTGCCGGTGGCGAAGATGCCGCTGGCAATCACATCGGGGGCACTTTGGACCTGGTCGTAGGTGCGTACGGCGCCGGCGACGATGCCGACGGATGTCAGTGCCGCTAGGGCGGCTTCGGTGTCGAGGCCGGCGAAGAACGGTGTGAGCACGGCGAGGAGTTCGCCGCGGTGGGCGACCCTTGACGGGTTGTCGACGAAGCGGGGATCCTTCGGCAGGTCGGGTCGGCCGGCGAGGTCGCAAAGCTGGGCGAATCGCTGCTCGGTGTAGGCGGAGATGACGATCGAGCCGTCAGCGGTGGGGAAGATGTCGGCGGCCGGTGCCGCGGTGGGTTGTCCGTTGCCGCGCCGGTGGGGCGCGACGCCGGTGATGGAGTATTCGCCCCAGTTCGCGCATTGCAGGTCGATCGCCACGTCGAGCAGTGAGACGTCGATGTCGTCCCCGAGGCCGGTACGTTCTCGTCGGAACAGGGCAGCCAGCACCGCCTGGGTGACCACGTAGGAGGTGGCGTGGTCGACGAGCGGGAAGCCGACGCGTTGCGGGTCTCCGTCCGCCTCTCCGGTCACTGACATCATGCCGGTTTCCGCCTGGGCGGCGATGTCGAGGCCCGGCCGGCGGCGGGAGGGCCCATCGGTGCCGAAGCCGGAGACCGCGGCGAGGATGACGGTGGGATTCAGTTCGCGTATGTCGTCGGCCGACAGGCCGAGCTTTTCCATCACCCCTGGTCGCAGGTTGTGGATCACGACGTCGGCTCGGGCGATGAGGGCACGGGCGTGGCGGAGATCGTCCTCAGCTTTGAGGTCGAGGACGATCGACTTCTTGCGCCGGTTGTAGGCGCGCATGATTGCCTCGCCGTAGACACCGATCCCGCGTGCCTGGTCGCCGCCGGGACCTTCGATCTTGAGGACGTCGGCGCCGAGGTCGGCCAGGGTCTGTGCGGCGCCGGGCGCCGCGATGTACTGACCGAAATCGACGACCGTGATCCCGGACAGGGGCAGGTCATCGGGAGCGTACTCGGAGTCTGGCATGGTTCCTCATTCTGTGCCGGGACGGTGTGGACCTCAGTGCTGGTGGAGCCGTTCTGAGTCCTCAGCGTGGCCGAATGGGTTGCTGTCGTACCATCGGCGGCGGTCACACTCTTCACGTCGGCAGTGTGTGACCCGTCACACCAAGGAGGCGTTCGATGCGTACCGCGCCCACGGACGAGGCAACCAAAGACGATCTGCACGGCAGGATCGCCCGCATTCGCCGGTCGATTCCGCGGATGGCGCGGGCAACGATCGACCGCTACATCGCAGCCTCTCCGCTCTACACGCAGACCGCGGTGCCCGAACATTTGCACCGAGAAAGCGCCCACACCGTCCGATCGATGCTCGAGGTGTGCCTGCGGTCGGTCACCGACGAGTCCATCGACGTTTCCGACACGATGCGCGAAAACATCGAACGCGGCACCGAACGAGTCGCGGAAGGGTTGCCGCTACGGGAGTACATGCGCTGCTGGCAGGCCGGATTCGACGTACTCGCCGAAGAACTGGAACGCGAACTGGGCACCGACCACGGACTGTTCTGGTTCGCATTCCGCCGCGCCCATACCACCTTTGACCGCATCCTACGAGAGGTTGTCTCCGCGTACGAGATCCACGCTCACGACCTCATTGCGGCGCAAGACCGCAACCACACCCCCATCATCGATGCTCTCCTGCGCGGCGACGAGTGGGTGTTCGACGACCCCGACTCCATCCCTGCCGAACCGAACATCATGTTGCTGCACATCGATGACACCCCCGCCGAGCGATCCGGCGACCGCAACGCCCGATCGCTCGCGGCCACACGGAAGGTCCGTGCGATCCGCGCCCACCTGGCCCGAGCGGTCCCCGGCCTGTGGCTCATCGATGTCCGACCTCGGCACGCTCGGATCGTGATGCATCCACCGATCGGCGCTCTCGACCCGCTGGCCGTGGACCTCGCAAGGGTCAGTGGCGCACCGGTGACGATCGCGATCGAGAACGCCACCTCGATCACCGATCTTCCGCGAGCGGGCACCACGGCCGCCGAGGTACTCGACATCGCGATCCGGTCCGGCCGCACCGGCACGGTCAGCCGAATGACCGATGTCGCACTCGCACACCATTTTGCGCACCCCAGTGCGTCGCTGCCGGTGCTGCTGGACCGCTGTGCCTCCATGCGATCGCGCCCGGACCTTGTGCACACCCTCCGGGTCTATATGGCCAGCAACCTGGACCGGCGCGCCACTGCGGACACCCTGACGGTCCACCCCAATACCGTCGACAACCGGCTCAACCGCGTCCGCGAGCTGACCGGCCTCGACGTACACATCACCACGGAGCTCCTTACTCTTGCGGTCGCGGTCAGCGCCGCCACCGACGACCCCGAGACGGAGGCTGACCACCCGCAGTGAAAGTGAATCTGTGATCGGTCACAGACCGGGGCCGGCAGGGGTGTGCGCACAGACGATTGTTCGGCGGATGGCCGGTGCACAGAATGAGGCGCACGGGACAACGCAGCGTCGCGGTCCGACAGCCAAGCCGAGGAGAGCGCCACATGACGGACATCATCGACTACGCCGACAAGGTCTGGAAGGGCGAAGCCAACCAGAACGCCTACCACCACGGAGACCTCCGGAAGGAGGGAATGCACTACATCGCGGAAGGCGCCTACATGTGGCCGGCTTTCGGCAACGTCTACGTATTTCCCACCAATACTGGCCTTTTCGTGTACGACACCGGCGACCGCCGCACCGCCGAAGACCTGCTCGCAGCCACCCGACAAATCTCCGAGCAACCGGTACACACGGCCGTCTACTCGCACGGACACGTCGACCACGTCTTCGGCATGGACCCCTTCGACACGGAAGCGCGCGAGCGCGGCTGGACCCGCCCCACGGTCCTCGCACACGAAAACGTAATCAGCCGGTTCGACCGCTACAAGAAAACCCGCGGCTACAACGGCATCATCAACCAACGCCAATTCCAGGCACCGAACCTTATGTGGCCGGCCGAATACCGGTACCCCGACGTCACCTTCACGGACCAGACCGACCTCACGGTCGACGACCTGCAGGTGCAACTTCATCACGCCCGCGGTGAGACCGATGACGCCACGATCGCCTGGATCCCCGACCGCAAGATCCTGTGCTGTGGTGATTTCTTCATCTGGGCCAGCCCCAATGCCGGAAACCCGCAGAAGGTGCAACGCTTCGCACACGAATGGGCCCGAACCCTGCGGTGGATGGGCGACCTGGGCGCCGAAATCCTCCTCCCCGGACACGGGCTCCCCGTCCTCGGCGCCGACCGAATCCGCACCACCCTCACCGACGCCGCCGAACTCCTGGAAATCCTGCATGGCCGCACCCTCGAGATGATGAACGCCGGAGCGACCCTCGACGAGGTCGTGCACAGCGTCACCGCCCCCGCGGAACTCCTCCGCAAGCCCTACCTCGCCCCCTCCTACGACGAACCGGAATTCGTCATTCGCAACGTCTGGCGCCTCTACGGCGGCTGGTACGACGGCAACCCCGCCAACCTCAAGTCCGCCCCCCGCGCCGACCTCGCCCGTGAGATCGCGGACCTCGGCGGCGGCGCCGCCCAACTGGCCGAGCGGGCGCGCGCCCTACTGGCACGAGGCGAACACCGGCTGGCGGGACACTTCGCCCAGATGGCCACCGATGCCGATCCGCAGAACCGCGACTCGCATCAGGTCCGCGTCGACGTCTTCGGCCAGCTGGAACAAGGCGCCACTTCCACTATGGCGAAAGGCGTCTACGGATGGGCAGTGGCGGAATCGCGGGCCTTCCTCGACGGCAGCGACCACGCGACCGAACTGAAAGCCAAAACGGCCGGCCGCGCGCGATGGGCATTCTGACCTCCCGTCCACCAGCGGACTCAAGTTCGGCGGATGAGGAACCGGACTACCGGTACACGCTGGCTAACGAACGCACCTACCTGGCATGGATCCGCACCGCGATGGCGCTCCTGGTGGCAGGTGTGGCTGCCCACCAGTTACTTGCGTTGCCCTCGTGGGCACTGCAGATGACGATCACGATGGTGTGTTTCGGGCTGGCCACCGTCCTCGCCTCCGGCGCGTATCTGCGCTGGAAGGCCGCGCAGTCGGCCATCAGGCGAAACCTGCCACTTCCGGGCTCCGTCCTCGTGCCCGCTCTCGCTCTCGGATTGGGGATCCTCACGCTCCTCGCCGCCGGAGCGGCATTGTGGTCGTGATCGGGTCCGTTGACCGGGATCCGGGACTACAACCAGACCGCACCGCGCTGGCCTGGCGGAGAACCACACTCTCCGCCGCCGCGACGACGGTGGCGCTCCTCCACATTCCCACCGCCCATGGTGACCGCGCTGCATCGCTCACCTTGGTACCGATGGCGGTGCTGCTACTCGTGATCACGCACATCAGCCACAGACGAGGCCGTTCGCTGCAGCGGGGGAGTCACGGTATGACCCGACACCATGCCTTGCTGGTAGCTCTACTCCTCACGGCTACAGCGGTCGCCGCTGCCGCGACCGCCGCCTTCGACCGATAGCCGCACTCTCGAACGACAACTCGAAGCACACCTCGGTCCGGGTCGACTCCTCGGCGGGGAGCCCAGTGTCGGTCATCGATTGGCTCACCAGTGGCGGCGACGTCGAGTCCGCGCGAGATGTGATCGCCCAAATGGAATGGGAAGCAGTGTAAGTGGCGCGAAGGCTCCCACACCCTCCGGCCGTCGACGAACGTTCCCACCACAGCATCACCCAGCGGTAGGCCCGCACCATTGCGGCCGCACATCCCGGGCTCGATGGGCTGCTGTACCGGCGTCGGTACCGGCCGGCCACGTCGAAACCGCTCGCGCATCCCGGCCTGCAACGCCGTCTCGCCGCAGCCGCGGAGGCGCTCGGCTGCACCGACGTCTGCGGTGCGCCTACCCGGGTGGCGGCGTGTCGACCGGGGGCACACCGCCGGTGGCCGCGGTCATTCGCGCGTTTTCAACCGTGAGGTGTGTCGCTTCGCTACATCGAGGTCGGCGTCAGCGATTCCGAGTGTGTCCTGAGCGGCGCGGAGGGCGTCGACGGCGCTCTCCAACGCTTCCGGTGCGGTGGTCGGGTCGCCGAGTGCGTCCACGTCGAGCGTGTTCGCATCGAGGTCTGCGTAGGTGCGCTCGAGGTCGAGGAGGGTTCGACGGAGAGCGTGCAGTGCATCCCGGACCTCGGTTACCTGCTCGTCGAGATCAGCGGGCGTGCTCACACGATCACGTCCCAGAGCACCGCGGCGGCGTTGGTGAGGGGCGGCTGCTCGTCGGTCAGACGGCCGAGCTGCTGCTGCACGCGGGCTGTCGGTTGGTCGACCTCGGTCATGCGATCACTCCATCTGTTGTGAATGACTGAGCTGTGTCGTGTAGGGCGGCCCGCTCGATAGCACTTCGGCAAGAAATGCGGTCGTGGTGACAGCTCTGCCCGGGGAAGTCGACACGTCCCGGGGCTGAGGGGGTGTGCCGTGTTCAGGAGCGGGTGAAGCGGGATCTGAGTTTGTGCATGCCGACCATGACGTTTTCTTCGGTGCTTCCGGGTGCGAGCGGGGAGCATGCCCAGCTGCATAGCTGTGTCGTTCATGGTGACGATGATCCGTAGTGGGGCGATTGTGCCGTTGCGGTATGGCCGCCGAATTCTCAGCTGGTCGGGCCTGGCGGCGGGAGCGGTGCCGAGGAAGGCTCCGGCGGCGGTGGCTGCTGGGTGGGTGGTTGGGTGGTCGGGTTGTCCGACGGCGGGGGCGGTTGGGTGGTCGGGTTGTCGGAAGGGACAGGCAGGGGCGGCTGCGGAGGCGGGACCATCGTGATGGTGGGTTCAGGGCTGGTGGACGGCAAGGTCTCGGGCGGGAGCGTCAGCGTCGTCGTGGGTAGCGGCGGCAGTGAAGTGGGCGGCAGTCCGGGAAGCTGCAGATCCGTGGGCAGGGTTCCCGGCAACTGCTCGACTCCCGGCGCGGTCGTGGAACCGGGTGTCCCCGGCACGATGGCCGGCAGTTCGGTGGTCTGTGTCGGCGCGTCGGTGGTGGTGGTACCGGGCGTCGTCGTCGCGGGCGGCGTGGTGGGAGCGATCTTCTCGACCTCCGCGGCGAGCTTCGCACGCCACACGTCGAGTTCGTTGCGCAGGTCGGCGTCGCGTACCCCGCCGGAACGGTCTGCGGCGCCCTCGAGCAGGTTCTTCGCCGCCTCCGCGTCGCCCGCGGCGATCAGCCGCTCGGCCTCCTGCAGCTGCGACGTGGTGTCGATCTGCGCGACGGTCGAATCGGCCTGCTGGCTGAACACGACCGACTTGACGCTCCACAGCGGATCGCCGGGTGCGGCGTTGTACGAGAAGATGGTGACGCCACCTATGACGACCGCGATCGCGGCGGCAGCGCCGGCGATGGGTCGCAACAAGCGGAGCTTGCCGCGGGCAGCGCTGCGTGCGGAACGGGCGTCCGAGGCGTCGATCGCCGCGATCACGTCGTCGAGCAGCGGCCCGGTCGGCATCGGCGTCGCCACGATGTCGGCGCGCCAATTGGTCAGCAGAAGCGCGAGCTCGTACTGCTCCGGCGAATCCGTCGCGACAGGACCGCCACCGGCGATCGCGTCGATCAAAGCGTCGTCGCGGCGCACTGCCGCGACGTCCACCGGTGCGTCGTCTCCTGGGAGATCGGCATCGGGATTGCCGTTGCGCTTGCTCCTAGCCAAACCTCTCACCTGCCCTCGTCACCCCCGCGGAACTGGTACTACCCACGGCCGGGGCCGTTTCCTCGGCTGACATACCGACCACGAGGCGGAGGATCAAAATCTCCCGGTGCTCTTCCGGCAGCGTGCTCAGCAGTTCGTTCATCTGCCTGCTCGCCTTTCGAGTCCAGCGCCCGCTGTTCGGGTCCGTCATCGTTGACTACGACATCTACTACGTCGGTGACGGGCTCCGACTTGTTACCGCACGTCAGAGAAAAGCGACAAGAAATCGGAGCTCCACGTCGGTTGTGGGTTCCGGTGTGGTCCGCACGCCGTCGGTTGCCGCACGACCACACCCGTCCTCTTTGGGCCGACCCCGGCGCACTCGGGCGGTCCTGAGGCCCTGGGCCGGGGTCGACGTTTTTGCAGCGGCATCGTCTTCGGAGTGGACGATTCTCCTACGTGGATTATCCCACTGATGGCCGGTACTCGGCGAGGTCAGCAGTTGTCGCACCTCGACTGGGCAGACCAGCGTCGCTGACCGTCCGCGCGGTCAGCCGCGGCCGATGTACGGCATCCCGGCGGCCATGATCGTCAACGTCGGCACGGTGACGTCCAGGGGGAGTTCCACCAGTCGGGTCACCGCGTCCGCGACGTACCGCGGGTCGAAGGTGGGTTCCGCTCGCATCGATCCGTCCGGTTGGCGGGCGGACTGGCCGATGCCGGCCGTCATGGCGGTTGCGGCGTTCCCGATGTCGATCTGGGTGCAGCAGATGTCGTGGTCGCGCCCGTCGAGCGCGATCGACTTGGTCAACCCCGACACCCCGTGTTTGGTTGCCGTGTAGGCGACGCTCGCGGGTCGTGGCGTGTGCGCGGACAGTGAGCCGTTGTTGATGATGCGTCCGCCGCGGGGTGTTTGCGTCTTCATCATTCGCACGGCCTCGCGTGAGCAGAGGAAGACCCCAGTGAGATTTGTGGCCACCGTCCGGTCCCAGTCTTCCGGGTCGATCTCGTCCACCGCGCCGGAAGGGCCGAAGGTGCCCGCATTGTTGACGAGTACGTCCACACGGCCGAACCGTTCGGCCACGACGGCGAAGAGGCTGTGCACCGACTGTGGCGACGAGACGTCGGCCGGCACCACGAGCGCGTGTTCGTGACCGTCCGCTGTCTCGTCCAACTTGTCTTGCGCCCGTCCCGACAGCACCACGTGATGTCCGGCATCGAGTAGTCCGGTCGCCATGGACCGCCCGATTCCCGATCCGGCACCCGTCACCACGATGACCCGTTCAGTCACGACCACTCCCTTTCATAACGTAGTTCCCGGACAGCTGTCGGCAGCCCCCGAATTGTCGCCTATCGGCGGCCTCGCTGTGGCTGTTCACGCGTTCCGTTCGCGGTTGTCGACGGGGTCGCGGAGGATCTCAGGAATCACGGTGCGCCTAACACTGGAGTGGGGGACGGCGGTCGGCTTTCCTGTCCCGGGTGACCATCGCAGACATCGCACCCCGCACGGCGCTGCAGCAGCGCTACTGGGACCCCGCCCTCACCGAGCCCGCGCAGTGGAATCCGGTTCTGGAAGCCCTGCACTCGCACCGTTCGGTTCGCCGCTACCTACCCGATCCGCTGACCGACGAGACGCTCGACGTCCTCGTTTCGGCTGCGCAGTCGGCCGCCACGTCGTCGAACCTCCAGGCATGGAGTGTCGTCGCGGTCCGCGACCCCGACAGCAAGGCTCGTCTGGCCGCGCTCGCGGGCGAGCAGGCCCACATCGTCGAGGCCCCCGTCCTGCTGGTCTGGCTCGCCGACTTCGCCCGAGTCCGCCAGCTCGCCGGCGACCGCGGCGCTCCGATCGAGGGAGCCGATGACGTCGAGAGCACCTATATCGGGTTCATCGATGCAGCCCTGGCTGCGCAGAACGCCGTGACCGCGGCGGAGTCGCTCGGGCTGGGAACGGTGTTCATCGGGGCGCTGCGCAACAACCCCGAGGAGGTCGCGGCGGAACTCGGCCTGCCTCCTCACGTGTTCGCGGTGTTCGGGCTCGTCGTCGGACATCCGCATCCGGACGCCGACGCCCAGATCAAACCGCGGCTGCCCCGAGCGGCGGTGTTGCACCACGAGAAGTACGACCTGCCCGCACAGCGCGACCACGTCGACGCTTACGAGGGGCGGATCGCCGCCTTCTACTCGGCGCAGCAGCTCGACCATTCCTGGATCGAAAGGTTCTGGACCGACTCGCGTCCGCGGCGCGGCTGAACGGGCGGGATCGGCTGAAGGAATCGCTCATCCGTCTCGGGTTCCCACTTCGCTAGCGTCCGGCCGCCATGAGGCGGAAATGCCGGTGGGTGTCCCTACGGAGGCAACGCGGCAGATCGCCTCGCACGCGCGAGCCTCCGCCGTCGCCGCCCGCACCGCTCAACGGGCGCCGGCGCCTTCCGCTATCCGATCCGCTGTCTCTGATGGTGTCGGCAGAGCCTTGATCGCGTGGCGGGGGCCGCGCCCGGTTCGGTGCGTGACGGCCACCATCCGGCCGTCGCGACGAGGCAGATCATCGCCGCGCTGGTATCGGCGGGGCGGGTGCGTCGGGCCTGGTTGGGGATCGCGGGCATGCAGGTCCGCTGCCTCCGAAGCTGCAGGGGCGGATCGGGTCGAAGACTGGTTTGCAGGTGGCCGGTGTCTCGCCGGGAAGCCCGGCCGCCGAGGCGGGGTTGCGGCGCGGGGACATCATGGTCGAATTCGACGGCAAGCCGATCGTGACGACGACTGCCGTCCAGCGGTTGATGGTCGAGGATGCGATCGACCGGCAGATCGAGATCACGGTGTGGCGCAACGGTGCGCTGGTGGACGTGTTCGCTCGTCCTCGTGAGCTCGCGGCCTGATGACCACACAGCGACGTGGGATCCGATCGACGGTCACCGATTCATCTCGTGCCGGATCGCGTCCTGGACTTTCCCGTGAGCCACCGCGATACCGCCCGCGATATCGGTCAGTGTTCTTCGATGCTGGAGGCGCAACGGGTCGTTCACTGCGCCATCGTGCAGGTGTTGCCGGTGGGGGAAGACTGGGCGCGGCTCGGTCTTCACGAGGTGCCGGTTGAACGTCCCAGTGAGCTGCGACAGCTCGTTGAGTCGTCGGTAAACGTCATCGCTGGCCACGACCCGCGCCTGGCTGAGCAGGGAATCGAACTCGTCGCCGCCGATCTCGTCCGCGTCATTCGGGTGCGATGCAGCCGAAGTCGTTGCGGTTGCGGCGAGGCGGGCCGTCGCTCGCAACAGGTCGGCGTAGATCGCGAGCCGCAGTTTCACGAGTTGGTCTCGGCGCGCAGTCTTGCTGCGCAGCCGTTCGGTGATCCACGGTGAGAGGGCCGTGCCCACGATTCCGGCCACGCCCATCCACATGATCGCATTCACGATCAGTCTCCCGTCTCTTCCTGCTTTCGGGCCGAAGACCCGCGTTCACATCCCGCCGCCTCCGCGTTACTCATTCCCGGGCACTCTGGCGGGTGCTGTTCACGGCCGGATCTGGTTCGACGTTGTCGCCGAAGATCGCCTTGGCCTCGAGGTACTCCACCAGGCCGAATTTGCCGAACTCCCGGCCGTTGCCTGACTGCTTGTTGCCTCCGAACGGAGCATCGAAGGCCAGCGGAGCCCCATTGAGATGAACCATTCTCGTCCTCAACTTCCGCGCGACATTCCGCGCGCGCTCCGGATCGCTCGACGAGGCCATCCCGGACAGCCCATACGCGGTGTCGTTCGCGATGCGGATTGCGGCGGCCTCGTCCTCGTAGCCGATCAGCACCATGACCGGGCCGAAGATCTCTTCGCGCGCGATGGTCATATCGTTCGTCACGTCCGCGAAGACGGTGGGCCGGACGAAGTAGCCGGTGGACAGTCCCGCCGGGCGACCGACTCCACCGGCGACGAGCGTGCCGCCCTCATCGATGCCGATCTGGATCAGGCGCTGCACCTTGTCGAACTGTGCCTGTGACACCAGCGGACCCACGGTCGTTCTCTCGGACTCGGGTTGTCCGACGACGATCGACGCGGCGGCGGTCTTCGCGATCGCGATCGCTTCGTCCATACGGTCCCACGGAACCAGAATGCGCGAGGCGGCATTGCAGGATTGGCCCGAATTGACCACCACGCCTACAACGTCTCTGGTGATGACCTCTTCGAAGTCCGCGTCGTCCAGCACAATGTTCGCCGACTTGCCACCGAGCTCCTGTGTGACACGTTTGACCGTTGTCGCAGCGTTCCGAGCGACCTCGACGCCGGCACGCGTCGATCCGGTGAACGAGACCATGTCGATGTCGGGGTGCCTCGACAGTGCGGCTCCGACGGTAGGTCCGTCACCCTGAACGAGGTTGAAAACTCCCGCAGGGACTCCTGCTTCGTGAAGTATCTCCGCGAAGATGATCGCATTGAGTGGCGCGATCTCGGACGGCTTCAACACCATCGTGCAGCCTGCGGCCAACGCCGGCGCAACCTTCGCGGCGATCTGGTTGACGGGCCAGTTCCAGGGTGTGATGAACGCACACACGCCGACCGGCTCGTACACCACCGTCGTCGTGCCGATCTTCTCCTCGAATTCGAACTCACGGAGCGCATCGACGGCTGCGGTGAGATGCACCAGGCCGGACGGTGCCTGAGCGGTCGTGGCCAGTGAAGTAGGTGCTCCCATCTCCTGGGTGATCGTCGATGCCAGCTCGGCCATCCGTCGCCCGTAGACCTCGATTATCCGATCCAGTAACGCAATCCGGTCGGCGCGTGTCGTCGACCCGTAACCGTCGAACGCTCTGCGGGCGGCCGTGACGGCGCAGTCGACGTCCTTTTCGTCGCCCAGCGCGATGGTGGCGACGATCTCTTCTGTCGCAGGGTTGACGACGTCGAGCGTGTCGGTCCCGATCGGGTCGATCCACTCGCCGTCGATGTAAAGCTTCTGGGTGTTCTCCATGGTGGTCCTTTGGTCGGTTTCTGCAGAAGGTGAGAAGGGGTGGGGTGGGTAGCGCATTGGTGACCGTGCGGGTGAGCCGCGATGGCGTCCCGTGTTGTGGAGTCCTGTCCTCCCGGGGTTTGCGTCGGAGTGTTTCCGGCGTCTGAATAACAATGACCCGCCGCAGCTCTGCCGTCTGTCCGCCAACCGGGCCCCGCTGGGGGATGAATACGTGTCCCCCAATCGGAGGACAACCGCGATGTCGGGGTCGAGCGTCAGGAATGCGAGGCGGTCGATCCAGCCCCGCTGATCGGCGAACGATGTTTCCCGAGAACGGAATTACGGTGTCGAGCTGTTGGTTCCAGCGCCGAATGCCGGTCAGTTCCGTTCGCACGAATGATCGTCTGGGGCCAACGTCACGATGTGGGATATCGACGATCGACCGTGAAGCGAGCCCTGTGCGGCGGATGGCGCAGCGTCAACTCGACGCGCTCACCGACGAGGACCGCGCGGGCCGTCGGAGTGCGGCCGCCGCCATCGTGAGCGCCACGGCATCCTCCGCAAGCGCGGCCTGCCAGTCCGGCATCCGCCGGCCGGCCCACTGCCGCCACCACGCGCCGCCGTAGGAGCCGGCGAGGGCGCCGACGGTTCCGATGATCAGGGCCGACGCCGTGTCGGCACGGTCGCGGCGGGCCAGCGCCGCGGCGCCTCCTCCGCCTGCGATGAGTCGTCCGGTGAGCGCGGGCTGGGAGAGGCGCGACGGTACGTTCGGGTTCTTGTCGGCGACCAGTTCGCCGCCGACGAGCGCCGTCGCACCGACGAGGCGGGACCAGTGTGCCGAGCCGGGGGCACCCGAAAGCAGTGCCGCCGCGATGCCGGTGGAACTGCGGAGACCGCCGGCCACGCCGATCACGGCCGACCGGACAGTGCTCGACCGTTCCGCCCCCGGCTCCCTGCGGTTCCCCGTCGCCTCGTCCTGTTGCCGCAGGACTGTGGTGACGGTGGCGCCGTAGACGAGATGCGGCACGAGGTCGCTGAGCCAGTCCTGAGCGGTCCACTGTCGCGGGTCGCTGATGCCGCGCATGGCGATCGGGATGTCGGTGGCTGCCATCGCGGCGAGACCGATCCCGATCGTTCCGGCAGCCGGGGTCAGGCGGGCGCCGGCCCGGCGGACGAGGGCGGCGGCCACGCCGAGTCCGGTGCCGACGGCGATCCCGCCGAGCGCCCCGAACGCCGACCGCCGGGCCGCGAGCACGTCACCGCGTCCCGGTATCGCGACGCCCAGAGCGGTCGCAACGGACTCGACCGTCTTCTCCGGAACGGTGCTTGCGGGGCGGCCTCGGATCGCCATGTCCAGGTATGTGACGGCGTCGAGGATCGTGGTGCCTGCGGCACCTGCAACGATGCCGGTCGTGACAGTGTTCATCGGACTGCCTCTCTCGCGTGATTCGACGACGGGGTCGTCCTTCCCCGGAGCATCCCCCGGCGGTGTACCGGGCAAACGTGGACGGGAGTGTTGGGCGCGAGGCACGGCGGTATCCGGGCAGGGGTGAGCAGGACGCGATTGCGGGCGAGGGTGACTCGTTCGGTAGCTGGGAAAGTAGGCCAGGAATCGCGCCGGCAATGGTGGAGTCGGGGAGCGAGGCGACGCCGGATATCTTGTGGCGCAGCCAAGCGCAGCCCCCGCCAGCGATCGGTGTCAGCTGGCAGGGGCGCTACACGGACAAACCGCGCGTAGTAACGAGCGGCGCATTAGTGATCTTCGTGAGCCGGGGCATGGAAGTCCAGAGAGTGTGATCCACGCCATTGTGCAAATTTCTTCACCTCATCATTACCGACCAGTAGGTGTAGTTTCGGGGTCGTCCACGGCGCATGTGTGAATTAGTTGGCGCTGCCGAGTTCCGATTGGCATGAGTCTGCGGTATCGGCCGATAATTCTCGATTGATCAGGCGAGAATTCTACGTAATGAACCGCCGAACATGCTTTCCCACAGCATGTTCGGATGTCGCTCGGAGCTGTTCTGCGGAAACGAGCTACTTGCAGGCCATTGTCGATGACGACCATCGGCCGAGTAGATCCCCGCCCGGGTGTGATGAAGAACACCACATAATTTCTCGCGAAGCGTGGTGGTCGGGAATGAGGTGTGGTCAATACCCCTGTCTGGGACCCAAAAGCGGGTATGGGTGTAGGTGATTCGGCCGTTGTGTAGGTGTCGAAGTCGGACGAGTGTATGTGGTGCACCGTCATCGACCCGGCGGCCAGAATCTCGGCACGTGAAGGAAGAGTGTAATGGCACGGATCAGCAAGAAACTGGGGTCCGATCTACTGGATGCGTTGCGTGTCAGTGTCGTTGGCACCATTGCGTGCGCCGGACTGGTCATGGGCGTAATTGTCCTGGCGATGTGGAACTTCCCCGTACCGGGTGTGTAGGCGCGCGTGGCTTGTGGTCGTTCGCTGGTGTCGGTCATTCGGAGTGCAACACCAGGTGGCAGTTCGGCGATATAGCTGACGGGGGGTGAGCCCGTGGGTTCGGGTGATCGGTGAACGGCACCTGTGACGGGCGTCGTGTGGTGTGGAAGGAACTGGAATGCTTGGGACGGGTATGGGTGCGATGGTTGGCCTACTCGTGATTGCGGTGCTGGTGGTCCCCGTCTCGTTCGGCGTGGCGGTACGGGCGGATGCGAAGGCCCGCCGCCTCTCGGAGTCGCAGGCGCTCGAAACGGACCTGGGGCGATCGGTCGCGGTCGCGGAAGTGGCGGGTCGGTGCGATCAGTGGCGGCAGCTCGCAACGCGGGCGTGGCTGATCTGCGGCGGCGCCTCGCTTGTCGCAGTAGTGGTCGTGGGCGTCCTGGTCTGTATCGGGTGAGGGCGGCGCGGACCCGGGACCGCGCGATTTCTGGTTCGCTGCTGCGGCTGAGCTGTCGACATCGAGCCCGAGCCTCGCGTCGCACGGGAATCTGAAACCTCTCGGCTGCCCTGACATACGCGTCCTGAGATCGTCCGGTAGTGCGGCGAAGCGCCCGGTGAGCCGAAGCGGCCCGGTCGGAGTGTTCTCCGCTCCGGCCGGGCCTCGCCGGGACGTGCAACAGGGCGTCGCCGCGCTCTCCATCGGACGATTGGATCCACGCCGGTGTGCCTGGGTGGTGTGCCTGGCCAATGTCTTCCCGGGCGTTGGGGATTGCATCGGCGACCGGTACTGGGTGTGTACTGGCGCGAGGAAATGGTAGATCTGCCAGCCGGTCGCGTCGCAGCGATGTGAGCCACATCACATATGTTCTTCCCGTGGTGGCCCAACTGGATGAGTGGGGTGGTCGGTGTCGATACCCTGCCGCGGTGGCGGTGAGGGGTCCCCGATCACACTGTCTGCCATGTGAAGCCGTCGGGGTCGGTGAAGGGTTCGGCGTCGCCGCTGATGACGATCCGGTGGGCGCCCGTGCCGTCGGGGGAGACGCCGGCGTCCTTCGCGAGGGCACGGCGCCCGTAGAGCGCGAGCTTGACGTTCGGGCCGGTGGCGAACTCGACGTATTTGCGACCGAAGCTTCGTGTCACTTCCAGCCCGTGGTCGAGGTAGAACTGCTTGCTGACCTTCACGTCTTCGACGCCGAGCAACAGGACGAGGTCCTCGATGTGCCGTGTGGCCGGCCCGGTGTTCTTCTTCGACGAAGTCGCGACTTTCCAGAGCGCTCCGTCGGGGCCCTGCACGACACCGCCGTACCCCCACAAGCTCTTCTTGACCGGTTTGATTGTGGTGCCGCCATTTTCGAGGGCAGCCCCGACGTAGGCGTCGACGATGTTCGGCTGGGACACGACGAGCGAGAGGGTGTAACCGCGGAAGCCGGTGGTCGGTGCGTCCGTGTCGCGGGCACTGATGCGTTCATCTATGCCGAGTGCGGCGTGGAAGGCTTTCACCGTGGTGGGGTCGGGGGTTTCGAGGGTGAGGGATTCGATGTTCATGCCAGTGACGTTAATGCGGCCCTTGGGTAGGCGCTTCTCGATTCCTGATCAGTCTGCGCTCCGTAGTTGCATGAGCGTGAGTGCACCGAGGGTGCGCGCGAAATCCGATTTCCTAGCGCCTGCATATCGAGGTCGAGGGTGGGGGTGGCGTGCGGCTGCGCGACGAGCACGGCGCGGAGCGGGTACAACGCCGGGGGCGTCGTGGGAGTTGCCAATTGAGGGTGGCATACCGTGGCTGGTCTGGCTTCTGGACTTGGTGATCAACGGCTCCTGACGCCGCTGCAGGCCGACCACATGGTTCGACCTGAAAGGGTGAGATAGGCGGCGCGATCGTCACGGAGGACATTGCGCCTGTCAACTGCTGCCGAATGGTCCGGGAGGCGGCTCGACGGGGTAGGCCGCGACCTCCATGCTCACCGAGCCCTCGCACGGGCCGCTGTCGATATCGGTACGCCAGGAACCGGTCAGCGTCCCGTCGGATTGCGGTGTGTAGTACGCAACCGAGTGCGCCGGTGCCCACACCTTCGGCACACCCTCGCCTTGGTAGCAGTCCCACTCCCAGTCGTAGGTATGGACCCAGCTGGTCCCGTCCCAGGTGTACTGCGGCGGTTGCGGCAGTGTCGGGTTGGCTGGCGTTGGCCCATCGATCACGGTCGCTACGCAGGCGTCGTCCGTGCAACTCGTCTCGAATCTGTACGTATCGGCGAAGTCGGGCTCCCACTGCCGCGCGGCCAAACTCGTACCGTCCTTCGTCGCGGCGAAACGCTTCACCGAGTACTCGCCCGACCAGGACGGCTGCGTGGGTGCCGCCCCCGCGGGCATGGCCCCGACAACTGTCCCGGACGCGATCAACGCGACTAGCAGCAATGACTTGCGCATGACGAGATTGAATCACAGGCTTCGGCGGTGTACGGGGTGTATGGGCCGGCCGACGCGAACGACTGCTGACACGCTGACACCCTGGACACGCAGAAAGCAACCGGCGCTCGGGCGCGGTGAGCGCGGTCGTGGAGACGGCCCTGTTCCGCCCGTTGGGGTGGGCGGGCGAGTCTTGTGCGCGCCGGCCCGTGTCGGCGAGGATGGGTCCGATCCCTGACGTGCGAAGAAGGAGTCGGCGCGATGACGAAGTACCTGATCTCGTTCCCGAGCGGTGCCATGAACTTTCCCGACGAGGATCTGCAGGCAGCGTCGGATGCGTCGCATGCGGTGGTGGAGGAGGCGAAGGACGCCGGCGTCTGGGTGTTCGGCGGTGGAATCGACGAGAGCGTTCCGCCTGTCCTGGTCGATGGGGATGGCACGGTGACGGAGGGCACGTACCCGCAGACGAAGCAGCTCGAAGGCGGCTACACGATATTGGAGTTACCCTCCCGCGAGTCGGCACTGGAATGGGCTGCGAAGATCGCGGTTGCCTGCCGGTGTGCGCAGGAGGTGCGCGCGTTCCATTACGATCCCGCCAGCTGACGGGGTTCGACCTCCCAGGCAATCGCATTCGGCTTCGGCCAGATCCCCTTCCCGCCCCACCATCCACCGGGGCAAGACCCGCACCGCCGCCACGTGCACCGCGACCGGCTCGCTCGGGGCGTTCAATCCGTTCACGTCGACTTCCGGGGCCAGGTCCATCACTCGCCGTGAGCCGTGTAGCGCTCCTTTGCTCGTGGCCGAACTCGATAGGCCGGCTGTGGATTCCTGCGGGGGTGAGCGATCTGGTCGTCACGCTCGGGGAGCGTCGCGGCCACATCCGGTTCCTCTCGACTGGTCTCCCTTGTCCGCGAGCACCCGATGCGGGCACGTTCTCGGACGTCGTCGTCCGGATCGAAGTCGACCGCAAGCGCAAACATGCTGAACTCTCGGCGGGACGCTCATCGAATTCGCCTGCAGGTGAGCGCCATTCGGGGGATGCTACCGAGCAGGAGATCCTCGACCTCGACTTTCCTCGCTGTCGCGCGGCACCCAGGACGCGTCGGCCGGGATCTGATTCACGGGCCGGCCACTGGATGGGAGATCCAGATCGCCCTCATTCGTGCAACTGGCTGCGCGAGTACAGGATCGACCACGTCGCACACCTCGGACCGTCCGCAGCCACTGGAATCGCAACCCTACTCGGACTCGACACCGAGACCATCGATCAGGCTGTCGCGAGGCCAAGGTGGTACCGACGATCCCTGGGTAGTCGTAGGCAACAAGCCTAACGTGGGGCTATGGAACTTGGACTGCACATCGCCGACTTCACCTTTCCGGACGGACCGTCGACCCTCGCGCACGACTTGTCTCGCATTGCCGTCACCGCCGAGGACGTGGGTTTCGCCAAGATCAGCGTCATGGATCATCTCTGGCAGATCGAACCGGTGGGACCGATCGACACCGAGATGCTCGAGGCCTACACCACTCTCGGCTACCTCGCTGCCGTCACGAAGAAGGTGGACTTGCTGGCCTGGGTCACCGCGACTGTCTACCGCGAGCCAGGCCTTCTCGCCAAGGCCGTGACCACGCTCGACGTCCTGTCCAAGGGTCGGGCATACCTGGGAATCGGCGCCGCCTGGAACGAGGACGAGAGTGTGGGACTCGGGCTCCGCTTCCCGCCCACGGCCGAACGCTTCGAACGGTTGGAGGAAACACTGCAGATCTGCCTGCAGATGTGGAGCGAGAACGACGGACCGTTCGAGGGGGCGCACTACCAGCTCGGCCGCACGCTGAATGTGCCGCAGCCGCTGCGGCGCCCACACCCGCCGATTTTGATCGGCGGCGGGGGTGAGAAGAAGACGCTTCGGCTGGTCGCACAGTACGCACAGGCCTGCAACCTGTTCGGCGGACCCGAGGTCGCGCATAAGCTGGAGGTGTTGAAGAGCCACTGCGACGCTCTCGGAACCGACTATGACGCCATCGAGAAGACCGTGATGTTCCCACTCGACCCGGGTGCGGGCGGACAGAACGTGGACACACTGTTGGGTCAGCTCGAGGACTTGTCGAAGCTGGGAGTCACCCACGTTCACGGATGGGTGCCGGACGTCGCGTCGATCACGCCCCTCGAGATCTTGGGCGAGCGCGTGGTTCCGGTGATCGCGAACTGGTGACCCCTCCGACGCACGGATCGCCTGATCCGGTCGTCCGCGGTAGCGCCGCCAGGCCTCGGCGGAGTGCATGGTGGCGAAGCTTCGGCGAGGCCGATGGTGGACGGAAACCGGACGTCGAGGCGCGCAGCCTGGTCCCGGCGAACGCGACCGATGCGCACGTGAACCGCGGAGTGTTCGCATGGTGAACCAAAGTGGTCGAAGTGAATCAAAATCGGGCGCTTGAATATGCTCTGATGATGTCGCACCTAACCTGGACTCGACGCGAGACCGATAGCCTCACGAGGAGCCTATCGACCTCGGAACGAACTGACGCGGGAGAACAACCATGAGCGCCGATAAGCATCCAACCATCATCTACACGCTGACCGACGAGGCGCCGTTACTCGCGACCTACGCCTTCCTGCCGATCGTGCGCACCTTCGCCGGTGCCGCAGGCATCGAGGTCGAGTCCAGCGACATTTCGGTACCGGCGCGGATCCTGGCCGAGTTCCCCGACCGCCTCACCGAAGAGCAGCGCGTCCCGGACAACTTGGCCGAGCTGGGTCGGCTGACGCAACTGCCCGAGACCAACATCATCAAGCTGCCGAACATCAGCGCGTCTGTGCCGCAGCTCCTGGCCGCCATCAAGGAACTGCAGGGCAAGGGCTACCAGATTCCGGACTTTCCGGAAGCCCCCAAGACCGACGAAGAACGCGATATCCGGCAGCGCTACGGCAGGATCCTCGGCAGTGCGGTCAACCCGGTCCTGCGTGAGGGCAACTCCGACCGTCGCGCACCCCGGGCGGTGAAGGAGTACGTCCGCAAGCACCCGCACAGCATGGGTGAGTGGTCGATGGCCTCGCGCAGTCACGTCGCGCACATGCGGCACGGCGACTTCTACCACGGCGAGAAGTCGATGACACTGGACCGGCAGCGCACGGTCCGGATGGAGTTGGTGACCGACGGAGGCGAGACGATCGTCCTCAAGGAGGGGCTGACCCTGGGCGAGGGCGACATCATGGACAGCATGTTCATGAGCAAGAAGGCCTTGCTCGACTTCTACGAGGAGCAGATGGAGGATGCGCGCAAGACGGGCGTGATGTTCTCCCTCCACGTCAAGGCGACGATGATGAAGGTCTCGCACCCCATCGTCTTCGGCCACGCGGTGAAGACCTTCTACAAGGACGCCTTCGCCAAGCACCAGAAGCTGTTCGACGAACTGGGCGTCAACGTCAACAACGGCCTCGTCGACCTCTACGACAAGATCGAGACACTGCCGAGCACGCAGCGCGAGGAGATTATTCAGGACCTGCACGACTGCCATGAGCACCGTCCCGAGTTGGCCATGGTCGACTCCGCCCGCGGCATCTCGAACTTCCATTCGCCCAGCGACGTCATAGTGGACGCCTCGATGCCCGCGATGATCCGCTCGGGCGGCATGATGTACGGCGCCGACGGGCGACTCAAGGACGCCAAGGCGGTGATGCCGGAATCCACTTTCGCGCGGATCTACCAGGAGATCATCAACTTCTGTAAGACCAACGGCGCGTTCGACCCGACGACCATGGGCACTGTCCCCAACGTCGGGCTCATGGCGCAGAAGGCCGAGGAGTACGGCTCGCACGACAAGACCTTCGAGATTCCGGAGGACGGCGACGCCAACTTCGTGGATGTCGAGACCGGTGAGGTGCTGCTCACCCAGCACGTCGAGGCTGGTGACATCTGGCGCATGTGCACCGTCAAGGACGCGCCGATCCGCGACTGGGTCAAGCTCGCGGTCACCCGGGCACGCAACTCCGGCATGCCGGTGCTGTTCTGGCTGGACCCGTACCGCCCGCACGAGAACGAGCTGATCAAGAAGGTCGAGCTGTACCTGCAGGATCATGACACCGAGGGCCTCGACATCCAGATCATGTCGCAGGTGCGCTCGATGCGTTACACGCTGGAGCGGCTGATCCGCGGCATGGACACCATCGCCGCGACCGGCAACATCCTGCGTGACTACCTCACCGACCTGTTCCCGATCCTGGAACTCGGCACCAGCGCCAAGATGCTGTCGATCGTGCCGCTGATGGCCGGCGGTGGCATGTACGAGACGGGCGCCGGTGGGTCGGCGCCCAAGCACGTCAAGCAGCTGGTGGAGGAGAATCACCTGCGATGGGATTCGCTCGGTGAGTTCCTGGCACTGGCCGTCAGCCTGGAAGATCTCGGCATCAAGACCGGCAACGAGCACGCCAAGATCCTGGCCAAGACGCTCGACGCGGCGACCGGCAAGCTGCTGGACGAGAACAAGAACCCGTCGCGCAAGACCGGCGAGCTCGACAACCGGGGCAGCCAGTTCTACCTCGCGTTGTACTGGGCACAGGAACTCGCCGCGCAGACCGAGGACAAGGAATTGGCGGAACGTTTCGCCACGCTTGCCGAGGCGTTGACCGAAAACGAGGAGACCATCGTGCGGGAGCTCATCGAGGTTCAGGGGTCGCCGGTCGACATCGGCGGCTACTACCAGCCGGACAGCGAGAAGGCCGACGCCGTGATGAGGCCGAGCAAGACTTTGAACACCACGCTGGCGGCCGCGCAACAGTGAGCCCGAACCACTGAACCGCCGGTTCGTGAACTGGGCGGGCTCAACCGGTCGATGCAACACCTCGATCACGGAGGTGTGCAATGGGATACAGCAACAAGCAGATGTCTCAGGCGCCGGTGGGTGCCAGGCGGCAGTGGGCGGCGGACAGGGCATTGCGA
>NZ_JAAXPA010000003.1 GCF_012396235.1 Rhodococcus opacus | reverse complement strand
GTGTTACTCACCCGTTCGCCGCTCGTGTACCCCGAAGGGCCTTACCGCTCGACTTGCATGTGTTAAGCACGCCGCCAGCGTTCGTCCTGAGCCAGGATCAAACTCTCCGTTGAAGACTCTAGATTTCACAGGCGAACCTGCTAATCAGTCATAGACATCGAGTCAAATCACTAGCAATCAAAAACTCAAACTAGCATTTTCAAACACTGACCCCCTCCGACGGAAGAAGGAGAAGAGCCAGCAAATACCCACACCACAACTCACAACCAAACCCCAAGGGCCAGTTGATCATCCGTGATGCGGAGTACCAAAAACATTTGGCACTGACATTCATCGACACACTGTTGAGTTCTCAAAGAACACGCACACACCATCACTACCGAAGTCACAACTTCGGCCGCTCCGGGGCAACCGTTCCATCTTATCCTACCAGTCTCACCGGCGCAAGCCGAGACGCTGATCAGAATCTAACCGGGATGGAAGCACCACCGTACACGACGGTGAACTTCCGATTTACCAGGCGCCTGCGTCCAACCTCGTGTCCCCCGCCTTCCGGCCGGGGTCGGTGTCCGTGTCGCTCTGACCTGGAATAAGTTACGCGAAGGGAAACAAGAACACCAAATCGCCAGGTCAACGCTGCGAAACGCCGATTCAGGGCACCCAGTACTTGGCAGCCAGCTCCTCGATCACCACATCACCGTCCGAGGCCTGCTCCAAAGCCGCGAGGTCGGCGTCGATGGAAACCAATCGTGGATCGTCCCCCTCCGCCTCCTGGACTGGGTGCCCCCCGTCCTCGGCCAGCTGGCGCAACAGCTTCTCGCGCACCCGGTCCTTCAGCGAATCGCTCATATCGAAATCATGACCGCGCGGCGGTGGGTTGTCGAGAGTGCACCGAACTCATTCCTCGGTCTCGTCCGGCGCCTTCACATTGTCGCTCTTGCCGAAGACTCGCAGCGCGGTCGGAATGAGGACGATCAGCGCGCCCAGGATCGCGATCAACGAAAAGACCTGCATTGCCATCTGTGAACCGACTCTCTGTTTCGTGCCCGCGGCGACCAGGTGTCAGACCGGCGCGAGCCAGCTTCCCCAAGATGTGTTCCTGGTGACGGTAAACGCCGCAAGGAAAATGAGCACACCGACTGTCACTCGCGGACCGAACACGATCGTGCGATCGCGTCGTCCTCGCCAACGGCGACGTGCCCATCCGATCCAGGCGAAGACCATCACCGCGATGAACGGGACGATCAGAACATTGCCGGCCACAGCCGCGCCGATGTCGAGGTTGGTGAGGTCGTGCACCGCCCTCAACCCACCACAGGCCGGGCACCACCACCCGGTCAGGGCGTAGACCGGACAGAAGCCGTACGAACCGGGCTCGTGCGGATCCCGGAAGTGGAGGATCGCGGCGGCGACAACGGCGCCGGCGGCCACAGCGGCGGGCGCATCGAGTGCACGGAGACCGACCGCCGGCGTCGTCGGAGTTCCGCTCTGGGTGTCCACGTGTCCAGTGTTCACGATTCTTCCGGTCTCCGGTGCCGACAGTCAGTCGGGAAGCGAGTAGTCCAGCCACAGACGGTGGGTACCGTCCTCGTCGACGCGGATCCCACCCGCACCGGCAAGTCCCGCCAAGCCTCCGGTACCGCTGCTCGGAACGATGTGCAGCGCCATTGCCTCGACCGTGCTGTCCGACAGCACCTGCATGTGCAGGAAGGCGAAGGAGCCGGCGACACCGTCGATCGAACCTTCGAAGCTCTCCCACGCCGCGTAGGCGCCCGCACTCTGATCCTCGGTGAGACCGCCGACGAATCTGGTGACCGACCGGCCCTCGATGTCGCCGGAGAAGTTCTTCACCATGTCGATGTCGCCCGGGGTGACGCCGGTGGCGACGGACGGAGACCAGTCCCGCGGGCTGAAATCGCTGACGTCGAACGTGCTGGCGGCATGACGAGTGGACATGGTGTGCCTTCCGGGACGGAGAAGTGAGTCGCCCCAGCATCGCGGGAGCGGTCCCGAACTTCTTGTACATATCCGACACGGCGAAGGTGTCCCGACCCCGGAGACGACTCTGGCCCTTCCCGACTGATCGGGAAGGGCCAGAGGACCGCTGAGCTGCCTGAGAGAATCGAACTCTCGACCTTTTCATTACGAGTGAAATGCTCTACCGACTGAGCTAAGGCAGCGGTGCCTTTCGGCGGTGGCGAGTCTAGCGCCTCAACCCCGAGTATGCGAAAACGGCTCCCTGAACGCGTCGCCGAGAGTGGCCACCATGGCATCGACAGCCCACTGCGGTTTGACGTTGACGGTGATCGCCTCGCGGCACTCGAGGACGGCTTCGATGCACTTCAGAAGGCCTTCCGGGGTTGTTCGCGAGGCGAGGTCGGCCGCGCGATCCGCCATGTCCGGGTGGTTCGCGGCCGCGTTCGATTTCCATGCGACGGCGAGCGCGTCGCGATAGAGACCGGCCAGATCGATCAGTGCACGATCGAGTGCGTCACGGCCCGTGCGAGTGGCCCGGGACTTCTGGCGCTTCTCGAGATCCTTCAGCACGCCGGCCGAGCCTCGCAGGGCTCCGGCAGCACCCTTACCGGTGCCGCCCGCCCCCAGAGCCGTGCGCAACTCCTCGGTCTCCTGCTCGTCCCTGGCCGCGCTCATCTCCTTCGCCTCCGCGTCGGCGGAACGCACCAGTTCCTCCGCCGCAGCGAACGCGGTAGCGGGCCGCAGTGCCGCGACAGCGAGATCCAAAGCGTCCTTACGACGCACCTTGGCGTTCAGATCCGTCGCGAGACGCCGCGCGCGCCCGACGTGACCGCCGCTGATCGAGGCCGCCAGTTGCGCATCGGCGGGATCCAGGCCGTCCCGCTCGCGCAGGACCTTGGCGATGGAGTCGGCCGAGGGGGTCACGAGATGGATGTGCCGGCAGCGCGACCGCAGCGTCACGGAGATGTCCTGCGGGTCGACGGAGGGCGCACACAACAGGAACACGGTGCGATCCGGCGGCTCCTCCACCACTTTCAGGAGAGCGTTGGCCGCACCCTCGGTGAGCCGGTCCGCGTCCTCGACGACCACGATCTGCCAACGCCCGGTGCTCGGCCGGCGAGCAGCCGTCTGCACGATGGCACGCATCTCCTTGACGCTGATGCTCAGGCCCTCGGGGACGACTTGCCGGACGTCGCCGTGGGTACCGGCCATCGCGGTGGTGCAGGCGTGGCAGACGCCGCAGCCGGGAACGCCGTCGCTGGTGCATTGGAGTGCGGCGGCGAAACACTGCGCGGCCACCGACCTACCCGATCCGGGCGGGCCGGTGAACAGCCACGAATGCGTCATCGAGGAGCCCATCGCACCGACTCCACGACGGGCGGCAGTCGCAGCGGCCGTCAGCTCGGCCTCGACGTCCTCCTGGCCCACCAACCGGTCGAATACCGTCACCGCGCCAGCCTAACCGGCACGTGCGACAACCCGACCGGCCCGAGGTACCGGCTCACGCCTTCTTGTCCGCTGCCTTCTTCGAGGCCGCCTTCTTGGCCGGCGCCTTCTTGGCGGCGGTCTTCTTTGCAGCCTTCTTGGCGGGTGCCTTCTTCGCGGCGGCCTTCTTCTTGACGGGACCGCGGGCACGCCGATCCGCCAGCAGTTCCGAAGCGCGAGCGTCGGTGATGGACTCCACCTCGTCGCCCTTGCGGAGGCTGGCGTTGGTTTCACCGTCGGTCACGTACGGCCCGAACCGGCCGTCCTTGATCACCATCGGCTTCTCGCTGACCGAGTCGACACCCAGCTCACGCAGCGGCGGAGTGGCGGCGGCCTGACGTCCGCGACGCTTGGGCTCCGCGTAGATCTTCAGAGCCTCGTCGAGGGTCACCGTGAACATCTGGTCCTCGGTGGCGAGGGACCGCGAATCCGTCCCCTTCTTCAGGTACGGGCCGTAGCGACCGTTCTGCGCGGTGATCTCTTCCTTCGACTCCGGATCGACACCCACCACACGCGGCAGCGACAGCAGCCTGAGGGCGTCGTCGAGAGTCACCGTCGCCAGGTCCATCGACTTGAGCAGCGAACCCGTCCGCGGCTTCGGACCCGTGGCCTTCTTCGCTGCCTTCTTCGCCGGCGCCTTCTTGGCAGCCGTCTTGGTCTTGGTCGTCCCGTCGCCCGATTCGTCGGGCACCGGCACCACGGCCGGTTCGGGCTCCGGTTCCGGCTCGGGAAGGATCTCGGTGACGTAGGGGCCGAAGCGGCCCTCCTTCGCGACGATCTCGTGTCCGGTCAGCGGGTCGACGCCCAGCTTGCGACCCTCCTGCGGGGTCGAGAACAGCTTCTCCGCGTACTCCGGTGTCAGCTCGTCCGGCGGAAGGTCGTCGGGCAGGTTGGCCCGCTGCGAGATGAGGTCGCCGTCGGGGTCGTCCGGGTTCTGGACCATCCGCTCGAGGTACGGACCGAACCGTCCGACGCGGACGTGCACTTCGCGGCCCTCGGCGTCGTCGAAGAGCCTGATCGAGTTGACCTCGCGAGCGTCGATCTCCTCGAGGTTGACGCCGACCATCTTCTTCAGGCCGCCCTCACGGGCAACCGAGCCCTCGGCGCCGTGATCGCCGCCGAAGTAGAAACTGCTCAGCCAGTTGCCGCGCTGTTCCCGGCCACCCGCGATCGCGTCGAGGTCGTCTTCCATCCCTGCGGTGAAGTCGAAGTCGACCAACCGCCCGAAGTGCATCTCGAGGAGGCCGATGACGGCGAACGCGACCCACGACGGGACCAGCGCGCTGCCGCGCTTGTAGACGTATCCGCGATCGAGAATGGTCTTGATGATCGACGAATAGGTGGACGGGCGGCCGATGCCCAGCTCTTCGAGGGTCTTGATCAGGCTCGCCTCGGTGTAGCGGGCGGGCGGGTTGGTGGTGTGGCCGTCGGGATCGAGCTTGGTGGCGGTGACCGCCTGGCCCTCGACGAGCACCGGCAGGCGCGACTCGGCGTCGTCGGACTGGCCGCCGGCCTCCTCGTCGACACTCTCCACGTAGGCCTTCAGGAATCCGGCGAACGTGATGGTGCGGCCCGACGCGGAGAAGGTGCACTCCTCGCCGGTGCCCGCGGTTCCGGTGATCCGCAGGGTCAGCGTCGTGCCCCGCGCGTCCGCCATCTGCGACGCCACGGTCCGCTGCCAGATCAGCTCGTACAGGCGGAACTCGTCGGTGTCGAGGCGGGAGTGCAGCTGACCCGGGGTCTGGAACACGTCACCGGCCGGGCGGATGGCCTCGTGCGCCTCCTGCGCGTTCTTGACCTTCCGCGTGTACTGGCGCGGTGTGTCGTGCACGTACTCGGCGCCGTACAACTCGGTGGCCTGCGCGCGGGCGGCAGCGATCGCCGACGACGACAGCGTCGTCGAGTCGGTACGCATGTAGGTGATGTAGCCGTTCTCGTACAGCCGCTGCGCGATGCGCATGGTCCGCTCGGACGTGAAGCGGAGCTTGCGGCCCGCCTCCTGCTGCAGCGTCGACGTCATGAACGGCGCGTACGGCTTGCGGGTGTACGGCTTGCTCTCGGCGGAGGAGACGGTGAGGTCGACACCGGCGAGGGACTCGGCCAGACGCTGCGCCCGTGCCTCGTCCAGAACCGTGACGGTGCTCGTCTTCAGCTGGCCGTCCGCGCCGAAGTCACGGCCGGTGGCCACCCGGGAGCCGTCGACGCTCACCAGACGCGCCCCGAAACTGCGGGGGCTGGCCTCGGCGCCGGCGTCGAGGGTGGCGGAGATGTCCCAGTAGGACGCCGAGCGGAACGCCATCCGCTCGCGTTCACGCTGCACGATGACGCGGGTGGCGACGGACTGCACGCGGCCCGCCGACAGCCTCGGCATGACCTTCTTCCACAGCACGGGGCTGACCTCGTAGCCGTACAGACGGTCGAGGATGCGGCGTGTCTCCTGCGCATCGACCAGGTCGTTGTCGAGTTCGCGCGTGTCCTCGGCCGCGGCTCGGATGGCCGGCTCGGTGATCTCGTGGAAGACCATCCGGCGAACCGGGATCTTCGGCTTGAGCGTCTCGAGGAGGTGCCAGGCGATCGCTTCGCCCTCGCGGTCGGGGTCGGTGGCGAGGAAGAGTTCGTCGGCGTCCTTGAGCAGGCTCTTCAGCTCCGTGACCTTGGACTTCTTCTCCGGACTGACCACGTAGAGCGGTTCGAAATCATGGTCGACGTTGACGCCGAGCCGAGCCCACGACTCACCCTTGTACTTGGCCGGGACGTCTGCGGCTCCGCGCGGAAGGTCGCGGATGTGGCCGACCGACGCCTCGACGACATAGTTCTTTCCGAGGTACGGGGCGATCTTGCGGGCCTTGGTCGGCGACTCGACGATCACGAGGCGGCGAGGCTGGCCGGACGCTCCCGCCGCACCCTGTGCACTGCCGTTGTCCCCTTTAGCCACCTGTAGCCCGAGCCTTCCTGAAGTCGATCGCTGCCACTCGACAGTTGTGCAGACAAACCCTTTTATACCCGGTTCGCCTATTACTAGAGTGACATACCCGGAACCCATCCTCGCAGATCAGTACCGTCTACGCGGCTCTACACGTGGGGCCAACCGGTACGGTCGTCCAAATTTCCGGGCGCCTCACCGATGCTCTCGACGAGTCTGCCGAGCCTACGCCGACCCGAGATTCGGAGCCCCGGACCGGAGCCCCGGGTGCCGATCAGAGTCGGCGCGATGCCCGCTCTCATCAATGCCTGAGCCAACGGCGCGTGGGTATCCGGGGCGTGCGGATCGAGTCCGAGGACGAACCGTTCCCCCTCCGCTTCGCTCCTGCCCGACGCGAGAGCCCACACCCTCAACTGACGCCCCGACGGCACCCAGCCGGAGGGCACCGCCTTGACCGCTCCCCTCGTCCACTGGTCCGCGAGCGGCCGCAAGTCGACGACCGACGCGGTGCGGACCAGCGGGCTGCCCTCGTCGCTGCGCGTGATCTCGACCTCGAGTCCGGCCTGGGCGATCAACTCCGCAATCGCCTCCGCCCGCCACTGGGCGTCGACCACGATCGAGATGCGCGCACGCCCGGCCGATGTGACCACCTGACCCGTCGCGGCGAGAAGACCGCACAGATCGGTGACTGCCGGCGGCATCGCCTCCGCGGAGAAGAAGGAGAGCTGGCTCACTGAAGTACCCCCTTATGCCACGGCACCGTTGCCGTGAAAACGACTCGTCCCCCACCGCCTCAGGCGATGGGGGACGAATCAGACGCGGTCACGAGGACCCCGCCTATCTGATTTACGTGTTCACGAATGTGAACGGCAGAATCAGACTGCGCGAACGCCGGTAGCCTGGGGGCCCTTGGTGCCCTGGCCGACCTCGAACTCCACGCGCTGGTTCTCCTCGAGGGTGCGGAAGCCGCTGCCCTGGATCTCGGAGTAGTGAACGAAGACGTCAGCGGAGCCGTCTTCGGGTGCGATGAAGCCGAAGCCCTTTTCCGCGTTGAACCACTTCACAGTGCCCTGTGCCATGCTTTTCCTTCTCTTTCTAACACCGGATTCGGCGGACAGCACATACAGTCCGCCGGGCCGGTTCCGACCGCTGTACTACTAGATTTCCCCCTCAGGAAAAGCAGAGCACCGCGTTCGCAACATCGATCCTGCGAACGTTCACTCTTTCAAGCCTACGAACACAGAAGCTGCGACCAGTTGTAGTCAACCATGAACTCCGCGAACGCAACAGTCGAAATCCGAACAATTCACACAAAAAGTTGATCTTGTAGCGAACAGGCACGAAACAGCGGATTCATGAGGGGGTCGCGACACCCCGGGCGACAGCCCTGGAGAGGCACTCGTTATCATCAAATGCGCAGGTCGTGGCGGTGTGGAAGCTACTCGCCCGTCCCCTACGACAGCCCGGAGACATCAGTGAGCACACCGTTTTCACCACGTGACGACAGTGGAAATACGGGCGAAACATACGGCCGAGCGCTACTGAACCGAGTCCTCGAGGGAGTTCCCCGAGACGAAAACCCGCTCACTTTCGCCGCGGAAATGCCTGCCCGGACTTCTCAGCTGTCGGAATGGCCGGCGTGGGCGCACCCGAGCGTCGTCCGGGCCATGCAGGAGAACGGGATCCCCCGCCCCTGGACCCATCAGGCCGCCGCCGCCGACCTGGCCCGTCACGGGACGAACGTCGTGGTGTCGACCGGCACCGCCTCGGGCAAGTCGCTGGCCTACCAGCTTCCGGTACTCACCACTCTGGCAACGGATCCGCGGGCGACCGCCCTCTACCTCTCCCCGACCAAGGCGCTGGGCGCAGACCAGCTGCGGGCCGTGACCTCGCTCATCGACTCGGAAGTCCTGGATGCCGGGGACGACCTCCGGAGCGTGTGCCCGTGCGTGTTCGACGGCGACACCCCACTCGAGGTGCGGCACTGGGCGAGGGAGAACTCGCGGTGGCTCTTCACGAACCCCGACATGCTGCACATCTCCCTCCTCCGGACCCATCAGCGATGGGCGCATTTCTTCCGCAATCTGGCCTACGTGGTGATCGACGAATGCCACTCCTACCGTGGTGTCTTCGGCTCGAATGTCGCGCTCGTACTGCGGCGGCTCCGGCGCATCGCGGCCCGGTACGGCGCCGATCCCGTCTTCGTCCTCGCGTCCGCCACCACGGCGGATCCCGGGGCGGCGGCGTCGCGGCTGATCGGCGCGCCCTGCGCCGAGGTCGTGGAAGACGGTTCACCGCACGGCCCCCGGACGGTCGCGCTGTGGGAACCCCCGCTCATGCGGGAGGTCACCGGAGAGAACGGAAGCCCCGTACGACGGCCCGCCGGTTCGGAGGCCGCGCGCATCATGGCCGACCTGATGATCGAAGGGGCCCGCACGCTCACCTTCGTGCGCTCCCGCCGGGGCGCGGAGCTGACCGCGATGGCGACCAAACGCCTACTCGGGGAGATCGATCCCGAACTCTCGGCGCGGGTCGCGTCGTATCGAGCCGGGTACCTCGCCGAGGATCGGCGTGAGCTCGAGACCGCGCTCGCCGACGGCACGCTGCTGGGAGCGGCGACGACGAATGCGCTCGAGCTCGGCGTCGACATCGCCGGCCTCGACGCCGTCGTGGTCGCCGGGTTCCCCGGCACGGTGGCATCGTTCTGGCAACAGGGAGGCCGGTCCGGCCGACGCGGCGAAGGTTCACTCGTAGTCCTGGTCGCGCGTGACGATCCCCTCGACACCTACCTCGTCCACCACCCGTCCGCGCTGCTCGACAAGCCCGTCGAGGCGACCGTCACGGACCCGAGCAATCCCTACGTCCTCGGCCCGCAGTTGCTCTGCGCGGCAATGGAACTACCACTGTCCGACGCCGAGGCCGAGGCGTTCGGGGCGATCGACGTCCTCGGAAAGCTGGCGGAGCAGGGCCTGATCCGTCGGCGCGCCCACGGCTGGTTCGTCACCGCCGGCACAAATCCTCATGGCGCAGTGGATATCCGGGGTGGGATCGGTACCCAGGTGGCAATTGTCGTGTCGGAATCCGGACGCATGCTCGGAACCGTCGACACCGGCCGCGCTCCCGCCACGGCGCATCCCGGCGCCGTCCACATCCATCAGGGTGAGTCGTACGTCGTCGACGAACTCGATCTCGACCAGGGACTCGCCCTGGTGCACGCGGAGGACCCCGACTGGACGACCTCGGCCCGCGAGACCACCGAGATCACGGTCACCTCCGTTCTCGAGCAGAAGCAGTTCGGCGACGTCGAGGTCGCGCTCGTCGAGGTCGAGGTGACCCATCAGGTGATCGGATACCTCCGACGACTGTCTTCGGGCGAGGTTCTCGACGCGGTCGAACTGGACATGCCGAGGCAGACCCTCCCCACCCGTGCGGTGATGTACACGATCACCCCGGAACTTCTGGTGCAGGCGGGTGTTCCGGCCGAACGCGTGCCCGGTTCGCTCCACGCCGCCGAACATGCCGCGATCGGCCTCCTGCCTCTCGTCGCGGTGTGCGATCGAGGCGACATCGGCGGCGTCTCGACCGCGTTGCACGCCGACACCGGACTTCCCACCGTGTTCGTCTACGACGGTCACGCAGGTGGCGCAGGATTCGCCGACCGAGGTCACGCCGAACTCACCCGTTGGCTCGGCGCGACCCGCGAGGCGATCGAATCGTGCGAATGCACCTCGGGGTGCCCGTCCTGCGTGTACTCACCGAAGTGCGGAAACGGCAACGATCCCCTCGACAAGGACGGCGCGATCCGGGTCCTCACGGCGGTTCTGGCCTCGCTCGGCTGACGGTCTCCCGGTCAGCGCAGATACAGCCGAACCTTGTCGATCACGTCGCGGAGCAGGTGAATCTCCTCGCCGGTCGGCGGGGCGGTGACCGTGAGATCGTCCGCGACCTTCAGCTCCCAGCCGGTCTGGGCTCGCACGTCGTCGACAGTGACCCCCTCGTGCACGCTGACCAGCTCGAGTTCGTCGAACGGACCCTGCCGCGACAGCACCCCGAGGTTCGTGAACACCTTCGTCACCCCTCGGCCCCGAGGCATGATCCCGTCACCTGCCGCCCGGGCCCGGACGGGACTCGGCGACGTGCAGAAGTCGAGTTCCGCGGGGAAAGCGCTCGGGTCGTGTCGCCGCATCACCACGAAGATCTCGCCGGCGTTGGGCATGATCTCCACGGCGCCACCGGCACCGGGCAACCGGACCGTCGGCTTGTCCCAGTCTCCGATGATGCTGGTGTTGAGGCTCCCGTACCGGTCGATCTGGGCCGCGCCGAGAAATCCGACGTCGACGTTGCCGCCCTGCAGCACGTAGCCGAACAGCGCCGACATCGACACCACCGACTCCGCGCCCGACACGACGACCGAGTCGGCGATGCCCTCGGCCATCGCGGCGGGGTGCGCGCCGCACACTCCCGATTCGTAGATCAGTTCGACGTCCGGGTTGCTGGTCCGCTTGGCCAGATCGACGGCGAGCGTCGGGAGTCCGACGCCGGCGAAGACGCGCCCCTTCCCGGCGAGTTCGCGGGCGGCAACGGACACGATGACCTCGGTCGCCGAGATCGCTCCGACTGGTGCTGTGGTCATATCCGGCTCCCGTAGTCGACTGGTTCGGAGAATCGCGGCTCGACGGCGAGGTCGTTCCAGTAGTCGCCGCCGAGTTTGTCCAGGTACTCGTCGTGATTCGCGGTGCCGTGGATCCACTCCTTCAGCCATGCCTGCAGGAGTGCGGAGTCCTTGCTGATCGCGGTCCAGCGTCGGTAGAACGCGCAGTCCCGGTCGTAGTAGCCCTGCACGTAGGACGGATGCGCCCCGCGCGGACAGACGACGACGGCATCGACCGCGTGAGAAGGGATCAGCGTGCGACTGGGGTCGGAGCGGACGACCTCGTCGTCGACGATCTCCTCGACGACCACGATCGCCTTCCCCGCGGCGTACACCGCTTCCTGCTGCACCCCGGAGATACCCCAGATCTGCACGTTGCCGTGACGGTCGGCGCGCTGCGCGTGAACGATGGTGACGTCCGGGTTCAGCGGAGGCACGACGTACACGGTGCCCTCCCCGTAGGGATCGTCGACGAGCCGAATTCGGGGATTGAGCCGCGGAAGGTCGCTTCCGGCATAGGAGCGCAGCGGAAAGAACGGCAGGCGCGCGGCGCCCGCCTGATAGCGGCAGACCATTCCGTAGTGGCTGTACTCCTCGACCTCGAGGGCCACCGGATCGTGATGCTCGATACGGCGTCGCAACTCGTGCAGCGATCCGGCGGATCCGCTCGCGAAGAACGAGGCCACGAGCTTGGTGACACAACCGGCGGCCACGAGTTGATCCGACACGATGTCGGGAGTCATCCGGCACAGCGTGAGGTTCTGCCGCTGCTGCCGGATGATCTCGTGCGCAGCCGCGAACGAGATGAGATGCGAGAAGCCCTCGAGGCACACGGTCATGCCGTCTTCGACGTACGTTCCTATGGCTTCCGCCATGCTGACCACTTTGCTCATCGCCATGCCCTTCTCCGGAACGACGGGACGTCGCCTCGGGACCTTCCCCACCGGATTACCGCCGTTTGACTCAATAGTGTTGACAAATCTGTTGCCGGAACTGCAATAGTTCTCCCGTGGAGATTTCTCAGATCACTGCCTTTCTCGCGGTCGCCGAGGAGTTGCACTTCGGCCGCGCCGCACAGCGCCTGCACTCGGCCCAGCCGCCGCTGAGCCGCACGATTCGGCGACTGGAAAAGCAGCTCGGGGCAACTCTTTTCGAAAGAAACACGCGGAACGTCCGGTTGACCTCCGCCGGTGAGGCACTGCTCGGCCCGGCACGCGAGATCCTGGACGCCTGCCGGCTCGCGGAAATCGCCGTCGCCGCCGCCGGGCGCGGACAGGTCGGCCGGGTCCGCATCGGCTTCGCCGGAGTCTCGTCCCACCTGCTCATCGGGCGGTGGGCGAAACTCGTCCGGCACACCCACCCGGGTATCGAATTCGTCCTGGACAGTTCCGCTTTCGCGAGCGAAGCACTGAACAAGCTTCTCGACGGAACCCTCGACATCGGTCTGGTCCGGTGGATCTTCACCCCGCCGGGCATCGCGTCCCGCGTCATCCTCAACGAGGACTTCGTGGTGGCCCTGCCCACCGACCACCCGCTCGCAGGCAGGGACGGCGTTCGCATCGAGGAACTGGCCACCGAGCCCTGGGTGACGTTGCCCGCCGATCCCGGATCGGCGCTGCGTGACTCCCTGCAGAGGGCGGCCCACGACGCCGGTTTCACGCCCCGGATCGTGCAGAGCGCGCCGGACTCGATGGCGCTGATGGCGTTGGTGTCCGCGGAGGTCGGCTGCGCGTTGACCGTCTCCTCCGTGGCCGAGAACGTGAACAACCCGGATGTCGTGTTCCTCCCGCTGCTCGGCGGTCCCAGCACCCTGCAACTGCGGATCGCGTGGCGAGCGGACGACGACAACGCCGCCTTGCGGGAAGTCCTCAGGCTGTCCGAGGAGGCATTGCCCACTCCGGAATGACCTGCACGGTCAGGTGTGGGCTGTCGCACGGGCCTGCCCTGCACTCGGAGCGGTGTCCACCGCATCCTCCTCATCGATGTCGAGCTGCAGTTCGTCCGCGTCGGATTGCTCCGCGGTCGACAACCGGCGCGCGTCGAATCCGGTCCGGTTCAGCAACAACAGGGTGCAGACCAGGGAGACGGCGGCATAGCCGGCCGACACGAATGCAACGCCGACGATGTTTCCGGACGAGTTGAGCATCCACTGCGCCAGCACCGGGGTGCCGCCGCCGACGACCAGCGAACACAGCTGATAGGCCGCGGAAAGACCGGTGTAGCGGATGTTGGCGGGGAAGGCACGCGCGAGCACTCCGGCGATGGCGCCGTAGAACATCGAGTGCGGAATGGTCGCGAGGCACATCACGACGACGGCAATGGCGAAGTTCTCGGTCCGGATCGCGAAGAACATTGCCGGCATGAGGACGAACTCGGGAATCACCATGATGCACATGGCTTTCCGCATGTCGATCCGGGACACCAGGACGGCGCCGAACGGCTGCACGATGAACTGGACCACGAGGGCGATGGCGATGGCGCCGAGGAACGTGCCCCGGTCGTAGCCGAGTTCGCTGGTGGCCCAGGACAACGCGAAGGTGTTCTTGAAGTACGTCACCTGGGCCAGGGGCAGCGCGCCTGCACCGAGGAGGACGAGGACCCAATGCTTGCGCAGCACCTCACCGATCGGCAGTGCGACGGTCTTCTTGCGCTTCAGCACGGTCTTCATCGCGTCCGACTCTTCGAGCTTGAGACGGATGATCATGCCGACGATCACCAGGGCCGCGGAGATCAGGAACGGGATGCGCCAGCCGTAGAGCACGAACGCCGGGGTGGGCATGGCGGAGAGCAGGAAGAACGCCATCGTCGCCAGGAGGTTTCCGGCGGGCGACCCCTGCTGGGCGAACGCCGAGTACAGAATCCCCTTCCCCTTGGGTGCGTTCTCACTGGCGATCAGGACCGCCCCGCCCCATTCACCGCCCACTGCCACACCCTGAACGACCCGGAGGAACACCAGGGCGGCGGGTGCCCATATTCCGATCTGCGCGTAGGAGGGCAGGAGTCCGATTCCGACGGTGGCGGTGCCCATCATCATGAGTGTGATGACCAGCGTGTTCTTTCGACCGATCTTGTCGCCGAGATGGCCGAAGACGATGCCGCCGATGGGACGGGCGAGGAACCCGGCCCACAGGGTGACGAACGCGAGCAGCGTGCCCATGCCCGCCGGCAGGGTGTCGGAGAAGAACACCTGACCGAAGACCAGCGCCGACGCGGTGCCGTAGATGTAGAAGTCGTACCACTCGATCGTGGTGCCGATGAACGAGGCGATGCCCGCCCTCCGCGCCTTTGTCTCGGCCTCGGTCCGCTTCGGTGGTGCCGTGGTCATGTGATGCCCTCTCTCGCCAAAGGGAGTGGTGTGGATGAAAACCAGCTCACATCAGTGAGACTCGCATCACAGGATCCATGCCGTCCAATACTTCCTGAGCGGGGGATTATTCCGAATCTGGTCATAATTGCCAAAACCTCGCACACGCTGGCGTGATGCGCGTCACCGGCCTGCCTCCTCGCTTCGACGTCACTCCGCGGGACCTGCCCTCGCCACGGCGCGGGCATCCCGGACACCCAGCGAGGACAGAAGCACCGGTGCGGTGACCGCGACCTCGACGTCCCAGTCGTCGACCTCACAGGACACGACTTCGGTGCGCATGCGCCCCGCGACGTCCCGGGCCGCGGCACACGCCGCGTCGGTGCCGCGGTCCAGCCCGACGGCCGCGGCGAGGGCGGCCAGATCTGCGGCGGACTGCGCCCGGTGCCGCACCGACACCGCCGAGCCGACGTGCACCAGCAACGCCGTGACCATTACCAGCGCCGCGAGCGCACAGCACCCCGTCACGGTCGCGGACCCGCGGTCGTCGGTGGCCCCCGAACTCACGGCCCTCCTCCGCTCCATCCGGGCACAGTGGGTTCGAGAGCCGCCACCGCCTCCGCGGAGATGTTCACGAGCGGAAGGAGTGGACTGCGTGCCCGCACGGTCGCGACGACGAACTCCCCCTCGGTCCGGACCGACACGTCGGCGCCATCGGGTGCCACTCTCGCCGCCGTGGAGATCGCCGACTCGCGATCTCCACGGGCAGCGAGCCGTGCTGCCTCGCGGGCCGAGTCGACACACCGGACGTGCAGTGTCGTCGCGGTGATCGCGCCGACACACAGCACGACCACCGCCACGATCGATGCAATCGCGATGGCCGCCTCGACCGTCACGCCGCCGGCCTCCGACCGGCGCAGGTTCTCGGCAGCACTCATCACACCGCGGTGTTCAGCGCTTTGTCGATGATGTTCGTCAACGCCGTGACGATGCTGTCGCCGGTGACGACCGAATACAGCACGGCGCCAAAGGCCGCGGCCGCGATGGTGCCGATGGCGTACTCCGCCGTCGACATTCCGTCCTCGTCCGTCGCGAGCAGAATCAAGCGGGTGGTCAGTGCCCGACCTTCCGCCAACGCCCGAACTCCCGCCAGCGCCCGGATTCCGTGTTCCATGGTGTTCCCCCTTCAGAGTGTCCGACGCAGCGGTTCTGCGCCGGAAGTGTCGATGTGTCACATCAGTCCGCCGTCCAGCACCCGCGAGGCCAGCCCGACGACGACCGGGATGATGCCGAGACAGAGGAATGCCGGAAGAAAGCACAGCCCGAGAGGACCGCTGATGAGCACGCCCGCGCGTTCGGCCGACGCCGCCGCCAGGTGTTCGACCTGGACTCGGCCGTCGGCGGCGAGTTCCGTCATGGAACCGGCGAGCGACGATCCCGATGCGGCCGACCGGCGCGCCATGCGGGCAAGGGATTCGGTGGCGGGGTCCGACGCCGCCGCCTCCCATGCGGTCGCCGCATCCGCCCCCAGCGACAGCAGGTCCGCGGCGCGGCGAAGCGATTCCGACAACGGCGCGGGCGCCGACCGCGACACGGCCTGCGCCGCGGTCGCGACGGGCAGTCCGGCGCGCAGGCACGCTGCCAGCAGGTCGAAGGCCGCGGCGATCGCGAGCGGGTCCTCGCGGCGCGCGCCCTCGTCCACCGCGGACGCCGCATCACCCGGGCCGACGCCGTCGGCGCGCAGTCGCTGCACCGGCGATCTGGGTGCGGGCAGCACCAGCACGGCGCAGGCGAGGAGAAGTACCGCACACCAGATCATCCCGTCACCCGTCCGGTGATCCGGTCGGTCCACAACAGGCCCGCGCACACCAGCCCCGCACCGAGCAGCAACAGGATGCCACCCACACCGCCTCCGAACAGCACCGTCAGAGGGGCCGCCCCCATCATCTGACCGAGACCGACACCCAGGAGCGGCAGCCCAGCCAGTACGGTCGCCGTCGCCCTCGCCCCGGCCAGCGACGCCTCCGTTCGCTGACGGAAGCGACTGCGTCCCAACAGGTCCGTCCGTGCCGCTTCGAGCAGTTCCGCCAGCGCGAGACCGTACGCGTCGGCCACCGCCCAGATATCGGCGATCCGCCCCAACTCGGTACCGACGCGGGAATCCGCGATCCGGAACCCGTCGGCGGCCGATCCTCCGAGCCGCGAGCGCGCCGACGCGGCCCGGAATGCCGCCGACACACTGCCTGCCGCTTCGTCGGCCGCCGTCTGGCATGCGGCAGCCGGATGGGCGCCCACCCGAAGTTCCGCCGTCACCACCTCGAGACTCGACAGTACGACACGCAGATCGGCGTCCTTCGCTTTCGCCGCACTGCGTCGCACCGATCTGAAACGCACTGTTGCACAGACGATCGTCGCGGCGAGGACCGCCCACAGTCCCCCCAGTTCGTACACGATCGGGATGCCGGCGAGCGCCGCCGGAACCACCCAGGGCAGACGCAACCGGCGACGGGGGCCTTCCCTGCCCGTGACCGCGAGCAACCGCGGCCGCGACCTCGCGGACGGCACAGTCAGCACTGCGCAGGCAAGCACCACCAGACCGGCGATCACGCCGGCACCTCCGTCCCCGAATCCTCCGGTCCACGACGAGAACACAAGTGGCGGAGCCGGTCCACCGCCGGACCCTCACCCGTGTCGTGGTTCCAGGCGGGCACGATCGTGACGTGCCCGTACTCGTCGCGAGTGACGACACCGATCTGCGTCAGCCGCCGCGCCCCGCTCGAAGCCCGGTGGACGTGCAGAACCACCTGGACCGCGGCGGCCAGCTGACTGTGCAACGCCGAGCGGTCCATTCCACCCAGTGCCGCAAGCGCTTCGAGCCGCGCCGGAACCTCCTCGGGCGAGTTGGCATGCACCGTCCCGGCGCCGCCGTCGTGACCCGTGTTGAGCGCCGTCAGCAGGTCGACGACCTCGGCGCCGCGAACCTCGCCGACGACGATCCGATCGGGGCGCATCCGCAGGGATTGACGGACGAGATCCCGGACGGTCACCTCACCCACGCCCTCCACGTTGGGCGCCCGAGCCACGAGCCGGACCACGTGCGGGTGCGTCGGCGCCAGCTCCGCGGCGTCCTCCACGCACACGATCCGTTCCGCCGGGTCCACCGCACCCAGCAACGCGGCCAGCAGCGTGGTCTTGCCTGCGCCGGTGCCGCCGGTGACCAGGAAGGCGAGCCGCGCGTGCACGATCGTCACCAGCAGGTCGTGGGCCGCCTCCGCCACGGCACCGCTCGCGACGAGCGCCCCGAGCCCCTGGGTCGCCGGGCGCAGCACCCGCAGCGACAGGCAGGTTCCGCCCTGAGCCACGGGAGCGAGGACGGCATGCAGCCGCACACCGAACGAGCCGTTTCCGACGTCCCGCAGCCTTCCGTCGACCCACGGCTGAGCGTCGTCGAGGCGGCGTCCGGCAGACAGCGCGAGACGTTGCGCGAGCCTGCGCACCGCCGCCTCGTCGGTGAACCGGACAGCCGCGCGTTCGAGGCCGCGGCCTCGGTCGACCCACACGCGGTCGGGCGCGGTGACGAGCACGTCCGCGACTCCGGGTTCCGTCAGCAACGTCTCGAGCGGGCCGGCGCCGGTGAGTTCGGTCATGAGCACCCGCAGCGCCCCGAGCAGGTCGGTGTCGCCGAGCACGCCACCGGACTCGGTGCGGATGGCAGCGGCGACCGTGGCCGGTGTCGGCTCGCCGGACGTGTGCGCGAGACGTTCGCGCACACGGTCGAGGAGGTCGGGGGTGACGAGGGAACTCATGCCGCCCACTCCCGCGACCGCGGTCTGCTGCCGACCGTGTCGAGGACCGCCTCGGCAGCGGCGCCCAGCGGGGAGCGCCGGCCCGGCCTGAGGCCGCCGTGTTCGAGCATTCCGGTGAGCGCGCGCTCGGCGCGCATCGACGCGATCAGCGGCAGATCGAGAACCTCCGCCGCGTCGGCGCCGCGGAGCCCACCGGGTGCCGGGCCGCGAACCACGAGTCCCTGGTTGGGGTTCCTCTCGGTGATCCACTGCGACACCTTTCCCGCGGCGATGCAGGCCCGGACGGTGGCGGGCACGACGAGGACCACCAGATCGGCGAGTTCGAGGACGGTCTCCGTGGCCGGGCCGGGGAACCGGGACACGTCGCACACGACCAGATCGCCCGCATGGCGGCCGGCATCGGTGACCGCACGGACCGCGGCCGCTGTCGGGCCGGCGCCGTGCCCCGTCCTGCTGCAGGCGAGCACCCGCAGCCACTCGCCACAAGCGGGGAGTGCGTCCCTCAGCGCGCCCGAGGAGATCCGGCCACCCTCGATCGACAGACCCGACCACCGCAGTCCGGGCACGTCCTCGATGCCCAGCAGGACGTCGAGTCCGGAGCCCCACGAGTCGGTGTCGAGCAGAAGCGTGGGCCGCTGTCGCGACGCCGCGGCGAGGGCTGTCGCCGCGGCCAGCGTGGAGGCACCCGCCCCGCCACATCCGCCGACGACGGCGACGACGGTGCCGTCCGCCTCGGGACGCTGAGGTTGTTCGCCGAGCACCGCGACCAGCGCCGACTCGTCCTCGGGCACCGCGAGCACGTGTTCCGCACCGACCGCGGTCGCGATCCGCCACTCGTCGATGCCCGGCGGCCCGTCGCACAGCAGCACCACACGGCGCCGGCGTGGGAGCCGGTTGCGGCACGCGGCGGCTGCGCGTGCGTCGAGCACGACGATCGGGGCACTCCCCCAGACGTGCCGGGCGTCGGCGACGTCGACCTCGTTCAGTGCCCGGTCGGCCGCTGCCGCCACGCGCCTGATGCTGTGCAACAGCGCCGGGTCGTCGACCAGAACCAGCACTTCACCCCCGCCTTCTGCGTCCATGCAGCGAGCGTGCCCGCTGCCGGCGACCGCCGGAAGGGGCTCGGCTCGAACTGTGGACAACTTCGGCCCTGTGGATAAAAACTGGTACTACCGCACCAATTTTTGTACCGATCCGAGAGAGGCGGCAGACCTGCCGCACTCAGAGGACGACCCTCGCCAGGGGGGGAGGAGGCGAGGGTCGTCAGTGTTCAGCCCCGGGGGGTCGGGCTGAACATCGCCCGGATCAAATCCGGACATCAGCAATACTACACCTCCCCCGATCAGTATTTGCAAGTTCAACTGTTGAACGTTCCGTCGTGTCGATAGTGCCGAAAGACCCTTCCTCAGGCCGTTCATACGAACCCCCACCCGACCCGAAGTCCGCATATCCTTGGGAATTGTGACCGCGAAGCCACAGAGCAGTGCCAAGACAGGTCGACACACCGAGACAGGTCGGGTTGCCGCATTCTTCGACCTCGACAAGACGATCATCGCGAAATCCAGCACCCTCGCGTTCAGCAGACCGTTCTTCGACCAGGGCCTGATCAACCGCCGATCGGTCCTCAAGAGCAGTTACGCGCAGTTCCTGTTCCTGCTGTCGGGCGCGGACCACGATCAGATGGAGCGGATGCGCGCCTACCTCACGAGCATGTGCGCGGGCTGGAACGTGGACCAGGTCCGGTCCGTGGTCGCCGAAACCCTCCACGACATCGTGGACCCCCTGGTGTTCGCCGAGGCCGCCGACCTCATCGCAGACCACAAGCTGCGCGGCCACGACGTCATCGTGGTCTCGGCGTCGGGCGAGGAGGTGGTGGCGCCGATCGCCGAAGCACTCGGGGCCACGCGCAGCACTGCCACCCGCATGGCGGTCGCGGACGGGCTCTACACGGGCGAGGTGGAGTTCTACTGCTACGGCGAAGGCAAAGTGGACGCGATGCGGCAACTGGCCGACGAATACCACTACGACCTGTCGGCATGCTACGCCTACTCCGACTCCGTGACCGATCTCCCGATGCTGACCGCGGTCGGCCACCCGACTGCGGTCAACCCGGACCGGGCGTTGCGGAAGGCCGCGGCCGGAAACGGTTGGCCCATATTGACTTTCTCGAATCCGGTCTCCCTCCGGGCACGCCTCCAGGCGCCGTCCGCCACCACCGTCGCGACCACGGCGGCGGTGAGCGTCGGGGCCCTGGTCGCGGGCGCATTCACGTATGGAGTGTTGCGCCGCAAGCGCTGACCGCCGCAACCCGCGACACGGTCACAAACCGAATTTGATACTTGCTGTGAGGGGGGTCACGGGGTACAAAGGAGTTACGGAAGAACGGAAGGCCAAGGTCGACCCAGAAGAGAAGGATCGATCTCCCGACCAGGATTCCCAGCACGGGCACTAGGTACCCACGCGAAGCATAAGCCACTATAAGGGCAGAAGCGTTGTGGGCCTGCGAGACTCGAGTCTTCACCGGCAAGGACCCTGCACAGGTTGCAAGGACGACCCGACGATATTCGGACTCTCGCCGAGGCCACCCACACAACCCACATTGCACGCTTGGTAACCGGTTGTCCGTGCTAACGGGCGGCGAAGTCGACAGCAGTCGGCAGCGCCGCCCGTTTCACATGTTCGGGAATTCTTGTAGCGCAGGATATTTCGGCTAACTCGCTGCGGCCTCCGCGATCGACGTGGCCTCCCGCGCTCCGGCCTCCAGAGCGCCGCAGCAGAGGACGACCCAACTGCCGACACCCTCCGGCTCGCCCGACGCGAACGCGGCAGCCCCGTTGCGGTACGCCTGCTGCCGCCGCAACCAGCTGACCTCCGGGACCCCGAGGTTGTGCGGATCGAGCCCGCTCGCCACGGAAACCAGACGTGACGCGGCGCGCGCGACGATACCGTCGCCGACTCCGAACGGCTTCAGCGTCAACAATTCCCCGTGCACCACGGCCGCCAGTACCGGCGCGGGCGCAGCCGTTCCCCCCGTCACGAGCTGGGCGAGACCGTCGAGCCGCTCCGCGACGCCGGACCCGGCACGCGGCCTGCCGAGCGATTCCTGATCCTCCACGAGATCGGCCGCGGCCAGCAGATGCAGCCGCGCGAGCGCTTGCAGGGGTGCCCGCTGCCAGGTGGACTGCAGAAGGGTGAGGGCGTCACCGTCGAGGGCCTGCCCGACCCGCAGCGACCCCGACAGAATCGGGTCGCCGGCCTCGCCGGGCGCGGGTAACTCGGTGCTGCCGCCGTCCAGCGACGCCGAGGCGCGGGCCGCCCGGACCGCCGCCTCGGCCGCCGTGGTCGGCCAGCCGCGCCGGTTGGTCTTGTGACGGTGAACCGCACCGAGCGCGTCGCGCGCACGGTCCGCGGCTTCACGGACGCCGGGAAGGTCGACGAGGGGCTGCAACGGGTCGCTCACGTACCGGAACGCTACCCGGCGCGGTCCCGCGTCAGGCGCCGAGCCGGATCGATCCGCCGGGAATCGCATCCAGCAGCTTCCGCGTGTACTCCTCCCGCGGGGACGTGAAGACCTCGTCCGTGGTCGCTTTCTCCACGATCGCGCCGGTGGACATGACGAGCACGTCGTCGGCGATCTGCCGCACCACCGCCAGGTCGTGGGTGATGAACAGGTACGTCAACCCCAGCTCTGCCTGCAGGTCGTTCAGCAGGGTCAGGATCTGATCCTGGACCAGCACGTCGAGCGCCGACACCGCCTCGTCGCACACCACCATCTCCGGCTGCAGCGCCAGCGCCCGGGCGATCGCCACCCGCTGCCGCTGGCCACCGGACAGCTCGTTCGGGAACCTCCGCATCACCGAAGCCGGCAGCGCCACCTTGTCCAGCAGGTCGCGTACCCGTGCTTCCCGCTCCGCCTTCGTCCCCACCTTGTGGGTGCGCAGAGGCTCCTCGACGGTGCGGAAGATCGAGTACATCGGGTCGAGCGTGCCGTACGGATTCTGGAAGATCGGCTGCACCCGGCGACGGAACGCGAGCGTCTCGCGGCGGTCCAGCGTCGCGACGTCCTTGCCGTCGAACACGACATTCCCCGACGACGGCGCAAGAAGCCCGAGGACCATCTGCGCGACCGTCGACTTACCCGACCCCGACTCGCCGACGATGGCCGTGGTCGTCCCGCGGCGGACCGCGAACGAAACGTCGTCGACGGCGGTGAAGTCGGTGGACTTCCGCAGCCCGTGCCGGAGCTTGAACACCTTGGTCAGCCCGGTGGCCACGACCACGTCGTCGGTGGCCTTGCCGAACTCGACGCCGATCTCGCCGTGCTGTTCGGCCTCGCCGACCACCTCCAGGGCGTGCTCCCGGACGTCCGCCCGGGCCAGCGAAGAACTCCGGCGTTGCGACGCCAGCGACGGCGCCGCCGCCACCAGCTTCCGGGTGTACGGGTGGCGCGGCCGCTGCAGGATCTCCAATGCCGGCCCGGCCTCGACCACCCGCCCCTTGCTCATGACGATCAGGTGCTCGGCCCGCTCGGCGGCCAGGCCGAGGTCGTGGGTGATGAGCAGGACCGCGGTGCCCAGCTCGTTGGTGAGACCGTCGAGATGGTCGAGGATCTGGCGTTGGACCGTGACATCGAGGGCCGACGTGGGCTCGTCCGCGATCAGCAGTTGCGGGCGGGCCGACAGCCCGATTGCGATGAGGGCGCGCTGGCGCATGCCGCCGGAGAACTCGTGCGGATACTGGCCCAGGCGGTCCTCGGCGTCGGCGAGTCCGGCCTCCTCGAGCAGCTCGGCGGCACGCGCCTTTGCGGCCTTGCCCTTCTCGATCCCGTTGGCTTCCAACGCCTCCTCGATCTGGAAGCCGACCTTCCACACCGGGTTGAGGTTGGACATCGGGTCCTGCGGGACGAGCCCGATCTTCTGACCGCGCAGCGCGACGAACTCGCGCTCGGACGCCTCCGCGAGGTCCTGCCCCTCGAACAGGATCTGACCGCCGGTCACCTTGCCCGTCCCGGGCAGCAGGTTGATGATCGCGTGCGCGGTCGTGGACTTACCCGAACCGGACTCACCGACGATCGCCACCGTCTGCCCCGGATACACCGTGAGGCTGACACCGCGCACCGCGGGCACGAGCCCGGAATGCGACTGGAACGACACCTCCAGGTCCCGGATCTCGAGCAACGGCACCTCGTCGGCCGAATTCTGCGGTCCGGCCGATTCGTTCGTGGGCACCGCGCTCACCTCTTCCTGGCCTTGGGATCGAGCGCGTCCCGCAGAGCGTCGCCCATCATGATGAAACCGAGCACCGTGATCGCCAGCGCGGTTGCCGGGTAGAACAGGATCGGTGACCCCTGACGCAGCGTGACCTGGGCCGTGCTGATGTCTCCGCCCCACGAGATCTCGGTGGACGGCAGCCCGATGCCCAGGAACGACAGCGTCGCCTCGGCCACGATGTAGGTGCCGAGCGAGATGGTCGCGATCACGATGATCGGGGCGAGGGAGTTCGGCAGCACGTGCCGGACGAGGGTGCGCACGTTCGACACACCGAGCGCCCGCGACGCCATCACGTAGTCGTTGTTCTTCGCCGAGATCACCGCGCCACGAGCAATTCTCGCCATCTGAGGCCACCCGAACAGCGCCAGGACGACGATCAGCGTCCAGATGGTGCGGTCGGCGAACAGCTGCATCAGGACGATCGCGGCGAGGATGAGCGGGATACCGAAGAAGATGTCGGCGATCCGGGACAGCAGCGAGTCGGCCCAGCCGCCGTAGAACCCGGCGACCGCACCGAACACCACGCCCACGACGAGCACGATCGACGTGACACCGACACCCACCAGCACCGACGCCCGCGCCCCGTAGATCGTGCGGGAGTAGATGTCGCAGCCCTGCTTGTCGAATCCGAACCAGTGCCCCGCCGACGGACCCTGCATGCTGAACGCGAGATCGCAGAACCTGGGGTCGGTGCCGGTGAACAGACCGGGGAAGCCTGCCACGGCGATCACCACGACGATGATCACCGTGGCGACCAGGAACAGCGGACGTTTGCGGAGGTCCCGCCACGCATCCGACCACATGCTCGTCGGCGGCTGGTCGATGTGGACGGCGTCGGTCTCTCCCGGCGCCGCCACTTCTTCGGGTGCCACGAAATGCGCCTGACGGGTCTTCCGGTCGCCCGTCCGAGGCGACTCGTTCTCCACTTTCTCAGACATAGCGAATCCTCGGGTCGAGCGCGGCGTACAGGAGGTCGACGAGCAGGTTGGCGAGCAGATAGATGACGATCAGCACCGTCACGAAGGACACCACCGTCGGCGCCTCACCGCGGGTGACCGCCTGGTAGATCGTGCCGCCGACACCGTTGATGTTGAAGATGCCCTCCGTGACGATCGCGCCGCCCATCAGGGTCGCGAGGTCGGCGCCGAGGAACGTGACCACCGGGATCAGCGAATTCCGCAGCACGTGCACCTGCACCACGCGGCGCCGCGAAAGACCCTTGGCCGTCGCGGTTCTCACGTAGTCGGCGGTGAGGTTCTCGGCGACCGACGTCCGGGTGAGCCGGAGTACGTACGCGAACGACACCGACCCGAGGACGAACGCGGGCAGCAGCAGATTCTTGAAACTGGTGTTGCCCCCGACCGTCGGCGGCACCAACCCCCATTTCACGCCGACGAAGAATTGGGCCAGGAAGCCGATGACGAAGATCGGGATCGCGATGATCACCAGGCTCACGAGGAGGACGGAACTGTCGAAGATGCCGCCCTTGCGGAGTCCGGCCCACAGGCCGAAGCCGATCCCGAAGATCCCCTCGATGGCGAGCGCCATCAGGGACAACTTGATGGTGATCGGGAATGCCTGCGCCAGAACCTCACTGACGGGGCGGCCGGAGAAGGACGTACCGAAGTCGAGGGTGAAGATGCCCTTCAGATACAGGAGGTACTGCGTCAGGAACGGCTCGTCGAGGTGGTATCGCTCACGGAGTTGGGCCGCCACCGCGGGGCTGAGTGCCTTGTCGCCGGCCAGCGCGGCAATCGGGTCTCCGGGCAGCAGGAACACCATCGCGTAGATCAGGAACGTGGCCCCGAGGAACACCGGGATCATCTGGAGCAAACGGCGACCGACGTACCAGAGCATCGGATCACCTCCTATTCGTCGGGAGCAGTGACGTCAGGAATCCGTAGCCTCGGCTCGTACTTCCGAGCGGGGCCGCGAACTGACAGCTCGCGGCCCCACCCGTCGTCGAAGAATCTCCGGTGCGTCAGTTCTTCTCGATGTCGGAGTACATCGGGATGCCCTTCCAGTCGATGACCACGTTCGACACGTTCTCCGACCAGCCGCTGGCGGCGTTGCGGTACCACGTCGGGACGGCAGGCAGGTCGCGCAAGAGCACTTCCTGCGCCTGGTTCAGCAGTTCCTGGGCCTTGTCGGGATCGACCTCACCCGCGGAGGCACGCAGAAGCCGGTCGAACTCGGGGTTCGAGTAGTCGCCGTCGTTGGAGCTGCCGCCGGTCTGGTAGTTCTGCGCGAGGAAGCCGTACTGCTGCGGGTAGTCGCCCTGCCACCCCGAACGGAACGCGCTGGGGATGGTGCGGTTGGTGGCCTCGGTGCGGATCTGCGCGAACGTGGGGTACTCCTTGCCCTTCGCGTCGATACCGAGGGTGTTGCGGATGTTGTTGGCGGTGGCGTCGACCCATTCCTTGTGGCCGCCGTCGCCGTTGTACGCGATCTCGAAACTGCCTGACCACGGGGCGATGGCGTCGGCCTGGGCCCACAGCCGCTTCGCCGTCTCCGGGTCATACTTCAGGTTGCCGTTGCCGACGAGCGAATCCGACCAGCCCTCGATGGCGGGGCTGGTGAAGTCGAGCGCGGGGGTGCGGGTGTTGTTGTAGATCTGCTGGGTGATCTGGTCGCGGTTGATCGCCATGGAGATGGCCTGGCGGCGCAGCGTGCCCTCCTCACCGCTGAAGTGCGGCAGCCGGCCCGGGATCGTGAACGTCTCGATGGTCGCGGACGGCTGGTTCACGGTGCGGCCCGGCAGGTCGGTCTCGAACGTCGTGACCGCGCTCGGCGGCACCTGGTCGAGAACGTCGACGTTGCCCGCGAGCAGATCCGTGTACGCCGTGTCGAGGCTGTTGTACATGACGAAGTCGACGCCGGCGTTCTTCGGCTTACGGTTGCCGTTGTAGTCGGGGTTCACGACGGTGTCGATCCGGACGTTGTGCTGCCACGCTCCGGGGCCGGACATCATGTACGGACCGTTGCCGACGGGATTCTCACCGAACGCCGCCATGTCCTGGTACGCCACCGCAGGCAACGGGTAGTACGCGGCGAATCCGAGGCGGTCCGGGAATGCCGACTCGGGCTGCTTCAGTTCGATCGTGAACGTGGAATCGTCGACCACTTTCAGTCCCGACATGGTCTGCACCGTCGGGTTCTCGGCGGCCACCTCGTCGTAGCCCTGGATCGGGTCGAAGAAGGACGCTTGGATCTGCGCATTCGTGGACAGTGCGCCGTAGTTCCAGGCGTCGACGAACGAGGCTGCCGTGACCGGCGTGCCGTCCGTGAACGTCCAACCGTCCTTCAGCTTCACGGTGAAGTTCTTGCCGTCCGTCGTCTCGATCGACTCGGCGACCTCGTTGTTCACCCCGCCGTCGGAGTCGTAGGAAACGAGGCCCGCGAACAGTGAGTCGACGACGCGGCCGCCCTGATTCTCGCTCGTATTGGTGGGAATCAACGGATTCTGCGGTTCACTTGCCCAGGCGTTGACGATTCCGCTACCACCCCCGCTCGTCGAATCACCGGACGAGCAGGCGGACAGCATCCCTGCTGCCAGGCCGACCGCCAGAACGGCGGTTGCCACACGTGTGATGCGCAAAACGATCCTCCCAGATCTGCGTGGTTCCGGGCAGCGGTTCCGGGCGCAGCCCGAATGATGGGATGACGATAAGTCAACGTTTCAATCTGTGTAGCCACGACGGGCGAAACTCGTGCAATCGGCACCTGATCGAAACATCGTCGGCGCAGGGGTATCCACTCGTCGCACCCGATCGCCGTCCGTCGCGTCCAGCCGACCGATCGTCGCAGAATATGGGCATGCAACCCTCTGCAACGGTGCGCTCGGGAGACCATGTGACTACCCTCACACGTGCTAGAAGTGCCGAATTCGAGACTGGAAAGAAGGCCGGGCCACAATGACCAGTGCAGCACAGGCGAGCGGAGCGACGGAGAAGTCGGAACATTCTGATTCCGTCCCGCAGGTGTATCCGCCGAGCCCCGAGTTCACCGCAACGGCGAACGCCGGCCCCGACCTCCAGGCTGCCGCCGACGAAGACCGTCTCGCATTCTGGGCGAAGCAGGCCGAGCGCCTGCACTGGCACGCCCCCTTCTCCGAGGTTCTCGACTGGTCCGACGCGCCCGTCGCGAAGTGGTTCGTGAACGGACGGCTCAACGTCGCCTACAACTGCGTCGACCGCCACGTCCTCGCCGGCAACGGCGACCGCGTCGCCATCCACTTCGAAGGCGAACCGGGCGACACCCGCGACCTGACCTACAACGACCTGCTCGCCGAAGTCAGCAAGGCCGCCAACACCTTCACAGACCTCGGACTCGTCGCCGGCGACCGCGTCGCGATCTACATGCCGATGATCCCCGAGGCCATCATCACCATGCTCGCCTGCGCCCGCCTCGGCCTGACCCACTCGGTGGTGTTCGCCGGCTTCTCCGCCGCCGCCCTGCGCTCCCGCATCGACGACGCCGAAGCCAAACTCGTCGTCACCGTCGACGGACAGTGGCGCCGCGGCCAGGCCGCACCCCTCAAGCCCGCCGTCGACGAAGCGGTGGACGGCGCCGCATCCGTCAAGAACGTGCTCGTCGTCAAGCGCACCGGGATCGACGTCGACACCACCGAGGGTCGTGACCTGTGGTGGCACGAGACCGTCGAAAAGGCGTCCGACACCCATCAGGCGCAGCCGTTCGACTCCGAGCACCCGCTGTTCATCCTGTACACCTCCGGCACCACCGGAAAGCCCAAGGGCATCATCCACACCTCCGGCGGCTACCTCACCCAGGCGTCGTACACCCACCACAACGTCTTCGACCACAAGGCCGGGCAGGACGTGTACTGGTGCACCGCCGACATCGGCTGGGTCACCGGCCACAGCTACATCGTCTACGGGCCACTCTCGAACGGCGTCACCCAGGTGGTCTACGAGGGCACCCCGAACTCCCCCGACGAGCACCGCCACTTCCAGATCATCGAGAAGTACCGCGTCAGCATCTACTACACCGCACCCACCCTGGTGCGCACCTTCATGAAGTGGGGCAGGGACATTCCCGACGCCCACGACCTGTCCTCGATCCGGCTCCTCGGCTCGGTCGGCGAACCGATCAACCCCGAGGCCTGGAAGTGGTTCCGCGAGGTGATCGGCGGAAACACGGCCCCGATCGTCGACACCTGGTGGCAGACCGAGACCGGCGCGATCATGATCTCCCCGCTTCCCGGGATCACCGCCACCAAGCCCGGATCCGCGATGGCACCCCTGCCCGGCATCTCCGCGAAGATCGTCGACGACGACGCCAACGAACTCGGCGCCGGCGGCTCCGGCTACCTCGTGCTCGACAAGCCGTGGCCGGCGATGCTCCGCGGCATCTGGGGCGACATGGACCGCTACCGCGAAACCTACTGGTCCCGCTACCCCGAGCAGGGCTGGTACTTCGCCGGCGACGGCGCCAAGTACGACGAGGACGGCGCCCTGTGGGTGCTCGGGCGCGTGGACGACGTCATGAACGTCTCCGGGCACCGCATCTCCACCTCCGAGGTCGAATCCGCCCTCGTCGGGCACCACGGTGTCGCCGAGGCCGCCGTCGTCGGCGCCGCCGACGACACCACCGGCCAGGGCATCGTCGCGTTCGTCATCCTCCGGGAAGGCGTCGAGAACACCGGCGACACCCTCATCGCCGAACTCAAGGCCGAAGTGTCCCGGGAGATCAGCCCGATCGCCAAGCCCCGCCAGATCACGATCGTCCCCGAACTCCCCAAGACCAGGTCCGGCAAGATCATGCGACGCCTGCTCAAGGACATCGCCGAAGGCCGCGACCTCGGCGACACCTCCACGCTCGTCGACCCCAAGGTCTTCGACGCCATCCGCGGCAAGTAGGGCGCTCCGCGCCCCGTGAGTGGTTGACGAGTCCCTGCACTCCTCAACCACTCACGGGCGGCGAAGCCGCCACAGCGTCTGCTCCTCGCCGATTCCCTTCAGACCGGTCGTGAAAACGTCGCACCGGTAGTCCGATTCCGCCAGCAGCGGTGCCACCTCGGGGTCGTCGTGAACGGCCCGGGACAGGACGATGTCGCCGCCCGCCGCACAACCCTGCACCCGCGCCGCCAGGTTGACGGTCGCGCCGAAGTAGTCGATCCGACCATCGTTGTCGATCATCACCGCGGGCCCCTGGTGCAGCCCGACTTTCAACGCCACCGAGTCGTCGCCGCCGAGGTGCCCGCGACGGAAGTCGTCCCAGCCGGACTGCATCGACGCCGCCGCCGACCAGGCGTCCCGCGCATCCGCGAACGTCGCCATGACCGCGTCGCCCATCTGCTTCACGACGCCGCCGTTCTCGCGCACCACGGCGTCACGCAGGTAGCGGAAATGGCTCTGCACGAACGCGAACGCCCGGACGTCCCCGATGCGCTCGTACAGGGCAGTCGAGCCGCTCAGATCCGTGAACAGCACCGCCAGGTTCGCGATCCCGATCTCGTCGCCGGGCGCTACCCCCTGGTCCGGGAACAGGTCCTGGAAACCGTCGAGCGACGTGACGAGCGCGCCGGTCGCCGCGGCGTCCTTCCACCGCTCCCGCTCGACCACCACCAGCGCTTCGCCGGGGAGCCGGTTGGCGACCTCCAGCCGGATCGCTCCGTCGGTGGCGGGTGAACTCCGCACCCGGAGTTCGCCGGGCCCGCACTCGACCCGCAGCGTTCCACCGGCCTGGCCGACCTCGCAGGCCACGGGGGAGCCCACCTGATAGCACCGGAGCCGCAGCCACCCCGGGTCGAGTTCGAGGTGCTCGGAACGCTGCTCACCCGGCTCGAGCCGCAGCTGAGCCACCGCCGACGGTGAATTCGCCGGACCACCGATGCAGTACCGGGCCCGTTCCGCCCGGCGCACGGCCGGGTTGACGTCGAAGCGGATCTCCACCGACCGCGCCAGGTCGGTGTCGAAGGCGATGTCGCACGTGTCGCAGTGGACGCGGCTCGCCAACTGTGACATCCGGCCGGCGTCCTCACGGACGGTCCGGCAGACGGGGCACAGCACGCTCCAGCTCAGGTCCAGCAGTCCACAGTCCGCGGCGTGGAGGAAGACGTACAGCAGCTGCATCCGATCGACACCCCAGCGGTCCGCCAGCTCGAACGGCCGCATGCCCGTCACCTCCAGGTCGGAGGCGGTCCGCAGGTGGGATGCCAAGCGCCCGATGAGATTCGGGGCATCGTGCGATCGGGACAGCTGTGCTGTGCGGAGTTCCAGCCGGCCGGCGTCGAGTTGCTCCGACGGCGGCAGCGCGGGCACGGCGTGCGTCTGCGGGTCGCGAAAGTGGAGTTCCAACGCGCGTGCGAGCGCCACCGTTTTCCGTATTCCCGTGCGCGCCAGCAGGGTTCGCGCCACGATCGACCCGAACCAGGTCCGCGGGACGATCCGGGCGAACACCTCGACGTCGGTCTCGTCGGCGACCGGGCGAAGCCGGACACCCGTGGAGACCTCCGCGAGCGGACCGCGAGAGAACCGACGAAGGACCTGGTAGAAGCGGCCCTCGATCCACTCGAACGGGAACTCCTCGTACCGCACCCGCCGCCCGTACGAACGGGTCTCCGCCGAATAGTGTCCCTTGCGCCGCCGGTCCAGCATCGGAGCGAAGCGCACCGGGGACAAGTCGATGTTGCGGTTGAGCCGATCGGTATCGGCGAGGAACGACCACAGATCCTGCTTCGGCAGCCGGATCCGGGCCGTCCTGGACAGCAGCACGGCTTTCGCCATGCAAGAACTATAGGCGTAGCCCGTGCGCCTTTCTGGTAGTTGGAACTACCAGAAAGGCGCACGGGGGCTATGCCCCTACGTCGTCGAGGGACTGGTCACGGGTCTCGCGCATGACGAGCAGCGCCACGAACGTGAGCGCGGCGGCGATCAGCAGGTAGATGCCCACCCAGCCGACGCCGTACGACGTGGCGAGCCAGGTGGCGATGAACGGCGCGACGGCGGCACCGAGGATGCTGGCGGTGTTGTAGGCGATCCCCGAACCCGTGTAGCGCACGTTGGTCGGGAACAACTCGGGCAGAACGGCGCTCATCGGACCGAAGGTCATGCCCATCAACAACATTCCGATGGCCAGGAACACGAGCATGCGGGCGTTGCCCATGCCCTCCTGGTTCAGCATCACGCCGAACGTGAGCCCGAAGACCATGATGAACCCGGTGATGGTGAGCAGCGTGATGCGGCGACCGAAGCGGTCGGCCAGCCACCCCGACACGGGGACGGCGGCCGCGAAGAACAGGACCGCGATCAGCTGGAGGACGAGGAAGTCGGTGTAGTGGAAGCCGGCTCCGGTGCCGCCCTGGGCGGGAGTCTTGCCGGTGCCGTAACTGAGCACCCAGGTGGTCATGATGTAGAAGAGCGTGTACGTGGCGAGCATGACGAACGTGCCGATGATCAGCTGACGCCAGCTGGTCTTGAACACCTCGGCCAGCGGGGTCTTCACCTTCTCGCCCCGCGCGACGGCGCGGGCGAACACGGGCGTCTCCTCGAGCTTCAGCCGCACGTACAGGCCGATCATCACCATGATCGCGCTGAGCAGGAACGGGATACGCCAGCCCCAGGTGAGGAACGCGCCGTCCAGGTCGGGGCTGCTGTTGTCGTGGGCCAGGAACAGCGTGATGATCAGGAACAGACCGTTGGCGAGGAAGAACCCGATGGGTGCGCCGAGCTGCGGCCACATGGCGGCCCAGGCCCGCTTGCCCTTCTGCGCGGTCTCGGTCGCGAGCAACGCCGCGCCACTCCACTCACCGCCTAGTCCCAGACCCTGACAGAACCGCATCAACGCCAGCAGTGCGGGCGCGACGAGGCCGATCTGGTGGTACGTCGGCAGCAGGCCGATCACGAACGTGGCGATACCCATGGTGAGCAGTGAGCCGACGAGCGTCGTCTTGCGTCCGATGCGGTCGCCGAAGTGGCCGAACAGGATCGAGCCGAGCGGCCGGGCGACGAAGGCCAGACCGAACGTGGCGAGGGACGCCAGCAGGGCGGTGGTGCCGTTTCCCTTGGGGAAGAACAGGTGCGGGAACACCGACACGGCCGCGGTGGCATAGATGTAGAAGTCGTAGAACTCGATGGATGTTCCCACCATGCTCGCGACGACGATCCGGCTTCTGGGTACGCCGGCGACGGTGGCCCCGCCGTCCGGTTCTGGCTTCGACGTATCGACGGCACTGCTCACTCGACTTACTCCTGCACGATGCTATTTCAACTATTGGGACGAGCGTCCATTCCTTAGGAATTGAACACCTCGTGTCTTTCGCTTGGCAAATTGGATAAGCTCTTCTCGGTGCGCCGGGAAGTCTGGTCGGCAGAGCATTTGCCGTACCCGGACCACATCGAAAGCGAGCGCCCCCGGTGACCCAGCCCCTCCGCTCCGAACTCTCCCGCTACCTCCGCACCGAGACGGTCGGCGGTTCGATCCTGCTCGTCGCCGCGGCGGTCGCCCTCGTGTGGGCGAACTCCCCCGTCTCGGATTCGTACTTCGCACTGCGCGACTGGCAGATCGGCCCGGAGGCACTCCACCTGAACCTGACGGTCGGGACGTGGGCGCAGGACGGGCTCCTGGCGGTCTTCTTCTTCGTCGCCGGCCTCGAATTGAAGCGGGAAATGGTGGTGGGCGAACTCGCCGACCGCAAACGTGCCCTGCTCCCGATCATCGCGGCCTGCGGCGGTGTGGTCGTGCCCGCGATCATCGCCGCGACGATCGGCGCCGGCACGCCCGGCATGGAACGGGGCTGGGCGATCCCGGTCGCCACCGACATCGCGTTCGCACTGGGTGTGCTGGCGCTGACCGGGTCTCGCATCCCGGCCAGCGCCCGGGTGTTCCTGCTCAGCCTGGCCGTCGTCGACGACCTGCTCGCGATCGTGCTCATCGCGGTCCTGTTCACCAGCTCGATCGCCCTGCTGTGGCTGCTGGGCGCCGCCGTGTGCCTGGCCGTCTACGCGTTCGCCCAGCACCGGCGCATCACCACCCCACTGCTCTACGTTCCACTCGCACTGCTCACCTGGTTCTGCATGCACGACGCCGGAATCCACGCCACACTCGCCGGTGTCGCGCTCGGCCTCCTCACCCGGGTCCGGCGCGACCCCGGCGAGAGAGAATCCCCGGGCGCCCGCCTCGAGCACCGCATCCAGCCGCTGTCGGCGGGCGTCTGTGTCCCGCTGTTCGCCCTGTTCGCGTCCGGCGTGGCCCTGAGCAGCGAGCTCCTCGGGCAGTTGTTCACCAACCCGATCTCGCAGTCCGTGATCGCGGGGCTCCTCGTCGGCAAGACCGTCGGCATCTTCGGCATCTCCTGGCTCGCGATCCGCCTGGGTATCGCGAAGAAGCCGCGAGCACTGGGATTCCGGGACATGTTTGCCCTCTCAGTGCTCGGTGCGATCGGGTTCACCGTTAGCCTTCTCGTAGCGGATCTCGCGCTTGCGGGAATCGGTGACGGCAGCGAGGCCGAAATAGCTAAGGTCGCGGTGCTCGTGACATCGTTGACAGCGTCGCTGATCGGATCAGCGTTACTGTGGCGACGCGGTCGGGTCCATGCGGCCCGGAAGGATGACTCGGAAGTGCAAGAGCTACCTGGAGGGGTCGACAAGTGAGCATCACTCACGGCAAGGGAGACAGCCCGCGATACACGGGAGACGGGGTGCCGAACACGGTGTCGTCGATCCCGCTCACGGACGTGGACGCTCAGACACCCGGCGAGGCGAGCCTCGGCACGCTGGTCAAGCATGCGACCGCGCAGGTGTCCACCCTGGTCCGCGCCGAGGTCGAGCTCGCGAAGGCCGAGGTCACCGGTGAGGTCAAGAAGGGCCTGCAGGGCAGCCTGTTCTTCATCCTCGCGTTCACCGTGCTGCTGTTCAGCTCGTTTTTCTTCTTCTTCTTCCTCGCCGAACTCCTCGACGTGTGGATCGCGCGCTGGCTGGCGTTCCTGATCGTCTTCCTGATCATGGTCGTGGTGACGGCGGTCCTCGCGCTGCTCGGTTATCTGCGGGTACGCAAACTCCGCGCACCGGAGAAGACCATCGACTCGCTGAGGCAGGCCAAGACGGTGCTCCCGACGTCGTACTCGGACGCGGAAGCCCATCTCGCGTCGTCCAGCGGACGTCACGCGCGGTAACTCGCTCCTGTGGCACCACCCGATCCGTCTACCGTCCGTTTCGACGGCCCCTGGATTCATCGCGACATCCATGCCAACGGAATCCGCTTCCACACCGTCGAGGTCGGCGCATCCGCCCCGGATGCGCCGCTCGTCGTCCTGCTGCACGGATTCGCGGACTTCTGGTGGTCGTGGCGCCATCAGCTGACCGCGATGTCCGCGGAGGGGTACCGGGCCGTCGCCGTGGACCTGCGCGGCTACGGCGATTCCGACAAACCGCCGCGCGGCTACGACGGGTGGACGCTGGCCGGCGACATCGCCGGCCTCATCCGGGCGATGGGCTACGGCGAGGCCACCCTCGTCGGGCACGCCGACGGCGGCCTCGTCTGCTGGGCGACGGCCGTCCTCCACGCTCGCCTCGTCCGGTCGATCGCACTGGTCAGCTCGCCGCATCCGGTCGCGCTCAAGCAGGCCGTCCTCCACGACCGCTACCAGCGCAAGGCCCTGCTGCCCTCGTTCGTCTCCTGCCAGGTGCCGTGGCGTCCCGAACGTCGCCTCACCCGCGACAACGGGTCGGAGGTCGAACGGTTGATCCGCGAACGCTCCGGACCCGCCTGGACGGAGAACCCGGAGTTCGACGTCGTGATGTCACGGATGCGCTCGGCGATTCAGATTCCCGGGACCGCGCACTGCACCCTGGAGTATCAGCGGTGGGCGTTCCGCAGCCAGTTCCGCCCGGACGGCAGCCGGTTCATGGCGTCGATGGATCAGACGCTGCGGATCCCGGTCCTGCACCTCCACGGCGACCTCGACCCGTACGTCCTCGCGGACACCGTGCGCCGCAGTCACCGCTTCGCACCCACCCAGCAGATGCATACGGTCCCCGGTGTCGGCCACTACGCGCACTGGGAAGCCCCGGAGCGGGTCAACGCCGCCCTGCTGGACCTCGTCGCACCCCGCACCGTCTGACCGACGGTCAGAGGATGCACGCCCCGGTGTCCACGGCGACGGACGCCCCGGACGCCGCCTGCAGCTGACGCGATACCTCGGCGGCGGTGAGCACGAACCCGGTGTCGCTGTTGTCGACGGCGGCGCCGAAGACCACCCCGAGCACCCGGCCGTCGCTGTCGACGAGCGGTCCGCCCGAGTTCCCCTGCCGGATGGAACCGCGGACCGTGTACACCTCACGCTGGACCGTTCCCGCCCGGTAGATGTCGGGACCACTGAGGTCCAGGATCTCCCGGATCCGCGCGGCGCTGGCGGTGTACGGCCCGCCGCCCGGGTATCCGAGCACCAGGGCGTTGTCGCCGGTCCGGGCCGGCTCGGGCGCGAAGTTCAGGACGGGGGCGTCCAGTCCGGGCACCTCGAGCACCGCGACGTCGGCGGACGGGTCGAACAGCACGACCTCGGCGTCCATCGGCCCGTTCGCCGTGTCGACGACGATGCCCGCCGTTCCCGCGACCACGTGGGCGTTGGTCATCACCCGGTCGGGCGCCACGACGAATCCGGATCCCTCGAGCGCCCGCTGACAACTCGGGGCCACACCCCGGATCCGCAGCACGCTCGACTGCAGCGAGGACGCGACGGGGCTCTCCAGGACGCTGGCGTCCGGCGGGTCGACGGTCGTGATGGGGGTACGCCCGAACGGGCCGATGACGTCGGGAAGCCCGGACGTGTCGAGCAGGGCAGTGAACTCGGTGGGCAGTTGCCGCATCCAGGCGGGCGCGATGTTGTCGACAGTTTCGAGGACGCTCGACCCGCGCACCGCCGCCGCCAGCTGAGGCTGGGACGAGGACGTGAGCGGGATCGCCAGCAGCCACGCCGCGACGAACACCGCGACGGCCTGCACGCAGGCGCCGATCACGCTGTCGACGGACCGCGCGACCGGACTGTGCATACTTCCCCGCGCGGCGCGGCCGAGGACCATGCCCGCGACTTCGCCGATGATCACCAGCACCACGATCAGGGCGATACCGACCAGCACGCGGCCGCGACCCTCGTCCACGTGCACGAGCACGTGTGGGGCGATCAGGATGCCCGCCACCGCACCGAGTACGACCCCGATGAAGGCGAGCACCGACGCCACCGCGCCCTGCCGCCAGCCGGACGTCGCGGCGACGAAGGCGATCAGCACGATCGCCAGGTCGATCCAGTGCGAGCCCGTCATCGCTCGGCCGCCGGCCGGCCGTGACCGTGGGTCAGATGGTCGTCGTCGAGATCGTTGTCGAGTTCGGCGAGGACGGTGTCGAGGTCGCGGATGTCGTGGCGGTCCCACTCCTGTTCCCAGCCGGAGACCGCGAACAGGGCGGCCAGGATGCCGGCCGTGAAACCCCACACGAGCATGCCGTCGACGGCGAACGCGGGACCCTGGTATCCGGCCGGGTGCCGCACCTGGAACCGGTTTCGCGGATCGATCAGGGTGTGCACGGGGACCCGGGCGACACGTTCCGCCTCTGCGGGATCGACCACGCCGACCTCGCTGGGCTTCTCCCAGTACGCGAGGACGGGAGTGACGTCGAAGCCGGACGGCGGGATGAAGATTTCCTCGAGCACGGCGAGCGGGCGGACACCGGACGGGTCGAGTCCCGTCTCCTCCTGGGCCTCCCGCAGCGCGGTAGCGATGGGCCCCTCGTCGCCGGGATCGCTGGCGCCCCCGGGGAACGCCACCTGACCACTGTGCTGACGCATCGTGGACGCACGCTGGGTGAGCAGGATGTCCGCGTCGGCGGGCAGACCTCCCGACATCAGCGGGTCCGCCTCGACGGGGCCGCCGAACAACACGAGCACCGCCGCCTCACGGGTGGTCGCGCCGCGGGGTGCGCGCCGATCGAGGACGGGGTTGATCTTGTGCGGGTCGGCCGGGGTCCGGTGCACGACCCGGCGCAGCCACGGCGGAACGGCGGAACCCTCCACGGAGTTCGTCATGCCGCCACCCCCAGGTTCTGTTCGACGGCGTCCGCGATCTCGTCGACGCTGCGGAACGGCTGCGGCAGAACCTTCGCCACCGTGCCGTCGGGCCGGATCAGCACCGAGACGGGCAGGACAGGCGGGGCTCCGACCGCGACGCGGACGCGCCCGTCGCCGTCCTGCACACCGGGCAGCGTGACGGAGTAGTCGACGAGCCGGGACAGCGCGCTGGACTCGTTGGGATCGGTGTGCACCGTAAGCACGGTAACCGCGTCACCCGCACGATCCGAAAACTGCTGCATATAGGGCAGCTCCTCGGCGCAGGGGCCGCACCAGTAGGCCCACAGATTCAGCAACGCCGGTTTACCACCGAGCGCGGCGGCCAGATCCACCTGGCTGCCGTCGGCCACGCATTCCAGCGTGATGCCGGACAGCACCGAACCCGGCGAAGGCTCGGACGTGGCCGTCGAGGCCGGGCACGATTCCAGACCCGCCTGCGTCCTCAGTGCCGCGAGCGCGTCGGGATCGGCGCTCACCGCCGTCGGGGTACGGCCACCCGAACCGAACCGGTCCTGGTACGACGGCACCTCCGCGTCGTCACCCCGCGGCCAGATCGCGACGACGAGAGCCACCACGACGACGAGGGCGGCCAGACTCCACCGCGCTGCGCTAGACACCCGTATCTACCCTCACCTGCCGGCCAGACGCAGCAGATGCTCCGTCTCCGGTCCACGAACCAGTTCGGCGGCGACGTCGGGGTCGATCGGGCCCAGCCCGTACGACGGACAGTCCTTGGCGAGCACACACACCCCGCAGGCGGGCTTGCGGGCGTGGCAGACGCGCCTGCCGTGGAAGATCACGCGGTGCGAGAGCAGCGTCCACTCCTTGCGCTCGATCAGGGCGCCGATCGCGTGCTCGACCTTGACCGGGTCTTCCTCCTCGGTCCACTTCCAGCGTCGGACGAGCCTGCCGAAGTGGGTGTCGACGGTGATTCCCGGCACATCGAACGCGTTGCCGAGGATCACGTTGGCCGTCTTCCGGCCGATCCCGGGCAGCGTCACGAGGTCCTTCAGATTGCCGGGGACCTCGCCGTCGAAGCGTTCGAGCAGAGCCTGCCCCAGCCCGATCAGTGAGTTCGTCTTGTTGCGGTAGAAGCCCGTGGACCGGATGTATTCCTCGAGTTCGGTGCGTTCGGCCTCCGCGTACGCCTTGGCGTCGGGATAGCGGGCGAACAGCGCCGGCGTCACCATGTTCACCCGCACGTCAGTGCACTGCGCGGAGAGGATGGTCGCGACGGCGAGGTCGAGTGGGGTGGTGAAGTCGAGCTCGCAGTAGACGTGCGGGAAGGCCTCGGCGAGCCGCCGGTTCATTCTCCGGGCGCGCCGGACGAGTCCGATCCGGGTTTCGTCCTGTTTCGCGGCCCGCGAACGGGTGCGTCCACGCACTTCGGAGCCGTCGCTGGGGGTCGCATGCACGGGAACAACTCTACGGATACCCGACCGATCCGAATCGCCGCTGTGTCGCTTCTGAGACATTTCCAGTGTTTACTTCCCGGTATGCAAGGTCTCGCTGTGGTCCTCTTCCCAGTGCTGCTGATGCTGTTTGCGCTGGCAATGGAGCGGGTGGAGTTCAGACTCCGCCGGCTCACGGTTCGTCAGCAAGAGGTGGAAGAGTTCCTCGACCAGGCAAGTCACGACGAAGTGGCCACCCTGGCCCACGAAGGTTTCCCCCACGCATTGGCACGCTTCCATCGACGTCGCAAGGGTCGGTCGGGCTTCGAATCCGACGACGCCGCCGTCACCGAAGTGGGCTCGCGGCGCGCCAGCTGAGCGCTGGGCAGCCCCCGTATCAGCACACCGAAGGACGCATCCCCCGGTTAACTTTTGCGACTTCCGTGGTATCGGTCACTCAGACCGAGCCGTCTCAACGTAGACTTCAGAGCCGTACCTGTTGCACAGCGACACGCCGCGGATCACCGGGGCATCGTCGACATGCAGCAAATCGCGCACAATATGCATACAGACGAACAATATTCCCAAGGAGCGCACGTGGACGACGTCCTGGCAAGAGCCGGCATCTTCCAAGGAGTCGAGCCCTCAGCGGTAGCGGCGCTGACCAAGCAGCTGCAGCCTGTCGACTTCCCCCGCGGACATGTCATCTTCAACGAAGGTGAGCCCGGTGACCGCCTGTACATCATCGTTTCGGGCAAGGTGAAGATCGGCCGCCGCTCGCCGGACGGCCGTGAAAACCTGCTGACGATCATGGGCCCGTCCGACATGTTCGGTGAGCTGTCCATCTTCGACCCGGGTCCGCGTACGTCCACCGCCACGACGGTCACCGAGGTCCGCGCGGTCAGCATGGACCGCGAAGCGCTCAAGGCGTGGATCGACCACCGCCCGGAGATCGCCGAACAGCTCCTGCGGGTGCTCGCGCGCCGTCTGCGTCGCACCAACAACAACCTGGCCGACCTCATCTTCACGGACGTCCCCGGTCGTGTCGCCAAGGCGCTGCTGCAGCTCGCGCAGCGGTTCGGCACCCAGGAGGCGGGCTCGCTGCGCGTCACCCACGACCTCACGCAGGAAGAGATCGCCCAGCTCGTCGGCGCTTCCCGTGAGACCGTCAACAAGGCGCTCGCCGACTTCGCGCACCGCGGATGGCTGCGCCTCGAAGGCAAGAGCGTGCTGATCTCCGACTCCGAGCGCCTGGCACGTCGCGCGCGGTAGTCCCGGCACCTACGACTGCGGCCACCCCCTCACAGCGAGGGGGTGGCCGCAGTCGTTTCAGTGACTAGTCGAGGCTGCGCAGGTGGGCGAGCTGCACGTTGACGGACTTCTCCGCCACCGGCCACAACTTCGGGTCGACGTCGGAGTAGACGTGCTCGACCACCTCGCGGACGGTGGGGGTGCCGCCGAGTTCGCCGAGCGCGGCCCGCACCTGATCGAGTCGCTCCTCGCGATGATCGAGGTACTGCTGCGCGACGACGTTCAGTTCGGGCAGTTCGGGTCCGTGGCCGGGCATCACCCGGTGTCCGGTTCCGAGGTCCAGCAGGCGGCGCAGCGACGACAGGTAGTCGCCGAGGTCGCCGTCCGTGTCGTCGAGCACAGTGGTGCCGCGGCCGAGGATCGTGTCGCCGGTGAGGACAGTGCCCTCACCTTCCACGGTGAAGGACACCGAATCCTTCGTGTGCCCGGGCGTGGCGATCACCGTGAGGGTGAGCCCCGCGACGTCGATGGTCTCGCCGTCCACGAGGGTTTCGCCGCCGCCCCGAAGGAATTCGGGATCCACCGAACGCACGGGCGCACCGGTCAGTTCGAAGAACCGCTGCACTCCCCCGGTGTGGTCGAAATGACGGTGCGTGATCAGCGTCAGCGCGACCGGTCCGAGTGCCGCGACGCGGGCGAGATGCTCCTCGTCGGCGTCACCCGGATCGACCACCACACACTCGTCCCGGCCCGGCGCACGAAGAATCCACGTGTTGGTTCCGTCGAGCGTCATCATGCCGGGATTGTTCTCGAGCATGACCGAGACGATCGGGGTGACCTCCCGCACCTGGGCGTAGGCCGGATGGGCAAGCGTCATGGCACTACGACTCCGGCCGCACTTCGGCGATCAGTTCCACCTCGACGGGTGCGCCGAGCGGCAATTCCGCGACGCCGACGGCCGAACGCGCGTGGGCGCCCGCGTCCCCGAACACCTCACCGAGGAATTCGGAAGCGCCGTTCACAACACCGGGCTGACCGGTGAAACCCTCGGCGGACGCGACGAATCCGACGACCTTCACGATCCGCACCACCGAGTCGATGCCGACGAGCGCGTCGACCGCCGCCAGCGCGTTGAGTGCGCAGGCCCGGGCCGCGGCCTTGGCGTCTTCGTCCGACACGCCGGCGCCGAGCTTCCCCGCGACCGTCAGCTTGCCCTCGACGATCGGCAGCTGCCCCGACGTGTAGACGTAGTTGCCGGTGCGCACGGCGGGCACGTAGGCGGCCACCGGCGGAACGACGGACGGCAGCGTGATGCCGAGCTCGGCGAGGCGAGCAGACCAGTTCTGTGTCTCTGCCACGGCCGTCAGCCCTTCGGACGCTTCAGGTACGCGACGTGCTGCTCACCGGTAGGCCCGGGCAGAACCGTCACCAGTTCCCAGCCGTCGGTGCCCCACTGGTCGAGGATCTGCTTGGTCGCATGTGTGAGCAGCGGAACGGTGGCGTACTCCCAGGAAGTCAATTCACTCATGCCGGTGAGCCTATCCCCCGCACATCCCGGCTCCCAGACTTATAGGCTCGACCCGTGGTTGCATCCCCAGACCAGCTCACCCCGACGTGGCCCGAGAAGGCCGCGCAGGCCCGGCTGCACTTCGTCTCCGGAAAGGGCGGCACCGGAAAGTCCACGGTGGCCGCCGCGTTGGCTCTCGCGCTGGCCGAGGGTGGGCGTCGCGTGCTGCTGGTGGAAGTCGAGGGCCGGCAGGGGATCGCCCAGCTCTTCGACGTGCCCCCGCTGCCGCCGCAGGAGACGAAAGTCGCGGCCGCCGAGGGCGGCGGGGAGGTCATGGCGCTGGCCATCGACATCGAGACCGCGTTCCTCGAATACCTCGAGATGTTCTACAACCTCGGCTTCGCCGGCCGCGCGATGCGCAAGTTCGGCGCCATCGAGTTCGCCACCACCATCGCACCGGGGCTTCGGGACGTGCTGCTGACCGGCAAGATCAAGGAATGTGTGGTGCGCACCGACAAGTCCGGCAAGCGGGTGTACGACGCCGTCGTCGTCGACGCCCCGCCGACCGGGCGGATCGGCAACTTCCTCGACGTGACGAAGGCGATGGCCGACCTCGCGAAGGGCGGGCCGGTGCGTTCGCAGAGTGAGGGCGTGGTGCGCCTGCTGCATTCCGACGAGACCGTCGTCCACCTCGTGACACTGCTCGAGGCGCTTCCGGTGCAGGAGACCACCGACGCCGCAGAGGAACTGGTCCGCGCCGATCTGCGGCTGGGCGCCATCGTCGTCAACCGCACCAGCCCGCAGTTCCTGCCCGCCGAGACGCTGGCCGACGCCGCGAAGGGGCGCATCGACGCCGAATCGATCCGGGCCGGACTGCAGAAGAGCGGGATCACCCTCGACGAAGAGGATTTCGCCGGGTTGCTCACCGAGACGATCGAGCACGCGTCCGTCCTCGAGGCACAGGAGGAGAGCGCCGGTCAGCTCAGCGAAGTGGATGGCGCGCGACTGCATCTGCCGTCCCTCGCCGACGGTGTCGACCTGGGCGGACTGTACGAACTCGCCGAATATCTGACGGAACAGGGTGTCCGATGACCCAGACAACTGAACACGAGCGTCGCCGCACCGCCTCCGCTCTCGATGTCGCGGGGATTCTGCAGAACAAGGCGACGCGGATCGTCGTGTGTTGCGGCGCCGGTGGCGTCGGCAAGACCACCACAGCCGCATCGCTGGCACTGCGCGCGGCGGAGCAGGGGCGAAAGGTGGTCGTGCTGACCATCGACCCGGCGCGCCGGCTCGCGCAGGCGCTCGGCGTCGCGGAACTCGACAACACGCCGCAACCCGTGGAGCTCGGACCGGACGCGACGGGCGAACTGCACGCCATGATGCTCAACATGCGCCGCACGTTCGACGAGATGGTCATCGAGCACTCCACGTCGGAGAAGGCGGAGCAGATTCTCGCGAACCCGTTCTATCAGACCGTCGCCACCTCGTTTTCGGGAACGCAGGAGTACATGGCGATGGAGAAGCTGGGGCAACTCGCCTCCAGCGACAAATGGGACCTGGTGATCGTCGACACCCCGCCGTCCCGCAACGCCCTGGACTTCCTCGACGCACCCCAGCGCCTGGGCGCATTCCTCGACGGTCGCATGATCCGGTTGCTCACCGCGCCGGGTCGCGGTCTCACCCGGCTCGTCACCGGTGCGATGGGCCTGGCGCTGCGCGGCGTCTCCACCATCGTGGGTAGTCAGATGCTGTCGGACGCCTCGAGTTTCGTGCAGTCACTGGACTCGATGTTCGGCGGCTTCCGGGAAAGAGCCACGCGCACTTACGAATTGCTCCGGCAGCCGGGCACGAAATTTCTGGTGATCGCGGCCGCGGAGCCGGACGCACTGCGGGAGGCGGCGTTCTTCGTCGACCGGCTCGCAGGCGACGAGATGCCGCTCGCGGGCCTCGTCCTGAATCGGACGCACCCCACTCTCAGTTCCCTGTCGGCCGATCATGCGGTCACTGCCGCCGATCAACTCGGGGACCAAGACCCCCTCACCGCCGCTGTGCTGCGAATCCACGCCCATCGGGCGGTGATCGCCAAGCGTGAGGTCCAACTGCTGAGCCGGTTCACGGCCGCCCACCCTCGGGTGCCGATCGTCGGCGTGCCCTCGCTGCCGTTCGAGGTGTCGGACCTCGAGGCGTTGAGAGCGGTAGGTGACCAGCTCACCCGCACGAGCTGATCAGCTCGCTGCCGGAGAACCGGTCACCCGCCTGTGCCTGTCTGCGATTCCGATCCTCGAATTTCAGACAGCGGATTGGTGCTGCCGCTGAGCTTCGAAGAAGTCGGACCATGATTCCACCTCGGGGTGCTGCTTGAGCAACGCCCGGCGCTGACGTTCCGTCATGCCACCCCACACGCCGAACTCGACACGATTGTCGAGAGCATCGGCTCCGCACTGCATCAATACCGGGCAATGCCGGCAAATGGTTGCGGCCTTGCGCTGTGCTGCGCCGCGTACAAAAAGTTGGTCGGGATCGACTTCCCGGCAACGAGCCTGGGTGACCCAGGCGATTCGCGCTTCTGCTTGCTCGACGTCCAGACGGCTGGTTGGGGTGGTCATGTGCATTCGTTTCCCCTCTTCGAGTCTGCACCCCCCGGCACCTAGCACGCCGAGGCTGCACCACATAAGCGATGGGGTGTTATCTCCATCACACTGTTCCAACAATTTAGGTAAAGAAACCGCAACGCGCAAGACGAAGAACACGCTTTTTTGGTACGCCCGTCCATACCCCGTGCTCAGGGCATTTTCCTGGCCGAATTCCGCGCCCAACCAGCGCACCCGCAGACCCCACGTACTCTGTAGATCGTGTCGATTGCAAAAACAGTGGGGAAGCTCGCGGGATCCTCCGCCTTGGCAGGAGTGCTCCTCGCCGGCGTGATGTTTCCGCTCGCCGGCGGGTTCGGTTACGCCTCCAACAGGGCGGCTGACACCGTCGACAACGTCTCCGCGGAACTGGTCGAAGGAACGGTTCCCGCGGTCTCGACGATGGTGGACTCGGCGGGCAATCCCATCGCGTGGCTGTACGACCAGCGGCGCTTCGAAGTGCCCAGCGAAAAGATCTCCAACGAGATGAAGCTCGCCATCGTCTCCGTCGAGGACCGCCGGTTCCCCGAGCACAAGGGCGTCGACTGGCAGGGCACGATGCGCGCCTTCCTGACCAACACCACGAGCGGTGAGGTGCAGCAGGGCGCGTCCACCCTCGACCAGCAGTATGTGAAGAACTACCAGCTGCTCGTCGTGGCCAAGACCGACGCCGAACGCCGGGCGGCGATCGAGACGACGCCCGCCCGCAAGATCCGCGAGATCCGGATGGCGCTGACCCTCGACAAGGAACTCACCAAGGACGAGATCCTCACCCGCTACCTCAACCTGGTTCCGTTCGGCAACGCCTCGTTCGGCATCCAGGACGCCGCACAGACCTACTTCGGCATCGACGCGTCCGAACTGAACACGCAGCAGTCCGCGATGCTCGCGGGCATGGTGCAGTCGAGTTCGGCTCTGAACCCGTACACGAATCCCGATGGCGTCCTCGAACGACGCAACGTGGTTCTCGACACGATGATCTCGAACATTCCCGAGCGCGCCGCCGAACTCCGGCAGCTCAAGGAGACGCCCCTCGGCGTGCTGCCCGAGCCCAACCGGCTGCCCCGCGGGTGCATCGCGGCCGGCGACCGCGGCTTCTTCTGCGACTACGCCCTGCAGTACCTGGCCAACGCCGGCATCAGCCGCGAGCAGATCGACAAGGGCGGCTACCTGATCAAGACGACGCTCGACCCCGCGGTCCAGGCGTCGACGAAGGCGGCACTCAGCGCGAACGCCAGCCCGGGGCTCGACGGCATCGCGAACGTCATGAACGTGGTCCAGCCCGGCCAGGATTCGCACCGGATCCTCGCGATGGGCAGCAGCCGCACCTACGGCCTCGACGCGAACGCCAACGAGACCGTGCAGGCGCAGCCGTACTCACTGGCCGGTCACGGCGCCGGGTCGATCTTCAAGATCTTCACGACGGCCGCCGCGATGGAGAAGGGCCTCGGCACGAACGCCATCCTGGACGTGCCCGGGCGGTTCGAGGCCCGGGGCATGGGTAGCGGTGGTGCACGAGGCTGCCCCGCGTCCACGTACTGCGTCGAGAACGCAGGCAAGTACCCGGCGGCACTGTCGGTGACGGACGCCCTGGCGCAGTCCCCCAACACCGCGTTCGTCAAGCTGATCCAGGCGACCGGAGTCGCCCCCACCGTCGACATGGCGGTGCGGCTGGGTCTGCGCTCGTACGCCCAGCCCGGCACGTCGGGATTCGACGACCGCAGCATGGCCGACTTCCAGAAGGATCAGAACCTGGGTTCGTTCACCCTCGGTCCCACGTGGATCAATCCGCTGGAACTGTCGAATGTCGCGGCGACGCTCGCCTCGCACGGCAAGTGGTGCCCGCCCACCCCCATCGATTCGGTGTTCGACCGTGAAGGCAAGCCCGTCTCGGTCACCCAGCAAGCCTGCGAGCAGGTGGTCGAACCCGGCCTCGCGGACACGCTCACCAACGCCATGAGCAAGGACGACAAGCCCGGTGGCACGTCCGCCGGGGCGGCGGGCAGCGTCGGCTGGACGCTGCCGATGGCAGGCAAGACGGGTACCACGGAATCCCACATGTCCTCGGGCTTCCTCGGATTCACCAACAACTTCGCCGCCGCCGTGTACGTGTTCGGCGACTCGCCGACGCCGGGTGAGATCTGTTCGGCCCCGCTGCGGCCGTGTGGCGACGGCAACCTGTTCGGTGGAAACGAACCGGCGCGGACCTGGTACGCGGCGATGAACCCCATCGCCAACAACTTCGGGCCGACGACGCTGCCGCCGGTCGACCAGAAATACGCGCGCGGTTCGCAGAACGGTCAGGTTCCGGACGTCACCGGACTGAGCCAGTCGGCCGCGACGTCCCGTCTGCAGGGTGCGGGGTTCACCGTGAACGCGGTCACCACCGAGTCGCAGGCGGCCAAGGGGACGGTCACGAGCGCATCGCCGTCCGGTTCGGCCATTCCGGGGTCGACCATCACGATCTACGTCAGCGACGGATCGGTGAAGGCCGCTCCTCCGCAGGCGCCGGCTCAGGGGATCCCCGTTCCGCCCATCCAGCTGCCCGGCCTGCCGCCGATCCAGCTGCCGCCCATACCCCGCTAACCATCGGTGAGTGGGAAGGTGTGGCGACGCACGCTTTCCCACTCACCTCGGGAAGTCAGAGGCGGGACTTCACCGCGTGCGAGAGCCGCGAACCGTCGGCCTTGCCGCCCGCGAGTGCGCCGGCGGCCTTCATGACCTGCCCCATCTGACGTATGCCGGGACGCTCACCGATCTCCTCGGCCACCTGGGCGATCGCGGTGTCCACGACGTCGACCAGTTCCGCGTCGGTCAGCGGCGTCGGGAGGTACTCGTCGATGATCTGCGCCTCGGCCCGCTCCTGCGCTGCCAGCTCACCTCGACCGTTCTCGGTGTAGATCTCGGCGGACTCGCCGCGCTTCTTCGACTCCTTCGCGAGGACCTTCAGCACCTCGTCGTCGGTGAGCTCGCGGGCTTCCTTGCCGGAGACCTCTTCGGTCTGCACGGCGGCCATCAGCATGCGGATGGTGGCGGTGCGCAGCGAATCCTTGGCCTTCATGGCGGCCGTCATGTCGGAGCGCAGTCTTGCTTTCAGTGAATCTGGCATGGGCGAAACGCTACGCGCCCCGATTCGTCCACTGCATCTCGATTGCGCTCATCAGTATCCTGGAAGAGTGTCTGACGAGTTCCGTGCCAACCTGACCCGCGCCGCCCTGGGTACGGCGGGTGCCGCCGCCCTCGGCATCGGCTACGCCTCGCTCATCGAGCGCAATGCGTTCGCGCTGCGCGAGGTCACTATGCCGGTACTCGAACCCGGGTCGTCGACGCTCCGTGTGCTGCACATCAGCGACCTGCACATGATGCCCGGACAGCGGCTGAAACAGAACTGGCTGCGGGAGCTGGACAACCTCGACCCCGACCTCGTCGTGAACACCGGCGACAACCTGTCGCACCAGCGGGCGGTGCCCGCAGTGGTCCAGGCGCTGGGGAATCTGCTCGCCCGCCCCGGACTGTTCGTCTTCGGCAGCAACGACTACTTCGCGCCCAAGCCGAAGAACCCGCTCGAGTACTTCCGCAAGGAACACAAGCGCGTCCTCGGCGAGCCGCTGCCGTGGGGCGACCTGCGGGCCGCGTTCACCGAGCGCGGCTGGTTCGACGTCACGCACGTCCGCCGCGACCTCGAGGTGTCGGGTGTCCGGATCGCGTCGGCCGGAGTCGACGATCCGCACCTCAAGCGCGACCGGTACGACACGATCGCCGGTCCGCCCAATCCGCTGGCCGATCTCCGGCTGGGCATCACCCACTCGCCCGAACCGCGGGTGCTCGACCGGTTCGCGGACGACGGCTACGACCTCGTGCTGGCGGGCCACACGCACGGCGGTCAGCTGTGCCTGCCGTTCTACGGCGCGCTGGTCACCAACTGCGACATCGACCGTTCACGGGTGAAGGGTCCGTCCAAGTGGGGTGCACACACCCAGCTGCACGTGTCCGCGGGAATCGGGACGTCGCCGTGGGCGCCCGCCCGCTTCTGCTGCCGCCCCGAGGCGACGCTCCTGACGTTGGTTCCGGCTCAGCGCGGCGGCTCGGACGCCGACGCCGCGCGGGGTCGCGCCGAGTCGTCGGAGAGCACCGTTATACGCAACTGACCAGGGGATTTAATGGTGACTGGTTGGGTAATGTAAGCTAGCCGAGGTTCAACACGGGGTGTGGCGCAGCTTGGTAGCGCGCTTCGTTCGGGACGAAGAGGTCGTGGGTTCAAATCCCGCCACCCCGACAGTGTGAGACACCGAGAAGAGGCCCTGACCGGTTCGCCGGCCAGGGCCTCTTCTGCGTGGTGAGGGTGTTTCAGTTTGCGGCGACCCCGCGACCATCGGTCCGAAACCTCAGGCTAGCCTCACCTCATGTCTTCGAGGCTCTACGTACGCGCCGGGCTGGTCGCCCTGGCCACCGTCTTTCTCGCCGCCTGCGGCACCACCGACACCGGGTCGTCCGCCGGCAACGCCGACGTCGCAACCGGCGGCCGCCAGTTCGCCACGGCGGACGCCGAGACCGCCAAGCTCGGCACCGACGCCGACCCGGGCGTCTTTCCTCGGACCATCACCCACGCCCTCGGCGAGACCGTCATCGAGAAGAAGCCCGAACGGGTGATCGTCCTCGACGGCGGTGAGCTGGACGACGTGCTCTCCCTGGGAATCACACCCGTCGGACTGGCCAGCCCGGAGAGCGCCGCCGGTCAGCCGTCCTACCTCGCCGACAAGCTGGCCGGGGTGCCGGACGTCGGGACCACCAACAACCTGAACCTCGAGGCGATCTCCGCTCTGCAGCCCGATCTGATCCTGGGCAGCAAGCTGCGGGCCGACAAGCTGTACCCGCAGCTGTCGTCCATCGCGCCGACCGTGTTCGGCATCCGCCCCGGTTTCCCGTGGAAGGAGAACTTCCTGCTGGTCGCCGACGCCCTCGGTGAGGAGACCAAGGCGGAGGAGGTGCTCAACGCCTATCAGACCCGCGCCGACGAGGTCCGGGAGTCCATCACGGGCGAGCCGACGATCTCGCTGGTCCGGTTCATGTCCGGCAAGATCCGCCTGTACGGCAACCTGTCGTTCATCGGCGTCATCCTGAGGGACGTCGGACTTCCGCGTCCGACGGTGCAGAACGTCGACGAACTTGCCGTCGAGGTGAGCCAGGAGACGATCGGTGAGGCGAACGCCGACCGGATCTTCTACTCCAGCTACGGCGCGCCCGAGACCACCGACGAGTCGACCGTGGTCGGCGGTCCGCTGTGGAATCAGATGCAGGCGGTGAAGGACGGCAAGGCCGTGCCCGTGAGCGACGAGACCTGGTTCCTCGCGCTGGGGCCCACCGGGGCGATGATCGTCCTCGACGATCTCGAGAACGTGCTCGCGGCCTGAGTCACTGCGGGGCGGGCATGAACGCGTCGTAGATTGCCTGCGGCGCACCGTCGATGGCCCAGATGACCATGAGTCCGACGGCCACCGTGAGGGCGGGCCCGAGCACGACCTTCTCGAAGGGCCCGCCTGCCCGGATGGACAGGAACGACGGGAGCCGGAACTCCCACCACCGTTCCTTCCCGAGCGTGAGGAACGGCGCGAGGAAGGGGACGCCCTCCTTGGTGATGGCGTCCCCGAGGCAGTGGGTGGCGCAGCCGAGGGCCACCGCGACTCCGAGTCCGGTGGAACCGGCCTCGGTGGGATACGACTGCCAGGTGAGCGCGGACAGCACCGCCGCGACCGCCGAAACCGCCAGCCAGCCTTTTTCTTTGGCCAGCTCTCCGGCCAGCCCGCGGAGCGCGAGCCCGAGGCAGACGAACAGCGTCGCGATGATGGCGGGCTTGCCGAACTGGACGACCAGCGCGGACACCCCGGCCCCGATACCCACGGCAAACAGGGCCGTGTGGGTGAGCGTGCGGTGCCCGCCCCGCCGCTTGCCGTCGCGTTTGCCTTTGGTGACGGTGTAGAACCCCAGCGACACCGCATCGACGCCCTTCGCGACGACGTTGCTGACCGGACCGAACGAGCGCGAGACCGTGGACTGGCTCGTGTCCAGGTCCGGGAGAAGCGCCGCTCCGGCGCACACCGCCGCGAACGTGAAGGTCTCGGCGGTCGAGGTGGGCCCACCCCAGTCGAGAGGCAGCAGATCTGCCACCGCCAGACCGACAGCCGCACCGGACATTGCATGGGTGGGACCCATCACCATGGAAGACAGCACCTTTCGACCCCGACTCGGGACACGGTCATCCGAGCCGGTGTCCTGACACCGCCCAACCTAGCAACAACATCCGACACACCCGTCACACCCCTGTGGGTACTTCTCAACCACGGGCGGTTGAGAAGTACTCACGGGCGCGAAGCGCAGTAGCGTCCGTCCCCGCTCGAGGTGGATGATGGAAGTGCACTGCGTGCAGTCGGGCGGAGGAGGGTCGTCGTGGAAACTGTGATCGTGTTCGTTCTCGCCGTACTGATCTATTGGTGGGGCCTGCTCTGAGCCTGCCCCACCAACGACATCAGTTCTGGCTCTGCCCTTCCCGGACACCGATTTCCACTCGCTTGCCCAGGTCGGGGTCGACGCTCTTCCAGTAGTCGAAGACCCGCAGCAGAACCGGTTCGCTGACACCGCCGAGCGCGTGGCCGACGATGTTGTTCACCAGGCGGTCGCGTTCGTCGTCGCTCAGGACCTCGCGGACGAGCGTGCCCGCCTGCGTGAAATCGCTGTCTTCGGCGTGCTCGATGTAGCCGGCTCGCACGGACTCGCCGTCGAACGCCCACAGGCCCTCGTCGCCGGCGAGCGACGCGTCGGCGTGCGGGCCGCCATACGAGTTCGGCGCGTACACCGGGGTCTCGGGCGAATTGGTGGCGTACCGCATCGCACCGTCCTGCGAGTACGAGTTCACCTGGTTCTTCGGCGCGTTGACCGGCAGCTGCGCGTAGTTGGCGCCGATGCGGTACCGGTGCGCGTCCGCGTAGGAGAAGACCCGCCCCAGCAGCATCTTGTCGGGCGAGAAGCCGATTCCCGGAACGACATTCGACGGCTCGAACGAGGCCTGCTCGATCTGAGCGAAGAAGTTGTCGGGGTTACGGTTGAGGGTCCACTTGCCGACCTCGATCAGCGGGTAGTCCTTCTGCGACCACACCTTGGTGAGGTCGAACGGGTTGAACCGGTACCCCTCGGCCTCGTCGACGGGCATGACCTGAACCTTCAGCGTCCAGCTGGGGAACTCGCCGCGGGCGATCGAGTCGTACAGGTCGGCGCGGTGATGATCGGGGTCGTTGCCGGCGAGGGTGTCGGCCTCGTCCTGCGTGAGGAACTCGATGCCCTGATCGGTCTTGAAGTGGTACTTGACCCAGAACCGCTCGCCGTCGGCGTTGACCCACTGGTACGTGTGCGAGCCGAAACCGTCCATGTGACGCCACGTCTTCGGGATTCCGCGGTCACCCATCAGCCAGGTCACCTGGTGCGCGGACTCGGGCCGCAGCGTCCAGAAGTCCCACTGCATGTTGTGGTCGCGCAGACCGGATCCCGGCAGTCGCTTCTGCGAGTGGATGAAGTCGGGAAACTTGATCGGGTCCTTGATGAAGAAGACGGGCGTGTTGTTGCCGACGAGGTCGTAGTTGCCGTCCTCGGTGTAGAACTTGACGGCGAATCCGCGCGGGTCACGCCAGGTGTCGGGGCTGCCCTGCTCGCCGGCGACGGTGGAGAAGCGCACCAGCGACTCGGTCCTGGCGCCGGGCTGGAACAGCGCGGCCTTCGTGTAGCGGCTCACGTCGTGGGTGACGACCAGTTCGCCGAACGCACCGCCGCCCTTGGCGTGGACGACGCGCTCCGGGACACGCTCACGATTGAACTGGGCGAGCTTCTCGATCAGGTAGTGGTCGTGCAGCAGGATGGGGCCCTGCGTGCCCGCCGTGAGGGATTCGTTGTCGCTGGCGACGGGAATTCCGAAGTTGTTGGTGGTGGCGCGCTGTGTTTCAGGCATGGCAAAGCCTCCAGGTTGCATCGGGTGAGGGTGTAGCGGTGGGGACGGACGGGTCAGGACAGGGCTGCTGCCGACCCGGTGCCGCTCTGCGCGCCGGTCTGGCACTGCGAGCAGAGCCCCCAGAAGACGACCTCGGCCTCGTCGATCTCGAAACCGTGGGCCTGCGAAGGGTCGAGGCACGGAGCCTCACCGACGGCGCAGTCCACGTCCACGACGGTCCCGCAGCTGCGGCACACGAGGTGGTGGTGGTTGTCTCCGGTACGGGTTTCGAACCTCGCGGGCGATCCCGCGGGCTCGATACGTCTGAGCAGGCCGGCGGCGGTGCACGCCTTGAGGACGTCGTATACCGCCTGGGTGGAGACCGATCCCAGCTCTTCACGAACTACGGCCGCAATGTCGTCGACGTCGGAATGCGGCCGTACGGCAACCGCATTCAACACTGCAACACGTGGCGCAGTGACACGCAGGCCCACCTCGCGCAGCTGCGCTTTGGGATCCGTGTCGTGTCGCATGTGTTCCAGTATCGCGCCTTTTTGGAATTAGTCAAGAAAAGGATGTGTCGAAAATTCTTGACATGTCGGAAATTTCCGACATAAAGTCGCGGCGTGCCCGACGACGACGTCTTCATCGCCCTCGCCAACCCCGTGCGACGGCGCCTGCTGGAAATCCTGGTGGACGGCCCCCTCACCGCCGGAGACCTCGCCGGCCGGTTCGACCTCAGCCGGCCCGCGGTGGCAGAGCACCTACAGGTCCTGCGCCGGGCCGGACTCGTCCGCGACGAACCGTCCGGACGGCAACGGCACTACCACCTGACCGCCGAGCCGCTCGCCGACGTCGGCGACTGGCTGCACCCGTTCGAGCGGTTCTGGCGTGGCCGCTTGCGCACACTCGCCGACTTCCTCGAGGAGGACTCGTGACCGACCGCACCACCACCAAGATCTCCGTCGACCAGTTCATCGCCGCGCCGCCCGCCAAGGTGTGGCGCGCCCTCACCGAGCCGGAACTGCTCGCCCGCTGGTGGGCCGCGGGCGACATCGCCGCCACGGTCGGGCATCGGTTCCACCTCGAGATGCCCGGCTGGGGCGCCGTTCCCTGCGAGGTGGTCGAGGTCGAACCCGAGCGGCGCTTCGTCTACACGTTCACCGAGAACTGGACGCTGGTCTGGCGCCTCGTTCCCGAGGGTGCGGGCACCCGCCTGTTCCTCGACCACTCCGGCTTCGACCTCGACGACAAGCGCAGCCGCGACGCGTTCGAGCGGATGGGTCCGGGCTGGCGCGACACCGTGCTGCCCCGTCTCGCCGGCGTGGTCGCGGACATCGGACCACTACCCGCTTGATCGGGTCAGCGGAGTTGCGCGGGTCCTGTGGTCATCCGGCCGTCCGTGATCACGATGCCGTGGTGTGTGCCGGGCGTCAGCCAGTCACCGAGGGTGGGACCTTCGGCCGCCACGTCCACGCGGGCATATCGGAAATGGCCCCGCAGTCGTGCGGATGCCGTCACGAGGCCCCGGTCGCCGGGTTGCGCGAACCCCAGCGCTCCGGCGATCGGTAGTCGCGGGCCGCGCGGCCGAGTGTTCGTGGTGACGCGCCACGCGTCGGACGACGCCTCGAAGTCGCCGTGCACGTCGCCGTCGAACTCGGCCGGCACCTTCGGCAGGCTCCAGTGCACCCGTCCGCCGTGTACGGAGGGTTCCGAATCCACGGCGATGAACGGGACCGCCATGCGGGGCAGGACGCCGATGCGACGACCGGGCGCGCGGAGCACCGGACTCGCGAGGATTTCCCGGTAGGGGCCGACCGGCGAGTCCAGGTAGTCGACCATCATCGCCAGGGTCAACGGCACGGTGGCGCCGTCGGGTCCGAGCGCGCGGGCGGCCGCAGTGCTGCGATGCCACCACAGCGTCGCGCGGACTCCCGCCGGCCACGGGGGCGGCGCGCTCTCGGGCCAGTCGGTGCGCTGGGTGGCCGATTCAGGCACGCTCCACATCGACTGTCTCCTTTCGGGTTGCGACCGTCAGCGGGAGCCGCAGCGCACCCGGCGCATCGGCGGGCACCACCGGACTCCGGGGCGGCGACGGTTCGATACGTACGTATGGCTTGCCCGGTTCGGGCCGGGCATCGACCTCACCCTTGTTGGGCCACAACGCGAATGCACGCTCGGCCTGGGCGGTGATGGTCAGCGACGGGTTGACCCCGAGATTCGCGCTCACCACGGAACCGTCCGCCACGTGCAGGCCGTCGTGTCCGTACGCCCGCAGGTAGGGGTCGACGACACCGGTGTCCGGGGAGTCCCCGATGGTGCAACCCCCGAGGAAATGCGCGGTCATCGGAATGTTCACGACGTCGGCGAACGAACCGCCGGGGTCTCCCCCGATCCGCTCGGCCACCTTGCGGATGGCCGTGTGACCCTGCGGGATCCATTCAGGTGGTGGATCTCCGGGTCCGGGCCGGCTGGTCACCGCGCGGCCGAGGCGGCCTTTCCCCTTGGCCAGTTCGAGCGAATTGTCGTCGGTCTGCATGACGAGCGCGATCACGGTGCGCTCCGACCAGTGCCGTACCGAGAGGCTGCGCACGAACGCCCCGGGGCGACGCAACGCGACGCCCACCGTTTTCAGCAGCCGCGGCGTTCTGCCGCCGCCGTCGCTGAGGACCGTCTGCAACAGTCCGATCGCGTTGCTGCCCTTGCCGTACCGGACGGGTTCGATGTGGGTGTGATCGTCCGGGTGGAACGAGGACGTGATGGCCACACCCTTCGTGAAGTCGGTGGCGCGGTTCTTCGCCGTGGCCGCGAGGACCGCTTCGGAGTTGGTGCGCACCACCGATCCCAGCCGCGGCGACAACCGCGGCAGCGCACCGGATTCCTTCATCGCCAGCAGCAGCCGGGCGGTGCCGTACGTGCCCGCGGCGACCACCACTTGGTCGGCGGTGAACGTGTGCTCCCGCTTGCGGATTCCGTCGGTGCGGCGGGTCCGCAGCTCGTAGCCGCCGCCCGCCCGGGGGTGCAACGCCTTCACCGTCGTCAGCGGATGTACCAGGGCGCCCGCCTTCTCGGCGAGGTGGAGGTAATTCTTGACGAGCGTGTTCTTCGCGCCCACCCGGCAACCCGTCATGCAACTGCCGCACTCGGTGCACCCCGTGCGCTCGGGTCCCACTCCGCCGAAGAACGGATCGGCCACCCGCGACCCCGGTTCGCCGAAGAAGACGCCCACCGGTGTGGACGTGAACGTCTCACCGGCGCCCATCTCCTCGGCCACCTCGCGCATGACGGCGTCGGCGGGGGTGAACGACGGATTGGTCGTCACGCCCAGCATCCGTTTCGCCTGCTCGTAATACGGGGCCAGCTCCGACTGCCAGTCGGTGATGTGCGCCCACTGCTTGTCCTCGAAGAAGCGGCGCGGCGGCTGGTAGAGGGTGTTCGCGTAGTTCAGCGATCCGCCCCCGACGCCCGCCCCGGCCATGACCAGGACGTCGGGGAGGAGGTGGATCCGTTGCACGCCGTAGCAACCCAGCCACGGCGCCCACAGGTAGCGCCGCAGCCGCCAGCTCGTCTCGGGCAGCTCGTCGTCGGCGAAACGTCTGCCCGCTTCGAGAACACCGACCCGGTAGCCCTTCTCGGTGAGCCGGAGCGCCGCGACGCTGCCACCGAAACCGGAGCCGACCACGATCACGTCGTAGTGCGTCACGCGACGGTCTCCTTCGCGACCCTGCGTCGTGAGACGTAGTTTTCCTGGTCGAAGCGCTGCAGCTGGGAGCGGAACTTCCAGGTGAAGGTCGGCCACTGGACGGAGTTCCGTCCCTCGGAGTCGTAGTACCAGCTCGAGCAGCCGCCCTTGTTCCAGACGGTGGACTGCAGGTCGGACTGGATGCGGGTGTTGTACCGGCGCTGCGCCTCCTCGGTGACCTCGAAGGCGGTGATGCCGCTGTGGTGCATCGTGTTCAATGCGTCGGCGATGTACGCGGACTGCGATTCGAGCATGTAGACGATGGAGCTGTGCCCGAGGTTGGTGTTGGGACCGTACATCAGGAACAGGTTGGGGAACCCGGCGACGGTGGTCCCCTTGTACGCGCTCGGGCTCCCGTCCCAGTGCTCGGCGAGCGTGCGGCCGTTCGCACCGCGCAACGCCTGCGCCACAGGAGGTTCCGTCGGCGTGAAGCCGGTCGCGAAGATGATGGTGTCGACCTTGTGCACGCCCCCCACCGCGTCGACCACGCCGTCCGGCGTGACCCCGGCGAGTCCCGCGTCTACGAGCGTGACGTCGGGACGGTCGAGGGTCCGGAGCCAGTCATTCGACAGCAGCATCCGCTTGCAGCCGATCGTGAAGTTCGGCGTGAGCTTGCGGCGCAGTTCGGGATCGCGCACCTGCCTGCGCAGGTGCACCTTGGCTACCATTTCGAACACCGGCAGCAGCCCGGTCGCGTGCGCGAGCACACCACCCAGGGCCTCGCGGAAGCTGTACACGGACCCACGGACAGCCTTCTGCACCAACGGCAGTCGCCGGTAGAGGCCCTTCTCTGAGCCGGACAGTTCGCGGTCGAGGCGCGGGATCACCCAGGCGGGCGTGCGCTGGAACACGGTGAGATGCTCGGCCGCCGGCGCGATCTCCGGGACGAACTGCACCGCAGACGCACCGGTGCCGATCACGGCCACGCGCTCACCGGTGAGGTCGTGGTCGTGGTTCCACGTCGCCGAATGGAACGTGGTGCCGCCGAACGTCTCCAGCCCCGGCATGTCCGGGACGCTGGGCGTCGACAGCGCACCGGTCGCGGCCACCACGACATCGGCGGTCAGCGTTCCGCGGCTCGTCCGGACGGTCCAGATGGTCTCGCCATCGTCCCAGTGCGCTTCCTGCAGTTCACAATCGGTCACCACCCGGGACCGGACACCGGTGTCGGCCGCGACCTTCTTCAGGTAACGGTGGATCTCGGGTTGGCGGGCGAACGTGTGACTCCAGTCGGCGCTCGGCGCGAACGAATACGAGTACAGCGACGTCGGAACGTCGCACGCACACCCCGGATAGGTGTTGTCTCGCCACGTGCCGCCGACGTCGTCGCCGCGCTCGATGATCAGGACGTCGGCCTGCGGCTGCGTCTGCAGGATGCGCGCCGCCAGTCCCATACCGGCGAAACCTGCCCCCACGATGAGGGTGTGTACGTGCTGCGGAAGATTCACGACTTCTCCACCTTCGATTCCCACACGGGCAACAACCGCGCGCGTAGTGACTGTTCGGCCTCGGGGGTGCGGAACAGTGCCGACACCGCCAGACCGCGAACCAATTCGATAGTGAGCTCGATGGCGTCGGCGTCGAACCGATCGCCGAACACCGCCGCCGACCCGCGGCGCAGAGCGTCGTTGACCTTCCGCTCGAGCGGAACCGTCGCCTCGTACAGCGCCGGGTCGGTACGGGCGGCCACCCACAGCTCGAGGGCCGCATAGAACAGCGGGCCGGAGAAGGCGTCGGCGAGCACTTCGACGCCCCGACCTGCATCCACTTCGGCGGCGAGGATCTCCTGCAGCCGCTTGTCCACGAGATGTTCCACGGCGGCCACCACCAGCGACTCCTTGGTCGGGAAATGGTGCAGCTGCGCGCCGCGCGACACCCCCGCCCGACGGGCGATGCCCTGCGTGGTGGTGCGGGCGTACCCGAGCTCGACCAGGGAGTCTACGGCCGCGTCGAGCAGCTTCGTGCGCATCGCCGCGGTCCGCTCGGCCTGCGTGCGGGCCGGCTTGACTACTTCTGTGTCAGGTGTCACACCCAGCACTGTAGGCGGAAAAAAGAAAACAGTCCAGACTGCTTTTAAGTTTGCGCTACGCGCCCGTGAGTACTTATTAACGTCCGGCGGTTAATAAGTACTCACGGGCCTAGGGCACCAGGCGGTACCGCAGCATCATGTCGTGGTCCTCGTGGTCGAGCATGTGGCAGTGCCACACGTAGCCCTGAAGGGGATGCGACGACTGCTCCATGTGGCCGTGTCCGCCTTCGGAGTGGTCCATCGTGTGCGCCGACATCCCGAACGTGGCGTCCGGGTCGAAGCCGAGTTCGTCGGCGGTCGGGAACCGGACGACGATCCGGGTGATCGAGTTCGCGTCCGCGATCACCGTGTCCTTGAACCCCGACTCCCACACCTGGGGCGCCAGGTTCGGCCCGAGCACGAACGGGTCCGCCGACGGCGTCCACCGCATCCCGACCGCGGGCACCGGGACCGCCTGCATCAGGGCGTTCGTGTCGATCGCCTGCCGTCCGATCACCCGGAACGTCACCAGATGCAGGTGGATCGGATGCGGTTCGGGCGTGACGTTGACGATGTTCCACTGCTCGACCGTCCCCTGCCGGGGCATCTCGATGTCGTCGGTCGTGTAACGCAGGTTGTTCAGCGACATCAGCGGCGACGGCTGACCGAGACCCTGCGCGAGCTGCATCACCGACACGTTGCGCACCACCGACGGCCGCGCGACGGGCGGGAGGACGGCGAGACCACGGCTTGCGCCCCGCAAAGTCTCCGGCACGCCACCGGTGAACCCGGCGGCGGTCCCCACCCGGAACCGGCAGAACCGCGGCATGATCTGCACCCCGCGCTGCGCGACCTGCGCCGGAATCGGCTCGTCGTTACGCAGTTCCACCGTCGTGCCGGGTGCGAGGGTCCCGAAGTCGACGAGGAGGTCCACCCGCTCGCCGGGTCCGAGCCGGACGTGGTCGGTGGCGACCGGCGCGTCGAGCAACCCGCCCTCGGCGCCGATCACCCAGAACCTCATCCGGTTCTCGAAGAACAGATTCCACACGCTGAACGATGCGGCGTTCACCATCCGCAGGCGGTACAGGCCCCGTGCCACCGACATTTCCGGCCACACCTTGCCGTTCACCACCCCCACGTCACCAGGTGTGGCGGCCTCCCAGCTGCCCTGCGGATTCAGCGGGTTGGACCGGACACTCTGCCGTCCGTCGTCGGTGAAGTTCTTGTCCTGCAACACCAGCGGAAGTTCGAACTCCCCCGAGGGCAGACCGAGCGGGTTGCCGGTCCCCCCGGTGTCGTACTCGTCGCGCAGCAGGTACATGCCTGCCAGCCCGGCGTAGATGTTGAGCCGGGTGACGCCCATCGCGTGGTCGTGATACCAGAGCGCGCAGGCCTCCTGCCGGTTCGGGAACTCGTGCACCATCCCCTGCCCGGGCCGCAGCGTGTCCTCGGGGTGTCCGTCGAACTCGGGGGGCGTCCGTCCGCCGTGCAGGTGCAGCGACGTCGGCACCTGGGTGCGGTCCTGCTCGCTCACGCCGTGGATCCGCGTGTCGACGTCGGCGGCGAGGGGGTTGCTCGCGATGTCGTTGCGGTAGGTCAGTGAGGTCCGTTCACCGACGTGGGCTTCGATCGTCGGGCCCAGGTAGTCCATGCCGCCGTAGCCGAGCGCCGGGGACGCCGGCAGGTCGGGATGGAACACGTGCGTCGTGCTGTTCGCGTGCACCTCGACGGAGCTCCCACCCATCATCGGCAACGGCGGCAACTGTTCCCGGAACGGCTGGAGCGGCGGCGAGGAGAAGACGAACGGCCGCAGCGGATCGATCCCGAACGGGTACGCGCTCGCCGATCCCACCCCGACCGCCCCCAGCCCGGCCGTCAGCGCCAGTCCACGAACGAACGACCTACGCGGAATCCGTCCATCCATTCGGAGGAGCCCCCTGCACGGTGAGAACAGCATTGCGAATCGAGTAGCCGACGGTACCGCAACCGTTGCCCCTCTCACCGGGTTTACGGGACGTCCCTTCGCACGGCGGCCGTCGTCGTGCCAGTCTGACCCCATGACTGGTGCAGCTCCGAAGAACATGGCGTGGATCCCCGGGGGCACCTTCTGGATGGGTTCGGAGGACTTCTACCCCGAGGAACGGCCCGTCCACCAGGTGACCGTCGACGGGTTCTGGATGGACACGCACCAGGTCACCGTCGCCGAGTTCCGGCGATTCGTGAAGGACACCGGTCACGTCACGACCGCCGAGATCGCCCCCGACCCCGCGCAGTACCCGGGCGCGGATCCGGCTCTGCTCGTGCCCGGTTCGCTGGTGTTCACCCCGACACCGGGACCCGTCCCGCTCGACGACTACACCCGCTGGTGGTCGTTCACCGCGGGCGCGGACTGGCGGCACCCCGAGGGTCCGGGCAGCAACGTCGGCGGACGCGAACGCCATCCCGTCACGCACGTGTCGTGGTTCGACGCCCGCGCCTACGCGGAGTGGGCGGGCAAGGACCTGCCGACCGAGGCCGAATGGGAGTTCGCGGCCCGCGGCGGCCTGGACCGGAAGCCGTTCGTGTGGGGCGAGGAGCACGAACCGGGCGGCAGGCCCGGCGGGAACGTCTGGCAGGGACGGTTCCCGTGGGAGAACCTCCTCGAGGACGGCTACGCCGGGACGTCGCCGGTCGGCCATTTCCGGCCCAACGGTTACGACCTCAGTGACATGGCCGGCAACGTGTGGGAATGGACCACCGACTACTTCACGGTGGATCACTCCGAGAGCGGGAAGAACGTCGCACCCACCAGTTCCTGCTGCATTCCGACCAACCCGAGAGTCGACACGGCACGCGCCGAGAACTCGGACGAGCCCTACGCGCGCCGCGTGATCAAGGGCGGCTCGCATCTCTGCGCGCCCAACTACTGCCTGCGCTACCGACCCTCGGCCCGGCAGGGTGACACCGAGGAGACGTCGACGTGCCACATCGGGTTCCGGTGCATCATCCGCCCGTGACGGGCGTTCTCACCTGACGCGGATGATGACAAGCGGGCCCGAACGGTGTTCGCTCGAGGTGTGCGGTCGACGAAACTGTCTGTGGCGCTGGCCAGGGAAGCTCTGGCCGCGCGCACCGAAACGGCCAACGGCTGGTTGCAGGGCACACCTCCCGGCCGTACCGTTCGGCGCGTCATCGACGGGCTGATCGAGATCGAACTCGTCGACCGGTCGATGACGCTCGCCGCCAGGATCTTCACGTCGGTGCTGCCCGTGATGATTGCGGCGTCGACGCTGAGCAGTTGGAACGTGACCGCACGCACCATCAAGACCCAGTTCGGCTTCGACCCCACGGAACTGACGTCCACGTCCGGCACCGTCGACACCACCGACGCCTCCTTCGCCGCGTTCGGGGTCGTCGGTCTGCTGATGATCGCGATCAGCGGTACGTCCTTCGCGAGGGCCCTCGCCCGGATCTACGGAAAGATCTGGAACGTCCCGTCGATCAATCTCCGAGACGCCTGGCGGTGGCTCGTCGTCCTGTTCGCCGTTGCGCTGTCGGGGACGGCGATCGGCGTGGCCAGCGAGCTTACGAGCATCCGATTCATCGGGCCACCTCTCGCCGTCGCCGGGGAGTTCGCGGTGTGGATGGCCGTGTGGACCCTCAGCCCGTACCTGTTGACGATAGGCACCCTCAAGGGTCGCGTGCTCTGGGCGACGGGCGCGCTGACCGCCGCCGCGCTCACCGCTCTCCACGTCGGCGGACGTCTCGTCCTGCCCCGGATCACCGCCGCCGCGCAACACCAATTCGGGCCGCTCGGCCTGGTGTTCACCGCGATCAGCTGGCTGTTCGTCCTCTCCGTCGTCATCGTGGGTTCCGCGGTGATCGTCAAGGCCATCGCGCTCGACGAGGGCTACGTCGGTCATTACCTGCGCGGACCGGACGCCGTCGCGTCAGAACAAGCCGCCGAAACCCTTGCCCAGGACGACGGCGCCCATCACGAGTAGCAGCACGCTCATCACCGCGGCGTTGTTGGCCTGGAGCCAAACCTTGAGATTGTCGAGGGTCCCCCGCATCTTGTCTGCGGCGACGGCGTAGGCGATCACCGGGACGAGGACGGTCGATCCGGCCAGCACGGTGTACACGATCAGGGCCACCACCTGCTCGCTGCCGTTCACGCCGGCCGTGCCGATCCCGACGCCCGCGGACACGCAGAGCAGCAGGTTCTTGGGATTGATTGCCGCCAGCGCAAATCCGAGTCCGGTGGATTTCACGAAGTTCAGGTCGTCGATGGCCTGCATCCACTTCGGTGGCTCCGCGTGGGCATTGCGGCTTCTCCACTGCCGTCCCGCGAGCAGGAGCAGCAGCACACCGAGAATTACCTTCACCCAGGACGCTGTCGCGGAGGGACCTTCGGAGTCGGACGTGTCGATGCTGCCGGCGAGGAGCATGAAGATGCCCGTCGCGACGAGGATGCCCAGTATCCAGCCGACACCGAAGCCCGCGCTCGCACCGCCCGCACGCTTCGACAGCAGCATCAGGATGACGGCGATGATCGGGATCGGCGAGATCGCGACACCTACCGCGAGCGGTAACAGTTCTCCGATGACTGAGCCCATGTCCGAACCGTAGGGTGGGGGCGTCGTCTCCGCCTCGCACGTGTCGGGTGAACCCATTTCACGCCGTGCTGCTGCATCTCGGCGAGCTGCGCCCACGTCAACGGAATCGGCACCGACGTGTCGGACAGACTGTGCACCACCCGCAGAGGGCGGTCGAAGCCGTCGACGGGCACCTGCTGCATCTCCCGGAACAGCTCCCGGAACTGCTCGTTCCACAAGGGCGCCGCGAACAGGTCGCCGACCGCAGTGGGATGGGCGAGCAGGTACCGGCCGAGTTCCCGGCTGCACGTCACCTTCGCCAGCTCCATCAATTCGATTCCCTTCGGCGACAGATACCGCCGGATGTCGACCTCGGGCCGCTGGTCGTCGATGCCGGCGAGGGTCAGCAACGCGTAGTTCACGATTCCGGTCGTCGGCAGTGCCGGAATCGCGGGTCCCGCGGCCGGGAAGAGCTGTTCGAGGTGTGTCGGCGCCGCCACGGCGACGGCACCCCGATAGTCGAGTGCGGGTGCCCGGGTGGTGGCCCCGCGGGCGGCGAAGTAGGTCGCGTGCCCGCCCTGCGACAGTCCCGTGACGATCCACCGGTCGCTGAGCACGTCGCCGTAGACGTCGTGTGCGGCCAGGACGATGTCGACGGCGTTCGCGGCAGCCGCAGGACCGTCGAGGTAGGCATTCACACCGGCCGTGCCGATTCCCGCGTAATCCGTTGCCACGACGGCGTACCCGGCGGCGAGCCACTGTTCGATCGCGGGCAGTTCGACGTAGTTGAACCCGGCGACCGACGGTGCGCACTGGTCGGCGATCCCGACCGTGCCGTGTGCGTAGGAGACCACCGGCCAGCCGCCGTCGGGTGGATCACCACGGGGCAGGAAGATCGATCCGGTCGACTCACCGGCCGCGGTCGCGGTGCGCAGCGTCGAGTAGCGGACCCGGACGCTGTCGCCTGCCTGGGCGGGGACCGCGGCGGGTGGAAGTTCTTCCTGCGACAGCAGGATTCCCGGCTGCGCGGACGCCTCGCCCGCACCGGTGAGCAGCAACAGAACCGCCGCCACCGCAGCACCGACGACTCTCATCGGCCCAGTGTCCACCCGCACAAACAGACGTGAGTGGCAAAGCGTGCGGAAGCACACCTTGCCACTCACGTGGGGGGGAGATCAGACCAGCAGTTCGGCGATCTGAATGGTGTTGAGGGCGGCACCCTTACGCAGGTTGTCGCCGGACACGAACAGTGCCAGACCGCGACCCTCGGGGACACCCGGATCCTGACGGATACGCCCGACCAGCGACGGGTCGCTGCCCGCGGCCTGGAGCGGGGTGGGGACGTCCACGAGCTGCACACCGGGAGCCGTCGACAGGAGCTCCTGCGCACGCTCCACCGACAGCGGACGCTCGAATTCGGCGTTGATCGACAGCGAGTGGCCCGTGATCACGGGGACGCGGACACACGTGCCCGACACCAGCAGGTCGGGCAGGCCGAGGATCTTGCGGCTCTCGTTGCGGAGCTTCTGGTCCTCGTCCGTCTCACCGCTGCCGTCGTCGACGATCGAGCCGGCCAGCGGCAGGACGTTGAACGCGATGGGTGCGACGTACTTGTTCGGGGCCGGGAAGTCGACGGCGCTACCGTCGTGCACCAGCTTCTCCGCGTCGTCGATGACGGCGCGGGCCTGGCCCACGAGCTCCTCGACACCGGCGATGCCGCTGCCGGACACGGCCTGGTAGCTCGACACGATGAGACGCTGCAGACCGGCCTCGTCGTGCAGAACCTTCAGCACCGGCATCGCGGCCATCGTGGTGCAGTTGGGGTTGGCGATGATGCCCTTCGGCGGGTTCTTCGCCTGCTCCGGGTTGACCTCGCTGACGACCAGCGGGACGTCGGGGTCCTTGCGGAACGCCGACGAGTTGTCGACGACCGTGGCGCCTGCCGCGGCGAACCGCGGGGCCTGCTCACGAGAGAGCGTCGCACCGGCCGAGAACAGGGCGATGTCGATGCCCTTCAGGTCCTCGTCGGACGTCGCGGATGCGTCCTCGACGACGATCTCCTCGCCGCGGAACGGCAGCTTCTTGCCCGCCGACCGCGCGGAGGCGAAGAACCGCACCTTGTCCGCGGGGAAGTTGCGTTCCTCGAGGAGGGTGCGCATGACGATGCCGACCTGTCCGGTCGCACCGACGACAGCGATGGTGGTCATGATCTACCGTCCCGTTCCTGCGTGCACGACGGCTTCTTCGTCGCCGCCGAGCTCGAATGCATCGTGGATAGCCTTCACGGCCTTGTCCAGCTCCACGTCCTTGACGAGCACCGAGATGCGGATCTCCGACGTGGAGATGAGGTCGATGTTGACACCGGCCTTCGCGAGAGCCTCACAGAACGTTGCGGTGACGCCCGGGTGGCTCTTCATGCCGGCGCCGACCAGCGACACCTTGCCGATGTGGTCGTCGAACAGCACCTGCGTGAAGCCGATCTCGCCCTGCAGCTTGGTCAGCTTCTCGACGGCGCGCGGGCCGTCGGCGGTGGGCAGCGTGAACGTGATGTCGGTCTTGCCGGTTTCGACCTTCGAGATGTTCTGCAACACCATGTCGATGTTGATCTCCGCCTCGGCCACCGCGCGGAAGACCTGCGCGGCGTAGCCCGGGGTGTCGGGCAGGCCGACGACGGTGATCTTGGACTCGCCGCGATCGTGCGCGACTCCGGTGATGATTGCCTCTTCCACGGGGATGTCCTCCATCGATCCGGACACGATGGTGCCCGGCTTGGTCGTGTATGACGAACGGACGTGCACAGGCACGTTGTATCGGCGGGCGTACTCGACGCAGCGGAGCATGAGCACCTTCGCGCCGCACGCCGCGAGCTCGAGCATCTCTTCGAACGACACCGTCTCGAGACGCTGCGCGTCGGGAACGATGCGCGGGTCGGCGGTGAAGATGCCGTCGACGTCGGTGTAGATCTCGCAGACGTCGGCCTCGAGGGCCGCTGCGAGGGCCACCGCGGTGGTGTCCGAACCGCCGCGCCCGAGGGTCGTCACGTCCTTGCTGTCCTGGCTGACGCCCTGGAATCCGGCGACGAGGACGATCGAGCCCTCGTCGAGCGCATCCCGGACGCGGCCCGGTGTGACGTCGATGATCTTGGCGTTGCCGTGAGCACCGGTGGTGATGACGCCCGCCTGCGAGCCCGTGAACGAACGGGCCTCCGCACCGAGCGAATGGATTGCCATTGCGACGAGAGAATTGGAAATGCGCTCACCGGAGGTCAGCAGCATGTCCATTTCGCGGGCGGGTGGGGCTGGGCACACCTGCTGAGCCAGATCGAGCAGCTCATCAGTGGTGTCCCCCATCGCTGAAACCACGACGACGACATCGTTGCCGGCCTTCTTGGTCTCGACGATCCGTTCAGCCACTCGTCGGATTCTCTCGGCGGTTGCCACCGAGGATCCGCCGTACTTCTGGACGACGAGAGCCACGCGTTTCTACCTCCAGGTCGATGAATCTGTACTGGTCCAGCTGTCGAGCTTACCGGCGGAGTCCAATCTGATCCCGGGTGAGTCCGTTCGGCCGCCTATCCGAACGCCGTGTTCGCGGCGTCCGCGACCCTCGCCACGGCCGCGCAGTTCGGCCCGTGAACAGTGACGACTGCACCCGCGTGACCGAGCCTTCGGGTGAACTCGTCGACCACCGCTCCGGGCCGTGTGACGTCGATCGGCTCACCCATCGGGCTCGTCCACCGGCATCGGTCGCCGACTGTCTCCGGCTCGGCGGGAACGGGTGGTCGGTTTTCCTTGACCGGCGACATCGTGAACGACACGGTCACCTCGCTCCCGGGCACCCGATTCGGGTTCGGAAACAGGACGCAGTCGAACGGGGTGGGCGGTGATTCAGGATCGACGACGCGTCCGCCCGCTGTGGTCCCCAGCACGTCGAGCACTTCGCACGGGTCGTGGACCGCGAGCGCCACCTGACGCGGGGACGTTGGGTCGCGAGCGGGCAGTTCCGACCGCATCCTGTCGATCGCCGAGCCGAGCACCGCGTCGGCGAGCGGGCAGGCGTCCTGGCCGGCGACGGTTCCGGCGCGGACGGACGCGAGCGGCGGTTTCAACTGTTCCTGGAGGACGTTCAACTGGAAGACGCGCTCGCACGTCCCGCGGGCCAGGTCGGCGCCCGCACCTCGATAGACGGTCACGCCGTCGACCGTCTCAGGCCCGGTCAGCGCCGCATCCGACAGCATCGACGGCAGCAGGGACAACTCCACGTACGTGGTCGCGCCGCCGGGCCGGACCATCAGCGCCGAACACACCGGCAGTTGGACGGCGGACCCGTACTGCTGGACTGTCCCGGCGCCCCGCACGACCGCCTCGTCGAGCAGTCCGCACGGATCGGCGTCGCGGAGTGCGTCCTCGACGTGGACCTGCCGTTGCTGCTCCGGCGTCAGTTCCTGCAGCGGCGACGCCCCCGCAGTCCCCGACACGCTGTGCGCACATCCGGACGTGAACACGGCGCACAGGAGCGCCGCGGCAACTTTCTTCACTCGATCCCCCCTCGAATCGGCACGAACACTACCGCCGACTCGGGATCATCGGAGAGAGGACGGGACGCTGTGAACCAGACCGATCATGTCGGGAACGAGCAGCCAGATCGGATCGCTCACCAGCGCCCCCTGATCACCTGGTCCTCACGAACGGCGGGATCTCGAACGTTCCGTCGAACACCTCCGGCTTCGGGCTGTACATCCGGAGCAGCGGCCGGAACCCGACTGCCGGTGTCGGCAACCAGTTGGCGCGGGCCACCGGATCGGTCGGGGCGACGGCGCTGAGCGTGATGGTCAGCGAACCGTCGTCCGCGAACACCAGTCCCGGCGTGCGGTCACCGATCGAATAGCGGTCGATCGGATTGTCGACGAGGTAGAACTCCGGAAGGTCGTACATGGTGATCGACCAGAACGCGTCGACCGGCGGGGTCGGCGCGAACGTGAGTGTGTAGGTGTGTTCGCCCGACAGTTCGTTGCCTTCGCTGTCGTGGTAGATCGGCGCGTACGCGGCCTCGTAGCCGTGGTTTCCCCACAGTCCCGCCATCGCGGCGCCGGCCCGCAGTCCCAGCGCCTTCGAGCGGTCCTCGATGCGCCACTCGGGTGAGTCGAGGGTGCCGATCTCGAAGTAGTCGTCGTTGTAGTCGAAGGCGTGGTACATCAACTGCCAGCCGTTGACCACCTCGCTACCTGCGCCCGATTTCAGCGCGGTCGTCAGCGATTGGCGCCCGGCCTCGGCTCCGGCCGTGAGCACGGACGCGAGGTCCGGCGGCGCCTCGAGGTACGGCGACAGCCCGGTCTCGAGCAACCCGAGCGGGGCGAACGCCTGCTGCGCGACGAGGTCCTGCGCGGAAGGAGGGTACGCCTGCGAGTACACCCGCAGCTTCTCCCAGAACTGAAGTTCCTCGGGGACGTTCGGGTCGGGTATCGGCAGGCCCTCCGCCGGTTCCTGGTCGCCGACGGGTTCCAAGGTCAGGGCCGACTGCAGTCGCTTCACCCGCTCCAGGTCTGCCTCACCGTCGCAGGCCCAGCGGCCGATAATGGTGCCCACCGCGGTCGGGAACGCGATCTGCGTCGCGCCGTCGGGGACCTCACCGGACCACCCGGGTCCGGTCAGCAGGAAACGGCCGGCCGCGGTACCCGTCGCGCGTTTGCCGACGTACGCGAAGTTGTCGGTCCACGCATCGACGAATTGCAGCACGTAGTACGCGCCACCGGCGTCCGGCACTCGCAGCAATTGCGGTCCGTGGCCGAGATCGATCTGGGCGATCGAGTAGATGGTGTCGTTGTTGACCGAGACGAACGTGTCCTGCGGCCCCGCGAGTGTGCGGGCGTGGCTGAAGGTGTTGAAGGGTCCCGCGTCGAGGCTCCCCATCCCCTCCGACACGAAGCGGTTCACCTGGTCGAGGTCGAACACCAGCGGAAATCCGTACACCCACGCCTTCGCGGCGAGTTCCTGCAATTCTCCACTCACTACTGTCTCCTGTCATGGGCGGCTCCGCCGCCCGTGCGTGGTCTGCGAGTCCAGAGACTCGTCAACCACTCACGGGCGCGCAGCGCCTACTGTCGGTCCGGTTCCGCGAGTGCCTCACGCACGGTCGGATAGAGGTCGACGGGGGTCGAGTCCGAACCCGAGTGTCGAATCGCGTCCCGGAACTGCCCGATGTCCCGCGCCACGCGTAGCTCGATTCCCCGGCGCGCGAGCACATCCCGCAACTGCACGAGCATCTGCGCGGCACTGACGTCGATGAACGGCGACGTCTCGGCGTCGAGGACCACCACTCGCGTGTCGTCGGTGCACAGGTCCTCGATGCGGTCCTTGACGTGATCGGCGTTCGCGAAGAACAGTCCCGCCTCGACGCGCACCACGACCACGTGCGGTGTGGTCGGGAGGTCGGGGTGACGCTCGGCGTCCACCCACAGCGACCCTTCCTTCGCGAGCGCCGCGACGTGGGGACGCGACGCCCGGTAGAGCAGCAACAGCATCGACACGCCGATGCCGATGACGAGTCCGGGCAGGGTGTCGAACAGGAGCACGCCAACCATCGCGGCGAGGGCGGCCGCGAAATCGGCACGCGCGGCGTATCCGTAGATGCTGCCGAGCCTTTCGGTCCACACCCCGTAGAGACGGCGCAGCGCGGAGATGTCCACGAGTTCGATGACGGCGGCGATGACCACCGCGGCGAGCGTCGCCTCGGGGAGTTTCTCGAACAGTCCGGTGAGGAACAGCAGGGTCACCACGGTGAGGACCGCGACGACGAGACCGCTGACCTGCGATTTGGCACCGGCCCCACCGTTGACCGCCGTCTTGGAGAGGCTCCCGTTCACCACCATTCCCGAGCACAGCCCGGAGCCGAGATTGGCTGTGCCGAGGCCGAGGAGTTCCCGGTTGGCGTCCACCTCGTAGCCCTCTTTCGCGGCGTACGTCTTCGCGGCACCGAGCCCTTCCGCGAACCCGATGAGCAGCACGCCCACTGCGGGGCCGAGAAGGTCGATGTAGTCGTCGAATCCGACACCGTCCGGCAGTCCCACCGACGGCAGACCGGAGTCGATGTGACCGACGATGTCGACACCTCGACCGTCCAAACCGAACACGGCGACCGCGGCGATCCCGAGGAGGACGGCCAGCAGCGAACCGGGGACGAGCGGCAGCCACCGCTTGAATCCGAGAACCACGACGAGACTGAGGACACCGACGGCGAGTGTGCCCCAGTCGATGTCGCCCAGGTGGGTGACGACTCCCCAGGCCTGTTCGAAGAAGTTGCCGTGCTCCTTCTCCACGCCGAAGAGGGCAGGAACCTGCCCGATGATGATGGTCAGAGCCAGCCCGACGATGAAGCCCTTCAGCACCGGCTCCGAGATGAACGACGCGATGAAGCCCAGACGGAGGAGCCCCGCCAGCAGCCCGGCGATGCCGGTGGCAATCGCCAGCACTGCTGTCAGGGCGGCGTACTTGCCGCCGTCCGCCCCGGCGAGCGGCGCGACGATGGCAGCCGACAGGGCGGCCGTCGCCGACATCGGCCCGACCACCAGATGCCGGGAACTGCCGGCCGCCGCGTAAAGAATTAGGGCGGGTATCGCCGCGTACAGACCGACGACAGGGGGAACTCCCGCGATGGTCGCGTAGGCCAGGGCCTCCGGGACCAGCACGGCCCACACGGTCAGGCCCGCGATCACGTCGGGCCTGACCCATCCTTTCCGATACTCCTGCAGCGAGCCGAATACCGGCCAGGTGCCGGTCGCGGAGCTCACCACGTCGTCATCGTCCTAGTCCCTGGCGGTGTCCCAGGTGGTGACCGCCCAGATCACGACGACGTCGAGCGCGATGATCAGAATCGACCACAGCGGGTAGTAGGGCAGCCAGAGGAAGTTCGCGAGGATCGACAGCGCGGCGATGCAGACGGCCACGACACGGGCCCAGGTGGCGCCCGTCATGAGGCCGATCGCGCTGATGACCAGAACGACGCCGAGAACGATGTGGATCCATCCCCACGCGGTGGTGTCGAACTGGTAGGTGTACTCGACGCCGATGACCAGCAGGTCGTCGGAGGCGACTGCGGCGATGCCCTGGAAGAAGGAGATCACGCCGACGGTCAGCAGCAATATCGCCGCTGCCAGCGACGTTCCCGCGGCAAAACCCTGTTTGACAGGGCTGTTGGTCCTGGACTCCGGATGTGTCGTCATGTCCATGCCCTTCTCGAAAGGATGTGCTCGAACAGTGGAATCGTGCGACTTCGCGATGGCATCGGCATCATCCGCACCGGGTGATCCTCATCTGCAACGGATGATGTGTCGTCGTCGGCCGGGTGCAAGAGTCGATTCGGGGCATCCCGGTTGGCCGGCCGATTGTTGCGAAGGGACACGCGATGACCGATCCGCAGGACGTATCCGGCACGGCGCCGGCTTCTCAGTGGTCGATGCCGCGGGGGCTGATCGTGATTCTCGGGCTGGCCGCGCTCGTCGTCACCGTGGCGGGAATCCAGGTGGCTGCGTCGATCGTCGGGCCGATCTTCCTTGCTCTCATGCTGACCGTCGCGGTTCACCCGCTGCCCGAATGGCTTCACCGGAAGCGTGTCCCGGGATGGCTCGCGACGATCGCGGCGATCCTGGTCGTCAACGGCATCATCCTCGTCCTCGTGCTGTCGCTGGCCCTGTCGGTCGCCCAGCTCGCCACGCTTCTACCGGAGTACGCGGACGACTTCACGGCCCTCATCGACAGCGCCCAGAGCTTTCTGAACAGTAACGGCGTGAACTCCGCCGACGCCCAGACCTTGCTCTCCCAGGTGGATTACAGCAAGGTGTTCGGTCTCGTGGAGGGGATCCTGCAGGCCATGCTGGGCATCTTCTCGAATCTGCTGTTCATCCTCGCCCTCCTGCTGTTCATGGCGGTCGACGGAAGCACCTACGGTTCGCGGATGCGCATCGTGACGCGGATGCGCCCCGACATCGCCACCGCCCTCTCCGCGTTCTCGGTCGGCACCCGCAAGTACCTGATCGTGTCCACCGTCTTCGGGCTGATCGTCGCCGTCATCGACACCGGGGCACTGTGGGCGCTGGGGATTCCGTTGCCGATCCTGTGGGGACTGCTGTCGTTCATCACCAACTACATCCCGAACGTCGGTTTCGTCCTCGGGCTCGTTCCACCGGCACTGCTGGCGCTGCTGCAGGGTGGTCCGGAACTGATGCTCGTCGTCATCGTCCTGTACAGCGTCATCAACGTCATCATCCAGTCCGTGATCCAGCCGAAGTTCGTCGGCGACGCGGTGGGCCTGTCCGTGACGTTCACGTTCCTGTCACTGGTGCTCTGGACGTGGATCCTCGGGCCTCTCGGCGCGATTCTGGCCATCCCGCTGACACTGATGGCGAAGGCGCTGCTGATCGACATCGACCCGTCCACGCGGTGGGTCAACACGATCCTCAGCAGTGCTCCCGCTCCCCCTGCCCCGGTCCCTGCCCCTGCCCCCGCCCGACCGCGACACGAGAAGGAAGAATCATGACACCCGATTTCTCGGACACCACCGATTTCGAGGACGCCGACCGCGGCTTCGTCGACCGTCTCGACCCCCGCACCGTCACGGATGGGGACGGTCGCGTGGTGTGGGACATGCAGGAGTATTCGTTCCTGAACGGCGACTGCCCGGACACCGCCGACCCGAGCCTCTGGCGTCAGTCGCAACTGTGCGCGAAGGACGGCCTGTACGAGGTCACCGAGGGCATCTACCAGCTTCGCGGTATCGATCTGTCCAACATGACGATCGTCGAGGGCGAGACGGGCATCCTGGTGATCGACCCGCTGATCTCGCAGGAAACCGCGGCCGCCGCGCTCGCGCTGTACCGGAAGAACCGTGGCGATCGGCCCGTCACCGGAGTGATCTACACGCACTCCCACATCGATCACTTCGGCGGCGTCGTCGGCGTTCTCCCGGACGGTCGCGGCGACGTCCCGATCCTCGCCCCCGAAGGGTTCCTCGAACACGCGGTGGCCGAAAACGTCTACGCCGGAACCGCTATGGGACGCCGCGCCACCTACATGTATGGCGCGTTGCTCCCCAAGGGGCCGCGCGGTCACGTCGGCGCCGGCCTCGGCACCAACGTGTCGTCGGGTGTCCCCGGACTGATCCCACCGACCGTCGACATCACCCACACCGGTCAGGAGGAGACCGTCGACGGCATCCGGATCATCTTCCAGGTGACGCCGGGAACGGAGGCGCCCGCCGAGATGAACTTCCTGTTCCCGGACCACCGGGCACTGTGCATGGCGGAGAACGCCACCCACAATCTGCACAATCTCCTCACGCTGCGGGGCGCGCTGGTCCGGGACCCCCGCGCCTGGTCACGGTACCTCGATCAGGCGATCGAGATGTTCGACGGCGGCTACGACGTCGCGTTCGCCTCCCACCACTGGCCGACGTGGGGTCGCGACCGGGTGGTGAAATACCTGTCGGAGCAGCGCGACCTGTACCAGTATCTGCACGATCAGACCCTGCGGATGCTCAACTCCGGGCTGACGGGGCTCGAGATCGCGGAGAATTTCCCGATGCCTCCCGCCCTCGAATCAGCCTGGCACACACGTGGTTACTACGGCTCCGTCAGCCACAACGTCAAAGCGATCTACCAGCGCTACATGGGCTGGTTCGACGGCAACCCGACGTCGCTGTGGCAGCACACGCCGGAGAACGTCGCGACACGGTACGTCGAATGCATGGGCGGTCAGGACGAGGTCCGGGCAAAGGCGCAACGGTATTTCGACGACGGCGACTTCCGGTTCGCCGCCGAACTCCTCAAGCATGCGGTGTTCGCCGACTCGTCGGACAGCGACGCGAAAGAACTACTCGCTCGCACCTACGAGCAACTCGGGTTCGGCTCGGAGAACGCGACGTGGCGCAACTTCTACCTCACCGGCGCACTCGAATTGCGCGGCGGCATCGTTCCGCCTCCAATTGCCGAACTCGGCGCGGACATGCTGAGCGCCCTGACGATCGAGCAGATCTTCGACTCCGTCGCCCTCCGCATCAACGGCCCACGAGCCTGGGACAAGACCCTCGTCGCGGAGTGGCACTTCACCGAACCCGAAGCGCACTACCGGACGACCCTGTCCAACGGTGCACTCATCCAGACGCTGTCGCCGAGGACCGCGACGCAACCGGACGTCTCGCTGACCCTGACGAAAATGCAGTTGGTCGGACTGTTCGCCGGCAAGGGACTCGAGGGCGTAGAGGTGACGGGTGACCCGTCGAAGCTCTTGGTCCTCACGGAACTCGTCGACCCACCCGACAGCGCGTTCCCGATCGTCACTCCGTAGGCGCTCCGCGCCCGTGCACCTTTTTGGTAGCTGGGACAACCAGAAAGGCGCACGGGCGGCGGAGCCGCCTAACCACGTTCCCCGGCTGCACCGCCTGGAATTTGCCCACCGCGCGACCGAACTGCGTGCGCGCCGAGGTGTGCTCGACGACGAGGGCCAGGACGCGTTCCATGGTCCCGGCCATCGCGAGCGCCCGAGCCAGTGCGCCGCGCCGGAGGAACTCCGTCACGACGTCGGCGGGCACCGGCGTGCCCTGCTGCGCGGAACGTCGACCCGGACGTGGTCCCGGGGCATCGACGCGAGGTTGGCCGCCTCCGTCACCTCGACATCCGCGCGGGCGAATTCGGCGACCCGCCACGTGACGTCCGCCTCCCACACGGCCACCAGCGCATCCACCGAACGCGCCCACGGGACGTGCCGCGCGGTGCCGTCGGCATCCAGCACGGCTGCGGTGCGGACCACGGCGGGGCCGGAAGTCGCGGTCGGGCAACCGGACCTGCCGAGCAGCCAACCCGCGAGCAGATCGTTCTCGGCGATCGGGAGATCAACGGCGCCGGCGGCCGCGAGCAGGTACGCCGACTCCGTCCACCCGGCGTCGCTGCCTCCCTCGGATTCGGGGCCGGTGAGCCTCGTGAGGCCGAGTTCGGCGAGCGTCGATCACAACTCTCGATCGAATTCCCGAGCCTCGCCCGGGGCCCGCCGATCTGTGGCGAAGACCTGGCCGAGCATGCGTGCGAACTCCCGCATCTCGGTGTCGGTTGCCGGTCCGGTCATCAGCGCATCCCCAATCCCCGCGCGATGACGCCGCGCAGAATCTCACTCGTACCGCCTCGCAGGGTGCCGAGGACCTTCACCACCGAGGCGCCGAGCTCGGCGTCGTCACCACGCCCCAGTGCCACCGACACCGCGCGGGACATGTGATGGAGGCCGAAGGTCCGGGCGACGAGCGCTCCGATGCGGGCATCGGCCGGTTGCCGTCCCTCCCGGATTTCCTCGGCCATTGCGGCGAGGATCGAGAACGTGGACATGAAACGTTCCGGACCACTGCGTTCGAACCCGAGCTCGGACGTAACCTGCTTCCAGCCTTCGCCGATGCGGCCGAGCACCAACTCGTCGGGCACGAACACCTCGTCGAGGATCACCTCGTTGAAATGGTGGTCGCCCGACATCGAGAGGATCGGCCTGATCTGCACCCCCGGGGAGTCGAGCAGAACGATGAATTGGCTGAGCCCGGCGTGGCGCTGCGCCTGGTCGAGCGGAGCCGACCGCGCGAGCGCGAAAAAGGCGTCGGCCCGGTGGGCGCCGGACGTCCACAATTTGGTCCCGGTGATCCGCCAGCCGCCGTCCACCCGGACCGCTTTCGTGCGGACACTCGCGAGGTCGGAGCCCGATTCCGGTTCGTTCATTCCGATCGCCCAGCTGATCTCGCCGGTGGCGATTCCGGGGAGGAAACGCTGCTTCTGTTCCTCGGTGCCGTAGGCGAGCAGCGACGGTGCGGCCTGCCGGTCCGCGACCCACTGTGCGGCAACGGGCGCGCCGACGGCCAGCAATTCTTCGGTGACGACGAACCGCTCCATGAACGTGCGGCCCTGCCCGCCGTACTCCGCCGGGATCGTCATGCCCAGCCAGCCGCGGGCCGCGAGGGCCTTCGTGAAGTCCGGGTTCCACCGGGTGAGCCACGTGTCCACACCGGGTGTGAACACGCTTGCGTCGATCTGCTCGCGCAGGAACGCTCGCACCTCGGCCCGCAACGTGTCGAGGTGGTGATCGGGTGGGTCCGCGGCCGGCACCACCTGTGTGCATGCTGTCCACTTTCGTTGACGTGTGGCGGATGCTTCCGCAGGCTCACGCCTGCAACGCGGCTTTGGCCAATTTTCTCAGGTCACCGCGAAGTGACGGACTCCGAATCGGGTGCACGATCGCGATGACGAAGTAGTCCGAACGACATCACGAAAGCGTGGCGTTGCCGTTCGGTAAAACACGTTCACCCACACAAAACAACGCATTCTCGCTAAAATCGTCGCACCGGCCTACGGCGTCGGGGATTGGCGTTTGTCGAAGATCGTTTCTCGGTGCAGCGAGAATTGGGGGTCGGCGTGACGGCAGCACCTCTCGGGGAATTTCATCTGAGTACTCGAATACCTTCGAGTGCAGGGGGTCGGACGGTTACCCGGACCCGCCTGCACACCATGCTCACCGAAGCGCTCACCGACGACGCCCACCCCTGCCCGGTTGCGCTCGTCTGTGCACCGGCCGGGTCGGGCAAGACGCGGGCCGTGGCCGACTGGGCACGGGAGGTGCTCGCCGCCGCCGACGCTCCGACCATTGCCTGGCTCACGATCGAGGAGCGGCACAACGACCTCGACGTAGTCCACCGTGCCATCCTCCGCTCACTCAGCGACACCGGAAATCCTCGCCTGCAGAAGGCTTGCGCCGGGCTCGATTCCGAGGCGCCGGACGTCGGCGCGCACTTGTCGGCCGCGTTGCACGAACTCGGCGAGAACATCTGGATGGTCATCGACGACGCCCACCTCCTCCGCGACACCGACGTACTCACCGACCTCGAGTCGTTCATGCGCTGGCAACCTCCGATGTTGCGGACGGTCATCATCGGGCGATTCGAGCCGCCGCTCGCTCTGCAGCGACTTCGCCTGGACGGCAAGCTGTTCACACTCACGGCGAAGGCTCTCGCGTTCACGTCCGCCGAGGCGGCCGAGATGCTCGACGAGCACGACGTCGTGCTGAGTCCGGCCGATCTCGACGCGCTGATGGATCGCACGGAGGGTTGGGCGGCCGGAATCCGCTTGGCGGGCATGTCTTTGGAAGGACACCCGGATCCGAGCCGACTGATCGCCGAGTTCACGGGCGACCGCCGGGCCGTTGCCGACTATCTCATCGAGGAGGTCCTCGCCGGCCAGACCGACGAAATGCGCGAGTTCCTCCTGCGCACGTCCGTCCCGGCCTCGTTCACCGTCGAACTCGCGGAGAAGCTCACGGGCTGCACGGATGCGCACGGCAACATCGACTGGCTCGAGCACCACAATTTTCTGATCAGCCGCATCACCGACAGTCCCACGCACTACCGCTACCACCCGCTGCTGCGGAGTTATCTGCGGGCGGAGATCAGCCGGATCGGCCACGTCGAAGTCGAGCACCTCGAATTGACGGCCGCCCACTGGCACGATGAATTCGGGGACGCGTTGCTCGCGCTCGAACACGCGGTGAACTCCGGTGATCACGACGAGATCGTGGCGCTGCTCGCCCGGACTTCACTGTCCCTGATCGTCGGAGGTCATGGTGAGGCCGTCGGCCGGCTTCTCACGCGGGCACCCCGATCTTCGCAGGACCACCCGTCTGCGCGGCTCATCCGCGCCGCCGCGGCGCTCGCGTCGGGCAACATCCCGGTGGCCACGTCCACCCTCGAACTTCTCGACCGCAGACGGTCGGGGTTGCTGGTGGACGGTGCCGCCGAGTCCCGGTTACATCTGCTGCTCCGCGAATCGCTCCGGGTGCAGACCGCGATCGGCACCGGCGACATCGAGACCGCCCTGAACCGGCTGCGCAGCGTGGGTGTCGGATCGAGCGGCGATCCCGATCTCGACGCGTTCGTCCTGCTCCAGGAAGGGCGTGCGCTGCTGTTCCTCGGGCGGAACGACGAGTCGGAGGTCGTCCTCGAGAAGTCGTTGGCTCACGCTCGCCTCGGCGGTGCGTCGCTGGGCGTCATGTACTGCCTGGGGTCTCTCGGCGCTGTCGCGATGTCGCGGGGGGACGTCGTGCGAGCGTCCGCACTGGCGGACGAGGCACTCGCGATCGGTCGGACGCATTCGGCAACGAGCGATCCGACATTCCACTTGACCAAGCTCATCGACTCCTGGTGCCGCTACCTCCGGATGGATCCCGATGCCGCCCGCCTTGCCGCCGAATCCGCCGAGGCGCTGCGTCGGGCGAACACCGGGATCGCGGGCTTCGCCGACGGTGCCGCCACCCTGTTCGGTCTCGACGATTCCGGATACCGGCACAATTCGGTGACAACGCTGCACGCGGAGAGCCCCGTGTCGTCCTCGTTGCCGGTTCCGCCGGGGGTCCGGGCGGTGTTGCTGCCTGCCATTCAGTACGCGTATCTGTCCGCCGGCGAGACCGGGTGGGCGCACGAACTGGCGACCGAGACGCACGCTCTCCTCGGGCCCACCGGCGACACAGCCCTCGTCGAGGCGATCATCCATCTGCATCTCCACCGACTCGACCTGGCCCGCAAGACGCTCCAACCCGTCGTGGACGGTGAACTGGAGTGCGCGGCGGGAACCAATCTGATTGCGGCGTGGCTCGTGGACGCATCGATCGCGCTTGCCCGCAAACATGATTCACGAGCCCACAGCGCACTCACCGAGGCGTTGCGTCTCGCGGAGCCGCAGTCGGCGTTGCGCCCGTTCCACGACTGCGGACCGCAGATCCGAGAACTTCTGGTGCGGAGCACCGGCCGGTTCGGTGTCCTCGAACCCTTCGCCGAGAGGCTCCGGGCGTCGTTCCCGCGGTCGGAGAGCGCTGCGTCCGACATGTTGACTCCCCGCGAACTGGAACTCCTCGTGGAGCTTCCGTCGTGGCGGACCGCCGAGCAGATCGCGGCAGATCTGTGCGTGTCGGTGAACACCGTGAAGACCCATCTGCGCGGGATCTACCGCAAACTCGGCGTCACCTCCCGCCGCGACGCCATCGCGGCCGCGCAACACAACGGCCTTCTCTGAGCCGGTTCACCACTTGCGGGTGAGGCGCGTTGCCGTTCTGTCGGTCACCCTGAAATCTACGGCTGACCGAGTTCTGGAACGACGATGCGAATGAAGGAGCCCGCCGTGGTGCGTCCTGAATCGAACTGGCCCGGCAAGGTCAGGTACGCCTTCCTGATCAGCGGCGCCCTGTCCGATCGGGTGCTGGCCGCGTTCCCCGAGTTGGACGTCTCGGACGTCACGACCGGCGACACCACGCTCTACGGTCCGGTCGACAGCCCGACAGATCTCCGTGGCATGCTGGCGCGCTTCGACGCGCTGGGACTGACCGTCATCGAGATGCGGCGGCTACCGGACTGACCCGGCGTCGGGGTTCAATGATTGGAGGGTCCCGGGAGGCGGTGAAGCCGATGTGAGCGGCGAGTTCGAACCGGGCACGGTGTTTGCCGGCTACGTGATCGAACGGGTTCTGGGACGAGGCGGCATGGGCACCGTCTACCTCGCCCAGCATCCCAACCTGCCGCGCAAGATCGCGCTCAAGCTGCTCGACACGTCGTGGACGAACGACGACTACGTCCGGTCACGTTTCGAGTCGGAAGCAGACCACGCCGCGCATCTCGACCATCCCAACATCGTCACCGTCCACGACCGTGGCCGTGAAGGCGGCAGGTTGTGGATCGCGATGCAGTACGTTCCCGGCACCGACGCCAGGAAAGCCCTCGGTTCCGGCGCCCTGGACGTCGAGCGCGCCGTGCACATCGTCAGCGAGACGGGGAGAGCACTCGACCACGCCCACGAGGCCGGGATTCTGCACCGCGACGTGAAGCCGGCGAACATCCTGCTCGCGCCGGGTGATCCCGAACGTGTACTGCTCACCGACTTCGGCACCGCCAAGGCCCTCGACGAAACACATCAGCTGACCCGCACCGGGGTGTTGGTGGCGACCCTGCACTACGCCGCGCCCGAGCAGATCGAGGGTGAGAAACTCGACCACCGCGTCGACATCTACGCGTTGGGCTGCACCTTCTTCCACCTGCTCACCAACGAACCGCCGTACCCCGGCAACACCGCGTCCTCGGTGATGCACGGCCATCTGAACGGACCGATTCCCCAGCCGAGCGTGGTTCGCCCCGGGCTGCCCGCCGGTGTCGATGCGGTCGTCGCGCGCGCCATGGCCAAGAACCGCGAAGCGCGCTACTCGACCTGTCGTGAGTTCAGCGATGCCATCCGGGCGATCGAGTGGGCCGGGCCCGGCCACGTGACCCGGCCTGCTGCCCTGGTCGACCCCGCCGCGACCACCCGCGCGAGCGGTCCGGACGTGACCCGCCCCGACACCGAACGGGGTGCGGCGCCCACGAAACCGACAACGGTCGGGGGCTCGCGCCGACGGAAACGCTGGCTGCTCGCCGCGCTTCTGGGCGTCCTCGTCGTCGCCGCTGTCGCCTACGTCGCCTGGCCGGGCGAGGAGTCGACGAGCGCGCAGGTCGTGCTCCCGCTGACCGATCTGCAGGGACCCGCCGGGCTCGCGGTCTCGGGCACCGGGGACCTGTACATCGCGGACAGCGCGGCCAAACAGGTCCTGAAAGTGAGCGCCGGGACGTATGCGCAGACAGCTCTTCCCTTCACCGGACTCGAGGTTCCGCAGGGAGTGGCGGTCAGTACGTCCGGCGTTGTGTACGTCTCCGACCTCGTGACCAATACCGTGACGATGCTGCACGGCAGCACCCAGGTACCGATGCCGTTCGGCGGCCTGAACCAGCCGTTCGGAATCGCACTCGGACCGGACGCCACGCTGTATGTCGCCGATACGCTGAACAATCGGGTGATGGCCCTGCGCGACGTCACCGCGGCTCCCGTCGCGGTGCCGCTGACGGTGATCGGCCCGTTCGCCGTCGCCGTCAATGAACACGGGGATCTCTACGTCGGCACGCCCAACAAGGTTCTCACGTGGAACGCCGCCACCCATGCCCAGAGCTTTCTGCCCTTCACCGACCTCCAGAGCGTCGGGGGTGTCGCGGTCGACGACGAGGGAACCGTGTACGCCATCGATCAGAACCACAATCGCATTCTGCGGCTGGCCGCCGGTTCGGACGAGCAGGAGGTTCTCCCGTTCTCCGGGCTGGATCAGCCGGAGGGGATCGCCGTGTCGAGCCGAGGCGACGTGTACGTCGCGGACACCGACAACAGCAGAGTGGTCATGCTGCCGGCGGGCAGCTGACCGCAAGTGCTCAGGCCTGGCGCGCCAGATCGAAGCCGAAGGATTCCGCCACGGCCTCGTCCACCCGGCCCTGGTGATTGGCGAGGAGTTCTTCGCGCTCGTTCGCGGAGAGTCCACCCCAGATGCCGTACGGTTCACCGACACTGAGCGCGTGCTCGCGGCACTGCACCAGCACGGGGCATCCGCGGCAGATCATCTTGGCGCGGAAGTCCCGCATCTCGCGTGCCCGGCCACGTTCGCGGTCGGGGTGGAAGAATGTGGACGACTCGTAGCCGCGGCATGCGGCGTCCCTCTGCCAGTCCCACACCTCGGCGACCGGAATGGGAAGACTCAACCGATTGGACATTGCACTCCTCCAGATACTCGTGAGCCGTTGTGTGCGAGCCCGAGAACTCGTTCCCGGGCCAGATCGGCGGCGCCGACGATGCCGACGTTCGCGCCGAGTTCAGCCAGTCGCACCTCGGCGACCGGTCGGTGTGCGCGTCCGGTGAGACGGTTCTCGAACGCGGCGGCGGCGGGACCGCGCAGCAGTTCGCCCGCCTCGCACACGCCCCCGCCGATGATGAACAGGTCGGGGTCGAAGAACGCGGCGATGTCCGCCATGCCGTGCCCCAGCCAGGAACCGATCACCCGAAAACACTCGAGTGCGGCGGGGTCGCCCTCCTGCGCGGCCGCGGTGATGTGCAGGCCGGTGATGGCGTCCGCCCTTCCGCCGGCGCGGGCGAGGAGATCGGCGGCGAAACCGGGCGAGACGTTCGCGAGATCCTGCGCTTCGCGGACCAGTGCCCGCCCACTGGCGTAACGCTCCCAGCAGCCGTGGTTACCGCAACCGCAGCGGCGACCGTGCGGTTCGACGTTGAGATGCCCGAATTCCGCTGCCACACCGAACTTGCCGCGATGGAGAACGCCGTCGACGACGATGCCGCCGCCGATGCCGGTTCCGACCGTGAGCACGACGACGGTCTGCCCCGTCCGTCCGGCCCCGAAGCGCGCCTCGCCCCATGCCGCGGCGTTGGCGTCGTTCTCGACCACCGTCGGCAGTCCGCAGGAGGCCTGGACGACCTCGCCCAGGGGCTCGTTGCGCCAGGCCAGGTTCGGGGCGAAGAGCACGGTGCTGAGATCGGCGGCCACGAAGCCGGCCGCGCCGATACCGACCGCTTGCACGGGGTGCGTGTCCGCCAGTTCGCGAACGAGTTCGGCGATCGCGTTCTCGACCCCCCGCGCATCGTGGGACGGGGTGTCACGACGCACCATCCGGTGGATGACTCCGTCGGTGTCGACCACGCCGGCTGCGATCTTCGTGCCACCCACGTCGATGCCAATTGTCAGAGCCATGTCTCGTGTCCTCTTCAAATCTGCGAGTGAGGGGTGTCACGCTGACAGTAGAGGACCTTTGGATTTTCATCAATACACACTTCCGTCTTTTCGAGAACAAAGCCCGGTCATCCCCAAGTGGACAAGCACTGTGATCTAGGCCATAGTTCTTCCTCGTCGGCGTCTGCCGACACACCCCTAACACTCGGATCGTCCGGCACGTTCCTGCCGGTGGAGGGATTCATTTCTCATGGCAACAATCACCTATGACGGCGCGACCAGGCTCTTTCCCGGCTCGGACGTCCCGGCGGTCGATCAACTCGACCTGCACATCGAGGACGGCGAGTTCCTCGTCCTCGTCGGCCCGTCCGGCTGCGGCAAATCCACCTCGCTGCGCATGCTCGCCGGACTCGAGGACGTCGACGGCGGGCAGATCCTGATCGGCGGCCGCGACGTCACGCATTCCGAACCCAAGGACCGCGACATCGCGATGGTCTTCCAGAATTACGCGCTGTATCCCCACATGACCGTCGCGGAGAACATGGGCTTCGCCCTCAAACTCGCGGGTACGGACAAGTCCGAAATCCGCAGGCGCGTGGGGGAAGCCGCCGACATGCTCGACCTCCGTGACTACCTGGACCGCAAACCCAAGGCCCTCTCCGGCGGCCAGCGACAGCGGGTGGCGATGGGCCGTGCCATCGTCCGGCAACCCCAGGTGTTCCTGATGGACGAGCCGCTGTCGAACCTCGACGCGAAACTCCGGGTGCAGACCCGCACCCAGATCGCCCAGCTCCAGCGCCGACTCGGCACCACCACCGTCTACGTCACCCACGACCAGGTCGAGGCCATGACGATGGGCGACCGGGTCGCCGTCCTCAAGGGCGGCGTGCTGCAGCAGTGCGCGTCCCCCCGCGAGCTCTACCGCCGGCCAGCGAACGTCTTCGTCGCGGGATTCATGGGTTCACCGTCGATGAACCTGTTCACCGTGCCCGTCACCGACGGCGGGGTGCAGATCGGTGACCAGCTGGTTCCCGTTCCCCGTGACGCCCTCACCGCGGCGGGCGGGCGTGAGGTGATTTTCGGGATCCGGCCCGAGCACGTCGAGATCGCCGACTCCGGCGGACTGAAACTCGAGATCGACGTCGTCGAGGAACTCGGCTCCGAGGCATTCGTGTTCGGCCGCACCACGGTCAACGGCCGGGTCGAGAGCCTGGTCGCACGGGTCGACTGGCGCAACCCACCAGAGAAGGGCCAGGTCGTGCACGTCCGCGTCGACGAGGCACACGCGCACCTCTTCGCCACCGACGCGGCGGGCGAGCGTCTCGTGCGCTGACGTCAGAGTTCCGGAGGGCGGGCGGTCGAGCCCCGAACCACCAGGTGGGTCGGGAGCACGACCGCCCGTTCCGCCGGTTCCTGTCCGCTGAGCAGTTCCACGACCACCCGGCCGGCCGCCGCACCCTGTTCCCCGACCGGCTGCCGCACCGTGGTCAGGTCGGCCAGCTCGGCCGTCGGGTGATCGTCGATCCCGATCACCGACATCCCGGCCGGAACGGGAATTCCCGCACGTCGCAGCGTGCGCAACGCTCCGACGGCGACCTCGTCGGAATGGCAGAACACTGCGGTGGGCACCTCGGCACGGCTGAGCAGCAGTTCCATGCCGCGCTCACCGCCCTCGATTCCCCAGGGAACTGTCGCCGTGCAGTCGTCGTCGAGTCCGGCGTCGGCGAGAGCGGCATGGAACCCCGCCACCCGGGCGATGTCGCCCTCCCAGTACTGACCCTCCGGGTCCACGGTGCGGATCATTCCGATCCGGGTGTGGCCGATCCTGATCAGGTGCCCGACGGCCTGACGCGCGGCCAGCTCGTCGTCGATCCGGACGGACGGGAACTCGCCGGCGTGCGCGCCGATGACGACCACGGTCACATCCATCTCCTCGAGCCGCGCCCGCTCCGGTCCGGTGAGAGGAAACGCCACGGCGATGACGGCATCGACCTTGCGGCGCAAGGGAAGCCGTTCGAAGAACGATTCGCGCTGGGACGACTCCTCGAGGCAGTACAGCAACACGTCCAGGTCCGCGGCGCGGAGTTCGTGTTCGATGCCGGCGAGAATCCGCGAGTAGAACCAGGCGTCGATCCACGGCACCACGACGGCCACCCGGCCCGTCGCGCCACCTGACAGCTTCGACGCCTCGGGTGAGATGACGTACGCCAACTCGTCGGCGGCCCTCTGAATTCGCAATCGGGTCGCCTCGGAGACGCCGCGTTCGCCGCGCAATGCGCGCGAGACGGTGGCGATCGAGACGCCGGTGCGGCGCGCGACGTCGGCCATGTTGACGGACTGCTTGGGGATCACGTTCCCACAGTAAGCGAGCAACGCAAATATTTGCGTTGAATCCTCACAGAATCCGTGGCGCTGAAGTGCGCAAAAGAAATCTCGCTGCTCAAGTTGACAGGCCCCTGTGACGTGCCTCACGATCTTTACGCAAACGTTTACGCATCACATTCCCCCATCCCATCCCCCACCGAGGAGATTCGATGACCCAGTCCGTGGAGTCGACCGCAACCACCGTCGCGAGCCGGAACCCAGAAGCCTGGTGGAAGGCGGCCGTCGTCTACCAGGTCTATATCCGCAGCTTCGCCGACGGGAACGGCGACGGCATCGGCGACCTCACCGGCTTGCGTTCCAAGCTGCCCTACCTCGCCGACCTCGGCGTCGACGCCGTGTGGATCAATCCCTGGTACCCGTCGCCGATGGCGGACGCCGGCTACGACGTGGCCGATTTCCGTGACATCGAGCCGTCGTACGGCACGCTCGCGGAGGGGGAGGCGTTCATCGCCGAGGCCCACGAGCTGGGGATCCGCGTGATCCTCGACATCGTGCCCAACCACACCTCCAGCGAGCACCGCTGGTTCGAGGCCGCCCTCCACGACGAGCCCGGGGCACGCGACCGGTACATCTTTCGCCCGGGCCGCGGTCCGGCGGGCGCCGAGCCGCCCAACGACTGGCAGAGCGCGTTCGGCGGTCCCGCATGGAGCCGCCTGGACACCGGCGAGTGGTACCTGCACCTGTTCGCTCCCGCCCAGCCCGACCTCAACTGGGAGCACCCCGAGGTCCGGGCGGAGTTCGAGGACATCCTGCGCTTCTGGTTCGACAAGGGCGTCGACGGTTTCCGGATCGACGTCGCCCACGGCCTGGCCAAGGATCCCGCACTCCCCGATGCCGGTGAGCGCCTTCCCGGTTCGCAGCACACCAACCCCCACCCCGCGTGGGATCAGGATGCCGTCCACGAGGTGTACCGGGGCTGGCGGGCCGTCGCCAACACCTACGCCGACCGCGTCTTCGTCGCCGAGGCCTGGGTGCCCGGCAACGACCGCCTGGCCCGGTACCTGCGGCCCGACGAGCTGCACACCGCGTTCCAGTTCGACTTCCTGCGCGCCCCTTGGCGTTCTGTGAGCATCCGCGCCGTGATCGACGACGCGCTCGAGCAGGCGGCCACCGTCGGCGCACCCGCCACGTGGGTGCTCTCCAACCACGACGTTCCCCGCACCGTCACCCGCTACTCGCGCTCACAGCCCGACCACCTGGTCGAAACCGATTGGGAGCGGGCCCGTTGGGCGCTCGAGGAACCGAACCACGAACTGGGTCGGCGTCGTGCCCGCGCGGCCGCGCTGCTGCAGCTGGCGTTGCCGGGCACCGCATACATCTACCAGGGCGAGGAACTCGGACTGGAAGAGGTCGAGGACCTTCCCGACGAGGTCCGGCAGGATCCGACGTGGTTCCAGACCGGTTTCACCGACCGCGGCCGGGACGGCTGCCGAGTTCCGATCCCGTGGTCGAACGACGCAGTGCCGTACGGCTTCTCCCCGTTCGATGCGGAGGAGGACACATGGCTTCCGCAGCCGGGGCACTGGGCCCCGCACACCGCGGAAGCGCAGGCCGGCCACCCCGAGTCGTTCCTCACGCTGTACCGCGAGGCGCTGGAACTGCGACGAGAATTCTTCGACACCCCGCATGCCGTCGAGTGGCTCGACACTCCCCGGGACGTGCTGGCGTTCGCCCGCGGCGCAGTGCAGTGCTGGGTGAACACCGGCGCCGAACCGATCACACTGCCCGAAGGACTGACCGTCGTACTCGGTTCGGTCGCCGACATCACCGGCGGAGTTCTCCCGTCCGACGCCGCGGTGTGGCTGTCGGAACCGGGCGCGGGTGAATCACGATGAAGCGCGTCGCCGCCTGCGCGGTGGCCGTCGGCGTCCTGTTCGCGGCGACGTCCTGCGCCGATCAGGGCATCGACGCCGCCGCGCAGGCGGAGAAGGAGAACCTCGACGGCCGCGGGCCCATCACCTACGTGCAGGGCAAGGACAACTCGAACGTCATCCGGCCGCTGATCGACGAGTGGAACGCCACCCATCCCGGGGAGGAGGTGACGTTCAAGGAACAGTCCGACCAGGCAGACCAGCAGCACGAGGACCTGGTGCAGCACTTCCAGTCTCGCGACTCCGGGTACGACGTCGCCGTCGTCGACGTCGTGTGGACCGCCGAATTCGCGGCCCGCGGATGGCTGCAACCGCTCGAGGGCCCGATGGCGATTGACACGTCCGGCCTGCTTCCCGCGACGGTCGCGGGGGCCACGTACGGGGACGTCCTGTACGCGGCCCCGCAGACCAGTGACGGCGCCCTGCTCTACTACCGCACCGACCTGGTGGATCATCCGCCTGCCACCTGGGACGAACTCCTCGGCGCGTGCGGGACGGCGCAGCACGCCGGAATCGGCTGCTACGCCGGGCAGTACGCCAAGTACGAGGGGCTGACCGTCAACGCGTCCGAGGCCATCAACACCGCGGGCGGGTCGATCCTCGGACCGGACGGCGTGACCCCGACGATGAACACCCCGGAAGCCAAGGCGGGCCTCCAATCGCTCGTCGACGCCTACCGTTCGGGTGCCATCCCCCGCGAGTCCGTCACGTTCCAGGAGGAGCAGGCACGGCAGGCGTTCCAGAGCGGCGACCTGCTGTTCATGCGCAACTGGCCGTACGCGTACAGCCTGATGGACGGTCAGGGCAGTTCCGCAGTGTCGGGCAAGTTCGCGGTGGCGCCGCTGCCGGGGAAGAGCGGACCCGGTCACTCGACACTCGGCGGGCACAGCGCCGCGATCAACGTGTACTCCGAGCACAAGGCGACCGCCTCGGACTTCCTGAAGTTCTTCCTGGAGAAGAAGTCACAGGCATTCTTCCTGTCGCAGGGATCGCTCGCCCCCGTCCGCGCGGACGTCTACGACGACCCGGAACTGATCGAGCAGTACCCGTACCTCCCCACGTTGAAGACGTCGATCGAGAACGCCGTGACCCGGCCGGTCACCCCGTTCTATCCCGCGGTCACCCGGGCCGTGCAGAACAACGCCTACGCCGCGATCAAAGGCGAGAAGACGGTGGACCAGGCCGCCGCCGACATCCAGTCCGCGATCGCCGCGGCCGGGTCCTAGAGGAGACAGCCGATGACCGTTCACGAACTCTCACTCGAGAAGACGCCCGCTCCCCCACGTCGGGACGGCGCGAGATCCGGCGGACCGCAGGGCGCGCGACCGCGGAAGGGCCGCAGCAAGGCGGCGATGTTCCTGATCCTGCCGACCATGATCCTGCTGGGCATCGTCGTTCTGTACCCGGTGGTCAGCGCCATGGTGATGTCGCTGTTCAAGGACCCGACGATCGATCCCGCCACCGGGAAGTTCGTCGACCAGGGCTTCGCGGGTCTGTCGAATTACACGCACTGGCTGTTCCAGCGGTGCACCGACACCACCGGAGCGTCGGTGTCCTGCCCCGGCGGCACGCTGGGGTCGCTGTTCTGGCAGTCGATGTGGGTCACCGTGTTCTTCACCGTCGTCACCGTCGCCATCGAGGTCGCGCTGGGACTGTGGTTCGCCACCATCATGAACCGGGCGTTCCGCGGTCGGGCACTGCTGCGCACCAGCATTCTCGTGGCGTGGGCCATCCCGACCGCCGTCACCGCGAAGCTGTGGTACTTCGTCTTCGCCTACGACGGCATCGCCAACAAACTGCTCGGCACGGAAATCCTGTGGACCGGTGACACGTGGCCCGCCCGGTTCGCCGTCGTGATCGCCGACGCCTGGAAGACCACACCGTTCGTGGCGTTGCTGATCCTCGCCGGACTGCAGATGGTGCCCGCCGAGGTGTACGAGGCGGCGCGGATGGACGGCGCCAATGCGTGGCAACGGTTCCGGTCGATCACATTGCCCCTCATCAAGCCGGCCATCCTGGTGGCGGTCCTCTTCCGGGTGCTCGACGTCCTGCGGATCTACGACCTCCCGGCGATCCTCACCGGCGGCGGTGGCGGCGACGGCACCGCCACCACCACGCTGTCGATCCTGGTGATCGACCAGATGCGCCAGGGTTTCAACAGCGCGTCCGCCCTCTCCACGATCACGTTCCTGTTCATCTTCGCCGTCGCCTACGTACTGGTGAAGGTGATGGGCGTCAACGTGATCGACACCCAAGAGCAGCAGCGAAAGGCCTGATCCATGTCCACAGCAGTCGTCACACCGGGGATCCCCCGTGCCGCGGTGGCACGCCGGCGCCGGGCACCGTCGCTCGCCTCCATCCGCACCTACCTGGGCCTGGCGGTGATCGTCGTCTGGGGTCTGGCCCCGGTCTACTGGATGGTGGTCACCGCCTTCCGCCACTCCGACTACACGTTCGACACCACCCCGTGGCCCACCCACGTCACGCTGGAGAATTTCGCGAGCGTGTTCTCGACGGAGGCGGGCAACCACTTCGCCAGGGCACTCGTCAACAGCACGATCATCGGCGCCGTCACCACCGCGATCGGTCTGGTCGTCGGAGTCGGCACCGCGTACGCGCTGGCGCGACTGCAGTTCCGGGGAAAGCACGTCGTCCTCGGAATCATCCTGGCGGCGTCGATGTTCCCGGGCGTCGCCGTCCTGACACCGCTGTTCCAGCTGTTCACGTCGATGGGCTGGTTCGGCACCTACCAGGCGCTGATCATTCCGAACATCTCGTTCGTGCTGCCCCTCACCATCTACACCCTCACCGCGTTCTTCAAGGAACTGCCGTGGGAACTCGAGGAGGCCGCCCGAATCGACGGGGCCAGCAGGCGGCAGGCCTTCCGAATGGTGTTGCTGCCCTTGGCCGCGCCGGGACTGTTCACCACCGCGATCCTCGCGTTCATCGCGTCGTGGAACGAATACCTGATCTCCAGTCAGCTGTCCAACGACGTGACCCAGCCGGCCACCGTCGCCATCGCACAATTCGCGGGCAGCAAGCCGCACGAGGAGCCGTTCACGTCCGTGATGGCAGCGGGAACGGTCGTGACCATCCCGCTCGTCATCATCGTGCTGCTGTTGCAGCGGCGCATCGTGTCCGGCCTCACCGCCGGCGGCGTCAAGTAGCGGCTCCGCCGCCCGTGAGTACTTGTTAACCGCCCGACGTTAACAAGTACTCACGGGTGCAGGTCGGCCCGGTACTGCCTCGGCGTCTTCCCGAACCACCGCCTGCAGGAACGGTTGAGGGTGCTCTGTTCGGTGTAGCCGAGCAGTCCGGCGATCTGGCCGAGATGAAATCCCGGTTCGGCGAGGTATCTCGCCGCCTGGTCGCGACGCTCCCGTTCGATGAGGTCCTGGCATCGCACACCCTCCTCGGCCAGACGTCGTTGCAGCGTGCGCGGATGCATCGACAGTTGGTCGGCGATGGCCTCGGCGCTGCAATGACCGGTGGGCAGCAGGCGCCGGGCCAGCTCCGACACCCGTTCGGACAGCGCCGCGGTGCTCGGCAGGTAGTGGGATTCCAGGTATTTCGTGGCAATGCGCCGGGTCTCCGGATCTGCGCTGTCGATCCGCCGGTCCGCCAGGGCGCGGGGCAGTTCGAACCCGCACCACGACTGTCCGAACAGGACGGGGCAGTCCAGCGCATCCCGGTAGGCGGCGTCCGACCCGAGTTGGTCGTGCACGAACGAGATCATCGAGGGACGCGCGTCCGGTCCGCCCAGCAGCCGCAGGATGCGGACGCCGTTGGCCATGGCCAGCTCGTACCCCTGAGGCAGATAGGGCATGGACGGTTCCGTCATCTCGTAGACGAACCGGACGTCACCCCTTGCGGTGCGCGGCCGGACGGTCAGCTTCAGGGCGGGCGAATGCACGTAGAAGTAGCGGGCAATCGCCTCGAACGCGCCGTGCACGGTCTGCGCGTTCCGCGCGATCACGGCGACGGGCCCGAGGATGTCCAAGCCCTGCCAATGTGAGAGCCGAAGCCCGAAGTCCGGGCAGCCCAGGTCGGCGGCGCCGGCCTCCAGCACGTGCACGACCGCCTCGAACGACACGAACGCGTCCTCCTCGCGCTCGACTCCCGGTGGGATGTGGAAGCGCGCGAGGAACGATTCCGGGTCGGCGCCCAGCTCCCGGATCAGGTCGCCGCATCCCCAGAGGTTCGTGGCCCGGATCAGACTTCCCACGGGATCAACTCCCCTCTCGCCGGAAGCGGTGTCGGGAAATGCTAAAAGCATGTCCGGAAGTGTCAAGACCTGTGACGTGGCCCACAGTCATTCTGTTTGTACCCCATCCTGCAAACCCAGCAGGCAGAAGCGCGAGGAAGCCATGAGCACGACACATTTCGACGTTCTGATCATCGGTGCCGGACTGTCCGGCATCGGAACGGCCTGCCAGGTGGCAGCCGAGTTCCCCCACAAGACCATCGCCGTGCTGGAGCGCCGCGAGCGGCTGGGCGGGACGTGGGATCTGTTCCGCTACCCCGGTATTCGGTCCGACTCCGACATGTTCACGTTCGGCTACAAGTTCCGGCCGTGGCACGACTCGAAGGTGCTCGCGGATGGTGCGTCGATCCGCCAGTACATCGCCGATACCGCGCGGGAGTTCGGCGTCGAGGACAAGATTCGTTACGGCCTGAAGATCGTCGAGGCCGACTGGTCGACGGCCGAGGAACGCTGGACCGTGACGGCCCTGCACGAGGCAACCGGCGACATTCGCACCTTCACCTGCGGGTACCTGGTCAGCTGCACCGGCTACTACGACTACGACGCCGGCCACCTGCCGGACTTCCCGGGTACGGACCGGTTCCAGGGCCGGTGCGTCCACCCACAGCAGTGGCCGGAGGACCTCGACTACACCGGTAAGAAGGTCGTCGTGATCGGAAGCGGCGCCACCGCCGTTACCCTGGTCCCGTCGATGGCCGGCGATGCAGAGCACGTGACCATGCTGCAACGCTCACCGTCGTACATCTTCTCGATACCCGCACTCGACAAGATCTCCGAGGTACTGGGCCGATTCCTCCCCGCCAAGTGGGTGTACGCGTTCGGACGCAAGCGCAACATCGCCCTCCAGCGCGGGCTCTACCTGGCATGCCGGCGGTGGCCCCGGCAGATGCGGCGATTCCTGCTCTGGCAGGTTCGACGACGCCTCGGCCCAGGATTCGACATGAGCCACTTCACGCCGAACTACATGCCGTGGGACGAGCGCCTCTGCGCGGTGCCGGACGCGGACCTCTTCACCGCGCTGTCGTCCGGCGACGCGTCGATCGTCACCGACCACATCGACACGTTCACCGAGAAGGGCATCCTGCTGAAGTCGGGACGGGAACTGGAGGCGGACGTCGTCGTCACCGCCACCGGCCTGAAGATCCAGATGCTCGGCGGAATGGAACTGTCCGTGGACGGGCAGCCCCGCCCGCTGCACGGGCAGATGACCTACAAAGGGGTGCTCGTCGAGGGAATCCCGAACCTGGCCTGGGTTTTCGGCTACACCAACGCGCCGTGGACCCTGAAGTCCGACATCGCAGGCGCCTACCTGTGCCGGCTGCTCCGGTACATGGACGAGAGCGGTCACACCGTCGCGACGCCCCGCGACGTGGAGAACTCCGCGATGGACATCGGCATGCTCGACCAGTTGCAGTCCGGGTACGTGCAGCGCGGCAAGGATGTCATGCCCCGCCAGGGGTCCAAGGAGCCGTGGAAGGTTCTCATGCACTACGAGAAGGACTCCACGATGCTCCTCGAAGACCCGGTTCACGACGGGCTCCTGCAGTTCGGGGCGCCGGCATGAGGAACATCGACCGAGGTGTCATCCGGACCTGTCTGCGCAGCGCACGACCGCTGTTTGCGTCCCACCGCGTGCCCGTCGGGACGAAGCGCCTCATGGTCGAGACGGTGACGGCCGCCGCGCGCCCGCCTCGCGGCACCCGGTTCGAGCGCGACACGGTCGCCGGTGTCCCCGTCGTCCGGGTGCGGCCGGCGCACGCCACCGGCGGGACGCTGATCTACCTCCACGGCGGCGGATACGCCCTCGGGAGCGCGAAGGGGTACCGCGGCCTGGTCGCGCACCTCGCCGCGGCCGCCGGGACGGCCGCGGTGATCCCCGCCTACTCACGCTCACCGGAATCCCGCTACCCGATTGCGCTCGAGGAAATGGTCGCGGTCTACTCCCGGCTACTCGACGACGGACTCGACCCGAACACCACCGTCGTCGCGGGTGATTCCGCCGGCGGCGGACTGACGCTGGCGCTCGCGATGACATTGCGTGACCGTGGCCTCCCGGCCCCGGCCGCGCTCGGCCTGATCTGCCCGTGGGCCGACCTCGCGATCGACGTCGACAGGACGCGCCCGGTGCTGCGCGATCCCCTCATCCTGCCGTCCATGACGGCGGAATGGGCCCCGCGCTATGCCGGACAGCACGATCCGCGATCGCCGGGGATCTCCCCGGTGTACGGCGACATGGCGGGTCTGCCGCCGATCGTCGTGCACACCGCCGGCGACGATCCGATCTCCGTCGACGCGGAGAAGATCGAAGCAGCCGTCGCCGCCGCGGGGGGCGTCCTCGACCATCTCCGGTTCGACGACCTCTGGCACGACTTCCACCTCCAGGTCAGCATCCTCGCCGAGGCACGCGAGGCGGTCACCGACCTCGGCGCAGCCCTGCGCCGGCACGTCCTGAAGATTCACCCCGACACAGCACAGGTTGCATCCACATGAGTACGTTCGACGGCAAAGTCGCCGTCATCACCGGAGCAGATCCGGCATCGGCCGGGCCCTCGCCCTCGATCTCGCGAACTACGGCGCCAAGCTCGACGTCGCCGAACGGGAAGCAGTGCTTGCCTACGCGGACGACGTCGTCGCACACTTCGGCACGGTCCACCAGATCTACAACAACGCCGGCATCGCCTACAACGGCAGCGTCGAGAAGTCCGAGTTCAAGGACATCGAGCGGATCATGGACATCGACTTCTGGGGCGTCGTCAACGGGACCAAAGCCTTTCTGCCGCATCTGATCGCGTCCGGCGACGGACACGTCGTCAACATCTCGAGCCTGTGCGGGCTGATCGCAGTGCCCGGCCAGAGCGCCTACAACGCCGCGAAGTTCGCCGTCCGCGGCTTCACCGAGTCGCTGCGTCAGGAGATGCTGATCGCCAAGCACCCCGTCCAGGTGACGTGCGTGCATCCCGGTGGCATCAAGACCGCCGTCGCCCGGAACGCCACTGTCGCCGAGGACGAGGACGCGCAGACCTTCGCGGAGTTCTTCGACAAGCGGCTCGCCCTCCACACCCCGGAGATGGCCGCGACGACGATTCTCGACGGAGTACCTTCCATGCCGTGGATGAAGTAGGAGACTGCCGCGGTCGTCCTAGGACGCCAGGATCTTCGCCTTCTCGGCGTTGAATTCGGCTTCGGTGAGCACACCTTGCGCTCTGAGTTCTCCGAGATCCTTCAGAGCGGCGATCCGGTCGACGCTCCCTCCTCCCGAGGAGGGGGTGGGGGCGGCCTGCGGCGGGGGTGCCTCGGCGTAGGCCGGGGCCTCGTTCTGCGGTGCTTGCGGTTGCTGCTGCGGTTGCTGCTGCGGTTGCTCTTTCGCCGCCCACCGCTGGCCCTGACGTCGAGACACTCGATTCGACACGGACGTCGCGGTTCCGGCGATGACAGCGGTGCGGGCGATCCCGCGGAGAAGTCCAGGCATGGTGTTGTCCTCGGTATCAGTTTCTGGCTTCGAGAGCGTCGAGTGACGCCAGGATGCCCTGTACAGGGATGCGGCCCGACGCCACGAGTTGCGCTCCGGTGCGACGCAGGGCGGTTGCGAGCGGTGCGGCCCAAGTGTTCTCGTAGACCAGTACCGCAGCCGAAGCACCTGGCTCGAGCACGGATCCGGCGTCGGCGATGTCCGTCAGGTCGAGTAGGCCGGTCGAGGCCTCGGCGAAGAGCGACACATCTATATCGCCCACGAGTCCGACGTCGACGACGTCGATCGCCACGACGGAGCCGTCCGTTTCCTTGCGAAGGAAGACCAGGTCGAGCACTCGCACGGTGCCCTGCTCGACGAGTTCGCGGAGGATCGCCAACGCTGATCCGTCCGGTCGTCGGTCGGCAGGGAACTCCACCACGAGATAATCGATGGGTCCGCTATCCTCCGGATCGATATCGTTCACCGGAAACCTCTCTTCGTGCATGCCAACCGGATCCGCAGATGCCACCCCGGATCCGGGCTCGGTCACGGTAGTCCGGGATCTCCCACGAGAATTCCGGCCATCGTCCGAGCATAAACCGGTTCGAGGCCCTCTCACGGGCTTTCCGTGATCCCACCGTGGTGGGTTCACCCGACACACAATTGGCCGCGGCCCTGGAGGAGGCGTCGGTCCCCGACACCACCGCCCAGGGCATCCTCGACATCAATTCCGGCGCGCGACTCGAGGCGCTCCAGGGGCGTACGCCGTCACCGCACTGCTCGCCACCACGGCGTTGTTCTCAACCGCGCGGATCCCCCGCACCCCGTCGGTACGCCCGAACGAAAGGCTGCGGCCGCCCCCACGGGTCGCCGCCGTTCGTAGGACTTTCCCGCGTCGCTGTCCGGTGGCAGCATTCTCCCCGTGACTTTTGCTCATCGTTTGCGTCCCCGTCTCGTCGAAGAGCGAGCGTCGGTATCGCCGCTCGAGCTGTTCTTCGACCTCGTCTTCGTCTTCGCGCTCACCCGCGTCACCGACCTGATGGCCGAGGACCCCACCGGGGTGAACCTGCTGCGCGGCGCACTGGTGATGGCCGTCCTGTGGTGGAGCTGGGTGGGGTACGCCTGGCTCTGCAACCTCGTGCGCGCCGACGAGGGCATCGTGCGGGTGGTGATGTTCGGCGCGATGGGCGCCATGTTCATCACGGCCCTGACGATCCCCGAGGCGTTCGACGACCTGGCCGGCGGACTCGACGGCCCCGTCATCTTCGCCCTCGGGTACTTCGTCGTCCGCCTGCTGCACCTGGTGATGTTCTGGGTGATCAGCCGCACCGACCCCCAGCTGCGCGGTCAGGTGCTGCGCTTCGCACCGAGCATGATCACCGGCACCGTGTTCCTGCTCATCGCGTCGCAACTCACCGGCACCGCGCAGACGGTGATGTGGATCCTCGCCCTCGCCGGCGACTACCTCGGCACACTGATCGGCGGCACCGACTGGCGGTTGCGGTCGGTGAGCCACTTCGCCGAACGGCACGGCCTCATCATCATCGTCGCGCTCGGCGAGTCGATCGTGTCGATCGGCATCGGTGTGGCGAGCCTGCCGATCTCCTGGGCGATCATCGTCGCCTCGCTGCTGGGACTGGCAGTGTCGGGGCTGCTGTGGTGGTCGTACTTCGACGTGACGTCGCTGGCCGTCGAGCACGCCTTCGAGGAGGCGACCGGTGCGCGTCAGATCAGGATCGCCCGGAACTGCTACAGCTTCCTGCACCTGCCGATGGTGATCGGGATCGTGATGCTGTCGCTCGGCCTGAAGAAGATCCTGTCGTACGTCGGCGACGGCAACCATCACCGGCTCACCGACCCGCTGTACGGCTGGCCGCTGATCGCACTGTTCGGCGGCGCGGCGCTGTACCTCCTCGCGCTGGTCTCGTTCAAGGCGTACGCGACGAGGTCGGTCACCGTGCCGCGCGTCGTGACAGCGGTCGTGCTGATCGCGCTGCTCCCCGTCGTCTGGCACATCCCGGCCCTCGCCACCCTGGGCGTGCTCACCGCGGTCCTGGTCGCGATGATCGGATACGAGATGGTCCGGTACGACCAGCCCCGCGACGAGATCCGCCACGGAGGTGCTTCGCACCCGTGAGTACTTGTTAACGTCCGGCGGTTGACAAGTACTTACGGGCGAAGCAGTCCTGCACGGTGGCGGCACCGAATTACCTCTGAGGCCCGAGATGATCGAGCCGGAGGGATTGACACACCATGACCGACAACTCTCGCGGCCCACGATTACGCAGTCCACTGCGCGGACCGTGGCTGACCTCGGTATTCGGCCTCGTCCTGCTCATCGGACTTCCGGTCGTCATCGTCACGGGACTGCTCTCGTACATCGCGTACGGTCCGCAGTTCGGGCAGGCCCGACCCGGCGACGTCGGGTGGTTGCACCTTCCGTACTTCGCGTGGCCCACCCGGCCGTCGTGGTTGTACCGGCTCACCCAGGGGCTGCACGTCGGGCTCGGACTGATCCTGGTGCCGATCGTGCTCGCCAAGCTGTGGTCGGTGATCCCCAAACTGTTCGTGTTTCCGCCGGTGCGGTCGCCGGCGCAGGCGCTCGAACGTCTGTCGCTGATCGCCCTGGTGGGCGGTGCGCTGTTCGAGATCATCACCGGGGTCCTGAACATTCAGTACGACTACATCTTCGGCTTCGACTTCTACACGGCGCACTACTGGGGCGCGTGGGTCTTCATTGCCGGGTTCGTGACGCACACGATCCTCAAGGTGCCGTTGATGGTGAGGTCGCTGCGTTCCCGGTCGTTCCGGGAAGTGCTGCGCACGTCCCGCGCGGACACGCGCCCCGAACCGCCGGACGAGAACGGCCTCGTGGCCGAAGACCCCACCCCGCCCACGATCAGCCGCCGCGGCGCCCTCGCCCTGGTCGGTGGCGGCGCCGCCCTGGTCGCCGTCCTGTCGGTCGGGCAGACCACCGGCGGGTTCCTGCGCAGCGCCGCGCTACTCCTCCCCCGCGGCCGCTCGTATGGCGACGGTCCCAACGACTTTCAGATCAACCGCACCGCCGCGGCCGCGCAGATCACCCCGGAGCAGATCGGCGACACCTGGCGGCTCTCGGTGACGGGTGGCGCGGAACCCGTGCAGCTGAGCCGAAGTCAACTGCGCGCGATGCCGCCGCACACCGCGTCCCTTCCGATCGCGTGCGTCGAAGGATGGTCCACCACCGAGACGTGGACGGGCGTGCGACTGCGTGACCTCGCGGACGCCGCCGGGGTGACGGCGTTCACGTCGGCGAAGGTGACGTCGCTGGAACGGTCCGGGGCGTTCAACCAGGCGGTGCTGACGTCCGATCAGGTGCGCGACGCCGACGCCCTGCTCGCCCTCGAGGTCAACGGCGCGGACCTGTCCCTCGACCACGGCTACCCCGCCCGGATCATCGTTCCCGCCCTGCCCGGCGTCCACAACACCAAATGGGTGCGGGCCATCGAATTCCGGGAGGCGTGAGATGCGCCGATTCGCCCGCTTCTACGGCGCCAACCCGCTGCATCTGCTGGCGATGCTGTTCACGTTCGCCCTCGCCGGATATGCGGTGGCGGTGGTCGGTCCGCAGAATCTGTGGAATCAGGACGTGTGGTGGAAGTCGATCGCCGTGTGGTTCCTCGGCGCGGTGATCGCCCACGACCTCGTGCTGTTCCCGCTGTACGCGCTCGCGGACCGGTCCCTGACGTCCGGGCTGAACGCGTTGCGGGGCAGGAGACCGCCACGACCGCAGCCGGTTTCGGCGCTCAACTATATTCGCGTACCGGCGCTCGCGTCCGGGCTGACGCTGCTGCTGTTCCTACCGGGAATCATCGAGCAGGGTGCCGACGCGTATCTCGCTGCGACGGGGCTGACGCAGGAACCGTTCCTCGACCGCTGGCTGCTGCTCACCGCAACGTTCTTCGCGGTGTCCGCCGTCGCGTACGCCACCCGACTCGCGCTGTCCCGCAAGGACGGTGACACGGTGAGCGGCTCGTGAGGAGAGTCGACGTGTCCACGGACCTTCTGATGCGGCGCGCGTCGGCGGGACTCCCGTGCTGGGTGCGCGACGCACGGGGAACGCGTCGCCCCCTGCCGGTGGGCCGGTGGATGGGCGGGGATGCATCCTCACTCTCCGATCGGATCGCGGACCGGGTGATGCTCACCGGCTGTCACGGCGCCACCGTGGATCTCGGATGCGGACCGGGGCGCCTCACCGCGGCGCTCGTGTCGGCCGGCGTCGCGGCGCTGGGCGTCGATTCGTCGTTCACGGCAGTGCAACTCACGATCCGCCGCGGTGGACTCGCGCTGCACCGGGACATCTTCGCGCCGCTTCCACGGTCCGGGCACTGGGACCGGGTGCTGCTCGCCGACGGCAACATCGGCATCGGCGGAGAGCCGGTGCGGATACTGCGTCGCGCGCGAGAATTGTTGCAACCACACGGAATTGTGATCGCCGAGGTGGATCCGCCGACCACGACAGGAGTTCGTCACGAACTACTGCGCTGGGAGACGGAGCATCTCGCCGGCGAGTGGTTCGCCTGGGCGAGTGTGAGTGTCGCCGCGATGCCCGGGGTCGCACGCGCCGCCGGACTGAGCGTGATCGATGTTCTGCAGCACGCCAATCGGTACTTCGTGCGGATGGAATGGGCGTAAGAGCTCTCCCATCCGACGGCGAAGTCGCACCGAATACCTAGTGAACATCCACCCACCACCCCTTCCTCCGGAAAGGTTGTTTGATCATCATGTCGAACTATCGAAAAGCACTCGTAGCAGCGGCCATCGGCACCCTCGCCCTGACCCCGCTCGCGGCGTGCTCGAGCAACGATTCGAATGCATCGTCGAATGTCAGCGCAGCAGCAGCCACGCAACCCGCACCCGTCGCCCAGGTCGACAACCTGACCGGGGTGAGTACCGCTGTCGCACTGGATTCCGGCTTCACCGGAGCCCTGACGACGCTCGGCCTCACTCCCGGAGTGGTGGGTACGGCGGCCCTCGCCGACGGATCGGTCAGCTTTCCGATCACCGGCGGCAACGTCAAGTACTGGGAGCCGGGCACGGTCGATCCCTACGTACAGGGCGAGATCATGCACGACGGCAGTGGATTGTCGCTGGCGGCACCCGGCACCGTCGTCGAACTCACCGATTTCGTGATCGACCCGGGCACGTCGCTGCTCACCGGGGACGTGAGCGTCAACGGTGCGCCCGCGGCGGCCGATGCGGTGTTGTTCGATCTCAACGGCCGCACGTTGAAGCCGCTGCAGACAGGACCGAACGACACCGCGATCCTGCAGGGTACCGAGGTCAAGATCTCGGAGGACGCGGCCGGACTGCTGAACGAGACGTTCAAGACCGACGCCGTGAAGCCGGGGCTGCTGGTCGGAATCGCCACCATCACGATCGCGACCAAGTGACCGTCTGCCCCCGAACGGCACCTCGGATGCGCCGGCCGTCACCAGTTCGTGAACAGAAGATGGTTGACGGCCAGCGCACCGGCGGCCTGCACCGCGAGCCAGAACCGATGGCTTCCGCGCGGCAGGAGTGCGGGGGCGGCGAGAAGCCACACTGCGAACGGCAACCAGATCCGCTCGGTCTCCGCCTTGCTCAACGCGCTCAGGTCGGCGATCACCACCGCCAGCAGCGCGGAGAGTACGAGGAGGGGAACCGGCGACAGCGCCCGCACCCGCGACCAGGCGAACGCCCGGGGCAGCGCGGCGGGCACCGCCAACCCCACCGCGCAGACGAGCGACGCGAAGTTGGCCCAGCCCCAGTAGGCGAAGGGACGATCCGACGCGATGCCCTGGTAATACCGTTCCTGCACCAGTTGGTAGCCGTCGAACCACCAGAATCCGTACAGCGTGAACACAGCCGCCACCGCGAGCGCACCGACCAGCGCGCCGACCAGCGGGCGGGCCGTGCGCGCGATCACCAGGACGGCGACCGCCGGAATCGCCATCAGCGTGAGCCCGTAACTGAGGTAGACACCGAACCCGAGCAGCACGCCCGCCGCCACCGCGACGAGGGCGGGGACCGGGACGGCCCGAGTCGCCGACAGGGCCAGCAGGGCGATCCCCCACGCCACCACACCGGCGAACAGTGCGTCCGCCGACACCGCCACCCAGATCGCGGCGGGTGCGAGGACGAGGAATGGGGCCGCGCGGCGGGCCATGGCCTCGTCGCCGAGCGCACGGATGGCGACGATCACCGCGGCCCCGGCGCTGGATCCGACCGCGACGCACAGCGCGGACGCCCAGGCACCGCCGTCGAGTCCGATCCGGTCGAGCCAGACGAACGTCAGGAGCGCACCGGGCGGATGCCCGGACACGTGGGTGGTCCACGAATCGGCCTGCAGGTCCAGGATCCGCCCCGCGAAACCGCGCAGCGTCGCGGGGATGTCCGTGACACGAGGGACCTCGTGGAGATACTCATCGGTGGAGGTCAGGCGCCCGGCGAAGCCACGCTGCCAGCCGTCGACCAGCGCGAGCGCCATCGACCACAGGGCGGAAACGAGCCACACTCCCACCGTGAGGCGACGCCACGCCAGCGTCTGTGCCAGGCCCGGCCCCCACACCACGACCGCCGCCGCGACGGCGACGGCGACCGGCGTCCCCCACCCGAAGTGCACGTCGCGGAACCCGAACAGCGGCGCGGCGTCCGCGAAGTCCCGCACGCTCTCCGCGGTGCGGTTGACGATCGGGGTGATGGTCTCGTTTCCCAGGCGCGGGACGACGAACGCGACCACCACCAGGATCAGGGCGAGCGCGGCGCCCACGACGTCGCGGTACGGAATATTCCGCTCCTCGGCGCGCTGCGGGGATCCGATGACGTCATCTCCTTCGGCGAAAGTCGCACTCGCGCCCAGCATAACGACGGAGGATTGACTGCATGACCGCAATGAGTGCACGCGAACCGGCCCGCGCGGACGTCGCCGTGATCGGCGGGAGCGGCTTCTACTCGTTCTTCGACGAGGACGCCGCGGACGTCACGATCGACACTCCGTACGGCCGCCCCAGCGCCCCGATCACGGTCGGCGACGTGGAGGGCAGGCGGGTGGCGTTCCTCCCCCGCCACGGCGCCCGGCACGAATTCGCGCCGCACACCATCCCGTACCGCGCGAACCTGTGGGCGCTGCGCACGCTGGGCGTGCGGCAGGTGTTTGCACCCTGCGCCGCCGGCAGCCTCACCCCGGACCTCGGACCGGGCTCGATGGTCGTGCCCGACCAGTTGGTCGATCGCACCAGCGGGCGCACCCAGACGTACTTCGACGGAGGCGGCGTGCACGTGCAGTTCGCCGACCCGTACTGCTCGGACCTGCGCAAGGCCGCCGCCCGGCCGGGCACCGTGGAGGGCGGTGTGCTGGTGGTGGTCGAGGGACCGCGCTTCTCGACCAGGGCGGAGAGCCTGTGGTTCGCCCGGCAGGGCTGGACCCTCGTCAACATGACGGGCCACCCCGAGGCGGTCCTCGCCCGGGAACTCGAGATGTGCTACGCCACCATCGCTTTGGTCACCGACCTCGATGCGGGGATCGAGGCCGGCGGCGGTGTACGCGCCGTGGACGTGTTCGCCGAGTTCCAGCGCAATCTCGGGTCGCTGAAGACGCTGGTGCGGTCCGCGATCGCCGCCGCGCCCGAGGGCGCCTGCGAAGCCTGCCGCGTCCACGAGGGTGTGACACTGCCGATCGAGCTGCCATGACGGGAACACGCGTACTGCTCACGGGTGCGGCCGGATTCATCGGCAGTCACGTCCGCGCCGCGCTGACCGGAGCCGGCCACGACGTCGTGGCCGTGGATGCGCTGCTCCGCTCCGCGCACGGTGCCGACGTCGAGCCGCCAGACGGTGTGCGACGCGCCGACGTCCGCGACCTTCCCGCTCTGATCGAACTGCTGCGGGGTGTGGACGTCGTGTGCCATCAGGCCGCCGTCGTCGGTGCCGGTGTGGATGTGAGCGATGCCCCGGCCTACGCCAGCCACAACGATCTCGGCACCGCGACGCTGCTCGCCGCGATGCACGAGTCGGGTTGCGAGAAGCTGATACTCGCGTCGTCGATGGTCGTCTACGGAGAAGGCCGGTACCGCAACGGGCGGGGCGAGTTCGTGGAACCGGCCGCCCGCCGGGAGAAGGACCTGGCAGCCGGAATCTTCGACGAGACGGATCCCGATACCGGAGAGCGTCTGGAGTGGGCACTCGTAGAGGAGAACTCGCCACTACGGCCGCGGAGTCTCTACGCCGCAGGCAAGGTCGCGCAGGAGAACTATGCGCTCGCCTGGGCACTGGCCACCGGCGGTTCCGTGACCGCTCTGCGCTATCACAACGTGTACGGCGATCGCATGCCGCGCAACACCCCGTACTCCGGGGTGGCCGCGATGTTCCGTTCCGCCCTCGAGAACGGCGACCCACCGCACGTGTTCGAGGACGGCAGGCAGACGCGGGATTTCGTGCACGTCCACGACGTCGCGGCGGCGAACGTGGCTGCGGTCGAGGCGGCGCTGACCGGATTCTCGGCGTTCAATGTGTGCTCGGGACAACCGATCACGATCGGCGAGGTGGCCGCGACGCTCGCGCGTTCGTACGGTGGCCCCGAACCCGTCGTCACCGGCGAGTACCGTCCCGGCGACGTGCGGCACATCGTCGCCGACCCCCGGCTGGCCCGGGAGCGGCTGGGGTTCCGGGCGCAGATCATGCCCGCCGAGGGGATCGCGGCGTTCGCGCACGCACCCCTGAGGAACGCGGCGCCGGCGGGACCTCCCCGTGTCTGAGCGCGCACCGATCCGTGCACGGGACGTCACCGTCGTGATCCCGTGCATGAACGAGGCCGGATCCCTGCCCGGAGTGCTGGCCGCGGTGCCACCCGACTACCGGACGGTGGTGGTGGACAACAACTCCACCGACGACACCGCCGCAGTCGCCGGCGCGCACGGTGCGTCGGTGGTGCGGGAGCAGGTCCCGGGATACGGTTCGGCCGTGCACGCCGGCGTGCTGGCGGCGCGAACACCGGTGGTCTGCGTGCTGGACGGCGACGGCTCGATGGACCCGGGTGAACTCCCCCGGCTGGTCGCCGCGCTGGACTCGGGCGCCGATCTCGCCGTGGGACGGCGGCGAGCTGATCGGCGCGGCACGTGGCCGCTGCACAGCAGGACCGGCAACGCCGTCCTCGCCGCACGACTCCGGCGCCGGTACGGCCTGCCGATCCACGACCTCGGGGCGATGAGAGCCGTGCGCAGACAGGACCTCCTCGACTTGGGCGTCGACGACCGCAGGTCGGGCTACCCGCTGCAGCTACTGGTGCTCGCCGGCCGCGCCCACTGGCGGGTCGTGGAGCGTGACATCACGTATCGCCCGCGCACCGCCGGCGCGTCGAAGGTGTCGGGTTCGCTGAAAGGCACCGTCGTCGCCGTCCACGACTTCTGGAAGGTGATCGGGTGACTCTCGACGTCGCGGTGCTCGTGGTCGCGAAGGCGCCGGTGCCCGGGTTCGCGAAGACCCGGCTCGCGCGGGACGTCGGCGACGCCCGGGCCGCCGACCTCGCCGCCGCCTCGCTGCTGGACACCCTGGACGCCGTCACCGGTGCGGGTGCCGCGCGGCGGGTGGTGGCGATGACCGGCGACCTCGGCCGGGCGGTCCGGGGCACCGACATCGCGTCGGCGCTCGACCGTTTCACGGTGCTGCCGCAACGGGGTGAGGATTTCGCGGAGCGATTGGTGAACGCCCACACCGACACGTTCGACGCGTTCGGCCTGCCGGTCCTCCAGATCGGCACGGACACACCGCAGGTGACGGCGGGACTGCTCGCGGAATCGGCGGACCTGCTCACCGAGAGGAAGGGCCGATGCGTCCTCGGACTCGCGGAGGACGGCGGGTGGTGGATCCTCGGAGTGCCCGACGCCGTGGCGGCGGAGGCGATCCGCCCGGTTCCCACGTCGAGTCCGGACACCGGACGCCTCACCCGGGAGGCGCTCCTCGCGGCGGGCGCCGAGGTGCTGTCGCTGCCGACGCTCCGCGACGTCGACTACGCGGCCGACGTCGCCCCGGTCGCCGCCCTCTGTCCGGAGTCCAGCCGCTTCCGCCGTGAGTACTTATTAACCGCCCGCGGTTGACAAGTACTCACGGGGCGTTGATGCGGGCAAGTGCGAGGCAGCGAGGTTCGGTGGGATCGAGTTCGAGCCCATGGCTGGCCGGGGTCGCGTCGACGATCTTCGAGTCCGTGTCCGCCGAAGTCTCCGACGTCCGGTTCACCGCCCGCGCCGCGGTCGGGATCATGGTCTCGACCACCGACCTGTGGCTCGAGTCGTCGAAAGACTCTGGAAAACCGGACACCGGGTACTTCGTCGGCCAGCCGGTCGGTGAGGTCGCGCTCGACGTCGAGGGACAGGGCTGATCCCGCGCCGTCCTGTTTCAGCTCGCCGTCCGCCAGGAAGCGGAAGACGTTCGGGTGCTCGGCGACTGCCGACGTCTACAAGCTGGTGGCGCCCAAGTTCAACTTCCTGCTCACCACACCGCACAAGGCGCTGCACCATGCCAGCACCGGCGACTGGGTGGTGCGGTCGGCGATGGTCTTACCAACCTGTCGCTGGTCAAGAGCAACTCCGTCGGCGCATTCGCCGGACAGTATTCGCAGTGGCGTCGAACCTGCGGGACATGATCGTCCAGTACCAGGCCACGTCGTCCGCCCAGATCGTGCAGGCCGGGCTGGCGAGCGGCGATCAGGACGCCGCCGAAGTCCTGGTGTTCCTCGACCAGACGGTCACCGACTCCAACTCCCCGGACCCTCGTGTCGACCGGAACCGCATGCAACTGGCGCTGGTCCACGAGGGCAGCGGCTGGAAACTGGCGAATGTCCAACTGCTGTAACGCACCGTAACTTCCATGCCACCGGGCCCCTCTGCTCCCGCGCGTACCATCGGAGTGGATGTCGGAGAGAATGACACGCCATCCGTCCACCGTGGCCGACTGGAGCAACGATCGCCGCAAGGCGCGTCTGCACGCGACACGGCTCGGTCACCAGTGGCAGAAATTCGGTCGCACCCGGCGCCTCCTCGCCGCGGTCGCGCTCGGGACCGTCCCCCTGCTCCTGGCCGGCGGCCAGTACTGGGTTCACGACGTGCAACCCGAACGCGAGCGACTCGCACTCACCCAGCCACAGATCCACGAGGTGTACGACGCGCAGTCGCCCGCAGACCACGACACCGCCGTCGTCGACCTGGTCGGGTTGGGCAACAAGGATGCCACCGACACGGCCCGCACCCTGTCCTCGTACGACCGCATCGGGCGGGTATGGGCGGTCCAGTACGACAACGGCGGCATCGACACCAAGGTGATCAGCGAACTGATCGCCGCCCGCGCGGCCGACGAGGGCATCGACAACATCGTCCTGTCCGGGCACAGCATGGGTGGCGTCGTCGCGCTGGAGGTCGCGCAGCACATCTACGAGGACACGGACGCCAACCTCATCGGAGTGGTACTCGACTGCACCCCGGTGGACCTGCACGCCGTCCGGGCCGGGAGCCGCGACAGCGGCGAGGACATGCTGCGGTGGATCGGCTGGCTCCCCGGCGCGCGGGAGAGCCGGACGATGCGCCTGCTGGTGGAGACCGCGGCCCGGCAGAGCAGGTTCCTCGACACGAAGTCGGACTGGTATCCGCACGTCGACGTCGACGAGTTCCGCGACGTCGTCGACGAGGTCCTCACCGAGAAGGTCCTGTCGGAGGACGTGGCGAGCAACGGGCTGATCGAATCGCAGTTCAAGACCATCGTCGCGTCCGGTGCGATCGACAACCTGAAGTCGCTGGCGGTGGAGACGGAAGACAAGCCGCGGCCCGGGATCGTCTTCGTGCGTCCCCGCGCGGGGTGGAAGGACCAGGTGGTCGACGTCGACTACACGCAGAAGATCCTCGTCGAACAGTCCGGCGGGACCGACGGCGCGCTGCTGGTGGCGAAGCTCGACGGGACCGGTCACGCGAATCCGAATCAGCAACGGGTCGCGTACAACGAGGCGATCGTAGGCCGCATCCTGCCTTTCCTCCAGCCCATGTTCGACGAGGTGTCGGTCACCAGCGACGCCGCGGGCGGCCGGCGGTGACGGCCCGGCCGGGCCATACCGTCGTGCGGGACTCCCACGCCCGTGCCAGCAGGACCGCCAGGCCCAGGTACGCCCATCCCGCCAGCACGTCCACGACGTAGTGCTCGCCGCCGTAGACCAACACGAACGCCATGGCGAGCGGGTAGGCGACCAGCAGCGCCCGCGACCACAGGTTCTTCGCGAACGGCCAGAGAGCGACGGCCACGAGCAGGGCGAACGCCGCGTGCAGGGACGGCAGCGCGGCGACGGGGTTGCTCTGCGCCTCCAGCCATCGTGTGCTGACATCAGTGGGGACCACACCGAATCCGAAACCGGCGACGCGGCCCACGCTGCCCGAGATCACGTCCCCCTCGGCGGCCAGCCACGGCGGAAGGGACGGAAGCAGGATGTAGGTGACCAGGCCGAGATACGACAACAACAGCACCCGCCGCATGTACCCCGACCACAGGTCGCGCGAGTACACGTAGAAGACGGCCGCGACGACCCACGGAACGATGAAGTGGCTGGTGTAGACGATTCCCGTGAGCAGAGTCCACCACGGCAGCTCACCCGTCGGGGACAGCAGATTCTCCTGCAACCACACCGTGGGGATCGTGCCGCCGAACAGCCAGGTCTCCACGGACACCAGTTCCTCCGCCCGCACCGGCATCCCGAGTTCGTGGGCGAAGCCCCGGCTGAGGTCGTACACGACGAGAGCGGCGATGAGCGGCAACCAGTCCCGCACGACGCGCAGATGGTCCTGCCACGGCCGATCTATCGTGAAGGCGACGAGGCCGGCGACGATCCACGTCGCCTGGTAGATGCGGTCGGTGGGGAGCCCCAGCGTGTAGATCGTGACGGCCAGCGCGAGCAGGTACGCACACCACACCGCGCGCCGGAACCGCACTCGTCGCCAGGAGGCACCCGGCGTCCCCGGCGGCAGCGTGTTCGCGGGTGAGGACCGCTCGTCCGACCAGTCGTCCACGCGCACAATGCTATCGCCCGTGAGTGCTTATTAACCGCCCTTGGTTAATAAGCACTCACGGGCGCAGCATCACCGTGCCTGCCTGCCCCGGCGGCGAAGCGTGCGGCACCCTCGACCGTTCCGTTGGCCAGAGAGATTGCACCGTGCCGGAATTCGTTCAGCAGGGCCTGATCCTCGGTGAGCCCCGACTGCTCGAGTAGCGACAACCGGTCCTGCCGCAGGCACACCTGAGGCAGACCGGCGATCTCGGCGGCCAGCTGCCGAGCCGCGGTGAGGGCCTCCCCGGCCGCGACCTTCCGGTTGATCAGCCCGATGCTCAGGGCTTCGTCGGCGTCGACGGGCCGGCCGGTGAGGACGAGGTCCATCGCGCGACTCTCCCCGATGAGCCTCGGCAGGCGGACGGTTCCGCCGTCGATGAGCGGCACGCCCCAGCGGCGGCAGAACACTCCGAGGACGGCGTCCGCACCAGCGACCCGCAGGTCGGCCCACAGCGCCAGTTCGAGCCCGCCTGCCACCGCGTGCCCGTCGATCGCGGCGATCACCGGTTTGGACAACCGCATCCGGGAGATCCCCATCGGAGCGTCACCGTCGGGTGCGACCCGGTTCCCGTTCCCGGAACTGATCGACTTGAGATCCGCTCCCGCACAGAATGTTCCACCCTCACCGTGGAGCACCGCGACGGACGCGTCCTCGTCCGCGTCGAATGCGCGGAAGGCGTCGGCGAGCGCGTCGGCGGTGGGCCGGTCGACGGCATTGCGGACTTCGGGCCGGTTCAGGCTGATGGTCGTGACCGGGCCGTCCTTGCGGACGAGTACCACGTCGGAAGTCATCGAGTGCGCCTTTCCTCGCTGGTGCAGCCGACGCTAGCACCCTTGACGGAAGAACGGAACTGGTGTTCACTCCTTGAATATGGCCTACCGGCGCACACCCGCCGTCCAGGAACGCCTGGACGCGCTCCGCACCACCCTCATCGATTCCGCGATCGGGCTGATCGCCCGCCACGGATACGCCGGGTGCTCGATCTCCGCGGTCGCGGCCGAGGCGGGGGTCGGCACCGGCACCGTCTACCGGCACTTCGCGAACAAGGGCGAACTGTTCGCGGAAGTCTTCCGCATCGTCTGCAGTCGCGAGGTGAGCGCCGCCGTCGAATCCGGCAACGCCGCCCGGGGCGCCGAGGGCCGCTGCGTCGCCGCGGTATCCGCCTCCGTCAGCACGTTCGCCGAACGCGCGCTGCGCGCACCCACCCTGGCCTACGCGCTGCTCGTCGAGCCCGTCGACCCGCAGGTCGACACCGAACGCCTCCTGTTCCGCGAGTCGTTCCGCGACGCCCTCGCGGTCGCGATTGCCGCCGCCGTCGAGGCCGGGGAGATCCCGGAACAGGACGCGTCGGTGACCGCCGCCTGCATCGTCGGCGCCATCGGCGAAGCCCTGATTCTGCCCCTGGCCCGCGGTGCCGCCGACGGCGCGATCATCCCCGCCCTGCTCACCTTCACCCTTCGATCCCTCGGGAGCCCGACATGAGTGCCACACACGAGGTCTTCAACCAGGTGCCGCCGCTGGTCAGTTTCGACGCGGCCGATTACGCACCGATCCTCGAAGCGCTGCAACGCGAGGGCGCCCACGACGCGCTCGAGGAACTGCACGACGTCGGCCGCCTCGCCGGAAGCGAGGAGGCGCAGCGCTGGGGCGATCTCGCCGAGGCGCACCCTCCCGTCCTGCGCACCCACGACCGCTACGGCAACCGCATCGACGAGGTGGAGTACGACCCCGCGTACCACCAATTGATGACTACTGCCGTCGAGATGGGCCTGCACGGCGCGCCGTGGGCCGACCCCAACCCGCGCGCCCACCTGGTCCGGGCCGCGAAGATGGCGGTGTGGGGCCAGGTCGACCCCGGTCACGGCTGCCCGATCTCCATGACGTACGCCGTCGTCCCCGCCCTGCGCCACAACCGTGAGCTGGCGGAACAGTACGAACCGTTGCTCACCGCCCGGGTCTACGATCCGGCGCTGCACCCTCCACTGACGAAGGCCGGGCTGATCGCCGGGATGTCGATGACGGAGAAGCAGGGCGGCTCCGACGTCCGCGCGGGCACCACCCGCGCCGTGCCGCAGTCCGACGGCAGTTACGTCCTGACCGGGCACAAGTGGTTCACGTCGGCGCCGATGTCCGACGTGTTCCTCGTGCTGGCGCAGGCCCCCGGCGGACTGTCGTGTTTCTTCCTGCCCAGGGTGTTGCCGGACGGCACCCGCAACCGGATGCACCTGCAGCGACTCAAGGACAAACTCGGCAACCATTCCAACGCCAGCAGCGAGGTCGAGTACGACGAGGCCGTGGCGTGGCTGGTCGGCGAGGAAGGCCGCGGCGTGCGGACGATCATCGAGATGGTCAACATGACCCGCCTCGACTGCACCATCGGCACGGCCACCGGCATGCGTGTCGGCACCGCGCAGGCCGCGCACCACGCCGTGCACCGCAGCGCATTCGGCGCTCACCTGGTGGATCAGCCGCTGATGCGGAACGTGCTCGCCGACCTCGCCGTCGAGTCGGAGGCGGCCACGACCGTCGCCCTGTGGCTGGCCGCGCTCACCGACCGCGCGACCGCGGGCGACGAGCACGCGAACACCCTGCGTCGCATCTCGCTGGCGGTCAGCAAGTACTTCGTCTGCAAACGCGGCCCGATCCACGCCGCCGAGGCCCTGGAATGCCTGGGCGGCAACGGGTACGTGGAGGAATCACGGATGCCGCGGCTGTACCGGGAGGCTCCCCTGCTGTCGGTGTGGGAAGGTTCCGGCAACGTCGCCGCCCTGGACACCCTGCGCGCGATGGCGAAACAGCCGGAGACGCTTCAGGTCTTCTTCGACGAACTCGATTCCGCTGCCGGAGCCGACGCGCGACTCGACGCCGCCGTCGCGGATCTGAAGGCGAGTTTCAGCGACGTCAGCTCACTCGAGCACCGGGCGCGGCGGGTCGTTGGCGACATGGCGCTCGCCCTGCAGGGTGCGCTGCTGATCCGCCACGGGCATCCGGCGGTGGCCGACGCGTTCTGCGTCAGCCGGCTGTCCGGCGACTGGGGCACCGTGTTCGGGACGCTGCCGACCGGCGTCGACACCGCCGCCATCATCGACCGCGCCACACCCAAGGTGGGGTCGTGACCGGCCACGACGACCACGCCGGCACCCGTCCGGCGGCCTGGCGCGACGGCTGGGACGAGGGCGACGACTCCCTGTTCGCGGGTCGGGAACCGGATCGGCCGGACGCCCCGGCGGAGTATCGGACCCTCACCTACGAGGTGACCGGACGCATCGCCCGGATCACGTTCAACCGTCCCGACCACGGCAACGCGATCACCGCCGACACTCCTCTGGAGCTCGCCGCCACCGTGGAACGCGCCGACCTCGATCCCCGCGTCCACGTGATCCTGCTGGCGGGGCGCGGAAAGGGATTCTGCGGCGGATACGACCTGGGCATCTTCGCCGAGCACGGCGGCCACACCGGCGAGGGGCCGGACCGCACGACGGGCACCGTGCTCGATCCGATCGTGCAGGCGCGCAACCACAATCCGTTCGGCAACTGGGATCCGATGGCCGACTACGCGATGATGAGCCGGTTCAACCGCGCCTTCGCGAGCCTACTCCACGCGAACAAGCCGACGGTCGCGAAGATCCACGGATTCTGCGTGGCCGGCGGCACCGACATCGCGCTGTACTGCGACCAGATCGTCGCCGCGGACGACACGAAGATCGGCTATCCCCCGACCCGGGTGTGGGGTGTGCCTGCCGCGGGCATGTGGGCGCACCGCCTCGGCGACCAGCGGGCGAAGCGACTCCTCCTCACCGGCGACTGCATCACGGGACGGCAGGCTGCCGAGTGGGGTCTCGCGGTGGAGTCGGCGCCCGCGGAGGAACTCGACCGGCGCACCGAGGACCTCGTCGAGCGGATCGCGAGGATGCCCGTCAATCAGCTGATGATGGTGAAACTCGCACTGAACAGCGCACTGCTGGCGCAGGGCGTCGCGAATTCGACGATGGTGAGCACCGTCTTCGACGGCATGTCCCGGCACACCCGCGAGGGATACGCGTTCCAATTACGCTCGGCCACAGCCGGATTCCGTGAGGCCGTCCGCGAACGCGACGAGCCGTTCGGCGATCACAAGTCGCAGCAGTCGCCGCCGGGATCCTGATCCGCGGCGCGAGCACCGACCCGCGCGGGGCAGCAGGTGTCGCCCTTCCACGCGTCGACGCCTTCCTTCACCGCGATGACCGCGATCACCAGGCCGGCGATCGGATCGGCCCACGACCAGCCGAGGGTGCTGTTGAGCAGCAACCCGACCAGCAGCACCGCGGACAGGTACGTGCACAACAGGGTCTGCTTGGAATCCGCCACCGCAGACAGGGAACCGAGTTCACGACCGGCCCGCCGCTGCGCCCACGACAGGACCGGCATCACGACCAGACTCGCTGCGGCCAGCACGATTCCGACCGTCGAGTGCTGCGCTTCGCCGACCCCCAGCAGTGACCGCACCGCGTCGACGCTCACGTACGCGGCGAGCCCGAAGAACGAGAACGCGATGACGCGCAGCGCGACCTTCTCCCGCGACTCGGGATCGCGTCCCGCGAACTGCCACGCGACCGCGGCCGCCGACGACACCTCGATCACCGAATCCAGGCCGAACCCGATCAACGCCGTCGACGACACCCGCGCACCCTCGGTGAGTGCCACGATCGCTTCGATCACGTTGTAGGTGATCGTCGCGGCCACGAAGAACCTGATCCGGCGGGACAGGACCTGCCTGCGTTCGCCGGACGGCCTGGTGGGCATGCCGAGTTCGGACGCCATCAGCAACAGCCTTCGGTCTCCGCGTCCGGGCAGCAGGACGGATCGACCGCGAGCACCAGGCCGAGCAGGTCGTCGAGGGCACGTCCGATCCGCGGGTCGGCGAGTTCGTACCGGCTCCGCCTTCCCTCCGGCACCGCGGCGACCAGACCGCAGCCACGCAGGCACGACAGATGATTCGACAGGATCTGCCGGGACACCCCGATCTTCTCGGCCAACTCCGACGGATACCCAGGCCCGGACCGCAGGCTCAGCAGAATCTGTGTGCGGGTGGTGTCCGACAGCGCGTACCCGAAACGCGCGAGGGCGTCCCGGTGGACCAGTGTCTCCATGATCCTGACTGTACATCGGTTTCTGTATTCAGGAAATCATGAATCAACGGTCGAGACTCACGGCTCGGCGTGCTCCGACGCGGCGGCGGCGCGGGCCATGAGGAGGTTCCGTTCACGGTGGGTGGGTGCGGTCGCCGCGGCGTCCTCGAGGGTCCGGGCCGCCTCGTCGTAACGACCGAGGCGTTCGAGGACTTCGCCCCGCACGGCGCCGTAGAGGTGGTGGCGCGCCAGCCGAGGGTCGTCCCGTACGGCGTCGAGAGCAGCGAGCGCCGCCTCGGGTCCGTCCGAATGCAGCAACGCCACCGCACGATTGAGTTCCACCACCGGCGACGGCGCCACCTGCGCCAGCGCGTCGTACAGGGCGACGATCGCCTCCCAGTCGGTGTCCTCGAAACGTGGCGCCCGGGCATGACACCCGGCGATCGCGGCCTGCAGCGAGTAGGGGCCGAGCGGGCGGCCGAGCCCGACTGCCCGTTCCAGCGCGGCATTGCCGTGCGTCAGAAGGGTTCGGTCCCACCGCGACCGGTCCTGATCCTGCAGCAGGACCGGCTCACCGTCGGGACCCACCCGGGCGGCGAACCGTGACGCCTGCAACTCGGTGAGCGCCACCAGTCCGTGCACCTCCGGTTCCCGGGGCAGCAGGCCGGCGAGGACACGGGCGAGCCGCATCGCCTCCGACGCGAGGTCACGCCGAATCCAGTCCTCACCCGACGTGGCGGAGTACCCCTCGTTGAACACCAGATAGACCACCTCGAGCACCGCCGACAACCGTGCCGGAAGTTCCTCGCGTGCGGGCACTTCGAATGGGACCTTCGCCTCCGACAGCGTCCGCTTGGCCCTGCTGATCCGCTGCCCCATCGTCGCCGAGGGGACGAGGAACGCCCGCGCGATCTCGTCGGTCCCCCGACCAGTCGAAGGGTCAGTGCCACACGCGATTCCCGGGGAAGCACCGGATGACATGCCACGAAAACCAGGGTCAGCAGGTCGTCCTCCACGCCGTCGACGGCGTCCGGCGCGGGCAGGGCGCTCGGCGGTTGCGCGGACGGATCGACGGCGATCTCCGTATATTTCGACTGCCGCGATCGTTCACGGCGAATGCGATCGATCGCCTTGTGCTTGGCCGTGGCCGTCAGCCACGCACCCGGTTTGCCGGGGATGCCCTGCTCCGGCCACTGTTCGAGCGCGAGCACGAACGCGTCCTGAGCGATCTCCTCGGCGATCCCGACGTCACGGACGAGGCGGGTGAGCGACGCAATGAGGCGCGGAGACTCCATGCGCCACACCGCCTCGACCGTGCGCTGGACGTCCACCGGACTCAGCCGTTCGGGTGCTGCTCGCGGATCCGCGCCGCGAGTGCCTCTTCCTTCTCCCGCAGCTCCGGAGTGAACTCGTCCCCGAAGTCCTCCGACTCGAAGATCGGCCGCACCTCGATCAGCTGGCGCATTCCGGTGCCGGGGTCGGCGGGGCACTTCTTGACCCACTCGATCGCCTCTTCGAGGGATCGCACCTCCCAGATCCAGTAGCCCGCGATGATCTCCTTCGACTCGGTGAACGGGCCGTCGACCACCGACGTCGTGCCGCCCTCGAACACCACCCGCGCCCCTGCGCTGGTCGGCTTCAGACCCTGGCCGTCGAGCATGATGCCCGCGTTCACCAATTCCTCGTTGTACGCGCCCATCGCGGCCAGCATTTCCTCGGTCGGGGCGATCTTGTCTTCGTCGGCACCTGCACCCTCGATCATCACCATGACCCGCATGATTTCCTCCTCGATTGTGGTCGGTCCAGGCCTTCTTGCCGTGGACTCACACAGTACGTCGAACGGGCCACCACGGATTTCGACATTCGCCCCGTGAGTACTTATCAACCGCGGGACGTTGACAAGTACTCACGGGCGGGATTGCAACACGATGCAACGCTTGCCGCCCGCCCCACTCCGGAGTGTGCTGTATGTCACATACCAAGCGAAGGAGAGGTACATGACACAGACGGTCCAGCCGACTGCGGTGCAGACGTCCCTGACACCTCAGGAACGAGTCGACCTGTGGTTGGCGAGCTTCGAATCCGCTCTCGCCGCGCGCGACGTCGACCGCGCCGCGGGCATGTTCGCAGTCGACAGCTTCTGGCGCGACCTGGTGGCGTTCACCTGGAACCTCAAGACGGTCGAGGGACGCGACGCCGTCGCCGCGATGCTGCACGCACGCCTGGACGACACCGACCCCGTCAACTTCCGCACCACCGAGACACCGGACGAGGCCGACGGCGTCACCTCGGCGTGGATCGAATTCGAGACCGCGACGGGCCGGGGCAAGGGACACCTGCGCCTGAAGGGTGACGAGGCGTGGACCTTCCTCACCACACTGCAGGAGTTGAAGGGCCACGAGGAACGCCGGGGACGGAACCGCGTCAAGGGTGCAGTTCACGGCTCCGGCGGCGAGACCCTGAGCTGGGCGGAGAAACGGGAGATCGAGGAGCGGGAACTCGGTTACACCCGCCAGCCGTACGTTCTCGTGATCGGCGGTGGCCAGGGCGGCATCGCGCTCGGCGCGCGGCTGCGCCAACTCGGGGTCCCGGCCATCGTCGTGGACAAGAACGAACGCCCCGGCGACCAGTGGCGCAACCGCTACAAGTCGCTGTGCCTGCACGACCCGGTCTGGTACGACCACCTGCCCTACATGCCGTTCCCGGACAACTGGCCGGTCTTCGCGCCGAAGGACAAGATCGGCGACTGGCTGGAGATGTACACCAAGGTGATGGAGATTCCGTACTGGTCGTCCACCACCTGCACGTCCGCGACGTTCGACGAGGAGACCGAGGAGTGGACCGTCGTCCTCGACCGCGACGGCGAGGACGTGGTACTCCACCCGAAGCAGCTGGTGCTCGCCACCGGCATGTCGGGCAAGCCGAACATCCCGTCGTTCCCGGGTCAGGACGTCTTCCGGGGCGAGCAGCACCATTCGAGTCAGCACCCCGGTCCGGACGCCTACGTGGGGAAGCGCGTCGTCGTCGTGGGAGCCAACAACTCGGCTCACGACATCTGCAAGGCGCTCTTCGAGAACGGCGCCGACGTGACGATGCTGCAGCGGTCGTCCACGCACATCGTGAAGTCGGAGTCCCTGATGGATCTCGGCCTCGGCGACCTCTACTCGGAGCGCGCTGTCGCGGCGGGAATGACGACGGAGAAGGCCGACCTCACGTTCGCGTCGCTGCCGTACAAGATCATGCACGAGTTCCAGATCCCGATCTATCAGAAGATCGCCGAACGGGACAGGGACTTCTACGACCGACTGGAAAAGGCCGGATTCAAGCTCGATTTCGGTGACGACGGGTCCGGTCTGTTCATGAAGTACCTGCGCCGTGGGTCCGGCTACTACATCGACGTCGGCGCGTCCGACCTCGTCGCCGACGGCAGCATCCACCTCGTGTCCGGACAGGTCGACCATCTCATCGAGGACGCCGTGGTTCTCACCGACGGGACGGAACTGCCGGCCGACCTCGTCGTCTACGCCACCGGCTACGGGTCCATGAACGGCTGGGCCGCCGACCTCATGGGTCAGGAAGTGGCCGACAAGGTCGGAAAGTGCTGGGGCCTCGGCTCCGACACCACCAAGGACCCCGGACCGTGGGAGGGCGAGCAGCGCAACATGTGGAAGCCGACCCAGCAGGAAGCGCTGTGGTTCCACGGCGGCAACCTGCACCAGTCGCGGCACTACTCGCTGTATCTCGCTCTGCAGCTCAAGGCCCGGCACGAGGAGATCCCGACACCGGTCTACGGGCTGCAGGAGGTGCATCACCTCAGCTGATCGCCCCCGACATGCAGCGGCGCCCCGCATCACCGGTGCGGGGCGCCCAGGCGCGCACCGGTCATATGGTCGAGGTCGATGCCCCCACTGCCGCCGCCAGGGAGTCGAACTGTGCGTGGATCAGCGCCACGTAGCGCTCGGGGTCGTCCATCATGTTCGGAGTCGTGAGAACCGAGATGGTCAGTGTGTCGCCGAGCGAATGGATCGCATGTGTGAGACCCTGTCTGTCCGTCAGCGCCGCGGCACCGTACGTCGACACGGCCTGCGCGTCCCGCAGCCACAGATCAACGCCACCGCGTGCGACGTTGGTCGTCACGACGTTGAAGTATGGAACCGACGAGGTAGAGGACGGCAACCGTGATGCGATCCAGTTGATCGCCCGCACGACGAAACCTGGAGTCACGTCGACCAGCGACTCGGAACGCAGAACCTCGGCGCGCTGTTTGCGGTCCCGCTCCGCCGCTGTGGAGGTGTGGATCGCGCGGAGCCGCTCGAGGGGGTCGTCGATGTCGGTGTGAAGATCGACCTGCAGGACCGTGATCTGGTTTGCCGACTCCAAGTGTCCGAGCGACCGGAGCGACATGGGAACATTCGCCGCCAACGATTCTTCGGTTTCCTCGCCGACTTCCCGTAGGTAGTCGCGGAGGGCGCCCGAGACCACCGTCAATGCCACGTCGTTGACCGTCGCGTCCCCTGCGGCTCGGATGGCCCGGACGTCGTCGAGCAGGAACGAAGCGGCGTCGAACGTCCGCTCCGGGCCCACGCTCCCGTTGAACCTCGTGGCCGGTCGCGTCCTCGGTGGCATCCGGACGTCTCCGCTGTCGACCGCGGCCTTCACTTCCTTGCCCGCGGCCGAGACGTGCCGGATGCCTCGCACGAACGCGCGCAACTGCCGTGAGATCGTCGGTATCGCCTGCCTGACCGATTTCGGCCCGACTGGCGTTTGCGGCCCCGTCACCTGCTCTCGGTCAACCTGAGCGGCGAAGAGTCGTCGGGTCATCTCCAGGGTGGCCGTGCCATCGCCCACCGAGTGGTGGAACTTCAACAGCACCGCCGACGCGTCCGCGACACCATCGATGTCCGTCAACCCGGTAACGACTTGCATCTCCCAAGGCGGACGCTGCAGATCCAACCCGCGGCCAACGAACTCCGAGGCGATGCGGCGGAGCTCGCCCCACCCTCCGCCTCGCGCATCGGTGACCTCGAGGTGGTTGTCGATGTCGAAGTCGTGGTCCGCCACCCAGCTCGGGTGGTCGAGATCGAGGGGCACACGCTGCAGTCGACGCGTGAACACGTCCACCGTGGTCACCCGCTCGGCAACGAACGCCCTGACCTCGCCCGGGGTCATCGAACCTCGCGGATCCGTCGACGTGTCGAAGACGTACATCGCGATGCTGAGTAACGGGGTGTTCTCCTGCTCCAGGTACACCCATGCGGCGTCGCGTGGTGCCAACTTCACTTTCTCAGCGCTCCTTCTGCGTGGACGACGTTCGATCGACTGGGGATCCGGCCCCTTCGAGCAGTAGCACGGGAGCCGACTGCAGCGCGAGTCCCCCGCGAAGGATCCCTCGCCGATCCGCCGTGGGAAGTGATTGAAGAATCGAGCAGTCTCGGAGAGAGTTGGCGGATTGTCGGGGGTCACGAACCCACCGGGCGATCCCGGCGGGGACCGCGCGCACACCGCGAAACATCTTCGCGGTCTACCCACGGTAGACCCCGGTGGGCGGACGATGCCGGCACGCGCTCCACACTCCGAAACATCACCGATAGATCGGCGCCATCCTGCACTCGTGCCTCGGCGGTCGTATCGTCGGTCGTGTTCCCACCTCAACCACAACCAAACCCGTGAGTATGTAGAGTGCTCTTCGACCACCCTCCACCAAAGGATCGTGCGATGACGCAGCCCCCCACCGATGGGCAGCAGCAGAACCCACCGGAGAACGAGCCTCGACCTGCACCAACACTGACCGTCGTCATACCGGTCTACAACGAAGAGGCCACCATCGGTCGAGCGCTCGACGCGCTCGTTGCACAGGGCGACCAAATCGACGAGATCATCGTCGTCGACAACAACTGCACCGACGACACCGTCGCCGTGGCCCAGGCACACGAAGCCGCGGGCAGACTTCGCATCATCACCGAGGAACAGCCCGGCCTGATCCCCGCCCGCAACGCAGGTATCGCAGCAGCGAAGACGCCGATCGTCGCGCGCATCGACGCCGACACCGTCGTGCAGCCGGGTTGGGCGCACTCGATCCGCGAGTTCTTCGCCGCCGCCGACCCGGAGTTCGGGGCCGCACTCGGCCCGTTCGAGCAGTACGACATGCCACTCCAGGGCGTCCAGCGATTCATGGTGCGCGTGGCATCCGACACGAAGAAGGACGCCGGGGTTCAGGAAGCTCGCGGCGTGTACGGGGCGAATATGGCGGTGCGCAAGAGCGCGTGGGAAACCATCCTTCCCGCACTGCACGAGGGCCGGGGCATCTGGGAAGACTCGGACATCTCGCTCTCACTCCAGGGTGCGGGAATCAAGATCGCAATGCTGCCCGGGATGAAGGTACAGGTGTCCGGCCGGCGGATGCTGTCGTCTCGCAAGTCGTATTTCGAGTACACGGCATCACTCCCCCGCACGCTGCGCGCCCACGGGTTGACGAAGCAGGCACGCGTCTCGTGGATCGGTGTGTGGCTGGTCCGGGCGATGTACTTCGCGGTCTGGATACCCACGCGCAGTTTCGACCCGGTCACCCGCAAACACAGTGTGCGGCGGATCTTTTCGGATCACGAGGACCGGATCATACCCTGATCCGAGGGGACGAAGCGCCCTCACTCGTCGAGAGTGAGGGCGCTGGTGAATCGTGGTACCGCTTACCTCGCTTCGAGAACCCCGGTCATCTGTTTGACGGTCTTGGCCGCGAGCACCTCGAATGCGAGGCGGGCGACGGGGTCGGCGAATCGCGCCAGGCCGGTGAAGTGGAGTTGCGCGCGGTAGGTGATCGACGTGGAGGCGTCGTCCACCTTCTCGAACGCCAGATCGTCCGACGTGGCTGCGGTCTTGTTGCGGCCTTCGAAGACGACGTGATCGGGGTCGTCGCGGGTCATGCGGTAGGTGAGTTCGGTGGTGCGTCCGAAGAACGACGACACGTTGTGCCATTCCGTGCCCACCCCCACCGGGCCGGGGGTGGTCTGCTCGCACTTGTCGGTCCCGGGATCCCAGGCCGTGGTGTTCGCGAAGTCGCGCAGGTACGCGACGACTTTCTCGAGCGGTGCGGCGACGGTGAACGTTCTACTGACCTCGGCCACTCGGGCCTCCTATGCGCAATCGCGGCAAATCAGCTGTCCGCCCTCTTCGGACGCGAGACGCGACCGATGATGGACCAGGAAGCAACTGCTGCAAGTGAATTCGTCGGCCCTCTTCGGGACGACGCGGACCGTGAGTTCCTCACCGGACAGGTCGGCGCCGGGCAGTTCGAAGGACTCCGCCGTGTCGGTCTCCTCGACGTCGACGACGGACGACTGCGAGTCGTTCCTCCGTGTCTTCAATTCTTCGAGCGAGTCCGCGGCGAGTTCGTCGTCGACGGTAACCCGTGGTGCGTCGTAGTCGGTTGCCATGACTTCCTCCCTTTGGCTCATGTTCCCCGTGTCGTGAAATTCCACACTTGCGGGGCACGGTTGCTAGACAACGCACCGATCCCGCGTTTTGTTCCCGGGCGGCCACAGCTCGTCCCGTGATTGCGGGATGCCCGTTCCGGGTACCACTCAATCAGCCGATCAGAAGGTGGTCAGTTGATGACGAGTGCCCACGACGAGCTCGGCAATCCCGTGCCGGACCCGGAGCCGGTGCCGCCGGATCCGGGCCCTCCTCCGGTGCCGCCGACGCCGACGCCGCCTCACCCGTTTCCGCCCGAGCCGGGCCCCGAACCTGCACCTCCCGAACCCGGACCACAGCCGGAACCGCCGGGACCTCCGGGACCTCCGCCGACGCCTCCGATTCCCGAGCCGACTCCCCCGTTTCCGCCGCAGATGCACGGCCGGGACCGCTCCCTGTAGGTCAGCCTCACCTACAGGGAGGTACGTGGATGCGCACGCTCGACCGCCGCAAGTTCCTGACGGTGAGTGCCGGGGTCGGCCTGGCCGACGCCACGTGGCTCTGGGCCCAGGACGCGCTCGGTGGGACGCACCCCGAAGTCTTCAACCGCGGACAGTTCACCGGTGAGGCCGTTTCGCGTACGAGGCGAACGTTCTACGTCCGCTCCCCGAACGACCCGCGCTCACGTCTGATGACGTCGCTCGGGTTCGTCGTCCCGGAGCAGATCGCGCAACTCGCAGCCGACCAGGACGCGTTCACCATCAGCAAGGAGCAGTTCGACATCGACGTCCTCGTCTGGAATGTCCTCAGCCTCCCGTACGCCGTCGAGGCGACGGTGCCGAAACTGGCGGATGCCGCCGCCAAACCGGCCTGACGCCGCGGTCACCCGGACTGGTCTTCGAGCCGGGTGAGCGCGACCAGCGTCCGGACCCCGTGGATCATTGCGCGTTCGTCGAGGTTGAACGCCGGCTGGTGAAGCTCTTGCCGGGTGCCGATCCCGTCCCACACGCCGAGTCTGGCCATCGCGCCCGGAACCTTCTCGAGGTACCACGCGAAATCCTCGCCGCCGCTGGACTGATGTGCCTCGGCCAGGTGGTCGAAGCCGACGACCGATTCGATCGCCTCCCGGAGGTCGGCGGTGCAGTCGGGATCGTTGACGACGGGCGGGACGCCCTGCAGGTAGGAGAGTTCGTACCGCACGTTGTACGGCGCGAGCAGGTGACAGATCGTGTCCGTGACCAGCGGTTCGAGCGAGGCCCACGTCTCACGGGACGCGCTGCGCAGGGTGCCGACCAGTTCACCCGATTCGGGAACGGAGTTCGCGACCTGCCCGGCGGCCACCTTCCCCCACGTGAGGACGGTCGCGGTGCGGGCGTCGATTCGGCGGTCGAGCACGGACGACAGACCGGTCACCAGGACGGCCGCGGCATGGATCAGATCGCCGGTCAGATGGGGTCGCGCGGTATGTCCCCCCGCCGACCACAACCGCACGGTGACGGAGTCGTTGGAGGATGTGATCGGCCCGGTCCGGGTGGCCAGTTTTCCGACCTCGAGATTCGGGTCGCAGTGCAGTGCAAAGATTTTCGACACACCGTCGAGCGCGCCCGCGGCGATCGTGTCGACCGAGCCGCCCGGGGTGGTCTCCTCCCCGGGCTGGAAGATGAGCCGGACCCGGGACGGCGGCGGGTATTTCGTGAGGACGGATGCCGCCCCCATCAACATGGTGGTGTGGGCGTCGTGACCGCACGCGTGTGACACTCCGGGCACCCTCGACTCGAACGGGAGACCGGTCGTCTCGGCGATCGGCAGCGCGTCGAGGTCGGCGCGCAGCGCAATGCACTCGCCCGTGTCCGGACCGAGGTCGCACCACAGGCCGGTCCCGCCGGGCATCAGGACGGGTGCGAGCCCGAGACCGACGAGATGGGCCCGCACGACGCCGGTTGTCCTGCGTTCCTCGAACGACAGTTCCGGGTGCGCGTGCAGATCCCGGCGCCACTCGATCAGCTTTTTCTCGTCGAGCTCCGTCGACTCCGTCCACGTCATGTCGGCGGTCTCGCCGCGGTCCCAGAACCTCGCGCTCCAGTATCGCCGGGTCCGGCCGGCACCGGTCGACCTCGGGCCGAGCTCGCGCGGCGCGGGTGGCGTCTCCACTTCGGGAAGGTGCTCGGAGCGGCCCGCCGTCTCCGCGAGCAGCAGATCGACCACGTCGGTGAGCCGGCCGCGGCGACCGAGCGCCTGACGTTGCCGGGCGGCGGAGCTGCCGTGGGTGGTGGCCTCGGCGGACAGCTCCACCACGGTGTCCCAGTCGCCGGTCTCCTCGAGCTGCGGCCGCAGCGAATTCACGAAGTCGCCGACGAGTTCCGCCGCAGGACGTGCCTGCGGAACCGTCACGTCGACGAGTTCCTCCTCCAACCCCGACCGGGCCGCCCGCCACAGTGCCGCCCTGGTCAGGGTCGGGACGACCTCGACGCCCTTCGTCCCGGCGCGCAGACCCTCCACCTCGCGTTCGACGAGCGCACGGAACAGGGCGGCGACGAGCACGACCGTGTCCAATCGCGGGCAGCTGTCGCACACCCGCAACTCCAGGGTCGGAAGTTTCACCGACGGCCGGACGTCGAAGTACGCCATACCGGGGTCACTGATCACCCCGCTGGCGACCAGGTCGTCGATCAGGGTGCCGTATTCGGCGGCCGAGGAGACGGGCGCGGCCGGACCGGTGCTCGGCCAGCGCAACCACAGAAGGGTCCGCGCGCTGGCGTAGCCGGTGTCCGCACCGTCGGACCGGAACGGGGAACTCGCGCTGAGCGCCAGGAGGACGGGCATCAGCGGAGCGACGCGGTGCGCGACCTGCACGGCCTCGTCGCGGTCGGGCAGGTCGACGTGAACCTGCGTGCCGCAGATCAGCTGCTCGCGGGCGAGAACCTGGTAGTCCGCGAGCATGCGCCGGTAGCGCTGCGTCCCCGTCACGTGCATCTCGGCGGGCAGCGCCAGCGGCATCGAGCCCGCGGCCGCCACGCCGATGCCGAGCCCCTCGGCCGCGTCGATCAGCACTCTCCGATGCCGCTCCAGGTCGGTCCGCAGGCCGTCGAGGTCGGCGTACACACCGCTGTTGACCTCGACGACGCACTGCTGGAGTTCGTCGACGAACACGCCGTCGGGAAGTCGTGCAAGCAACTCCGGCGCGCGGGTGGTCAGGCGCCGGGTCTTGCGATCGATGAGGTGGAATTCCTCCTCGACCCCCACTTTGCGTGGGTCGCTGGCGAGCACGATGTGCCTCTATTTCTCTGTGGCACCCTCGGTGTCGTCGAAGAACGCCCAGGTGCCGTCCTCGTCGACTTCCATCCGCCATCCGAGCTCGGAATTGTCTGCGCGAACGTCGACCAACCATGCGTGCGCGTCGTCGGCGCTCGGGATCTCCTTCGTTTCGACCACAGTGCCCCGGGGATCGATCACTCGGTATTTCGCCATGGTCGTCGGGTTCCCCGCCGACTCCGGTCTGAATCATCGGACGGAATATCCCGTCCGTCCGCGCAGTTACACCATCTAATTGATGATTCAACTATCACTAGCGAGGGGTGTGGCATGGAACTCGGGTTGACGACGTTCGCCGAGGTCGGTTCCGGCGGAGCCGGGGCGGTGTCGCCGCGGCAGCGCCTGAAGGATCTGCTCGAAGAGGTCGTCCTGTCCGAGCAGGTCGGCCTCGACGTGTACGGCGTCGGTGAGCACCACCGGGCGGACTTCGCCGCGTCGGCGCCCGCAGTCGTGCTGTCGGCCGCCGCCGCGCGGACGTCCCGCATCGCATTGACCAGCGCAGTCACCGTCCTGAGCTCCGACGACCCGGTACGCGTGTTCGAGGAATTCGCGACCCTCGACCTGATCTCCGACGGGCGCGCCGAGGTGATGGCCGGTCGCGGCTCGTTCACCGAGTCGTTCCCGCTGTTCGGTTACGACCTGGCCGATTACGACGAACTGTTCGTCGAGAAACTCGGCCTGCTGCTCGCCCTCCGCGACTCCGAGACCGTGAACTGGTCGGGACGGCACCGGTCGGCGCTGACGGACCAGTCCGTCTACCCGCGGCCCGAACGTCCCCTTCCCATCTGGGTCGGGGTCGGCGGCAATCCCGAGTCGGTGGCCCGCGCCGGACTCCTCGGCCTGCCGATGGCGCTCGCGATCATCGGCGGACAACCCGCCCGCTTCGCACCGCTGGCCGACCTGCACCGCCGTGCCGTGTCGGAGGGTGGGCACGAACCGCAGCCCATCGCCGTCCACGCGCACGGTTACGTCGCGGACACCGAGGACCGGGCGGTTTCGGAGTTCTACCCGTCGTACGCCGCGGCCATGACCGGCCTCGGACGCGAACGCGGGTGGGCGCCGATGAACCCGCAGGCATTCGACGGTCTGCGCGGACCCGGCGGTTCGCTCGTGCTCGGCAACCCCGAGCAAGTGGCGGAGAAGATCGCCGGCATGCGCGACACCCTGGGCATCGAGCGGTTCATGCTGCACCCCAGCGTCGGGCCGCTGCCCCACAACCAGGTGATGCGCGCGATCGAACTGCTCGGCACCAAGGTGGCCCCGCTCGTCGAGCAGGCATAATTCCTGCGGTGGCGGTGCCTAACCCGTACCGTCACCCATCACCGCGCCCTCCCGGCGTGGGTCCGCGCCGCCGACCCAACCCGCGTCCTGGCGCTGCAGCGCGCTGAGCCCGCTGGACTGCGGCGCGACCGACACCTGGTGACCCATCGCCCGCAACTGCACGATCAGGGGGTCGTCGGCGCCGTCGTTGGCCGCATTGATGTTCGGATGCTCCCCGCCGACGCCGGTGACCGGGGTGTTGGCCGCTCCGAAGTCGACCGCCGACACCGCCTGCTGCGGGTTCAGACCCCAATCCAGCATTCCCACGAGCGTTTTCACGACGAACTGGATGATCACGGAACCGCCCGGCGACCCCGTCACGTACTGGACGTCCCCCAGCGAACCGTCGCTGCCGCGGTCGAAGACGAGCGTCGGGGCCATCGAACTGCGGGGCCGCTTACCCGGTTCGACACGGTTGGCGAGCGGCGTCCCGTCCGGCCCGACGGGCTGGGCCGAGAAGTCGGTGAGCTGATTGTTGAGCACGAAGCCGTCCGTCATGTGGAACGAGCCGAACGCCGATTCCACCGTCGTCGTCATCGACGCGACGTTGCCGTACTTGTCGGCGATCGAGATGTGGCTGGTGCCGTGTTCCTTGTCCTGCGGCTGCACACCGAGCGGGACCGGCCCGAAGTTGCCCGGTTGCGCGGTGCCCATGCTCTTGCCGGGGTCGATGAGGCCGGCCCGCTGCTTCAGGTAGTCCTCGCTCAGCAGCGTGTCGAGGGAATTGCCCGGCAGCGGAACGAAATCGGAGTCCGCGACGTACTTGTCCCGGTCGGCGTACGCCAGTCGCTCCGCCTCGGAGATGAGATGCACGGCCTCCGCCGTCGGCTTGCCGCCGTTGTCGTCGAGGTTCGTGGGCCCGTATTCGGACAGGTCGAAGTTCTCCAGGATGCCGAGCGTCGCCGCGACCGCCGTGCCACCGGACGACGGGTTGGGCATGCCGCAGATCTCGTGATCCCGATACGGCGTGCACAGCGCCGTCCGCTTCTTCGCCTGGTAGTTCGCGAGGTCGTCGAGAGTCATCTGTCCGGGAGTGCGCCCACCCGACGCCGTCGCCGTCGCATCGACGATGCCCTGGGCGATGGCCCCGGTGTAGAAGGCGTCGGCACCGCCCGCCGCGATCGCGCCGAGCGTCTTGGCCATGGCCGGGTTGGTCAGCTTCGTGCCTGCCGGCTTGGGGCTGCCGTCCGGGTTGAGGAAGTACGCCTTCGACGGCTCGTCGAGCGCCAGATCGGGAGCGGACTCGGCGATCTGCCCGGCCATCCGGGGGCTGACCTCGAGTCCCTGGTCCGCGAGCGAGATGGCCGGGTCGAACAGTTCCCGCCACTGGTCCCGGCCGTGTTCGCGGTGCGCCAGCTCGAGCATCCGCACCACCCCGGGAACCCCGATGGACCGGCCACTCGCCCGGGCGTCGGGCTTGGGCTCGGTGCGGTCGGTGTCGCTGATCCAGCGCAGGTAGTTCTCCGTCGCCGCCATCGGCGCGACCTCGCGCCCGTCGTACGCCTCGACACTCTTCTGCCCGGCGTCGTAGTAGAGCAGGAACGCCCCGCCCCCGATTCCGGACGACTGCGGTTCGACGAGGCCGAGAACGGTCTGGGCCACGATCAGCGCGTCGGCGGCCGTGCCCCCGTCCCGCAACACCTCGCACGCGGCTTGCGTCGACACGGGATTGGCGGTGGAGACCGCATACGACGCGGTGCTCACCGGCACCATCCCGGAGCGGTACACGGTGGCGATCTCGGGGTTGGTCGCGAGGTTCTGGGTGGTCGGCGCCGGACCGGGGGGCGGCGGTGCCTTGGCGATCGGGGTGCCGTTGGGAACGTCCGCACAGGTGGCCGCCGGATCGCTCTGCGGTTCCTCGTCCGACGCGCACGCGGCCAGCATGCCGACGCAGAGAGCCGCGGCCAACGAGGCCCGAATAGCTGTTCCGATTCCCGTCACAGGACCCATCACCGAACCCTAACAGCGGAGATCCGGTGCCGACCGGCTAAAGACGAGGTCCGAAGTGCCGGGTGAGGATTCGGTAGCCGAGCTCGTGGAGGTGGTGGTGCTCGGGCCACCGGTCGCGGGTCCACGCCGGGTCGGTGTGGGCGGCGGTGATCGCGGCAGTGGTGGACGCATGCAGATCGAACTCGAGATCCCGGCCGAGTTCCGCGACGGCATCCGGTTCCCGCGCATCGCCGAGCCGCCCGATCGTCCCGGCCACCTGCTCGTCCGCGTCGCGCAGGATCCGCCGATACGAACCCGGAAGCACGGTCCACAACACGAGCAGCGCCACCGCCACACCGAGGACGGTCTCGAGAAGCCGGTCCCGGGTGACGGCGACGAGGTCGACGTGCGTTCCGAGACCGCCGAGAACCAACGCGAGCGGGGTGATGAACACCATCGCCAGGCCGTAGTTGCGGACGAGGAACGCTTCCGTCCCCGCCATCAGGAGCGCCACGACGAGTACCAGCGCCGCCGCCGACAGGTCGAGCGTCGCGAGCGTGGCGAGCAGAACGAGTCCGAGCACCGTTCCGAAGAACCGGTGCAGCCCGCGGTACGTCCCCAGCACCCGATCCGGGCCCTGATGCAGGATCATCGCCGCGGTGATCACGGCCCAGTCGGGACGGGCGACACCGAGACCCAGCGCCAGGAGACCGGCGGCGGGGCACGCGACCAGCAGTCGGGCGACGATCGTCCAGGACCGGCCCCGGAGGTGAGCCGCCCGCGCGAGCCGGTAGCGGATCGACGGCCTGGGCAGCGGGACCTGCGGCCGCAGGTCGTCTTCGTCGGAGGCGTGGTCCGCGCCGAGACCGTGCACCGTGGCCGCGCACCGCAGGTGAGCCGCGCGCAACGTGCGGGTCAGTGGATGGTCACGCCCGACGAGGGCGGCGTCGTGCAGGCACTGCCACGCGGCGTGCAGCGACCGCACCGCGTCCCGACGGGAATTCGGTGCGGGGGTGTCGGAGAGTGCGGCCTCGACTGCGGCGACCGCGGTCGCGACTGCGGCACGCTCGGGGGTGCGTGGACGCGCGAGCAGCCCCGACATCGACACGAGCAACGCCGACACCGCGCCGGCCGCCGCCCAGGACGTCACCTCGGCCACGGAGACACCGAGGGCGGGCAGCGCGGACGAGATCTCCACCGTCAGCAGCGGGAGGAAGGCACCGGGCGCTCCCAGCCGCAGCCCGTCGACGACGAAGGCGCAGACGGCCACGACGACGGTCATCGTGAGGACGAGCGCCATCCCCCACTGCGCGGAACCGCCCGCCGACGTCGCGTCGTGCACGAGTGCACCGACCGCCGCGCCCACACCGGCGAGGAGCACCATCACGGCGGCGGCGATCGAGACCACCCGCCACCGCACCCGGTACGCCCTGCCCTCGCCGTAGACGACGGCGAAGGCTCCCAGCGTCGCCGTCGCGGCGACCGCAGAGTGTCCGAGCGCGACGCCCACCAGCGCGGGCAGGCACACGGCCACCGCGGCGCGGACCACGCTCGGCCAGCGCCGACCCTGTTTGGGTACCCCCAGGAGCAACGAGCGTGCCGGCGCCGGCGCAGGGATCGGCACACCGTGATCCCGAGACCCGGTCCCCTGGTCCTGCGCTCCTACCGACACGACCACACAGACTACGAGCGGTCGAGTCACTGGAAACAGTCGATGAGGTGCATCTCACGTGCGGTGCGCGGTACCGATCAGGTGTGGGGGCGGTGGAGCGGGCGCCCGTACTCCGCGGCGAGCAGGCCGAGAGCGACGGCACCGGCGAGCAACCCGAAGTCGCGCAGTGCGACGTCGTAGTACCCGGACAGCGTGACCAGGTTGACGATGATTCCGGCCAGCCAGGCCGCGACGACCCAGGCGCCGATCCGCGGCGCCACGGCGACGAGGATTCCTGCGATCACTTCGATCACGCCGACGGCGTACATGCCCTGCTGCGCGGTTCCCGGCAGGATGCCGTCGATCCACGGCGCGAGGTAGGCCGGCCAGTCGGTGAGCCAGTTCGTGAACTTGTCCAGCCCGAACACGATCGGCGCCACGGTGAAGACCGTGCGCAGCACGAGAAAGGCCTGATAGCCGGGGTCGGCCAGGGTGTGCGAACCGTGGCTGACCTCGTGGGGTGTGTTGGTAGCCATGACGACTCCTTCTAAAAACTATGTGTATTGACTATAGAATTTCCCGCACAATTAAGTCAACGGTTCTCGGTTTTACAATGGGTCCATGGGTGACACTCCACGCTCGGACGTCTCGGCCGTCTCCTCCCTCGACGAGCCGGTGCGCAGGCGGGTGTACGACCACGTGCGTACGCAGACGACGCCGGTCAGCCGCGACGACGTCGCCGAGGCGCTGGGACTCGCTCGCTCGACGTCCGCGTTCCATCTCGAGAAGCTGGCCGACGAGGGGCTACTGGCGGTCGAGTTCGCGCGGCGCGGGGGGCGGTCGGGTCCGGGCGCGGGGCGGCCCGCCAAGCTCTACCGACGATCCGACCGTGAATTCTCCGTACACCTGCCCGAGCGGGCGTACGCACTCGCCGGCGAGTTGTTCGCCCGGGCGATCGAGGACGCGGACGCCACCGGCGCATCGCCGCGGGCGGCCCTCTCCGCGCGTGCCCACGACTTCGGGCGCGGCCTCGGCGCCGACACCGGCTGCACGGACGACGATCTGCTCGCGGCGCTCGCGACGTGCGGTTACGAACCGCGCCGCAGCGACGGCACCATCGTCCTGGTCAACTGCCCGTTCCACACGCTCGCCCGGCAGCACACCGACATGGTGTGCGGAATGAACCTCGCGCTGCTCTCCGGACTGCTCGACGGCGCGGGATGCGAGGATCGCCGCGCCACACTGGCACCCGCCGACGGGTACTGCTGCGTGCGGATCGAAAGTGAGCAGCCACCCGCATGTGAGTGACAAAGCGTGCCCCGGGACGCTTCGGCACTCACCTGGGGTTGGCGCCCACGACGACGGTGGCGTCCATGTCGTCCGAGATCTCGATCCGGGTGATCAACCCGGCCTCGGCGAAAGCTTCGGCGGTGAGCGCGGCCTGGCTCGCACTGGTCTCGATCAGTAGATGACCACCCGGCGCGAGCCAGTCGCGCGCCCCGAGGGTCACCCGCCGCTGGGTGTCGAGTCCGTCCGCGCCGCCGTCGAGCGAGACCCGTGGTTCGTGGAACCGGGCCTCCGGCGGCATCAACCGGATCGCGTCGGTGGGCACGTACGGTGCGTTGGCGACCAGGACGTCGACGCTTCCCCTCAGCGTGGTGGGCAACGGTTCGTACAGGTCGCCCTCGAACACCCGGCCGGGGTCTGGGACGTTGCGTCGCGCGCACCGGACCGCGGCGGGGTCGATGTCCACCGCATACAACTCGATGCCGTCCCCCAGCGTCTCGGCGAGCGCGGCACCCACCGCGCCCGAACCGCAACACAGGTCGACCACGACAGCGCGCGGGCACGCGAGGGCGCCGGCCTGCTCGACGAGGAACGCGGTGCGGCGGCGCGGAACGAACACCCGCGGATCGACCGCGATCCGGAGCCCGCAGAATTCGGCCCAGCCGAGGACGTGTTCGAGGGGGACGCCTGCGACGCGGCGGTCCAGCATCGACGCGAGTTCGTCGGACGTCCTGGCCGCGGAGACGATCAAGCGGGCCTCGTCCTCGGCGAACACACAGCCGGCGGCGCGAAGCCTCGTGACGAGAACGAATTCGAGGGACGGTGAGAGAGACATTGACATGGGAGAGCCTTCCGGAATGCCGATGGGCGCTCTCCCGGTCACCTTATGTCGGTACGACCGCGCGGTCGCGGAGTGAGAGCACCCGAACTGAACGAACGGACACAGGTCTCACCTCCTCGATACGGATCCTGCTCGGAGTCGCCACACTACCTCCCTCAGCGGTCGCCGGGCAGCCGAATAACTGGAAGTGGTGTGGACCGGAGCAGTGGCGGGTATCCCATGTGACCTGCCCGAATTGACCAGGCAGATCGATCGAAGGTGATGCTCGGACCGCTGCCTCCGCATGGTGGTGGCGGATACAATCGAGGTTTCCGCGCTACCAGAGGCGGATCTCGGATAGGACCCCGATATGGCCGATCAGGCGAAGCTCCTCGACTATCTGAAGCGAGTCACCGCGGAGCTCTACCAAGCGCGGGAGAAGCTGCGCGAGGTCGAGGGTGTGAGCCGTGAACCGATCGCCGTCATCGGGATGGGCTGCCGGTTCCCCGGCGGGGTGCGATCGCCGCAGGACCTGTGGCGCCTGGTGGAGTCCGGCACCGACACCGTCGCCGGGTTCCCCGAGGACCGGGGCTGGGGCCTGGCGGACCTCTACGATCCGACGGCCGAGCAGGCCGGCAAGACATACACGGTGCAGGGCAGCTTCCTCGACGACCCGGCGGGGTTCGACCCCGAGGTCTTCGGCATCTCGCCGCGCGAGGCGCTGGCGATGGACCCGCAGCAGCGACTTCTCCTCGAGACGAGCTGGGAGACGTTCGAACACGCCGGCATCGATCCGCGGTCGGTGCACGGCCGCCAGGTCGGCGTCTTCACGGGGCTGTCCGGCATCGACTACGCGGCGCGGGCGGGCGGCATGCCGCCCGAGGACCTCGAGGGGTACTTCATCACCGGCAACGCCATGAGCGTCGCGTCCGGCCGAGTGGCCTACAGCTTCGGCCTGAACGGACCCGCGATCACGGTGGACACCGCGTGCTCGTCGTCGCTGGTGTCCATCCACCTCGCCATGCAGGCGCTGCGCAGCGGCGAGTGCGAACTGGCGCTGGCGGGCGGGGCGACCGTCATGGCGACCCCCGCGGTGTTCGTGGAGTTCAGCCGCCAGCGCGGACTGGCCCGGGACGGCCGGTGCAAGGCATTCTCCGCCGCTGCGGACGGAACGGCGTGGGGTGAAGGTGCGGGGATGGTCGCGTTGGAACGGCTGTCCGACGCAGAGCGCAAGGGTCGCCGGATACTGGCCGTCATCCGCGGCAGCGCGGTGAATCAGGACGGCGCCAGCAACGGCCTGACCGCCCCGAACAGGCAGGCTCAGGAGCGGGTGATCGCGCAGGCGCTGGCCAATGCGGGACTCGGCCCGGGCGATGTCGACGTGGTCGAGGCGCACGGCACCGGCACGAAACTGGGCGATCCGATCGAGGCGTCCGCCCTGCTGGCCGGCTACGGCCGCGACCGCCCCGCCGACCGGCCGCTGTGGCTCGGCTCGGTGAAGTCGAACCTCGGGCACACCCAGGCGGCCGCCGGCGTGGCCGGGGTGATCAAGATGATCATGGCGATGCGGCACGGTGTCCTGCCGAAGACGCTGCACGTCGACCGGCCGACCCCGCACGTCGACTGGTCCGCCGGTTCGGTGTCGTTGCTCACCGAGAACCGGGAGTGGCCGGGGTCCGATCGGCCCCGGCGGGCGGCGGTCTCGTCATTCGGCATCAGCGGCACCAACGCGCACGTCGTCCTGGAGGAGTCCCCACCGGTCGAGCCGACAACTTCCGAATCAGCTACTCCCCCGGACGAAGTCGTGGCCTGGTTCCTTTCGGGCCACACCGAGCTCGCGCTGCGCGCCCAGGCCGAGCGGCTGCGCGACTACGTCACCGAGCACCCCGAGCTGACGCCCGCCGCGGTGGCAGGCGCACTACTGGGTTCCCGTGCCGCGTTCGATCACCGCGCCGCCGTGATCGGCGCACGGCCCCAGAGTCTGCTGAGCGGCCTCGACGCACTCGGCCGAGGTGCGCCCAGCGCCGACGTCGTCACCGGTGTGGCGTTGGAAGCGGGCGACCGGCCGGTGTTCGTCTTCCCCGGCCAGGGTTCGCAGTGGGTGGGCATGGCCACCGAGTTACTGGACACGTCGCCGGTGTTCGCCGACACCGTGCGGGAGTGCGCCGACGCGCTGGCCCCGTACACCAACTTCTCGCTGCTGGACGTGCTGCGCGACCGCGATCCCGCGGCGCTGGACCGGGTCGACGTGGTGCAACCGGCGTTGTTCGCGATGATGGTCGGTCTCGCGGAGCTGTGGCGCTCCCACGGCGTCGAACCGGCGGCCGTCGTCGGACATTCACAGGGCGAGATCGCGGCCGCGTATGTCGCGGGTGCGCTGAGCCTTCCGGACGCGGCACTCGTCGTGGCCGCGCGCAGCAGGGTGATCGGCGCGTCGGCCCGGCGGGGCGGGGGAATGGCCTCGGTGGCTCTGCCGGCGGACATCGTGCGGGAAACGATTCAGCCCTGGGCCGGCGCCGTCGAGGTCGCGGCGATCAACGGGCCGTCCGCGACGGTGATCTCCGGACCCGTCGACGCCCTCGACCTCCTGGTCGGGCAGTTGCAGGGCGACGGCGTCCAGGCCAGGCGGATCGCGGTGGAATACGCGTCGCATTGCGCGGACGTCTCCGTTCTGCGGGAACCCATTCTCGACGTCCTCGCCTCCATCACGCCCCGCCGGTCGCGAATTCCGTTCTACTCGTCGGTGACCGGTGGTGTGCTGGACGGCACCGCATTGGACGCGGACTACTGGTACCGGAATCTGCGACGGACGGTCCGGTTCGAGCAAGCGACGAGATCACTGGCCGCGGACGGGTATCGACTGTTCGTCGAGTCGTGCAGCCACCCCGTCCTCACCGTGCCGTTGCAGGAAACCCTCGACGCGGCGGGTGTCGCCGGCCGCGCCATCGGCACCATCCGGCGCGACCGCGCGGGCCTCCGCCAGTTCACCGCCGCACTCGCCGAGGCACAGGTGCACGGGCTGCACGTCGAGTGGGATCGGGTGCGCTGGGCTCGACACGACGATCGGCAGCAGTGGGTGGACCTCCCCACGTACGCCTTCCAGCACCGCCGCTACTGGCTGGAAAGTCCGGTTCCACAGGGCGATTTCGCGTCGACGGGCATGGAAACGGGTGGACACCCGATGCTCGCCGCGTCGGTCGAGCTCGGCGACGGCCGGGGCGCGGTGTTCACGGGACTGCTGTCGCCACAACGCCTTCCATGGCTGAGCGACCACGGCGTCAGGGGCACCGTCATTCTGCCGGGCACGGCTTTCGTAGAGCTCGCCCTCCACGCGGGGAACCGCGTGGGGTGCGGCCGGCTCGAGGAACTCGCCATCGAGGCACCCCTGGTGATCCCCGCCGAGGGTGAGGTGGCATTGCAGGTGAGCGTGCTCGCCGACGGTGCAGCGGGCCGAACCACGGTGTCGGTGCACTCCCGGCCTGCCGATGCCGCGCAGGACACCCCGTGGACCCGGCACGCCACCGGCACGCTCGCGGCGGCCGTGGACACCGCCGACTCCCCCGAACAGCCCTGGCCGCCCGCCGATGCCACGCCGATCGACGTTCGAGGCCTGTACGACGTGCTCGACGAGGCCGGCTACGAGTACGGCCCCGCCTTCCGTGGTCTCCGCGCGGCGTGGCGGCGCGGCGACGACCTGTACGGCGAGGTGCGGCTGAGCGGAGAGGACCCGGCTGCGGCGGTCGCGGGATACGGGATCCATCCGGCGGTGCTCGACGCAGCCCTGCACGTGATTGCGCTGGGAGCCGCAGACTCCGGTGTCCGGCTGCCGTTCGCATGGGACAAGGTGCAACTGCACGCCGTAGGCGCCACCGCCTTGCGCGTGCACGTCAACACGACCGGACCCGAGCGCTACCGGATCTCCGCGTACGACGCGGCCGGCAGACCGGTGCTGACCGCCGAATCGCTAGCGCTGCGGCCGCTCGGGGACGCGGGCGTGCCTGCCGCCGGGGTGCGAGACAGCCTCTACCGCGTGGAGTGGATGCCGGTGGGTGCGTCCAGCACCGCCCCGGCAGACCTGATGCCGCTCGAGGAAGCGCTTGCCGGCGGTGATCCGGAGGGTCGCGTGCTGTGGCTCGACCGCGAACCGGGCGACGAACCGGACACGCCGGCTCGGGCGCACGCCGCCGCGGAGGCGACGTTGCGGGCGGTCCAGTCCTGGCTCCGCGACGATTGCCTGGCCGAGACCCGCCTGCTGGTCACGACGAGGCTCGCGGTGGCGGTCCGCGACGACGATCCCGTCGACGACGTGTCCGCCGCCCCCGCATGGGGACTGATCGGCGCGGTGCAGAACGAGCACCCGGACCGCATCACCCTGGTGGACCTGGATGCACACGCCGGTGACCCTTCGTTGATCTCCATGGCCCTGGCCTGCAACGAGCCTCAGCTGGCCATCCGGGACGGCGTACTGCTGGCTCCCATGCTCGCCGCGGTGACACCCGTTGCGGCGGCACCCGAACCGGTACCCGCGATCTTCGGCCCGGGCGGCACGGTCCTGATCACCGGCGGCACGGGAACCATCGGCAGACTGATCGCCCGCCACCTCGTCGCGCGGCACGGGGTGCGCCGGCTGCTGCTGACCGGGCGGCACGCGCTCGATCCCGAGGGTGCGGCCGAACTGCGTGCCGAGTTCGCCGAGTCGGGGGCGGAGGTCAACGCTGTCGCCTGCGACGTGGCCGACCGCGCCGCGGTGGCCGCTCTCCTTGCGGGCATTCCCGACCTGTCCGGCGTGATCCACGCCGCCGGGGTGCTCGAGGACGCCACCGCCGCCACCCTGACCGAAGACCAGTTACACGCCGTCCTTCGTCCCAAGGTGGACGGTGCCTGGCATCTGCACGAACTCACCCGGGACCGCGACTTGTCGGCGTTCGTGCTGTTCTCCTCGGCGGCGGGTGTGCTCGGCGGCGCAGGCCAGGCGAACTATGCGGCGGCGAATGTCTTCCTCGACGCACTCGCGCAGCACCGCCGCTCCCGCGGGCTGCCCGCGACGTCCATGGCCTGGGGACTGTGGGACCGGCCCAGCGGCATGACGTCCCATCTGAATGCGGCCGACCTCGACCGGTTGCAGCGCAGTGGCATCGACACCATCAGTCCGGAGTCGGGTCTGGCCCTGTTCGACGCTGCCCTTGCCGTGAACCGTCCGTTGATCGTGCCGATACGGCTCTCGACGAGGGCCTCCCGATCCGACGGTGAGTCGCTGCCGCCGATCCTGCGCCGGGTGCTCGGCGTCCGCCGTCGCCGCGCCGCTGCCGCCGATTCCCCGACCGGACTGGCCGAGGAGTTGCGGGCGCTGGACCCCGGTGAGCGGCACAGCCGTGTGCTCGACATCGTCACCACCCACGTGGCGGCCGTGCTGGGTCACGAAGGCAAGGAGGCGATCGACCCGGAACGTGCTTTCAAACAACTCGGTTTCGACTCGCTGACCGCGGTGCAACTGCGCAATCAGCTGGCGACCGCCACCGGTGTGCGACTGGCCGCGACTGTGGTGTTCGACCATCCCACCGCGGACGCGCTGACCCAGGAGCTGGTGGCGCGCCTGCTCGGCGACGATGCGGCTCCGCAGCCGGCCGGGCCGACACGTGCCCGCAGGGACGACGACCCGATCGTGATCGTGGGAATGGCCTGCCGATACCCGGGCAAGGTGTACTGCCCGGAGGACCTGTGGCGACTCGTCCGCGACGGCCGCAACGCCGTGGGCGCGTACCCCCACAACCGGGGCTGGAATCTCGACGAGGTGTACGACCCCGACCCGAACCGGGTCGGCACCACGTACATGAAGGAGGGCGGGTTCCTCTACGACGCAGACGAATTCGACGCCGCGTTCTTCGGGATCAGCCCGCGCGAGGCGATCGCGATGGACCCGCAGCACCGGCTGCTTCTCGAGAGCGCCTGGGAAGCCTTGGAGCAGGCCGGAATCCGGCCGACCGCGCCCGGCCTCACCGACACCGGCGTGTACGTCGGGCTGATGGGCGGCGACTACGGCTTCCACCTGATGACTCAGCGCAACGTCGACGCCGAGGGCTATCTGATGACCGGGACGAGCAACAGCGTGGCGTCCGGCCGGATCTCCTACTCCCTCGGCTTCACCGGTCCCGCGGTCACCGTGGACACCGCCTGCTCGTCGTCGCTGGTGGCCATGCATCTGGCGGCGCGGGCCCTCCGCGACGGGGAATGCGCGCTGGCGCTGGCCGGCGGGGCGACGGTGATGGCCACACCCGGTGTGCTGATCGAGTTCAGCCGCCAGCGCGGGCTCGCCTCGGACGGACGCTGCAAACCGTTCTCCGACCGGGCCGACGGCACCGGGCTCAGCGAGGGCGCGGGAATGGTGGTGCTGGAGCGGCTCAGCGACGCCCGGCGCAACGGCCACCGGGTGCTGGCGATCATCCGCGGATCGGCGGTCAACCAGGACGGGGCGTCCAACGGATTGACCGCCCCGAACGGGCCGTCCCAGGAACGGGTCATCCGCCAGGCGCTGGCGGACGCCGCGCTCGGCCCCACAGACATCGACGCCGTGGAGGCGCACGGCACCGGCACCACGCTCGGCGACCCGATCGAGGCGCAGGCACTGCTGGCCGCGTACGGGCAGGGCCGGGAGGGCCGGCCGCTGTGGCTCGGTTCCGTCAAGTCGAACATCGGCCACTCCCAGGCGGCGGCGGGCGTCGCCGGGGTGATCAAGATGGTGATGGCGATGCGGCACGGGATGCTGCCACCCAGCCTGCACGGCGACGTCCCCACCCGGCACGTCGACTGGACCGCGGGCGAGGTCTCGCTGCTCGCCGAATCGGTTGCCTGGCCGGAGACCGGACGACCCCGGCGGGCGGCCGTCTCGTCGTTCGGTATCAGCGGCACCAACTCGCACATGATCCTCGAACAGCCGCCCGAGGACACGGCGCCGGAGGTCTCTCCGTCGACGTCGCCGCTGGTCTGGGTGATCTCCGGAAAAACCGGGGACGCGCTGCGGGCGCAGGCCACCCGGCTGGCGGAGTTTCTCGACACGGACGAGTCCGAACTCCCGGATCCGGCCGACCTCGCCTACTCACTGGCCACCACCCGATCCGGATTCACCCACCGCGCCGCGGTGATCGGCGAAACACTGGCCGACCTGCGCGACGGTCTCGCCCGCATCGTCACGGGGCGACCCGGCGCCAACGTCGTCACCGGCACGAGCGCCCGCGGCAAGACGGCCTTCATGTTCACCGGCCAGGGTGCGCAGCGCATCGGGATGGGCCGCGACCTCTACGAGGCGTACCCGGTGTTCGCGAGGGCACTGGACGAGGTCTGCTCCGCACTCGACGAGCACGTGGAAACCCCGGTACGGCAAGTGATCTGGGACGAGTCCGACGGCGGCGGTGCGAAGCTCGACAGCACCGAATACACCCAACCGGCACTGTTCGCCATCGAGGTCGCGCTCTATCGGCTGCTGCGGGACTGGGGCATCACCCCCGACTACCTGATCGGCCATTCGATCGGCGAGATCACCGCGGCACACGTCGCGGGAGTGTTCAGCCTGCCCGATGCCGCCGCTCTGGTGGGTGACCGTGGGCGGTTGATGCAGTCGACCAAACCGGGTCTGATGATCGCCGTACGGGCACGCGAGGAGGACATCCTCCCGCGGATCGACGGCCGCGTCGATCTCGCGGCCGTCAACGGCGCCGACTCCGTCGTCCTCGCGGGCGCCGAACGCGACGTGCAGGCCGTCGCCTCCGAATTGTCCGCCGCCGGTCTGAAGACCACGAGCCTGCGGGTCGAGCGGGCCTTCCATTCGACCCTGATGGACCCCATCCTCGACCAGTTCGCCGCCGTCGTGTCGAGGCTGACGGCGCAGCCGCCGACGATTCCGGTCGTCTCCAACGTCACCGGGCGCGTCGCCACCGCCGAGGAACTCGTGTCCCCGGACTATTGGACCCGGCACATCCGGCACGCGGTGCGTTTCCACGACGGCGTCTGCGCCCTCGACGAACTCGGCGTCACCCGCCTCGTCGAAGTCGGTCCCGGCGCGGCTCTGGCGGCGCTCGCCGCCGAGGTCGTCCCGAACACGATCGCCACGCTGCCCGGACGCGGAGACGAGGCACACGGGATCATCGAGGCGGTCGCCGCCGCCTACGTGCAGGGCGCCACCATCGACTGGGATCGGGTGCTGCCCGGTCGCCGCCGGGTGGCCCTGCCCACCTACGCATTCCAACGCCGCTCCTACTGGCCGACGGCGTCCACCCGACATACCGGCGACCCGACCGAACTGGGTCTGACCCCGGCCGATCATCCGCTGCTCGGTGCCGCGGTGACCCTCGACGACGACGCGACCCTGTTCACCGGACAGCTGTCCCTGCACCGGGATCCATGGCTCGTGCCACCGACGATCGACGACGGCGACCAGCCGTCGACCGTCGAAGCGAAGACGCTGTTGCCTGCCGTGCCGGTCGAACTCGCCCTGCACGCGGCCCACCACGTCGGTCTCGACCACATCGACGAACTCACCCTGCACCACCCGCTCGTCCTCCCGCCGTCGGGACTGGCCTCGATTCGCGTGCTGGTGTCGCCGCCCGGCACCGACGGCGCTCGCACCGTCACGATCTCGTCGAAGTCGGGTGACACCGACGGCCCGGACAGCTGGGTCCGGAACGCTTCGGCGACGATCGACGACGTCGTCGGCCCTGCCGCCGGTGTGCCGCAGCAGGACCCGGGCGACACCGAGACCGAGGTGCGCCTCGACGACGGCACCGACACGAGTGGTTTCGGTATTCACCCGGAACTGCTGCAGGCGGCGATCGAACCCCTCCTCGGGTGGGACGGCTGGCCGCTGACCTGGTCGGGGATCCGTCTGCACACCGTCGGCGCAGAGGCGATGACCGCCCGGTTCACTGCAGGCGAGGACGGACGGTACCGCGTTGCCGCCGTCGACCCCGCGGGCGAGCCGGTGCTGACCGTCGATGCGCTGCGGGTGACGCAGAGGACGGGCGACGGACAGGACGCAGGCCGGTCGGCGGCTCTGCGACTGCACCGGGCCGCCTGGATCCCGGTGGAGGTGGCCACGTCCGAACGGCCCCCCGGTCCGGCGGTGGTCCTCGGCGCCGAGGGGTTCGGCGACCCGGGTGTCGGTTCGACGTTCCCGCGCTATCCCGACCTGGAGGCGCTGCGCACCGTGATGGAGTCCAGGCCGGACGACGACGACCTGCGTCCGTGGACGGTGCTGGTCGGGTGTGCGACCGAGGGCGACCACGGTCCGGACGCGACCCACGACCTGTGCGCTCGGGTACTGCGACTGCTCCAGGAGTGGCTCGACGACGAGGCTGTCGCCGACAACCCGCTCGTGATCGTGACGCGCAACGCCATGGTGACCGACGACGGGCAGGACCACGACGCTCGTCCCGACCTCGCGGCCGCGGCGGTGTGGGGTCTCGTCGGCTCCGCACAGAACGAGAACCCGGACCGGTTCGTACTGATCGACCTCGACGACGCATCGGACGCCGAGGCCGCGATCACGTCGGCACTGGCGAGCGGGGAACCGCAATTGGCGGCCCGGAACGGCACCTTGCGCGCACCGCGGTTGCGGCGCATGCCCGCCGTCGACGAACCGACCCCGTTCGATCCCGACGGCACCGTTCTGGTCACCGGCGGCACCGGCACGGTGGGATCTCTCGTAGCCCGGCACCTGGTGACCGAGCACGGGGCACGGCACGTGCTGCTGACCAGCCGGCACGGACCCGCCGCCGAGGGCAGCGACCGACTGCGCAGCGAACTGCGCGGTCTGGGTGCCGAGGTGAGCATCGTTGCCTGCGACACCGCGGACGAGTCGGGGGTCGCCGCGCTGCTGGCCGGGATACCACCCGAACACCCGCTCACGGCGGTGATCCACGCCGCCGGCGTGATCGACGACGGCACCCTCGCGTCGCTCACCCCCGAGCGGCTCGGCGCGGTCCTGCGACCGAAGGTCGATGCGGCCTGGAACCTGCACCGGCTGACCGCGAACAGCGACGTGCGGGCGTTCGTCATGTTCTCGTCGCTCGCCGGCATCCTCGGGGCCCCCGGGCAGGCGAACTACGCGGCCGCGAACATGTTCCTCGACGCCCTCGCCCATCACCGCCACGCCCTCGGGCTGCCCGGGCTCTCGATCGCGTGGGGCATGTGGGCGGCACCCAGCGCCATGACCGACAACCTCGGCGCGATCGACCTCGCCCGAGCCCGCCTCAGCGGAATGATTCCGATGCCCGCGGCCGACGGCCTGGCCCTCTTCGACAGCGCTCTGGCCGCCGGTGCACCCACGGTCGCGGCCGCACGGTTCGACCACTCCGGTTCGGCCGCACCGTACGTTCCCGCCCCGCTGCGTGGCCTGATCCGGGAATCGCGCCCGCACGCCGCAGGGTCGGACGCGGTCGTGACCGGTGCGAGCGGGTCCGGACCCTCGGATTGGGCGCAGCGCCTCGCCGACCGGTCGATCCCCGAACAGCGGCACCTGATGCTCGATCTGGTGCGGAGCGGAGCCGCCACGGTGCTCGGCTACGACGCGTCGGACTCGGTGGACCCCGACCAGGCGTTCAAGGAACTCGGCTTCGATTCACTGGCGGCGGTTGCGCTCCGCAACCATCTCGGTGCCGCCACGGGGCTGCGGTTGCCGCCGACCATGGTGTTCGACCACCCGAGTCCGCGCGCGGTCGCCGAGTTCCTGCGCTCGGAACTCGTCCCGGATCCGATGTCCGTTGCTCTCGCCGACGTCGACCGGCTGCGCGCGACGATCGCCGAACTCGGCGAGGACAGCGAGGCACGGTCGGCCATCGCGCAGCGCCTCGGAAGCCTGTTGGCCGAGGTCGGCACGTCCGACGACGCGCATGCGGCCGCGGTCGACAAGATTCACGCCGCGACGAGTGAGGAGATCCTCGACCTCATCGATCGCGGTCTCTGACCCGAAACAGTGCGGGTGATCGCCGCCGGGAACACCGGCCCCGCAGGCGATACGATCGTCGCCGTCACAGGCCTCGAAAGGAATCACACGCCCCATGCGCCGCACCCTTGCTCTGACCGCCCTCACCGTCTGCTCCGCGGCAATCCTCACCGCCTGCGGTGGCGACAGCGACACCGCCGCCTCCGAGACGACGTCCGCCTCGGCTTCCGTGGCGGCGAGGACGACCGCCGCCACCGCCCCCGGCAGCCGCGTGTTCTCGGTCGCCGACGACCCGCAGACGGCCGCCGACTACCTGGCCTACCTGCGCGCGAACAACCAGACCGTCACCGACGACGACCTCGCGGTCCATCAGGCCGGTGAGATCTGCACCGCCCTCGACGCAGGCAAGCCCCTCGATCAGGTGCGTGAGGAGTGGACGCCGATGCTCACCAACGACGGCGTCTACCCGTACATCATCGGCGCGATCACGCGGTACTGCCCCGATCACGAGAACGTCCTCAACTAGTAGTAGGCGCTTCGCGCCCGTGCGCCTTTCTGGTTGTTGCAGCTACCAAAAAGGCGCACGGGCGGCGGAGCCGCCCTGTGGGAATACCTGGACGCAGCGGGTGTTACACACCATGAAGTAGTTGAACAATCAATTACCTGAGTACGAGGAGACACCCCATGCCTGCCGTGACGGTCGACAACATCCTTGCCCTGCCGCGTATCGACGCACCCGCTCCCGGCGCCGTCGACCGCCCGGTCCGTTCGCTCACCACCGCACCCGTCGGCTACGAGGGCGAAGGCTTCCCGGTTCGCCGCGCGTTCGCCGGCATCGACCTGACGGCCCTCGACCCGTTCATCCACATGGACCAGATGGGCGAGGTCGACTACGCACCCGGGGAACCCAAGGGCACCCCGTGGCATCCGCACCGCGGCTTCGAGACCGTCACCTACATGATCGACGGCATCATGGAGCACCAGGATTCCAACGGCGGCGGCGGCACCATCGGTGGCGGCGACACCCAGTGGATGACCGCGGGCGGCGGCATCCTGCACATCGAGACCCCGCCCGAGCACCTGGTGATGAGCGGTGGCCTGTTCCACGGCGTCCAGTTGTGGGTGAACCTGCCGCGCGACAACAAGATGGCCGCGCCCCGCTACCAGGACATCACCGGCCAGAAGGTGGCCCTGCTGTCCTCGTCCGACGGCGGCGCTCTCGTTCGGGTGATCGCCGGTGACGTGGACGGACACCACGGCCCCGGGTCCACGTACACGCCGATCAGCCTCGTCCACGCGACGATCGCACCGGGTGCGAGTCTGACGCTGCCGTGGAACCCCGAGTTCAACGCGCTCGCCTACGTCCTCGCGGGCGAGGGGCTCGTCGGTTCGGAACGTCGTCCGATCCGCATGGGCCAGACGGCCGTCTACGGACGCGGTGACACCCTCACGATCGCCGCGGCTGACACACAGGATTCGCGGACCAAGTCCTTCGAGGTGTTCCTCCTCGGCGGCAAGCCGATCCGCGAGCCCGTCGCGATGGCCGGACCGTTCGTCATGAACACCAAGGCCGAGGTACTGCAGGCGTTCGAGGACTTCCAGGCCGGCCGCCTGGGTTCCGTTCCCGCGGCGCACGAAACGCTCGACTGACCCCATGTGAGTGGCAAAGCGTGGCGGGGCACACAATGCCACTCACGTGCGGAAGACAATGCGTGACAGACGATTCGGCGCCCCACTCAGGGGCGCCGGATCTTCGCGTCGATGCGGTGGATCCGTAGGTCGTCCTGCGGGATCCGGAACGTCTCGATCACCCGGACCGTCACGAGGGTGCGGCCGAACAGTCCGGCGTCGAGGAGGTAGTCGACGGTGACGTCGTCGCCGTCGACCGTCCACACACAGTCGCGGATCGCCCGGATCACCCGGTACTGGGGGCCGCCGGACAGGCTTCGGCGCAGGTGATTTCCGGAGAACGCCGTCTTCAGCCCCACCTCGTACCGCACGGCCCGCGGCTCGATGGGCACCGTGTTGCCGTCGTGGCTGAGCAACGCGTCCAGGTAGGCCCGGGCGACATCGACCTGTGTGTTCATGTCAGTAGTCGAACATTTCGGCTGCGGCGAGCACCAGCGTTTCCGCGTCGTCGCAGCTAGGCGCGGACGCCGCCACGGACGCGGTCAGCCGATTGCTGCGTTTGTCCCGTTCGCTCACCGGACTCGACGGCAGGTTCGTGTCGAACACCGCCCCCGGGTAGAAGTAGTAGTGACATTCGAGTGCGTCCCGGAAGTACGTGAACGTCTTGCCGTCGAGTTCGACCGCTTCGGGGCCGCCGGTCTGCGACGGTTCGGGCGACAGCGCCAGTTGCACGGACGCCGCGTCGCCGCCGCGGAGCGTCAGGAGACATTCGTAGGGACGGCTACCCGGAGAGAACGTCTCGACGCCCCGTCCGGACATCTTCTCGACCACCCGGCACGGATCCTGCTGCGCGAGAGGAATATCCGAACGCACCGGCACCGGGGTGCGCAGCCTGCCGGCGACCGATCCGAGGACCGTACGGGCCTCCGCGCAGTCGTCGCCGCCGGCGGAGTCACCCGTTCCGCCTGCCCCGTCGAGATACGACACGTGCCCCCACCGGCCCGGGGCGGTGTCGTCGTCCGGCACTCCCGGAACCGGCGGCAGCGAGAAGTAGAGGGTGCACGTGCCGGGGAGCGCGCCGACCGCGGGACGCACCTCGATTCCCGACGTCACCTCGCCGGCACCGGTGTCTTCCGTGGGTTCGCGTTCGCCCACCGTCACCTCGACCCAGACGGGGTTGGCGGGTGTGCCGCGGGGAGGCACCAACTCGGCGTGGCAGGTGGACAGATCGCCGACGGGCCCGAATGCAGTGACCTGCCCGAGCGAGGCGACGAGATTTTGGTCGAGCAGTCCGCACGGCGCGATGTCGCGGGCCGCGGCGGCGACGGCCAACTCGACGCGGCTGTGGTCGCTCACGGGCAGGCCGTAGATCGGCTCGCCGACGCCGGCGACGCTCGGCGCCCCCTCGACCACCCCGGCGCACGACGCGAGCAGTGCCGCAAAAAGTGCGGCCACCAGCGGTGTTACCACCGTCGCGCTGCGGCCCACCGCTGTCTCCTCACTCGGACTTCGAACCCCGGCACGCGAACGATGGTGCCCGGAGTACAGTGCTGAGTATGCAGCGCGCACTCCTCCTTGGTTGCCGCGACGGGGTCTGATCCAGACTGGCTTCCCGTCGCGGGGTTTCTCGTGCGCCGGTCGACACAGCCGTTGGACTCAGAAAGTCCACATCGAACCTGGAGATCAATCCCATGTCCCCCGCTGACGCCTTTACCTCCGGAACGCGCACCATCACGCCGCCTTCCAAGCCTGCTCCCTCCGATCAGCCGGAGTGGAACACGCAGAAGAATTCGTCGATGCCGACGTTCCGCTACCGCTCCTTCTCCGAAGAAGTGGAGCCGGTGTCGCTGCCGGACCGCTCGTGGCCCGACAAGATCATCGACCGTGCGCCGCAGTGGTGCGCGGTCGACCTCCGTGACGGCAACCAGGCGCTGATCGACCCGATGAGCCCCGCCCGCAAGCGCCGCATGTTCGAACTGCTGGTGCGGATGGGCTACAAGGAGATCGAGGTCGGCTTCCCGTCGGCGAGCCAGACGGACTTCGACTTCGTCCGCGAGATCATCGAAGACGGAGCGATTCCGGACGACGTCACCATCCAGGTGCTCACGCAGTCCCGGCCGGAACTGATCAAGCGCACGTTCGAGGCCTGTGAGGGCGCGAACAAGGTGATCGTCCACTTCTACAACTCGACGTCCATCCTGCAGCGCCGGGTGGTGTTCAAGGCCGAGCGCGACGTGATCAAGAAGATCGCGACCGACGCGGCGACCCTGGCCCTCGAAGAGGCGAAGAAGTACCCCGACACGCAATGGCGCTGGGAGTACTCCCCCGAGTCGTACACCGGCACGGAACTCGAGTACGCCAAGGAGGTGTGCGACGCCGTCACCGAGGTGCTGCAGCCGACGCCGGAGAACCCGGTGATCCTGAACCTGCCCGCCACCGTCGAGATGGCGACGCCCAACGTGTACGCCGACTCCATCGAGTGGATGCACCGCAACCTGGCCCGCCGCGACTCGGTCATCCTGTCGCTGCACCCCCACAACGACCGCGGCACCGGCGTGGCCGCCGCGGAGCTGGGCTACCAGGCAGGTGCCGACCGCATCGAGGGCTGCCTGTTCGGCAACGGTGAGCGCACCGGCAACGTCTGCCTGGTCACGCTCGGCCTCAACATGTTCACCCGGGGCGTCGACCCGCAGATCGACTTCTCGAACATCGACGAGATCCGCCGCACCGTCGAGTACTGCAACCAGCTGCCCGTCCACGAGCGTCACCCGTACGGCGGCGACCTCGTGTACACCGCGTTCTCGGGCAGCCACCAGGACGCGATCAACAAGGGTCTCGACGCCATGAAGTTCGACGCCGACTCGCAGGACGCGGACGTCGACGACATCCTGTGGGCGGTTCCCTACCTGCCGATCGACCCCAAGGACGTGGGCCGCACCTACGAGGCCGTGATCCGCGTCAACTCGCAGTCCGGCAAGGGCGGCGTCGCGTACATCATGAAGGCCGATCACGGGCTGGTGCTGCCGCGTCGCCTGCAGATCGAGTTCTCGCAGGCCGTCCAGCGGATTACCGACGGCGAGGGCGGCGAGGTGTCGCCCAAGGAGATGTGGGACGTCTTCCACGAGGAGTACCTGGCTCCGATCACGCCGCTCGAGCGGATGAAGCAGAAGGTCACGGCGTCCGAGGAGGACGGCGGCACCGACTCCATCACCGCGACCGTGAAGGTCGACGGCAAGGAGCACGAGATCTCGGGTTCGGGCAACGGCCCGCTCGCCGCGTTCGTCGACGCGCTCGCCACCATCGACTTCGACGTGCGTGTGCTCGACTACTCCGAGCACGCCATGTCGGCCGGTGACGACGCCCAGGCGGCCGCGTACGTCGAGTGCGCGGTGACCGCTCCCGACGGACGGAACACCGTGGTCTGGGGCGTCGGCATCGCGACGTCGATCACCACCGCGTCGCTGCGCGCCGTCGTCTCGGCGGTCAACCGCGCGCACTGACCGCTTCCCGACCCTCGCTGCCGCAGGCGCGCACCACGCGCACCTGCGGCAGCGTCGTTTCCGGCCACGGAAAGCGGCTCCCTCCGGGCTTCGGGTGACTACCCTGGTAACGGAGTCCACACCGGACCCGAACCGCCTCGGACCCTTCGGGGGGCGTCGTGAATCTGGCATTTCAACAGCATCTTCCGGTCCGTCCGTATCCGGCCCGGCGCCGCCCCAAGGGCAGCTTCTTCTACAAGATGATCACGACGACGGATCCCAAGGATCTGGGGATTCTGTACCTGATCACGTCGTTCGTCTTCTTCATGGCCGGCGGTCTGATGGCGCTGCTGATCCGCGGCGAGCTCGCCGTTCCGGGTCTGCAGTTCCTGTCGAACGAGCAGTACAACCAGCTGTTCACGATGCACGGCACGATCATGCTGCTGCTGTACGCGACGCCGATCGTGTTCGGGTTCGCCAACTACATCCTGCCACTGCAGATCGGCGCCCCCGACGTCGCGTTCCCCCGTCTCAACGCGTTCAGTTACTGGGCGTTCCTGTTCGGCGGCACCATCGCGATCGCGGGTTTCATCACCCCGGGTGGCGCCGCGGACTTCGGCTGGACGGCGTACTCGCCGCTGACGAGCGCGCTGCATGCGCCGGGCGTCGGCGCCGATCTGTGGATCATGGGGCTGGCGCTGTCCGGTCTCGGCACCATCCTCGGCGGGGTCAACATGATCACGACCGTCATCTGCCTGCGAGCCCCGGGCATGATCATGTTCCGGATGCCGATCTTCACGTGGAACATCTTCATCACCAGCATCCTGATCCTGGTGGCGTTCCCGATCCTCACCGCAGCGCTGATGGGGCTGTTCGTCGACCGCCATCTGGGCGGCAATCTGTACGACCCGGCCACCGGCGGCGTGCTGCTGTGGCAGCACCTGTTCTGGTTCTTCGGCCATCCGGAGGTGTACATCGTCGCGTTGCCGTTCTTCGGCATCGTGTCGGAGATCTTCCCGGTCTTCAGCCGCAAGCCGCTCTTCGGCTACAGCGGGCTCGTCTACGCGACGATCGCCATCGCCGCCCTCTCGATCGCCGTGTGGGCGCACCACATGTACGCGACGGGCGCGGTGCTGCTGCCGTTCTTCTCCTTCATGACGTTCCTGATCGCGGTACCCACCGGGGTGAAGATCTTCAACTGGATCGGCACCATGTGGAAGGGGCAGCTGACGTTCGAGACCCCCATGCTGTTCTCGCTCGGCTTCCTCATCACGTTCATCTTCGGCGGCCTCACCGGTGTCATCCTCGCGAGCCCGCCGCTGGACTTCCACGTCACCGACAGCTACTTCGTGATCGCCCACTTCCATTACGTGCTGTTCGGGACGATCGTCTTCGCCACGTACGCGGGCATCTACTTCTGGTTCCCGAAGATGACGGGCCGCATGCTCGACGAGCGTCTCGGCAAATGGCACTTCTGGACCACGTTCACCGGTTTCCACGGCACGTTCCTCGTCCAGCACTGGCTCGGCGCCGAGGGGATGCCGCGCCGCTACGCCGACTACCTGCCCTCGGACGGCTTCACCGTCCTCAACTCGGTCTCCACGGTGTTCGCGTTCGTCCTGGGCGCGTCGACCGTGCCGTTCGTCTGGAACGTCTTCAAGAGCTACCGCTACGGCGAGGTGGTCACGGTGGACGATCCGTGGGGGTTCGGCAACTCCCTGGAGTGGGCAACGACGTGCCCGCCGCCGCGGCACAACTTCACCGAGCTGCCGCGCATCCGCTCCGAGCGGCCCGCGTTCGAACTGCACTATCCGCACATGGTCGACCGGATGCACCGCGAGGCACACGTCGGTGTGCGGGGCGCGGTGGCGCACGCGACCGAACCGGCGGGTGCCGATCCGAAGGTGAACCGCCAGTAACTTCTGCGTGAAAGTTCCTTTCCCCGAGAGCTTCTCGAGGAACCGGACGAAAACGACTCTGTGACAATGGGTTGCAGATACCTCTCCGGAGGACGCCCAGTTCGGCGGAATTCCGGCCGCATTACTCCCTCGTAGCGTCGACACGCAAGTCCTTGAACGCTTGACAAGCAGATCGGGGCCTCGCAGAAGTTACGCGCGGGTACAAATTTTCGACGTTATGCTCGCATTCCCCGAGCATCGGTCCCGCAATGGCGCAGGTCCGACGATCGCGTTCGGGGCGCCCCTGGAGGTAGTCAAGTGGGTTGTGCAGGGGTGCACGTGTCCGCGAAGGCGGCACCCAGTCCTCGGCGGACATGGCCTTGGCCATCGAAACACTCTGCGGATCAATGAGTTTTACGGAAACGGAGCGATAACAGATGTTCAAGCGAATAGCGATAGTCAACCGCGGCGAAGCGGCGGTCCGCCTGATTCGTGCGGTGCGCGAACTGAACGCCGAGCACAACTACGGCATCCGCACGATCGCACTCCACACGGAGGCAGAACGCCGCGCGATGTTCGTTCGGCAGGCCGACGAAGGTGTGTGCTTGCGCACAGTCAAGACCGGCACCGCCTACCTCGATCACGCCGAGCTGGCCCGCGCGCTGCGCGAGAGCAAGGCCGACGCCGTGTGGGTCGGCTGGGGCTTCGTCGCCGAGGATCCCGCGTTCGTCGAGGTCTGCGAGCAGCTCGGCATCACGTTCATCGGCCCGCCCGCCGAAGCGATGCGCCTGCTGGGCGACAAGGTGGAGGCCAAGCTCCTCGCCGAGAAGGTGGAGGTCCCGGTCGCGCCGTGGAGCGGCGGCCCCGTCGCCACCCGCGCCGACGCCCGCCGTCACGCCCAGGCCATCGGCTACCCGCTCATCATCAAGGCCCGCTCCGGTGGTGGTGGCCGCGGTATCCGCAAGGTGTGGTCCGAGGACGAACTCGAACTCGCGCTCGAACGCACCCAGGGTGAGGCCCAGCGGTCCTTCGGCGACCCCGTCGTGTTCATCGAACGACTGGTCACCGACGCACGCCACGTCGAGGTACAGGTGATTGCCGACAACTTCGGCAACGTCTGGGCTCCCGGTGTGCGCGACTGCTCCATCCAGCGCAAGAACCAGAAGGTCATCGAGGAGTCCAGCTCGCCGCTCCTCACCGCCGACCAGTCCAACCACCTGCGCACCGTCTCCGCAGAGCTCGTGCGCGCCGCCGGCTACCGCGGCGCCGGCACGGTCGAGTACCTGTACCAGCCCGAGCAGAAGACGTTCACGTTCCTCGAGGTCAACACCCGCCTCCAGGTCGAGCACCCCATCACCGAGGCCACCACGGGCATCGACCTGGTGAAGCTGCAGATCCTCGTCGCCAGCGGTGAGCCGCTGGTCGGCGACTGCCCGCCCGAGTTCGGTCACGCCGTCGAGGCCCGCCTCAACGCGGAGGACGCCGCCAACGGCTTCGCTCCCGCGCCCGGCGCCGTGCAGCTGCTCAAGTTCCCGCTCGGCAGCGGCCTCCGCGTCGACACCGGCATCGCCCAGGGCGACGTCATCCCGCCCGACTACGACTCGATGGTCGCCAAGGTCATCGCCTGGGGTCGCGACCGCTCCGAGGCGCTCGCGCGTCTGCGCACCGCTCTCCGCGAGACCACGGTCGTGCTGCAGGGCGGCACCACCACCAAGTCGTTCCTGCTGGACCTGCTGGACCGCGAAGAGGTCATCTCGGCGTCCGCGGACACCGGCTGGCTGGACCGCACCGACGCAGGCACGTCCAACGTCCCGTCCCGGACCGCGGATGTCGCCCTGATCGCCGCCGCCATCGACGTCTACGACGCCGAGGAGAAGCTCGAGCGTGAGGCGTTCCTGTCGTCCGCTCGGGGTGGACGCCCCCGCGCCGGCCACGCCATCGGCCGCAAGGTGGAGCTCAGCTACCAGGGCCAGGCCTACGGACTCACCGTCACGCAGGTCGGCGCCCACAGCTACCGCGTCGACGGGGACGCCCCCGAGACCGAGGTCGAGGTCGACCGGCTCAGCGAGTTCGAGAGCCGCCTGGTGATCGGCGACCGCCGCCACCACGTCGTCTCGGTCGCAGGCCGCGCCCAGTACCTCGTCGAGGTCGACGGCATCAGCCACCAGATCAGCCAGGACGAGGCCGGCGTCGTCCGCGCACCGGCTCCCGCAGTCGTGGTCGCGGTGCCCGTGTCCGTCGGCGACGAGGTCGAGGTCGGCGCCACGCTGGTCGTCCTCGAGAGCATGAAGATGGAGACCGCGGTCCGCGCTCCCGTCGCAGGCCGGGTGCGGGAAGTTCTCGCCATGGTCAACTCCCAGGTCGACGCCGGAACGGCACTGCTGCGTGTCGAGGAGAGCTCGGAGGAGTCCACCGCTCCGAAGTCGCCTCGCGTCCAGTTCGATCTCGGTGCCCCCGCTTCGCACGGGAACACCCGGGCCGACGCCCTCGAGCAGATCGACGCACTCGCCGCACTGCTCACCGGTTACGACGTCAGCGCGAAGCGCGCCGGAGTGCTCCTCGCCGATTACGAGAAGCTGCGCGCCGAGATCGCGGGCGACCCGGATCTCGTGCAGGCAGAGCTCGCTCTACTGAACACGTTCGCGGATATCTGCGAGATCGGACGTAACCGTCCGACCGCCGCCGAGGAGGACGGTGACGAGCGCGTCCACAGCCCGCGCGAGCACTTCCACACCTACCTCCACACCCTCGACGTCGAGCTCGAAGGCCTGCCCGAGTCGTTCACGACCCGGCTGTCGCGGGCGCTGCGTCACTACGACGTCACCGACCTCGAGCGCACCGCCGAGCTGGAGGAGGCGGTCTACCGTCTGTTCCTCGCGCAGCAGCGCATGGACAACCAGGTTCCCGTCATCGCCGCCCTGCTCGATCGGTGGCTGAACGACGGCAACGCTCCCGGCCGCGCACCCAGCGGACTCGGTGAGGTCCTGGACCGGCTGATCATCGCCACCCAGGTCCGGTACCCGGTGATCGGAAACGTCGCCCGCAACGTGCGGTTCCGGTTCTTCGACGAGCCGCAGATCCGCAAGGCCCGCGAGCAGGTCTACGACGGTGTCCGTGGCAGCCTCGAGTACCTCGCCGAGCGTCCCGACGCCGCCGACTACCAGGAACGCCTCGAGGCCCTGGTCGCCACCCCGCAGTCGCTGACCGAGCTCCTCGGGCAGCGGATCGCACGCAAGAGCACGACCGTCGGGCCGCTGCTCGAGGTCGTCACCCGTCGCTACTACGACATCCGCACGCTCGAGGACGTCACGTCCTTCGACCGCAACGGACGGCGTTTCGTCACCGGCAACTTCGATCTGCTCGGCGAGCGCCTCAACCTGGTGTCGGCCGTCGCCGAGTACGCCGAACTGCCCGGTGCGCTCGACGAGATCGGTGCCGTCGCCGCGGAGAACCCCGACAACCTCGTCCTCGACCTCTACCTGTCGTGGACCGCACCGCCCGCCGACCCGAACACGATGTCCGAGGACCTGCGGAAGGCGCTGTCGGCGCTGCCGCTGGCCGCGACCTGCCGCCGGGTCACGGTGTCCGTCTTCGGCGGAACCGACATGGACGTCCGCAAGTTCACGTACCGCCCGGACGACGCAGGTGTCCTGGCGGAAGAGACGCTGATCCGGGACATGCACCCGCTCACCGGCCAGCGACTCGACCTGTGGCGCCTGAAGAACTTCGACGGCACCCGCCTCCCCGCGGTCGCCGACACGTTCCTGTTCAACCTGGTCTCGCGCGACAACCCCACCGACGAACGCCTCATCGCGCTCGCCGAGATCCGCGACATCACGCCGGTGCGCAACGAGGACGGCCAGGTCATCGGTGTTCCCGCTGCGGAACGCGTGCTGCAGTCGTGCCTCGACGGCATCCGCCGGGCGCAGGCCACGCGCGGCAGCAAGCGCAAGCTCGACGCCAACCGCGTCGTGCTGTACGTGTGGCCGAAGATCGACGTCCCGGTCGAGGACCTCGAGGCGTTCGCCCGGGTCGCGGCACCGCTCACCGCGGGCGCCGGACTCGAGGAGATCACCGTGATCGCCCGGCTCCAGGGCGAGCCCGGCACGGAGTCGCGGGAGAAGGCTCTGCGCTTCTCCTACCGCACCGGTGCCGGCGTGGTCGTCAAGGTCACCGAGCCGCCGACCGAGCCGCTGCAGCCGCTCGACGCGTACACGCAGAAGGTCCGCAGCTCACGTGCCCGCGGCACCGTCTACCCGTACGAGCTGATCCCGCTGCTCACCGGCCGCGACGGCAGCTTCGTCGAGCACGACCTGGACGAGACGGGCCAGCTGGTTCCCGTCGAGCGTCCGTACGGTCAGAACAAGGCCGGCCTCGTCGTCGGTCTGGTCACGGCCCGCACCGACCGGCATCCCGAGGGAATGACCCGCGTCGCGCTCTTCGGTGACCCGACGAAGGCACTGGGCACCGTCGCGGAAGCCGAGTGCGCCCGCCTCGTCGCCGGTGTCGACCTGGCCGAGAAGCTGGGTGTCCCGGTCGAGTGGTTCGCGCTGTCGTCCGGCGCGACGATCTCCATGGACAGTGGCACCGAGAACATGGACTGGGTGTCCCGCGGCCTGCGTCGCCTCATCACGTTCACGCAGAACGGTGGCGAGGTCAACGTGATCGTGGCCGGCATCAACGTCGGCGCGCAGCCGTACTGGAACGCCGAAGCCACGATGCTGATGCACACCAAGGGCATCCTCGTCATGACGCCGGACAGTGCCATGGTGCTCACCGGTAAGAACTCGCTCGACTACTCGGGTGGCGTCTCGGCCGAGGACAACTTCGGCATCGGCGGTTACGACCGCGTGATGGGCCCGAACGGTGAGGCGCAGTACTGGGCGCCGAACCTGCCCGCCGCGTGCGAGATCCTGTTCGCACACTACGACCACGCGTACGTCGTTGCCGGAGAACGCTTCCCGCGCCGGGCGCAGACCAGCGACCCGATCGGGCGCGACGTGCGGTCCTTCCCGCACATCCACCCGTCCAGCGACTTCACCACGGTCGGCGACATCTTCTCCGCGGAGACGAACCCGGAACGCAAGAAGCCGTTCGACATTCGCACGGTGATGCGTTCACTCGTCGACCAGGACCACGCGGTGCTGGAGCGGTGGGCCGACATGGCGGACGCCGACACGTCCGTCGTGTTCGACGCACACCTCGGCGGTTACCCGGTGAGCGTCATCGGCATCGAGTCGCGGGCCATCGCCCGTAAGGGATGGTCGCCGGCCAACGGTCCCGACCAGTGGACTGCGGGAACGCTGTTCCCGCAGTCGTCGAAGAAGACGGCGCGGGCGATCAACGCCGCCAGCGGCAGCCGTCCGCTCGTCGTGCTGGCCAACCTGTCCGGCTTCGACGGTTCCCCGGACTCGCTGCGGCACATCCAGCTCGAGTACGGCGCCGAGATCGGCCGCGCCATAGTCAATTTCGACGGCCCGATCGTGTTCTGCGTCGTCTCCCGCTACCACGGTGGCGCGTTCGTGGTGTTCTCCGGAGCACTGAACGACAACATGGAGGTGCTGGCGGTCGAGGGTTCGTTCGCCTCGGTCCTCGGTGGTGCCCCCGCCGCGGCCGTGGTGTTCACCCGCGAGGTCAACTCTCGGGTGGCCGCCGACCCGTCGATCCGGGAGCTCGAAGCCAACCTGGCGGGCGCCCAGAACGACGCCCAGCAGGCTCACCTGCGGGTGGAGCTGGCGGCCCAGCAGGCTGCGGTGCGCAACGAGAAGCTCGGTGAGGTCGCGGCCGAGTTCGAGGCTGTGCACAACATCCAGCGGGCACAGCGGGTCGGCTCCGTCGACGCCGTCATCCCGGCCGTCGAGCTGCGTCCGTACATCATCGGTGCGGTCGAGCGCGGCATGCGCCGGGCGGTCGACGCAGGCAAGTAGTCCCTACCCGAACGGCCGCGGCACCTACCGGTGTCGCGGCCGTTCGGCGTTTCGCGACCGCGGGCGGGGTCGGCACCGGCCACATTTCACCTGTTTCGGATGACGCGGGCGCCCCGGCCCGGTGCGATAGTCGGCGCAGAGTGAATTCGACTGTGAATGGAGCGCTGCAATGGACTCTTTCTGGGACTTTCTCTGGGTGATCATCGTCACCTTCGGCTTCGTGGCCTACCTGATCCTGTTGTTCTCCATCATCACCGACCTGTTCCGCGACCATAAGACGTCGGGCTGGGCGAAGGCCATCTGGATCATCTTCCTGTTCTTCATCCCGCTGCTGACCGCGCTCGTGTATCTCATCGTCAAGAGCGACGGCATGGCCCAGCGTTCGATGGCGGCCGCGCAGGAGGTGAAGCAGGCGCAGGACAGCTACATCCGTTCCGTCGCGGGCAAGTCCTCGGCCGAGCAGATCGCGGACGCGAAGGCACTGCTCGATGCAGGCACCATCACTCAGCAGGAGTACGAGACGCTGAAAGCCAAGGCACTGGCCTGACCCCGCACCGTCACCGTCGAAGGCCCGCCCCGGTGCGGGCCTTCGTGCTGTCGGGGGTCAGTCCCGCACCCGTGCCGCGACGTCCCGGAACGCCTGCAGCACCGTGGCCACCGCGGGAACGTCGTCGGCTGCGGGCCGCCGGGCCAGTTCGTAGATCCGGGCCGCGCGCACCCCGGCGAGCGGCAGCTGCACCACCGTGCGGCTCGTCACCGCATGGCGGGCCAGCAGGGCCACGCCGTGACCGCCGGCGACGAGTTCCTCGATGACCCGGAAGTCGTTGATGCGCATCACCACATGCGGCTGCACCCCGGTCGCGGCGGCCACCGACATCAGCACGTCGTCGACGGGGAAACCGCCGCGCACACTGATCCACCTCTCGTCCGCCAACTGGTCCGGGCGAACCGCATCCTGTCCGGCGAGCGGATGGCCGGGCGGCAGGATGAGGTCGATGGGTTCGCGCATCAGCGGTTCGGCCGTCACCCGCGGCGAGGACGAGTCCGGGGCCCGCTCGTCGCGATGCGTCAGCACCACGTCGTAATCGGCGAGCAGGGTGGGCACCGCGGCGGCGGGCAGGTCCTCGTCGCGCGCCTGCACGTCCACCCCACTGCCTTCCAGCGCGTCCAGCAGTCCGGGCAGCAGCAGCGCGGCACCGGACGGGAACAGCGCCACCCGCACGCGGCCGCGCGGCGAACCGCGGTAGGCGCTCATCTCCGCCGCCGCACGGTCCAGGGCCGCCACGACGTCGTCGGCGCGGACGACGAGCGCCTGACCGGCATCGGTGAGCCGCAACCGGCGGCCGGCGGGTTCGAGCAGGGTCACCCCGGCCTCCCGCGACAGGATCTTGAGCTGCTGCGACACCGCCGACGGCGTCATCGACAACGCCTGCGCGGTCGCCGCCACCGTCCCGCGGTCCGCCAGCTCGCGCAGCACGCGCAACCGGGTCGCATCCATGTAGCAAAACTACATCGATGATGCACTTTAATGCGCTTGTCCTGATTGTTTCCGGCCCTCACGATGGAAGGCATGACCTCCCGCGACCGGCTGCTCGGACTCACCGTCGTCGTCCTGTGGGGGCTCAACTTCCTCGCCATTCGCGCGGGCCTCGACCACTTCCCACCGTTCTTCTTCGCCGCGCTGCGATTCTTCGTCATCGCGATCCCGGTCATCCTGTTCATTCCCCGGCCACAGGTCCCGCCGAAGTGGCTGCTGGTGTACGGCCTCGGGTTCGGCGTCGGCCAGTTCGCCTTCCTGTTCTGGGCCATGCACGTCGGCATGCCCACCGGGCTGGCATCGCTGGTCCTGCAGTCGTCCGCACCGTTCACCGTGGTCCTCGGCGCGGTCCTGCTGCGGGAGCGACTGCGGCCGACGCAGGTATGCGGACTGTTGGTGGCGATGGCCGGGATGACAGTCATCGGCTGGGACCGCGCCCAGCACGCCGCGCTGCTGCCGGTGGCCCTGACGCTGCTCGCGGGACTGTCGTGGGCGCTGGGCAACATCGGCAACCGCAAGGCCGCGTCGGATCAGCCGATGCGCCTGATGCTGTGGATGTGCGTCATTCCGCCGCTGCCGATGCTGGCGCTGTCGTTCGGCGTCGAGGGTCCGTCGGCGGGCTGGGACTCCCTGACGTCGTCACTGGACGGCAACGGCCCGCTCGCGCTCGCAGGCCTCGCCTACATCGTGATCCTCGGCACGGTCGCGGGCTCGGGCCTGTGGACGGCGCTGCTCAGCCGCTACCCCGCCGGAATGGTCGCGCCGTTCTCCCTGCTGGTTCCCATCGTCGGGATCGGGGCGTCCTGGCTGGTGCTGCACGAGGAGCCGAGCATCCTGTCGCTGATCGGCGGGGCCGTCGTCATCGCCGGTGCCGCCGCCACCCAGGTGAGTGGCAGGGTGCGTCCGAGCACACTTTCGCGCTCACGTGCCCCCGCGCGAGTCGGCGTCTGACCGGACCCTGTGCAAAACTCGCGGAGTGAGTACTGGAACTGGGATCACGACGCGCGGCAAGCTCGCCCTGCGCGCAGCGGCGGCGGCCTCCTGGGCGTCGCAGAAGGCGGGCCGGGGCAAGGGCTCGATGATCGGCGGACTGATCGCCCTGAAGATCGACCCGACCCTGATGGAGCAGCTCGGCGCCGGCCGACGCACCGCGGTGATCACCGGCACCAACGGCAAGTCCACCACCACCCGGATGACCGCGGCGGCGCTCTCCACCCTCGGTGAGGTCGCGACGCAGGCCGACGGCGCCAACATGGACGCCGGCATCGTCGCGGCGCTCAGCACCCGCGTCCACGCGCCCCTCGCCGCCCTCGAGGTCGACGAGCTCCACGTCCCGCACGTCAGCGACGCCGTCAACCCCGAGGCCCTGGTTCTGCTCAACCTCAGCCGCGACCAGCTCGACCGGGTCGGCGAGATCAACATGATCGAACGCAAACTCCGCGCCTGCGTCGCCGCGCACCCGGAGGCCGTCGTGATCGCCAACTGCGACGACGTCCTCGTCACCTCGGTGGCCTACGACGCGAAGAACGTCGTCTGGGTCGCTGCCGGGGGCGGATGGGCCAGCGACGCCGCCAGCTGTCCGCGCACCGGCGAACCCATCGTGTGGGAGGGCTCGCACTGGCGCAGCACGGGTTCCGACTTCGCGCGCCCGACCCCCGACTGGTGGCTGGACGACGAAAACCTGTACGGGCCCGACGGCCTGAAGATCCCGATGACCCTCGCCCTGCCCGGACGCGCCAACCGCGGCAACGCCGCACAGGCCGTCGCTGCGGCCGTTGCGATGGGCGCGAAGGCGGAGGACGCCGTCGCCGCCGCGGCCACCGTCCAGGAGGTCGCGGGCCGCTACAGCACCGTCGAGGTCGGGTCGCACTCCGTGCACATGCTGCTCGCCAAGAACCCCGCCGGCTGGCAGGAAGCGCTGTCGATGATCGACCCCACCGTCGACGGACTCGTGATCGCCGTCAACGGGCAGGTTCCCGACGGCGAGGATCTGTCCTGGCTGTGGGACGTGCGGTTCGAGCACTTCGAGGGCGTCAAGGTGGTGGCCGCCGGCGAACGCGGCACCGACCTGGCCGTCCGCCTCACGTACGCCGGCGTCGAGCACACGCTCGACCCGAACCCGTTGCGGGCCATCGCGTCCTGCCCGCCCGGACGCGTCGAGGTGCTCGCCAACTACACCGCCTTCCGCGACCTGAACACCGCCATCGCGAAGGAGGCGCGCAATGCCTGACTCGACCGTACGCATCGGCCTGGTGCTGCCCGACGTGATGGGCACCTACGGCGACGGCGGCAACGCCCTGATCCTCCGGCAGCGACTGCGCATGCGCGGATACGACGCGGAGATCGTCGAGATCACGCTGAACGATCCGGTCCCGGAGTCCCTCGACGTCTACACGCTCGGTGGGGCCGAGGACTCGGCGCAGCGCCTCGCCACCCGGCACCTCGCCAAGTACCCCGGACTGCAGAAGGCCGCCGAACGCGGCGCCCCCGTCCTGGCGATCTGCGCCGCGATCCAGGTGCTCGGCAACTGGTACGAGACGTCGAGCGGCGAACGCGTCGACGGCGTCTCGATGCTCGACGTCACCACGTCCCCGCAGGCGACGCGTTCCATCGGTGAAGTGATCACGGCACCACGGATGGACGGGCTGACGCAGCCGCTCACGGGGTTCGAAAACCACCGCGGCGGAACCACACTCGGCTCCGACGCCCGCGGCCTGGCCCGGGTCACGCACGGCGTCGGCAACGGCGTCGGGGACGGGCTCGAAGGCGTCGTCCAGGGTTCCGTGATCGGCACGTACATGCACGGACCCGCGCTCGCCCGCAACCCCGAACTCGCCGACCTGCTCCTGAAGCGGGCGCTGGGCGTCGACGAACTCGCGCCCCTCGACCTGCCCGAGGTCGAGCAGTTGCGCCGGGAGCGCCTGCGCGTCTGAGCACGTGAGTGGCAAAGCGTCGTCCCGCACGCTTTCTCACTCACCTCCGCAGGTGAGTGAGAAAGAGTGGCGGGGCACTCTTTCTCACTCACGTGGGCAGGCTGGACAGCGGCGCGACATATCGGCCCATCCTTCGCGGACCAACACCCGGCGCACTTCCTCGAATACCCCGCAGGGGTCGCGGGTCGTCTCATCCCACCCGTAGACCAGCCGTGGACGGTCGGCCAGCTCCGCCGCGTTGTCGCGCCGACGGTCACGGAAACGGGACTGTTGCGCGCTGTGATACTGCTGCCCGTCGAGCCGGACGATCAGCGGCACACCCATGGGGCTGTAATCGACGTCCTCGTACAGAATCCGGCCGTCCACGACGTGCGGCATCTGACGTTTTCCGCTCGGCAGCCCGTGCGCCCGTTCGACGTCGAGTGCGTAGCGGTGTTCGAGGGCCGATTGAACGCCGTCGCCGAGCAGCATCACGGCGTCGGCGATGTCGGTCGCATACCGGTGTGGACGCCGGACCTCGAGTTTCCGCCGGAGCACCTCGACGTGGACCTTGCCACTTGTGGCGGCCTCGATGAACCGGAGGGCCGCCTCCCGCGGGGTGGCCTCGGACACCGCGAGGTCGATCACCGTGTCGGCCAACGATGTCCGTGGCCGACGGAACGGGACCGAGATGTGCTCGAACGCGCGAGACCGATGGACCACGACGCCACCATGAACGAGTGCGTTGCCGACCGAGGTCGGGCGCCGACTGCCGGGTGAGCGGACCGTCTGCCCCTGATTCACCGCCGAGCAGTTGTAGGGGACAGTGATGTGGACCGGTGCCGACGGGTCGTCGACGCGGAGCAGTCCCCATTCCTCGGCCGCGGTCCGGTGACTCAGGATCGCCCGGCCGCCGTACAGGAGTGCGGCGGAGAGGGCCATCGGGCGGGTGAGCGGACCGTTGGTGACCGCGATGACGCGCGGCAGCACCCGCAGCCACTGACCGGACACCACACGATGCCGGAGTGCGGTGGCACTGACGCCGTGCGCCCGGAGCTGTGCCGTGGTGACGACGCCGTCCTGGGCGTCGAGAATGGACTGCCATGAGTCGTGTTCCATGCCCGGAACGGTGTCGGCCCGCCCCGACAGGAACCGCCCCTTCCCACCATTTTTCCACAGCCTGTGGATAAACCCTGTGAGTACCGATGTCCATCCGGGTACACATCGGCACTCACCTGCCGAGCGCAACCAAAGGGTTGCAGAACGTCGTAAAGAGTGCAACCATGGAGTTGCACATCAACCGTCGTCGAAAAGGTGGCCCACCATGGACGCATCGAGCAGCATCACCCGGACCGTTGTCGTGAACGCCCCGAGATCGGCGGTGTGGGCGGCGATCACGGATCCCGACAAGATCAGCCAGTGGTTCGGGCAGCGCACGTCGCTCGACCTCAGCGTCGGCGGCAAGGCCGCCTTCACCTGGGACGAGCACGGCACCGCCCGCGCCGTCGTCACGGAGGTCGACGAACCGAACGCGTTCGGCTTCCGCTGGGCAGCCGACATGGAAGCAGACCCGGTGATCGGCAACTCCACCCTGGTGCGGTTCACGCTGTCCGAGCACGCGGCCGGCACCGAACTGACAGTCGCCGAGACCGGGTTCGACACCCTCGACCGCGACGTCGCCGACCAGAAGCGGGCCCGCGAGGGCAACGTCCAGGGCTGGCACGCCGAACTCGACGAACTGGTCGCGTACCTGCACGGCGTGAAGGCATGACAGTGGGCACGTACGCCGAATTGGCCTCGGTGTTCGCGGCGCTGTCCGACGAGACCCGCTGGGAGATCCTCACCGAACTCGGGCGGGCCGACCAGTCGGCGTCGTCGCTCGCCACCCGGCTTCCGGTGTCGAGGCAGGCCATCGCGAAGCATCTGAATGCGCTGCAGGCCTGCGGACTGGTGGAGTCGGTGAAGGTGGGCCGCGAGATCCGCTACCGCGCGCTGGGCGCCGAGCTCAACAAGACGGCGCGGACGCTGGAACGAATCGGCGCCGAGTGGGATCGCCGGCTGGCCGCCATCAAACAGATCGCGGAATCGATGGAGGAGTAAAGACCCCAGACAGGGGTTCGGCCGGGAATGCTTCTGCATTCTCGGCCGGATCTCTGCTTCTCGAGTTTTCTCTGCTCACAGGTACATTTCCTCGATCCGCATCACTGACGATACACGTGAGTGACCTACGTCACAAGTGGCTCTACCGGACTTTTCTTCATCCGATCGTGCCCCGGCAGGGCCAGGGACACCACGAACACCAGGACCGCCAGCACCGCGCACACCCCGTAGGCGATCGAGAAACCGGCGGCCGAGGCGACACCGCCCACCATGCTCGCCGCCAAAACCGTCGCGACCACCGCGCTGCACATGGTGGTACCCATCGTCCGCAGCAGGACGTTGACGCCGTTGGCCGCGGCCATCTGCGTGGACGGCACAGCCCGGACGATCAGCATCGGCAGCGTGCTGTACACCAGCGCGGTGCCGACGGCCGCGACACCGAGCGCCGCGATCACCATCCACAACTCCTTGTGCGGCACGGTGTGCAGCGCGTAGCCGAGGACGAGACAGATCGCGCCCGACAGGATCGTCACCTTCGACCCGTAACGCTCGGACACCCGGGCGCCGACCTGCGCGAAGACGATCATCGACAGACTCGTCGGCAGCTGGCACACCGCGGCCTGGAGGATCGTCAGGCCGTAGCCGGCGTCTCCGCGGGGCGCCTGCAGCAGCTGTGTGGTGATGAGCGCGTTTCCGTAGAACGCGAACCCGACGAGAAGCGCCGTGACGTGCGGCAGCAGCACCGACCGTCGCGCCGACACCCGCAGGTCCACGAGCGGGTTCCGGTTGCGCAGCTGCTGATGTCCCCACAACGCGAACAGGAACACCGCGGACGCGAACATGCCCAGCACCGCGGGACTTCCCCAGCCCCACGAGCTGCCCTGGGTGATCGGGACGAGCAGGCAGACGAGGGCGGCGGTCAGACCGACGGCACCGACACCGTCGAACCGCCCACCCGACCGCACCTCGGACTCGCGGATGAACAGCACCGCGGCTGTGGTGACCGCGAGCCCGATTCCCGCGATGACCCAGAAGAGGACGTGCCAGTTGGAGTACTCGGCGACGGACGCCGCGAACGGCAGTCCGAGCGCCGTGCCGATCCCGAGGGTCGAGCTCATCATGGCGATGGCGCCGTTGACCTTCTCCCGCGGCAATTCGTCGCGGAGGATCGAGATTCCGACCGGGATGACGGCGGCGCCTGCCCCCTGCAGTCCTCGCGCGAAGATCAGGAACGCGATGTCGGACGTCACGGCGCAGATCAACGCGCCGAGCGTCATGAAGACGAAGGCGACGAGAAGCATCCGCTTCTTGCCGAACATGTCGGCGAGCCTGCCGAAGATCGGGGTGACGACCGCGCCGACCAGGAGGGTGGTGGTGATCAGCCAGGACACCGACGTCTGACTCGCGCCGGTGAACGTCGGCATGCTGGGCAGGAGGGGCACCATGACCGTTTGCAGGACGGCCTGGAACACGCCCGCGAACGCGAGAATCGGGAAGAGGTAACGCGATCCGCCGGCAGAGTCCGGCGGTGCGACCGGCTGATCCGCGAGCGCCGACAGTGGGCGCGGCAACGAGATCGTCAAGCGTCACCCCTTGCACAGCTGGTAAATGGTTGTTCACCAGATTAGGTGAACAACCATTTACCCCGCAAGCCGGACAATCCGCCCTCAGCCGTCGAGCAACTCCTGCACCAGCGGGGCATAGTGCGCCACCACCTCTTCCGGGGTGCCTGTCGCGTGCTCCTGCATCATCTTGCGACGCATGACGGCGAGACCCGTCAGCATCGACATCACCAGTTCGGCGCGCAGCCGGGCATTCGGCCCGGGTAGTCGTTCGGCCAGCGCGTCGATCATCTGCGCCGAATAGTTGGCGCGGAGCTTGCGGCTGCTCTCCTCGCTCGGCCCGCTCATGAACAGAATGTTCAACGACAGGGGCTTGTACGGTTCGAGCGGCCGCGCGAACATCGACACCATCCGCTCACCGAGACCGTCCAGCGGACCGCTGAACACGATCTCCGCGGCGGCGCGGAAATCGACGAGCGCGTCGAACAGCTGCTCCTTCGACCCGAAGTACTTGATGATCAGCGGTGCGCTGACCCCGGCGTCCTCGGCGATGTCCTTGAGCGTGATCTCCCGATACGGACGTGTCGCGAACGCCCGCCCCGCCGCGTCGACGATCAGCGACCGCGACTGCTCGGCCGTCCGCTTCACCGGCGCGGCAGTGCCCGGATCCGACGTCACAGCGTGCGTCTCCCCGACAACGCCCTGCCCAGCGTGAGCTCGTCGGCGAACTCGAGGTCGCCGCCCATCGGCAGACCCGACGCGAGCCTGCTGACCGTCAGCCCGGGGAAGTCCCGCAGCATCCGCACCAGATACGTCGCGGTGGCCTCCCCCTCGGTGTTGGGGTCGGTCGCGATGATCACCTCGGAGACGTCGACGCCGTCCTCCTGATTGCCGATGCGCGCGAGCAACTCCCGGATACGGAGCTGATCGGGACCCACCCCGGACAGCGGATCCAGCGCGCCGCCCAGAACGTGATAGCGGCCCTTGAACTCGCGCGTGCGCTCGACGGCCTGGACGTCCTTCGGCTCCTCGACCACACAGATCACCGTGCGGTCACGGCGCGGATCGGCGCAGATGCGACAGTGCTCCTTGTCGGAGACCGTGCCGCACACCACACAGAACTGGACGCCGTCGCGCACCCGCTGCAGCGCATTCTTGAGCCGGTCGATCTCCGGCGGCTCGACGCTGAGCAGGTGGAACGCGATGCGCTGTGCGCTCTTCGGCCCGACGCCGGGCAGCTTGCCGAGCTCGTCGATCAGATCCTGAACCGGACCTTCGTACACGCCGCGCCTCTAGAAACCGGGGAGACCGGGCAGGCCTCCCCCACCGAATCCACCCGCGAGCGGACCGAGTTTCTGCGCCGCGATCTCCTGCGCCTTGTTCGACGCGTCCTCGATCGCACCGATCACGAGGTCCTGCAGAGTCTCCACGTCGTCGGGATCGACGACCTTCGGATCGATCTTCAGACCGACCACTTCACCTGTCCCCTTGACCGTCGCGGTCACGAGTCCGCCACCGGCCTGCCCGGTGACCTCGGCCTCGGCCATCTCCTGCTGAGCGGCCATCAGCTGCTGCTGCATCTGCTGTGCCTGCGCGAGGAGCTGCGACATGTCGGGTTGTCCACCTGGTTGCACTGACGTGGTCCTTTCTGCTGTTTCCCCTGCCAGCGTAGACCGTGACCGTCGGCGCGGTCCGGCGCCGACGCCGTCGTGGGACTCACCACGACGGCGCCGGAGCGAACCGGCGTCGCGTCAGGCGAGTTCGCGCTCGAGGTTCGCCAGCACCTGCCCCTGGATCTTCTTCAGACCCAGCGGGGCGAACGTCTTCTCGAAGAAGCCCCCGATGCCGCCCGCGCCCTTCCACCCGGTGGTCGTGGTGACCGTCGAACCGCTGCCGCTCGGGGCGACGACCCAGGTGGTGACGAGCGACGAGTTCGCGTCCGTCTCGGTGATCGTGTTGCCCGCCACGGTGACCGTGGCCTTGATGTCGCGGGACCGCTTCTCGGTGGCCTTCAACGTCCACTGCGCGACGGTGCCGCCACCCTGCCCTCCCTCGAGGACGCGGTAGTCCAGGTACTGCTCCGAGAGGATGCGCGGACGCACCGTCTCGTAGTCCGTCAAGGCCGCGAGCACCTTCTCCGGTGTGGCTGCGACGGTGATCGAACTGCTCGCGCTGACCTGGCCCACTGTTCTGACTCCTCTTGTACGATTTGTACGAAACTGCTTCCTCCTCTCATCCTGCCTTCCGTCCGCGAGTCCGGGCGATGACGTGGCAATCTATTGTGAGGTAGCTCACTTCGACGTGGTCACGACCCGCACATTGATGAGACATTTGTGTGAATCTTCGGTCGACCGCGCCGATATGCGTGGCCTGAACCCGCGGAGAGGGATAGCGTCAGGGTGTGGCTGCCTCTTCGGTTGAACTACTGAAAAGCATGCGGGAGGGTGGACGCCCCTTCCGTGCGCATCGCACTCTGCCCGTCACCGGGATCGACGCTCACCGCGCCGGCGTCGAACGGCTTCTCGCGTCCTACCGCGCGATTCCCACGGACGCCACCGTGCGACTCGCGAAGAAGACGTCCAACCTGTTCCGGGCGCGGGCCCAGACCAGCGCACCCGGCCTCGACGTCTCCGGGCTCGGCGGAGTCATCTCGGTCGACGAGCAGGCCCGGACCGCGGATGTCGCCGGAATGTGCACGTACGAAGACCTGGTGGACGCCACCCTGCCGTACGGGCTGGCGCCGCTGGTGGTTCCGCAACTCAAGACCATCACACTCGGCGGCGCGGTCACCGGCCTCGGCATCGAGTCGACGTCGTTCCGCAACGGGCTCCCCCACGAATCGGTCCTCGAGATCGACGTCCTGACCGGCAGCGGCGACATCGTCACCGCGACACCAGAAGGCGAGAACTCCGACCTGTTCTGGGGGTTCCCCAACTCCTACGGAACCCTCGGCTACTCCACACGACTGCGCATCCAGCTCGAGCCCGTCAAACGGTATGTGGCACTGCGACATCTGCGTTTCGATTCCCTGGACGAGCTGCAATCGGCGATGGACCGCATCGTCACCGAGCGCGTCCACAACGGCATCCCCGTCGACTACCTGGACGGCGTCGTGTTCACCGCGTCCGAGAGTTACCTGACGCTGGGCCATCAGACCGACGAGGGCGGCCCCGTCAGCGACTACACCGGGCTGAACATCTTCTACCGGTCCATCCAGCACAGCTCCGTGAACCACCCCAAAACGGACAAACTCACCATTCGAGACTACCTGTGGCGCTGGGACACCGACTGGTTCTGGTGCTCACGCGCCTTCGGCGCCCAGAACCCCACCATCCGCCGGCTGTGGCCGAAGAACCTCCTCCGCAGCAGCTTCTACTGGAAGCTCATCGCCCTCGACCACAAGTACGACATCGGCGACCGCCTCGAGAAGCGCAAGGGCAACCCGCCGCGCGAACGCGTCGTGCAGGACGTCGAAGTGCCCATCGAGCGGACCGCGGACTTCGTCCGCTGGTTCCTCGACGAAATCCCGATCGAACCGCTGTGGCTGTGCCCGTTGCGGTTGCGGGAACCTGCCCCCGCCGGCGCGTCCTCGCAACGCCCCTGGCCCCTGTACCCCCTCGAACCGAAACGCACGTACGTGAACATCGGATTCTGGTCATCGGTGCCCATCGTTCCGGGCCGACCCGAGGGCGCCGCGAATCGGCTGATCGAAGACAAGGTCAGTGACTTCGACGGACACAAGTCCCTCTACTCCGATTCGTACTATTCACGAGAAGATTTCGAACGCCTCTACTACGGCGGCGATCGATACACGGAACTGAAAAAACGCTACGACCCGAAATCACGATTACTGGACCTTTTCTCCAAGGCGGTGCAACGTCGATGACAACTCTGAAAGCTTCACGCTCCCAAGACCACAAGCTGACCATCGCAGAGATTCTCGAAACTCTGTCCGACGGCATGCTCCCCCTGCGGTTCTCCGCCTACGACGGCAGCGCCGCCGGCCCGGAGGACGCCCCCTACGGTCTCCACCTCAAGACCACCCGGGGCACCACCTACCTGGCGACCGCCCCCGGCGACCTCGGCATGGCCCGGGCCTACGTGTCCGGCGACCTCGAGGCCCGCGGCGTCCACCCCGGCGACCCGTACGAGATCCTCCGCGTGATGGGCGACGAACTGCACTTCCGCCGTCCGTCCGCGCTCACGCTCGCCGCCATCACGCGCTCGCTCGGCTGGGATCTGCTGCGCCCCATCGCCCCTCCCCCGCAGGAGCACCTCCCGCGGTGGCGTCGAGTCGCGGAAGGGTTGCGGCACTCCAAGTCCCGCGACGCCGAGGTCATCCACCACCACTACGACGTCTCGAACACCTTCTACGAGTACGTCCTCGGCCCGTCCATGACGTACACGTGCGCCTGCTACGAGAACGTCGAGCAGACCCTCGAAGAGGCACAGGACAACAAGTACCGCCTCGTCTTCGAGAAGCTCGGCCTCCAGCCCGGCGACCGACTGCTCGACATCGGCTGCGGCTGGGGATCGATGGTCCGGTACGCCGCCCGCCGCGGCGTCAAGGTCATCGGCGCCACCCTGTCCCGCGAACAGGCCGAATGGGCACAGAAGGCCATCGCCGAAGAAGGACTGTCCGACCTCGCCGAGGTCCGGTTCTCCGACTACCGTGACGTCCCCGAGACCGGATTCGACGCCATCTCCTCGATCGGCCTGACCGAGCACATCGGCGTCGGCAACTACCCCGCCTACTTCGGACTGCTGCAGAGCAAGCTCCGCGAGGGCGGCCGGCTGCTGAACCACTGCATCACCCGGCCCGACAACCAGAGTCAGGCACGCGCAGGCGGCTTCATCGACCGGTACGTCTTCCCCGACGGCGAACTCACCGGCTCCGGACGCATCATCTCCGAGATCCAGAACGTCGGACTCGAGGTGCGGCACGAGGAGAATCTGCGCGAGCACTACGCACTCACCCTCGCCGGCTGGTGCCAGAACCTCGTCGACAACTGGGACGCCTGCGTCGCCGAGGTCGGCGAAGGCACCGCACGTGTGTGGGGTCTCTACATGGCCGGGTCGCGACTGGGCTTCGAACGCAACGTCGTTCAGCTGCACCAGGTCCTCGCCGTCAAGCTCGGCCCCAAGGGCGAGGCGCATGTGCCGCTGCGTCCGTGGTGGAAGTAGGCGGCTCCGCCGCCCGTGCGCCTTTTTGGTAGCTAGGACAACCAGAAAGGCGCACAGGCCGGGCAGGGCCTCTCGCCGGGCCTGATCCACCCCTCCCGCACGAGCACGGTCTCCACTTCACGGGCCACCACACACGGATTCTTCGTCACCTCGTCGAATCCGTAGACGAGTCGCGGCCGTCCCTGCAGTTCCGCGGCATTGTCGCGTCGGCGGTCCCGGAACGCGACCTCCGCCATGGCATGCGCGCGGCGACCGTCGAGTCGCACGATGAGCGGCACACCGTGGTCGGAGTAGTCGCAGTCCTCGAAGAGGGTCCGCCCGTCCACGACAACGGGTGACTGGCGCCGCGCCCGTGGAAGCCCGTGCGCATCCTCGACGTCGGTGGCGTAGCGGTACTCGAGCACCGACTGGACGCCGTCGGCGAGCAGTCGTACCGCATCCACGAGCGCCTTGCCATACCGACGTGGTCGTCGCTCCTCCATGCGTCGCCGGATGTCGCGCAGGGGGATCCGGGCATTGGTCACGAGGGCGATGAGCCTGGTGTATGCGTCACGGGCCGTGGGCTCGGCAATCGCGAGGTCGAGTGCAGTGTCGGCTCGCGCCGTACGAGGCGGATCCGTGTCGACGGCGATGTAATCGTGGGCCCTCGACCTGTGCACGACAACTCCCGGATGCAACGGCGAGGACGGAGCGATCGGATTGCCGGGCTTACGCGACGGACGCATGCCCGTCGAGCTCTGGCACCGCGACGATTTCCCGTACGGCACGGTGATGTGGATCGGTTCGCCGTCGCGGCGAGGGACCATCCCCCATTCCTCCGCCGCGGTGATGTGGCTGAGCATCGAATGGCCGCCGCCGTAGAGGAGAGCGGCGGACAGGATCATGTTTCGGGTCAACGGGCCGTTGGTGACGGCATAGACGCCTTGGAGGACACGGCGCCACTGCCCCGAGTCGAGGAGATGGCGAACCCTCCCTCTGGAGAAGCCGAACGGCTCGAGTTGGGATTGCGTGACGATCCCGAACTGGGTGTCGACGAGGCGCTGAAAGTCGTGGAGGTCGATGTCGGTCATACGGCGCATCGTGCGATGCTCGTCCGACTCCGATGCCGACAAAAACGCGGTTATCCACGCTGCCTGTGGATAACCGCGAAGTTGTGGATAACCCGCCCCGTGCGCCTTTTTGGTTGTTGCAGCTACCAAAAAGGCGCACGGGCGGCGGAGCCGCCTGCTACTTCAGCGAGGCCGGCGGGGTGAAGCGCTCACCGTACTTGGCGGCGAGTTCTTCAGCGCGCTTGACGAAGCCGGCCTGGCCGCCTTCGTAGCCCTGAATGTACTGCGACACACCGCCGGTCCAGGCGGGGAAGCCGATACCCATGATGGAGCCGATGTTGGCGTCGGCGGTGGTGAGGAGCACGCCTTCGTCGAAGCACTTCTGCGTCTCGATGGCCTCGATGAACAGCATGCGCTCGATGAGATCCTGGAACGGCACCTCGAGTTCCTTGGAACCGAAGTTCTCCCGGAGACCGGACCACAGGCCGGTGCGCTTGCCGTCGGCGTAGTCGTAGAAGCCGGCGCCACCGAGCTTGCCCTTGCGGTCGAACTTGTCGACCATCGTGTTGATGACGTCGCCTGCCGGATCGGCGGGCAGTTCCTTGCCTTCGGCCTTCGCAGCTTCCGCGGTTTCCTTGCGGATCTTCTGCATCAGCGTGAGGTTCAGCTCGTCGGACAGCTGCAGCGGTGCCGCGGGGTAGCCGGCCTGCATGCCTGCCTGCTCGATGGTGGCGGGCTCGATGCCCTCCGCCAGCATGGCGATGGCCTCGTTGATGAACGTGCCGATGACGCGCGAGGTGAAGAAGCCACGCGAGTCGTTGACGACGATCGGCGTCTTGCGGATGGCCTGCACGTAGTCGAAGACGCGCGCGAGGGCTTCGTCGGACGTCTTCTCGCCGCGGATGATCTCGACGAGCGGCATCTTGTCGACGGGGGAGAAGAAGTGGATTCCGATGAAGTCCTCTTGACGCTTCACACCCGTCGCGAGGCCGGTGATCGGCAGGGTCGACGTGTTCGAGCCGAGCAGGGCCGTCGGCTCGACGATGTCCTCGATCTCCTGGAACACCTTGTGCTTCAGGTCCTGCGACTCGAACACGGCCTCGATGACGAAGTCGACACCGGCGAAGTCGGCGGGGTCGGCGGTCGGGGTGATGCGGTCGAGCAGCGTCTTCGACTTCTCCTCGGTGGTCTTGCCACGCGAGAGGGCCTTGGCCTCGATGCCCTCGGAGTACGCCTTGCCCTTGTTGGCGGCCTCGATGGTGACGTCCTTGAGGACGACGTCGAAGCCGGCCTTCGCGGACACGTAGGCGATGCCCGCGCCCATCATTCCGGCACCGAGCACACCGACCTTGGTGATCGGGGTCTTCTCGATGCCCTCGGGGCGGGAGGCGCCGGAGTTGATGGCCTGCAGGTCGAAGAAGAACGCCTGGATCATGTTCTTCGCAACCTGGCCGGTGACCAGCGACGTGAAGTAGCGGGCCTCGATGAGGAGCGCGTTGTCGATGTCGACCTGCGAGCCCTCGACGGCGGCGGCCATGATGGCGCGCGGTGCCGGCATGGGAGCACCCTTGAGCTGCTTGCGCAGGTTCGCGGGGAACGCGGGCAGGTTGGCTGCGAACGCCGGGGTGGACGGGGTGCCGCCGGGGATCCGGTAGCCCTTCTTGTCCCACGGCTGGACGCCGCCCTCAGGGTTGGCCTGGATCCACGCCTTCGCGGCGGGCACCAGCTCCTCGACCGAGGACACGACCTCGTCGATCAGTCCGACCTCCTTGGCCTGCACCGGTCCACGCTGCTGCCCCTGGAGCAGCACCTGCATGAGCGCGTTCTGCAGGCCGAGCATGCGGACGGTGCGCACGACGCCACCACCACCGGGCAGCAGGCCGAGGGTGACCTCGGGCAGGCCGATCTTGACGCCCTTCACGTCCGCGGCGACGCGGTGATGCGTGGCCAGGGCGATCTCGAGTCCGCCACCGAGCGCGGCACCGTTGATGGCGGCGACGACGGGCTTGCCGAGCGTCTCGAGTCGGCGCAGGTCCGACTTGATCGCGACGCTGTGGCTGTAGATCTCGTCGGCGTTCTCCGGGCCGACCTTGATCATGTTCTTCAGGTCGCCGCCGGCGAAGAACGTCTTCTTGCCGGACGTGATGACGACACCGGTGATGGAGTCCTTCTCGTCGACGAGGCGGTCGACGGTCGCCTTCATCGAGGAGATGTAGGCGTCGTTCATGGTGTTCGCGCCCTGGTTGGGATCGTCGATGGTGAGCACGACGATGCCGTCGGCGTCCTGCTCCCAGTTGATGATGTTCTGCTCGCTCACTGCTTCAAGTCTCCTGATGGTCCGGGCGGTCAGACGCGCTCGATGATGGTGGCGACGCCCATACCGCCGCCGATGCACAAGGTGATGAGGGCGTACCGGGCGTTGCGGCGTTCGAGCTCGTCGATCATGGTGCCGGTGATCATGGCGCCGGTGGCTCCGAGCGGGTGACCCATCGCGATGGCACCGCCGTTGACGTTGAGCTTCTCGTCGGGGATGTTCAGGTCCTTCTGGAACTTGAGCACGACGGACGCGAATGCCTCGTTGATCTCGAACAGGTCGATGTCGTCGACGGTCAGACCGGCGGCGGCGAGCACCTTCTTCGAGGCCGGGGTCGGGCCGGTGAGCATGATCGTGGAGTCGGCACCGCTGGTGGCCGTCGCGACGACGCGGGCGCGCGGGGTCAGGCTCATGTCCTTGCCCGCCTGCTCGGATCCGACGAGGACCAGTGCGGCGCCGTCGACGATGCCGGAGCTGTTGCCGCCGTGGTGGACGTGGTTGATCTTCTCGACCCAGTGGTACTTCTGCAGCGACACGGCATCGAAGCCGCCCATCTCGCCGACGCCGGCGAACGACGGGTTGAGGCCCGCGAGGTTCTCGAGTGTGGTGCCGGGACGCATGTGCTCGTCCTGATCGAGGACGGTGAGGCCGTTGATGTCCTTGACCGGGACGACGGACTTGGCAAAGTAACCGCCCGTCCACGCCTTCGCGGCGAGGTCCTGCGAGCGGACGGCGTACGCGTCGACGTCCTCGCGGGAGAAGCCCTCGATGGTGGCGATCAGGTCGGCGCCCACACCCTGGGGAACGAAGTAGTTGTCGTAGTTGGTGGCCGGGTCGAGCGCCCACGGTCCACCGTCGGAGCCCATCGGCACGCGGGACATCGACTCGACGCCACCGGCGATGACCAGTTCGTCCCAGCCGGAGCGCACCTTCTGCGCGGCGGTGTTGACGGCCTCGAGGCCGGATGCGCAGAACCGGTTCAGCTGGACGCCACCGACGGTGTCGGGCAGTCCGGCGTCGTTGACCGCGACGCGCGCGATGTCCATGCCCTGGTCGCCGACCGGGGTGACGACGCCGAGGATCAGGTCCGAGATGCGATCCTCGTCGAGGTCGGGGAAGCGGGCGCGGAGCTCGTCGATCAGGCCGGTGACCAGCGAGATCGGCTTGACCGAGTGCAGCGAACCGGTCTTCTTTCCGCGGCCACGCGGGGTGCGGATGGCTTCATAAATGAATGCCTCTGTGGTCACTGTGGAGTGTTCCTTCCTTATCTGCGTCGACGCCGACCGTGCACACGGCGCTCTGCACGGGGCATACCCCGGCACGTTCACCTTAGAACGTGTTGCAAAACGGAAGGAAGGACCGAAGCGATCCTGGATCGTGACCCAGGCGATCACGATCGGCCGGTCTCCACCATGCCCGGCCCGACCTTTCGTGCTGTAATGACGCGGCGCTCGACCCGATCCGAGCGGAGGAGAACACGCTGTGACCACCCGACTGTCCCGTCGGCAACTGTTCGGCGCCGCGACCGCGGGTGCGGTGACCGTTGCCGGGCTGGGGCGTGCCGCAGCGTCCGGGAACCCGGCTCTCCGACTGCCGTCCCCTGGCGCGATCACCGCGTCCGATCCGGCTCTCCTCAGTGCGGTCGAGGCCGCGTCGCTGTTGCAGTCCCGGGCGCTGCATCCGCGCGAACTGCTCGACGCGTGCCTGGCACGCAGCGCCGCGCACGACGGCGGCATCGGGGCGTGGATCCGCATCTATCCCGAGCAGGCGTACGAGGCCGCGGAGTCGGCCGCGCATCGGCTGGCGGCAGGGTCCGCGCCGCCGGTCTGCGGATTGCCGATCGCACTGAAAGACCTGTACGCGGTGGTCGGGCTGCCCGTGACGGCGTCGAGCGGCGTCCTCGAGGGCAACATCGCCGCCGGCGATTCCGGGGTGTGGCGGCAACTGCGCGACGCGGGCATGGTGCTGATGGGCCACGCGCACACCCATGAGTTCGCCGTCGGAACCGCCACACCGCAGGTGGGGAACCCGTGGGACGTCGAGTACTCGCCGGGTGGTTCGTCCGGTGGCAGCGCCGCCGCCCTCGCCGCACGATTCGCGCCTTGTGCGGTGGGAACCGACACCGGCGGGTCGCTGCGCATTCCCGCGAGCGCGTGCGGGATCACGTCGATCAAACCGACGTTCGGCCGGTGCAGCACCAGCGGGGTGATTCCGCTGACCTGGACGCGCGATCACACCGGCCCGATGGGACGCAGTGTCGCCGACGCGTCGCTGCTCCTGAGCCACATGGCGGGTGTCGACGTCGACGATCCCAGCACGTCGGTGGGTCCGGACGTTCCCGCGGAGGGTTACCCGCTGACCGCCGCGGGCGGGTCACGCCCACTGTCCGGCACGCGCTTCGGGTTGCCGCGAGGTGTCGCCGACGAGCTGCCCGGCCCGATCGGGTCCCTGTTCTCCGCGTTCCTCGACCTCGTCCGCGCGCTGGGCGGCGAGATCGTCGACGTGACCGTGCCCGACGTCCCGAAGGGGCTGCTGAGCGGAGATTATGCCGAGTTCGGCTCGTACCACCGGCAGTTCGCGGACCGGCTCCCGGCGTACGGTCCGGAGTCGGCGATCGCCGCGACCGCGGCGATGGCGAGCCTCGCCCTCCCTGTCGCGGACTACTTCGCTCTCGAACGCGCACGCCTGCGCTTCCAGCACGACTACAACCGGATGTTCGCCGAGCACCGGCTGGATGCGATTCTGCGTCCCGGCGCCCTCACCAACGGGGTGCGGCGCGACGCACTCTCCGATTCGAGCGTGTTCGCCGGTGCGCGGGAAAACTACTTCTGGGCCAACTACACGGGAGCACCGGTCGTCTGCACCCCGGTGGGCCGGTCCGCGGCCACCGGCATTCCGTTCGGGGTGCAACTGGGCGGGGTTCCGTGGTCCGAGGCGTCGCTGATCTCCATCGTCCTGGAACTGCAGGAGGCGCAGCCGGTGTGGCGGGACACGCCGCCGATCGGTCCGTCGCCGCGGCGGATCCCCGAGGTGCGGGTGGCAGCCCCCGGTGCCGGACCGACCGCAACCAACACAAACGACACGGGCCCGGGCATCCGGTTCGTGCCGACGACGTCGACCGCGGCAGTGTGACCTCGCGCGGTCAGGCGTCGAGGCCGAGACCCGCGTCCCGCGCCCGGACGATCGCGGTGGGACGGTCGGGCACACCGAGTTTGGCCAGCACGTTCGACACGTGGTTGCGCACCGTCTTCGGGCTCAGCACGAGCCGCCGCGAAATGCTCGCGTTGTCGTAGCCGCGGGCAACGAGGTCGAGGACCTCACGCTCCCGGTCGGTCAGCTCGGGAAACACCGTGGGCCCCACCCTGCGTGAGGCGGCCATGAAGCTCATCGCGCGCGCCGCCACCGCGGCGCCGAGGATCACCTCCCCGTTGGCGACCGCCCGGACCGCCCGTTCGACCTCCCCTGGATCGGCCCCCTTCACCAGGTAGCCGCGAGCCCCGGCACGCACCGACGCGACCAGCGACTCGTCGTCCTCGTGCATGGTCACCACGAGCACCCGCAGTGCGGGGTGCCGCTCAAGGAGCCGCCGGGTGGCGTCCACCCCCGAACCGTCCCCGAGTTCGAGGTCCATCAGCACCACGTCGACGTCGCCGTCGACGACGTCGAGCGCCTCCGCGACGGAGCTGGCCTGCGCGGCCACCTCCATGCCATCCAGCGTCGACAGCAACGCGACCATCCCCAGCCGGAACACCGGGTGGTCGTCGACGACGGCGACCCGGATGGACGACGTGGTGGAATTCGTGGTGCCTGCGCTCATGATGCGGTCAACGGTAACCGGGCCGTGACCACCGTGCCTGTCGGACGGCCGGATTCGATGTGGAGCGTGCCGCCGAGTTCGTGGGCCCGCTCGCGCATCGACCGGGTCCCGACGCCGCCGCCCCCGGCCGGATCGAACCCGCACCCGTCGTCGTGGATGACGACCGTGAGCATCTCCCGTGCGAACGTGGCGTCGACCCGGCAGCCGTCGGCGCCGCTGTGCCTGCGCGCGTTGGTGACGGCCTCGACGACGATCCCGTACGCGGCGGCGCCGATCTCCGCACCCAGCCTCGGCGGCGGATCGGCCTGCACCCGCAGCTGGAATCCGCTGCGCGACTGGTTGGCTGCCAGTTCGTGCAGCGCCGGGACCAGTCCGAGCTCGTCGAGCACCGGCGGGAACATGCTGCGGGACAGCTGCCGGACGCCCTCCACCTGATGGTCGAGTTGCTCCTGCAACGCGCCGATGAGTTCCGCGGCGGCGGCCGGGTCCGAGCCGAGCAGGTTCCGGGCGCCCTGCAGGCCGAGTCGGATACCCGCCAGCGACGGACCCAGCCCGTCGTGCAGTTCGCGGCGAATCATCTGCCGCTCCTCCAGTCGCACGGACGCCAGCCGGCGTCGCGCCTCCTGCAGGTTCTCCGCCGACTGCAGCACCACGAGACCGGCCGTCACCACCGCCGACAGCTCGGTGAGCGACCGGCGGGTGCGCGCCCCCAGCGACTCCCCCGGCGGCGCCGTCACGACCATCGTCCCCAGCGCCGCACCCCGGTGGACCAGCTCCACCGACTCGGCGTGCCCCGTCGCCGAACCCCACACCGCGGCAACCCCGCTGGTGCGCCGCACGGACACGGATTCGAGCCGCAACGCGACACCCACGCCGGCAGCGAGACCCTCCAGGAGTTGTTCCGGGGTCTCGGCACTGCCGAACTGCCGGCCCAGGGTCCGGACGGCCCGCGCCGGATCCGCGCCCTCGCCGTAGACGAGGCGGTGCACCCGCCGCTGCAGCCACAGCCGGACCGGCTGCACCGCGACGGCGACGACACCCGCCGCGACCACCTGCGCCCCCACCGAATCACCCTCGGGCAGCAGCGCCGTCACGGCCGTGGCCACCACCACGTAGAGCGCCAGCAGCAGGACGGTGAGCGTACCGGCCACGGTCGCGCGGCTGACGGCCAGATTCAGCCCCCACATGCGCTGGCGCAGGATGCACACCAGGATCGCGACCGGATAGAACGCCTGAACAGCCAAGTGCACCAACGGGTTGAGCACCCACAGTCCCGGCAGCGACGCGGGCAGGGCCAACGGAATGTACGCGGCGGTCATCAGCGCCGTGCCGAGGCACATCCATCCGAGCCCGACACGCTCGTCGGGTGGGCCGTGCCGCCACCGCCACCCGCAGTCCGCTGCCGCCGCGGAGCCGACGACGAGAACGGGCACGATCACCCACACCGCGGGGATCTCCGTGAACGTGCGGGACCAGAAGTACCAGGCCGTCGCGGCGATACCCGCGAGGACGCCGAGTCTCGCGCCGACGCCCAGCGGGTGGTCGCGGATCAGCCACGGCACGATCAGGAACAGGCTGAGCGTTCCGGGAATCCACGCCGTGTTCTGCAGCGGCGACAGCACGTCGACCCACGGCAGCCCGGGACGCACGACCGCGAGTTGCGAACAGCTGTAGCTCAGCGCAGCGAGACCCACGCCGATCGCGGTGAGCCCCATGATGATCGGCACGGGGTGCACCCGCCGCGCGAGGACGACGCCCGCCACGGTTCCGTAGACCGCCGCCCCGACGACGTCCACCAGGAAGAACAGTTGGTTCGAATCGATGCCCGGATCGGCCCGGACGAACGCCACCACCGACAGGACGACCAGAATCCAGGCGGACACCGCCATGACAGCAGCAGGTACGGGCGCACCGCCCGTACCTGCCGACCCCTCGGTCATTCGAGTGTCCTTCTGCTTCACCATGATGCGAACGAGTATCGCCCCTACTCGCGCACGGTGTCGGCGAAAGCGAAACCGATCGCGCTCACCAGCACCCACAGCGGTCCCGTGAACCCGGCGAGGTACTGCAGCGGCGAGACGCCGATGACGGCCGTCACCAGGCCCAGGACCAGGCTGACCCAGCCGATCCACCGTGGGCCCGCCTGTCCGCGCAGCAGTGCGACGGCCACCGCCACCGCGCTGACACCCGCGCCCGCCCACAGCCACGGGATGGTGCCCATCCAGTGGCCGCCGACCACCGCGAACTCCGGCACCAGCTGTTCGTTGTCACCGAGACCGAACACCAGCTCGGTGGTCAGGCCGGTCCCCAGCAGGCACGCCGCCGACGTCAGGACCAGACCGAACGCCGCGACCGACGGCAGGATGCTCTCGGCGGGCAATGCGGCTCGCAGCCGCTGGGACAGCCCGGCGGCGAACACGAGGATCAGCAGCGCCGCGGTCATGATCGACACGTGCATGACGAGGATCCCCGTGCGCTGTCCGGCGAGGCCGTTCATGATGGCAACCGGGTCACCGGCCGACGCCTCCGCGTAGACCGCGTCGATCGACATGCTCGCCTGGATGCCGACGATTCCGGCCACGCCGGCGAGGACCCCGACGTAGGCCCACCACCGGCCACCTCGCGGTCGCCCGGTCGCCGGGACCTCGTTCTGCACGCCGTCTGGAACATTCACTGTGCTCATGGGACGAGAATCGGCCACCCGGCGTCCCGGGCACCAGGGGCGGATGTCCCGACGTGACGGGACGGCGACGACTGCCCCGTCGGGTCAGCCCTCGAGCTTCTTGGCCCCGAGCATGTCCTTGAGCAGTTCGAACGCCACGTCTTCCGGGTCGCGGCGGGTCGCGGGGTCGGCGGGTTCCGCCGCCTCCGCGAACATCTCTTCCTCGTCCTCGGGTGTGGAGACGGGCGGCGTCGTCGCCGAAGCCTCGTAGTCGATCGGCCCGGGATCGTCCGGGTAGTCGGGTGCCTCCGGCGGCGGAATGTCGTCGTCCGGCTCGGACGACGGACGTGCCTGACCCGCACCCGGACCCGAGTCGGAGCGCTGCGTGTCGGACGGCTGCTGCGGCGGACGCTGCGCAGTCTTCTCCTGGCTGGGCCGGGAGAATCGCGGTGCGCCTGCCGGCTTCGTCGGCGCTGCAGCGGCCTTCGCGACCGGTGGGGGCGGCGCCGTCGGAGCACCGGCCTGATACTCCACTTCCCAGGTGCCGCCGAACATCTCGGTGAGCACCTCGGTGATCACCTGGGCGTTGTGCGGTGACGCGATGCGAGCGCCCAGGTTGGGGACGGGGTGCGCCAGGATCAGGCGGTTGCCCTGAACGTCGTGCACCGTCGCGGCCGACAACATGGCGGGCAGAATCTTGTTCCGCTGACTCACCTTCTCGCGCAGCGAGTTCCAGGACTCGCGCAGCGCGGCGGCATCCGGGCCGGTCGATGCGGCGGGCTCCGCCTCCACTTCGGGGGCGAGCGGTGGCTCCGGCTCCGGTTCGGGAGTCGGTTCCGGCGCAGGAGTCGGTTCCGGTGCAGGAGTCGGTTCGGGTTCCGGGACGGGAGCGGGCGCCGGCGCGGGGGCCGGCTCGGGCTCGGGTGCGGGAACAGGGGCCGGTTCGGGCGCGGGCGTCGGTTCGGGGACAGGCGTCGGCTCGGGCTGCGGCTCCGGTTCGGGAACGGGTGTCGGCGCGGGTTCCGGAACCGGCCGCGGCATGGGTTCGGGTTCCGGCTCGGGCGGCGGGGGCACGGTGGCTGCCGCGGCCTGGCGCAGGGACGGTCGCTGGAACTTCGGTTCCGGTTCCGGCTCGGCAGGCGGTTGCGGCGCACGCGCAGGAGCCGCCGTGGGCCGCTCGGCCGCGTCGACGGCCGGCGCCGACCCGGCGGGCGGAAGTCCGCGTTCGACGCGTTCGAGTCGCTGCAGCACCGCGGACTCCACATCGGACGCCGAGGGCAGCAGCATCCGGGCGCACATCACTTCGAGCAGCAGGCGGGGGGCGGTGGCGCCGCGCATCTCACCGAGGCCCGCGTGCATCACCTCGGCGTAGCGGGTGAGCGTGGCGGGACCGATCCGCTGGACCTGGGCGCGCATGTGCTCGAGCACGTCGCCGGGCGCGTCGACCAGGCCACGTTCGGCGGCGTCGGGCACCGCCTGCATCAGGATGAGATCGCGCAGGCGCTCGAGCAGGTCGACGGCGAACCGGCGCGGATCGTGGCCTGCGTCCATGACCCGGTCGACCGTCCCGAACAGCGCTGCACCGTCACCGGTGGCGAGCGCGTCCACGGCGTCGTCGATGAGCGCGACGTCGGTGACGCCGAGCAGCGCGAGCGCGCGCGGGTAGGTGACGCCCTCGTCGCCGGCTCCGGCGAGCAGCTGATCGAGGATGCTCAGCGAGTCACGCGGCGAACCGCCACCCGCGCGGATGACCAGCGGATACACCGGGTCGGCGACCGGCACACTCTCCTGGTGGCAGATCTTCTCCAGCAACCCGCGCATCGTCGCCGGCGCGAGCAACCGGAACGGGTAGTGATGGGTGCGCGAACGGATGGTCGGCAGCACCTTCTCGGGTTCGGTGGTGGCGAAGATGAAGATGAGGTGCTCCGGCGGCTCCTCGACGATCTTGAGGAGCGCGTTGAAACCGGCCGTGGTGACCATGTGGGCCTCGTCAACGATGAACACCCGGTACCGCGACTCGGCGGGCGCGTAGAACGCGCGGTCACGCAGCTCACGGGTGTCGTCGACGCCACCGTGGCTGGCCGCGTCGAGTTCGGTGACGTCGAGGTTGCCCGATCCGCCGGGGCCGAGCGCCACGCACGAGGGGCACTGGCCGCACGGCGTCGAGGTCGGACCCTCGACGCAGTTCAGCGATCGGGCCAGGATGCGGGCAGACGACGTCTTGCCACAGCCGCGGGGACCGGAGAACAGATACGCGTGGTTGATCCGTCCGGCGTCGAGAGCGGTGCTCAGTGGTTCGGTGACGTGCTCCTGCCCCACCACCTCGGCGAAGGATGCGGGTCGGTACTTCCGGTACAGGGCCACGCGGAAAGACTACCGGCGGTCCCCGACAGTCCGGGCCGGGTGGTCGAAGCGCCCGCTCAGCACCCGCTCGGGGCGCTACTCACAAGCAAAAGTCCGAACCTGACCGCATTGTGTAACACGTTCGCAACGCAGCGGCAGCACAGTGGAAACCGCTCGCGGTCATCGTGACTTTCCGCGCCGGGTTTCGTCCCGGTGTGTGAGGAGAATGTCGTGCCTGCAATCGACGCCGGAGCAACCGCCTGGCTTCTGATCAGTACCGCGCTGGTCCTTCTGATGACGCCGGGCCTCGCCCTGTTCTACGGCGGGATGGTCCGTTCCACCGGCGTACTGAACATGATCATGATGAGCTTCGTGTCGATCGCCCTGGTCACGGTCGCGTGGCTGGTGGCCGGATACTCCCTCATCTTCGGCGACGACATCGGCGGTGGACTGATCGGCGGGCTGGAGCACCTGGGGATGGTGGGCATCGACCCGACCACCGTCCACGGGCAGGTCCCCGAGATCCTGTTCGCCACGTTCCAGCTGACGTTCGCGATCATCACCGCCGCGCTGATCAGCGGCGCGATCGCCGACCGGGCCAAGTTCTCGGCCTGGATGATCTTCGTGCCCGTCTGGGCCCTCGTCGTCTACGCACCAGTCGCACACTGGGTGTGGAACCCGCAGGGCTGGATCGCGCAGTTCGGCGCCCTCGACTACGCGGGCGGACTGGTCGTCGAGATCGTGTCCGGCGCGTCGGGCCTGGCGCTGGCGCTGGTCCTGGGCCCGCGCCTCGGATTCCGGTCCGAGTCGATGCGCCCCCACAACCTTCCGCTGGTGCTGCTGGGCGTCGGCCTGCTCTGGTTCGGCTGGTTCGGTTTCAACGCCGGCTCGGCGCTCGCCGCCGACGGCACGGCCGCCGCGATCTTCCTCAACACCCTCGTCGCCGGGTGCACGGGCCTGCTCGGGTGGCTCCTCGTCGAGCAGAAGCGGGACGGCCACCCCACCACCTTCGGTGCGGCGTCCGGCGTCGTCGCGGGTCTGGTCGCGATCACCCCGTCCTGCGGCACCGTCAGCATGGTCGGGGCGCTGGTCGTCGGCGCCGTCGCCGGTGTGGTCTGCTCGTTCGCCGTCGGCTGGAAGTTCCGCCTCGGGTACGACGACTCGCTCGACGTCGTGGGTGTCCACCTGATGGGTGGCATCGTCGGCACCCTCCTGATCGGACTGCTGGCCACCGAGGTCATGACCGACGGACCGGAAGGCCTCTTCTACGGGGGCGGGTTCGCGCAACTCGGCAAGCAGTTGCTGGCCGTGGTGGTCGTCGCCCTGTACGCGTTCGGCGTGACGTACGCGCTGGGCAAACTGATCGACCGAATCTTCGGGTTCCGGGTGAGCGCGGAGGACGAGTCGTCCGGCATCGACCTCGCGTTGCACGCCGAATCGGCGTACGAACACGGTGTGCTCGGGCACGGTCCGGGCGGCGGCGGTCAGGGCAACAGCGTCTTCCCGTGGATGCACGAGGCCGAACGTCGGCGGCACCTGGACGCCGAGCGAAAGCAGAAGCCGTCCGATCCCGAGTAGCGGCGGCTACTTCTTCTTCGCTGCCGCAGCCTTCTTCGCCTCGGCCTTCGCGGCCTTCTTGAAGTCGCGGACCTCGTGGAGGCTCTTGTCGTCCACGACGTCCGCGATCGACCGCCGGGATCCCTCGGTGCCGTAGTCGCCTGCGGCCTCCCGCCAGCCCTTCGGCTCCACACCGATCTGTTTGCCGAGCAGTGCCAGGAAGATGCGCGCCTTCTGATCGCCGTAACCCGGCAGCGCCTTCAGCCGTTTCAGGACCTCTTTGCCGTCGGGATCGCCGCTGGTCCACAACGCCTCGACGCTGCCGTCGTAGTTCTCGACGAGGAACGCGCACAGCGACTGGATGCGGGTGGCCATCGATCCGGGAAACCGGTGGACCGCCGGAGTCTGTGCGCAGACGGCCGCGAACTCTTCCGGATCCATCTCCGCGATGCGGTGCACCTCGAGGCCGCCGATCCGGTCGTCCAGCTTCTTCGGACCCGCGAACGCCGTCTCCATCGGAACCTGCTGATCGAGCAACATCCCGATGAGCAACGCCAGCGGATCACTCGCCAGAAGTGCGTCGGCGTCCGGATCCCCTACCAGATTCAGCGTGCGTGCCATGCTCTGATCCTGCCATCCCACGATCGGGCGGGTGCGCCCTTCACCTCGACGCGCGGTTTATTCACAGAGTTATCCACATCACTGCATTACCGGTCGGTACGCTCCAGCATCGAGGCCACGCCGGCGATCAGACCGTCGCGCCAGTGCAGGACGTCGTGGCCCCCGCAGAACTCGCGGTACCGCACGTCGTGGCCGGTGCCGACCAAGAGGTCGCGCACCTCGCGGTTGGGTTCGACGAGCATCCATTCGAGTGTCCCGACCTCCACGCTGAACCGGCTGTTCGACGGGGCCGCGACGCGGACGCGGTGCTGGAACGGGACTCCCGGCCCCGAGCCGGGCCACCAGAACGATCCGGACAGGCTGCAGCCGGCCACGATTGTCGACGCGGAATCGTCGGTGGCACCCCATTCCCGCCGCAGCCACGGAAGCAGTTCGCCGGCGAGACCGGACGCGAACGCGGCACTGCAGCCCAGCTCCTCGGAACGCAGTTCGGGTCCGACACTGTCGACCATCACGACGAGCGGAACCCGGTGCCCCGTACGTGCGAGCGCGTCGACGGAGCCCGCGATCGGCAGGTCGGCCGCCCACGTCCGGCCGTCCAGCACCACCACGACCGGACGGTTCCGGGCGGTGAGTCCGGGCGGTTCGTAGACCCACACCGACCGGCGCGTGCCCGACAGTGTGAACGTCGTCTCGTGGAGCACGCCGCGGCCCGGCCGGTCCGTCCACCAGAGCTGCACGGGCGCCGCCGGCATCACGGCCTCGGAGCTGTCGCCGATCTGCACCACCCGCGTCGGCAGTGGGTTGAACGGGTCGGACTGCGCGTCGGCGAGCACGCTCCGCCACCACTGCCAGCCCGGGGTGTCGCCGGGAACCGTCGCTGTTTCCGTGCGGGGGATGAAACGGTAAGCGCCGCGCCACTTCTCGGGGACCTCGATCGACAGGGACCAGAGGTCGGTGCCGGGTAGCCGCGACAGCGCGGCCTGTTCCAGGCGGGAGCGGTCGGTGATTCCGTTGGCGTCGAGGTAGACGTGCCGCGTGCGCGACGTGCGCTCCTCGCCGTCCGGATCCCGCCAGCAGAACGTCGCGATCACACAGCCGGGGTCTGCCCCGTCCGGTTCGATCAGGGGACTGCCCGCGGCGGCGAGACGGTCCCAGACGCGGGGACGCCGTCACGCGTCAGGTCGTCGATCGACCGTACGCGTACGACGCGACGCTCGGGTCCCGGCACTCGTTGCAGCATCCACTTCCCCATTCGAATGTAGGTAACGCTAGCCTAAATTAGTTGCTTACCCGTGCGAAAGAGAGTCTTACCGTGAAACTTCGTCGCTCACTGGCAGCCGTCGCTGTCCTCGCCGTCGGGATCGGCGCTGCCGCGTGCTCGTCCGATCCCGATTCCGACGCCGCGACCACCGGCACCACCGCCGCGTCCGACCAGAGCTGGCCGCGCACCGTCAGCGACGAGACCGGCAGCATCACGCTCGAACAGCAGCCCGAGCGGATCGTGTCCACCAGTGTCACCCTCACCGGCTCACTGCTCGCCCTCGACGCTCCCCTGATCGGCACCGGCGCGCAGAGAGCCAGCGACGTGACCGACGAGAACGGTCTGTTCACGCAGTGGGCGGACATCGCCGCCGAGCGCGGCGTCGACACGCTGTACCAGGGAGAACCCAACGTCGAGAAGATCACCGCCGCCGATCCGGACCTCATCTTCGTGTCCGCCACCGGCGGCGACTCGGCGCTCGATCAGGTGGACACGTTGAGGCAGATCGCGCCCGTCGTGGTGCTGCGATACGACGACCAGTCGTGGCAGGACCTCAGCGGACAGATCGCCGCGGCAATCGGGGCCGAGGCACAGGCCGACGCCCTCGTCGCGAAGTTCGACCAGCAGCTCGAGGACGCCAAGTCGGCGCTGGGCGACAAGGTCGCTGCGGCGAACCCGGTGAATGTGCTCGCGTACAACTCGCCGGAGGAGTCGCGGATCTTCACCGCCGAATCGGCGCAGGGCATCCTGCTGGAACGCCTCGGATTCTCGCTCGCCGAGCTGCCCGCCGACCTCACCGCCGCCGACAAGGGCATCATGGCCGGCCGCAAGGACGTCGTGCCGGCCGGGCAGGAGAACCTGCCGCGAGCGGTGCCCGGCAACACCACGTTCATCGTGATCGGTGAAGCAGCGGACGCCGACAGGTTCCTCGCCGATCCGACGCTGCGGGAGACGCCGTCCGTGGAGAAGAAACAGGTGATCGGGCTCGGGAAGGACAGCTTCCGCCTCGACTACTACAGCGCGTCCAACCTGATCGACCGGGTCACGAACACAGTGCGATAACGCTCATCCCGTGTCGGCGCGGCCCATATCGGGTACCTCTACGTCACAGGGACTCCGGTCCGTTCGCACAACCCGAAGGACACCCGATGGCCCAGAACGAAACGAATCGAGCCAACGGGATGAGCCGCGCCGTCGACAGGGCAACCGACAGCAACACTTTCGAACGGGTCGCGCGCGCCGGCCACGTGATGAGCGGTTTCGTCCACCTGCTGATCGCGTACATCATCATTCAGCTGGCGTTCGGCACCGGCGGCAACGCCGATCAGTCCGGGGCCCTCGGCGCCCTGGCCGCCAAACCCGGTGGCCGGTTCGTGCTGTGGGTGGCGATGGTCGCGTTCATCGCGATGGCGCTGTGGCGGCTCGCCGAGACCGTCCTCGGCCCCCACGTCACCGAGAATTCCGGGGGCGACTGCGACGACACGTCCCTGCTGGACCGCGCGAAGGCGTTCGGCCTCGCCGTCGTCTACTTCGCGTTCGCCTTCTCGGCATACCAGTTCGCGAGCGGCGGCGGGAAGTCGAGCGGTCAGCAGAACGCCGGAATGAGTGCACGCCTCATGGAGTCCGGGGGAGGCAAGATTCTTCTCGTGGTGGTGGGTCTCGTCGCCATCGCGATCGGCGGCTACCACATCTACAAGGGGGCGTCGAAGAACTTCCTGGACGACCTGAAGGGCACCCCGTCGAAGCTCGTCGAACCCCTCGGAGTGGTCGGCTACGTGGCCAAGGGCCTCGTCATCGCGGGCGCGGGCGTGCTGGTGATCGTGGCGGTCGTCAACGCCGACCCGTCCAAGGCCACCGGCCTCGACGGCGCGGTGAAGACCCTGGGCTCGGCGCCGTTCGGGCAGTTCCTCCTGGTCCTCGCCGGACTGGGCATCGCCGCGTACGGGCTGTACAGCTTCGTGATGGCGCGCTACGCCAGGATGTAGAGACACGTCCGGCCGCTCACCCGGGAAGGGTGAGCGGCCAGACGTCGTCTGCTAGGACTTCGGCAGGTCCAGGCGCGATTCGGTGGCCGCGAGCAGCACGCACGTCGCGACACCGTTCATCGACTTGTCCAGATCCTCCATCGAGGGGAAGCTCGGCGCGAGCCGGATGTTCTTGTCCTCGGGGTCGACGCCGTACGGGAAGGCCGATCCGGCGGCGGTGAGCGCGATCCCCGCGTCCTTCGCCAGGGCGATGACGCGCTTCGCGGTGCCCTCGACGACGTCCAGGCTGATGAAGTAGCCGCCCTTCGGCTCCGTCCACGACGCCACCTTCGACGCCCCCAGACGGTCCTCGAGGATCTTCAGGACGAGCGCGAACTTCGGCGCCAGGATCTCGCGGTGCTTCTCCATGTGGGCGCGCACACCGTCGGCGTCACCGAAGAACCGCAGGTGCCGCAGCTGGTTCAGCTTGTCGGGACCGATGCTCTTCTTGCCGAGGTACTTCTGGTACCAGGCCAGGTTCGCGGTCGAGGAACCGAAGAAGCTGACGCCCGCACCGGCGAACGTGATCTTCGACGTCGACGCGAACACGAGCGGCCGGTTGGGGTTACCCGCCTCCGCGGCCATCCCGAGGATGTCCAGCGACGGCGCCGTCTCGCCGACGAGCGGGTGGACGGCGTAGGCGTTGTCCCAGAACAGCCTGAAATCGGGGGCGGCGGTCGGCATCGACGTCAGCGTCCGCGTGACCTCTTCCGAGTACACCGCGCCCGTCGGGTTGGAGTAGTTGGGAACGGCCCACAGACCCTTGATCTGCGGATCGTTCGCCACCAGCTCGGAGATGACGCCGACGTCGGGGCCGTCCGGGCGCATCGGCACCGGGATCATCTCGATGCCGTAGGTCTCGGTGATCCCGAAGTGGCGGTCGTAACCGGGCGCCGGGCACAGGAACTTGACCTTCTCCTCCTGCGACCACGGGCGCGGGGAGTCGGGGGTGCCGTGCAGCAGGGCGAACACGACGTTGTCGTGCATGATCTCGAGGCTGGCGTTGTTGCCGGCGAGCAGGTTCTCGACGGGGATGCCGAGCAGTTCACCGAAGATGGCGCGCAGCTCCGGCAGTCCGGTGAGCCCGCCGTAGTTGCGGGTGTCGGTGCCGTTGCCGTCGCGGAAGTCGCCGTCACCGGGCAGTGTCAGCAGCGCCGCCGACAGATCCAGCTGCTCGGGCGAGGGCTTGCCGCGAGTGAGGTCGAGCGTGAGCTTCTCCGTCTTCAGCTGCGCGTAACTCGCAGTCTGGCGCTCGTGCTCCGAAAGTAGTTCCTCATGGCTCATCAACCCGATCTGGGTCTGGTTGGTCATCAGGAGCGGCCTCTCACCGACGTCGTGGGTCGGGTATGCGAAAGATAGGGGACCCCGCGCACCCGGCAGAGCCCGTTGACCCTTGCTGCCTTCCGGCCCTGGGGGAGTTCACAGGATGCGCGCCGCGCGGGATCCACCACAGAGTGTAGACGGCCCCGAGCCGTGGTCGGGATCCACCCCGGCCCGCGCCCGACGCGCCACCTCTGACCACGGCCAGTGTTACCGTCGCCCCCGCATTCGGCCACCGTCGGCAAAGGATCGGGATGAAACTCAGAAGGACAGCACACGCGGTGACACTCGCCGCCGTCGTGGCAGCACTGTCGGCATGCGGCGGAGGCAGCGACGACGCAGCCACGTCGGACGCGGTGAGCTGGGACGCGGCCGAGCCGTGCACGCTCGCGGACGATGCGACGCTCGCACCGCTTCTCACGGCAGGCGCCGGCGAGGGCACCGCCACCGACAGTCCCGAACGTCGCGCCTGCACGTGGGGTAAGCCCGAGGCGCTGAACACCGTGACGATCACCACGACGAGCGCGCCGGAACCGGTCGACCCGCTGCGCACGATCGACGTCGGCGGACTCGAGGGGCGCGCGCTCGCCGAGAGCAAATACCAGTGCATCCTCGAGATCACGACCGATGCGGGCACCCTGTCGATCGAGACCAAATTCGGTCTCGACGCCACCGCTAACCCGGACACGTCCTGCGACCGGTCCGTCCCCCTCGCCGAGCACGCCCTTACCCAGCTGAAGTGGGCCTAGAACGGGCGGCTACCTGGCCGTTTAACGGTGAGCCGCCGTCGTTGGGTATGCTCCTCCACGGAGGATTCGCCTAGTGGCCTATGGCGCTCGCCTGGAACGCGGGTTGGGTTAACGCCCTCAGGGGTTCAAATCCCCTATCCTCCGCCACAGGAACCCCTGTGAACTGCTGAGAAGCGGTTCGCAGGGGTTTCTTTTTTCTGTCTCCGAGCGACGACCGACCGGCTGTCGGATCCGAAAGTCCTGGCCACAGCAGGCGCAACCCGTTATCTTCCTGTTATCGTCGGCGGTGCAGCGTTCGCTGTGCTGTGTGTCGATTCGAGATAAAAGGACATTCGTATGGCGATTCGTCGCACCCGCGCACTGATCGTGGGCCTGGTCGCAGTGTTGGCATCGGGCCTCGTGTCCGTATTGGCCGGAACGGGCGTCGCCCACGCCGACTCGGCCCTGATCTCGGTGTACTCACCGTCGATGGACAAGGACATTCCCGTCAAGGTGCTCAAGGCCGCGGGCGGTGGTCCCGCGCCGACCCTGTACCTGCTCGACGGTCTGCGGGCACCGGACGACAACAACGGCTGGCTGATCGAGACCGACGTGGAGAGTTTCTTCGCCGGCAAGCACGTCAACGTGGTCATCCCGTTCGGCGGCGGCGGCACCTTCTACTCCGACTGGCAGCGCGACGACCCGAAGCTCGGCCGCGTCAAGTGGGAGACGTTCCTGACCAATGAGCTGCCTCCGGTGATGGCTTCCCAATTCGGCAGCGACGGGGTGAACAACGCGGTCGCGGGTCTGTCGATGAGCGGCACCTCCGCGTTGAACCTCGCCACGCACCGCCCCGACTTCTACAAGGCGGTCGCGTCCTACAGCGGATACCCGACGGCCAGCTCGCCCGGCTTCGCGCAGGGCATCCAGGTCTCGGTCGCCCAGATGGGCGGCAACGCGCTGAACATGTGGGGCTTCTGGCCGTCGGCTGCGTGGCTTCGCAACGACCCGCTGCTCAACGTCGGCGCGCTGCGCGGCAAGTCCGTCTACATCTCGTCCGGCGCAGGCTCGACGGCGAGCGATCCGACCGTCGACCCGGACAGCGCCTCGTTCGACCCGGTGAAGTTCTCGCAGACGGTCCCCCTCGAGACCGCCTCCGGTCTGAGCAGCAAGGTTTTCGTGCCCGCGGTGCAGCGCGCAGGCGCCAAGCTGCAGACCCACATCACCGACGACGGTCTCCACACGTGGAACTACTGGCAGGACCGCTTGCACGAGTCCTGGGCCAACACGCTGGCGCCCGCCCTCGGGACGTCCTGAGCCAGGCGTCGTGATCGCCTGACCTACGCCACAGTGGCCCCCGATCTCCGGATCGGGGGCCACTGTCGTCGGCTGCGGTGTTTGATGTGGGTGTGCCGATCGACGACAGCAAACGGACGCTCGCGCTGGCGGTGGTGCTGTCCACGCTGGCCGGTTACGTCGACGCGCTGGGATTCATCACGCTCGGTGGGTTCTTCGTCGCGTTCATGAGCGGCAATCTCACCCGGTTCAGTGTCGGGTTCGCGGACGCCGAGTGGGCGCACGCGGCGACTGCTGCCGCGGTAATCGGCATGTTCGTCCTCGGCTGCGCCCTGGGTGCCGTGGTCGTGCACCTGTCCGAGCGACGGCGCCTGCCCGTCCGGACGACGGTGCTCGCGGTCGTGTCGGGACTGCTGATCGCGGGCGCGGTGGCCGCGACCGTCGGGGCGAGCACGGTAGCCGTCGGCGCGATGCTGCTCGCGATGGGCGCCGAGAACTCCTTCTTCCAGCGCGACGGCGAGGTGACCATCGGTCTCACCTACATGACGGGCGCGCTCGTGAAGATGGGACATCGACTGGCCGGGGCACTGTTCGGTGGGCCGCGGTGGGCGTGGCTACGACATTTCGCACTGTGGGCCGGCCTGGTGGTGGGCGCGGTGACGGGCGCCCTCGCGCACCACTGGATCGGGCTGGACGCCCTGTGGTTCGCTGCCGTCCTGTCGGCAGCGCTGACCGTCACCGTCCACCTGAGGATCGACCGCGCTACTCGCCGCCCGCAGTTGTCGTGACCGGGTTGCCTGCGGAGTCGAGGGTCCACCACACGCTGCCGACCGCCTGACCGAATGCGTCCCCGGGTTCGTTGTCGTCCTTGTAGCGGTACACGGGGCGGCCGTTCACGGTCAGCTGATGGGTGCCGTCCGCCGCCGGGATGGTGTCGATGACGACTTCCTGCAACCCCTGCACGGTCGGGTTCTCGGTGACGGTGGTGACCGGCGGCCACGACTGCAGGCACGTGTCCCGGCACGAACTGGCGCCGGAGCCGACCTCGTCGTTGTCGTACACGTAGACCGTCATACCACCGTCGTCGACCATCACCTCGCCGAGCGTCGTCGGTCCCATCTTCAGGACGGGTGTGCCGGGCGCGGCGGGCGGGGACGTCGGCGTCGGAGACACCGGGGCGTTGCCGCCCGTGTCGCCGGAATCGGTGCTGTCGTAGGCGCAACTCGAGAAGGTCAGGCTGACGGCGGCGATCGCTGCCAGCGCCCATGTTCGTCTCATGGAGTCCTCGTTCTCTGTGACGGCGAAGTGGCGGGCCTCCGGGGAACCTCTGCGGACCCGTGCATACAGTTCACCTCGAGTTGCGTGCCGGTGCGGGCACTTCGGGCGATGTGACCGGCCCGCACGTGTCGGTATCCGTGATTAGGCTCCTGGGCATGGGCTGGTACACGCCGACCGCACCGTCGCCCGACCTCACCGGCACCCTGGTGTGCGGGTGGTCCGCGCGGACACAGGGCGAGCATCTGCTGGTGCCGGACGCGTGCATGGACATCCTGTGGATCCCGGGTGTGGGAATCCGCGTGTGCGGTCCCGAAACCAGGGCCTGGTCTTTCGCGCTGCCGCCGGGCACCGAATCCGTCGGCGTCCGTTTCCGTCCCGGTGCCGCCTCGCATCTGCTGCGGACGTCGGCGGCCGAGGTCCGCAACATCCGGGTCGGTCTCGGGGACGTGCTCGGGTCCACGTGGGAACGGAAACTGACCGACCGGCTCGACAACGCTCCCGGCTACGCGGAACGCATCGCCCTGTTCGAGAACGCCGTGCGCGCGTGGCGAACCCGCGGACCGGAAGCCGACCCTCTGATCGGCACCGTCCGGAAGGCGCTCGCCCGGCATTCGTGGAACGTGGGCGCGCTCGCCGACGCCGCCTCGGTCACCGAGCGGCAACTGCAGCGGCGATGCAACGACGCGTTCGGATACGGGCCCGCGACCCTCCGCGGAATCCTGCGGCTGCAACGGTTCATGGCGCTGGCGCAATCGGGGACGCGGACCGGACTCGCCGAACTCGCCGCCACCGCCGGCTACAGCGACCAAGCGCACCTGTCGCGGGAATGCCGGCGGATCTCCTCGCTCACCCCGTCCGACCTCCTCACCAGTGAGGCCCCCGACTGGCACGGAACGGAATCTGTCGTCGATGTCGGAAATGTTCAAGCCCTCGGACGCGGGACGGGAGAAGAATCGGCAGCATGACCTCGACAACCGAAACCCCCGCAGCCCACTACCGCGACCTCGCCGCGAAGTTCACGAAGCGCGTCGAATCCGTACCCGCCGCACGCTGGGACGACGCGTCCCCGTGTGACGGCTGGACGGCCCGCGACGTCGTGCGGCACGTGATCGACACGCAGCGCTACATCGTCACCGTCGTCGATCTGGAACTGCCGGAGCCGCCGTCCGTCGACGACGACCCGGTGGCCGCGTGGGCGGCCACGCGCGATGGCATGCAGGAGATCCTGAACGACCCGGCTCTCGTGAGCCGCGAGTACGACGGGCACTTCGGCCGCACCGACCTCGGCAAGACCATCGACAGCTTCTACTGCTTCGACCTGGTGGTCCACGGCTGGGACCTGGCCCGGGCCACCGGCCTCGACGAGACCATCCCCGCAGGCGACCTGACCTGGGTGGGCGGCGTGGCCGAGCAGATGGGCGAAAGCATCCGCACGGCCGGAGTGTGCGGCCCCGCCGTGGACGTCCCGGCGGACGCCGACGAGCAGACCAGGGTCCTGGCCTTCCTCGGCCGCAAGGCCTGACCCGAGCGCCTGCCCGGTCGCGCTTGTAACCTCAGGTCATGAGCGTGCCGGGCAGGATCGCCGCGCTGACGGCGGTGTCACTCGCCGCGGCGCTGCTCGGCGGTGACGTGGTCGCGGCGGCCGATCCCGAACCCCGGGGCGCGTCCGGTCTGCCGGCGCGTGGCCTCGTCACCTCGGCGCCCCTCGCATCCGCGGTCATGTTCGCCGGGATCACCGGCGACGCCGCTCCCTCACAGCGGGTTCCGGGTGAGGAGTCGGACGGTAGGTCGGCCACCAGCCACCGCTTCGACGAGTACCCGTACATGCGGTACGAGGTCCGGTTCGGCCCGGAGTCCGCCGGCACGGACGTGACCTGGCACGGGCGTTCGGTGAATCTCGACGACCTCGCAATGCACGTGTGGGACGAGGAGGGGCAGAGCTGGGGTGAGCCGGTCGCGACGGCGCAGCCGTCCGGTCCGGGCGGTCCGGTCACCCTGACCACCCGGATCGAGAGCGAGGACTCCGCTCAGATCCTCGTCATCGACGGCCCTCGACGGGATCGGAGTTTCCGCGAGGCCAACGCGACAGCCGATCAGCAGTTCGCCGACCCGAACGCGTACGACTTCGCGCTGCAGCACATCAGCGACACCCAGTACGTGTCCCGGGACCGGCCGGAGGTGTACTTCGACATGACCCGCTGGACCGCCGAGAATGCCGCCGAACGCAAGATCGCCTATTCCATGCACACCGGCGACCTCGTCCAGAGTTGGATTCGTCCGGGAGCACCCGAGTCCCGCGCCCGGCCCGAGTTCGAGGTGGCGGACAAGGCGATGGCGACGCTCGAAGAGGCCGGCATTCCCTACGGTGTCCTGCCCGGCAACCACGACAACCTGTGGAACGTCGGCGGACGACTCATTCCCGGCGAGCACGAGAAGAACCACGCCCTCTACAACGAGTTCTTCGGGCCGTGGCGGTACCGTGACCAGCCGTACTGGGGCGAATCCGTCACGGACACGGACAATTCGGCGCACTACGACCTGCTCGACATCGCCGGCGCGAAATTCCTGATGCTCTACATCGGCTACAACCCACCCGAACACGTGCTGCAGTGGGCCGAGGACGTGCTCGCCGACCACCCGGACCGCAACGGGGTGATCGGCAGCCACTACTACCTGGACGAGGACGGCTCGCTGCGGATGAGCGGGTTCGGCGACATCGGTAGCAGTGCGGGACAGCAGATCTGGAATCGGCTCGTCGTTCCCTTCGAGACGGTCTTCCTGGTCCTCGCGGGACACGTCGACGGGCAGACGACGGTCACCGACCGGAAGGTGGGCGACACGGACCGGAAGGTCGTGGAGTTGCTCGCCGACTACCAGTACTTCACGGTCGACAGCCGCCGCGAGACCGGGTTCCAGCGACTCCTGCAGTTCGATCTCGACGGCGGAACCCTCGCCGTCACGACACACTCCCCCACGCTGGACAGCTTCCGGGTGGAGGACTTCGATCCGCAGCGTCGCTACCAGCCGGACGACGGGGACTTCGTCACCGATGTGGAACTGCGGGCCGACCTGCCGCGCGCCGTCCTGCCTACGCCCTGAGATGGAGGTCGATCAGCTGCGCGACGAACGCCTCCACGTCGAAGTCGCCGACGATCACCTCGATGCTGCGGGTGGCGCGGAGGGTCGCCACCCCGTGCAGCTGGGTCCACAGGTTCAACGCGACCACGTGCGGGGTCTCGGCGCCTGCGTCCGCGACGAGTGCGACGACCGTCTCGAACAGGGGTTTCGAGTGGTGCCGCAGGTCCTCTCCCGAACCCTCGAGCAGGTCGTGCCGGAACATCAATTCGAACAGGGTGCGGTGGGTGTCGGCGAAGGAGAGGTACTGCCGTGCCGTCCGCCGCACGCGTGCGAGGGGGTCCGCCTCGGACACGATCGCCGACCGGAGCCGTTCGGACAGCTCGGCGAATCCTGACGCGGCGATCGCGGCGAGCAGCGCCTTGTGGGTGGGAAAGTACCGCCGCGGCGCGCCGTGTGAGACACCCGCGTGCCGGGCGACGGCGCGTAGCCCGACGGCGTCGATGCCGCCGTCGTCCAGCAATTCGCGCCCGCAGTCGATCAGCCGCGCGCGCAGGGGTTGCACTTCTCCACTCATGTAGCCAGTGTCTATCATGACAGGGGGTAGACAATGTCTACTCACTTTGGCCCCCGAGTCAGGAGTTCACCGTGTGGTACTGGATCTTCAAGTACGTGCTGATCGGACCGGTGCTGCGGATCGTCGGGCGGCCCACGATCGACGGCGCGCACCACATCCCGGTGTCGGGCCCGGTGATCCTGGCGAGCAATCACCTCACCGTCGTCGACTCGTTCTTCCTCGTCCTGATGGTGCGCAGGCGCATCACGTTCGTGGCCAAGAGCGAGTACTTCACCGAGGGCGGCGCGAAGGGTCGCGCGAAACGCTGGTTCTTCACCGCGGCCGGCCAGGTGCCGATCGACCGATCCGGGGCCTCCGCGGCGGAATCCGCACTGAACACCGCGGAGAAGATCCTGGACGACGGCAAGGTCTGGGGAATCTACCCCGAGGGCACCCGGTCGCCCGACGGTCGACTCCACAAGGGCAAGACCGGAATCGCCCGGGTCGCGCTCGCGACGGGCGCCCCGGTCGTGCCCGTCGCCATGCACGGCACACGACAGGTCAACCCCGTCGGATCGAGGATGTGGCGATTCGGCACGGTATCAGTGACCGTCGGCGAACCACTCGACTTCTCCCGATTCGCCGAGCTACGCGACAACCGGCACGTCGTCCGGGCCGCGACGGACGAGCTGATGCACGCCCTCATGACACTGTCGGGCCAGGAGTACGTGGACGACTACGCGCTCAGGCGTCCGGCGTAGCGACGGCACGCGTCACGAGATCGGCGACGAGCCGCTCCGTGTCGACCCCGTCGAGCACGCCGGGCAGCGTCAGGTGCTCGACGATGAGCGCATTCATCGCGAGGTACAGCATCAGCACGGTGCTGCGATCACCGGGCAGTCCCGAGTCGAGGTGAAACCCGATGTCGCGCTCCAGGTTCTCGGAGATCGTGCGCGTCAGCGCGGTCCGCAACTCGGGCCGCCGGACCGCTTCGAGTCGCAATTCCTGCAACGCGAGATAGCCCGTCCGATCGCGGGTGATCCTGCCGAACAACCCCTGCATGTACTCGATCGCGAGCTCGAGATTCTGCGGCTTGCGACCGCTTTCCTCGACCACCGAGGGGTCGGGGCCCATGCGTTCGTGAATCCGCTTGCCGACCTGGTCGAACAGGTCGTCGCGGCTGGCGAAGTAATTGGTGGCCGTCCCCTTGGGGACGCTCGCCTCGACGTCGACGGCGCGGAAGGTGAGACCGCGTGCACCCTCTCGCGCAAGCACTTCGATCGCCGCGTTCACGAGAGCCGCACGTCGTTCCGGATTCTGCACCATCGGCACTCCTCGACAAAAGACTTGCAACCACTTCGGACATAGTACTACAAATGGAGTAGTTATCGACTTCGGGAGGACTCACATGCGAAAGCTCGTCTACTACGCCGCCGCCACCATCGACGGATTCATCGCCGGCGCCGACGGCTCGGACCCCACCGGCACCATCTTCGAGATCGACGGCGATCACATGCCCGTGATGATCGCCGAGTACCCCGAGACGGTCCCCACTCACATGCGGGCACCGCTGGGAATCGACGCCCCCAACAACCATTTCGACACACTGCTCATGGGCCGCGCCACCTACCAGCCCGCCCTCGACCTCGGCGTGACCAGCCCGTACGCGCATCTGCGGCAGTACGTCTTCTCGACCACGATCACCGAGTCGCCCGACCCGGACGTCGAGATCGTCGCGGGCGATCCGATCGAGAAGGTGCGCGAACTCAAGCGAGAGGACGGCAAGGACATCTGGCTGTGCGGCGGCGGGAAGCTCGCCGCCGCCGTGGAGCCCGAGATCGACGAGCTCCGGATCAAGCTCAACCCCGTCGCGATCGGCACCGGCATTCCCCTGTTCGACGGCGAATTCGGCCCGCAGCGGTTCCGGCTGGCCGCGTCCCGCGCGTTCGAGAGCGGGATGATCTTCCTGACGTACGTCCGCCGATAGCCGAAGTCACACCCGCCACTCGCGGCAACACGCGCACCTGACGCAGGTATTAATTCAATACGTCAGTAATGTTCGAGGCATGCGCGAACGCCGATACTCGTCCACCAGCCCCGAACGCCTGGCCGCAGCCCTGTTCGACGTCGCGGCCGAGTCGGGTCTCGAGGGCGCCAGCGTGCGCGAGGTCGCCAAGAGGGCGGGCGTGTCCATCGGAGCCGTCCAGCACCACTTCTCCACGAAGGACGAGATGTTCGCGTTCGCCCTGCGAACCCTCGTCGACAAACTACTCACCCGACTGTCGGAGGTCGACCGCGGCGGGGATCCCGCCCGGGCCCTGTTCGCCGCGATGTCCCAGTTGCTCCCGCTCGACGAGGCGCGGTCGCGGGAGGCGCACGTCATGGCGGCATTCGCCGTCCGGGCCGCCACCTCCCCGTCGCTCGCCGAGATCCGGCGCAAGACCCTGTTCACCATCCGGACGGGACTGTCCGCCGTGCTCATCGGGATCGGCACCCCGGAGGCGGAAACCCGTGCGGCGCTTCTCCTCGCCACCGTCGACGGTCTCGCCCTCGATGCGATCGGCAGTCCGGCGCTGTACCCGCCCGAGTACCTCGAGCACGCCCTCGACATTCAGCTCGGCATGATTCTGCAGGGCGCCGACGTCGTGCCGTCGTCGTCGATCGAACTGGCCAGCTGACCCTCGGCCGATGTCACATCCGTCTCGTCAGAGTGAACCGCCGTCACATCGGGCGGCGGGCGCGGGTCGGTTCGCGCCCAGCCCGTCCGGCGACCTGCACCTCGGCAACCTCCGGACGGCCGTGCTGGCGTGGTTGTTCGCCCGGTCCACCGGCCGACGGTTCCTCATGCGCGTCGAAGACCTCGACCGCGTCCGCGAGGGCGCCCGGGACCGGCAACTGGCCGACCTCGCGGAACTCGGCCTCGATTGGGACGGCGACGTCGTCTCGCAATCACACCGACTGTCGCGGTACGACGCGGCCATCGCCGAACTCCATGCCGCCGGTCTCACGTACGAGTGTTTCTGCACGAGAAGAGAAATCCAGAAAGCGGCGTCGGCGCCGCACGCACCGCAGGGCGCCTACCCGGGGACGTGCCGCAACCTGACACCGGACGAACGCGCAGACCGGCTCGCCGGCGGACGACCACCCGCGCTGCGCCTGCGCGCCGGCGTCACCTCGTTCACCATCGACGACGTCCTGCACGGCAGCTATTCCGGCATGGTGGACGACCTCGTGCTGCGTCGCGGCGACGGCACACCCGCCTACAACCTCGCGGTGGTCGTCGACGACGCCGCCCAGGGAATCGATCAGGTGGTACGCGGCGACGACCTGCTCTCGTCCGCGCCCCGTCAGGCATACCTCGCCGGGCTGCTCGGGTTGACCACCCCCACCTACGCGCACGTGGCCCTCGCACTCAACGAGGACGGCAAACGGCTCGCGAAACGCGACGGCGCCGTCACGCTCACCGACCAGAAAGCGTTGGGACGCACCCCGAGCGACGTCCTCGGAGTGCTGGCGACGTCGCTCGGGCTCGCGGAACCGGGCGAGGTCGTGGATCTCGGGATACTCCTCGACCGGTTCGACCCGGCCCGCCTGCACCGCGAACCGTGGGTGGTCAGGCTCCCGACGCCGCCGCAATCACCATGATCACGAAGAACAGGATCCAGCCGACGACGTAGGCGCCGCCGATGGCGATTCCGGCGATCGCGAGCCCACGGCCCTCCTGCCCGGACTGCTTGATCTGGCCCAGCGCGATGATGCCGAGGATGATGCCGACGACGGAGCCGACCCCGTAGAAGCATCCACCGACGATCGACGTGATCAGCGCCGCGATCGCGAGACCGTTCGTCCCCAGCGACTGCGGGTAGGGCGCGCCGTACGGGTTCGGTGCGCCGTACTGCGGGGCGGGACCGCCGTACTGGCCCGGCGGCCCGTACTGATTGGGTGCGCCGCCGTACTGGTTGGGGGCGCTGTACTGATTCGGGGCGGCATACGGGTTGGGCGTCCCGTACTGCTGGTTCGGAGCCCCGTACTGGTCGCCGCCGTACTGATTCCGATTCGGCGCGGCATACGGATTCGGCGACGTCCCGTACGCGCCCGGCTGCTGATAGTCGGGATACTTCTCGGTGGGCGCCGAATAGGTGGGATAACCGGATTCGTCGACCCCGTATCCGTCGCGCGGCAAGCCGGGCTCGCCGTAAGTGGGTGGTGTTTGCCCGTTGTACGGATTCGAATCGTCCGATCCCCCAGAATTAGTCACGATAACCAGCGTAAAGCATCAAAACCGCAGGAGAAGAAGCAGACCAAAGGGAGGCGAGTAAAGGATTGTCCACGTAGTGTTTATTCGCACTGTCACGCGCGAGCATTCAACTCTTGCTGAGGGGATCACATGACGACTGGTGGATACGACCCTAACGACAAACCTGAAGGTGGTGACCAGGGCGGATACCCCCCGCAGGGCAATCCTCCACCGCCGCCCGGTGGTTATCCGCCGCCCCCGGGGAATTACCCTCCGCCGCCGCAGGGACCGCCGCCCGGCGGATATCCGCCACCGCCGCCCGGCGGAAACTACCCGCCGCCGCCCGGCGGAAACTATCCACCGCCCGGTAATTACCCACCGCCGCCGCCCGGCGGAAATTACCCGCCGCCGCAGGGCAATTACCCGCCGCCGCACCAGGGACCGCCGCCCGGTGGATATCCGCCGCCCCCGCCGATGTCGGATTACGGCACGCCTGGGCAGACGCCGGGGCAGTTCTCCGTGGGCGACGCGATCGGCTACGGCTGGAACAAGTTCAAGGACAACGCGCTCATCTGGATCGGCATCCTGCTGATCGCCGCCATCATCCAGGTCGTGCTGAACCTCGTCTTCGGCGGCTTCAGCACGTCGTCCGACATGAGCGCGGCGTTCTCGGTGTGGCGCATCATCGGCACGATCGTCACGACCATCGTCGGCTACCTGATCAATGCGGCTCTGGTGCGGGGCGCATTGCACGAAGTGGACGGGAACAAGCCGGCGTTCGGTTCGTTCTTCCAGTTCACCAATGTCGGGGCGATCATCATCGCCAGCGTGATCATCGGTGTGGCCGCCACCATCGGTTTCGTCCTGCTCATCATCCCGGGTCTCATCGTGATCTTCCTGACCTGGTGGACGCTGCAGTTCGTCATCGATCAGAACGAGGACGCCATCACCGGCATCAAGTCGAGCTTCCGCGTCATCTCGCAGAACGTCGGCCCGGTGCTGCTGCTGGCCCTGGCCCTCGTCGGCATCAACATCGTCGGTGCAATCCTCTGCGGCGTCGGACTTCTCGTCTCGATCCCGATCACGATCATCGCGTCGACCTACGCGTACCGCGTGCTCACCGGCCGTTACGTCGCGGCCTGACCGACCGCTCCCCACGGGTGAGCGTGCTTCCTGTCCAACGAGGACGGAAGTATGCTCACCCGTTTTGCTACTCCCGTCACTCGAGTCACTCCCACCCCTTGCGTAAGGTGCTCAGGCGTCATCCGAGACATTCAGGACTCGAGATTCGAGGGGGAACACATGACTACCGGTGGATTCGATCCAGGCCAGGGACAACAGCCGTTCGGCGGGCAGCAGTACGGGCAACCGCACTACAACGGGGCGGGGCAGCAGCACGGACAGCAGTTCGGTGCACCGCCGCAGTTCGATTCGGCGCAGCAGTTCGGCACCCAGCCGTTCGCGCAGCCGGACTTCGGGTTCGACCCGTCCCGCCCCGGTGAACTTCTTCCCCGCCTGGGCGCACGAGTGATCGACGGCCTGATCGTCGGCATCCCGATGGCCGTGGTCAGCACCGTCCTCGCGCTGGTGCTGGGCAACTTCGTGGGCAGCGTCCTCGGCGCGATCCTCACCGCGGCCGCCGCCGTCGGCTATTTCGTCTTCCTCGAAACGACGAGGGGGCAGACCCTGGGCAAGCAGATTCTGGGCCTGCGCGTCGAGGGCCCGAACGGCGGACTCCCCACCCAGCAGCAGTCGCTGACCAGGAACGGTTTCTACGTCCTGTCCGCGCTCGGCGGGTTCCCGCTCCTCGGGTTCCTGTTCGGACTGCTCGGCGTCGTCGCCGCGATCGTCATCGGGGTGACCATCAACGGCAGCCCCACCAAGCAGGGCAAGCACGACGAACTGGCCGGCGGCACGCGCGTCGTCCAGGGCTAGTCCGAACCACTCCCTACCGTGCGGGTGAACGTACCTTTCGTCGCGTCAGATCGGACAAAAGGTACGTTCACCCGTTCCTGATTCGCGCCTTTCCCCGTGCAGGTGCTTGGATTGCGGCGTGACAGCCTCAGATCAGCAGACCAAACCAGACGACCACGCGACGTTCGCGCACGTCAGCCGGGGGTACTACCCCACGTTCGTCGCCCTCTTCACCGCGACGCTGCTGATCTCGAATATCTGCGCGACGAAGGGCGTCGCATTCTTCGCCGATTCGTCGCTGACCATCGGACCGCTGCAGATCCTGCCCGTCATCACCGACGGCGGCTTCTTCCTGTTCCCGCTGGCCTACATTCTCGGCGACGTCCTCAGCGAGGTGTACGGGTTCAAGTCGACCCGTCGCGCGATCTACCTGGGCTTCGGCGCCCTGATCCTGGCCGCGTTCTGCTTCTGGCTCCTCATCGAGCTGCCGTCCGCCGACTTCTACGAGAACCAGGAAGCGCTGCGGTCCGTCGTCGGCGTCTACCCGCGTCTGCTGCTCGCCGGGCTGGCCGGTTACCTCGTCGGGCAGATGCTGAACTCGGTGACGCTGGTCCTGATCAAGGAGCGCACCAAGGAGAAGCACCTGTGGGCGCGGCTCATCGGTTCCACCATCGTCGGTGAGTTCGCCGACACCCTGATCTTCTGCTCCATCGCCGCAGGCGCGATCGGCATCAGCACGTGGAGCGATTTCGTCAACTACGTGATCGTCGGTTTCCTGTGGAAGACCCTCGTCGAGGTACTGGTCATGCCGATCACGTACCGCGTCATCGCCTACGTGAAGAAGCGCGAACCCACCTACCAGCTTTGACCCCCACGTGAGTGGGAAAGTGTGCCCGAGGACGCTTTCCCACTCACGTGCGGTAGAAGCGACCCAGGGTGTCGGCCTTGAACTCGTCGAAGTAGCCGCCTTCGATGCTGGCGCGGATCTGATCGACCAACCGGACGGTGAAGCGTTCGTTGTGGATGGTGCACAGCGTGGACGCCAGCATTTCCTTCGCCTTGAACAAATGGTGAATGTAGGCGCTGGTGTAATTCGCGCAGGTGTAGCAATCGCAGTTCTCGTCGATGGGCGTGAAGTCACGACGGAAGCGGCTGGTGTTGATGTTGAACCGGCCGTCCGGGTGGTATATCGCGGCGTTGCGCGCGACCCGCGACGGATTCACGCAGTCGAACGTGTCGGCGCCGTTCTCGATGGCCACGAAGAAGTCGTCCGGCTCGCTGATGCCGAGCATGTGCCGCGGCTTGTGCTCGGGAAGCTCCTCGTTGCACCAGCGGACGATGGTGCCCAGGTTCTGCTTCTCGAGCGCCCCGCCGATGCCGTACCCGTCGAAACCGCGGCCGCTCTCCCCCGTGATCGACTCGAGCCCCCGGCACGCCTGCCTCCGCAGGTCCTCGTACTGCGCGCCCTGCACGACCCCGAACAGCGCCTGGTACGGGCGATGGGAACGCTCGGCGGTGAGCTTCTCGTGCTCGGCGATGCAGCGCACCGCCCACGCCTGCGTCCGCTCCACCGACCGCTCCTGGTATCCACGGGTGTTCAGCAGTGTGGTGAGCTCGTCGAACGCGAACATGATGTCGGCGCCGAGCTGGTGCTGGATCTGCATCGACACCTCGGGGGTGAACCGGTGCCGCGACCCGTCCAGGTGCGATTTGAACGTGACGCCGTCGTCGTCGACGGTCGCGAGGCGTTCCTTGCCCTTCGCGATGACGTCGTCGGAGCGCACCCCGACGGCTTCCATCGCGAGGACCTTCTTGAACCCGACGCCCAGCGACATGACCTGGAATCCGCCGCTGTCGGTGAACGTCGGGCCGTCCCAGTTCATGAACTTGCCCAGACCGCCGGCCTCGTCGACGATGTCCGGCCCGGGCTGCAGGTACAGGTGGTACGCGTTGGCGAGCAGCGACTGCGCGCCCAGCTCCTTCATGCTCTCCGGCAGCACCGCCTTGACGGTGGCCTTGGTGCCGACGGCCACGAACGACGGCGTCGCGATGTCGCCGTGCGGGGTGTGAATGGTTCCGGTGCGGCCCAGCTGCCCGTCGAGTCGGGTGCCGACGGTGAAGAACGGATCGGGCGGGGTCGGGACTACGGCATTCACGGGTGTATCCAATCACGGGCGACATTTCCGGCGACACATCACTACTTCGTTCGAAAGTGGGTACAGACAGGGAGACGATCCCAGCCCTTCGACCGGAGGAACCGCCATGAGCGACGAGAAGGCCGGCCATCGGATCGACAGGAGAACGTTTCTCTCGGGTGCGGCGGTCGCCGGCGGGGTAACCGTGATGTCGGGCCTCTTCGACCGCCGGGCGGACGCGTCGGAGAAGCCGCTGCATCGTCAGCCCAGCAATTACGTGCAGCCCAACATCGTGTTCATCGTCGTCGACGAGATGCGGTTTCCCCAGGTCTTTCCGGCGGAAATCACCACTGCCGACCAGTTCCTGCAGCGGTTCATGCCCAACCTCTACACGCTGTGGGCGCCCGGGGTGAAGTTCACGCAGCACTACACGGCCGGGGTGGCATGCAGCCCCGGCCGTGCGTGTTTCGTCACCGGCCTCTATCCGCTGCAGAACTGGATGCTGCAGACGCGGACCGGCAATCGGGCCTCCCCCGTCCCGTCGCCCGCGATGGGGAGGGACTTTCCGACGTACGGCAAACTGCTGCGGCAGGCGGGCTACGTCACGCCGTACGTCGGGAAGTGGCATCTGTCGCCGTCCCCCGACGAGGACTCCGGGCTCGCCCCCGGCTACCTCGAGGAGTACGGGTTCGACGGACTGACGATGCCCGACATCATCGGAATGAACGGTGAGGGATTCGAATTCGACGGGCACATCGCCGACCAGGCCGCGGCGTGGTTGTCGACGCGGAAGCCCGGGGACGGCCCGTTCTGCCTCACCGCGAGCTTCGTCAATCCCCACGACCAGCAGTTCTTCTGGGCGGGAACGGAAGCGGAACGGTATCAGTCGCTGTACGCGAACAACGTTCCCCCGCTGAGCCCCGCCCGGGCCTGGTCGGTGACCACCGCCGAGAGCGACCCTCCGCGGCTGGGTTTTCCGTCCGTGCCGCCCAACTGGGAACCCGAGAAGGCACTGCAGTCCAAACCGAGCACCCAGGTGTTCGCGCGGGAGTTCCAGGCCCTGGTGTGGGGCGGCGTCACCGACGACATCCAGAATCTGTCGAACTACTACCTCCAGCCCTACGGTCAGGGCACCGATCCCGACCGACACATCGCGTTCGCCCCGTACACGTACTGGGAGCGGGCCCTGGACAGTTACACCAACGTGCTGTCGATGGTCGATCACCACATCGGCACGGTGATCAACTCGCTGCCGGAAGACGTCGCGGCGAACACCGTCTTCGTCATGACGTCCGATCACGGCGAATACGCCGGGGCGCACGGCTTCGTCGCAGGCAAACTGTCCACCGCCTACGACGAGGCGTTCCACATCCCGCTGATCGTCGCCGACCCGACCGGGCGATTCACCGGCGACACCGACACCCCGCGCGGTCAGCTCACGTCGAGCGTCGACGTGGTGCCGCTGCTCGCGACGCTCGGTCACGGCGACCGGAACTGGATGTCCGGGGACCTGTTCGCCACCTATGCCGAACGCGTCGACCTCCTGCCGTTGCTGCGGAGCAACGCCGCGGCCGGTCGCGACCACGTCGTCCTCGCCACCAACGAGCACGCACCGCAGGGGGTCAACTGGAACAACTCCCCCACCCACATCTACGTGCTGCGCACCCCCGAGGCGAAGGTCGCGGTGTATTCGAAGTGGTTGGGACCCACCGCCTACGTCGACCCGGCCTCGTTCCAGTACGAGTTCTACGACTACGCCACCGAACGCGGCCGGGCGGAACTCGACAACACCTTCGATCACGACCCGCGCGGTCCGGCCATGGCCGCCCAGCTGATGACCCAGTATCTGCCGACTCAGCTCGCCGCGCCGCTACCCCCGGCGTTCGCACAGCAGGGTGCCGACGCGATGGCCCGGTACCTCGCCTACATCCAGCTGATCAACCGGTACACGCCCGGAGAGATCGACCGGGAGGGCATCGACAAGCTGACCGCGTTCGGGGAGGTGTTCTGACAGCTATGACCGGGAAAGTCGTTGCCGCCGTGCTGGTTCTGCTGCTGTGGTCCGGTGGCACCTCCCTCGCGTCCGCGGCGCCCCCACCGACCGCGCAGTGCGCGTGGCAGTTCATGTCCGACTCGACCGTGCTCGACGTCGCCTTCCCCGACGCCAACGCGACGTACTGGGTGCTGCCCTACGCGTTGGGGCCTGGTGACACCATCGAACTCAGCGGCACCTACCCGGCTGCCCGCTACTTCTCGCTCAACACGTACGGGACGAACTTCGACACCGTCGACACGTTGCGCGACAACCAGATCGGACCCGACCCCGGCAGCGGAAACCCGTTCGCCGACGCCGCCGCCGGTGCCCTGCCCGCCACGCAGAAGCGCTGGCACGCGACGGTCGTGACCGGCCCGGCAGACCACTCCCGCAACCAGATTCAGGCCCTGCCCGCTGGGGCCGACGCGCAGTCGGTACCCGTCGGTTTCCTCATCATCCGGGTGTACGTGCCCGACGACCCGGCATCTCCGACCGGCGGCGTTCCACTACCCGACGTGACACTGACGTTCGGGGGCCGGACGTCGCCGGTGCCGACCTGCGGATCCGCATTCGATCCCTCCGCCTACGACAACGGCCCACTCGGACAGGCCGCGGAGGCCGCATTCGACCAGATCATCGCCGGCGCGGCGTCCGGCGCGTTCCCCGGCAACGTGCCCGAGGCGACGTTCGTGAACCCCGCGAGCACGTCGGGCCTGTTTCCCAACGGCGACAACAAATATGTCGGGGCGGGGCTGACGTACCAGCCCGGACGCATCGTCGTCGTGCAGGGCCGGGCGCCGACGTTCCCCGACACCCGTGCCGGCCAACCCGTCACGGCACCCGGCCGGCAGGTGCGGTACTGGTCGATGTGCCAGAACGATCAGGTGACGCCGTACCCGGTCGTCGCGTGTGCCGCCGACTTCCAGACACGCACCGACGGCGCAGGCAACTACACGTACGTCGTCGCCGCACCGCAGGACGTCCCCGCCCGCGCCGCGTCCGACCCGACCGTCACCGTCCTCCCCTGGGGCTCCACCGACGTCGCGAAGAAGGTGCTGTTCCTGCGGTACATGCTGCCGTCCGACGCCTTCTACCCGCAGTCGGTGCAGGCGTCGCAGAACAAATCACACCGACCCCGCCACCACGATGGGTCCGTACTATCCCCGCGCCGCCTACTGCGACACCGCCACCTTCGAAGCCGGGGGTGCCGCCGCCTGCCTGTGAGTACTTGTTAACCGCGGGCGGTTAACAAGTACTCACAGGTCGTCAGACATCGGCGCCGACGAACTGGCTGTTGTAGAGGCGGTAGTACGCGCCGCGGGTGAGGAGCAGGTCGTCGTGGCTGCCCTGCTCGACGATGCGACCGTCCTCCATGACGACGATGAGGTCGGCGTCGCGGATGGTCGACAAGCGGTGTGCGATCACGAAACTCGTGCGATCACTGCGCAGGACCGCAGTCGCGTGCTGCACCAGCAACTCGGTGCGGGTGTCGACGGAACTGGTCGCCTCGTCGAGTATCAGGATCGACGGCTGCGAGATGAACGCGCGGGCAATGGTGATCAACTGCTTCTCACCGGCACTGATGTTGCTGCCCTCTTCGTCGATGACGGTGTCGTAGCCGTCGGGCAGCGAGTGGACGAACCGGTCGACGTAGCTGATCCGCGCGGCCGCCTGGATCTCCTCCTCGGTGGCGTCGGGACGTCCGTACGCGATGTTGTCGCGGATGGTGCCGCCGAACAGCCACGCGTCCTGCAGCACCATGCCGATGCGGGACCGCAGGTCGTCGCGCGACATCTCGGCGATGTCGACGCCGTCGAGGAGGATCCTGCCGCCGTCGAGTTCGTAGAACCGCAGGATCAGGTTGACGAGTGTGGTCTTGCCGGCGCCGGTGGGTCCGACGATGGCGACCATCTGGCCGGGTTCCGCCACCAGCGACAGGTTCTCGATCAGCGGCTTCTCCGGCGAGTAGCTGAACGACACGTCCGAGAACTCCACCCGGCCGAACGTATGGACGCGACCCGCATCACGCGGCTCCGCCGGTGTGGGAGCTTCGGTGAGGTCGGGCTCCTCCTCATCCTCGTCGAGGATGGCGAACACCCGCTCGGCGGACGCCACACCCGACTGCATGAGGTTGACCATCGCCCCGATCTGGGTGAGGGGCTGGGTGAACTGGCGCGAGTACTGGATGAACGCCTGCACATCGCCGAGGCTCATCGTGCCGGACGCCACCCGCATGCCGCCGAGCACGGCGATGGCCACGAAGTTGAGGTTTCCGAGGAACATGATCGCGGGCATGATCAGACCCGAGATGAACTGGGCCCGGTAGCTGGCCTGGTAGAGCGCCTCGTTCTGCTCCTCGAACCGCGCCTCCACCTCACGGCTGCGGCCGAACACGGTGACCAGTTCGTGGCCCGTGTACGCCTCCTCCACGTGAGAGTTGAGCGCTCCCGTCGACTTCCACTGCGACACGAAGTGGGTCTTGGACCGTTTCGCGATCTGCGCTGTCACGAGGATCGACAGCGGCACCGTCAGTACCGCGATCAACGCGAGCAGCGGCGAGATGACGATCATCATCACGAGGATGCCGATCACCGTCATCGCCGACACGATCAGCTGGCTCATCGTCTGCTGCAACGACTGCGAGACGTTGTCGATGTCGTTGGTGACCCGGCTCAGCAGGTCGCCGCGGGAGTGGGAGTCGAAGTAGCGCAGCGGAAGTCGGTGGATCTTCCGTTCGACCTCGGCGCGCAGGTTCTTCACGACGCCCTGCACGATGATGTTCAGCAGGAAACCCGACAGCCACATGAACACCGACGACCCCAGGTACAGGGCCAGCACGATCGCCAGCACCCGGCCGAGCGCACTGAAGTCGATACCGACACCGGGCACGACGGCCATGCCGGACACCATGTCGGCGAACGTGTTCTGCCCGTCGGCCCGCAGTGCGGCGACGGCCTGATCCTTCGACATCCCGGCGGGCAACTGCGCGCCGATGATGCCGTCGAAGATCAGGTTCGTGCCCTGACCGAGCATGCGCGGCGCGATCGAGGTGAGCACCACCGACACGGCGGCGACCAGGAGAACGATGCCGACGGCGATCCGGTGGGGACGCAGCCGCCTCAGCAGCCGCTTGGTGGACGGCCACAGGTCGTTCGGCTTGGACCCCGGGGCGCCCGGAGCGACCGGTCCCGGAATACGGGGGCCGGCGGGCCTTTCGGCAGTGGTGGTGGTTGCGCGATCGCTCATAGTGCTTCCTGGACCGATCGTTGGGATTCGACGATCTCGACGTAACACGGACACGTCTCGAGCAGTTGGTCGTGCGTGCCGATCCCGACCACCGCGCCGTCCTCGAGGACCACGATCTGCTCGGCCTCCACGATCGTCGAGACGCGTTGGGCGACGACGATGACGCACGCGTCCGAAGTTTCGGGTTTGAGCGCCGCACGCAGCCGGGCGTCGGTGGTGAGGTCGAGGGCGGAGAAGGAGTCGTCGAACAGGTAGATCGACGGGCGACGGACCAGTGCCCGCGCAATGGCGAGTCGCTGTCGCTGACCGCCGGACACGGTCGTGCCGCCCTGCGAGATCGGGGTGTCGAGACCCTCGGGCATCGCGCGGACGAAATCGGCGGCCTGCGCGATCTCCAGAGCCCGCCACAGTTCGTCGTCGGTGGCATCGGGCTTGCCGTACCGGAGGTTGGTGGCGACGGTGCCCGAGAACAGGTACGGCCGCTGCGGAACGAGTCCGATGCCGGACCGCAGGACGTCGAGGTCGATGCGACGCACCTCCGTGTCGGACACGGTGACCGAACCCGACGTGGCGTCGATGAGACGCGGGATCAGCGACAGCAGCGTCGTCTTGCCGGAGCCGGTGCCGCCGATGATCGCCGTGGTCTTGCCCGGTTCGGCGCGGAAGCTGATGTCGCGCAACACCGGTTCGTCGGCGCCGGGGAACTTGAACTGGGCGTCGCGCAGTTCCACCACACCGGGGTTCTCCAGCACGGTGACCGCATCGACCGGCGGCACGACGGTGGAATCGGTGGCGAGCACCTCGCCGATGCGTTCGGCGCAGACGGTGGCGCGGGGGGCCATCATCGCGATGAACGACGCCATCATCACCGACATCAGGATCTGCATGATGTAGCTGAGCATCGCGGTCAGCGAGCCGACCTGCATGGTGCCGCTGTTGATCTCGTGGCCGCCGAACCAGATGACGGCGACGCTGGTGATGTTCGCGATGACCATCACGAGGGGGAACATCACCGCCGTCAGTCTGCCGACCCGCAGGGCGGTCTGGGTGAGCTGCTCGTTCGCGTCGCCGAACCGCGCCACCTCGGAGCGCTCACGGACGAACGCCCGCACCACGCGGATACCGGTGATCTGCTCACGCAGCACCCGGTTGACCCCGTCGATGCGGGTCTGCATCTCCCGGAACGCGGGCACCATCCGCGAGATCACGAACCCCATGGACAGCGCGAGAACCGGCACGGTGACCGCCAGGATCCAGGCGAGCCCGGCGTCCTCCCGGATCGACATCACGACACCGCCGACGCACATGATCGGCGCCATCACCAGGATCGTGCAGCTCATCACGACGAGCATCTGCACCTGCTGCACGTCGTTGGTGTTGCGGGTGATCAGGGACGGCGCGCCGAAGCGGCCGAACTCGCGGGACGAGAAGCTCCCGACCTGATGCATCACGGCGCGGCGCACGTCGCGCCCGAAACCCATTGCGGCACGGGCGCCGAAGAACACCGAACCGATCGAGCAGATGATCTGCACGACGGTGACGAGCAGCATCATGACGCCCGTGGACAGGATGTACCCGGTGTCGCCCTTGGTGACGCCGTTGTCGATGAGATCGGCGTTCAGACTGGGCAGGTACAGGGCGGCCGCGGTCGCGACGAGCTGGAACAGGACGACCGCCGTGAGGTCCCGCTTGTACGGGCGGAGGTACGTGGTGAGCAGGGCATTCAACATGGGCAGCGATCCTGGCGGGTCATCATTGTGTCCGAAGGTTACCAACAGAAGGCCTACGGCCTTGTGCGCCTTTCTGGTAGCAGGCACTACCAGAAAGGCGCACGGGCGCGAAGCGCCTACCGGACGGGCTGCAGCGGCTCGTCCGCGTCGTGCAGGACCTTCTTCAGCTTCTCGCCCTCGATGTCCACGTTGGGCAGGATCTTGTCCAGCCACTTCGGCAGCCACCACGCCTTGTCGCCGAGCAGTGCCATCACGGACGGGATGATCACCATGCGCACGACGAAGGCGTCGAAGAACACGGCCGCCGCCAGGGCGAAGCCGATCGACTTGATGAACGAGTTCGGCTCGGCGATGAACGCCGCGAACACCGAGATCATGATGACCGCGGCGGCGCTGACCACCCGGGCACCGTGGTTGAAGCCGACGGTGACGGCCTGCTTCGCGGTCGCGCCGTGGACGTATTCCTCCCGCATCCGGGTCACCAGGAACACCTGGTAGTCCATCGCGAGACCGAACACGACGCCGATCAGGAAGATCGGCATGAAGCTGACGATCGGCTGCGGGTTGGAGATGATGCCGCCCCAGCCCTCCTGGAACACCGCGACCGTGGCACCGAACGTGGCCGCGACGCTGAGGAGGAAGCCGAGCGTGGCCGTCAGCGGCACGAGCACCGACCGGAACACGAGCAGCAGCAGGAGGAAGGCCAGGCCCACGACCACCGCGAGGTACGGGATCAGCGCGTCCTGCAGCGTCTCGGACACGTCGCCTTCGAGCGCGGTCTGCCCGGTGACGCCGTAGTTGACGCCGATCGAATCGTGCAGACCTGCCTCCGCACCGCGGATGTTGTTCACCAGGTCCATCGTCGCCGGATCGCTGGGGGCGCTGCTCGGCGTCACCAGGATCTGCGCGGTGTCACCGGCCTTGTTCACGCCGACGACCTGCGCGTTGGACACGTCGTCCTGCGCAGTGATGGTCTTCACGACCTCACCGAATGCCTCCGACGGCGTGCCGGTGGTGACGTCCTTGGCGTCGACGACGACGAGCAGCGGACCGTTCTTGCCGGGGCCGAAGCCTTCGCTCACGAGGTCGTAGGCCTGCCGGGAGCTGGTGGCGGGGTCGCCGGTGCCCTCGCTGGGCAGGGCCAGGCTCAGGCCGGTCGCGGGGATGGCGAGCGCCCCGAGCACCACGACTCCGGCGATCAGCGGAATCGCGGGACGGCGGACCACGGCGCTGATGTACCGCAGGGCGAGGCTCGGCTTGCCCTCGTCGTCCTCGAGGTCGCGACTGCTGAGGAACGGGATCTTGCCTGCGAACGCCTTCTTCCCGAACAGCCCGAGGATCGCGGGCAGGAGCGTCAACGCGATCGAGACGGCGATGAACACCGTGAACGCGGCGGCCGCACCCATGTCGGAGAGGAACGGGATCCCGACGACGCGCAGCGCGATCAGGGCGATGATCACCGTGAGACCGGCGAACACCACGGCGGAACCGGCGGTGCCGACGGCACGTCCGGCCGCTTCCGAGCGGTCGTCCGTGAGGGTGAGTTCGTGCCGGAACCGGGACACGATGAACAGCGAGTAGTCGATGGCGACGGCCAGGCCGATCATGATGGCCAGCGTGGGTGTCATCGAGCTGAGGTCGGTGAAGCCGGTGGCGACGGTGATTCCGAGGCTGCCGATCATGATGCCGATGATCGCGGTGATCAACGGCAGACCGGCGGCGACCAGCGAACCGAACGTCAGTGCGAGCACGACAGCGGCCACGCCGATACCGACGAGCTCGGTGGCGCCACCGGGCGGTTCGGCTTCGTTGGCGGCGGAACCACTGATCTCGACGGTCAGTCCGGCGTTGCGGCCGGCGTCGGCAGCGGCCGAGATCTGGTCGCGCAGAGCCTGGTCGACGTCACCCATGCTGCCCTTGAACGGCACCTCGACGTAGCCGACGGTCTTGTCGGCGTTGAGCGGGGACAGCGCCTGCGCGTTCGCGACGGCGGCCTCTTCACCGATTCCCTTGTCGGGCGCGGACGACTTCGCCATCTCGACGAGCTGCTCGTTCGCCGTGACGGGGTTGACCAGGGCCTTCGCGGCGTCGGCGCCCGAGGCGGTGGCGGGATCGACCTTGGCGGCGTCCTGGACCTGGTCGATGCCGCGCACCTTGGCGAGCACCGCGTCCATCGCCTGCCGACTCTGCTCGCTCTCGAGGGTCTGCCCCTCGGGAGCGGCGAACACGTAACGCGCGCTGACGGCGTTCATCGGGTCGCTGCCCGCGGCTTCGGGGAACCGTTCGGCCATCAGGTCCTGCGCCTGCTGCGCGGGGGTGCCCGGGATGGAGAACGAGTCCTTCGTGGGCCCGGACAGTGTTGCCGCCCCGACGCCCATGAGGACCAGGATCACCAACCAGACGCTGAGGACCGCACCTTTTCGCCGGTAGGCGAATCTGCCGATCCGATAGAGATAGGTGGCCACGAGAGGCTCCTTCTGAGTCGGTGGAACGAAGAGTGATTCGGGGCAGCCGGCTACGGCTGCGGGATTCCCTGACGGAGTTGGCGCATGGCGTCGCGGACCAGTTCTTCGGGTCCGCTCGCGCCGGATTTGCCGCTCATCCACAGGTCGAGCGACGCCTTGCACGCCGATCCGACCGCCAGGTGCAGCAGGTTGGGGTAGAGGTCGGTGTCGATGTTCGTGCCCGTGCGTTCGGCGATCACCTCACCGACCAGACGGGTGACGCGCAGGTGCACTTCGAGTTTCTTCGCGAGCAGCGCGGGGCTGGTCTCGACGAGTTCCATCATCACCGCGGTCTCTTCGAGCGGTTTCGCCGGATCGGTGACGATCTGGACCACCACGTGCTCGAGGGAATCCCAGATCGGCTCGTCCTCCGGGCGGGCGCGGAGCAGGTCCACCCAGTCGTGGACGGACTGCTCGAAGTGCGCGAGTACCGCCTCCTCCTTGCTGGAGAAGTAGTTGTGGAACGTCCGAGTCGAGACCCCCGCCTCGGACGCGATGGCGTCGGCGGTGACGCATTCGATGCCCAGCGCGCGGGCCAGGCGTGCGGCGGCGCCGCTGAGGGCTGCACGCGTGGCGGCCTTCTTGCGGTCCCGCAGTCCGATTTCCGAAATCACTACTCCGACGGTACAGAACTTGCAGAGCTCTGCAAATTTGCGCGACAGTGCAACTTTTATGTTCTTGCCCACAGCCCGCGCAGCACTGTGTCGGGAGTCACCGCGGCGTTACGGTGGATCCATGTCCGATCCGACGGCGCCGCTGTCGTTCCGGGCGGACGAGATCGACCGCGCCGCCCTGGACCAACTCGCCGCAGTCCTCGACCTGCAGGCCGCGCGCCCGGGAATCCGGCGACTGCGCGAGTGGTCGCTCGCTGCCCTGCACGTGCAGCCGGGCGAGAGCGCCCTCGACCTCGGATCGGGCACGGGATCGGAGACGCGAGCCCTCGCCGCCGCGGTCACCCCGTCGGGTCGCGCGATCGGACTCGATCCCAATCCCGGCATGGCCCTCCTCGCCCGGGAGCGGACCGAGGAGGAGGGCTCGACCGCGCAGTTCGTGATCGGCGACGCCTACTCGCTGCCGTTCCCCGACGACCGCCTCGACGTCGTGCGGTCCGAACGGGTGTTCCAGCACCTGAGCGAGCCGGACCGCGCGGCGGCGGAAGTGGCCCGCGTGCTGCGGCCCGGCGGGCGCGGCGTCATCGTCGACAGCGACTGGGGCACGGCGATCATGCACCCCGGAGATCCCGAGATCCTGCAACGGATCATGGACGTGATGCTGTCGCACACCGCGAACCCGCACTCCGGGCGGCTGCTCCCGGGACAGCTCACCTCCGCCGGACTCGTCGTCGAGGACATCGGCACGGAGGCGCTGATCCAGGATCCGGGCGATGTGACCGGCCCACTCGTCCAGATGATGACGGCCGCCGCGATCGCCGCGGGGGCGATCACCGAGGCGCAGAGCGCCGAGCTGCTGGACCAGCTGAACGCCGCCGCCCGCAGCGGCGACTTCCACATGTCGGTGACGATGTTCGCCTACCTCGTCCACAAGCCCTGACGAAACCCTTCCGACATTCGGAAACCGAGTGTGGTGGATCACCTCCGGTGCCGCACAGTGGTGGAGACGACGCCGACGCCTCACCGAGTCCGGCGTCACGAATAACGCAGCAGCCCAGCATATTCCGGAGGCACTCATGTCCACGATCGCCCGTAACCAGTGGTACGTCGCAGCGTACGGCCGTGAGGTCGGACGCGAGCTGTTCTCGCGCACCATCTGCGAGGAGCCGATCCTGTTCTGGCGGACCGAGGCCGGCGAGGCCGTCGCGATGAGCGACCGGTGCGTGCACCGCCGGTACCCGCTGTCCGAGGCGCCGAGCCGGCTCGACGGCGACAAGGTGGTCTGCGGCTACCACGGATTCACCTACGGCAGCGACGGCGGCTGCGTGTTCGTGCCCGGCCAGGCGCGCGTTCCCCGCACCGCCCGGCTGAAGTCGTATCAGGTGGTCGAGCAGGACTCGTTCGTGTGGGTCTGGATCGCCGACCCACAAAACCCCGAGCAGGGCGATCCCACCCGCATCCCCCGCGCACCGTGGATGGACTCCCCCGACTACACCGTGGTCAGCGGCATGGAACCGATCGACTGCAACTACGGCCTGCTCGTCGACAACCTGATGGACCTGTCGCACGAGACGTACCTGCACGGCGGCTACATCGGCACCCCCGAGGTGGCGGAAACCCCGATCACCACGGAGATCGACGAGGACCGGAACGTCATCTACGTGTCCCGGCACATGGACGACGCCGAGTGCCCGCCGTTCTACTCCAAGTCCACCGGCATCGAGGGACGCATCACCCGCTGGCAGGACATCGAGTACACGCCGCCGTGCCTGTACCTGCTGCACAGCCGCATCGCCCCGATCGGCGCACCGCTGCCCGGCGACGACGGCTCCGACCCGCACGCGTTCCACAGCGAGATCGTGTACGCGATCACCCCGTCGACGGAGAATTCCACCCTCGACTTCTGGGCCGTGGCCCGCGACTTCGCGGTCGGCGACGACGCCGTCACGACGTTCCTGGCGGAGAACAACCGAACCGTCGTGATGCAGGACGTCGTGGCGCTGAACGTCCTGCAGAAGGCGCTCGACACGGAAAAGGACGGCTACCAGGAGCTGTCGATCAACATCGATGCCGGTGGCCTCGGCGCACGCCGGATCCTGAAGAAGCTGGTCGACGCGCCGCAGGCCGTCACGGCAGCGGCGGTGGGCTGAGCCGTGGAACCGACCAGGATGCTCCGCGGCGCCAACGTGATGCGCATCGTCTGGCTTCCGGGCTCGGACCTGCTCGAGGGCGAGTGCCACTGCGGCGCGCGCCACGTCGCGGAAGAACCCGCCACCCTCTGGGAGTGGTTGCTCGCCCACCCCGAGGGACACCACCCCGCCGATCCGCCGGTGCCCGCCACGCCGCTGCCCGCGGCGCCGGAATCCGCTCCCGTTCCCGTCTGACCCGGAGAAACCGCCATGCCTACCCCACCCGAACCCGTGCTCGAGCTGGAGCTGACCACCAGGACCACCGGCGCCGACGGCGTCGTCGTCCTGGAGTTCCGCGACCCGTCCGGCGCCGACCTGCCCGCGTGGACGCCGGGTGCGCACATCGATCTGGTGCTGACGCCGGAGCTCACCCGCCAGTACTCGCTGTGCGGCGACCCGGCCGACACCGGGACCTGGCGCGTCGCCGTGCTGCGGGAGGCGATGGGGCGCGGCGGTTCGCAGTTCGTGCACGACAAGCTGAGCGAGGGCGACCGCGTCACGGTCCGGGGACCGCGGAACCATTTCGAGCTCGCACCGTCACCGCGGTACGTGTTCGTCGCGGGCGGCATCGGGATCACGCCGATCCTCACCATGGCGCACGCAGCGGAGAACGCCGGCGCCGACTGGACCCTGGTCTACGGCGGGCGCAGCCGCAGTTCGATGGCGTTCGCCGACGCACTCGCCGAGCGGTTCGGCGACCGGGTGGTAGTGCACCCCGAGGACGAGCACGGCCTCATCGACCTACCGGGACTGCTCGGCGACGTCCGGGACAACACCCTCGTGTACTGCTGCGGGCCCGCGCCGCTGCTCGACGCGGTCACCGGTCACTGCGACAGCTGGCCGTCCGGCGCGCTGCACATCGAGCGCTTCGCGGCCAAGGATCTCGAGGAACCGGTCCGCGCCGAGGGGTTCGAGGTGGAGCTGACTCTGAGCGGCAAAACCGTCACGGTGGCACCCGAGCAGTCGATCCTGCAGGCCGTCACCGCCGCCGGCGTCCAGGTGCTGTCGTCCTGCGAGGAAGGGACCTGCGGAACCTGCGAGACGGCCGTGCTCGGCGGTACTGTCGATCACCGGGATTCCCTGCTCACCGCGGACGAGCAGGCCGCCAACGACACCATGATGATCTGCGTCTCGCGTGCGAGCTGTCCACGTCTGACGCTGGAACTGTGAGACGGAGAACGAGCAATGGCGATCACCGGGTCGGTGACCATTCGCTCGTTGCGGCTCCTCGAGCTCTTCACCCCCGCGTCCCCGCGGCTGACCCTCAGCGATCTGTCGCGGAAGTCAGGGTACCCGCTGAGCACCGTGCACCGGCTGACCAGCGACCTCATCGAATGGGGCGCCCTCGAACGTGACAGCAGCGGCCGCTTCACGGTCGGGCTCAAGCTGTGGGAGATCGCGTCGCTCGCACCGCGCGGCACGATGCTGCGCGAACTGGCGATGCCGGTGATGGAGGACCTGTCGCAGATCACGCGGGAGAACGTACAGCTCGGCATCGCCGAGGGCACCGAGGTCGTGTTCGTCGAACGCATCGCCGGACAGAAGGCCGTGCCCGTCCAGACCCGCGTCGGCGGCAGGTTCCCGCTGACGGCGTCCGGCATCGGCCTGGCCCTGCTCGCCTACATGCCCGCCGACGTGCAGGAGCAGGTGCTGAGCGGGCCGATCGAGAAGTTCACCGAACGGACCGTCACCGACCCCGTCGTGCTGCGGCGGACGCTCGCCGAGATCCGCCGATCCGAGGTCGCGATCAGTGATCGCCAGGTGACCATGGACGCGGTCTCCGTCGCGGCACCGATCTTCGAGCGTCCCGGAGCGGCGGTCGCGGCCGTGTCGCTGGTGGTCTCGGCGGAGAACGCGTCACTGAACGCGCTGGTCCCGCTGGTGCGTGCGGCCGGCCGGACGATCAGCCGCGCGCTGCGCCCTCGTCAGCCGTCGTAGCCGGACGGGTGCGACGCTCCCAGGCCCCCGGATCGGATGTCAGCGTGGTGAGGAAACCCGGCAGCTGCTCGTTCGCCACGTCCGCCAGGCTCACGTTCTCGAGCACGGCCCGCAGGTTCACCCGTACCGCGATCCACACGTCCTGCAGTTTGGCGGCCGGCCCGCAGTAGTCGACGTCCTCGGGACGCTCACCCCGCACCGACGCGAGCGGACCCTCGACGGTCCGGATGACGTCGGCGATCGTGATGTCCTCGGCGGGACGGGCCAGCCAGTAGCCGCCGTCGGGTCCGCGCCTGCTGTTGACCAGTCCCCCGCGCCGGAGGTCGGCGAGGACGGCCTCGAGGAACTTGTGCGGAATGGTCTGCGACTGTGCCAGGAACTCGGCCTTGGACGGGGACGGCCCGGCAGCGGCCAGTTCGATCAGCGTCCGCACGGCGTAGTCCACCTTTGCGGTGATGTGCACACCGAATTCCTACCATCCGAGTATGAAAACGGGCAACTCACGCTTCGCCGCGCGCACCCAGAATGTCCAGGTAATGCGGGTTGTACATGACGCCGAGGATGTTGCCGAACGGGTCCACGACGGACGCGGTGACGAATCCCGACTCACGTTCGGTGCGCGGCTCGTGCTCTGTCGCGCCCATCGACAGCAGCTTCTCGACGGCGACGGTCACGTCGTCGACGTGCCAGAACACCACCACGCCGGACGGGCCGTCCGCGGCGCCGTGCGGGGCGTATCGACGGTCAATGATGCCGAGCTCGTGCTGGTAGTCGCCGATCCGGTATTCGATGTACGCAGGGTTCTCGGAGCCGGGGCGTTGGAAGTACGGGGCGATGCCGAGCACGGCGCTGTACCACTCGCGGGCCGCCGGGATGTCGTCGGCGAAGAGGCTGACGGTGGTGAGTCCTCGCAACATGACGAGTCCTTTCGACTGATCCGGTTCCTGCTGACGGGATCCATTCTTCGCCGCAAAGTGCGCACCCGATGAGCACTTTGTTTTGCTCTTCGAATCGAGGCGGATAGTGATGCGTGTCACTCCGAGGTACATTGAACTGGACGATCGTCTTGTGGAGGAAGCAGCATGTGGGAGACCGTGACGTCGGCGTGGAATTCGGCGCTGCTGACGCCCCTGCACGAGCCGGTGACGCTGGCCATCCCGGCGTTCGTGCTGTTCCTCGCCATCGAATGGTTCGCGGCCCGGCACCTCGAGGACGCGACGTTCGACCCCGACGGACGGTCCCGCCCGGTGCGCGGAGGCTACGAGCGCCGCGACGCGCGGGCGAGCGTGTCGATGGGCGCCGTGTCCATCCTGACGACCACGTTCTGGAAGCTGCTGGCCCTGATCGGGTACTCCGCCATCTGGGTGTACCTCGCGCCGTGGCACCTACCCGCGGACGCGTGGTACACGTGGGTGATCCTCATCCTCGGCGTCGATGCGCTGTTCTACGCGTATCACCGGATGGCGCACCGCATCCGCCTGATCTGGGCCACCCACCAGGCGCACCATTCGAGCGAGTACTTCAACTTCTCGACCGCGCTCCGCCAGAAGTGGAACAACAGCGCCGAGATCGTGATGTGGATTCCGTTGCCGCTGATCGGCGTTCCGCCGTGGATGGTGTTCATCGGATTCTCCGTGAACCTCGTCTACCAATTCTTCGTCCACACCGAGCGCATCGGCACGCTGCCCCGGCCCATCGAGTTCGTGTTCAACACCCCCTCTCATCACCGCGTCCACCACGGCTGCGACCCCGAATACCTCGACCGCAACTACGCCGGCATCCTTATCGTGTGGGACCGGATGTTCGGCACGTTCCAACCCGAAACCCACCGCCCCACCTATGGACTCACGAAACCGGTGGGCACCTACAACATCTGGAAACTGCAGACCCGCGAATACGCCGCCATCGTCCGGGACTGGCGCCGGGCGTCGTCGTGGCGCGACAAGCTCGGCTACGTGTTCGGGCCGCCCGGCTGGGCGCCGTCAGGAACGCGCGAAGCTGACCAGGAAGTCGACCGTGCCGTTGCCGTCCACGGTCACGAAGCCCAGTGACGGCGGCGTCACCCCGAAGTCCGTCCAGGTCACCGGGATACTGCCCGAGGCGATGAGGTCGTCGCCGGAACGCAGCACGTCGATGTCGACGGACACCGGACGCGACTGCCCCTTGAGGGTCAGCGTGCCCTGGGCCGTGACCGTTCCCACGGAACCGTCCGCAGGCAGCCCGGACAGATCGACCGGGGAATCGACCGTGAACGTGGCGGTCGGGAACGTGCCTGTGTCCATCACGTTGCCGCGGAACTGGTTGTCGCGGCGGGACTGATCGGTCGCGATCGTCGCCACCTGCACAGTCACCTCGCCGGCGGTGAGTTTCTCGCCCTCGACGGTCGCGTTGCCGGTCACGTCGCCGGTCGACCCGACCACCGTGACGCTGGCGCCGTTGAGGATCTCGTGGACGGTGTACCCCGCCGCCGTCTGGTTGGAGCCCTGACCCGGCGTGACGGTCCACTGTCCGTCGACCGATCCGGTGGCCGCCTCCGCGCCCTCGGTCGACACCGAGGCCGCCGGTGCGTCGTCCTCCGCGATGAATTGGCCGTAGAACCACGGTCCCACCAGCACCGCGATCACGACGATGACAACTGCGCCGACCAACCACCACAGCTTCTTCATGAGATCACGCTAATTGCAGCTTCAATGGATGTCACTCGCTACGACCTGCGAGAGTGCTGTGAACGGCGGTCACGGGACGATGGAATCGATGTAGCCGCCGTCCACCCGCACCGCCGCGCCGGTGGTCGCCGACGCCTGCGCCGAACTGAGGTAGACGACCATGTTCGCGATCTCCTCCGGCTCGATGAGTCGCTGCAGCAACGACTGCGGCCGGTACTTCTTCATGAACTCGCGCTGCGCCTCTTCCCACGGCAGGTCCGTGTCGACAAGGCTGTAGACGAAATCCTCCACACCGCCCGTGTGGGTGGGGCCGGCGAGAACCGAGTTGACCGTGACCCCCGTCCCCGCCGCCTCTTTCGCGAAGCCGCGCGAGACCGCCAGCAGTGCCGTCTTCGACATCCCGTAATGGATCATCTCGGCGGGAATGACGATCGCGGAGTCACTGGCGATGTCGAGGACCCGGCCCCACGACCGTTCGACCATGCCGGGCAGGACCAGACGTGTCAGCCGGATCGCGGACAGCACATTCACCTCGAAGTAGCGGCGCCACTCGTCGTCATCGATCTCCAGGGCCGGCTGTGAGCCGAAGATCCCCAGATTGTTGACGAGGATGTCGACGACCGGAACGATCTCCAGGACCCCGCGCGCGCCCTCGTCCGTCGTGACGTCGGCGGCCGCCGGAACGAATTCGCCGTCCGGGACGTCGGCCCGCAGTCGCTCGATCGCCGCACCCACGGACTTCTCGGTGCGGCCGTTGATCGCCACCCGTGCGCCGGAGCGGGCGAGACCCGCTGCGATCGCGGCGCCGATGCCCTGCGTCGATCCGGTGACCAGTGCCGTCCTGCCCGACGAGTCGATGCGCATGTCGCCTGCCCCTTCCCTCCAGGACACGCTAACGAACATCCCCGGCACGGATACACAAAAAGCTCCCCACCTGCGAGTGCAGGTGGGGAGCTTTGGCGGTGGCGGAGGGATTTGAACCCTCGGACGGGGGTTACCCGTCACACGCTTTCGAGGCGTGCTCCTTAGGCCGCTCGGACACGCCACCGCCGGTGACTTTACCGGATGTGGCGCCCGAGCCCGAAATCGCCAGGTGAAACCGTTTAAGTCAGCTTGTCCTTGACGTTCTTGGCGGCGTCCTTGACCTTCTCGCCGGCATCCTTCACCGCCGAGGACGCCTGGTCTGCCTTGCCCTCGTCGCGCAGGTCCGGATCGCCCGTGGCTTTGCCGGTGGCTTCCTTCGCCTGGCCCTTGAGGTCTTCCGCCTTGTTCGAAGCTTTGTCTGCGATTCCCACGAGATACCTCCGTGAATCCGATTTCGAACCCGGGGACGGGTCCGGCGGCGCCTCGTCAGCGCCTGTCTCCAGAGAAGCACGGGTCATGCGGACCCGGCCACAGTGTGTCGAGTACCCCACGAAAGAGTTTGAAACCGGTCAGCGCCGTTCACGGAAGAAGTCTTCGAGGATGCCGGCGCATTCGTCCTCGAGAACACCGCCCCTGACCTGCGGGCGGTGCGTGAGGCGGCGGTCGCGGACCACATCCCACAACGAGCCGACGGCACCGGTCTTCGGCTCCCACGCCCCGAACACCACCCGGGAGATCCGGGCCAGCACGAGCGCGCCCGCGCACATCGTGCACGGCTCCAGCGTCACCGCGAGCGTCGCCCCCTCGAGACGCCAGCCGTCGCCGTACACCCGCGCAGCGGCCCGCAACGCGATGATCTCCGCGTGGGCCGTCGGATCCGACATCGCCTCCCGCGAGTTCACGGCCCGCGACACCTCGACACCGTCGGCGTCGAACACCACCGCACCCACGGGCACGTCGGCGTCGGTGGCAGCCCGGGCCGCCTCGATCGCCGCGCGGATCATCCGCTCGTCGTCCTGAAGAGTCACGGCGCGTGGAACTACCGGGGAAGCGTGTCGAGAACCCCGGCCAGCTCCGTGGTGAACCCGAGCCGCTGCGCGATCATCCCGAGCTGCTCGTCGGGATACAGGTCCGTCTCGGACGTGATGACAGCCAGAACGGGTTCGGGCAGACCGAGGTCCGCGAGCAACGACAGGTCGCCTTCCTCCCACGGCTCGATGTCGTCGAGTTCGTCCGGGTCGATGTCCGGGACCTCGACGTTGAGCGCCTCGAGGACGTCGGCGGCGATGTCGTAGTCGAGGGCCGCGGTGGCGTCGGACAGCAGCAGACGCGTTCCCGACGGCGCAGGCCGGAGCACGACGAAAAATTCGTCGTCCACGTCCAGCAGACCGAAGAACGCGCCCGCGCTACGAAGGGCCCGAAGCTCCTCCTCCGCGACGCTGAGACTGGTCAGAGCAGCCGAAGTGAGGGCCTTGACCTTCCACCGGCCGTCCTCGTGTACTACCGCGACACCGAAGCCCTCCAGATCCTCTGCCCGATCCGAGGAGGCGCTGTTGTTTTCCGCGCGCTGTGCACCCATGAGCGCAACGGTAGCCCGCGGGGTGCCGGTAAATGAAGTCCGCACTCGAATGTGCCAACCTGTTCGGGTGTCTGATACCCCTTCCGCACCTCCGGTGTGCGTGCTCGGCCTGGGCTTGATCGGCGGTTCACTGCTGCGTGCGGCGGTCCGGGCGGGCCGCGAGGCGTGGGGTCACAACCGATCCGCGCCGTCCGTCGACGCCGCCCGGGCGGACGGTTTCGACGCCGACACCGATCTGGTCGCGGTGCTCCAGCGTGCGTCGGCCGCGTCGGCGCTGATCGTGATCGCGGTCCCCGTGCCCGCCGTCGCCGCCACCCTCACCGCGATCGCCCTGTACGCACCGAACTGCTCGATCACCGACGTCGTCAGCGTCAAGGCGGAGGTCGCGGCGGCGGCAGCCCGTCAGGGCCTCGCCGACCGCTACGTGGGCGGGCACCCCATGGCGGGAACGTCGGCGTCCGGGTGGAGCGTCGGCAGCGCCGACCTGTTCCGGGAAGCCGTGTGGGTGGTCGGCACCGACGACGGCGTCGACCCCGCCATCTGGACGCAGGTCGCGCAACTCGCGTTGGACTGCGGTTCCGTCGTCGTGCCCGCCGAGTCCGCCGAACACGACCGGGCGGTCGCGCGCATCTCGCACCTGCCGCACCTACTGGCCGAGACCCTCGCAATCACCGGTGCCCGCGGCGGACCGCTCGCCCTGGGCCTGGCGGCCGGCTCGTTCCGCGACGGCACCCGCGTGGCCGGCAGCGCGCCCGGACTCGTCCGGGCCATGTGCGAGGGCAACCGGGACGCCCTGCTGATTGCCCTGGACGAGGCGCTGGCACTGCTGCAGGACGCGCGGACCGAACTGGCGGACCAGTCGTCGGCCGCGACACTCGTCGAGGCCGGTCACACCGCTCGCCTGACATACGACAACCAGGAGACGTGGGAAATCACCGGCATCGTTCCCGGCCGCGCAGGCTGGATCGACGACATGCGTGATGCGGGTCGGCGGGGAGGGCGGCTCCGCCGCCTGTGAGCCTTTCTGGTTGCCGGAGCTACCAAAAAGGCGCACGGGTGCGGAGCGCCTAAATCCGTTCGGCCAGGCCCGGGTAGTCGATGATGAACCCGTCGCGGTCGACGGTCACCGAGGAACTCGACACCGGCGACAGCACGTGGATGCCGTCCGGACCACTGCTGTAGGTGAGGATCGCGCCCTCGACCCGCAGGTCCAGGAGGTTCACGTAGACAACGGGTACCTCGACGTCCTCGGACCCGAGGTGCAGTCCGTACCGCCGGATGGGCAGGGCGTTGAAGAACGGGCTGAGCACCATGTCGACGTCGAGGGCGCCGTCGAACGTGGACCGCTGGTGGTTGGCGCCGTGCTCCACCATCCACGTGCCCTCTTCGTCCCGGCTGATCGACATCTGCCGTTCACCGGCCGCAACGGACGTCCGCAGCGACAGCCGGCGGGTGACGCCGCTTTCGTCCGTGACGAGGTCGTAGGACGCGCTGAACGCCGGATGCTCAGGGCACTCGCCGCCGATGATCCGGCCTGCTGCCTTGATGCGGTCACCGTTGAGCTGGACGCGCACCGATTCCATTCGGGGTGCGTTGTCCGCCCGCCACGTCAGTACTGCGGGCCAGGTCGAGGCACCGGAGGCTTGGATGCTCACCTGTCTACGGTAAGCGACGACGGCTCCCGGGGTGGCAACGGGCCGAGTTTCGTTGCAGCAGAGTTGCCGAGACTCAGTGCCCGGGCTCGTTCCGTGACCGCGATGCGCGACGAGAAGACGACGAGGGCGCCGAGTCCGACCGCCACGTTCAACAGCGCCCCGAACTCCTGGGCGACGAAGTCGAACACCTCGGTGAGCAGCACCGTGACCAGCGCCGCGGCCCGCAGGAACTGCAACGGCCACAGCTTCCCGTTCCGCAGTCGCACGATGGCCGACCAGCACAGGACGAACGCGATCGCGGACCCGGTGAGCTGGCCGACCGTCGTGATGTCCGTTCCCTCGTCGCCGCGGAGGTCGTCGTCGAGCGTGATCACCGCACTGAGCAGTCCCAGGGTGGAGAACAGGGTGAGGAGCACGGCCGCCGTCCAGAGCATCCCGGGACCCTTCGCGAAGGCGGGGGTCGCGCGGCGGGCCAGCTCCCGGGCCGTGGGCACGGCCCGGCCGTTCCGGTCCGGGCAGTGGGCGAGCAGATCCCGGACCGACGTCAGCGTCGCCTCGTCCGCGCCGGCGGCGGCCGCCCGGCGCAGCTGCGCCAGCGCCTGCTCCCGGCGTGCGCGGTCCAGCCCGCGATCCAGGCCGCCCAGCGCGATGGCGGCGGCGTTGGCGACGTCCTCCGTCGGGGTCGGCGGCCGGACGTCGTGCAGCGACCGGTTGACCAGCAGCAACACGACGATCACCACGTACATGATCGCGACGGACGGCCGATAGAAGTAGTCGTTGGACTTGGTGACGAACTTGCCGATCTCGTCGAGGAACAACCCGAACCCGATGCCGCCGATCACGACGCCCAGGACGCGCGGTTTCATCCCCAGGAACGAGAACACGGTCACCAGCGCCACGACCATGCCGAGTCCGCCCCACAGGACGTGCGCGATGTGCAGCGAGGAACCCCCGACCTGCGGATAACCGGTGAGATGAAGGTAGGCGCGGGTGAGCAGGATCGTGACGATCCCGATGATGACGAACGCTTCGACGAGGCCGCTGCCCTGGGCGTCGCGCAGGAGGTGCGGCCGGTTCCGGAAACCCGAGATCCGGAAACCCGAGATCATGGCGCCTCCCTGTGCTCCCACCTACTGGAAGTCTATGTGGCTTCGCCACCCGTGAGTACTTATTAACCGCCCGCCGTTAATAAGTACTCACGGGTCGTTGGTCAAAGCGGGCACAGATCTCGAGTAACGTTCTCGGGTGACTGGTTCGTGAGGAAGGGTGCCGTGACGTCAACCGGGAGCATGGTGGGCCTGTTCGCCGGTATCGGCGGGCTCGAGTTGGGTCTGAGAGAGCACGGCTGGAACACCGAACTGCTCTGTGAGATCGACCCGGGCGCCCAGGCGGTTCTGCGTACCCGATTCACCGACGTCCCTGTGCATTCCGACGTCACCAAGCTGCGTTCCCTCCCCCAGGACATCGAACTCGTCGCCGCGGGATTCCCCTGCCAGGACCTCTCCCAGGCCGGCCGGACCGCCGGTATCACGGGTTCCCGTTCCGGCCTCGTCGACGAGGTCTTCCGCTTGGTGAAGCGGAAGAAGGGTCCGCGCTGGCTCCTGATCGAGAACGTGCCGTTCATGCTGCAACTGGGTCGCGGGGCTGCTATGAGGCATATCACGGACGCCCTCGAGGACCTCGGCTACACGTGGGCGTACCGGGTGGTCGATGCGCGCGCGTTCGGGCTCCCCCAGCGCCGTCAGCGGGTCCTGATGCTCGCCTCGCGCACCGAGGACCCCCGCGCGGTGCTGTTCGGTGAGGACGCCGGAGAACGCCCCGTCGACGACCATGCCGACTTCCCGTGCGGTTTCTATTGGACCGAGGGCACCCGCGGTCTCGGGTGGGCGGTCAACGCGGTCCCCACGCTGAAGGGCGGTTCGTCCGTCGGTATCGCGAGCCCGCCCGCCGTGCGACTGCCGTCGGGCGAGATCGTGACGCCCGGACTCGTCGACGCCGAACGCCTGCAGGGCTTCGACCCCGACTGGACGGCGCCCGCCGCGCTGGTCCCCGGGCTGCGGAACAGTCATCGGTGGAAGCTCGTCGGCAACGCGGTGAGTGTGCGGATGGCGTCGTGGGTCGGTCGGCGTCTGCTCGAGCCGGCGGACTACGAGCGGGGCATCGAGACGCCGATGAAGCCCGGCGACGCGTGGCCGGTGGCGGCGTGGGGCAGCAATCGTCAGGCCTTCCGGGTGCACACCTCGACGTGGCCGGTGCAGGAGCCGTACGAGGATCTCAGCGGATTCCTGGAGGACACCCGGCTGCTGTCTGCGCGCGCGACCGCCGGCTTCCTGAAGCGGGCGCGGATGGGCAATCTGCGTTTCGTTCCCGGGTTCATCGACGACGTCGAGAGCCACCTCGACCGCATGGGCGGCTTCCCCGAGGCCGCCGCGTAGCGGACGGACCCGCGATGCCCGCCACCGATCCCGCGACCAGTGCCCGGATGCGGGCGCAGCGGCGTCGCGACACCGCACCCGAACTCGCACTGCGCCGGGAACTGCACCGGCGCGGGGTCCGGTACTACGTGGACCGGGCGCCGATGAAGGGCGTCCGGCGGCGCGCCGACCTGGTGTTTCCGCGACGGAAGGTGGCCGTGTACGTGGACGGGTGCTTCTGGCACAGCTGCCCGCAGCACGCCACGTTCCCGAAGAACAACGCGCAGTGGTGGGCCGAGAAGCTCGCCGGGAACGTCACCCGCGATCGTGACACCGACACGAGGCTGACCGACGCCGGGTGGACGGTGGTGCGGATCTGGGAGCACGAGAATCCGGTGGTCGCCGCGAACAGGGTCCAGGAAGCTCTGGCCGACGAGTGACCCCTGCTTCGCTGACGGCGGCAGGTCGAGGTGTTGAATTTTCCACCCCTAGGGGTATGGTCGCCGACGGCGGATCAGTGCAGGATGGTCTCATCGGTAACCATTCGGACCACCTTCGGAGGAGCATGATGATCCGCCGAATCGTCGCGGCGGCCTCCATTGCGTTTGCAGCAGCGGCCGTCCCACTCGTCGGTCCGGCGACCTTTGCCGTCGCTGCACCGGGTGACACCTACATCAGCAACCCCCCAGCCAACCCGTCGGATCAGAGTTTCTGCGACGACCAGGCCGCCCTCGCCAACAACCTCTCCGCGAAGGGCGATTTTGCGCGTGCAGACGGCGTCGTGTCGGCCGCGAACATGAGCGGTTGCCGCATCTACACGTTCCCCAGCCCGTAATCGGTTGCCGTTCCGGCAACCGGATTCCCGGTTCGACGGGCCCGGCGGCCACAGTGGGAGCATGACCCACGAGCAGGCACCGGACATGACCGATTTCTTCAGCCAGGAGTTCTGGGACGAGCGTTATCGCTCGACTACCGCGGTGTGGAGCGGCAACCCCAACCCGCATCTCGTCGAGCAGGTCGCGGACGTGACCCCGGGCAGCGCCCTGGACGTGGGCAGCGGTGAGGCCGCCGACGCGATCTGGCTGGCGGCCCGCGGGTGGAACGTCACCGGAGTGGACGTGTCGACGGTGGCGTTGGAACGCGCCGCCGAACGGGCCGCCGCAGCCGGCGCCGACATCGCGGACCGGACGACGTGGGAGCAGGCCGACATCCTGTCGTGGGAGCCGCCGGCCCGCCGATTCGATCTGGTGTCGGCACATTTCATGCATCTGCCGGGATCTGCCCGCGAGGCCCTGCACCGTCGCCTGGCCGGAGCGGTCCGTCCAGGTGGGCGGCTTCTCGTCGTCGGGCATCACCCGTCCGATCTGGAGACGTCCGTCGGGCGGCCCAATGTTCCCGACATGCTGTTCACACCGGAACAGGTCGCTGCCGTACTGGACGCCGCGGAGTGGGAGATCCTGGTGTCGGCGGCGCCCTCGCGTGAGCGCGCGACCCCGAGGGCCGGCCCGTCACCGTTCTGCACGCGGTTCGCCGGGCCTGACGACGGTCTACTGTGTGGGCACGATCTGTTCCGAGTGCCGAGACCAGAGTGCCGAGACCAGAGTGCCGAGACGAGGACGCCGTGGCCGACCTGTTCGTGAAAGCCCTTCAGCTGCACCAGTTCGTCTACGAACGCAGCGGAGGATGGGTGGGGCACCGGTTGCTGTTCGGGATGCCGACCCTGCTGCTACACAGTGTCGGCCGGAAGTCCGGGCAGCCGCGCACGTCCGCGTTGACGTACGGCCGCGACGGCGCACGCTTTCTGGTCGTCGCGTCGAAGGGTGGTGCGCCCACGTCGCCCGCGTGGATGCACAACGTGCTGGCCGCGCCGACCTGCGAGATCCAGGTGGGCCGCGACCACATCACCGTGGCGGCGCGGAAGGTTCTGCCGGGCGACCCGGATTACGACCGGATGTGGGCGACGATGAACGAGATCAACCACGGCCGGTACAGCGACTATCAGAAGAAGACGGATCGGCCGATCCCCGTCATCGCGCTCACCCCGACCCGCTGACTCGGCCGGTGCGGCCTCAGCGGAACTCGTCGACGTGCGCCGACGCCCACTGCGCGAAGGTGGTCGCGGGGCGCCCGGTGAGTTGCTCGACGAGCCGGTTCGCCTCCTGGGGAGCGTCGACCAGACTCGCCATCCCTTCCAGATACCAGCGGGCGTACTCCCCCATCGCCGGTGTCAGGACGTCCACGGCCTCGTCCAGCGACACCTGCCGGTACTCGATGTTCCGGCCGAGGGCGGCGCCGAGTTCTCGGACGAGGTCGGCGCGGGTGATCGTCTCGGGACCGGTGAGTTCGTACGACGCGCCGACGTGCCCGTCCTCGAGGAGAGCGACGGCCGCGACCTCGGCGATGTCGTTCATGGCGATCGGCGCGTTCGCCGCCGTCGGGTACGGCTCACGCACGGTGTCTCCCGCGGCGATCTGCGGTGCCAGGATTCCCGCATTCTCCATGAACTCGCCGGGCCACAGGTGCGTCCACTCGATGCCGGACGCCTCGACGGCCCGTGCGACGTCACCCCAGTGTCCGTCGTGGGGGCCTGACAGGTCGACGACGTGCCGGACTCCGGCCTGCTTCGCCAGGGCGAGCGCGTCCGGGGCGGTGTCGGGAGTCGGTGCGAGGTACAGGGAATCGACGCCCTCGAACGCCGCGGGCAGGCTTGCGAGTCTGCGGAGGTATCCCTCGACGACGGTGACCGAGCCCGGAAGTTGCGCCTTGTCAGGATGATTCGTGAGGGCCCGGACGTCCGTCGCACCCCGCGCGAGCAGGTGGTCGACGAGCATTCTGCCGATGTTCCCGGTTGCCCCCGTCACGAGAATCGTCATGCCCTGCACGCTACCGCCGCGGGAGGGCATGTGAGTGGCGAAGTGTGCTCGCGTACGCTTTGCCACTCACATGGGGTCAGCTGGTCGGCGGGGCGGACGTCGAGGACGTTGCCGGGGTCTCCGAGGGCGTCGGCGTGGCCGGGGACGACGCGTCCGGATTCTGCACTCCGGCGCTGAGCTTGTAGACGTGTTCCGGCGAGATGATCTCCGTGACGGCCCCCGCCAGCGCCGTGCTGGGTTCGCTGCCCTGATAGGGGACGTCGGTGTTGATCATGATCGCGAGGGTGGTTTCCTGCTCGGGCAGGTAGACGCACACAGTCTGGTACCCGGGGAGGCTGCCGTTGTGCCCGATCCAGCCGGCGACGTCGAAGATGCCCAGGCCGTAGCCCACGTCGGATGCCAGACCCGGTGCGTTCACCGTCTCGAGCCGCTGCGCCTGTGTGGCCGGCTGCAGCAGGGTGCCGGTGGCGAGAGCCGGCGCCCAGATGTGCAGGTCGTCGAGGGTCGAAATCATCGCGCCCGCCGCCCATCCCCAGGACGGATTCCAGTTGGTGGCCACGGCTTCCTTGTCGTCCAAGGTCTGCTCGGTGTAGCCCTGCGCGTGCGGTTCGGGGAACGCGTTGGTGGTCGGGAAGCTCGTGCCCGCCATCTTCAGGGGCTGGACGATCTTCTGCGTCACGTACTCCGGGAGCGGCAGTCCGCTGACCTTCTCGATGACAAGTCCCAGCAGGGTCGTGTTCGTGTTGGAGTACTCGAACCCCTGGCCGGGCGGGAACGTCGCGGGCTGCGCGAACGCGTAACCCAGCAGTTGTTGCGGGGTGAACGCGGCCTGCGGGTCGCTGAGCAACGCCTTCTGGAAGTCCTCGTTGGCCGAGTAGTTGGCCAGCCCGCTCTGCATCCGGGCGAGCTGGCGCAGCGTGATCTGATCACCCAGCGGCACGCCCTCCACGTACTTCGAGATCGGGTCGTCGAGCGCGACCTTGTCTTCGTCGACCAGTTGCAGCACCCCGGTGACCGTGAACGTCTTTGTCACACTGCCGATTCGGTGGTAGAAATCGGTCTCCATCGGCGCGCCCGTCGTCTTGTCGGCGACACCGAACGCCTTCACGTAGTTGCCGTCGGGCCCCCACACTCCCACTATCGCGCCGGGAATCGCCGCCATCGACATCGTCTTCTCGATCGCCTCGTCGAGTCGGTCCGCGACCCCGGGGTCGATCTGCGCATCCGCCCCGGCGTTCGGTGATCCCGTCTGCGTCGTCGTGGAGGTAGCGGAGGTGCCCGTGGAGGACGAGTCCTCGGAGCACGCCGCAGGCACTACCAGCAGCAATGCCGCGGCGGCCGCCACGAGGCCTCGTCGCCGATTCGTCCTGGTCACGACCTGAGCTGTCATCGTGCGTCCCGTCGTCGAGGTGCCCCTCTCGGGAATTTACTCCGCGACCGCCGGGCGAATGTACCTTTCGGCGCTTCTGAGGCGACCGGCGGTACATTCGCCCTACTGCGCTCTCTCGGTCGCGTATTCGGCCAGCAGCCGCTTCTCCTTCTCCCGGTGCGGGAAGAAGAAGAACACCACCACGGCCCCCGCGCACACCACCAGGATCGCGGCGAGGTACGCGCGATCGTCGCCGTCCAGGAAGGCGTTGCGGGCGGCGGCGATGATCTGCTCGGCGTACTGCGGATAGCGTTCCGCGAGCACTTCGGCGCTGGAGTACGACTTCGTGAGCGCCGCTTGGGTTTCCGGGGTGATCTGGCTAGAGTCCGGCGACGAGGCGATCGTCGCCGACAGCGACTTCGCGTAACCGGCGGTGAGCACCGCGCCGAGGATCGACTGCATGATCGCGCCGCCGAGGTCGCGTTGCAGGTCGGATGTGCCGGACGCCATGCCCGCCCGCGACACCGGCACCGAACCGGTGAGCGACCGCGACGCCGGGGTGCCCGCGAACCCGACCCCGATGCCGACGAACGCGTACGCGAGGGCCACCCACCAGAAGGTCGCGTCCTCGTCCCACCACACCAGCGCGACAAGCAGTCCGAGGACGACGAACAGGTAGCCGAGCAGCAGCGTGAACCGGGCGCCGTGCGATTCGACGAGTTTCGCGGAGCGGGGTGCGACGAGGACCATCGCGACCGCAGCCGGGATGATCGCGGAACCGGCGGCGAGCGTGGAGTACCCGAGCACGTTCTGGAGGAACTGCTGCCCGATGAACATCGCACCCATCAACGCGCCGAACACGATCACCCCGCCGACGGCGGCCACCCAGAACGTCGGGCGGGCGGCGACGTGCAGATCGAACAGCGGGTGCGCCGCCCGCCGTTGCTGCAGGAAGAACGCGGCTCCCGCGGCGAGGGCGATCAACCCGAGACCGAGGGCGAGCGCCCCGGCGCCGTCCACAGGCGCGAAATTGATCGCGAGGATGAGGGCGGCGATGAAGACGACGGAGATGATGCCGCCGAGATTGTCGACGGGATCGGTCGTCTCGTTGACGTGGGCGGGCACCCACAGGATGGCGGCCACGAGGGCGAGACCGGCGAGCGGAAGGGTCACGAGGAACACCGAGCCCCAATGGAAGTGCTCGAGCAGCGCGCCCGACACGATCGGCCCGAGCGACGAGATCGCGCCACCGAGGGCCGACCACAGTGCGATCGCCTTGGTCCGGGGCGGTCCCGACCACAGCGCCGTGATGATCGCGAGGGTGGTGGGGAACGCGAGCCCGGCGGAGACACCGCCGAGAACACGTGCGAGGAAAAGTATTTCGAAGTTACCCGCGAATCCCGCGATCGCCGACGCCGGCAGCGACAGCGCCATGCCGAGCACCAGCATCTGCTTGCGGCCGTAGCGATCGCCGAGGGCCCCCAGATACAGGACCGACGCGGCGAGCCCGAGGGAGTACGCGACGGCGACGAGGTTCAGCTGCGTCTGACTCGCGTCGAAGGCGCGGCCGATGTCGGGGAGTGCGACGTTCGCGACGGACAGGTTCAGGTTGGCGACGGCGGCGACGAGGATGAGGGTCGCGAGGATCAGCGTGGCTCGGGCCGGCGCCTGCGTCGTTTCGGTTCGAGTCACTGTCTGCTCCCGGGGTTCTGGTCACCGCGTGGGCTCGCCGTGTCGGCCGACGGTTCGGGGCCCGACGCCAGCAGCGACGCGGCGAGCGGGAAGAGGAGGACGGTGATCGCGCCTGCCGCGACGAGCACGGAGGCGTTGGCGGACGTCATGTCACCGGAGTCGACGGCCACTCCGGTGACGGCCACGATCAGCGGCAGACCCGTTCCCGCGTACAGCGCCAGCTGGGTGCGTTCGCGGCCGGTGAAAGGCGGATCCGTGCCGTCGGCGCCCCGGTCGAATCTCCCGGCGAAGTAGACCGGGCCTGCCCGCACCAGCAGGATCAGCAGGACGAACGCGATCAGGACGCCGGGTTCCGACGCCACCCCGGCGACGTCGATAGCCATCCCGGACGTCACGAAGAAGATCGGGATCAGGAACCCGAACGCCAGGCCGTCGAGCTTCGTTTCGAGCGTCTCGTCACCTTCGGGCGTGGCCCGCCGCAGGATGAACCCGGCCGCGAAGGCACCGAGGATCGTGTCGAGACCGAACGACGCCGCGAGCACGGTGAGTGCGACGAGAAGCAGCATGGTGAGCCGGACCGTGGTCTGCGACGTCGTCTCCGATCCCGACCGGATGATCGCGGTGATCCGGGAACCCTCCCGCCGCACGCGGGCGGGTATGAACGCGACCAGCACCGCCGCGGCCGTGAACAGTCCGAGGACCACGATGGACGCCACCGATCCGCGGGAGCCGAGCAGAACTGCCATGGCGACGACGGGCCCGAGTTCGCCGAACGCGCCGTGATTGAGGATCGTCCTGCCCAGCCGGGTGTCGAGTGCGCCCGCGTCCCGGAGGATCGGGAGCAGCGTGCCGAGCGCCGTCGACGTCATGGCAATGGCCACCGCGGTTCCGGCGTCGACCACGTGGACGAGGCTCAGCAGCGTCACCACCGCGAACGCCAGGGCAAGTGACACCAGCCACGTCAGCAGGGCCCGCCTGCCGCCGCGGCCGGTGATCTCGGCCGTGTCGATCTCGTACCCGGCCAGCAGGAACAGCAGCCCCAGCCCCAGGTCGCGCAGCAGTTCGATCTCGCTGCCCTCGACGGCCAGGTCGAAGACGTGCGGGCCGATGACGATCCCGGCGACGAGGAGAAGTACCACCTCGGGCACCAGCTTCCGGGGAAACAACCCGGCGAGCAGTGGGGCGATCACGGCGCATGCGACGATCCAGAACAGTGAGGCTCCCACGGAAGGCATGCATCACCCCGTCTCTCGAACACTCGGACACAGCACTGTGTTCGAGCCTCACAGAGCCCGGACGACGAGACATCATCCGTGAGGGATGAACGCCGCCGGCGCGCCGCCGACACCCAGCCGGCAGCGCCGAATCGTCAGTAGAACTCGACGGTGTCGACGCGGTTGATCAGTTCCTCGCCGTCGAGGAACCGGGTGGCATTGCGCGCGAACAGTTCCGCGATGAGGCGATCCTCCGCAGGATTCAACGCTGCGGTGTGCGGGCTGACCAGCACGTTCGGGTGAGTCCACAGCGGGCTGTCCGACGCCAGGGGCTCGGACGCGAAGACGTCCAGCGCGGCGAATCCGACCCGCCCGTCCTCGATCGCCGCGGTCATGGCGATCTCGTCGACGACGGTTCCCCGGCCCACGCTCACCACCGTCACGCCGGGTTTGACCGCGCCGAATACCTTTGCGCTGACAAGACCTTCGGTGGCGCTGGTTCCGGGAAGCGTCACGACGATGCCGTCCGCGTCCCCGACCACATCGGCCAGCCGGTCGGGGTGCACGATCTCGTCGACTCCCTCGATCGCGGTGTCGCGCCTGCTCGTTCCCACGACGGTGGCGCCGAGGGCCTTCAGTTTCAGTGCCGTCGCGCGGCCGATGCTGCCCAGCCCGACGATGACGATGCGCTGCCCGGACACGGTCCCCATGGCCCAGCGACCGCTCCACACCTTGTCGCGCTGCTGGGCGAGGAGGCGCGGGAGGGTCTTGGCGCCGGCCAGCAGGCCGAAGACGGCGAACTCGGCCAACGGTTCCGCGTGCACACCGGCGGAGGTACTGAATGCGATCCGGTCGAGTTGCTCGTCGGTGAGGCCGGCCGCCTTCACCTGGGCCCCGCCGCCCGCGGGCATCGTATGCACCCAGCGGAGCCCGGGGTTGACGCCCGCCGTCCTCGTCAGCGCCGCGGGAGTCTCGTCGGGCACGCCGTACAGGGCTTGCGCCGAATCGACCAGGTCGTCGAAGGCCTCCTGCTGCTCCGCGGTCCGGGTGAACGACGGATCGCCGGAGTGATCACCCGGGAATCGGGAGGGCGGCAGCAGATCCTGCTCGCGGATGAAGTCGATGCGCGGTTCCGCCCGGGTGACGAGACTGATGAGCTCTTCGCTCACGGGGGTCGCGGCGACGACGCGGAGTCGCCCGTCGAGTGGCTTCGAGTCGTGTGCGCTCACTGCAGATTCCTTCGTATACGGGCCGATTCTGACCATATGTTCAGAACAAAAACTGTGCACTAATCATGTGATTCAGTCAACACTTTCAGTTATGTATGACAAATGGTCGTCTTCGCGGTATCGTCCTCGAAACGCCAGTGACCTGGGTCACTACACCGAACTGTTTGTGACCGCGCTCGACGTGGTCCCGTCCCGCAACGGAGCAGAAGATGTCCCCAGAATCGAAGACTCAAGTAGGCGCAGACTCGAAGATGCCGGAAGGCCGTGAATCCACCCGACCGGTGCGCGCCTCCGACGACCCGGAGTACGCCGCGAACCTCAAACGCGCGACGCTCGCCAGTTCCATCGGCAGCGCGCTCGAGTACTACGACTTCGCCCTGTACGGCCTGGCGTCGGCGCTGATATTCGGCGAGCTGTTCTTCCCCGCCATGGGTGCATCCGCCGCGCTGATGGCCAGTTTCGGCACGTACGCCGTCGGCTTCCTCGCCCGTCCCGTCGGCGGCCTGTTCTTCGGCGCCCTCGGGGACCGCCTCGGACGCAAGGCCGTCCTGATGATCACGATCGCGATCATGGGCGGCGCGAGCACGCTGATCGGCGTCCTGCCCACCGGCGCACAGGTCGGCATCTGGGCCCCGATCATGCTGGTCGCGCTGCGACTGCTGCAGGGCTTCGGCGCCGGCGCCGAGCAGGCCGGTGCCACGACACTGATGGCGGAGTATTCGCCCACCCCGCGACGCGGATTCTTCTCCGCACTCCCCTTCGTCGGGATCATGGTGGGCACCCTGATGGCGTCCGGGGTCTTCGCGATCCTCGGCCAGATCGACCGTGACCTCCTCCTCGACTGGGTGTGGCGGGTGCCGTTCCTGGCGTCCGTCTTCCTCATCGCGGTCGCCGTGTTCATCCGGCTCCGCATGCAGGAGAGCCCCACGTTCATCAAGCTGGAGAAGCAGGATCAGATCAGCGAGAGCCCGTTCCGGGAGCTGATCGGCAGCTCGATGCCCAGCGTGCTCCGCGGCATCGGCCTCCGGATGGCCGAGAACGGCGGCTCGTACATCTTCCAGACCCTCGGCATCAGCTACGTGACGACGGTGGTGGGTGTCAGCAAGTCGATCGGACCGCTCGCCATCGCCTGCGGCGCCGCCATCGGCATGCTCGTCATCCCGATCTCGGGCGCGCTGTCGGACCGCTTCGGCCGGATGCGGGTCTACCGGTTCGGTGCGGCCCTGCAGCTCGTCCTCGCGGTCCCGTCGTGGTGGCTGCTCTCACTCGGCAACCCGGTTCTCGTGGTGGCAACGCTCGCGGTCAGCTACGGGATCGGCGTCAACGTGATGCTCGGTGCGCAGTGCGCGGCCCTGCCCGAGTTGTTCGGCAATCGCCACCGCTACATCGGCGTCGCGGTCGCCAGGGAGACGAGCGCCATCCTCGCCGGCGGCATCGCGCCCTTCGTCGGCGCACTGCTGCTGTCGCTGCTGAACAACTCGTGGGTGCCGCTCGCGATCTACGTTCTGGTCCTCAGCGTCATCACGTTCGCCACCACGTTCGTGACACCCGAAACCCGTGGCCGCGACCTCGGGCTCGCCTGGGACGCGACGGCCGACCCGGCCCACGGACCGGATGCCGTCACCACCGGGTCGAAGGATCGGGTCGACGCATGAGACTGGCCCGCATCGCCACCGACTCGGGACCGCGGCCGGTGTGCCTGCGCGACGGTCGCTGGCACGAGGTGGCGGATCCGTACGCGGATACCCTGACCTTCACCGGACCCGCACACGACCTCGACGGCGCACGCCTGCTCGCGCCCGCCGAACCGCGGGTCCTGCTCGGGATGGCCCACAACGGCGCACCCGGAGATCGCGACCTCCCGTTGCAGGCGTTCATGAAGTCGACGCGCACGGTGATCGGCCCTGAGGATCCGATCGTGGTCGACGAAGGGCTGGGGCAGGTCAACGTCGAGGGCGAGCTGGCCGTCGTCATCCGCCGCACCTGCCGCCGCCTGCGCCCCGGGGACGTCCCGTCCGCGATCCTCGGATACACGATCGGCAACGACGTCACCGCGGTGGAGCAGACAGCGTTGGACGACAAGCTCACCCAGGCGAAACATGGCGACGGTTTCACCCCGCTGGGACCGTGGATCGAGACGAATCTCGGCTCCGGGGACGTGCCGATCGCGGTGCGCGTCAACGGCGTGACGGTGGCCGAGGCGTCCACCCGGCAGCTGGCCTGGAACGTGTCCGAGCAACTGGTCCATCTCACCCGGTATCTGACCCTCGGTCCGGGAGACGTCGTGCTCACCGGTTGCCCGTTCACGCTCGGCCCAGTCAAACCGGGTGACCGTGCCGAGATCACGCTCGGCGGAATCGGCACGCTGGCCAACCCGGTGCGTGCGCTGTGAACCTCTTCGATCTGTCCGGGCGCATCGCCCTGGTCACCGGTTCGAGCCGGGGAATCGGCTACGCCCTCGCGCGGGGCCTGGCCGAGGCGGGCGCCACGATCGTCCTCAACGGGGTGTCGGCCGAGCGCGTCGGACGGCTCCCGGTATGTCAACGGTCAGATCTTCATCGACGGGGGGATGACCGCGGTGGTGTGAGGGTTCAGCCACCGACCGGGGCGGCCGGTTCGGTCTGCAGCTCGCCGAAGGAGCGGCGGGTGTGCAGGACGAGTTCGCGGAGCGCGGGACCCGCGAGGCTCTTCCAGACCAGCGCGAGCACGGCCGGGATGTCCACGTCGTCCAGTGCGACCGCCGTCAACCGCCCTCGGTAGTCCGTCGCCATCGACTCGCTGAGGATCGCGACCCCCAGCCCGCGGATCGCGAGGTCGGCGACGGCGTCGGGCGCACTCGCCTGCAGGGCGATGTCGGGGCGGAGGCCTGCGGCCGCACACGCCTGGTCGAAGACCGTCCGGATCCCCGTTCCGGTCGGCATACATACGATCGCATGGTCGCCGAGTTCGGCCAGGGTGACGCGCGAACGCCCGGCCAGGGGGTGTCCGGGTGGCACGGCCGCGACCAGCCCCTCGCTGATGATCGGGAAGGCGTCCAGGCCTTCCGGCGGGGCGGTCGCGGTGCCGACGAGAGCGAGATCGATGGCACCGGCACGGACCCGTTCGACGAGGCGGTCGGAACTGTCCTCGGTCAGCGTGATCTCGATCCCCGGGTGCGCGACGTGGAACGCGGACAGCGCGTCGAACAGCGGCTTCACCGTGCAGGCGGTGACCATCCCGACGACGAGCCGGCCCCGGATCAGCTGGTTGACGTCGTCCACAGCCTGTCGCATCGACTCGGCCGACGCGAGCGCCTCGCGGGCGTGCACGAGCGCTGCCTCCCCCGCGGACGTAAGCGTCGCGGTCCGGCTCGACCGGTCGATCAGCGTGGCGCCGAGGTCGTGCTCGAGCTGCCGGATCTGCGCACTGATCCCCGATTGGCTGATGTGGACGCGTTCGGCGGCACGGGTGAAGTTCGCTTCTTCGGCGACCGCGACGAAGTACTCCAGCTGCCTCAGTTCCATAAGCAAAGATTCTAGTATCCAGCAAAACTATCTGTTGGACTTCCGGTTGCGGGGCAACCATTCTGAGATGTGACAGCAAGTTCACCCACGAAAGGAGTCCCGTGTCCGACTACGAGAAGGCCCTGAACCCCGAAGATCTCACCCGACTGTTCGTCGAGCGCAGCAATGCCGGCGACGCGGCCGGAGTCGCCGCCCTGTACGAGGAGAACGCCGTCATGGCGTATCCGCCCGGCAGCCGGACGGTCGGCCGGGCAGCCATCCAGAAGCTGTGGGAGTCGGTGCTCGCGAATGCGCCGCACTTCGAACCGGAGACGCCGCTCCCCACGCTGGTCAGTGACGACATCGCGCTCACGTCCACCCCGCCCACGGACGGATCCGGCGCGCGGGCCCAGGTCGTCCGCAGGCAACCGGACGGAACCTGGCTCCGACTGCTCGACCAGCCGGAGTTCGTCCCGCCCACCCGCTGAGGTTGTGGCTGCACCGGCCCCTACACGGCATGAACTTCGTTGTCCACCATTGCATCTGCACTCGGATCGGTGGGACCATAGGGGTCATGCGCAGACCGCGTTGGCCGGCAGTAGCACCACCCACCACCGGAGGACACCGGGTGCACGGTCCCCTGCTCCTCACGGCCGAAGACCACCTCACGCTCGAACTGTTCGAGGTCGTGGCGTTCCCGGACGGCCTCCACCTCCGGATGGCCCTGACCGCGACGGGCAGGCCTGCGGAGCTGGCGCAGTTCGAGACCCGCCCGCTGTCCGACCCGGACGATCCCTCGACTCGGTGGTCCTATCTGTCGGTGCGGGCGCGGGTCGACGACATCGAAGGCGAGGCCGACCCCTACCATCCGGCGGCGGCGTCGAAGCCGTGCCGGAGCGGGCCACCCGAGTACCGCACCGAACCGCATTACTGGCTGGACGCGATACCCACGTCGGGATTCATCGCGGTCACCGCAGGCTGGCCACGGATCGGTCTCGGTTCGACCACCACCACGATCGGTCTCGAATCGAGCACGCGAACGTCGTGACCGGTCCCGGTCGCCGTCAGGTGCAGCAGTTGGGGTCGAGGACCACCCGCAGTGCGTCGAGGGCGTCCGGCCGCGCACTGTAGAAGACGTTCATGCCACGGCGGACGGGCTGGACCATTCCCGCCTTCTTGAGCTGGCCGAGATGGTGACTGACGGTCGATTCGGACAGGCCCACGCCGGTCGCGAGATCGCACGTGCACACCTCGCCGCCGCGCGCGGTCAGCAGGATCGACATCAGCTTGATGCGGACCGGGTCGGCCAGCGCCTTGAGGCGTAGCGCGAGGTGCAGAGCGGCCTCGTCGGTCATCGGGGCGGCCGAGACGGGCGCGCAGCAGATCGGCGCTGAGACATCTACGACCGGCAACGTCTTGGGCATGACTCCATCCTCCCACCTTCTTGACATATGTCAAAAAGGTGGGAGTCTGTGATTGCAAGCAATTCGATATATGTCCCACAGGTGGAGGTTGTCATGTCCCGCGTCCAGCTCGCCCTCAATGTCGACAATCTGGAAGAAGCAGTCACGTTCTACTCGAAACTGTTCGATACCCAACCGGCGAAACTGAAGCCGGGCTACGCGAACTTCGCCATCGCGCAGCCACCCCTCAAGCTGGTGCTGCTGGAGAATCCCGGCGAGGGCGGCACCATCAACCACCTCGGCGTCGAGGTCGAATCGAGCGCCCGGGTGCACGAGGAGATCGCACGGCTGACCGGGGAAGGCCTCTTCACCGACGAGGAGATCGACACCACCTGTTGCTTCGCGACCCAGGACAAGGTGTGGGTCACCGGCCCCGCCGGCGAGAAGTGGGAGGTCTACACCGTGCTCGCCGACTCCGACACGTTCGGGTCGAGCCCCCGGCACCTCGACGCCGACACCGAGGGGGGCGCCTGCTGCGGCACCGCTGCGGACGGGGAGAAGGCCGCCGCGGGCACGTCCTGCTGCTAGTGCGCCCGGCAAAGAGAAACCCCGCCATCTGCATCACTGCAGTTGACGGGGTTTCTTTGTGCGCCCGAAGGGATTCGAACCCCTAACCTCTTGATCCGTAGTCAAGTGCTCTATCCGTTGAGCTACGGGCGCATGTTCTTCAGTTGTCTAGCTTGCACCGGCCGACTAGGCCCGGTGTGGCGGAGGCGAGAGGATTTGAACCTCCGGTCCCTCGTAAAAGGGACAACTCATTAGCAGTGAGTCCCATTCGGCCGCTCTGGCACGCCTCCCTGGGGTGGTTCCGATCCCTTCGGACCGCCGGTGCGAAAGATTACACACCTTTCCACCACAAAGGCAAAACGGCTGGTCAGAGCGTAAGGCTGGCCGGTTTATCGCAGGTGACTGTCGAACCAGTCGAAGATCCGCCGCTGCGCGTCGACGATCGCCTGCGCGCCCGGGTCGTCGTCCCTGCCGTCGGGCACCTGGGGCGGTTCGTCGGCCCGGTGGGCGAGCCCCGCATAACTCACGACGAGCCCCGCGACGTCCGACTTGGCGGTGGCGTCGCGCAACAGCTCGACCTGATCGGGCGGCGTAGACGGATCGTCCTCCCCGTACAGACCGAGCCACGGCGCCTTCAGGTCGGGTGCGGCGTCCACCAGCGCAGGCGCGTCCTCCGACAGCGGCTCGACGATGCCGCGGGCGGCAACACTCACGGCGGCGCCGACGGGACGCGTGGTGGCGACCAGCAGGGCGGCGGTTCCGGCGTCGTCGAAACCCAGCACGCCCACGCAGTCGGCGTAGATGCCCCGCGCGATCAGCCAGTCGAAGGTGGCGTCGAAGTCGGCGAACAGGGCGTCGCCGAACACCTCGACATCGCTCGGCGCCGGTTCCCGGTGGAAGAGGTGCGGCGCTACCGTCACCCACCCCTCCATCGCGAGCGAGCGCATCAGATCGAGGAGAGGTTCGCTGAAGGTGCGCGACTCGTGCAGGACCACGATCCCGCCCCGCGCCGGACCGTCCGGTTCGACCGCGGTGAGCGGAACACGCATCTGAGGGCTTTCCGGCGCGTCTCCGGACGTCCGCAGGGCTGCACTGTCCCTGAAGAATCCCGACATGCCCCTACCTTGGCACGAAGGGGGCGTCGGCGCAGTGGATCGGGAGGCGCATAATCGCCTGGTGACTCCGCGAACCAGGGCAGACCTCGAGACGATTCCGGCCTACATCCCCGGCAAGAACTTTCCGGGCGCGATCAAGCTGGCGAGCAACGAGACCACGTTGGGGCCGTTGCCGAGCGTGCGCGACGCCATCGCGGAGGCCGCCGGCAACGCCAACCGATACCCGGACAACGGCCATGTCGCCCTGATCGCGGCGCTCGCCGACCACCTCGGGGTGGCCACGGAGAACATCGCCGCGGGTTGCGGTTCGGTGAGCCTGTGCCAGGAGTTGGTGCAGGCCACGTGCAACCACGGTGACGAGGTCATTTTCGCGTGGCGGTCGTTCGAGGCCTATCCCGTGGTCACGCAGGTGGCCGGGGCGACGCCCGTCAAGGTTCCGCTCACCGCCGACTACGGTCACGACCTCGACGCGATGCTGGCCGCGATCACCGACCGCACCCGGCTGATCTTCGTCTGCAACCCGAACAACCCCACCGGCAACACGCTCACGAAGGCCGAACTCGAGCGGTTCCTCGACGCCGTCCCCGCCGGCGTTCTGGTGGCCCTCGACGAGGCCTACTTCGAGTACAACCGGTCCGACGCCGACGGCATCGAACTGTTCCGCGGACGCCCCAACGTGGTGGTGCTGCGCACGTTCTCCAAGGCCTACGGCCTCGCCGGCATCCGCGTGGGGTACGCGGTCGCCGATCCCGCGGTGGTCACCGCGCTGACCAAGGTGCACATCGCGTTCGCGGTCAATGCCGTCGCGCAGGCCGCCGCCATCGCGTCGCTGGCCGCGTCCGGAGAACTGCTGGCACGCACGGACGGCGTCGTCGCCGAGCGGAACCGGGTGCGCGACGCCCTGCTCGCCGCCGGGTACGACGTGCCCGAATCGGCCGCCAACTTCGTCTACCTCCCGCTGGGCACGCACTCCGGGGCGTTCGCGGCCGCCAGCGCCGAGGCCGGCGTGCTGTTGCGCCCGTACGGCGACGACGGCGTGCGGATCACGATCGGCGATCCCGCGGAGAACGACGCGTTCCTCGCGTTCGCGACGAGCACCGAGGCACGCTCGATCGCGAACGTCGCGGTCCGCGCGTAACGCTCGAGACGTAAACGTTACCCACGGGTATAACGCCCGTGACTCCCTGTTGGCAGACTCAGTGAGGTTTTGCCGAAGGGAGCCCATACATGCGTCGCCGCGCCGCGCTCCGCACTGCCGTGCTGGCGGCCGGACTGGCGACGACGCTGGCGGTCTCGGTGACGTCGGGGCTGTCGGCGGCGCAGTCGCAGGACGCGGCGGTCTCCGTCCGGCTCCTCGCCTTCAACGACCTCCACGGCAGCCTCGAACCGCCGCCCGGCATCCGTAGTCAGGTGAAGCACGCCGACGGCTCGCTGGTCCCGGCCGGCGGCGCCGCCTACCTGGCCGCGTACGTCGACCAGCTGCGCGGCCAGGCGACCCATTCGCTGCTGTACTCGGTGGGTGACAACTGGGGGTCATCCGCGCTCGAATCCGCGATGTTCCACGACGAACCGACCGTGCAGCTGCTCAACAGGATGGGCGTCGACGCGTCCGCGATCGGCAATCACGAACTCGACGAGGGATACACGGAGTTCCGGCGGATGCAGACCGGTGGCTGTCATCCCGTCGACGGCTGCCGGTTCGGAAACACGTTCGAGGGCGCGAACTTCCCGCTCCTCGCGGCGAACATGGAGTTCGACGACGGCGCGCCCGCGACCCTGCCGTTCACCGTCAACTACATCGAGGGAATCCCGGTCGGCGTCATCGCGACCATGCCCGCCGACACCGCGACGATGGTGACCCCGGAGGGGGTGGGCGGGTTGCGCTTCACGGACGAACTCGCCGCCGTCGACCGCACCGCGGATCTCCTCGACTTCTTCGGCGTGCGGGCCATCGCGCTGCTGATGCACAAGGGAGCCGAACCGGACGCCGACAACGGCCCCAACTCGTGCGAGGTGACATCCGGACCCGCGCGCGACCTCGCGCTGCGGGCGTCCCCGAAGGTCGACGTCATCTTCACGGCCGACAGCCACCAGCAGTACAACTGCTCGTTTCCCGACCCGATGGGAAACCCGCGCGTCATGATGCAGGGCGCGTCACACGGCCGGATCGTCTCGGTGGTCGACGTGTCGATCGACCGCACCACCCGCGACGTCCTGCGCGACCGCGCGTCGGCGTTCAATCAGGTGGTCACCCACGACATCCCGTCCGACCCCGACATCCAGGCGCTCGCCGACGGTGCCGCCGCCCAGGCCTCCGAGATCGGTGCGGCGCGCGTGGCGTCGGTGACGGGCGACCTCACCCGCGACGAGACCGGCAGCGGCGAGTCCACCCTCGGCAACGTCGTCGCCGACGCCCAGCTGGCGGCCGGATCCGCGCACGGCGCCCAGGTGGCACTCACCAACCCCGGTGGACTCCGCGAGGATCTGCTGCGCGGCCCGGACGGCGCCGTCACCTACGGGCAGACCTACGCCGCTCAACCCTTCGGCAACACCCTCGAGGTCCTGACGGTCACCGGCACGACCCTGAAGCTTGCCCTCGAGCAGCAGTTCCAGCCGCGCGGAGACGGCACGATCACGGAGCGGATCCTCGCCCCGTCGAGTTCGCTGACCTACACCATGAATCGTTCGGCGACTGTCGGCGAACGCATCTCGGACATCCGGGTGAACGGCGACGCGGTCGTCCCCGACGGCACCTACCGGGTGGCCGTCAACAAGTTCCTCGCCGACGGCGGCGACGGCTTCGACGCGTTCCGCACCCGCGCCGAAGCCGTGCGCGCGGGCTGCGACCTCGACGCGTTCACGGCGTATCTGGGGACCACTTCACCGGTGACGCCGCCGAACACCGACCGGATCACCGTGGTCGGATAGGGACGCGGTCAGACGCCGAGCGCGCTCTTCAGGACGGGCCACGACGTGCGCAGTTCGTCCTGCCAGTACGGCCACGAATGCGTGCCGAAGTGGCGGTAGATGAACGTCGCCGGAATCGCGAGGTGGGTCAGGCGCTGCTGGAACGTCTGCGTGCAGAGGTTCGCCGCGGCCTCGAGGGGACCGCCCACCGCGATCGTGGACGCGATGTCTCCGCTGATCTCATACGGGCCGGGGAGCCCGTTGCCCGTCGAGATGTAGATCTGCTTGCCGCGCAGGGCTTCGGCGTTCACCGAAGGGTCGTGCGCAGTCCAGGCCGGATCGGTGTCGGGACCCCACATGTTGGCCGGGTTCCCGCCCTTGAACGCCACCGTGCCCCGCACCGAATCCCGCGAGCTGGGTTGCGTGTTGTCGAGGCATCCGCTGTAGGCGGCGAGACCGCGGTAGAGCTGCGGGTGCCGGGTGACGAGGTTGGCGGCACCCATCGCGCCCATCGACACACCCGCGACGGCGTTGACGCCGTTGCCGCTGAAGTTCTTGTCGATGATCGGCGGGAGTTCGTCGGCCAGGAACGTCTCCCACTTGTTGACACCCAGCGTGGGGTCGGGCTGCTGCCAGTCGGTGTAGTAGCTGGCGGTGCCGCCCACCGGGAGCACCACGTTGACCTTCTTGTCGGCGAAGAACTGGACCACGTCCGTCTTCTGCGTCCAGGTGCTTTCCCGGAAGTCCGACTCGGCGCCTGCGCTGACCCCGTCGAGCAGGTACAGCGACGGCCTCGACCCGCCACCAGCGGGATGCAGCACCTGCACCTGCACGACGCGGCCCATGGCGGGGGAATTGATGAAGACGGCACTACGGGTGTCGGTGAGCGGCACGATCTTGTCGACGCTCGCGACGCCACTTCCCGGAGGCGCGACCGGAGCAGGCACCGGATCGGCCACAGCAGTGAACGCCGGCCCCATGAGGGTCAGTGACACTGCCAGACCGATGGCAGCCAATGCTTCGCGACGCATAAAGAAATACCTCTTCCCCGGACTGTGTGGACCCCGATTGCACAGTACAAAATGCGTCCGGTCAACAAGAGCTTAGAGGTTTTGTGACAGCTGTGTGCTCCAGCGTGATCACGTTGTAGTCACCAGGGTTGAGGGTCGGGGGGAGGCGCTCGACCGCTGGGCACCTCCAACCCTGTGAGCAGGGACTTCCACTGGTAGTTCCGGCTCATCTGCCTCGACAGCCGCACCCGTTTCACGCAGCCGCACCCCGTCTGGGGCCCGAATACGGGTGCGGCTACGCAGAAGGAGTGCGGCTGCGGATGCCGGGCCGTTACTTCGGCAGGGCGGACTTCAGCTGGTCGAGACCGTCGCCGCTGAGTTCGTCGAGGGCGGCGCGACGACCCGTCATCGCCAGCACGAGCGCCAGCATCGGACCGGAGACCTCCGGCCCCGATCCGGTGGACCACTCGGTGTCGGTGGCCCGCAGCGTGAGCCCCGCGACCCGGGACTTCGACCCGATCAGCAGGTTCGAGTTCTTGTAGAAGTCGGCGACTCGGATAACCGCGTCCATCGGGTACTCGTGTGCGATGCCGAGCGGTCGGCGGATGTCCTCGGCGTGGACGATCATCTCGCCCAGCATGGCGTCGATCGGGCCGGGCGGATGCGTGGAGTCACCCATGTGCGCCCGGAACTCGTCGAGCGACTCCGCTGGTGTTCCTTCCTCTTCGTGTGCGATGTCCTTCTCGAACATGGTGTTGATCCGGAATCCCGACCCGACGAGTTTTCCGACGAACTTCGGCGGCGTCATCTTCTCCGTCGCCGTCATGTGCGCGAACACGTCCCGCACGGTCCACCGTTCGCAGAGCGACGGCGTCGACCACTGGGTATCGGTCAGCGGTTCGAGGTCGTCCACCAGTGCGCGGCGTTCGTCGTGAATCGTGGGCCAGGGGCTTGACGTTGTCATTTCTCACTCCCTCGTCGCTCTGAATTCTCCCACCTCACGATCGCTGCGGCGAGACCCATTGCACAACGCGTTAGTCACGACTAACGTATTGATCGTGCTCGATCAGTTGGAAGTCGCAGCTGAGCCCACCCGGAGACGCCTCATGCAACTGCTGACATCAGGTGAACAGACCGTCAACAACCTCGCCGCACACTTCCCCGCGAGCCGGTCGGCGATCTCGCAACATCTCCGGGTGCTCGCCGAGGCCGGGCTGGTCACTGCGCGTAAGGATGGACGCTTCAGGTACTACCGGCTCGACCCGCAGGGACTCGTTCAACTCCGGACGTTGTTCGACTCCTTCTGGATCGACGAACTCGACCGCCTCGTCGCGGACGCCACCGAGGAAGCAGCTTCCAAAGGAGACAGCTGATGCCATTCGACAAGACCGTCGTCGTCCCGCTGGACCCGGACGCCACGTTCGACCTCGTCACCCGACCGGAACGATTGCGGCGATGGCAGACCGTCGCGGCACGCGTCGACCTGCAAGCCGGCGGCGAGTACCGGTGGACCGTCGTCCCCGGACATTCCGCCGCGGGCACGTTCAGCGAGATCGTCCCCGGCAAGCGGGTGGTGTACACGTGGGGATGGGAGGCTGACGACGAACTCCCCCCGGGCTCGTCCACCGTGACCGTGACTCTGACCCCCACCGCCGGCGGGACCGAGGTGCGACTCGTGCACGACGGGCTCACCGACGAACAGGCCGTCCGCCACGCGGAGGGCTGGAACCACTACCTCGACCGTCTCGTCGCCGCCGCCCAGAAAAGTGACGCCGGACCCGACGACTGGGCGGCCGTACCGGATCCACTCGACGAACTGTCCAGTGCCGAGGCGACATTGGCGGTCGTGCAGCGTGTCCTTCGCGACGTCACAGACGAGGACATGTCCAAGCAGACGGCGTGCACCGAGTTCACCGTCTCGCAGCTCGCCGATCATCTCGTCGGTTCGATCACGGCCCTCGGTGGCGCCGCGGGCGCGACGTTCGACGACGACCCGGGCAAACCCGTCGAGGCCAGAATCGCCGACCTCGCCCAACCCGCACTGGAGGCGTGGCGCAGTCGCGGCCTGGACGGCACGGTGACGATCGGGACGAACAACCCTCCCGCCACCGTCGCCGCGGGGATCCTCTCGATCGAATTCCTCGTTCACGCCTGGGATTTCGCGGCAGCGACCGGAGGTGAGGTTGCCGTATCCGAGCCTCTCGCCGAATACGTGCTGTCGCTGACACACAAGATCATCACACCCGAAGGCAGGAAGGCCGTCGGGTTCGACGACCCCGTACCCGCCCCACACACCAGCGACGCAATCACCCGGCTCATCGCCTACACCGGTCGCCACCCCGTCCCGGCCGTCTGACACCTCACACGGAAAGGTCCAGTCATGCCCATCAAGTCGGAATACGCCCAGGGAACACCGGACTGGGTAGACCTCCAAACCAGCGATCAGGACGCCGCCAAGGAGTTCTATGCGGAACTGCTCGGCTGGGAATACGACGACCGTCCGATGCCCGAAGGCCCCGTCTACTCGATGGCCACCGTGCGCGGCGAGAACGTCGCCGCCATTGCGCCACTACAACCCGACGCGGCCGCGGCCGGGGCGCCGGCGAACTGGAACACCTACATCGCAGTCGACGACGTCGACGCGACGCTCGCGAAAGTCCCCGGCGCAGGCGGCCAGGTTCTGATGCCGGCGTTCGACGTGGGGGAAGCGGGCCGCATGTCCTTCGTCACCGACCCCACCGGGGCGGCCGTCGGATTGTGGCAGGCGAACAAGCACATCGGCGCCACCCTCGTCGGCGACCCGGGCGCCTGCCTGTGGAACGAACTGAACACCGGCGACGTCGACAAGGCGCTCGCGTTCTACAACAGCGTCTTCGGGATCACCTCGTCGAAGATGTCGATGGGACCGGAGTACACCTACACGCTGTTGGAGGTGGGTGACGACCAGGTCGGCGGCTGCGGTGAGCCGATGAAACCCGGCACACCGAACCACTGGCGGGTGTACTTCGCCGTCGAGGACGTCGACGCCAGCGCCGCGAAGGCCGTCGAACTCGGCGGCACGATCGTCGAAGAAGCGATGGACATCCCCACCGTCGGCCGCATGGCCGCCGTCACCGACCCGCAGGGCGCGATCTTCAGCATCATGACGCCCGAGGAACGTCAGGATCAGTAGACCGTGAAGATGCCCACACCCTCCGAGGAGGACAAACAGTTCTTCCGGTCGCTGATCCCCGACACCCCCGGCGTCGAGGTGAAGCCGATGTTCGGCAACCTGGGTGCGTTCGTCAACGGCAACATGTTCGCCGGACTCCTCGGACCGAAAGTCGGGGTCCGGCTACTCACCGAGCAGGCAAGGGACGAGCTGGCGTCGTCCGACGGCGCGGGCCCGTTCGGTCCGGGCGAAAAGCCGATGCGCGAGTACCTGGCCCTGCCCGACCGGTGGCGCGGCACCCCGGACCGCGCCACACCGTGGGTGGAACGGGCGCTCGCCGAGATCGGCGCACTGCCGCCGAAGCAGCCGAAACCCCGGAAGAGGTAGCGGTACGACAGCAGCCCTGACCTGGAGGGAAACAGATCAGGGCTGCCGGTCGTTGGCGGAAGCGGAGGGATTTGAACCCCCGGTCGCTTTCACGACGCTCGCTTTCAAGGCGAGTGCATTCGGCCGCTCTGCCACGCTTCCGTGGGCGATCTTATCGGTACGGAGGCGCCGGCGGGCAACCGGTCAGCGGTCGCCGATGGCCTTGTCGACGCGTTCGAACACCTCGGCGAGAACCTTCAGCTGAGACTTGGTGAGCAGATCGACGAGATTGCTCCGCACCCCCGCCACATGGGTGGGGGCCGCTTCGGCCAGCCGGGCGCGACCTTCGTCGGTGATGACGGCGAGCACCCCGCGGCCGTCCTCGAGGCAGGTGTCGCGGGTGACCATGCCCTGCGCTTCCATCCGCCGGATCTGGTGGGTGAGGCGGCTGCGGGAGGAGAGGACGCCGTCCGCGAGGTCGCTCATGCGCAGCGACCCGTCCGGCGACTCGGACAGCAGCACCAGAATGCGGTAATCCGCGAGGGACAGATCGTGTTTCTCCTGCAGATCCCGGTTGAGGACGTCCATCAGCCGCTGGTTGCCGTCCATGTAACCGCGCCAGGCGCGCATCTCGGCCGGGGTCAACCAATTGGTCGCGGCTTCGGCGTCGGAGGTTTCTGCTGTCACAGGTTCACAGTCTAGTAGTGCGACATTACTTTCCAGTAGCGTTGCGGTCCCCGGAACGCCGAGGGAACGCTGTGATCGCTCACATCCACCGGGCGCCGACGCATTTCGCTAGCGTCGTCCCCATGTATGCGATCACGATCGACCAACCGGGCGGCCCCGAAGTCATGAAGTGGACGGAGCAGCCCGACCCGGAACTTCCACCCGGTCACGTCCTCCTCGACGTAGCCGCGACGGCCGTCAACCGCGCCGACCTGTTGCAGCGTCAGGGGTTCTATCCCCCGCCGCCCGGAGCCAGCGACGTCCTCGGGCTCGAATGTTCCGGCACGATCGCCGAACTCGGCGAGGGAGTGTCGGGGTGGTCCGTCGGCGACCAGGTGTGCGCACTGCTGGCCGGCGGCGGATACGCGGAGAAGGTGGCCGTCCCCGCGTCGCAGCTTCTCCCGCTGCCCGAAGGGGTGGACCTGCTCGTCGCCGCGTCACTGCCGGAGGTCGCGTGCACGGTGTGGTCGAACGTCGTGATGGGCGCCGGGCTGTCCCGCGGCGACGTGCTGCTGGTGCACGGCGGTGGCGGCGGCATCGGCACGCACGCCATCCAGGTGGGCGTCGCGCTGGGTGCCCGCGTGGCCGTCACCGCCGGCTCCGAGGAGAAGCTGGCGCGCTGCCGCGAACTCGGCGCCGACATCCTCGTCAACTACCGTGAGGCCGATTTCGTCGACGAGATCCGCAAGGCGACCGACGGACACGGCGCCGATGTGATCCTCGACAACATGGGCGGCTCGTACCTCGACCGCAACGTCGACGTGCTCGCCGCCGACGGCCGGCTCGTCGTCATCGGCATGCAGGGTGGCCGCAAGGGAGAACTGGACCTCGGCAAGTTGCTGTCCAAGCGCGGCCATGTGACGGCGGCCGGACTGCGGGGGCGGGCCGAGACGGGACACGAGGGCAAGGCCGACATCGTCGCCGACGTCCGCAAGCGGCTGTGGCCGCTGATCGCGGAGGGCGCGGTGCATCCCATCGTCTCGGCCGAACTGCCCATCACCGAGGCGCCGCGCGGTCACGAACTGCTGGACTCGGCGGACACCGTCGGCAAGGTGATCCTGACGATCCCGCGGAACTGACGGCGAAGTGCGTCGCCCGATGTGACATTCGTCCACTCGATCGGAACGAATGTCACATCGGGCGCAGCAGGCGGCGGGGTCAGCGGGCAACAGCGGGCGGCGGATCAGCCCAGGGTGGCGAGCTCGTTCACGAGCTGGTCGATCTCGTAGCGCGTGGTGTACGGCGCGAGACCGATGGTGACGGCGCCGCCCTCGTCGTTGACGCCGAGCGCGTCGAGCAGCCGGGAACCGCCGTGGACACCGCTGACGGTGGCGATGCGCTTGTCGGCGAGATGCGACGCCACCTTGTCGGCCGAGACTCCGGCGACGGTGAAGCTGAGCGTCGGAACCCGGCTGGGCGAGCGCCCGATGACCATCACCTGCGGTAGCCGCTTCAGCGACGACATGAGGTGGTCGAACAGGGTGTCCTGGTAGTTCTGCAGCGAGCTGATGGACGCCTCGAGCTTCTCGCGCCGGGAACCGGTGGCCGATTCGTCGAGGTTCGCGAGGAAGTCGATGGACGTGGTGAGGCCGGCGAGGAGCGCGAACTGGTGCACCCCGACCTCGAGACGTTCGACACCCCGCGCATACGGGTTGAGCGACACGGCGGGGATGCGGTCGAGGAGGGTGGGGTCGCGGAAGACGAGCGCCCCGACCTGCGGTCCGCCCCAGGAGGTGGCGCCGACGGCGACGACGTCCGCTCCGAGTTCGTTGATGTCGACGTGCGCGTAAGGGGCGGCCCCGATCGCGTCGACGACCATCAGTCCCCCGACTTCGTGGACGCGGTCCGAGGCGACACGGACGTCGGGCGCCGAGCCGACGATCGGGGATGCGGCGGTGAGTGCGACGAGACGCGTCGTGGTGGTGATGAGGTCCTGGAACTGCCAGCTGGGGAGTTCGCACGTCTCGATCTCGACCTCCGCCCACCGCACCTGGGCGCCGTAGCGGCTGGCGACTCTGAGCCAGGGGGCGACGTTCGCTTCCTCGTCGAGGCGGGAGAGCACCAGCCCGGTTCCGAGGCCGAGTCGCGTGCTCAGCGACTCCGCCAGCCAGGCGAGGAGAACGGATCGGTCGGGTCCGAGCACGACCCCGGCGGGATCGCCTCCGACCAGGTCGGCGACGGCTGCTCGGGCCGCATCGAGTACCGCCGCACTGCGCCGGCTGGACACATGTCGCCCGGTCGACGAAGAGGCAGACGCCCGGAAGGCCGTGGAGACAGTGCGCGACACCGCGTCCGGAATCTGCATGCCGGCCTGCGGATCGAGATGGATCCAACCGTCGCCGAGTGAGGGGATGAGTCCCCGAACGCGGGCAACGTCGTAAGCCATGCCCGACACTCTAAGACCCCAAGTCAATACGGTCGAAGCCAGCCATCGATTGTTGTGGAGTGCAACAAAGGTGGAATGGGCCCAAATTGGACGCACCTTCGCACTGCCGAGCGGGAACAGCCAAGATAGAGGCATGACGAACTCGGAGAATGAACACGTCGTCGTGATCGGCCCCGACGGTCAGCCCATGGCCATCCCCGTGGCCGAGGCCGCGAGCAAGCCCGAGGGCTCCGACGCCGCCGCGGATGCGAACGGGAACGGCACGGAGTCGGTGGCCGACATGGTGGAGCAGCCGGCCAAGGTCATGCGCATCGGCACGATGATCAAACAGCTCCTCGAGGAAGTGCGCGCCGCACCGCTCGACGACGCCAGCCGCAACCGGTTGAAGGAGATCCACAAGTCGTCGATCCACGAGCTCGAGCAGGGCCTCGCCCCCGAGCTGCGCGACGAGCTCGAACGCCTCACCCTGCCCTTCACCGACGACACCGTCCCCACCGACGCCGAACTCCGCATCGCCCAGGCGCAGCTGGTGGGGTGGCTCGAAGGACTGTTCCACGGCATCCAGACGGCCCTGTTCGCCCAGCAGATGGCGGCCCGCTCCCAGCTCGAACAGATGCGCCAGGGAGCACTGCCTCCGGGTTTCAGCATGGGCAACCCGCACGGGGCGCACAATCACGATCCGGGGTCGCAGTCGAGCGGTACCGGCCAGTACCTGTAGCAACGGGCGAAACAGCATGGAACTCGACTCCCGGTAGGCTCGGTGCCCGTGTCAGCATCCGCTATCGAAACCGAGGCCACAGGCGGCCCGCTCCCGACGTCCGACTCGCAGACCTTCCGTCGCGCGTTCAAGGACCTCAGGGACGGCTTCGCTCAGCGCGAGCTGTGGCTGAGCCTCGGCTGGCAGGACATCAAGCAGCGCTACCGCCGGTCGGTGATCGGCCCGTTCTGGATCACGATCGCGACCGGCGTGCAGGCCGCGGCGATGGGCATCCTGTACTCCGCCCTGCTCGACATCCCGCTGGACGAGTTCCTGCCGTATGTCACCGTGGGTCTGATCGTCTGGAACCTGATCAGCGCGAGCATCCTCGAGGGATCCGAGGTGTTCATCGCCAACGAGGGGCTGATCAAACAGTTGCCGTCGGCGCTGAGCGTCCACGTCTACCGGCTGGTGTGGCGGCAACTGCTGCTGTTCGCCCACAACCTCGTGATCTACGTGGTCATGCTGTTCGCGTTCGGGGTGTGGCGCCACCTGACCTGGATGTCGCTCGCCGCGATCCCGGCGATCGCGCTGATCGTCGTCAATGCGGCGTGGGTGTCGATCATGTTCGGCATCTTCTCCACCCGGTACCGGGACATCGCGCCGATCCTCGGCAGCATGACGCTGCTGCTGTTCGTGCTGACTCCGATCATGTGGACGACGCAGAGTCTCGAGGCGCAGGGCGGGCAGGCCGCCGAGCGCGTCAAGCTCGCCGAGTTGAACCCGCTGTTCCACTACCTCGACATCGTGCGCGCGCCCATGATCGGTCAGGATCAGCAGGCGTACCACTGGTACATCGTGCTGACCATCACCGTCGTCGGGTGGGCCGCCGCCATCCTCGCGCTTCGCAAGTACCGGGCCCGTGTGCCCTACTGGGTTTAGGGGTCAGAAGTAATGACAGAGCATGTGAGTATCGAGACGCGGGACGCCTGCGTCGACTTCCCGATCTTCGACGCCAAGTCCCGGTCGCTGAAGAAGGCGTTCCTCGGCAAGGCCGGCGGCTCGATCGGGCGCAACAACTCGGACGTCGTGGTGGTCGAGGCCTTGCGCGACATCAACCTGTCGCTGAAGGAAGGCGACCGGATCGGCCTGGTCGGCCACAACGGCGCCGGCAAGTCGACGCTGTTGCGGTTGCTGTCCGGCATCTACGAACCCACCCGCGGCAGCGCGAGCATCCGCGGCCGCGTGGCCCCGGTCTTCGACCTCGGTGTGGGCATGGACCCCGAGATCTCCGGCTACGAGAACATCATCATCCGCGGGCTGTTCCTCGGGCAGACCCGCAAGCAGATGCTCGCGAAGATGGATGAGATCGCCGAGTTCACCGAGCTTGGCGAGTACCTGTCGATGCCGCTGCGCACGTACTCCACCGGTATGCGCGTGCGCGTCGCGATGGGTGTGGTCACCAGCATCGACCCGGAGATCCTGCTGCTCGACGAGGGCATCGGTGCCGTCGACGCGGAGTTCATGAAGAAGGCGCGCGTGCGTCTGCAGGCACTGGTGGAGCGGTCCGGCATCCTGGTGTTCGCCAGCCACTCCAACGAGTTCCTCGCCCAGCTCTGCGACAGGGCCATGTGGATCGACCACGGTCAGATCCGTCAGCAGGGCGGCATCGAGGACGTCGTCCGCGCGTACGAGGGTGACGACGCCGCCGACCACGTCCGCCACGTCATCTACGAGATGGACCGGGAGAAGTCCGGGCTCACCGCTTCGGCCGAACGGGACGCCCGTAGCGACAGATCGAACGAGCGTCCCGTTCGTACGGCCGCGGAAGCCGAGGCGGAGTCCGCGTGAGCGCTGCTGCCGAGCGGATCGTCGGTGTCGTCGTCACCCACAAGCGCCGCGCACTGCTGGCGGAATCGCTGAAGGTCCTCGGCTCGCAGACGCGTCCGCTGGACCACCTGGTGGTCGTGGACAACGCCGCCGAGGACGACGTGCGTGAGCTCGTCGAATCGTCCGGGATTCCCGTCAGCTACCTCGGTTCGCAGCACAATCTGGGCGGGGCGGGCGGCTTCGCGCTGGGGATCCTGTACGCCCTCTCGCTCGGCGCCGACTGGGTGTGGCTCGCCGACGACGACGGACGGCCCGAGGGACCGAAGGTCCTGGAGACGCTGCTCGATTGCGCGCAGCGGCACGGGCTGGCCGAGGTCTCCCCGGTGGTCTGCGACATCGACGACCCCGACCGTCTCGCGTTCCCGCTGCGCCGCGGTGTGGAGTGGCGACGGCTGCGTTCCGAACTGTTCGCGGACGGCGACGACTCTGCCGACCTGCTGCCGGGCATCGCGTCGCTGTTCAACGGCGCCCTGTTCCGCGCGTCGGCGATCGACACGGTCGGCGTTCCCGACCTGCGTCTGTTCGTCCGCGGCGACGAGGTGGAGGTGCATCGCCGGCTGGTGCGATCGGGGCTGCCGTTCGGCACGTGCCTGCAGACGGCGTACGTGCACCCGAACGGCGCGGAGGAGTTCAAGCCGATCCTCGGGGGCCGGATGCACACGCAGTACCCGGACAACGAGACGAAACGGTTCTTCACGTACCGCAACCGCGGCTACCTGCTGTCCCAGCCGGGCATGCGGAAGCTGCTGCCGCAGGAATGGGTGCGGTTCGGGTGGTACTTCCTCGTCACGAGGCGTGATCCGCAGGGTCTGCGTGAGTGGATGCGGTTGCGGAAGCTGGGCCGCCAGGAGCGGTTCGAGCGCCCGTAATTCGGTTGCGTCCGGGTTCCGCCGGGTGGGAGCATCGTGGGGTTCCGGTCTGAGAATCTCGACGTGTTGCGAAGGAGTGAGTGTCCGATGACTGTCTCGTCGGTCGACGCCGTGTGCGTCCACTCCCCCTTCCCCCTCGCCTGACCGAACCCGTGCAGTGGTCCGGTCGGCACTCATCGACCTGAGGATCACACCCACCATGTTCGACCCTGGACAACTCCTGCCCTACGGCTGGAACGACACACTTTCCGACACCTTCGACAACTACCCGGCCGACGGTCGCGAGCCCGGGCGGGTGATCCGCGTGGACCGCGGTCGCTGCGACGTCGCCACTCCCGCGGGCGTCGTCCGCGCGCTCGCCGGCGAGCACACTCTCTGCACCGGCGATTGGGTGACGCTCCACCGTCACGGCGACGAGATCGCCGTCGCCGACCTCCTCCCGCGGCGCAGCGCGATCGTCCGGGCGTCCGCGTCCGGCCGGTCGGAGGGCCAGCTCCTCGCGGCCAACGTCGACACGGTGGTGATCGCCGCCGGACTCGACACCGCCCTCGATCTCGGACGCATCGAACGCCTGCTGGCCCTGGTGTGGGAGAGCGGCGCCCAGCCGGTGGTCGCGCTCACCAAATCCGATACCGTGCAGGATGTTTCCCTCGCGACCGCAGAGGTGGCAGCGGTGGCGCCGGGTGCGACGGTGCTCGCGGTGAGCGCCGACACGGGCGACGGCATCGACGTCCTCACCGCCGTGATCGACGGGACGGTCGCGCTCATCGGACCGTCCGGCGCGGGCAAGTCGACGCTCGCGAACGCGTTGCTCGGCGAAGACGTGCTCGCGACCGGACGTGTCCGCGAGGGCGATCACAAGGGACGTCATACGACGGCGCACCGTGAACTCCTGCCGCTGCCCTCCGGGGGCGCCCTGATCGACACGCCGGGACTGCGGGGTGTCGGCATGTGGGACGCTGCCGACGGCATCGACAAGACGTTTCCCGAGATAGAGGAACTCGCGGCGCAGTGCCGGTTCGCGGACTGCTCGCACACGGCCGAACCCGGCTGCGCGGTGCAGGGCGCGGTGGAGCGCGGCGAATTGCCCGAGCGGAGGCTCTCAACTGTTGCCTCGATATCTAATACTATCCGGTATGTTCTGACACTATCTACGACGCGAATTGGTGAGGCTGCGCAATACTTGGGCCCGTCGGCAGTTAGGACGCGCACGGCGGCATCGGAGGGCCGGTTGCCCTCTCGGCGCACCGGTTTCGGGGGACCGAAACTGTGATCGCGTGGACCCCGACGCCTACCTGGGCCGGCCTGTATCGGAGTGTGCGGGAGCGACGCCGGAGAGGTGGAGGCATTGTAATGCCGGGTGTCGGGCTCGACCGGGCGGGAGGCTTCGCTGGCCGATCAGGAAAAGGTGTTTCGGGAGAGCGTTTACTGGTGAGGTGTGTGGGGTCTCCAAAGGATCGCGGTTCGGGACTCGAGGGAGTGGCGAGGGGCGCGGCCGGATGCTCGACGACGCGGCCAAGGGCGGGGTTCACGGTGGTGCGGGTGGTGGCGAGATCGATTGGCCCGATTCGCCGGTGGCGTGGGTCGGGCGGTACTTGTCGGGGGTCGGCGTTACAGTCGGGTTCTGTGAGAGGCGGGCGAGGTATCGCTGGGGGAGTTGGTGGATGACGTCATCGCGTTGCTGGCATCGTTGTCCGGCCGGTTGTAATCAGCCGCGGTCGATGCAGTTTCAACACCGACTTCTTCAATACCGGCTTCGGGGCGATGCCGGCGCACGGTTGGGAAGGGGTGGCTGGTGAGGATCTCGGGGGATCGCGAATCTTGTTCGGCCGCGGGGGTGCTCGCCGATCGTGAATTGGGCCCGGCATGAGCGGGCCGGGATCGACTGCGGCGCGGCAGTTTTCGGTGACCACCCGCGCCCATGTGGCGGTCGACGATGCGACCGGCGAGCCGATCGGTCTCGACGACGTCGATGTCCGGGTGGGGTGGCTGCTCGACCTGGTCGCCGCGGCCGGCGCCGAGTTGGTGTCGCGGCTGTGGCAGCCGGCGACGTTCGATGTGCTCGCCGCCGGCCTTGACCGCCAGGACCGCAGGCTGCCCGCGCAAGGTCACGTCGCCGCGGCCCGTCTCGGCTGGACTCCGTTCTATCCGGACGGGGTCTACGTGCCGTCGCGGGTGAGCAGGGTGGTGACCGCGCAGGTGGTGGCGACCCTGCGGACCCTGGCCTACCGGGACACCGCGATCGCGGCGCTCTCGGCCCGGTTCGACCCGGCCACCGGTCGTCTGACCGCACCCACCGAGCCGGGCGACTCTGTGCCGGCGGGTTTCGCCCGGGGCGTGCGGCGTCAGCTCGCCGCCCGCGGGGGCGGCGGGGCACCGGCCGGCCGGTTGCGGATCACCGAAATACAGGGACCGCCACAGACGAGCGCGATGGCCCGGCTGTCGGCCGCCGATCGGCAACTCGCGCAGATCACCGTGACGGGCCGTGAGCTGGTGTTGACGGTGAAGCTGCCCACCAGTCCGACCCCGGCGGGGCGGGCGCAGTGGCGCAGTGTCCGACTGACCGCCGCCATCCCCGAGCATCTGCACGGCAGAGCCGTTACCGACTGGCATCTGCCGACCCTGGTCCTCGACGGCCGGGGTCTGCTCTGGCGGTGCGCCGCGACCGAACTCGTCCCCGCAGACGACCTGGACTCGGCCGCGGTCGCGGTCGGGGTGGACTGGTCCCCGACCAGTCTGGGTGCCGCCGCCCTCGTGGCCGAGGGTGCTGACGGGTTGTCCTCGGATTACCGAGGTTGGACCTACGACGACCGCGGCCTCGGGATCAAACTGGCACGCCTGCAGACCGAGGGGCAGCTGCTGCACGGCAAGGCGGCCCGGTTGACGCGGCTCGCCGCCGCCGCCCCGCCCGAGGTACGCGCCCGGCTGGAGGCGAAGATCGCCGTCCTCGACGCCCACCGCACCGCGGTGGGTGTCAAGAGGGGAATGATCAACCGGGAACTGGCCTTCCATTTCGCCCGCCAGGTCACCGACTACGCCACCGCCGCGGGCGCGCAGGTGATCGCGGTGGAAGATCTCACCACCCTCGAGACCCGCGGACGCGGACGGGTCAACAACAACCGGGCCGCGCAGTCCGCCCGCCGCCACGCTGTCACTGCCCTCGCGCACACCGCCGCAGGTGTCGGCGTCACGGTGGTCTCGGTGCCCGCCCGGGGCTCCTCCGCATGGTGTCCGGGCTGCGACGAACCGCTCTCCCGCCCCGGCGGCTACCACACCGCCTGGTGCCCGGCCTGCCAGGTCGGCGGCAACCGCGACCACATGGCCGGGGTGAACCTGGCCAAACGCGCACTGCTCGGCAGAAGCAAAGTCACCAGGCGGCGTGGGCGGATGCCCGTGGTCCGGGTGGCCGAACATGCGCCGGTGCGCCGGTGCCGCGACAAGAACGGTCCCACACCGAGCAGACCGCGGCACCGCCGGGTCCGCCGCAGCCTGCCCCCCACAACACGGCGGGTGGGGGTGAATCCGAAACAGCATGTTCCTGCACCACAAGCGTCGGTGTGGGACACGGTCAAACCCACACCACCGCACGGTGATACCGGTAGCCGTGACACACGTACATCTCAAGCGTCCGCCCCACCAGTGGCAGACGGTATGAGATCTACGTAGACGCTTGCCAGCTACCGCAAGCTGATTCGCGAGAACGGCTGGATCGCGTCACGCACCGATGCGAGGCTCCGGGCCGAGCGTGAACGCGAGTGGAAGAGCATCGCCCGCTGGCAACGTCAGATGTACCGCAGTCGCGGTCACTGACACGGGCGCCCGACCCGCATCCCGGTTCGAGCGGTGAGCCGGGATGCGGACTGGCAACATGGGTATATGTTCGATCTTCGGAGAAAGGCCCGTCTCAAGCTTCAACGTGCCATGTCCGAGGTGGTGGCCGAATCGGATCGGCGGTCCCGCGAACTCACCGAGAACCAGCACGACCAGACCCTGGCCGAGCTGAGCGCGACCAACCAGGAACTCGCGCGGGTGCTGTCCGAGCTGTCCGATGCCCGCATGGAGATCTCCGACGTCCAGCAGCGGCTCGGCGAACTCGAGCAGCAGGCCCGCCGCGACATCACGCAGGCGCTGGACGTGCGGGCCACGAACGAGGCCGCGGCGTTCGTGCTCGAGCACATGCCGAAGGCGCCCGTGTTCTGGAATCCGCAGGACACACTGCGCTACGGACTGTCGCAGGTGGAGGTCGAGGGGCTGGCCCTCGAGTTCGGGGTGGCGTCGGGCACCACGCTCCGGATCATCGTCGAACAGTTGAAGGACGCCGAGCACGAGGTGTTCGGGTTCGACGTGTTCTCCGGTCTGCCGCAGACCTGGCGCACCGGATTCCCGGCCGGGGAGTTCGCGCAGCAGAAACTGCCGCACGTGCGGGGCGCGCAGCTGGTGCCCGGACTGTTCGAGGACACGCTGGCGGGTTTCCTCGAGGAACACCCGGGACCGGTGTCGTTCGTGCATCTCGACGCCGACCTGTACTCGTCCACGAAGTCGGTGCTCGACCGGCTCGAACGGCGGCTGGTCGCGGGCACGGTGATCGTGTTCGACGAGTTCTTCAACTTCCCGGGCTGGCAGGAGCACGAGTACCGGGCGTGGACGGAGTTCGTCGACCGCACCGGCGTCGGCTTCGAGTACCTGAGCTACACCGCGAACCACGAGCAGGTGGTCGTGCGGATCACCGCACCAGCTTCACCGCCTGCGTGACGTTGAACGTCGCGCGTGCGTCGATCCGCAGTCCGGACCGCGCGAGAGCGGCGAACGCCTCGGTGTCCTCGAAGTGGTACGGCGGCAGCGTCCACACCTCGTTGGACGTGTGCCGGATGATGCGCTCGGTGTCGCGTTCGTAGTCGGTGAAGAACCAGACCACGGAGCACGAGTCGAGCGCGCCCGCGAGGTCAGGGACCGCGAGTTCGTCGTCCCACAGCGACCCCCGGCTCGCGGCCGTGGTCCCGAGCCCGATGTCGCGAGTGCCGTCGAAGGCCTCCGGCCGCACGTTCTTCACGAGCCGCAGCGACGTGGGGTTCCAGGCCGGCTTGTCGAACAGCACGCAGTCGCCGGGGCGGAGGTGTTCCCCGGCGAAACCGTTGACGGTGCTGAAGTCCATGCCGCTGGGTTTCGCCCACTGCTCGCGCTGTTCGAGGTAGCTCGGCGATGCGGCCACCGCGAACACCGCGATCACCGCGGCGGACTGCCACCACTTCCGGGTCAGGGCGGCCAGGCAGAGTCCGCCGACGAGGGCCACCGCGGGCGTCGTGAATGTGAAGTACCGCGGGAGATACACCGGGCTGCGCAGGAGCGAGTACGCGAGCAGCGTCGCCATCGGCACCGCGATCCACGGCAACGCGACGGACAGTACCGGGGGCAGCCGGTGACCGCGCACCAGCGCCACCGACCCGGCCACCACCAGCACGGCGAACAGCACCGCGAACCACGGTGCGCCGACGAACCACTGGTACTCGGCGACGGCCCGGGGCAGGTGCCCGTCGAGCGGCGGGATCCACGCCACCTGGACCGATTCCCGGCGCACCAGTGCCACGAACGGCGCCGCGACCACCGCCCCCGCGGCCGTGCCCGACGTCCAACCGAGCCAGGACCGCCGGGCCTCGCGCAGCAGCAGGATCGTCAGCAGGTGCGCGGGAACGAGGGTGATCAGGTAGACGAACAACACGATCGACACCGCCAGGCCTGCGGCGTACAGCGCCCACAGCCACCAGCGCCGGAACCTCAGTGCCGCAAGGAGAATCACGGTCAGCCAGACCGCGGCCGCCGCCGTGGCCGCGTACCCGCGGGCCTCCGCGGCCGCCCACATGACACTGGGCAGGATCACGAACAGGATCCCGGACAGCACCGCCACCCGCCTGGTCGAGATCAGCGCACCGAGCACCACCACGCCTGCGCCCGCCGCGCCAGTGGCCAGGGCGCTCGGGAACCGCGCCGAGAACTCGGAGGCACCGAACGCCGCGAACCAGTAGTGCATCCCGACGTAGTACAGCCCGTGCACGGCATCGATGTGGCCGAGCAGATTCGACAGGTCGGGCCGGGACCGCTGACTCGAGTACAGCGTCGCGACCTCGTCGTACCAGAACGACGGACGCCAACTCCACGCCGCGCCGAGCACCACACCGACAGCGAAGACGAGGAACGAATCCCGGAGCAGCCCGCGAACATCGCGGGCCCGCAACGGTCCGGCCGACGTCACTGATCGTAGAGGCGAGCCCAGTTCTCCCGGCTGGTGAGCTGCGGCAACGCGTCCCGGTACCGGCGTTGCGTGGACGCCGCATCCTCGCGGAACCGTTTCATCAGCTTCACGGTCCGGGCCGTGAGCTCCCGGGCCGTCTCCTTGTCGCGGCGGCGCACCCGCACCCCGGACTGGGAGGCGTCGGTGATGACGGCGGTGTCGAACAGCGACACGTGCCACCAGTGCGCCTCCGCCACAGGGATACTCGCGACACCGTGCTGGGTGCGGCCGAGCCACTGGTACGCGGCCCGCTTGGCGAGGACGAGGTCGAGCTTGCTCTTGTCGGGCTCGAAACCGGCGTACCGGGTGACGAGATCGGAGTTGCGGATCCCGGGAATGTTCGACGCGGGATGCTTGACGGTTTCGGGGAACCGCTTGCGCTCCTCGCGGATCGACGCCAGCACGGCCTGACCGCCGTCCTCGAGCACCTTCGGGCCCTCGAGGAAGTCCTCGATCCCGCGAATCATGGTGTACGCCAACCCGTACTGCATCGACACGAGGTACTGGGTGACCTCCCGCGTCATCATCTTGCTCAGCGACTTGGCGTCGAAGTCACTGTGCAGCGCGGCGGCGATCAGCGAGTTGCGGATGCTGAAGTACTTGGCCCAGTCGTCGCGGTCCTTCCAGTGGAAGTCCGCGTGCCACACACCGGCGTTGGGCAGGGTGACCGTGACGAATCCGGCGGCGCGGGCGCGGATGCCGTACTCGATGTCGTCCCACTGGAAGAACATCGGCAGCGGGAGCCCGATCTGCGCGACCACCTCGGCGGGGATCAGACACGACCACCACGCGTTGTAGCCGGCGTCGACGCGCTTGTGCTGCTTCTTCTTGATCAGGTTGATGTCGTGCCGCGACCCGGCCGCCCAGCGGCCCGCCTTCAGCTTCGACAGGTCCGCTTCCTCTGCGCTGACGTGCAGGTGTTCCGGGTTCATCAGGTACAGCATCTGCGCGCCGACGAGCGTCAGCTCGGTGGTGACGTTGGCGAATGCGTTCATCCGCAGGATCGACTCCGGCTCGCACAGGATGTCGTCGTCCATCAGGATCAGGTTGGCGTGCTCGTTGATGCCCGAGACCTCGTACATGCCGCGGGTGAATCCGCCGGCCCCGCCGAGGTTCGGCTGCCGCAGGTAGACGAGCTTGTCGCCCAGGATCTCGGCGACCTCGGTGAACTTCTCCCGGTCCGACACGTGGTCGCTGCCCTGGTCGACCACGTACACGGCGTCGATGCCGGACGCCATCGTCGAGTCGTTCGCGATGGCGGCGACGGTCTCGGCGCAGTCGTCGGCGCGGTTGAACGTGCAGATCGCGATCGCGGCGGGCCGGATCACCGACGGCGCGGCGACGGTCCACTCCAGTTCGCTCACCGCGAGGGGGCCGTCGACGGCGGTGAACTCCACCCACAGGGAGCCGCCGTCGAGGTAGGCGTCCAGCTTCGCCGACAGCGTCGCCGTGCCCGAGCCGTCGATCTCCGTCGTCGCGAGGATGCGCGAGTTTCCGCCCGAATCGGAGCCGCGCAGCGCCACCACGGCGCGTCCGCCGGCCTCGTGGTGGAACCCGACGGTCACGTCGGTGACCGTGGTCCAGCGCTGGTAGTAGCTGGCCGCGAACCGGCCGAAGTAGGTGTCGGTGTCGACCGTCGCACCCTTCTCGAGGTGCACGACGTGGCGCTCGCGGTGGGCACGGCCCTTGACGATCCTGGCGTACAGGTCGTCCTTGACCCGGGTGGTCGGTCCCGTGAAGAGACCTCGCGCCACCACGAGGCGGTCGGGTGCGCGATGCTCGGTGAGAGCACTCCGTACCGCGGCCGTGCTCCCGTCCACAGGTGCTACCGACGCAGACTCGTTCATAGTGCTCCTACTGTTCCCCGCGAGAGGTGGGCTGGACCGCGCCACGGCGACAGCACGATCCTCTTCTCGGTTCGCAGGGTATCAACCTCGCGACCCGCTCCCCGACCATGCAAGGCGACCTCCGTCCCGGTGACGGGCCCGCAGCCGGAACAGCCCCACCCCCATCGCGAGCACATCTGCCCTGGATATGCGGGTTTCGTGGCTGTCGTGGTCGTCGCTCAGACGCACCGGGACCTCGACCGGCACGATGCCCGCCCGCTCCGCGAGGTAGACGAGTTCGGTGGTGAACAGGAATCCGGGTTCGACGAGGTCGGGAACCAGTCCCCGCATCAGGTCGCCGTCCATCAGGACGGTGCCCTGGGGGTCGCCGGTGCGCATCCCGAGGACCACCCGACGCAGCGCCGCGAAACCCCACGTCAGGGTGCCCCGGAGGGCGCCGCGCCGCACCTGCGAGTCGGGGTGGGCCTTGGAACCGATCACGACTTCGGGCAGCCGGCCGTCGTGGCCGGCGGCGAGTTTCTCGGCGCCGTCGAGGTCGTCGAACCCGAACGGCAGGTCGTCCGCCGTCAGCAGCACGTGCGCGCCGCGACTCGCCTCCGCTCCGGTCCGCAACGCGTTGCCCATGCCCTTCTCACTCCGCAGGACGGTGAGCGACACACGTCCGGGCGTCCAGTCCGCGGCGAGGCGGGTGCAGATGTCCACGGTGTCGTCGGTGGATCCGTTCTCCACAACGATGATCTCGACGTCGCGGCCGGCCAGTCGTTCGGCGACCCGGTGGACGGTCTGCTCGATGACGGCGGCGGAATTGTAGGCCGGGACGACGACCGACAGCGCCTTCGGCGCACGTGCGCCTTTCTGGTCGTGGGAACAACCGAAAAGGCGCACGGGCGCAGCCTAACTCGTAGGCTCGGAGTCCGTGGCACCCTCCGCGTCCGTGTCTTCGACGTTCACCCGATCGATACACCGCATGCCCGAGTGGATGGTGGCACTGGCGGTCGCGGTGGCTGCCGTGGCCGTCGCGACGATTCCGCGGATCGTGTACGACCGCTTCTACTACGGCGGCGACATGCTGGAATCGTTCGTCCCGTCCTGGCACCGGATCGGCACGGAACTCCTGGCCGGGCGGTGGCTCACCGTCAATCCCGACGCCTGGATCGGCGGAAACTACGCGGGCGAGGCCGCGTACGGTCTGTACAACCCGGTCAACCTGGCCAACTACGTCCTGGCCGCGAAGTTCGAGAACCTGTCCGTCGCGGCGTTCGTGATCATGGCCGAGTTCCTTGCGCTGTTCGCCCTCGCGACGTATCTGCTGTGCCGCGAATACGGCGCCCGCCGCGGTCCCGCGATCCTCGCCGGACTGACCATTCCGTTCAGCGGTTTCACCCTGTTCTACGAGGCGGCGGGCTGGCCGTCCGGGATGATGGCCGTCGCGTGGGTGACGCTGTTCTGGTGGTCGGCGCTCCGCCTCTCCCGCGGTCGCACGAACCCGCTGGTCACCTTCGTGATCGGTGCGCTGACAGTGAGCATGGGCAACCCGTACGCCGCGCTCGGCGCCGTCGTCGTACTCCTCGGCATCGGGATCGGCCTGCTGGTCGAGCGGCAGTTCTTCCGGTTGCTCGTGCTCGTCGTCACCGGCGCGTGCGCGGGCACCGCCGCGCTGGTGACGTACCTGCCGCTGTTCCTCAGTGTCGACGTCACCACCCGCGCCGGCAGCACCGGCATCTTCAACGACACGTTCCTGCAACCGCAGATCGGCGGCCTCGCGGGAATGAGCAGCCCGTCGTATCTCCCCGTGATCATGACGTTCGGGGGCCCCGTCGAGGTGATCCCGTCGCTGTACCTCGCGTGGTTCGTGCTGCCGGTGCTGCCATGGCTTCCGTGGGGACGGATCCGCGCACTGTTCGCGTCCGCGGAGTTCCGTCGCGCGCACGGGCGACCACTGATCAGCCTGGCCGTGATCGCGGTCGTCTACTTCCTCTTCACGTTCGGACCGTCGAACGTCGGGATGTTCCGGTGGCCGATCCGGCTCGTCGAATACCTGTACCTGTGCGTGGTGATCGGCCTGGCGCTCGCGCTGTCGCTGGGGATCGCGCGCGACCGGGTGCGTCACCGGGCGACGGCGTCGGCGGTGCTGATCGCGCTGGGTTACTACCTGGCGTTCTCGTCCTCGCCCGCCCTGACGCTGCGGCACACGCTGTTCGCGCTGCTCGTCGCGGCGCTGTGCGTGCTCGCGTACACCGGCTGGCGCACGCGGGGGCCGAATGCTCTCGTCGCCGCCCTCGTCCTGGGCACCGTGGTGGTGGCCGCCGCGCAGGTCTGGTCCCTGACCCGCGACGTCGAGCGCGGCAGCCGCGTCGACCCGGCGAGTACATCGGTGCTGTCCGAGCAGACCGACCGCTACCAGGGCACCGTGCTGCAACTCGCCGACCTGGGCGACACGTCCCACGAGGACGTCACCGCCGGCCGGATCCTGTTCGGCAACGAGATCATGGCGTCGTCCGTCGAGGGCAGCATCAACGCCTACACCGGTATCGGGTTCACCGAGTTCCAGGAAGCCCTGTGCATGGACTACCGCGGCGCCGTCTGCCCCGGGGTGTACGGGGCGCTCTGGCAGCCGGTGAACGCGGACATCCCGATCCCGCTGATCGACTACCTCCGGGTGTCGACGCTCGTCGTGGAGCACGGGCTCGTGCCCGAGGTCGCGACGGCACCGCCCCCACCCGGCTGGCACGTCACCGAACGCGGCGACTCCCGGACGGTGTTCAAGCGGGACCGGCCGCTGCCCCTGCCCGGACGCGTGGCGTTCGCGTCCGACGGCGTCCGGGTGCTCTCGTCCGACACGAGCGCGGCGACGGAGACCGTGCGGGTGGCGGGCAGCGGCGGCACCGTCTGGTTCGCGCGCCTCGCGTGGCCCGGCTACTCGGCCACCGTCGACGGCGAGCCGGTGGACGCGACCGCCGGGTGGCACGGTCTGCTCGAGGTGTCGGTGCCGCCGGGTGACCACGATCTGGTCGTGTCGTTCCGGCCGCCGCGGCAGAACCTGTCCGTAGCGGCATTCGGCGCAGCGACGGTCGTGGTGCTGATCTTGTCCGTCGTCGATGCGGTGGTGCGCCGGCGCAGGCTCAGCGCGGCGACCACTCGGACGACGTGAACGCCGACGCCTCGGTGGAGCCGGATCCCGCGACCGACGCGGACGACAACGCGTCGGCGATCAGCTGGTGGCCGATCTGGTTCGGGTGGTCGCCGTCGTCGGCCAGCAGTCCCGTGGGGTCGCCGTCGCCCCACGTCCCCTTGAACGTGCTGAACAGGTCGACGTAGGTGGCGCCCTCGGCACCCGCGACCTCCGAGATGACGTCGTTGGCGCGCAACGTCAGTACGGCGCTGTCCCGGAGGAACTGCGGGCCGTACAACTCGCGGGCCACGTCGCCGTCGGGGAAGACGTCCCAGTACCCGGTGACCAGCACCGCGGTCGGCTGACCGGCCCGCAGTTCGGCGATGCGGTCGAGCACGGACGTCAGCGTGGTCTGTAGCTGCGGGAGGACGGGTTCGAAGCAGCCGAGGCCGTCGTCGCCACCGCAGTCGCCGTCCAGGTAGTCGTCGAGTTCGGCGTAGAAGTCGTTGGCGCCGATCGTGACGGTGACGAGGTCGGCGTCGCGGACGGCGTCGGCGTCGTATTCGCCGGGTTCGAGGGAGTCGAGCAGGTCGGTGCTGGTCCAGCCTCCGACACCCAGGTTGGCCACCTGGACGGGCAGCGCGTCGTCACCGGATAGCTGATCGCCGAACAGTTCCACGAACGGCGTGCAGCCGGGGCATCCGTCACCGGCCGGGATCGAATCCCCCAGGCCCACGAGAGTCGCACCTGCGGGCGGCGATTGCGGCTGCGGTTGCGCGACGGGCGGTGCCACAGTCGTGGAACAGCCGGCGAGGAGCGGAATCAGGACCGCCACGGGAACACCGAGAATCCAGCGTCGCACGGGGCCTCCCCATCACGTCCTGCGCCTCGGAGGGAGCGCTCGTCACCGGTCCGGGCGAATTCTACCGACGGTCGCGCTCGACTGCCGTTCCCCGCGGGACCGTGCGGACGTGCGCCCGCTCGCCCTGGGGACCGAACAGGCTGAGGATCTCCGCCGGTTGCGGTCCGGGGTTGCCGAACCAGTGCGGGACGTGGGTGTCGAACTCCGCGACCTCCCCCGGCGTCAGGATCACGTCGTGTTCGCCGAGCAGCAGTCGCAGCCGGCCGGACAGGACGTACAGCCATTCGTAGCCCTCGTGGACCTGCAGGTTCGGGACGCCGTTCGGGTCACCCGGTGGGATCACGTGCTTGAACGCCTGGATCCCGCCGGGCCTGCGCGTCAGCGGGATGATCGTCGAGCCGTTGCGCTCGAGGGGTCGCAGATGGACGCGGGGGTCGCCGGTGGCGGGTGCGTCGACGAGTTCGTCCAGGGGCAGCTGGTGGGCGCGGGCCAGCAGGAGCATCAGCTCGAGGGTGGGTTTCCGCTGGCCGGACTCGAGCCGCGACAGGGTGCTCACCGAGATCCCGGTGGACTCGGAAAGCTGGGCGAGGGTGGCACCGCGCTGCTGCCGGAGTGCTTTCAGCCGCGGTCCCACGGCGTCGAGGACGCCGTCCAGATCGGGTACGTCGTTCACACCCACCATGTTGCCACAGCGGCAAACTTGCTTGCCAGCTTCGCGGCCTCACCGGACAGTGGACGTCACGAGGTCGACGAACGAAGGAGAACGCGATGGAAGACAGTTACGACGTAGTGGTCGTCGGTGGCGGCGCGGCCGGACTCGGCGGGGCACTGGCCCTGTCGCGGGCACGCCGCTCGGTGCTCGTGATCGACGCGGGCGCCCCGCGCAACGCACCGGCCGGGCACATTCACAACTATCTCGGCCGAGAGGGCACCCCTCCCGGCGAACTACTGGCCATCGGACGCGAGGAGGTCGCCGGGTACGGCGGCGAGATCGTGACCGGCACCGTCACGTCCGCAGACAAGATCGGGGACGGCCAGTTCCGGGTGACACTCGCCGACGGCGCGACCGTGCGGGCGCGGAGACTGCTCGTGACCACCGGCCTCGTCGACGTGCTCCCCGACACCCTCGGGGTGGCCGAGCGATGGGGACGCGACGTCCTGCACTGCCCGTACTGCCACGGCTGGGAGGTCCGAGACCAGCCGGTCGGCGTCCTCGCCGGCAGTCCGCTGGCGGTGCACCAGGCGCTGATGTGGCGGCAGTGGACCGAGAACGTGACGCTGTTCCTGAACGACGCGGACGAACCCACCGGCGAGGAGTACGAGCAGCTCGCCGCACGCGGTATCGCCGTGATCGACGGCGGTGTGGCCGGGCTCGAGGTGCAGGACGACCGGCTGACCGGTGTCCGGCTGCGCACGGGTCAGGTCTTCTCCCTCACCGCCGTGGTGGTCCCGCCCGTGTTCAGGGCCCGCGCCGACTTCCTTACGAGCCTCGGCCTGGACACCACCGAGATGGAGATGGCCGGACACGTGATCGGCACCGCCGTCGCCTCCGACGCGACCGGCGCCACCGCGGTTCCGGGGGTGTGGGTGGCGGGCAACGTCGCAGACCCGAAGGCGCAGGTGATCGTCGCCGCCGGAGCCGGCCTGAGCGCCGCGGCAGCTATCAACGCCGATCTCGTCATGGACGACACCCGCCTGGCGGTCGCCGGAGCGCTCAGCCGGTAGCCGACACCGTCGCCTCGTGGACCACGCGATGCGCGGGCAGTATCGAGTCGCGCTCCGCATCGGCCTCCCCCTCGCCGCCGATCAGTCCGACGTAATGCGCGAGCTGGGCGGCGAGGGGTTCGTCGCTGTAGCGGAGGGTGGGGATCTCGATCACCGTCTGCTGCTTGTAGCCGTCGCGGTCGGCGGGCAGGTCGTCGTCGATGTGCCGGTAGATGGTGATGTCGCGGCGCAGGAGGTCGATCTCGATCAGGCGGTCCGGCTCCAGCAGCGACAGCTGCCGGACCTTCCGCTGACTCACCCGGCTGGCCGAGATGGTGGCCACCGCACCGGATTCGAAACGCAGCACTGCCTCCGCGCAGTCCTCGGCCTCGTTGCGCCGCGAACTGTCGTGGAAGTACCCGAATTCGGCCTTCACGCCGACGGGTGGTGATCCGACGAAACCGATCGCGAGGTCGACGTCGTGGATCAGCAGGTCGGTCGCGACGCCGGTGGGGATGCGGGAGACGAACGGCGAGTGCCGGATTCCGTTGACCTGCCAAACGTCACCGGCGAATTCGCGGGCCGTCCGGACCGCCGGATTGAATCGCTCGAGCAGGCCGCACATCAGCGGGACACCCGTCGCGGCGGCACGTTTCACCAGATCCGTGCTCTCCTCGTACGTTGCGGCGAGCGGCTTTTCGACGAGCACCGGCTTGCCGAGGTCGAGGACGCGGCCCGCCAACTCGTAGTGGGCGGGTGTCGCCGCCGCGACGACGGCGGCGTCGATGCCGTCCAGTTCGTCGAAATCCGCAGCCCATTCGGTGTCGAACCGTGCGGCGACCTCCCGCCCGTGTTCCTCCCGCGGTTCCACGAGCAGGGCGAGGTCACACAGCGAGGACTGCGCGAGAACGCGGGCGTGCAGCGAACCCATCCTGCCGGATCCGATGAGCGCGATCCGCGGTCGCGTGGACGTCATCATGCCTCCATCGCCTCGCGCACCGCGGCGACGATCCGGTCGACGTCGTCGGTGGAGAGCGCGGCGTGGACGGGAATGCTCAGGCACCGGCGGGCCACGGACGTCGCGACCGGCGTGGGCGAGATGATCACCCGGGGATGCTCGCGGTAGCAGTCGTAGTCGTAGACGGTTCTCGGGTAGTAGACACCGCTGCCGACCCCCCGATCTCCCAGACGCTGCGCGAGGGTGTCGCGGTCGATCGGCGCATCGGGTGCGAGGATCACGGTGAACTGGTGCCACACGTGTCCGCGGCCCGCGAGTTCCGAAGGCAGAACGAGACCTTCGACGTCCTTCAGACCGGTCCGCAGCGCCTCGGCGTTGCGCCGGCGCGACTCCACCTGCTGTAGATAGGAACCCAGTTGCGGCAACCCGAGACTGGCCTGCAGATCCGTCATCCGGAAGTTCTGGCCCGCCATCTCGTACTCGTAGCGGCGTCGCATGCCCTGATTCCGCAGCACCCGCAACCGGTCGGCCACCGCGTCGTCGTCCGTCGTGACCATGCCGCCCTCGGCGGTGGTGAGATTCTTGGTGGCGTAGAACGAGAAGCAGCCGAGCCCGAAACTGCCCGCACCCTTGCCGTCGAACGTGGCACCGTGCGCCTGCGCGGCGTCCTCGACGACGGCGAGTCCCCGGGTCTCGGCCAACGGCATCAGCGCACCCATGTCCGCGGTCTGCCCGTACAGATGCACCGGCATCAGCACCCGGGTGCGCTCGTTCACGCACTGCGACACGATGTCGGCGTCGAGTGCGAAATCGGCAGCCCCGATGTCGGCGAACCGGGCCGTCGCGCCGGAGTCGAGAATCGCGTTGAGCGTGGCCACGAACGTGAACGGGGTGGTGAGCACCTCGTCGCCCGGTTGGAGGTCCAGCACCCGCAGCGCCGCGATCAGCGCGGTGGTGCCGCTGTTGACGGCCACGGCGTGCCGAGTGCCGACGAGTTCGGCGAACCCGTCCTCGAACCTCGCGACCTTCGGTCCCTGCGCGACCATCCCTGATCGCAGGGTGTCGAGAACCTCGCGCTCGACGTCCTCTCCGAAAGAGATACTCGAGATCGCGATCACGGTTCCTCCGATAGATTGACGTGCGTTCACACCGTCTTCACAGATTGCACCCTCTTGAAGGTTCCCACGGTCTGCACGGCTCCTGGAAGGAATCGCCAACTTTCATGACCATCGGTGAAAACTGCGAGATCCACCCGACCGTCGTGATAGGCGACGGCGTCACGATCGGGGACCGGGTGAGCATCGGACCGTATGCCGTCCTCACCGGCCCGCTCGACATCGGCGACGACTGCTGGATCGGCGCGCACGCGACGCTCGGGGCGCCGCCGGAGTGGATCGGGAAGACGCATCCCCGCACGTGGACGGAGATCAGTCCGCATCAGGGGGTCGTGATCGGCGCGGGCACCGTGATCCGGGAGATGAGCGCCGTCCAGCAGGGGGCCGAGCGGCCGACGACCATCGGGCGCGGCGGATTCGTCATGAACCACACGTCCGTCGAGCACGACGTCCGGATCGGCGACGACTGTGTCCTCTCGCCGTCCAGCACCCTCGGCGGTCACGTGACTCTCGGCGACGGCGTCAATCTCGGTATGAGCGCGGTGGTGCATCAGCGGCGGGTGATCGGTGCGCGGGCGATGGTCGGAATGGGATCGGTCGTCGCCAAGGACATTCCGCCGTTCGCCACGGTGTTCGGCAACCCCGCCGCCCTTCGCGGCACCAACCGGGTGGGCATGAGCCGCGCCGGGATCGCCGACCGGGACATCACGGCGGTGGCGAAGGTGTATGCCTCGGGGCGGCTCGACACCGACGCGGAACTCCCGAACTCGCTCGCCGACGCGTTCGCCTGGTGGCGGGAGCTGGCGGTGAAACCGCTCGTTTCCTGATCCGGCGCCCTCCGATTGCTATCGTCGGAAACGAACGCTGCACTGCCGCAGCGCACTGCCGGTGAGGGGGTGGTCCTCGTGGACGCCGATCCCGAGATTGTCCCCGACCGCGGCGGTCGCGCCGTCCTGATGAACGCGCTGCGGATCCTCGTCACCCTCGCGATCGCCGTCGCCGTCGTGTTCGCCGTGAAATCGCAGTGGGCCGAGGTCAGGGACACGATCACCCAGCTGGACTGGTGGGCGCTCGCCGTCTCCGCGGTGTTCGTCTTCCTCGGCATGGGCGCGGCGGTGCGCGCGTGGCAGCACGCGCTCGGCGCCCTCGAACACCCGATCCCCGCCTTCGACGCCGCCCGCTGCTACCTGGTCGGTCAGCTCGGCAAGTATCTGCCGGGCAGCGTGTGGGCGTTCGTCCTCCAGACCGAGCTCGTGCGCCGGGCCGGGGTGTCGCGGGCCAACGGATTCGTCGCCGTCCTCGTCACCGTCGGGCTGAGCATCACGTCGGCGCTGGTCGTCGGGCTGCTGGCGCTGCCCGCCCTGTTCCACATCAGCACCGTCGCGGCGGTCGCGGTGATCGTTCTCGTCCCGATCGCGCTCGTCTGCTGCTACCCACCGGTCCTCACCCGGCTGGTGAACCTGGCCCTGCGGATCCTGCGGCGGGCCCCGCTGCAGCGGCAGCTGACCATGCACAAGATCGGGCTGGCCCTCGGCTGGTGCGCCGTCAGCTGGGTCCTCTACGGCGTGCATCTGTGGTTCCTCGCGTCGAGCTCGGCGGGATTCGAGGCGGGCACCCTGGTGCAGTGCATCGGCGCGATCGCCCTCGGCATGTGCGTCGGCGTGCTGGTGGTCGTCGCGCCGTCCGGCATCGGGGTCCGCGAGGCCGTCGTCGTCGCGGCTCTGTCCCCGTTCATGGACAGCGGGGTCGCGCTCGGGCTGGCCCTCGCGTCACGCCTGGTGTTCACGCTGTGCGAGGTGCTCGCCGGCTTCGTCGCCGCGATCGCCGGTTCGCGTTCGCTGCGCAACGCCCTCGTCCACGAGGATTCCCGGGTACCGCAGCCGTCCTGAGGAGATCGCGATGACGGACGCCTGGGAGATCGATCCCGCGTACGAGCGCTACATCGGCCGCTGGAGCCGGCCGGTCGCGACGCAGTTCCTGCGGTGGCTGGCCGCCGGCCCGGGCAGCGCATGGTGCGACGTGGGTTGCGGGACGGGCGCCCTCGCCCACACCGTTCTCCGCACGGCGGATCCGGCCCGGGTGGTCGGCGTCGAACCGTCGCAGCCCTTCGCGGCGGCGGCTCGGGCGGGCACGGACGATCCCCGCTTCGACGTCCGGTCGGGCACCGCCGAATCCATCCCCGCCGAGGACGGCGAGTTCGACCGCGTGGTGTCCGGGCTCGTCCTCAATTTCGTTCCCCATCCGATCGACGGGCTCGCCGAGATGCGCCGAGTGACGCGAACCGGCGGGACGGTCGCCGGGTACGTGTGGGACTACGTCGAGGGAATGCAGATGATTCGCGCATTCTGGGACGCCGCTCGCGAACTCGACGAGGCGGCCGCGGACCTCGACGAGGGCGTCCGCTTCCCGCTCTGCCGGCCCCAGCCTCTCCGCGACGCACTGTCCACCGCAGGGCTGGCCGCGGCGGAGGTGCACCCACTCGACGTGCCCACCGTGTTCTCCGACTTCGACGATTTCTGGCGGCCGTTTCTGGGCGGGCAGGGACCGGCACCCGGATATTGCGCGTCGCTGCCCGCCGTGCGCCGAGACGAGCTTCGCGACCTGCTCGATGCCCGCTCGAGGCGCGACGAGGCAGGCCGCATCGCACTGACGGCGAGAGCGTGGGCGTTTCGCGGAACCGTCAGCCGATGACGGATTCCGAGGCCGCGTACGCCTTCTCCGCGGATTCCTTCTGCGCCCGCCACCACGACTCGTTGTCGCGGTACCAGCGCACGGTGGCCTCGAGCCCGCTGCGGAAATCCTTGTACTGCGGCGTCCAGCCCAGTTCGGTGCGCAGCCGCGTCGAATCGATCGCGTAGCGCAGGTCGTGGCCCGGGCGGTCCGTGACGAAGTCGAGGTCGTCGGCGTCGCGGCCGAACAGTTCGAGCAGCGTTCCGACGACGGTCCGGTTATCGACCTCGCCGTCCGCGCCGATCAGATACGTCTGACCGAGACTCCCCTTCTCCAGGATCGTCCAGACGGCCGCGTTGTGGTCGTCGACGTGGATCCAGTCGCGCACGTTCTTCCCGCTGCCGTACAGACGGGGGCGCACCCCGTCGATCAGGTTGGTGATCTGGCGCGGAATGAACTTCTCGACGTGCTGGTACGGGCCGTAGTTGTTGGAACAGTTCGACAGGGTGGCCCGCACCCCGAACGACCGCGCCCAGGCCCGCACCAGGAGGTCGCTGGACGCCTTGGTGGCCGAGTACGGGCTCGACGGGTTGTACGGGGTCGACTCGGTGAAGCGCTCGGGGTCGTCCAGTTCGAGGTCGCCGTACACCTCGTCGGTGGAGATGTGGTGATACCGGACGTCGTGGGCGCGGACGGCCTGCAACAGCGAGAACGTGCCCATCACGTTCGTCTGCACGAACGGCGTCGGATCGGCCAGCGAATTGTCGTTGTGCGATTCCGCGGCGAAGTGGACCACCGCGTCCGAGCCGGCGACCAGACGGTCCACCAGCGCGAAATCCGCCACGTCGCCGTGCACGAACTCGATGCGGTCGGCCACCGGGTCGAGCGACTGCCGGTTGCCGGCGTACGTCAGCGCGTCGAGCACCGTCACCTGCACGTCCGGGCGCTCGGCCACCGTCTGGTGCACGAAGTTCGCACCGATGAACCCGGCGCCGCCTGTCACGAGAAGCCTCATGTGCACCCACCCTAGTGTCGCGCCCGAGTTTCTATCCGACGCGAACACTGGAACACTGCGCACATGCGCGGAATCATCCTGGCAGGGGGCACCGGGTCCCGATTGCACCCGATCACTCTCGGAGTGAGCAAGCAACTGGTCCCGGTCTACGACAAGCCGATGATCTACTACCCGCTCTCCACCCTGATGCTGGCGAACATCCGGGACATCCTCGTCATCACCACCCCGCACGACGCCGAGCAGTTCCGCCGGCTCCTCGGCGACGGCTCCCAGTTCGGGGTGAACCTCACGTACAAGGTGCAGGAGGAACCGAACGGCCTGGCGCAGGCGTTCGTGCTCGGTGCCGACCACATCGGCAACGAGTCCGTGTCCCTCGTGCTCGGCGACAACATCTTCTACGGCCCCGGTCTCGGTTCCCGGCTGAACCGCTTCGAGAACATCGACGGCGGCGCCGTGTTCGCCTACTGGGTGTCCGATCCCAGTTCGTACGGTGTGGTCGAATTCGACGACACGGGCCGGGCGATGTCCATCGAGGAGAAGCCCGCCACCCCGAAGTCGAACTTCTCGATCCCCGGCCTGTACTTCTACGACAATGACGTCGTCTCGATCGCGCGCGTTCTGAAGCCGTCGGACCGCGGCGAGTACGAGATCACCGACGTCAACCAGGCGTACCTGCAGGCCGGACGGCTGCAGGTCGAGGTGCTTCCCCGCGGAACCGCGTGGCTCGACACCGGCACCGTCGATTCACTGCTCGAGGCGTCGAACTTCGTGCGCACGCTCGAACACCGGCAGGGGCTGAAGATCGGCGTCCCGGAAGAGGTCGCGTGGCGCCGCGGGTTCATCACCGACGCCGAATTGTGTGCCCGCGCCGAGACTCTCGGCAAGTCGGGATACGGCGACTATCTCCTCGAACTTCTCGAACGCGGCAAGGACTGGTGACGTGGAGTATCGGGAACTGAAGGTTCCGGGCGCCTGGGAGATCACCCCGAGGCAGTTCGGCGACGACCGCGGCGTGTTCCTCGAATGGTTCAAGGGCTCGGAGTTCGAGGCCGCCGTCGGGCACAGTCTCGAACTCGCGCAGGCCAACTGCTCGGTGTCCGCCGCCGGTGTCCTGCGCGGCATCCACTTCACCGACAACCCGCCCGGACAGGCGAAATACGTCACGTGCGTCAAGGGTGCGTTCCTCGACGTGATCGTCGACCTGCGCGTCGGGTCGCCGATGTTCGGGCAGTGGGATTCGGTGCTCATCGACGACGCCGACCGCCGCGCCGTCTACCTCCCGGCCGGTGTAGGCCACGCGATCCTGTCCCTCGAGGACGCGTCGACCGTGATGTACCTGTGCTCGATCGAGTACACCCCGGCCCTCGATCACGACCTCCATCCACTCGATCCCGAACTGGGAATCGACTGGCCCACGGTGGGCCGGGACGGCAACCCGCTGACCTTCCAGCTGTCCGAGAAGGATTCGGCCGCACCGTCTCTGAAACAGGCCATGGACGCCGGAGTCCTGCCCACCTTCCCCATGTGAGTGTTTTTGCGTGCCCGAGCACTCGATGGCACTCACATGGGGTGGCAGGATGCGGACATGACAACTGACACCGGCGAGCGGTTGGAGGTCCGGCGGGCTGTCGCCGCGGACCCGGCGACGATCTTCGGCCTGCTCTGCGATCCCGAGGGACATGTGGCGATCGACAGTTCCGGGATGCTGATGTCCGCGGAAGGGGACCGCGTCACGGCGGCCGGCGACACGTTCGTCGTGCACATGGACCGCGACGCGTTGAACGACTTCGACCTCGGTCTCTACGACGTGACGGTGACGATCGAGACGTTCGTGCCCGACCGGGAGATCTCCTGGAAGGTCCTCGGGCAGATCCGGCCGCAGATCGGGCACGTGTACGGCTACCGACTCGAGCCGATCGACGAGGGAACGATGGTGACGTCGTTCTACGACTGGTCGTCCATCGACCCGGTGTGGCGGGAGTCCGGGATCTTCCCGGTGATTTCCGAGGCCGCTCTGCGCGCGACGCTCGGTATCCTCGCGCGCACGGTCGCCCCCGGGCGTCCGCGACCACAAATCGATCCAGAGAATTGAAACGTGTTCTAGTATCGAGGGCGTGAACTTCGTCGTCGTCGACCATCCCCGGCCGGGCATCGCCCTGGTGACGCTCAACCGCCCGGAACGCATGAATGCGATGGCGTTCGACGTGATGATCCCGTTCCGCGACGCACTGGAGGAGATCAGCAACGACAACGCGGTGCGCGCGGTGGTGATCACCGGCGCGGGCCGCGGCTTCTGCTCCGGCGCCGACCAGAGATCCGCGGGCACGCTCCCCCACGTCGACGGCCTCACCCCGCCGACCGTCGCCCTGCGGGCCATGGAGATGCTCGACAACGTGGTGCTCTCGCTGCGCCGGATGCACCAGCCGGTGATCAGCGCCGTCAACGGCGCGGCCATCGGCGGCGGCCTGTGCCTGGCGCTCGCCTCCGACATCCGGATCGCGGCGGACGACGCCTACTTCCGGGCGGCGGGCATCAACAACGGCCTGACCGCGAGCGAGCTGGGCCTGAGCTACCTGCTGCCCCGGGCGGTCGGATCGTCCCGGGCGTTCGAGATCATGCTGTCCGGGCGGGACGTGCACGCCGACGAGGCCGAGCGGATCGGACTCGTGTCGCGGTGCGTGCCCGGCGAGGACCTCCTGGACGAATGCTTCGACCTCGCCGAGCGCATGTCCAGGTTCTCCCGGCCCGGCCTGGAACTGACGAAGCGCACGCTGTGGTCCGGGCTCGACGCCGCCTCACTCGAAGCCCACATCCACCAGGAGGGTCTCGGGCAGCTGCTCGTGCGGCTGCTGACCGACAACTTCGAGGAGGCCACCGCCGCACGCAAGGACAAGCGCGAACCCCGGTTCCGGGACCGGCGTTAGGCCGCCTGCCCCGTGCGGGGTTGACGAGGACCTGGACTCGCCAACCACGCACAGGGCCGACGGCCTCAGGAGTATCTTTCGGACATGTCGAAGCCACCTCTGACCCCGAAAGCCGCCGAGATGTTCGCTCGGCCCAATTACGCCACCATCGCCTGCGTCCGACCCGACGGCCAGCCCGTGTCCGTGGCCACCTGGTACCTGTTCGAGGACGGCAAGGTGCTGGTCAACATGGATGCCGAGCGCCGACGCCTGGACTACATGCGCGGCGACCCCCGCGTCAGCCTCACCGCGATGGACCCCGACGACTGGATCACCCACGTCAGCATCCAGGGCCGGGTGACCGAATTCGTCGACGACGGCGAACTGGCCGACATCGACCGCCTCGCCACGCACTACACCGGCAAGCCGTACCCCGTCCGCGACCGGAAACGGGTCAGCGCCTGGATCGAGATCGACACCTGGCACGGCTGGGGGTCGCTGAAACAGCCCTGAACCGACTCCGCGACGACGACAACCGGCATGACGATGCCCCGCGCCGCAACGGTCCTCGCCGTGGCCACGGCAGTGATCGGCAGCCTGCTGCTGAGCGCACCACCGGTCCGCGAACCGGGACCGCCTGCGGCGACGGTCGCCCAGCCCGCCGCGCCTCCTCCGCCGCCGCCCGTGGTCCTGACCCCGACGGAGGTCGAGGCCACGGTGATCCCGGCGATCGTCACGCTCGTCGCGGATTCGGGTCTCGTCGAAACCGCGGGAACGGGGATCGTGCTCACCCCCGACGGCGTCGTCCTCACCAACCATCACGTGATCGACGGTGCCCTCGACATCAGCGCGGTGAGCCTGGGCAACGGTGCGGAGTACGTCGCGGACGTCCTCGGGTACGACAGTTCCCGCGACGTCGCGGTACTCCGGCTCCAGGGCGCGGGCGACCTCCCGGTGGCGACCCTCGCGAAGGACACCACCATCGGCATCGGTGACCCGGTGACCGCGGTGGGTAACGCGGAGGGAGGCGGAGTTCCGGTGGCGGCCCGCGGGTTCGTGACCGACGTCGGGCAGACGATCACCGCCCGCAGTTCCACCGACGGTTCCCGGAACCGGCTGAACGGGCTGATCCAGATCGATGCGGCCGTACGTCCCGGCGACTCCGGCGGACCCCTCGTCGACGCCACCGCCGCCGTCATCGGCGTCAACACCGCGGGCAACGCCGACTCCGACCCCGCGAAACCCGCTCCCGCCCAGCCGAAATCGTATGCGGTGCCCATCGACACCGCGATGACGATCGTCGATCAGGTCCGCGCCGGAACCACGTCCGCCACCGTGCACATCGGCGACACCCCGCTCCTCGGGATCAGCGTCACCGACGACGATCGGGGCGCCGAAGTGCTCTGGGTCAGCATCGGCACTCCCGCCGACGACGCAGGCATCGAGATCGGGGACGTCATCACCGAATTCGACGGAACACCCGTCGGGTCCTCGGACGATCTCAGCGAACGCATGATCGCACGGCACCCCGGCGACGAGGTCGCGCTGCGCTGGTTCGACGAGACCGGCCGACAGCGATCGACGACGATCGTGCTCGAGAAGGGCCCGCCGCGGTAGTCAGGCGGTCTTGTCCCGGGCGACACCGTCCTCCGGCCGCACACGCGACGCGACGAAACGCGCGATACGCCGAAGCACCGCACGGCTTTCCGGCAGCCCGGGCCACAACGCCGGGAACGCGTGCACCTGGCCGTCCCAGATCTGCAGCGTCGTCGCAACACCCGCAGCGCTCAGCCGATACGCCATCAGCTCCGAATCCGACCGCAGCACCTCGCCTTCCGCAGCGACCAGCAGCGCAGGCGGCAGACCCTCGAGAGCGCCGTTCACGGGTGACAGCGCGGGGTCGAGCACGCCGTCCACCTCGCCGCCGAGCTTGCCGATGGTGACGAGCGCCTCCACTGGCGCGAACACGTCGCGGGCCGCATTGGCGTGCACCAGCTTGTCCGCGCAGTCCAGGTCCAGCAGCGGGGACAGTCCGACCAGGCCCGCGGGCAGATCGACGCCCTCCTCGCGCGCCTTCAGCGCGGTCGCGAAGACGAGGAACCCACCCGCCGAGTCACCGGCGAACACCGTCCCGCCCGCGCGGGCTCCGTTCTCCAGCAACCACTTGTACGCCGTCAGGCAGTCGTCGACCGAACCGCTGATGTTCGTGTCGGGCAGTTGCCGGTAGCCGACGTGCATCACCGGCAGCCGGGTCAGCTTCGCGATCGTCGCGACCACCGGCCGATGCGTGTTCAGCCCGCAGCACAGGAACCCGCCGCCGTGCAGATAGAGGACGACCCCGTCACCGAGATCCGGTGACACCCCCGGCGCGCGCACGATCTCCGCGTCGAATCCGGGCAGTCGCACCTTCTGGCGGCGGATACCGGAAGCCGGACGGATCCCCGCCGCCATGTCCAGCAGCGCGGCCCTGCGAATCGCCGATTCGTTGATCGGGGCCATCCGCACCACAGGCCGGAGAAACCACCTGCATGCCTGGTAGAGAACCTGGGATTCGATACTCGGCCCCGCGAGCCTCGCACCCGAACGGTATTGGACGATCGGTGTCCCGTTCCGCTGCTGCGCGGACGGCTTGCGGTCGTTCGGCACAGATTTCATGCCTTCTCCCCTGGTCGCCGATACCCGTCGCCCTTGACGGATACGTAACTTCAACCTTGGAGTACCCGCCGCGATCGTGTGTCACTCATGGTGGCTTCGGCCCCAAGTCGTTATCCCCTTTGCCCGAATCGTTATCGCGGGCGTGCCAAGTGGGACATCGGGCGTCCGGCTCAGCCGAAATCGAGGTCGTCGAGCTCCTCCACGACGGTGACCTTCCGCTTGCGTCCGCCCATCACCCTGCCGATGCCGCGGCGGCCGCCGGTGTCCGCATTTCCCGAGGGCAGGATGCGCTGCGGTGCCACCCGGGGTCGCGCCACGTGCACGGGAGGCACGGCCGCGGCGGGAGCCGGACCCGAGGGTTCCACGGGTTCGGGGGCCGCGACGGGCGCCCGAGGCGGGAGTGGCGCCTTGACGGCGGCCACGGGCGGCGACGTGACGACCGGCTCGAAGACCCGTTCGCGGCGGGGCTGGCCGGTTTCCCGAACGTCCACGTCGTCCAGGTCGACCACCCACCGCACCCGGTGATCGAGACCACGTTCCTGCAGCTCGGCCCAGATCTCGTCGTGCCACGTCGACGGCTCGCCGCTACCGAACGCCCGGGAGTTGGCACTGACCCACACCACGTCCTCGGACGGGCGGCGATCGGCGATGTCCAGGACCGTCAGCCAGTTCACCGTGGCGGTGTAGCCGTGCCGTTTCTTGTCCACGTACGGGCGACGACGCTGCAACTCGCGACCGGCGATCTCGAGGTGCGACGCGTGCGCCGGCTCGATCACGTCGCAGCCCATCGCCTCGAGCTGCCGGGCCAGCGAGTCGACGTACCCGTCGGCCTTGGCCCGGGCGGCATCCACGAAGACCGACAGATCCTCCCGGAGCCCGAGCCGGTCGTACATGCGCGCCTGGACGGTGAGGGCCTCGATCATCGCGACCGATTCGCGCTGGTACCGGTGCGCGACCTCGACGAGGACCAGGCGCGGCACGAGTACCCGGCTCCCCTGATCGAGGGCGTCGCGGACGAACGTCTCGAAGCGCACGTCGCGAGTGACGGCCGAGGTATCGAGAACAATCAGCATTGATCGATTCTCACCGAACACACCCGCCACACCAGAGAAGTTGCTGAGTCGTTACCGAAACACCCGGATAGGGGTCATCGCAGCACCCGCCGGGGCATTGCCGTGCGGTTGCCCGGCAGCGCCTAGTGGATCTTGAAGATCACCGCGCGTTGCACGACGAAATTGATGACCGTCGCCGTGCCCTGGGCGATGACGAACGCGAGCGGCAGACGCCACCATTCGTCGGGGAATGCGTGGTACATCACCCAGTTGAGGCCCACCTGCACGGCGAACGTGACCGCGTAGAGGATGACGACGGCCACGAAGCGGGCGCGGCTCGGTTCGGCCTTGAACGTCCACCGGCGGTTGATCAGGTACGCGGTGGTGGTGCCCGCGATGAAGCTGATCGACTTCGCCACGTTCACGGGGAGCCCGACCACTTCCAACAGCAGGAAGTACAGCCCGAAGTCGACGATGGCCGACAATCCACCGGTCAGGACGAAACGGATGATCTGCGTCTTCAGGTCCAGTGCGTCGTCCGCGATGTTCTCGGTGACGGGGATCTCGACGGGGAGCGGAACGTGCGGTTCGTGCTCGTGACTCGGCTGGGTTTCTGACACGACGACGAGGCTAGCGCCCCGTGAGTACTTGTCGACCGCCCGCGGTGGATAAGCACGCACGGGCCCACGGGGCCGGCCTCCGGGTACCCTCTACCTCGATGTCCACGACAGCAGAAGAGACGCCCACCCAGGCGCTCCCCACACAGACCCGCACCCTCACCGGCTGGGGACGCACCGCGCCCACCACCGCGCAGGTGCTGTCCACTCCCGACGTGGAAGTGATCGCGCGAGCGGTTGCCCAGGTCGCGGAGCAGAACGAGTCGAAGCCCGCTCACCTTCAGCGTGGGGTGATCGCCCGTGGCCTCGGCCGCTCCTACGGCGACCCGGCGCAGAACGCCGGTGGCCTGGTCATCGACATGAATGCGCTGAACCAGATCCACCGCATCGACCGCGACACCCACCTGGTCGAGGTCGACGCCGGCGTCAACCTGGACCAGCTGATGAAGGCGGCCCTGCCGTTCGGTCTGTGGGTTCCGGTGCTGCCCGGCACCCGGCAGGTCACCATCGGCGGCGCCATCGGCTCCGACATCCACGGCAAGAACCATCACAGCGCCGGGAGCTTCGGCAATCACGTGGTGTCCCTGGACCTGCTCACGGCCGACGGCAAGGTGCGGACGCTGACGCCGAAGGGCGGCCGCAACGACCCCAAGGGCGCACTGTTCTGGGCGACGATCGGCGGCATGGGCCTGACGGGCATCATCCTCAAGGCCACCATCAAGATGACGCCCACCGAGACGGCGTACTTCATCGCCGACGGCGACGTCACCCAGACGCTCGACGAGACCATCGCACTGCACAGCGACGGCAGCGAATCCAACTACGAGTACTCGAGCGCCTGGTTCGACGCCATCGCGGCGCCGCCGAAGCTGGGTCGCGCCGCGATCTCCCGCGGTTCGCTCGCGAAGCTCGACCAGTTGCCGGCCAAGCTGCAGAAGAACCCCCTCGCGTTCGACGCGCCGCAGCTGCTGACGTTCCCGGACGTCTTCCCGAACGGCCTCGCCAACAAGTTCAACTTCTCGATGATCGGCGAGCTGTGGTTCCGGAAGTCGGGCACGTACCGCGACAAGGTTCAGAACTTGACGCAGTTCTACCACCCGCTCGACATGTTCGGTGAGTGGAACCGCGCCTACGGATCCAACGGATTCCTGCAGTACCAGTTCGTGGTGCCGACCACCGCGGTCGAGGAATTCAAGGCCATCATCCGCGACATCCAGAAGTCGGGGCACTACTCGTTCCTCAACGTGTTCAAGCTGTTCGGCGAGGGCAACCAGGCCCCGCTGAGCTTCCCGATCCCGGGCTGGAACATCTGCGTCGACTTCCGCATCAAGCCCGGCCTGAACGAGTTCGTCACCGAACTCGACAAGCGGGTCCTGAAGTTCGGCGGCCGCCTCTACACGGCCAAGGACTCGCGGACCACCGCCGAGACCTTCCACGCCATGTACCCGCGGATCGACGAGTGGATCGCCACCCGCCGCAAGTACGACCCCACCAATGTCTTCGCCTCCGATATGTCCAGAAGGTTGGAACTCTAGTGATCAACGCTGTCGGGAACCCCCAGACTCTCCTGCTGCTCGGTGGCACCTCCGAGATCGGTCTCGCGATCTGCGAGGAGTACCTGAAGAAGGCGCCGATGCGGGTGATCCTCGCCGCGCTGCCGGGTGATCCCGGTCGCGATGCCGCCGTCGCCCAGCTGAAGGCGGCCGGCGCCAACGCCGTCGACGTCATCGACTTCGACGCCGTCGACACCGAGAGCCACCCGAAGGTCATCGACGAAGCGTGGGCGAAGAGCGACGTCGACGTCGCCATCGTCGCGTTCGGCCTCCTCGGCGACGCCGAGGAACTGTGGCAGAACCAGCGCAAGGCCGTCCAGATCGCCGAGGTCAACTACACGGCCGCGGTGTCGGTGGGCGTGCTCGTGGGCGAGAAGATGAAGGCACAGGGCTTCGGCCAGATCATCGCCATGTCGTCCGCCGCAGGCGAGCGCGTGCGGCGCTCCAACTTCGTATACGGATCCACCAAGGCCGGACTCGACGGCTTCTACCTCGGACTCGGTGAGGCACTGCGTGAATTCGGTCCGCGCGTCCTCGTCATCCGACCCGGCCAGGTCCGCACCCGCATGTCCGCGGACGTGAAGGAAGCCCCGCTCACCGTGAACAAGGAAGACGTGGCCAAGCTCGCCGTCACGTCGGCGGAGAAGGGCAAGGATCTCGTGTGGGCGCCGGGCGCCTTCCGTTACGTGATGATGATCCTGCGGCACATCCCGCGACCGATCTTCAAGAAGCTGCCCATCTAAGCTTCGCCCTCGTGACGGAAGCAGACGTAGCACCGGCCCGACGGTCCCTGTCGACAGCTCTCGAAATGCTGCTGGGGGCCGTCGTGGCCGCAGTGGTGGCGGCAGTCGGACTGTTCGCGTTCGCGCGGGTGCAGTGGCCGGCGTTCAACTCGTCCAACGTGACTCAGGCCGTCACCACGGTCGGCCAGGTCGTCGCCATCGCGGGAATCGCGGTGTCGGTGCTGCTCGTGCGACTGCACCGGACTCCGCGGTTCGCCCGGCTGCTGTCGTGGGCGAGCCTGTCCGGGTTCGTGACCGTCACCCTCGGCCTGCCTCTCGCGGCCACCAAGCTCTATCTACACGGCGTCTCCGTCGACCAGGAGTTCCGCACCGAATACCTCACGCGGCTGACCGACTCCGCGGCACTGCGCGACATGACGTACGCCGACCTGCCGCCGTACTACCCCGCCGGATGGTTCTGGGTGGGCGGGCGCGTCGCCAACCTCCTCGGCATGGACGGCTGGGACGCCTTCAAGCCGTACGCCATCGGATCGCTCGCCGTCGCAGCCGTCGTGGCACTGGTGTTGTGGAGCAACCTGATCCGCCACGACCTGGCCATCGTGGTGTCCCTCGCGACCACGGCACTCGTCCTGGCCTACGGGTCACCCGAACCGTACGGCGCCGTCATCACCCTGCTGATCGGTCCCGCACTCGTCCTCGCCTGGGGCGGGCTGCACCGTGTCGACGGTCGCGGCGGCTGGGGCGCCGTGATCGGCACCGGTCTGTTCCTCGGCCTCGCCGCCACGTTCTACACGCTGTATCTCGGACTCGCCGCCTTCGCGATCACCCTGCTCGCACTGCTGGCCGCGACCCTGCGGATTCGCGCCCAGAAGTCGTGGCGGGCGGCGATCGATCCGCTGGTCCGGCTGATCGTGATCGCCGCCGTGTCCGGCCTTCTCGCGCTGACCGTCTGGTTGCCGTATCTGCTGAAGGTCGTGGGCGGTTCGCCCGCGGCGTCGGGAACAGCGCTGCACTATCTGCCCGAGGCAGGCGCGCATCTGCCGCTGCCGATGATCCACTTCTCCCTCACCGGGGCACTGTGCCTGCTCGGCACCATCTGGCTCGTCGCCCGCGCGTCGACGTCGCGGCGCGCGCAGGCACTCGGCGTCGGAGTGGTGGCCATCTACCTGTGGTCGCTACTGTCGATGGCGTTCACCGTGCTCGGCAGCACCCTCCTCTCGTTCCGGCTCGAGCCTGTGCTGATCGTCCTGCTCGGCGCGGCAGGTGTCTTCGGATTCGTCGAATTCGCAGGATGGCTCGTGCTCGCGACCAGCGACAACCCGCGGGTCAAAGGGGCGGTCCTGGTGATCGGGGTGTTGGGCGCGCTGTCGTTCGTCCAGAACATCCCCAAGTTCCTCGACTCCGACATCGCTGTCGCCTACACCGACACCGACGGCAACGGTGAACGCGCCGACCAGCGCCCACCCGGCGCCGCCGCCCACTACGCGGCAGTCGACGAGCTGATCCAGGCGCAGGTCCCCCGCGACCGCGACGACACGGTGGTCCTCACCGCCGACACCAGTTTCCTCAGCTTCTACCCCTACCTCGGGTTCCAGGCGCTGACGTCGCACTACTCGAATCCCCTGGCGGACTTCGCCGGACGCGCCGGGACCATCGCGGACTGGAGCGAGCTCGAGACGCCCGACCAGCTGGTGACCGCACTCGACACGGCGCCGTGGCGCGCCCCCGACGCGTTCGTGTTCCGCCAGGGCCCCGACGGGTACACGCTGCGGCTCGCCGAGGACGTGTATCCCAACGACCCCAACGTGCGCCGCTACACCGTCACGTTCCCGAAGGAACTGTTCGACGACCCCCGATTCACGGTGTCGGAGACCGGGCCGTTCGTGGTCGTCACAAGAAACTGATCGGTCTGTTCGCGTTTATCTCGCCACCTCGTGGGAACCCCGCAGCCAATCAGGGAGGCGGGTATTTCCCGCGCCCCGAGGGGAATTGTCGGGTCGTCGCGAGGAGCGGTCATGCCGGATGCAGTGGAGCCTCGACGTGCCGGTAGCGGTGCCGAGGACTATCTCCTCGGCACCGCCGGCGGTGAGGTGGTGGTGCATGCCGGACTCGCCGTGACGATCGGAGCGATCGTCGGTGTCTACGCCGGGCACTGGGTGCTTTTCGTGATCGCCTTGCTCGGCGCCGCCGTGTGGATCACAGGCGACGTCGTCGTCCATGTCAGTCGACAAAGGTCGCCGGACATCAGTCCGGCGACCCCTGTCAGGCACCCTGTCGGGCGGGCTGCCTAGTTGAGCTTCTGCGGCACACCGTAAGTCATCACGGTGTCACCGTTCTCCGTCACGGCCATTGCGTACGGACGGATGGTGACCGGCCCGATAGCACCGGAGATGGAGCCATGGACTCCCTGCATCCTGACCACAGCTGCCGATCCGTCGAACTCCTGACCCTCGAGGATCGGAACCGTGGTGATTCCACCGGGCTCCAGGTCGATGTCGAGTTCCTGCGACGGAATGATGTCACCGGCGAGTTCGACGTTCGTCCCCGCATTCAGACCCAACGAGAGCTCCGGGAGGAGCCCCAGGTCGATACCGTTGCTCGACCCGATCGCGAACCCGAGTCCGGGCGTGTTCAGGACGATCGTCGCGCCGGCCAGTGCGACCGGGTAACCGATCTGATAGCCGACGGTGAGCTGAGTTCCCTCGAACTCCTCCGCGTTCGGCCCGGTGATGGCGACCCCGGCGTAACCGTTGTGGAAGAACTCCACGCTGGTGGGTACGCCGTCCAGCGGCGGAACTGTCTGATACACCGTGTCGCCCTGCACGACTTCGATGCGATTTCCCTCTGCATCGATCACGGAACTGGAATTGTCCACGCCGGCCGACGCGGTGCCATTGCCCATGACCATGGCGAGCGCGGCGATGCCAGCGACTGCCACCGAGCGTGTAAACCGTTTGTACCCAAATCGAGATGTGCTGATGTCCGTCATGCCGACCCCATTCAGAGTGCACTGCAACCGATACGAAAAAGCATGCTGAGCGTAACCAGTGGGGCAGGAGAATATCCCTGTATTGATCAGAAGTTCACAAATCAACTTGATGTGATACACGCAACAATCACGCGATCGCAACCCAGGAAGCTCTCAGCGACCTCCGGTACCCTCGGTCGATTGACATCGACCCGAGAACCGGAGGCGCAGCTGCGTGACTGAGATACTCACCCAGGTCGAGACCACTCGGCAGGCAGAGAGCACCAGCACCACTGCTCGCCCTCTCCGCTCCCGTCTCCGGCCGCACCCGGCCGATGTCGCGGCGATCGTCTTCTACGTCGGCCTCGCGGCATTCGTGTTGGCCCGCCAGTGGAAACACCTCGGGACCGGCTATCTGGTACGCAGCGGCCAGGACCAGACGATGTGGGAATGGTTCTTCGCGGTCGCGGCACGCTCACTGGTCCATCTGGACAATCCGCTCTCCAGCGACCTGCAGAACTACCCGCTGGGCGTCAACCTCATGGGCAACACGGCGATGTTCGGCATCAGCATTCCGCTGGCGCCGGTCACGCTGTTGTTCGGACCGAACGTCACCTTCACTCTCGCGCTCACACTTGGCCTGTCGGGCACGGCAATTGCCTGGTATTGGGTGTTTTCGCGGCATGTCGTGTCGTCGCGACTCGCGGCCGCCGTCGGCGGTGGTCTGTGCGGTTTCGCCCCCGCCCTGATCTCGCACACCAACGGGCACCCCAACTTCGTCGCCCTGTTCCTGCTGCCCTTCATCGCGCTGGCCGTGATCAGGCTGGGCAGCGGTGCGCGCCCGGTGCGCGACGGCATCGTCCTCGGCTTGCTGATCGCCTATCAGATCTTCCTCGGCGAAGAACCCCTGCTGATCTACGCGCTGGCGTTCGCGGTTTTCGGTGCCGCCTTCGCGGCGTCGCGTCCGCGCGCGGCATTCGCGGCGGTCACGCGCAGCATCACGGGATTCGCGATCGCCGGCGGCATCGCGCTGGCCATCGCCGCCGTGCCCCTGTGGTGGCAGTTCTTCGGACCCGACAGCTACCGGGCGATCGAACACGGCCCGGTCGGCAACGACACCGAAGCGTTCACCAGCTTTCCGACGTCCTCGCTGGCAGGCGAGCCCGGGTCCGCCGAGTTCAGCATGAACGCCACCGAGGAGAACGCGTACTTCGGCTGGCCCCTGCTGATCCTCCTCGGCCTGTCGGCCCTGTGGCTGTGGCGCATGCCGCTGGCGCGCGCCGCGGCCGCCACCGTCGCCGTGATGGGCGTCCTGTCGCTCGGGACTTCGCTGACGATCGGCGGCTGGGACACCGGAATTCCCCTGCCGTGGAAGCTGATCTCACACCTGCCGCTCCTCGAATCCGTACTCGAATCGCGCTTCGCGATGGGCTGCCTGCCCGCCGCCGCCCTGCTGCTCGCGCTGGGCACCGACCGCGCCCTGGCGTCCGCCCGCGAGGGCCAGCGGACCACCACCCTGCTGTGGGTCGGCTGGCTCGCGGTGGCGCTGCTTCCGCTGGCGCCCACGCCGCTCGCCGTCGTCCAACGCGATACCGCACCGAGTTTCTTCGCCGACGGCACGTGGCGGGAGTACGTCACCGAGGGTTCCGTCGTCACGGTGCCGCTTCCCTCCCCGGAGAACGCGCGGATGCTGCGCTGGCAGACCGAGCAGGATCTCGCATTCCCCATCGCCGGTGGGTACTTCGTCGGCCCGGCCGGCAGCGAGGACCGGGGTAAGTACGGTCCCGACGACCGCCCCACCGCACTACTGCTCGCGTCCGCGCAGTCGTCCGGCCAGGTGCCTGCCATCGACGAGGCGACGAAAGCCCAGGCACTGACGGACCTGAAATTCTGGAACGCCGACGTCCTGGTCCTGCCGCACACCCAGAACGATCGCGTTCTGCGCGAGACGGTCCAGCAGCTCGTCGGGGCACCCGCGAAGCCGGTCGACGGCGTGTGGGTGTGGGACGTACGAGCACTGACGTAGGAAAGTCTTACCGCGTCAACACTTCCGGTCCGTCCGTACCGATCGCGACGGTGTGCTCGCTGTGCGCGGCACGGGCGCCCGTCGCCGTGCGGAGCGTCCAGCCGTCTGCCTCGTGCCGGTAGTCGTCCGTGCCGTCGGCGATGAGCATGGGTTCGATCGCGATCACCATCCCCGGACGCAGCAGCATTCCCTTCCCGACACGTCCCTCGTTGGGCACGTGCGGATCTTCGTGCATCTGCCTGCCGATGCCGTGCCCGCCGTGGTCGGCGAGCATCCCGTACCCCGCGCCGCGCGCGAACAATCCGATGGCGGCACCGATGTCTCCCAACCGGTTTCCCGGCCGTGCGGCCGCAATGCCGTGCGCGAGAGCGGCTTCGGTGGCCTCGACGAGTGCCACGTCCGCCGGGTCCGCCGTTCCCACGACGAAGCTCACGGCGGCGTCCCCGCACCAGCCGGCGAGCCTGGCGCCACAGTCGATGCTGACGAGGTCACCGTCGCGGAGACGGTACTCGCCGGGAATGCCGTGCACCACAGCATCGTTCACGCTCGCGCAGATGACCCCGGGAAACGGGCTGGGCGCCCAGTTCGGGTGATAGTTCAGGAACACGGGCTCCGCTCCCGCGTCGCGGATCACCGCGGCGGCCACCGCATCGAGACCCTTGAGCGTCACCCCGGTCACTGCCGCCTCACGTACGGCTGCCAGAGCGTCGGCCACCACCCGGCCGGCCGCGCGCATCGCCTGCACCTCGGCCGCCGTCTTCAACTCGACCACAACACCCTCCACGACGGTTTCCAATTTCTATACCGGTATTACTATATGGCACATGGTGCGTGTGCCGTTGACAGCAGAGGAACTCGAACGCGGGCAGAGGCTGGGTGAGCTGCTGCGATCCGCGCGAGGAGACATGAGCATGGTCACGGTCGCACTCGACGCGGGTATCTCCGTCGAAACCCTGCGCAAAATCGAGACCGGGCGCATCGCGACACCCGCGTTCTTCACGATCGCCGCGGTCGCCCGGGTTCTCGACCTCTCCCTCGACGACGTCGCCGCGGTCGTGACCTTCGGTCCCGTGAGTACTTCTTAACGTCCGGGCGTTAACAAGTACTCACGGGTGGCAGAGCCACCATCGCCTAACATCGTTCTGTGCCGTCCCAACCCCCGCCGCCTGACCTTCGGACCATCCGCACTTCCCGGCTCGTCGCGATCGTCACCGGCCTGATCGGGTTCGTGCTCGCGCTGGCCACCCCGTTCCTGCCGGTGAAGCAGGACGCCGCGTCGATCGACTGGCCGCAGAACGGCACCCTGAACAGCGTCGAGGCGCCGCTGGTCTCGTACACACCGCTGGACATACAGGTGAACGTGCCGTGCTCGGTGTTCACGCAACTCGGACCCGACGGCGGCACCGTCGTCTCCACCCTCCCGAATCGCGCGCCCGACTTCGAGAAGAACGGTCTCGTCGTGAAGGGGGGCGCCGGCGGCACGGTCGACGTCACGATTCGCGGCATCTCCCTGATCTCGGCGGACGCCGCGGACCTCCGGGGCTGCACCGCCCTCACCGTCACATCCGACCATCAGCGGACGTCTGCCGAGATCACCGGCACCGCCGAACCCCTCGCCGGTTCCGTCGAGGGCGACCAGCGCCCGCAGATGGTCGGCCTGTTCACCGACCTGCAGGGCGCGGCGCCGGCGGATTTGAATGTGCGCGTCCACCCCGACTCCCGATTCTCGTCCAGCCCCACCCTGCTCAAACTGCTGGCGATGATCGTGTGCGTCCTCGCGACACTGACTTCGCTGTACGCGTTGCACCGCGTGGACGGCATCGACGGCCGCCGCGCGCGCCGCTTCCTGCCCGCGCACTGGTGGAAGTTCACCGGTGTCGACGCGGTCGTGATCGGGACGCTGCTGCTGTGGCACGTGGTCGGCGCCAACACCTCCGACGACGGCTACCTCCTCGGCATGGCCCGCGTGTCGGAGCATTCCGGCTACATGGCCAACTACTTCCGCTGGTTCGGCGTCCCCGAGGCACCGTTCGGATGGTCGTACGAACTCCTCGCGGCGCTGGCGAAGGTGAGCACCGCGAGCATGTGGATGCGACTGCCGACGCTCCTCGCCGCCCTCCTCTGCTGGATGGTGATCAGCCGCGAGGTCATTCCCCGCCTCGGTGTGGCCGTGCGCCGCAACAGAACTGCCCTCTGGACCGGCGGACTGGTCTTCCTCGCGTTCTGGTTGCCGTACGACAACGGGCTGCGTCCCGAACCGGTCATCGCGCTCGGCGCCCTCCTCACGTGGTGTTCGATCGAGCGCGCCATCGCCACCGGACGACTTCTCCCCGGCGCCGTCGCCGTGCTCATCGCCGCGTTCTCCCTCGCGGCCGGACCGTCGGGCCTGATCTGTATCGCCGCCCTGATCGCGGGCGCGCGGCCGATCCTGCAGATCGTGATCGCACGGGGCCACCGGGTGGGATTCGCGTCCCAGATCCTGCCGATCCTCGCCGCCGGAACCGTGGTGATGGTGGCGGTCTTCGCGGATCAGACACTCGCGACGGTGCTCGAGTCGACGCGCGTCCGCACCGCCCTCGGCCCCAACGTGGCCTGGTTCGACGAGCGGCTGCGCTGGGATTCGCTCATGGGGATCTCGCCGGACGGCTCGCTGGCCCGCCGATTCGGCGTGTTCGTGATGCTGCTGTGCGTCGTGGTCTGCGTGATGCTGATCCTGCGCAAGGGGAAGGTGCCCGGGACCGCGATCGGACCGTCCCGCCGCATCCTCGGCATCGTGTTCGCGTCACTGCTGTTGATGATGTTCACGCCCACCAAGTGGACCCACCACTTCGGTGTGTACGCGGGTCTCGCCGGCTCGGTCGCGGTGCTCGCGGCGGTCGGGGTGGGTGCCGCGAGCATCCGCTCCAAACGGAACCGCACCCTGTTCGCCGCGGGGGTCCTGTTCATCCTCGCGGTCGCGTTCACCAGCTCGAACGGCTGGTGGTACGTGTCCAGCTACGGCGTCCCGTGGTGGGACAAGCCGCCGATGATCGCGGGCAAGGGCTTCTCCACGCTGTTCCTGGGCCTCACGGTGCTCACGCTGCTCCTCGCCGCCTGGTACCACGTCCGCGAACCGTACGAGAACGGCAGGAAACCCAACGGCAAGCGTGCCCGGATGCTGGCGCCGTCGCCGCTGACCGTCGCGGCCGGGGCCGTCGTCCTGTTCGAGGTGCTGTCGCTGCTGAAGGGGGCCGTCGCGCAGTACCCCGGGTACTCCATCGCCAAAGCCAACATCGAGTCGGTGACCGGCAACTCGTGTGCGCTCGCCGACGAGGTCCTCGTCGAGACCGACCCCACCGCCGCCCTGCTGCAGCCGCTCACCCCGGTCACCGACCCGAACGGCGCAGGCGCATTCGGCACGACCGCCGCGGAAGGCTTCACCCCCAACGGCATCGCCGACGACCTCACCGCCGACTCCGAGAAGATCGCCACCGGCGGCGCGAACACCGTCGACACCGAGACCGACGAGACGACGACGGGAACCAGCTCCGGTACCGGTGGCGGCACCGAGGCCACCGCCGGAGTCAACGGCAGCACCGTGACGCTGCCGTTCGGCCTCGACCCCGCCCGGACCCCGGTCCTCGGCAGTTATCAGCAGGGCGGGGAGCAGAAGCCCGCCTCCCTCACCACCGGTTGGTACGGCCTGCCCGACCGCAGCGACGACGCACCGATCCTCACCATCTCGGCCGCCGGACGCATCCGGTCGGTCGACGCGGACGGCGTCGTCACCCCCGGCCAGAGCCTGAAGGTCGAGTACGGCGTCTCCGGCCCCGACGGGTCCGTCACCGCGCTCGGCACCGTCGACCCGATCGACATCGGACCGTCCCCGTCGTGGCGCAACCTGCGCGTGCCACTCGACCAGCTGCCCGCCGAGGCGAACACGGTCCGGCTCGTCGCGGACGACCCGGACACCGACCCCGGTCAGTGGCTGGCGGTCACGCCGCCCCGGGTGCCGTCGATGCAGACACTGCAGACCGTCGTCGGCTCCAGCGACCCCGTGCTCCTCGACTGGGCCGTCGGGCTCGCATTCCCCTGCCAGCGGCCCTTCGACCACCGCTACGGCGTCGCCGAGGTCCCGCAGTGGCGCGTCCTCCCCGACCGCATCGGTGCCGAGTCCACCAATGCCTGGCAGGACAAGTTCGGCGGCGGCCCGCTGGGCTGGACCGACCAGCTGCTGTCGGCGAGCACCCTGGCCACCTACCTGTCGAACGACTGGGACCGCGACTGGGGCTCGCTCGAGCGGTACACGTCGCTCGACGAGTCGGCGACGCCCGCGCGGGTCGAATCCGAACAGGTGACCAGGTCGGGTACCTGGTCGCCCGGACCGGTGCGCTACTACTAGACGTGTCCCTACCCTCTGGTAGGCGGCAATATGCCTACTCAGGTTCCTGACATACCATCGACAACCGTGCCCGACGCTCTGACAACTTCCGTCTCCGATCCCGCATCCACTTCGCCGCCTGCTCGCCAGGACCGGCGGAGTGAGTACCGGACCGCCCGTCTGATCGCCATCGTCACCGGCCTCATTGGGTTCGTGCTGGCAGTGGCCACCCCGTTCATGCCGGTGCAGCAGACCACCGCAGCGGTGAACTGGCCGGAGAACGGCGTCGTCGGCGACCTCGAGGCACCGCTGATGTCGCAGGTCCCGGTCGACCTGTCGGCGGCGATCCCGTGTTCGGCGGTGGCCGGGCTGCCCCCGCAGGGCGGAATCCTGCTGGCCACGGCCCCCGCGCAGGGCGAGGGTGCGGCACTGAACGCGATGTTCGTGCGGGTGTCGGACAAGTCCGTGGACGTGCTCGACCGCAACGTCACCATCGCGACGGCGCCGCGCGAACAGGTGCAGTCGGGCGCCTGCACCGAGATCCGCATCACGTCGAACATCGACGCGACGTCCGCCGAGTTCGTGGGTCTGACCACTCCGACCGGTGACCCGATCGCCGGTTCCCTCACCGGCGACCTCCGCCCGCAGGTGGTGGGCGTGTTCAGCGACCTCCGTGACGGGGCGGCGCCGGCGGGCCTGTCGTTCACGATGAACGTGGACTCCCGATTCTCGTCGAGCCCCACACTCATCAAGCTCGTCGCCATGATCGTGGCCCTCCTCGCCACGGCCATTGCCCTGGTCGCCCTCGGCCGCCTCGACGGCACGGACGGGCGCGGGCACCGCAATTTCCTGCCGTCGCACTGGTGGAAATTCACCGGACTCGACACGATCGTCGTGGGCACGCTGGTGCTGTGGCACTTCATCGGCGCCAACACGTCCGACGACGGCTACCTGCTCACCATGGCCCGGGTCTCCGACCACGCCGGCTACATGGCCAACTACTTCCGCTGGTTCGGTGTCCCCGAGGCGCCGTTCGGCTGGTACTACGACGTCCTCGCCGCGATGGCCAAGATCTCGACGGCCAGCCCGTTCATGCGACTGCCCGCCCTCATCGCCGGCATCCTGTGCTGGATGGTGATCAGCCGGGAGGTCGCTCCCCGCCTCGGCCGGTCCGTCCGGCGCAACAAGGTCGCGCTGTGGACCGGCGGACTCGTCTTCCTCGCGTTCTGGCTGCCCTACAACAACGGCCTGCGGCCCGAGCCCATCGTGGCGCTCGGCGCCCTGCTCACGTGGTGCTCCATCGAGCGTTCCATCGCGACCGGACGTCTCCTCCCCGCGGCTGTTGCCGTGCTGATCGGCGCGTTCACGCTCGCGGCCGCCCCGACGGGACTGATGTGTGTGGCCGCCCTGCTCGCAGGCGCCCGTCCGCTCGTCCGGATCGTCGTCAAGCGCCACCGCCAGGTGGGGACGCTGCCGCTGCTGGCTCCGATCGCGGCCGCGGGCACGATCGTCCTGGTCGTGGTGTTCGCCGACCAGACCGTCGCCGCGGTGATGGAGGCCACCCGGGTCCGCACCCTGATCGGCCCGAACCTCGAGTGGTACAAGGACTTCCTGCGCTACTACTACCTCTTCGTCCCGACCGTCGACGGTTCGGTGGCTCGCCGCTTCGCGTTCCTGACGATGATCCTGTGCCTGCTGACGACGCTGTTCATCCTGTTGCGCCGCAAGCGGATCCCCGGCGCCGCCACCGGCCCGTCGTGGCGTCTGCTCGGTGTCGTGTTCGGCACGATCTTCTTCATGATGTTCAACCCCACCAAGTGGACCCACCACTTCGGGGCGTACGCGGGCATCGCCGGTTCCCTGGCCGCACTCACCGCCGTCGCGGTGTCGGCGTCCGCGCTGCGGTCGCGCCGCAACCGCACGATCTTCCTCGCCGGCCTGCTCCTCATGCTGGCCCTGACGTTCGCGGGCATCAACGGCTACTGGTACGTCTCGAGCTACGGCGTGCCGTGGTTCGACAAGACCGTCTCCATCGGCGGCCGCCAGTCCAACACGTTCTTCCTCGTCCTGTTCGGGCTGGCCGTCGCACTGGCCGCCTGGCAGTACCTGCGTGAGGGATTCGCCGCGCCACCCGCCCGCGCCAACACCGAGAAGGGCAGGCGGATCAGGAAATTCGCGGCCGCCCCGCTCACCGTCATCGCCGGCATCATGGTGCTGTTCGAAGTCCTCTCGCTCCTCAAGGGCGCCGTCTCCCAGTACCCGGCGTACTCGCTGGCACGGTCGAACTTCGACTCCCTCACCGGGCAGACGTGCGGCCTCGCCGAGGACGTCCTCGTCGAAGGCGACACCAACGGCGGCAACCTCACACCCCTCAACGATCCCGCGCAGCCGCTGGCGAACCCCGCCGACCCGCTCGGCGGCGCCAACCCCGTCGGCTTCTCCCCCAACGGGGTGCCGTCCGACCTGACCGCCGACTACGTCGAGGTCAAGCAGGGCATGGGCAACACCGACAACCAGAGCGTCGGGCCCAGCTTCGAGACCGGATCGAGCGCGGGAACCAGCGGCGGCACCGGCAACGTCGGCGTCAACGGCAGCACCGCCAAGCTGCCGTTCGGCCTCGACCCCGGCACCACACCCGTCATGGGCAGCTACCAGGAAGGCGTGCAGGAACCGGCCACGCTGTCGTCCAGCTGGTACGCACTCCCCGAGCGCAGCGACGACGCCCCGCTGATCGTCATGTCCGCCGCGGGCCGCATCTGGTCGGTCGACTCGACCGGCGCCCTCACCTACGGTCAGTCACTGCTCCTCGAATACGGCAAGCGTCAGCCCGACGGCACCGTGCAGGCTCAGGGCACCTACCTGCCCAAGGACATCGGGCCCGCACCGTCGTGGCGCAACCTGCGCGTCCCGATCAGCGAACTGTCCCCCGACGCCGACTCCGTGCGGATCGTCGCCAACGACCCCAACCTCACCGGCGACCAGTGGCTGGCCTTCACCCCGCCGCGGGTTCCGAAGCTCGAGACCCTCAACTCGACGATCGGCAGCTCGCAGCCGGTGCTGCTGGACTGGGCCGTCGGGCTCCAGTTCCCGTGCCAGCGTCCGTTCGACCACCAGTACGGTGTCGCGGAGATGCCGAACTACCGCATCCTCCCCGACCGTCCGCTGGCCGTCAGCTCCACCGACACCTGGCAGTCCCCGGAGAACGGTGGCCCCCTCGGCTTCACCGAACTACTCGCCAGCGCCACCGCCATCCCCACCTACATGCGGGACGACTGGGGCCGCGACTGGGGCTCCCTCGAGCGCTTCGACCGGTACTACCCGGACGCCACCGCGGCCACGGTCGACACCGAGACCGCCACCCGATCCGGACTGTGGAAGCCGGGCACCCTGCGGGTGTACAGCAGCCCGTAGACCTGCCTATTCGCTTCTGCTCTGCTTGCGTCGCCCGATGTCACACGCGTTCACTCTGACTGAACGAATGTCACATCGGGCGCCGCGCTGGGCGGGCCGACACGGCGAAACGGCTCCGCCGCCCGCGGAGTTGTCCACAACCTTCCGTCCATCCACAGGGCAATTTCCGACGTGGGCTTTCCGGCGACGGTCCGATTCGCCCGCGGCATGCTCTGACCCATGCGACGAGGAACCTGGGCCGAAGATCCCTCTGCGATAGCCGCCGTCAGCCGCGACGGTGTGGTCCGCGCGGCCACCCTGGAACGGCTGGGTGTCGCGAAGGACACCATCTCCGCACGCTGCGCCGACGGCGGTCCGTGGCAGCGGATCCTCCCCGGCGTCGTCCTGCTGCACAACGGGCCGCCGACGATGCTGCAGCGCAATCTGGCGGCGCTCGAATACGGCGGTCCGGACGCGTTGCTGTCCGGTCACGCCGCGCTCGCCGCGTTCGGCTACACCTCGTCGGCGTCCCGGAACGACGTGCTGCTGCTCATCCCGTCCACCCGGCACCGCCGGGACTGGGCGTACGTGAAGGTCGAGCGGACGTGGCGCATGCCCGCACCGGTCCACCGGGGGCTCCTGCGCCTCGCTCCCCCGGCGCGCAGCCTCCTGGACGCCGGTCGTCGCACGCTTCAGGCCGACAGCTGTCGGGCGCTCCTCGCCGGCGGGATCCAGCGCGGCGACGTGACTGTCGACGACCTCGTGCGTGAACTCGAGCACGGCAGCGACCGCGGAAGCCGCCTGCCCCGCGCGGTCTTGCGTGAACTGAGCGACGATGCGCATTCCGTCGCCGAGGTGCACGCGCAGAAGGTGTATGCGACGAGCGGTCTTCCGCCGATGTTGCACAACGTGGACGTCCTGTCCGCCGCCGGGCTGTGGATCGCCCGTCCCGACGGCTGGCTGGACGACGTCGCCGTCGCCTGGGAGATCGACTCGCTGAAGTACCACTTCTCGCCGGAACTCCACGAGGCGACGATGAGGCGGCGGGCGCGTATGCAGCGCGAGGACATCATCGTCGTGACGCACCTGCCGAAGCAGATTCAGGCCGACCCGGCGACAGTGCTCGCCGACCTCCGCGCGGCGCGCACGCTGGCGGCGTCGCGCCCCCGGCCGCCGGTGTTCGTCCACACCGAACCGAAGCTGCGGTCGGCATGAGTCACTGCCGCGGTGGCGACCTACAGAGGCATCAGATCGTGCTTGCGCGGGTTGCGCTGCACCTTCTTGTCGCGCAGCATCGTCAGCGCCTTGCGGATCTCGAGCCGGGTGGTGGCGGGCTCGATGACGGCGTCGATGTAGCCACGCTCCGCCGCGATGTACGGCGTCGCGATGTTCTCGTTGTAGAAGTTGATCAGCTGCCTGCGAACCGCGGGAGCGTTCTCACCCGCGGCCTCGATCTGCCTGCGCCCGATGAGGTCGACAGCACCCTCCGCGCCCATCACCGCGATGCGGGCGGTCGGCCACGCGAAGTTGATGTCGGCGCCCAGCTGCTTCGAGCCCATGACGGCGTACGCGCCGCCGTACGCCTTGCGGATCACGACGGTCACCTTCGGGACCGTCGCCGTCACGAACGCGAAGATGAACCGGCCACCACGCTTGATGACGCCGATCCGCTCCTGCTCGAGGCCGGGAAGGAACCCGGGGGTGTCGACCGCGAACACCAGCGGGATGTCGAAGGCGTCGCAGATACGGATGAAGTGTGCGGCCTTGTCCGAGGCCTGGGCGTCCAGCGCGCCCGCCGCGACCAGCGGCTGGTTCGCGATCACCCCGACCGTACGTCCGTCCACGCGGGCGAAGCCGGTGATGATGTTCAGCGCCACCTGCCCGCCGATCTCGTGGAACTCGCCGTCGTCGAAGATCCGCAGCAGGATGTCGTGCATGTCGTAGCCGGCGTTGTCGGCGTCCGGGATGAACGTGTCGAGGTCGCGGTCGGAGTCCGTGATCTCCGGTTCGAGACCCGGGTTGACCACCGGCGGCTTCTCCATGCAACTCGACGGCAGGAAGCTGAGGTACTTGCGCACCCACTCGAACGCGGCCTTCTCGTCGGCCGCCACATGGTGCAGGTTGCCGTACTGCGCCTGGTTCCGGGCGCCACCGAGTTCTTCGAGGCTGACGTCCTCACCGGTGATCTTCCGGACCACGTCGGGCCCGGTGACGAACATGTACGACTCCTCGGTGGCCACCAGGACGTCGGTGTTGATCGGCGCGTAGACCGCGCCGCCCGCGCACTTGCCGAGGATCATCGAGATCTGCGGGCACATCCCCGACAGCGGTTCCTGCCGACGGCCGAGCTCCGCGTACCAGGCCAGCGACGTCACCGCGTCCTGCACCCGGGCACCGCCCGAGTCGTTGATGCCGACGCAGGGGCAGCCGATCTTGGCGGCGAACTCCATGATCGCGGCGACCTTGCGGCCGAACATCTCGCCGACGGAACCGCCGAACACGGTCTGATCGTGCGAGAACACCGCGACCGGTCGTCCCTCGACGGTCCCGTGGCCCGTGACGACACCGTCGCTGTACAGGGCACCCGGATCACCGGGCTGGCGCATCAGGCCGCCGACCTCGATGAAACTTCCCGGGTCGAGCAGCATGTCGATGCGTTCGCGCGCGCTCGGAATACCCTTCTTCGCGCGCTTGGCGATAGCCTGTTCGCCCGCGGGTTCCTTCGCCGTTTCGAGCTTTTCGCGCAGTTCGGCAAGCTTCTCTGCGGTCGTGGTGGTCACTGATGCGCTCCGGTTCCGGCGGCCTGGATCGCCGCCAGCTTCTTGGTGAGGTCGGCACCGACCTTCGCGATGTACGGCTCGTCGACGATCTGGATGTGATCGCCGCCCACGTGGATGATCTCCAGGTTCTTCACCGCGTCGCCCCAGCCGCCGTCCGGCTTCCGGGTCTTGAACGCGGGCTCCAGGTTCATCACGTCGTCGTGGTAGCGGTCGGCCATGTACAGGACGACGTCGCCGTCGTACTGCTCGAGCTCGGCAGTCTGGATGGCCCGGTTGTCGAGCCACGACGTGCGCTGATGCTCGATGATTCCACCGGGAATCTTCGTACCACTCAGCTTGAGCAGTTCCGTCAGGATCTTGATCTGCTCTTCGTCGCTCTCCGCCGCAGCGAGCTTGTCGTACGGCAGCGGGTAGTCCACGTTGTACGTCTTCTTCGCGAACGCGGCGTACCGCTGCCAGCGTTTACGGATCTCGTCGGGGGTGTCCTCGACCTTCTCCCCGGCCATCACCGTGTCGATCAGGCCGACGATCCGGACGTCCGCACCCGACTCGCGCAGCAGCTTCGCCACCGCGTAGGCCAGCACACCGCCCAGCGACCAGCCGTACAGCACATACGGTCCGTCACCCTGGATCTCACGGATCAGCGGCAGGTACTCCGCCGCGCGGACCTCGATCGGACCCTCGGTGCGCTCGAACCCGTACATCGGCGTGCCCTCGGGCAGACGCTTCAGCAGCGGCTCGTACGCGACCGTCGAACCACCGGCCGGGTGGAACACGAACACGGGGACGGCATCCGATCCTTCCGGGCGGGCCCGCAGCGCACGGACCAGTCCGTCGATCTTGCCGGAATCCTCGAGGAATCCGCGCACCACATTGGCGAGTTCCTCGATGGTGGTGGAGTCGAGAACGTCGTCGAACGTGATCTCACCGTTCGCGCGTTCCGACAACCGAGCCGCCAGCTTCTCCGCCGTCTCGTCGTTCAGGATCGGCAGCGTGTTGAAGATGCCCTTCGCGGACTCGCCGGTGACGACGGCCCACGTGGCGAACGTCAGACGCTCGGCGGCGTCGCGGGGCGGAACGTCGGAACCGGTCGCGTCGGCGAACGCTTCCTTGCTGTCCACGGCGGCCGCCTCGGGAGTAGCAGCCGTCTCCGGCACCGGCGTCGCGGCGAGGATCGCCTCGGCCTCGGCCTCCACGGACGTGTTTTCCGCGTCGAGCGGAGACGCGGCGCCCTCGGATTCACGAGCGGCCTCCGAGTCACGGTCGGCCTCCGCGGCCTCCGCGGCCTCCTCCGCTTCCTTCTCGGCCTTCTGCTTGTCCGCCAGCGCCTGCACCTCTTCGCGGTTCTCGACCGCGTAACGCAGGTACTTGCCGACCTCCATCAGATTCGCGTCCCGGACCGCCTGCAACTGCAGCTGCGGGATGTCGAACTCGTACTCGACGCGGTTCTTGATGCGGACGGCCATCAGCGAGTCGAGGCCCAGCTCGATGAGCGGGATCTCGGCGGGCAGGTCTTCCGGGGCGTAGCCCATGGACTCGGCGACGATCAGCGCGAGACGGTCTTCGAGGGTCTGCGAACCGTTCGGGTCCCACTTCTCGCCGATGTCCTCGACGACCTCGGGCAGCTCCTCCACCGGGGAGGTCGACTGCACCGGCGGCGCGACGACCGGCTCGGGCAACGCCGCACCGGACGTGACGGCGGCATCGAACAGCAGCGTGAAACTCGGGCCGCTCTTCGCGTGCACCTGCAGCGACGCGCCACCCGGATGCGGGTTGAGCGTGGTGGTGAGCGTGCCCTCCGCGGGAGCGTGAGCGTGCAGGACGGACGCGGCGAGCGTCACGTCCGACAGCACCTGCGACGCGGCGGCGGTGACCAGTGCGGGCAGGTCGGTGACCGCGCCGGCCTGGACCTCCCACACGTGGCGGCCGTCGGGCAGCGACACGTGCGCACCGGGGACACGGGTGTTGCCGCTGGAGTCGATGCGGGTCTCCACCCAGTACGGCTTGCGGATCCACGCGGTACGCGGAACGGACGCGAAGTCGCCCTCGGGGAGCAGCGACGACAGGTCGACGGCGTGCCCGTGCACGTACAGCTGCGCGAGCGCGGCGAGGACACCGAGCGGCTCGTCCTCCTTGCGCTTGAGCGTCTGGATGAGCTGCATGTCGTGCAGGCCGGCATCGAACGCGGTGGCGGCCACCGACATCAGGGCCACCGGGTTGGGCGCCAGCTCCACGAACGTGGTGTGCCCGTTGCCCACGGCGAGGCGCACGGCGTTGGTGAAGTACACACTGTGGCGCAGACCCTTGGTCCAGTACTCCTCGCGGTGGATCGGCTCGTGGCCGGCGCGGTAGTACGTGTCCTGGTCGACCGAGGAGTACACGCCCAGCTTCAGCTTGGTCGGCTCGATCCCCGCCAGTTCCGCGGCCAGCTCGCCCAGCAGCGGATCCACCTGGGAGGTGTGGCTGGCGCCCTTCGTCTTGAGGACGCGGGCCATTTTCTCCTCGCCCTCGGCGCGCGCGACGATCGCGTTGACCTCGGGCTCGGGGCCACCGATCACGGTGTGCGTCGGGGCCGCGTACACGCAGACCTCGAGGTGCGGGAAGTCGGTGAGGACGGTCTCGATCTCGGACGCACTGTACTCGACGAGCGCCATCAGACGGATGTCGTCGCCCTCGAGCGTGGCCTCGGCCTCGCCCATGAGGCGGGACCGGGCGCAGATCACCCGCACCGCGTCCTCGAGAGGCAGACCACCCGAGATGTACGCGGCGGCAGCCTCGCCCATCGAGTGCCCGACCACGGCCTCGGGCTCGGCGCCGTGGTGACGCAGCAGGGCCGCCAGACCGATCTGGATGGTGAAGATACCGACCTGGGAGGTCTCGACGTCGTAGTCGATCGCGTCGTCGAGGAACTTCTCCTTCATGGAGTAGCCGGCCTCGTCCTCGATCAGCGCGTCAACCTCGTCGATGGCGGCGGCGAAGACCGGGTTCTCCAGGTAGAGCTGCTTGGCCATCTTGCGGTGCTGCGAACCGAAGCCCGACAGGACCCAGACGGCGCCCTTCGACGACGGCGAATCCGCCGAGAACACACCCTGCCCGGGCTTCCCTGCGGCGATGGCGCGCAGCCCGGTGACGGCCTCGGAGCGGGTCTTCGCCAGGACGACGGCGCGCGAGCGGCCGTGGTTGCGGCGGGCGAGAGCACGCGCGACATCGGCGAGCGGAGTGGTGCTGCCCTCTTCGGTCTCCAGCCAGTCGGCCAGATCCGCGGCGGCCCGGCGGCGACGCGACGGCAACGCACCGGACACCGCGAGCACGATCGTCGGCTCGACGGCCTCGGACACCGATTCCTCGGTGGGAACAGCGGGCTCGGTGACCTCGGCCGCGTCGTCCGCGGCAGGTCCGGTGTACTCACGCACGACGACGTGCGCGTTGGTGCCACCGAAACCGAACCCGGACACACCGGCGACGGCCGTGCCCGTGTAGCGCGGCCACGCCGCACCCTCGGGAATGACCTGCAGGTGCGCCTTGTCGAACGCGATGTACGGGTTGGGTCCGGCGAAGTTCAGCGTCGGCGGAAGTGTGTCCTCCCGCATCGACAGCACGACCTTGATCAGGCCCGCCGCACCTGCGGCGGCCTCGAGGTGACCGAAGTTGGTCTTGGCCGAGCCGAGCAGCGCGGGCTTGTCGTCGGCGCGGCCACGACCGACGACGCGTCCGAGCGCATCTGCCTCGATGGGGTCGCCGAGGATGGTGCCGGTGCCGTGCGCCTCGATGTAGTCGACGCCGGCCGGGTTGATGCCCGCGTCCCGGTACGCGTGCCGCAGGACGTCGGCCTGCGCGTCGGGGTTCGGGGCCGCGAGACCGTTGGAGCGGCCGTCCTGGTTGACCGCGCTACCGGCGATGACGGCGAGGATCTCGTCGCCGTCACGCTCGGCGTCCTCGAGACGCTTGAGGACGACGAGGCCGCCACCCTCGGCGCGGATCATGCCGTCGGCGTCGGAGGAGAACGCCTTGATGCGGCCGTTGGGGGCCATCACACCCAGCTGGTCGAAGCCCAGCGTGGCGGGCGGCGCGACGAGCATGTTGACGCCACCGGCGAGCGCGAGATCCGACTCACCGGACCGCAGCGAGCGCACCGCCTGGTGCACCGCGACGAGCGACGACGAGCACGCCGTGTCGAGGGCGATGGACGGTCCGCGGAAGTCGTAGAAGTAGGAAACCCGGTTGGCGACGATGGACGTCGACGTACCGGTCAGCGCATACGGGTGCGCGTGGACGGGGTCGCTGACCGCGAGCAACTGGTAGTCGTTGGCCGAGCTGCCGATGAACACACCGACCTGCTCACCCTTGAGGTCGCTGGCCGGGATGCGGGCGTGCTCGAGGGCCTCCCACGTCAGTTCCATCGCGAGGCGCTGCTGCGGGTCGACGTTCGCGACCTCCAGCGGGGACATCGCGAAGAACTCCGCGTCGAAGGTCTTCACGTCGTCGAGGTAGCCGCCCTGCGTGTTGGCCTTCTCGACGGCCGCCTTGATCTGCGGGTCGGAGGTGAACTCCTCCCATCGACCCTCGGGCAGGTCGGAGATGCCGTCGCGGCCCTCCGCGAGCATCTGCCACATCTCGGCGGGAGTCTTACCCGCGCCGGGGAAGCGGGAGGCCAGACCCACGATCGCGATGTCGTGCGCGTCCGACGTCGGCACCGACGCGTAGTACGCGGCGTCGGCGGAGTCGTCGGGCTGCTCGGGTTCGCCCTCGATGATGCGGGTGGCCAGCGACGCGATGGTGGGGTGCTGGTAGGCGACCGTCGCGGTGAGCGTGACGCCGACCAGTTCCTCGATCTCGCCGCTGAGCGCGACCGCGTCGCGAGACGAAAGACCGAACTCTTCCATCGGACGGTCGTCGGTGATCTGACCGACCGGTTGCCCGGTTGCGTCGGCAATCCAGTTGCGCAGCCACTCGCGCAGCTGCGCGACCGTCATGTCACCTGTGCTGCTGGTCCGGTCATCATCTTTTTCAGCCATCAACTCACCAAGCTACCCGTCAGGAAGTGGACTATTCGGAAACGCTATCGGGGAAGGCCGTCTGCGTGTATCCGCCGCGCAGGGTGCCTTCGATGTAGCTCGCCTTGCACGCGCGGCGGGCGATCTTGCCGCTCGACGTACGAGGAATCGAGCCCGCGGGCACCAGCAGGATGTCGCGCGCGGTGACCCCGTGCCTGCTCGACAACGCCGCCCGCACCGTGTCGGCGATCGGCTGGGGGTCGGCCTTGCCCGCACCCGGTGCGCGCTCGGCCACGATCACGAGCTGCTCGGACGAGTCGCCCGCGTCGTAGTTCAGACCCGAGTGTGTGTTCTCGAACACGACGGCGGGCAGCTGGTTGGCCGGGACCGCGAACGCGGCGACGAAGCCGGGGCGGAGCGCGGTGCTCGCCTCCTGCGCCGAGTACTCGAGGTCCTGCGGGTAATGGTTGCGGCCGTCGACGATCACGAGGTCCTTGACGCGGCCCGTGATGAACAGCTCGCCGTCGATGTAGACGCCGTAGTCGCCGGTCCGCATCCAGTTGGCGTCCTCGGGGGTGCCCTCCGCGTGGCTGCCCTCGGCGAGCCGGTTGGTGAGCTTGTTGTGGAACGTCTCGGCGGTCTCGTCGGTGCGACCCCAGTAGCCGATGCCGATGTTCTCGCCGTGCAGCCAGATCTCTCCGACCCGGTCGTCGGGCTGCTCGATGCGCGACTCCGGGTCGACGATGGCGGCCCACTGGCTGCGCGCGACGTACCCGCAGGACACCTGTGGGATGGCGTTCTCGGCGTCCTGGTCCACCTTCACGACGCGACCTGCGTTGAGCTCGTCGCGATCGACGTAGATGACGCGGGCCTCGTCCGAGTGCCGGGTGGAGGACACGAACAGGGTGGCCTCGGCCATGCCGTACGAGGGCTTGATCGCCGTCTTCGGCAGGCCGTACGGCGCGAATGCCTCGTTGAACTTGCGCATCGACGACGTGGTGACCGGCTCGCTGCCGTTGATGAGACCGATCACGTTGCTCAGATCGAGGCTCTCACCGTTCTTCGGCAGACCGCGGGCGGCCGCGTGCTCGAACGCGAAGTTCGGTGCGGCCGCGAACGTGCCCGCACCGTCGGACACCGCTGCCAGTTCCTTGATCCACCGGTACGGCCGCTGCACGAACGCGCGCGGGCTCATGATGGTGATGTACTTGCCGCCCAGGGCGGGCAGGATGACGGTCAGCAGACCCATGTCGTGGAACAGCGGCAGCCACGTGACGCCACGCGAGTTCTCGTTGAGCTCGATGGAGTCGACCATCTGCAGCGCGTTCGTGCCGACGGCGCGGTGCGTGATCTCCACACCGGCGGGCACACGGGTGGAACCGGACGTGTACTGCAGGTACGCGATGTCGTCGAGATCGATCTCGGGGCGCACCCAGGACTCGCCGACGCTGTCGGGGATGGCGTCGACGGCGATGATGCGGGGGCGTTCGGCGGCGGGGAGGGAACGGAAGAACTGTCGAACACCCGCGGCGGAGGAGGTGGCCGTGAGGATGGCGGCAGGCTTGCAGTCACCGAGGACGGCGTGCAGACGGTCGGTGTGGCCGGGTTCGTCGGGGTCGAACAGCGGCACCGAGATCGTTCCGGCGTGGATGGCGGCGAAGAAGGAGATGACGTAGTCGAGACCCTGCGGCGCCAGGACGGCGACACGGTCGCCGGGCTTGGTGACCTGCTGGAGGCGCGCAGCGACGGCGCGCAGGCGGTGGCCGAACTGTTCCCAGGTCAGCTCTTGCGCTTCGCCGTCTCTGTCCCGCGAATAGTCGATGTAGCGGTATGCCAGCTCGTCCGAGTTCTCCCGGGTGTGCCGCTGGACGTAGTCGACCAGCGTGCTTCCCGAGTCGAGCCTGATATGGCCCTTCTCGTCGATAAAATCATCGAACTTCGCGTTCATTCCATCTCCTCCGAAGCGATCACACAGGCATGCCACCGGCATGACTGCGCCCCAGACTTCCTTCGCCGAATCGGATCTTGTACAACTCGTGGGGAATGACGTAACTCGCCACTCACCCGAATAAGTTCATCGATTCCAAACCATCGATATGTTACAGATTGGCATCGCCGCCCTCGGTACGCTGCGTCTACTCGCCCTTCAGTTGCGAGATGATCGGCGCGAACGCATCCATCTGTGTGGGGAACACACCGACGTAAGACATTGTCGTCTTTTCTCGCACCATGCGTATCTGATCGGCGATCTCCTCGAAGCTTCCAATCGCGAGATACGGCGAGCTCAGGATGTCTTCGACGGACAGCTTCGTGTCGACCTCGATGTTGGGCGGGAAGCCCTGATCGAGTGCGGCGAGCGCCATCTCGGCGGTCTGCTCACGGTCGTCGGTGATGACGATGGTGGTGATCGTCCAGTTCAGTTCGATGTCGTCGAACCGGTCACCGGCAGCTTCCCGGATACGGTCGACGCGCTCCATCGTCTTCTCGAGCGTGACACCCGAGAGCAGGAGCTTGCCTTCCTTGCTGGTGGGCGTCGCCACGGAGATGATGTCGGCGTACTTGGCCGCGAGCGCCAGCATCTTGGGGCCGCCGCCGCCGACGGCAATCGGGGGACGCGGGCCCTGCCGCGGTCGCGGGCTGCCTGTCAGGCCCTTGATCTGGTAATACTTGCCGTCGAAGTTGCACTCCTGGCCGCGCAGCAGCACGTCGAGGATCTGCAGGGTCTCCTCGAGCTTGGCGATCCGGATGCCCGGGCGCTCGTAGTCGATGCCGCCCTTGTCGAACTCTTCCTTCATCCAGCCGGCGCCGATGCCGAGTTCGAGGCGGCCCCCCGACAGCACGTCGATGGTGGCGGCGTCCTTGGCGAGGATCGCCGGGTGCCGGAAGCCGTTGGCCAGGACGGCGGTGCCGAGCCGGATCTTGTCCGTGGCGATCGCGAGTGCGCCGAGAGCGGCGATCGGTCCCACCTGGTTACCCAGGTGGTCGGGGATCATGAAGCTGTCGAACCCGAGTTCCTCGGCCTTCTGCGCAAGCTTGACGAACCGACGCGCGCCGCCCTCGTCCGCGTTGCCCTCTCCGCCTGCCGCGAATCGGAACTTACGCAACGAGCTGGCGTCGGAACTCATGAATAGCTTCTCCTGTGGTGAAACGCCCGCGTTTCAGGACGTGAACATCGGTGGGGTCGGGCACCGGTGATGCCGCAACAGTGCAGCACTCTACCGGTGCCGAGAAACGCACACTACCGGCCAGTACGCGTCTCGCCTATCTGTTTGGGACGTTTCACGGCTCACCGACCACGGTGAACCCACCCGCCACAAAATCAACTGTGTGCCGGGGTCGGGGCGGCGTCTATCTTCTCGGCAGCCCACCCGGCGATCCACTGCGTGGCCGTCGTGCCGGAGTCGTCGACGACGTACGAGTTGTACATCGCGTGGACGGGGTTGTTGTTGTACTCGAGTAGACGTAGTCCGCTTCCGATCCAGTTGCTCGGTTTCAACGCCTGCGCCGGGGCGTCGCAGATTCCGTCCGTCGGGGCGCAGATCTCGACCGCCCGGTCCGTGAGATCACCGAAACCGCCGGGGCGCGGGCCGGTCATTGTGATACCCGGGATCTGCAGACCGGCCAACGACAGTTCGGCTCCGACGCCGGTGACGGGCTGGCCGACATTCGTGGCGGCGGCCGGGTCGCGGCGACCGTCGGCGATGAGCCCGACACCCAGCACGAGATCGGCCGGAACAGGACCGTCACCTGCACCGATGCTCGACGCGACGTCGCCGGCGATGACCGCGCCCTGGGAGAAGCCGGTGAGCAGGAAGCTGGTCAGCGGGCACTCGGCGTGACGACGGATCAGGATGTCGTTGGTGGCGGCCGTGCCCGCGCCGCGGCTGTTGTTGTACGACTGCTGCCCGTCCGGCGGGAAGGCGATCGGGTTGGAGAACTGGGCGACGTACGGAACCGTGTACACGTCGGCGCGCGACGGCTCGAACTGCTCCTGCAGCGGCCGCGACACGTTGAGCATCAGCGACGCCGGGTTGGCCGACGGGTTGTACGGGTCGTCCGTCGGGCTGGACTCCCACGTGCCCGGGACGACCACCACCTGGACGTCGGGGCAGCTGGCCGGCTGGGCGTTGGGACGCTCGGGACCGGGCGGGGTCGGGATCGGCTTGGGCAGTCGCCCTGCGAGGAGATACCAGAGCGCGATCACTGCGACGAGAATCACCAGCAGGATCACGATCAGCACCACCAGCTTGCGCAGGAGGCTGCTCTTCTTCTTCCGCGTTCCGCGCCCGGTCAACGACATCGACGTCTACTTGCAGTAGGTCGCGTGGGCGACATCCATGTAGGTCTGGGCGTTGGCCGTCGCCTGCTCCTGGGTCAGTTCCTGACCCGCAGCCGACGCCTCGGTGCCGACCATCGCTGTGACGAACACCATCGCTTCGGCGTCGCTCTTGCCTTCGGCCTTGGCCTGGCAGATGAAGTCGGCGGTGCTCACGGCCATGGTGCCGTCGGCGGCCGGCTCGATGCCCTTGGCCTTCAGCGCGTCGAGGAACTTCTGGCCTTCGGCGCTGACCGGGACCTCGCTGGGGCCGGGGAAGTCGCCCGGAACTTCCTCGGGCTGCTCCGGCGGCGCCGTCGCCGCCTCACCCGGGCTCGTCACCGGCGCGGAGGCCGGGGCCGAGGCGCTCGCGCTGGGCGCGGCAGACGCCGAGCTCTCGGCGGAGCTGGACGCCGCAGCGGTCGTCGTGGCGCTGGTGGACGGGTTCGACGTCGCCGTGGAATCGTCGCTGCCGCACCCGACCAACAATCCGCTCGCTGCGACGGCGAGCGCGCCTACGGCGATCGTCCGTCGGAAGGTGGTGCTGATACGTGAGTGCTGCGGCATCTATTTCCGTCCTTGCTTTCCAAGTCGTTGTCTCTCGACAGGGTACAGACGCAGATCGGGCGGAACCCTGGTCCGCCGGACCCGGCCCCGCCCGCTGCGAGTGAGATTTCTACTGCGATCCGGCCATCAGTGAATCTCGGCCTTGTTGTCGATCACTGTGACGTAACCGGTCTGGAAGTTCTGCTGGACGCCGCCGGGGATGGCGAACTTGTCGCTGATCGGGAAGCCGAGCCGGCCGCCCTCGTAGCCGGCGCTCTTCCAGGCGTCGAAGATCGGTCCGTTCTCGACGGCCCACGCACCCGACAGCGGGCTCCAGTAGATGTTGCCGCCCTCGAACTGGTTGAACCGGCCGCCGTCCTTGACGGCGATCTCACTGGTCTTCGGGAAGCCGAGCCACCCGCCCTCGTAACCGAGTTCGGCATACTTGCCCATGATCATTCCCTGCACGCGGTGGGTGCCGTTCGCGGGACTGAAGTACATGGCGCCGATCTCGAAGCCCTGCACCGCGCCGTCCTTGCCGGGCGTCGGAACTTCCTCGGCCACCGGGTATCCGAGCGGTCCGCCCTCCCAGCCCTGACGTGCCCACTCGTCGCGGATCGCGCCGCGGACGGCGTGCGCCCCGGTCTGCGGCGACCAGTAGACGGACCCGTGCTCGAAGTGGTTGAAGCGGCCGCGACCGTCGGGGGTGGCCAATTCGGGCGTCGTCGGGTAGCCGAGCGGCCCACCCGGACCACCGGTCGCCTGGTAGACGCCGCCGATGGCGCCGGCCACCGGCTGCGCGCCGGTGTCGGACTTGGCGAAGATCCGGCCGTTGCGGAAGTCCTGCACCGTTCCGCCCGCGAGGCTGTACTCGGGGGTCAGGCAGTCGCCGATCCACGGGTTCGCGCCGGCGACCCCGGCGATGGAACCGCCTGTGGTGCACACCGGCTTGTCGGGTTCGACGTCGACGGCGCCGGCGAGCTGCGGCCACAGCTGGTGGAGCTCGAACTGCCAGTACGGCCACGAGTGTGTGCCGGACGGCCGGTAGTTGACCTGGGCGGGGATGCCCAGCTTGTTGAGCTTGGTCGCGAACGTCTGCGACGTGAGCCGCGACAGGATCTCGAGGCCTATACCCGCGTAATTGGTGCTGACGCCGGGGATTCCGGACGGCTGGTCGTACGGGCCGGTGGTTCCGCTACCGCTGGAGATGTACAGGCTGACGCCCTTGAGCTTGTCGGCCAGCAGGTAGGGGTCGTGCTCCTCCCACGCCGAACTGGTCGGGGGTCCCCACATCGCGTCCGCGTCGAATCCGCCTGCGTCGCTCATCGCGTACGCGACGGCCTGCGGCATCCCGAGCGCGGTGGTGGTGAGCATGCCGGACAGCGACGCGGCGAACGTGAAGAATCCCTGGTTGCGGGCCGCGAGGAACATCGCGGACGTGCCGCCCATCGAGAGTCCGATGACGCCGCGTGTCTGCGTGGTGCGCCAGTCGCTTTCGAGGATCGGGGGCAGTTCCTTCGTGAGGAATGTCTCCCACTGGTAGTTCTGACCGTTGTCCTGGGCCACCCAGTCGGAGTAGAAGCTGGACTGGCCGCCGACCGGGAGGACGACGTTGATGTTCTTGTCGGCGAAGAACGACTCGGCGTCGGTCTCGAGCGTCCAGCCGTTCTCGTTGTCCTGCGCGCGGAGACCGTCGAGCATGTAGACGGACGGGAACTTCTCCGTGGGCTTCGAGTTCCAGTCGCGCGCAAGCAGCATCTGCACCTGGATCGGCACGCCCATCGACGGAGAGTTGATCCAGATCGCCACGCGACGGTCGGTGAGCCAGTCGACGTGATGGATCGTCGCGCCGCCCGGAGCCTGCGTGGCCACCGGAGCCTGCGCGGCGACCGGCGCAGCCGAGACGGTGGCGGTCTGGGTGAACCCGACCGCCACCGGCACCACGAGCACAGCGGCAAGCGAGGCCAGCGTCCGCCTTCGGACATTCCCGGCCGACGAACGCTGACGTTCTGCCTTGAACAGGCCTACTCGCATGACGTTCACTCTCTCTCTGCGCGTCGAGGCCAACACGGAGCACGGCCTCGCGTTCCGGTTCTTTCTACACGCAAACGACAGACGAGTGGGAGTGCCGCGCTGTTACAGCTGGTGCAATTGTTACTTCCGAGCTACCCGATCGTGTTGCCGAGGTCGCCCGCCAGATCGTGGATCTGCTGCTGCCAGTAACGCCACGTGTGGATGCCGCGGGGCGGGAAGCTGTAGGTGACGTTCTTCGCGCCGAGGGTCGCCATCTTGACCTGGAAGGCACGGGTGTTCGCCAGCGACAGCGCCTCGAGGCTCGCACCGGTGCTCGCGTTGAAGACGTCCATGAATCCGGTCGGTGCGGCTCCGCCGGGGGCGGGGATGCCGTTGGCGGCCGACACCCACAGGCGGGTGTTGTTGTCGCGAAGCTTGTTCGCGAACACGAACGGGTCGTTGCGCAGCCACGCCGGGTTCCACGGCGGGCCCCACATCGCGTCGACGTTGTAGCGGCCGGCGTCGAGCATCGCGATGCGGATGGCCTCACGCATGCCGGGAGCCGAGATGTTCAGGTACCCGGACAGCGAGCCCGCGTAGTTGAACTGATCGGGGTGGTAGGCGGCGAGGGTCAGGGCGGCACTGCCACCCATCGACAGGCCGATGACGCCGTTACGGGTGGACTGGAACCCGAGGCGGTTCGCCAGTGCGTCGCGAAGTTCCTCCGTGAGGAACGTCTCCCACTTGTACGGGGTCTTCTGGCCGTTGAGGTTCGAGTTCGAAATCCAGTCGGAGTAGAAGCTGGACTGCCCGCCGACCGGCTGGACGACGTTGATGTTCTGCGAGGCGAGGAACGGGCCCGCGTCGGTGTTGACCTCCCAGCCGCTCAGGTCGTCCTGCGCGCGCAGACCGTCGAGCAGGTAGACCACCCGGTTGGTGTTGCCGTCGGCGGCCCGCCAGATGCGGCTCTTGATCGGGCCCATGGCGGAATCGACCCAGAAGTCCTGCGCGGCGGGGTCGAAGGCGGCGGATGCGGTTGCGCCGCCGCCCACCATGGTCACGCCCAGCGGCAGTGCGACCGCCAGAGCAATTGCGGCGGCAGTACGCCTGGCCCATCCGCTTGTTCTCGTCGAACCCCCAACACGCATGAACTCGTCTTCCCTCCGCTTGATCCGTCTCGCGCCGCGGCCGCGGCAACCTCTCGATAACTCTCGTGAAAATCTCACGTACAGACGCCACCCGCGCAGCGCTCGCTGCGCGGGTGGCGTCTCGACGGGATCACCTTACTGACAAAACGTTCCGTTGTGCACTCTCGGGGGAAGGGAATCCTGGGTTTTCCCTCACGCCCCGGCCGTGGCGCGGGCACCCCGGAGCGCACGAGTGCCGCCCCGCCGGATCGGCGGGGCGGCATTCGCCACGAGGGTGGTGTCAGATCACCAGGCGCCCAGTGTGTCCAGGATCTGGCCGCGCGCCTTGAACAACTCCGAGCCCCAGTACGGCCACGAGTGCGTGCCATTGGCGGGGAAGTCGAAGGTGGCCGGCACACCGAGGGTGGCCAGACGCACCTGGAAGGCGCGGGTGTTGGCCAGGGCGAGAGCCTCGAGGCCCATGCCGTTGGCGGTGTTGTAGTAGTCGATCGGAGCGCGCGGGTGGTCGAACTCACCGGGCAGACCGCTGGCAGCCGAGATGAACATCGACAGGCCCTGCAGACGCGGCGCGAACACGAACGGGTCGTTACGCAGCCACGCCGGGTTCCACGGCGGACCCCACATCGAGTCGACGTTGAAGCGGCCGGCGTCGAGCATCGCGACGCGGATCGCCTCACGCATGCCGGGAGCCGAGATGTTCAGGTAGCCGGACAGCGAACCGGCGAACTTGAACTGGTCGCGGTGGTACGCGGCGAGAGTCAGAGCGGCGCTGCCACCCATCGACAGGCCGAGGACGGCGTTGTTGGTGCGCGAGACGCCGTAGTTGGCCAGGAAGTCGGGCAGTTCCTGCGTCAGGAACGTCTCCCACTTGTACGTGACGGGCTGACCGTTGAAGTTGCTCGCCGAGTACCAGTCGGAGTAGAAGCTGGACTCGCCACCGACGGGCATGACCAGGGTCACGTTGTCGTTGCGGTACTGGTCGAACGCGTTGGTCTCGAAACTCCACGCGTTGCGGTCGTTGCGGGCGCGCAGTCCGTCGAGCAGGTACAGGGCGGCGCTACCGCCGCGGGCTGCCCACTGGACCTGGACCTTGATCGGTCCCATGGAAGAGGGAACCCACAGTTCCTCGTAGCCACCGGCCGGCGCGGTCTTGGCGGGACCCGCGTGCGTCGGTGCTGCTGCGGCGACGGCTCCACCAGCGATTCCTGCGCCCATAGGCAGTACCAGTGCGACGGCTCCGATGGCCATCGCACGCTGCTTGAGGCGCTGAGACAACCTCGGTCTGGCAAAACGCATGAATACTGCTCACTCTCTTCGTCTGCGGACTCCGCCACTGGGCGGCTCCGGCGGATTCCGTCGGGGAACAGGCGACCTGCCGGCCCGGGCATGAAGCCGGGTCGGCAGCGGACCTCTTCCAAGTCACACTGCGCTCGGTGGACTGTATGTCACACGAACTTCTCTGACAAACGCTCACGGAGCGCTTTCCAGGGAACTTCCCAGACCACCGTCACGATGACTCATCATCGACGTACATCGTCGCCGACAGTTCCTGCGTTACACAAACGAGATCTGATGTTCCGACATCGAGATCTACCCGGGACGCCCTGGTGACCCACGCCCCGCCCGGTTCGCCCTATTTGGCTGGTTCCGGGAACGGCGGCTCGAGATTGCACCGCTGAATTTCATATGCGGGCACTCGTTCGAATCGATAACTCGCGAAATGCAGCGCATCCTTGAAATTCTGCTTGAATCGCGGCCACGTCAGTTCCGACCGATACGACGTCAGCAGGTCCTGCGTCTCGGGGCACGTGAGCGCGACCCGCGCCTCGGTCACCCATTCCTCATCGAGGAATCCGGGCATCCACGGGTGCTTGTCGATCATTCCCGTGTCCACCACGACCCAGTCGGGGTACAGGTTCTTGTCGTGCCCGATACGGCCGTCGTCCAACCGCTCGGTGTGCGCCGCGAGCGGGTAGGCGAGACCCATCTGGTCCAGCACACGCACGTCGAGACCGACGTTCATGCTCGTCATGCCGAGGTTCAGGAAGTACACCGTGTGACCTGCGCCGCCGTCCGGGATCGGAAGGGGCGGAGGAACGACGAACCAGTACGTGTAATCGGCGGACGGGATGAGCAGGCCGCCGTCCGGGGTGTCCGAGATGGTCTGCACCATGGCGCGCATCCGCGGGTAGTCCAGATAATCGTCCGCGCGAATCGGGTGCGCATGACCGGTGTTGAGAACGTAGAAGGCGCGTTCGTCGACAATTCCGGAACGTCCGATAACGACACCTTCCGGCATTCCCGTCGTGTTCGACGCGAAAAACGCCCACACGACGGTGCCGGCCCACAGGAAAGCCATTGCGAGGAAAATCGACGATTCCCCATTACGCCCCCACGCCGCCCGGTCCGGAATTCGCACCGGAATTACGGCGACGGGAACGATGAAACAGAACAGAACGGGGAGAAGAACGCGGCCGTGCATGAAGTCGCCGCCGACGCGCAACGAGTACAGACCGAGGATCAGCCCGCTCGCGAGAATGAACACGACGACGGCGTTCTGCGTCCGCAGCCATCCGCGCAGGCGCGTCAGCCGATTTCCTTCGGTGTGACGAACACCATCTTCGATGGACTTGTCCCGGCCGCGCCAGGCGATCACGGCGCCGGCGAAAAGGAAGACCAGCGGTAGCCACAGCAGGTACGGGCCGAGCAGATTCCAGAGGTAGGCGAAACCCTGCGACCACTTGGCGCCGCCGGCGTCCTTCGACACCGCGGTGTTGGGGTACGGGAGGGCGTAATAGCCCATTCGCCAGATCTGGTAGCCCACCGGGACGATGCCGGCGACGAACACCATCGCCACCCGCACCACCCAGGTGAGACCGGGAGCGAGGAAGATCATGGCCAGCGACAGCACACCCAGGATCGCCAGCTCGGGGCGCACGAGGGGCCCCATGCCCGCGATGAACGAGAGAACGAGCACCGAGGTGGTGGACGGAGCGGTGGCCTGACTCCATCGGACCAGCAGCAGCCAGAGCAGCGCGATCCAGAAGATGACCAGGCAGCTTTCGAGACCCGACGTCGCGAAGTCGCGGGCCGGGGGCACCGCGATGTACACGAGCACACCGGCGGGCATCAGCAACAGCGTGCCGCCGCCGGCGAAGGACCCACCGCGGTACAGGCGCGCGGTGCCGAACATGGCGAGCACGATCGCCGCCGTGGACAGGATCAGCGCGATCGTCAGGACGACGTATTCGAGCCGGGCCTGGGAGAGCCAGCTGAACGCGTAGACGATGTATGTCCACGCGGTGCTGGTGTTGGCCTCGACACGCTCACCCGAGTTGAAGACCGGACCGTTGCCTGCGAGGAGGTTGCGGACCGTGCGCAGCACGATCAGACCGTCGTCGGCAATCCATCGCCGTTCCCAGGCACCCCAGAACATCAGGAGAGCCGAGATGGCCACACCCCCGAGGAAGACCACCCTCGAGAGGATGGCCTTCCGGTGGCGTTCGGTGGTCCGCTCCGCGGCGGCGTCCGAGTCCTCGGCGCCTCCTACCAAGTCAGACGAGGTAGACAGCGACACCCACCACTCCGATCCAGGCAATCGCGAGGAGTTGGAGCACGCGGTCGCCCAGCGCGATCTCCTCGGGCTCCCCCGCCTCGCCGCCGTCGACGTCCACGGCGTAACGCAGGATCGCGATGGTGAACGGCACCATGGAGATGGCGTACCAGTTGGTGGCCTTCAGGTCGTCCTGCTGGAACGCCCACAGTCCGTAGCAGAGCACGACCGCGGTGGCGCTGAGCGTCCACACGAAACGCAGGTACGTCGTGGTGTAGTTCTCCAGGGACTTGCGGATCTTCGCGCCGGTGCGCTCGGCGAGCTGCAGTTCGGCGTATCGCTTACCGGCCGCCATGAACAGCGAACCGAAAGCCATGACCAGCAGGAACCACTGCGACAGCGCGATCTCGGCGGCCACACCGCCTGCGATGGCGCGCAGCAGGAACCCGGACGAGACGATGCAGATGTCGAGGACGGCCTGGTGTTTGAGACCGAAGCAGTAGGCCAGCTGGATGCCGATGTAGACGGCCATCACGACCGCCAGCTGCCAGTTGGCGAGGAACGACAGGGCGATGGACCCGCCGAGCAGCACGACCGCCATGCCGAACGCCAGGTTGACGGGCAGCACACCGGCCGCGATGGGGCGGAATCGCTTGGTGGGGTGCGCGCGGTCCGCCTCGACGTCCATCGCGTCGTTGACGAGGTAGATGCCGGACGCTGCCATGCAGAACACCACGAAGGCGAGTGCGACGGGAAGCAGGACGTCGGATTCCGTCGCCGTGCCCGCGGCGACGGGAGCTGCGAGGACCAGGACGTTCTTGACCCACTGACGCGGGCGGACGGCCTTGACGATGCCTGCCGCCAGGGATGTCGGGGGTCCGGTGACGACGGCCGGTTCCTCGCTCATTTCTCTCCAAACTTCTGCTCGGCCTTCAGCACCGCGACCGCAGAGGCGGCCCCCAGGGCAGATCCGGCGAGCACATCGGTCGGGTAGTGCACTCCCAGAACGAGCCGGGAGAGCAGCATCGGCGGTACCAACAACGCAGGCAAGGGTAGCCCGGTGAGACGGCCGAGCAGCACGGCAGCCGCTGTCGTGGACGTTGCGTGCGACGACGGGAAGCTCAATTTGCTGGGCGTCGACACGTTGACCTGGATCGACGGGTCGTTCGGCCGGGGGCGGCGGACGATGCGTTTGATCACGATCGAGGCCGCGTGGGCGCCGACGGCACCCACCGCAACTCCCGCCCACTGCCGGCGACGAGGCTTGTCGAGTGCCGCGCCGATGCCGGCGACGGCCACCCACCCGAGGGCGTGCTCACCGAAGTGCGACATACCCCGGGCGGTCGAGACGACGCCGGGACGGCTCGCGATCGTCGACTGGACGGTGTGCAGGATGTGAATCTCACTGGATGCCGAAGACACGTTCCCACCTCTCCTTGCTGGTCAGGGCAGGAACGGCGTCCTGGTACTCGCGCTTGAGCTCGGGGAACCGCTGGGCCAGTTCACGGCGCAACCGGATCGCTTCCTTCAGCAGCGCGAGCGCCAGCTTGGGGTTGCGCTTGCGGTAGACGACTCCTCGCCCGTCCGCGGTGGTGACGGTGACGCCGTCCACCTGGGACAGCAGGAACCACCGCGCGTCGATGGTGGGCACGTTGAGCTGGGGACGCTCGTGGTGCTGCTCGTGCGCGGGCTTCACGTTGTGGACCAGGCCCTTGCCGAGACGCACGATCTTCGCGAGCGGGTTCGTCGGCAGGCCGACCGCGCCGACTTCCTCACCGGAGGGCAGCGGCAGGCTCGTCGACGACGGCAGCACGACGGCGTCCGGGTACTCCTTGCGCATCGCGTGGACGTTACCGAGCGCGGTCGGGAGCAGTTCGAAGATGTGCTCGGGGCCCTGCAGGAAGTCGGCGATGGCCTGGTTCTGGATCGCGACGGTCGAGTACTCGAGGCACAGCAGGTGCTTGATCGTGGCCTTGACGGTGTTGATCACGAGTCCGCGGCCGTTGCCCGGCATGTGCAGGGCCGCGACGACGAGCCGGTTACGGAGGTGGAAGTACGCCTGCCAGTCGATGGCGTCGTCCTTGTCGCTCCACGCCATGTGCCAGATCGCGGCACCGGGCATGGTCACGGTCGGGTAGCCGGCATCCCGGGCACGCAGGCCGTATTCGGCGTCGTCCCATTTGATGAACAGCGGCAGCGGCTGACCGAGTTCCTCGGCGGCCTGCCGCGGGATCATGCACATCCACCAGCCGTTGTAGTCGACGTCGATCCGGCGGTGCAGCAGCCGGGAGTTCTCGCGGTCACTGAGCGGGTAGCGGGAGAAGTCGTGGTCGTACTCGACGTTCGGGGCGGCCGTCCACATGAAGATGCTGCGGTCGACGACCTCGCCCATCGAGTGCAGGTGACTGCGCTCCTGGAGGTTCAGCATCTGCCCGCCGACGAGCATCGGCGACTTCGCGAACCGCGACATCGCCAGCGCGCGCAGGATCGAGTCGGGTTCGATCTCGATGTCGTCGTCCATGAACAGGATGTGCTGGCAGTCGGTGGTCTTCAGCGCCTCGTACATGATCCGGCTGTAGCCGCCGGACCCGCCGAGGTTCGCCTGGTCGTGGATGGCCAGCCGGTCGCCGAGCGCTTCGGCCGCCTCCGTGAAGCCGGGCTCGTCCTTGACCTTGCGGGTGCCCTGGTCCGGAATGATGACGGCCTTGACCACGTCCATGACGAGTTCGTCGGACGCCAGCGCCGTCAGCGCCTTGACGCAGTCGGTGGGCCGGTTGAACGTGGGGATGCCGACGGCGACGGTGGCCTCACCGGGGGCGTCGACCGGCGCGTACCAGCCGGCGCTCTCCAGCACGACCTCGGTGTCGGTGGTGATGTCGAACCAGATCCAGCCGCCGTCCTCGAACGGGGCGAGTTCGATCTCGAACTCCAGCGCGGCGTCACCGTCCTGGAACTCGCGGCCTTCGACGTGGATGCGCGACGAGTCGGCCTTCGAGCGGTACACGTCGATGCGGCAGTGCCCCGACAGCTCGAGACGCAGCACCACGGAGTTCAGGGTGCTCCACCGGCGCCAGTAGCTGGCCGGGAACGCGTTGAAGTAGGTGCAGAACGACGCCTCCGCCTCGGCGCCGACCGACAGCGAGGTGCGCGAGAGCGAATGCGCGCGACGACTGTTGGTCTTCGCCTCCTCCAGGTAGAGGGTGCGGACGTCGAGCGGCTCGCCGGCACGCGGCAGGATCACCCGCTGCAGCAGCGACTTGCCCAGTAACGGGGCGTCCTCGGTGACCTTCTCGGATTCGAGCAGATGTCGGGCGCTCATTCGGCATCCCCCACCAGGGCCGCACCGGATTCGAAGTGCGGACGCAGGGAGTTGTCGAACATCGACAGCGCGCTGGCGATCGCCATGTGCATGTCCAGGTACTGGTAGGTGCCGAGACGGCCGCCGAACAGAACCTGGTTCGACGCCATCTCCTCCTTCGCGCGGTCGCGGTAGGCGGCGAGCATCGCGCGGTCGTCGGGAGTGTTGATCGGGTAGTACGGCTCGTCCTTGCTCTCCGCGAACCGCGAGAACTCCCGCATGATGACCGTCTTGTCCTTCGGGTAGTCCCGCTCCGGGTGGAAGTGGCGGAACTCGTGGATCCGGGTGAAGGGCACGTCGGCGTCGTTGTAGTTCATGACCGGGGTTCCCTGGAAGTCGCCGGTCTCGAGCACCTCGGTCTCGAAGTCGAGGGTGCGCCAGCCCAGCTCGCCCTCGGAGTAGTCGAAGTAGCGGTCGAGGGGGCCGGTGTAGACGACGGGGGCGTCGGGGCTCTCGGCGCGCAGGTCGTCGCGGACGTCGAACCAGTCGGTCTCGAGCCGGACCTCGATCTTCGGGTCCTTCGCCATGTTCTCGAGCCACGCGGTGTAGCCGTCGACGGGCAGGCCCTCGTACGTGTCGTTGAAGTAGCGGTTGTCGAACGTGTACCGCACCGGCAGGCGGGTGATGTTGCCCGCGGGCAGGTTCTTGGGGTCCGTCTGCCACTGCTTGGCGGTGTAGTCGCGCACGAACGCCTCGTACAGCGGCCGCCCGATCAGGGAGATCGCCTTCTCCTCCAAGTTGGACGCGGACGCCGAGTCGATCTCGCTGGACTGCTCGGCGATCAGCTTCCGCGCCTCGTCCGGGGTGAAGTAGCGCCCGAAGAACTGCGACACCAGGCCCAGCCCCATCGGGAACTGGTACGCCTGCCCCTTGTGCAGCGCGAACACGCGGTGCTGGTAGTTCGTGAATTCGGTGAACTGGGTGACGTAGTCCCACACCCTCTTGTTCGAGGTGTGGAACAGGTGCGCTCCGTACTTGTGGATCTCGATGCCGGTCTCGGGCTCGGCCTCCGAATAGGCGTTTCCGCCCAGGTGATGACGACGGTCGAGCACCAGCACACGCTTACCCAGCTGTGTTGCTGCACGCTCGGCGACGGTCAGTCCGAAAAATCCGGAGCCGACGACGATGAGGTCGTACCGGCCAGGGGCGGTTGTCTCTGGGGTTGCAGCGGTCACGATGAACCAGGGTAAGCGACTCCGCCGCCCGTGCGCGGCCAAGGGGGGCAAGGACCCCCTCGGCACGCACGAGGAGTTCTCCCTGTATTCACCGGTTCTGCAGACCTCGTTGTTCCCGCCGACGCGGCGATCGCGCTTCATGAGCGGGTGCGCATCGTCCAGCTGGCGAACTTCTACGGACCGCGGTCGGGTGGGCTTCGCACCGCCCTCCACAACTGGGGTCAGGGGTACGTCGAACGCGGGCACGAGGTGGTCCTCGTCGTCCCAGGTCAGCGCGACTGCGAGGAGCTGCTGCCGAGTGGGGTCCTGCGGATCACGCGGTCTGCTCCCACCATCCCCGCGACCGGGGGTTATCGCGTGGTCAATCCGCGGCGGGTGGCCGACGTCGTCAGCGGTCTGCGACCCGACGTCCTGGAGGTGTCCGACCGGCTCACTCTGCGCGGTTTCGGGGGCTGGGCCCGCACCCGTGGGGTGCGCAGTGTGGTCGTGTCACACGAACGCCTCGACCGGCTGCTCGGCCAACTCGCTCCGCGTCGAGTGGCCCGCGGCTGGGCCGATATCGCGAACCGCCGGATGGCCCGCAATTACGACGCCGTCGTCTGCACGACGGACTTCGCGAGCGAGGAGTTCACCCGGATCGGGGCCCCCAATCTGCACCGGGTCCCGCTCGGTGTGGACCTCACGATGTTCCATCCCGGCAAACACGACCAGGTGATGCGCGACTCGTTCGCCGACCCGGCGCAACGTTTCCTTCTGCACTGCGGCCGGCTGTCGGTGGAGAAACAGGTGGAACGGAGCATCGACGCCGTCCGGCTGCTGCGGCGGCAGGGCCACGACGCCCGGCTGGTCATCGCCGGGGACGGCCCGCGGCGTGAGGCGCTGCAGTACCGGGCCCGCGGGCTCCCCGTGCACTTCACCGGTTTCATCAGCGACAAGGGCCGCCTGGCGTCGCTGTTCGCGTCGGCGGACGTGTCGCTGGCGCCCGGACCGCACGAGACGTTCTGCCTGTCGGCGCTCGAGTCGCTCGCGGCGGGCACCCCGGTGGTCGCGTCACAGTCGTCGGCGCTCGCCGAGATCATCACACCCGGCTGCGGCGCCCTGGCCCGGGACCGGGGTCCCGCGTTCGCCGAAGCGGTGAGCGGCATACTCGCGATCCCCTCACGCACGCGCCGGGCGTCGGCCCGACGGCGGGCCGAGGACTTCGGCTGGGGCGAGTCCGTCGACGGGATGCTCGCCGTGCTCGAGGGAACCGGTCCGCTCTGCCCGGCCTAACTGCCGCCCGTCGGTAACCACTCGCGCAGCACGCTGGCGTCGATCACCTGCGCGCCCAGCTTCTTGGTCCAGATGATGGTTCCGTTGGTGTACATCCGGAACTTCCCCGCCTCCGACGGCAGCATCATCTCGGGACCGATCGGCGCTCCCAGCGTGCTGTTGACGCCGCCGAGTTCCTTGTACTTCTCGGCGATCGGCGAACCCTCGGTGGTGCCGACGGTGTCCTCGTCCTCACCCGCGGACGCGAGGGTGGACTCGGGTTCGGGGGCGGAAGGCGGTGCGGGGACGCCGAGCCCGTCACCGACCGTGAACCAGTCGGACTTGAGTTTCAGCTTCGACCGCGCCTCGGCGCCCGTCGCCTCGGCGGTGCCCGACGATCCGACCACCTTCACACCGGTGACGCGTCCGCCGTCGACTCCGAAGTTGTTGCGGGTGACCACCTCGAACGATTCGAGGTCTCCGACGTTGAACGCGGACGCGATGTCGCCCGCGGTGAGGGTCACCGTCCAGTCGTGGTTCGGTGACACGGTGTCGCCCTGGTCCTCGACGGCCGGGAACTCGCCGCCCGCGGTGTATCCGCCTGTGGACGAGGAGAATTCGGCGGCGACGGGCTTGTTGTCCTTCGTCAGGATGGTGCCCTTGGTAGAACGGACGGCGTCGGTGGTCCGCGGGTCTTCCTTCGCGGAACCCCCGTACACCTGGCAGCTCTGGGTGTCGCAGGTCTTCGCGTACTCTTCCCGGTTCTCGGCGGCAGCGTAGGAGCGGGCCGCGACGGCCTGCGCCCGAAGCGCCTCGGCCCCACCGGTGTCGGCCCAGCCGGCTTTCGCCTCGGCGGGCACGACGCCCAGGAGGTAGTCGTCCATGTCGAGGACGTTGACGGTGCGGACGGCGGCGCCGTCGAGCGCGACCCCGAGCGCGCCGCGGTAGGGGGTGTCACCGGCGCACAGCTTCAAGTGCTCGTTCGCGGGACGGTCCGGGGTCAGGTCGACCGGGTCCACCCACGGATGGTCGGTGGCGTCCTGCCACAGGACCTCGCCGGCACATCCGCGCGTCACCACGACGTTGGCGCCGCCGTCGGCGGTCGGCGTGAGGTGGACGGCCTCTCCCGGTCCGACGGGCTTGCCGGCGACGACGGCGCCGGCGTCGGAGTAGACGTCGAGCGGCTGATCGTCACGCGCCTGCAGCCGGACGCTGATCTGTGCGTCGGCGAGGGTGCCGAGTGTGGTGCCGCCGTAGTAGTGGCCGAGGATGCGCTCGGCCGCCCATCCCTGATCTTTCGCGTATCCGTAGGCGCCCCACTGGCCCATCCCGCGGCCGTGGCCGTTGCCGTGCCCGGAGAGCGTGTACGGCGTGTCGGAGGCGACGGTTTCCCGGACGTCCTGGCCGGAGGAGCGCACGTGCACGACGACGCCGGTGACGGCGCCGACGACGAGGACGGGTGCGATGCCGAGCGCCGACGCGCGCAGAAGTCTGGCCGTGAATCCGCGCGGGGCGGGAGGGCCCGCGATGTACCGCCTCCTGCGGGTCCAGGCAGGTCTACCTGCACGAACCCCGAATTCGGTCTTCGCCATCACTGCACTCCTCATCGCTGAACAACGAGCGCTGAGACGGGGCGTGCACCTCGTCTCAGCGGGTCCGAGAAATTCGGGATAAAGTCTCAATGTAAGGTTGAGCGTTATGGACCTGTGTGACTAGTGTGGCAAGAGTGGTTGGAGTTAGCAACAACAGTCTCTTCAGTCACATGAGCATCACGAGTTGCAGACACGCGAGGTCGCTCGCAGGAAACTACAACTGAGGAGAGTCCCCCTTGCCGCACCGTCGACCGAAGCCCTCGATTGTCCTCGGGGCTGTCGCCGCTCTGGCTGTCGCAAGTCCCGTTGCGGTCTACGGCATCAGTAGCGCACCCTCCGACGTCAAATCCACGAACGAAACCTCCAACTCGGCAGTGTCCACCGAGATCGCGCAGGTCGTGCTGTCGCAGATTCCCGACATCGTGATTCCGCTGAAGGAACTGACCGGGCTGAACCTGCCGGACGTCAACATCGGCGACCTCCGGAACCTGAAGATCCCGCCGTACCTCCACATCCCCAGCAACGTGCAGCTCCCGGGCGGAATCCAGATCCCGAACCTGCAGATCCCGCTGAAGCTCCCCGCCCCGGGCGACGTCTCCGACCCCGCGATCCTGCCCCCGGCCGATCAGCAGCCCGGCACGATCGTCAAGGAACTGTCCCGCGACACCCCGTTCAGCATGGTGGCGCTCACCTCCGAGACCCTCGCGTCCGCGGAGTCGAAGGTCCGGGCGCTGCAGGCCGACGGAACGTGGGGACAGTGGGTCTCCCCCGACATGATCGACACGCGTCGCACGGACAAGACGGCGTCGGACGGCAAGGTCGCCACCGAACCCGTCTACGTCGGGCTGACGAAGGCGATCCAGATCCTGACCCCCACCTCGATCCCTGCACCGGCAGGCGCACCCGCGCCCGACGCGGTGCCCGCTCCCGCCCCGGCACCCGCAGCCCCTGCTCCCGCCGCGGACGGGGCCGCACCGCTCGGTTACACCCCTGCCGCCGTCAACACGCCGTTGCGGCAGCAGCCGGCACGCGCGGGCGCCGACGACGTCACGGCCGTGCTCATCGAACCGGGCAGTGGTCCCGGCGACGCGACGCTCGGCGACATCGCGAGCCCCCTCGACAGCGGCGGTCCCAAGGTCATCAGCCGCCAGCAGTGGGGCGCCGACGAGTCCATCCGGTGCCAGGACCCCGATTACGACGACTTCATCGGCGGCGCCACCGTGCACCACACCGCGGGAGCCAACGACTACTCGAAGGCCGAATCGGCCGAGATCGTCCGGGCGATCTACGCGTACCACGCGCAGACGCTCGGCTGGTGCGACATCGGATACAACGCACTGGTCGACAAATACGGCCAGATCTTCGAGGGTCGCGCAGGCGGTCTCGACCGTCCGGTCCAGGGCGCGCACGCCGGCGGGTTCAACGAGAACACCACCGGAGTCGCGATGATGGGCGACTTCTCGTCCGAGGATCCGCCGCAGGTCACCCTCGACGCCGTCGGCAAGTTCCTGGGCTGGAAGCTCGGCAAGGCCGGACTCGACCCACTCGGTGAGACGACGATGTACTCCGAGGGCACCGAATTCACGCCCTACGCGGAGGGTGAGGCCGTCGATCTCCCGGTGATCTTCGCGCACCGCGACGTCGGCAACACGTCCTGCCCCGGAGACGCGGCGTACTCACACATGGACGAGATCCGGCAGATCGCGGCGGCCAACCTCGGCGGCGGCAACGCGTCGCTGGCTTCGGACGCACCCTCGGGTGAGGCTCCGGCGCCGTCCGGCGGTCCCGGCACGGACGCCAGCGCCAGCCTCGGCGCCGGAATCCCCGCCCTGGTCAACGAACTGCTGCGGCTCACCGACCCGTCGCCGGTCGCCCAGAAGTGGGTGGCGGAAGGCGGCGACACCGGCCGGCTCGGCCAGGCCATCACCGGACTGCTGCAGGCCAAGGCCGGTAACTCGGGCGCACAGTTTGCCAACGGCGCCATCTTCACCTCGCCCAACGGCGGTGTGTGGGCGGTCCTCGGACAGATCTTCAAGACGTGGCAGAACCTCGGAGCCGACAACGGCGAACTGGGCCTGCCGACCAGTGACGAGTACCCGATCCCGGGCGGTCTGCGCACCGACTTCGAGAACGGTTCGCTGATCTTCAACGAGATCACCGGCATAGTCACCAAGGTGTTGAAGACCTACAACGACACCTACGCGGAGGCCTACAAGAACGGTGCCCAGGTCGATGCCGCGGCCCCCGTCGCACCGCCCGCGGACCCGGCTCAGGTTCCGCCCGCTCCGGCCGAGCCCGCTCCGGCTCCGGCACCCGAACCGGCTCCCGCACCCGAACCGGCTCCCGCGCCCGCTCCCGTCGAACCGGCACCGGTTCCGGCCGGCTGATCGGGTTTCACCCTCCCGGGCGCTGGTGGTCTCAGGACCACCAGCGCTCGAGTACTTTCGCGACCCCGTCGTCCCAGTTGGTGGCCGTCACCTCGTCGGCGGCGGCCTTGGCGTCGGGGTGCGCGTTCTCGACGGCGACACCCCGGCCCGCGAGGTTCAGCATCGGAATGTCGTTGGGCATGTCACCGAAGGCCACGATGTGCGACGCCGTCACGCCGAGTCGTTCCGCCACCAGCGCGAGACCCGACGCCTTCGTGATTCCCGACGCCGACAGTTCGATCAGCCCGTTGTCGGTGGAGAACGTGACATCGGCCCGGCGACCGATGTGCGGCGCCAGCGCGTCGACCATCGCCTGACTGGACATTTCCGGCACCCGGATCAGCAGCTTCACCGCGGGGGCCGCGACGACCTCGTTCTCGGACATCTCGGTGTTGTCGGGGTTGAGCCAGGCGTGCTGGTAGCCGGGTGAACTCACGAACTGCGGTGTCGCGGCGTCGTGGGCGCTCACCCCGACACGCTCCGCCGCGAGCCCGGCGCCGGGCAGCACGCGGAGCGCGATCTCCGACAGCCACGTGAGGGTGTCGACGTCGAGGGTCGCGGAGCTGAGCACGCGGTCGCTGTCGCTGTCGTAGATGACGGCGCCGTTCGCGCAGACGGCGAGCGGCGCGTAGCCGAGGCCCTCGACCACGGGATGGATCCAGCGCGGGGGCCGGCCGGTGGCCAGCACGAAAGGGGTTCCCGACGCGACCACCGACGCGACGGCGTCGCGGGTGCGGGCACTGATGCGCTCGTCCTCCCCGATCAGGGTGCCGTCGACATCGGACGCTACAAGGCTGGGTCGGTCTGGGCTCACCCAGCTATTCTGCCTGCCGAGTCCGCGGCGCCGCCGGGCGGCCGTTACCGGGCCCGCCGTTCCTCGGCTTCGCGGCGGTCCATCTCGGTGGCCTCCTCGATGGTCGGCGCGCTGCCGCCGAGTCGCCGGGGCACCCAGTACGCTCCCGCCGGATGGTCGAATCCGTCCTGCACCCGGCGCAGGATGGTGTCCATCTCCGTGTGCAGGGTCGCGGTGAGGGCCTCCGCCGGTTCTCGCGGCTCGATCGGCCTGCCGACCTCGACGGTCACCGGGAACCGATGCCGCCCAAGTTGTCTCGGCTGCCCTTTGGTGGCGATCCGATGAGCGCCCCACACGATGACGGGCACGAGCGGCACCCGGGCGTCGATCGCCATGCGCGCCGCACCCGACTTCAGTTCCTTGATCTCGAAGCTCCGGCTGATGGTCGCCTCCGGGTACACACCCACCAATTCGCCCTCGCGCAGCCGGTCCACCGCAGCGAGGTACGCGCCCGCGCCTGCGGTCCGGTCGACCGGGATGACCCCGCACCCGCGCATCAGGAACGCCATCACCGTGTTGTTCGCGAGTTCGGCCTTGGCCATGAGCCGCAGTTTGCGGTCCACCGCACCGACCGCCAGTGCCAGCTGGACGAAGTCCAGGTAGCCGGTGTGATTGACCGCGAGCACCGCACCACCCTCGGTGGGGATGTTGTCCAGGCCGACTCGCGTCATCCTCAATCCCTGGAACAGGGACAACGCCTTGGCCGTCGACTCGACAGCCGTATAGACCGGCTCCACCGCCACCCTCTAGCTACCGGTCTCCCGGGCCCGACGGGACTGCGCCTTCGCCTCGGCGTCGGCGGCGTCCATCTTGTTCGCTTCGTCGAGCGTCGGAGCACTGCCCCCGAGGCGCGCGGGCACCCAGTACTCGCCCGCCGGGTGGTCGTAGCCCTGCTGGAGGTCGGCGAGCATCGTCGTCATCGTGGCGTGCAGCTTTGCGGTCAGCTCGGATGCGGGCTCGAACGGCTGGATCGGCTCGCCGACGGCGATCGAGATGGGAGTGTTCGTGCGGCCCAGCCGCTTCGGGAACCCCTTGGTCCACACCCGCTGCGCGCCCCAGATGACCACCGGGATGATCGGCACATTCGCCTCGATCGCCATGCGCGCGGCACCCGACTTGAAGTCCTTGATCTCGAAGCTCCGGCTGATGGTGGCCTCCGGGTACACACCCACCAATTCGCCGCGGCGCAGGAAGTCGACGGCCGCCTTGTACGAATCCGCGCCGGCGGCCCGGTCGACCGGAATGTGCTTGAGCGCGCGCATGATCGGGCCCGAGATCTTGTTGTCGAACACTTCCTTCTTCGCCATGAAGCGGACGTACCGCTTCACCCGGCGGGCCGGAAGTCCGGCGTAGGTGAAGTCCATGTAGCCGGTGTGATTGATCGCGATCACCGCCCCACCCGTCGACGGAATGTGCTGATCGCCCTTGACCGTGAACTTCAGGCCCTCGAGGGCGAATACGGTGCGGGCGATGCCGATGACGGTTCGGTAGACGGGTTCCACAATCGGCTAGCGTAGCCGGGTATCCGCGATCTGGCCCCCCGTCGGGGACGGACTTTCGGTGGGGAGTCGAGAGAAAGGGCGCGCTGGAGATGGCTGGCAGGGGCAGGAGGGCGCTCATCGCGCCGGTCGTCGCGGTGATCCTCGGCGCGGGGGTGGCGTGCGATTCGCAGTCCGGCATCCCGACGGAGGAACCGCCCGCCGATACCGTTTCCGCGCCCACATCCGCCGCCGGGCCCACGACCACCACGCCGCCTGCCCCGGTGCCGCAGGTGATCGTCGGCGACGTACCCGGCAACCCCGCAGCGGTCGACGCCGTCCGCGCCTGGGCCACCGACCTGGTCACCCGACCCGACACCGTCCCCGCGAAATGCTGGACGCTGCCGCCCGCCCAGGCCGCCGACCAGTACGCCGACACGTCCGCGATCCTCGGGGCCCTCGCGCAACCCGGCGTCGACGGACAGTTCGCGGTGTCGTGGACCGGCGGCGGCACCACGGTGTCCGTCAAACGCAGCGAGATCGCGTCCGGCTACGCCTGCCCACACGTCCACCCCGCCGGGACCGTCGACTTCTACACCCCCGCCGACGCCGAGTACGCCGTCACCCGATTCCTGTCTCGGGAGTCGGGCGCGCCGGTGAACAGGGCAGACACCGAGACCGCCTACCCGCTGATCTGCCCCGGCTTCAGCCCCTGGGACCCGTCCGGCACGGGCACCGGTGGCAGGCCGCCGCTCCAGCTCGACCCCGACGTCCTCGCCGGGACGACGGCGTTCGCCGCCGACGCGATGACCGCCACGCCGGTCCGCGGCGACTACCTGGAAGTGTCCGTTCCCGTTACCGACGTGTCCGGTGTGACGAACACCAGGCAGCTCACGCTGTCCATCGGCCCCGACGGCTACTGCCTGGGCGAAGTGACCTGACCGCACGTGAGTGGCATGGTGTGCTGGAGCGCGCATTGCCACTCACCTGGGGGGACCGCCTACTCTGGAACAGTCGCTCAGCTCCCAGGAGGCATACCAGTGCAGGTCACCAGCGTCGGACACGCCGGATTCCACATCCAGACCGAGGCAGGCTCGATCCTGTGCGACCCCTGGGTGAACCCCGCGTACTTCGGGTCCTGGTTCCCGTTCCCGGACAACACCCAGCTCGACTGGGACGCCCTGGGCAACTGCGACTACCTGTACGTGTCGCACCTGCACAAGGATCATTTCGACCCGGAGAACCTGAGCAAGCACGTCAACAAGGACGCGACGGTGCTGCTCCCCGACTACCCGGTGCCGGACCTCAAGCGTGAACTCGAGGCGCTGGGCTTCCACAAGTTCTTCGAGACCGAGGATTCCGTCAAGCACAAGGTCACCGGCCCCAAGGGCGACCTCGACGTCATGATCATCGCGCTGCGCGCCCCCGCGGACGGTCCGATCGGCGACTCGGGTCTCGTGGTGTCCGACGGCGAGACCACGTGTTTCAACATGAACGACGCACGACCCGTCGACATGGACGTCCTGCACGACGAGTTCGGCAAGATCGACATCCATCTGCTGCAGTACTCGGGCGCCATCTGGTACCCGATGGTCTACGACATCCCCACCAAGACGAAGGCCAACTTCGGCAAGCAGAAGCGTCAGCGCGGCATGGACCGCTGCCGCAGCTACATCGAGCAGGTCGCGGCCACGTGGGTGGTGCCGTCCGCCGGACCGCCGGTGTTCCTCGACGACGCCCTGCGCTACCTGAACGACGACCGGGGTGACGAGGGCAACATCTTCCCCGACCAGATCACGTTCCTCGAGCAGATGCGGATCCACGGCAACGACGGCGGCATCCTGATGATCCCGGGGTCCACCGCGGATCTGAAGGGCGGCGAGCTGACGCTTACGCACCCGATCCCGGACGCCGAGGTCGACAAGATCTTCTCCGACAAGGCCGCCTACATCGAGGACATGGCGAAGCGCATGGCGCCGGTCCTCGCCGCCGAGAAGGCCACGTGGGCCCCCGCCGAGGGCGAGCCGCTGCTGGAGGCGCTCAAGGCGAAGTTCGAGCCGATCATGAAGCAGTCCGACCTGATCTGCGACGGCATCGGCTACCCCGTCGGCCTGGTGATGGGCGACGAGACCGTCGTCCTCGACTTCCCTCAGCGCACCGTCCGTCCGCGCGGCGAGAAGGACGGCAAATACCGCTACGGCTTCCGCATCGCCCCCGAATTGGTGCGCACGGTGCTGCGCGACGACGAGCCCGACTGGGTGAACACCATCTTCCTGTCCACCCGCTTCGAGGCGTGGCGCGTCGGCGGATACAACGAATTCCTCTACACGTTCTTCAAGTGCCTCACCGACGAGCGCATCGCGTACGCCGACGGCTGGTTCGCCGAGGCCCATGACGACTCCGCGTCGATCGAACTCGGCGGGTACGAGATCCAGCGTCGGTGCCCGCACCTGAAGGCCGACCTGTCGAAGTTCGGCGTCGTCGACGGCACCAACCTCACCTGCAACCTGCACGGTTGGCAGTGGGACCTCGAGTCGGGCCGCTGCAAGACGTCCAAGGGACACGAACTGCGGTCCACCAAGCTCTGACCCCGGCGGGCGAACGTACCCTTCGGCGCATCTGAGGCGTCGAAGGGTGCGTTCACCCGGCAGTGGGGGCGTCGGTGCGGACCGGCGGCAGCCACCGACGCACCAGGACCGCCGACAGCAGCACGGGAACGGCCAGTGCCGCGACGAGCGTCGTGACCGACAGCCACAGGGACCCGACGGCCACGCCCGCGTAGATCAGCACCGCGGCCAACCCACCGAACAGTCCCGCCACCGACGTGACGGTGGCGCGTGCGGGACCGGTGATCGCATCCTGTACGCGCGCTTCCGACACGATCATCGCGTTGCCGAGGATGCCGTAGCCGACGCCGAGCGCGAGGAATCCGGGGACACCGCCGAGCAGCGCTCCCCCGCCGAGCAGGATCGCGGCGACGGCAACGGCCCGCCCCATCGTCACGGCACGCATCGACGCCGTGCGTCCGGCGAGGGCTGTGCCGACCACCTGACCGCTCACCGTGATCGCGACGAGCAGCGGTACGGACGCCGTCGCTGTGCCACCGTCGCGGGCGAGGAGCCCGAAGTACTCGTCGAACGCCAGGAACGCGATCAGCACCGCCGAGAGCAGCACTCCGCGCCGGACCACCGCCTCCCGCGTCACCTCGCCGAGGCCGGCACGCAGCATCGCGGCGTACCGGGCCGCGAGTCCCCGGCGTTCGTCCGCGACGTCGAGGGTCTCGTCGGCCTCCTCGACCTTGGGTGCCGCGGGCAGCAACAGGGCGAAGCCCCCGTGGACCACGGTCGCACCGACGCTGACCCATCCGACCAACGGATATCCGCCGAGGACGTAGAGCGGCGCCGCCGTCAGGGTCGCGAGAAGGTTGCACACCATGGCGCCGGAGTTGGCGAAGCCGAGCAACCTCGCGAAGTCACCGGCGGCGCCTCGCGCCACGAGTTCGTCGTACAGCAACGCCTCGAACGTGCCCGACTGGATGGCGCCGCTGATGCCCCACAACACGAATCCGGCCGCGAATCCCGCGTACGACGGCACGAGGATCCACCCGCTGAATCCGGCCGTGTACAGCACGGACGCGAACACCAGGAGGCCACGTCGAGACACGGTGTCGGCCCACGCGCCGGACGGCACCTCGGCGACGAAGGACACGACCGACCAGATGACGAACAGGGACGAGATCTGACCGACGCTCAGTCCGTGGTCGGCGAACAGCAGGTCGTACAGACCGTAGAGCGGGATGGGGTCGCGCGTGGACACGTAGCCGACCACGCGGACGGCGAGAGAACGCTGCGAACTGGGTCAAGGCTGGTCGGCGGGATATCTCACGCGCCCAGTTTCGCACTCCCCGCCGGGGGTGTCACCCCGTTTTCGACTATCCGACGGTCGGCGGCTGATCGACGAGCTGGGCCATGTAGAGCTGGTCGCCCATCTTGTCCATCAGTTCGATCTGCGTCTCCAGATAGTCGATGTGATCCTCTTCTTCCTCGAGGATCGTCTCGAGCAGTTTCGCCGACGTGGCATCGCCCTTGTCGCGGCACATCTGGATTCCCGGACGCAGGCGCTCGACGACCTCGACTTCGATGGAGAGGTCGGAATGGAACTGCTCGCGTAGGTCCTGTCCGATGCGCAGCGGCAGCAGCTTCTGATAGTTCGGAAGCGCCTCGAGGAACAGGATCCGGTCGGTGAGGATCTCGGCGTGATTCATCTCCTCGATGGACTCCGCCCGAGTCTTGTCCGCCAGTTTGGTGAAGCCCCAATTGGCTTGCATCTTGGAGTGCAGAAAGTACTGGTTGATCGCAGTCAGCTCACTGGTCAACTGTTCGTTGAGAAGAGCAATTACTTCGTCGTCGCCGCGCATGACTTCTCCGTTCGCCCCGGTTGAGGCGAACGTACCACCGGCAATATCCCGCGATGTAGAGAATCGCGGGATTCAGTTGTGCTGCGGTTTCGTTACGCGGCCACGCTGTCGGCGGCCGACCGCTCCAGAATCTCCTTCAACCGATCGACGCAGGTTCCGCATCCCCATCCGGCGCCGCAACGCTCACCGATGGCATCCGCACTGTCAGCTCCGGCAGCACAGTGCTCATGCACTTCGTCTTCCGTCACTGCCTTGCAGATGCACACGAACATGTGGAGCTCCTTACCAACTCGATTAGGTAAGGGTTACATCATTTCGGCGTTCGCGCAAGGGTAGCCTTCCCAAAAGCCCTGCGCCTGCGTTCATGGCTTCAGGACATCCGTCCCGACAAACGGCACGAGCGCCTCGGGCACCCGCACCGTGCCGTCGGACTGCTGGTGGTTCTCCAGGATGGCGACGATCCACCGGGTGGTGGCGAGGGTGCCGTTGAGGGTCGCGGCCGTCTGCGGCTTCCCGTTCTCGTCGCGGTACCGGACACCGAGACGACGCGCCTGGAACGTCGTGCAGTTGGACGTCGAGGTGAGCTCGCGATATGCCTGCTGCGTGGGCACCCAGGCCTCGCAGTCGAACTTGCGGGCGGCCGACGACCCCAGGTCGCCACCGGCCACGTCGATCACGCGGTAGGGCACGTCGATGGCGGCGAGCATGTCGCGCTCCCACCCGAGCAGGCGCTGGTGCTCCGCGTCGGCGTCCTCGGGCTTGCAGTAGGTGAACATCTCCACCTTGTCGAACTGGTGGACCCGGATGATGCCGCGGGTGTCCTTGCCGTAGCTGCCGGCCTCGCGGCGGAAGCACGTCGACCAGCCGGCGTACCGCTTGGGGCCGTCGGCGAGGTCGAGGATCTCGCCCGAGTGGTACCCGGCCAACGGGACCTCGGACGTGCCGACGAGGTACAGGTCGTCGTCGGCGAGGTGATAGATCTCGTCCGCGTGGGCGCCGAGGAACCCGGTTCCCGCCATGATCTCCGGTCGCACCAGCACCGGCGGGATCATCATCTGGAAGCCGTTGGCCATCGCTTTCTGCGCGGCCAGCTGCAGCATTCCCAGCTGCAGCATCGCGCCGAAGCCGGTGAGGAAGTAGAAGCGGGCACCGGAGACCTTCGCGCCGCGCTCCATGTCGATCAGCCCCAGCGACTCACCCAGCTCGAGGTGGTCCTTGGGTTCGAAGTCGAACGTGGGAATCTCGCCGACCGTCTCGAGGGTGACGAAGTCGTCCTCGCCGCCCGCGGGGGCGCCCTCCTGGACGACGTTGGAGATCGCCCGGTGCGCGGCGTCGAGCGCGGCCTGCGCCTCGTGCTGCTCGGCCTCGGCCTGCTTGACCTTGGCCGCGAGTTCCTTGGAGCCCTCGAGCAACGCCGGACGCTCCTCCGGGGACGCCTGCCCGACCTTCTTGCCGAACGCTTTCTGCTCGGCACGCAGATTGTCGCCGGCGAGAACGGCGGCGCGCCGGGACGCGTCGGCCTCGAGCAACGCGTCGACCAGGGCGGGATCTTCGCCACGGGTGCGCTGCGACTCGCGGACGGCGTCGGGGTTCTCGCGGAGGAACTTCAGGTCAATCACGGCTTCAAACCCTACCGGGCGCCGCGGAGCGGCTCACTCCGGTTTCGGTTCCAGCAGGCTCAGAAGGTCCTCGCGGCCGAACATGCGGGCAGCGTCGACGGCGGTCGGGTGGCCGGCCGTGGCGTCGGCACCACCGGCGACGAGGGTCCGCACCACGGCGTCCTCACCCTTGAACAGCGCCCCTGCCAGCGGGGACTGTCCCTTGTCGTTGAGCCGGTCGACGTCGGCGCCGCGGTCGATCAGGACCTGAACGGCCACGGCGTGACCGTGGTAGGCGGCCAGCATCACCAGAGTGTCGCCGTTCTGATTGGCCAGGTTCACCGGGACGCCCGCATCGAGGTACGTGGCCAAGGACACGGCGTCGCCGGATCGTGCCGTGTCGAACACACGCCCGGCGAGCTCTTGCAGTTCAGGATCCACCGGCTCGGCGGAGTGCTGAGGATCGTCACTCATGGTCGTCGAAGTTACGCCAGGTTCCAGCCGATTGCGGGAGTTGTTCTGCTTCCACGAGTGGAACAGGCATTATGGAAATCGATGTCCTCAGATCAGTCGAACGGCGCCGACCCCCAGCCGAAGAATGCCGGGCAACCGGAGAAGGCTCCCCGCAGCATGTCCGCGACCACGACGCGTCGCGCGCTCGCGGCCGTCGCGGCAGGTGCCGTGGTGGCGGCGATCGCCACGTTCGCGATCGCAGGCGGTTTCAACCGCAGCGAGAACCTCCCCGCGCACTCCGCCGGTTCCGGACCGCAGGCGACGGGTTCGGTGGACGGCGACGCGTTCGCTTCGGCGGCGGCAGGCGACTGCCTCGACTGGACGCCGTCGAACGATCCGCAGGAAGACCGGAAGGACGTCGCGAAGGTCGACTGCTCGGAGGAACACCGGTTCGAGGTGGCGGCACCGCTGGACCTCAGCGTGTATCCGGGTGCCGAGTTCGGTCCGGGTTCGCGTTACCCGGGTGCGCTGCGGTTCGCCGCGCTGCGCGACGAACACTGTGTGCCCGCCGTCGACTCCTACCTCGGCGCGAAGTTCGATCCGTACGGCAAGTTCAGCGTGGGTCTCATGTTCCCCAGCGAGTCCGGTTGGGCGGCGGGCGAGCGCACTCTGCGGTGCGGCCTTCAATTCTCCAGCACCGCAGGGACGTTGCTGCCGTTCACCGGCAAGGTGGCCGAGCAGGACCAATCCAACATCTGGGATCCGGGCACCTGCATCGGCATCAACCAGAACGTGCCCACCGATCCCGTCGACTGCGCGCAACCCCACGCCTTCGAAGTGATCTCCGTCGTCGACCTGGCCACCCAGTTCCCTTCCTCGATGCCGGCCGTCGAAGACCAGGACAAGTATCTCGAAGGCGTGTGCACGCAGGCCGCCAACGAGTACCTCGGTTCCGCCGACGCGCTGCGCAACAAGACGCTCACGCTGTTCTGGGACAACCTGGAACTCGACAGTTGGCTCGCGGGCAGCAGGCGGGTGAACTGCTCGGTGGGCAAGGAGACCGACGCCGGCGGCTTCTCGACCATCACCGGTTCGGCGAAGGGCGAGATCCTCATCAACGGCGCGGCGCCCGTACCGCCGCCGCCGGTCCCGGAGGGTAGGTCGATTCCGACACCGCTTCCCGGCGCAGCGCCGGTCCCCGGGAACTGATGTGGCGGTGAGCATGACGCCCGACCGATTCGAGGAATTGGTGGGCGACGCACTCGATCTGATCCCACCCCAGCTCGCGTCCGCGATCGACAACGTCGTCGTCCTCGTCGACGACCGCAACGACGAGGACCCGTATCTTCTGGGCCTCTACCACGGGATCGCGTTGACGGAACGGGACAGCCATTACGGCGGATCGCTGCCCGATACGATTACCGTCTACCGCGACGCCCTCCTCGAAATTTGCAGTTCGGAGGAGGAAGTCGTCCACGAGGTGGCCGTCACCGTGATACACGAGGTTGCGCACTACTTCGGGATAGAAGAAGATCGCTTGCACGAGCTCGGCTGGGGATGAACGGTTTTCCCGAGAAGAAATTTCTCGGGATCGGGGGGAACCGAAGAGCGCGTTGCAGCGTCCAAGTGTGTAGGGACAGCTGCACATGCAGTTCGTTTGCCGGGGGGCAACTGCCTTCCGCCTGCCTAGGTCAAGAAGGAGTTCGACGCAATGCCAGCTCTGCACGTCGCACCTGAAGCTCTTGTCGCCGCCGCCCTGGAACTCGACGCGCTCGCCGCGCGTCTCGAGACCGCGGTCGCTCTCAACTCCGCGGCCATCCGCGTGCTTCCCTCCGGGAGCGAAGAGGTCTCGCTGCACGCGGCTGGTTACTTCAATACCGTCGCCAACACGTTCACTCCTGCTGTCGCCCAGGGCATTCTCGAGATGCGCGAGACCGCGAACACACTCCGCACCCAGGCCGCGTTGTATGTCGCCGAGGACCTCGCGCTCGGCGCGTCGCTCGCTGCGGGCATGTGACGGCCGGCGCCTCGAGACCACCAGGAGATCAGATATGACCATGGGACTGACAGGTGTCATCTGGTTGCCCCGAGGGGCAACCGTCAACTCGACCACCCTCGCCGCCGGCGCGGGTCCGGTGCCGCTCAGCGTGGCGAGCGCGGCGTGGACGGCGCTGTCCACGAGCTTCGTCGACGCCAACCTCACACTCGTCCGCGTGATGGCCGAACTCGCGGCCGGCTGGCAGGGAGTGTCCGCGGTCGCGGCGCTCGCCAAGATCACGCCGTTCACGGTGTGGACGGCGGAATGTGCCGAACTCGCCGCGGACACCGCAGCGAAGGCCGGGCTCGAAGCGGGCGCCTACACCACCGCCGCGCTCATCATGCCCAGCATCCCCGAGATCGTCGCAGTGAAAACCGCGAAGGCCACCGCGTACACGACGGGTGGGGCGCTCAACGGCACCGCCGCGGCCGCCGAAGCCGCGGACCGCGCGATGGACATTCGCGCCGGGCTCGTGATGGAGGGATACGAGGCCGCGTCGAACATCCTGGCACTCAAACGCACGTACAGGCAGCCCCCTCGTATCGTCACGAAGGCCGATTCGAAGGAGGTCGGGACCTTCGACGAAATCCCGTCCGACGGTGAATTCGATCCGACGCGTGCCGCCGCTGCCGCACTGATGGCCGCCGGCCAGAACCCGGCCGTCACCACGGCCGCGTCGCAGGTCGGGAGCATCGCGGGCACCACCGTCTCGACCGCCACGTCGGCCGCGAGCAACATCGGTGGCGCGGCATTGTCCGCGGTCACCGGTGGCGGCGTCACCCCGATGGTGGGCGGTGCGCCGATGATGTCCGGCGGCGCGTACGGCGGCGGCTCTGCCTCGACCAGCGCGGCGGCAGCCCGCACCTCGGTCGGTGCGATCGGTGCGGGCACCGCAGGCGGGGCGACCCTGCCCGAGGGCTGGGGCAAGACGGACGGCGGCCAGGGCGCACGGCCCGGCGCACCGGCAACCGCACCCGGCGGGGTGATCGGAGACGTTCGCGCCGACGTGAACCCGGCTGCGGCGGCGCGCGGCGCCACCGGCAGCGGACCGATGACGGTCGGACGTGGAGCGGGCGCCGCCGGGGCGGGTTCACAGGACGAGGACGAACGGGAGACCCCCGACTACCTGAAGAACTTCGAGCACTTCTCCGACGGACGCACCGTCATTCCGTCGGTCATCGGCGCGAACCCCGACCACCGGGAGTCCGGACGGTGATCGACCTGGGCACCCAGCCGGGCGTACCGACCCTCCCGGCGGTGACCCTGAGCCTCGACGAAATGGATTATCTCGTCGACACGCTCGCACTCGACGTGCTGCCGGTGGTGCTCGACGCCACCCCGCGGTACGACACGTACGACGCCAGGGACGCAGCGTTCCGCGGCGCCGTCGACACCCTCACCGCCCGGGACCTGCTCCCGGGCGGTGGGGTTCACCCCGAACTCGCCGACCGGCTACGGGTTCTCGCCCGGCCTCTGTGGGAGATCGCCCTGCGCTGGTACGTCGACGGCAGCATCTCCAGACTGTGCATCTCCCAGGGCGATGCCCTCTCGGTGCTGGCCCTGCGCGCCGGCGACACGTACGTCGTCCAGGATGCGGGCGCCGACATCTTCGCCCCCGTGATCGGAGCGCTGGGGGCCGCAGAGCCGATGAACGTCGGCGTCGTCAACGCACCCACGGTCCAGCTCGGCGAAGCCTTCGATCAGGGCGGGGACGGCAAGACGCTCGCCGCCACCCTCACCGCACTCGGGGTGAGCGCGGTCGACGCGACCGTCCTCGGCAACGCGATGGCCGGCTGCACCACCTACGCCGAGATCGTCGGAATCGTCTACGGCGACGGACGATACGACCCCGTGGGCGGGCCTGTCACAGTCTTCGACACGTCGGCGGGACGCATCGTCGGCACGTCCAGTGTCTCCGCGCACGGGGCGGGGTGGTCGTCGCTCAGTCCCGGCACCCCGCAGCGCCTGCGGCAGGCGCTGGAGTCGCTGGCCGACCGGCTCCGCTGACCTACACCGGTTGCCGCTTCCACCAGGCGCCGGTCTCGCGGCGCTCCTTCCAGGTGGTGAATTCGTACCGGTACATCCGCGCACGCACGTGTTTCGGCGGCTCCTCCGGGAACGGGTTGTACTGCAACAACTTCAGCGTGTCCCGATCGTTGCGCAGCAGCCTCTCGACGAAACCCCGGAACCACGGTTCGGCGTAGCCGGGCGAGATCGCCGTGAACCAGAACAACCAATCGAGCCGCAGGTGATACGGCGCGAACTGGCGCGGTCGCCGGTTGACGTCACCCGGTTTTCCCTTGAAGCCGTACTCCTTCCACACGGAGTGCACACTGGAGTGCGCGTCCGACGTGCCCTCCACGATCACCTCGTAACGCACCCGGGTGATGCTCCCGAACGCGCCGTACGTGTTGACGAAGTGCCACTTGTTGAACGACGCATTCATGCGTTGCCCGTGGGAGATCATGTTGCGAATCGGCCAGTAGCTCAACACGACGACGAGCGCCGTCACCGCGATCACCAGCACGACGAAGGGCATCGGCGCCGAGTCACTGGCGGCCGGGACGTCGAACGGCAGCACCTTCTCGTACACGTTGTCCGGGATGACGGACAGCCCCAGCACGATGGTCGTCCAGTTCAGCCACGAAAAGTTACCGCTCGCCACCAGCCACAGTTGGGTGACGATCATGATCGTCGCGGCGACGGCGGCGACCGGCTGCGGCGCGAACAGCCCGAACGGCACCACCAGCTGAGCGAAGTGGTTGCCGAGCACCTCCACCTTGTGCAGCGGCTTCGGCAGCCGGTGGAAGTACCAGCTGAACGGTCCGGGCATCGGCTGGGTTTCGTGGTGGTAGTACAGGCAGGTGAGGTCCTTCCAGCATCGGTCGCCGCGCATCTTGATCAGCCCGGCCCCGAATTCGAGACGGAACAGCAACCACCTCAGCACGAGCAGCACGAGTATCGGCGGACCGACCGAGGCGTTGCCCAGGAAGATCGCGAGGAAACCCGCCTCGAGCAGCAACGACTCCCAGCCGAAGCTGTACCAGATCTGGGAGACGTTGACGATCGAGAGGTACAGCACCCACAGGGCGAACCACACGAGCATGCACGCCGCGAGCGGGACGACCTGCGTCAGACCGAGCAGCGCGGCGAGAGACAGTGCGGTGCCGGTCCAGCAGACCGCCTCGAAGAATCGGTCCGAGTAGTGGAAATGGAAGATGCTCGGTGAACGTCCGAACGAGACCGCGCGGAGAAAGTTCGGGACGGGCAGCATCCCGTTGCTGCCGACCAGCGGCCTGAACTGGTTTCTCGCGGCCACGAACGCGACGAGATAGATCGCGGCGAGCCCCTCGGTGACGAGCAGCCGACCGAGTGAATAGTCATCGCCAACGAACCAATCCACCGCCGTCACTCCTCGAGGACGGTTTCCTCTATCGTCGCGCAACCCCACAGTGCGCGCAACGACGTCACCCCATCGGGTCGTCCGCGCCGGGGATCACCCGGTGCTCGAACGGTGGCTCGACGGTTCCCCAGCGCACGCACTCCCAGCCGCCGCCCGCGAGCGGTGTCAGCTCCACCGACTGGGTGTTGGCCAGATGATTGTTGGCGGCGAACAGCCCGGGCACCCCGGCGAGTTGCGCCGCCACGAGCCGGATGGCGGCGCCGTGGCTGACCAGCACGACGTCACCCGATTCCGCCGTGTCGTCGAGGTATTGCTCACGCAGGGCGTCCACGACCGGCACATACCGTTCGAGGATGTCGTGGGCGGATTCCCCGCCGGGAACCCGGGCGTCCAACTCGCCGGTGTGCCACAGGTGGAACGTCTTCATGAACAGCTTGTGCGACTCCTCGTCGCTGCGGTCCTCGAGTTCACCGGCCTGGGCCTCGTGCAGGCCTTCCCGCACCTGGACGGCGATGCCCGACGCGAGTTCGACGAAGCGCGCCGTCTGCCGGGCGCGCAGTGCCTGCGAGGACACGAGGGCGGCCGTCGTCGCCTTGGCGGCGAGGTCGGTGCCCAGTCGTTCGGCCTGGGAGAGCCCTTCGGGTGTCAGCCGGGCACCGGGCAGCCGGGTGTCGAGCCTGCGCTCGACGTTGGCCTCGGTCTGCCCGTGCCGGACCAGGATCAGCTTGCCGCTCACGATTCCCTCTCTCCCTGACGGATTCGTTCGATCCAGTCCGCTGCGTCTCCGTCGGACGGCGGCGGCGGGCCGCTGGGGTTCGCCGCGGGCCAGGACCCGAGGAACCGCACGTGCGACTTGCGGTGCAGCGCACGGAACGCCTCGGCGACGAGCGGGTCGTCGATGTGCCCGATGCAGTCGACGAAGAAGCGGTACAAGCCGGGGGTGGTGCGGACCGGGCGCGATTCGATCCGGATGAGATCGATTCCGCGGGTCGCGAACTCGGAGAGCACATCGACGAGGGAGCCGGGGGTGTTGTGGGGTTCGAGCACGGCCGAGGTGCGGTCACCGCCGGTGCGGGCGGGCACCCGGGTCGGCGCGGTAACGAGAACGAACCTGGTGCGGGCGCTCTTCTCGTCCGCCACCCCGTCGGCCAGGCTGCGCAGCCCGAGCCGTTCGCCCGCGAGCGCGGTGGACACGGCGGCGTCGGCGAGGCCGTTCGCCACGTCCTCGGCGGCGCCTGCGTTGGAGGACGCCGTCTGGAGTTCGGCGCCGGGGCAGTTCTCCTCCAGCCAGATTCGCACCTGACCGGCCGCCACCGGGTACGCCCGCACGGTGCGCACCTGATCGAGCCGCTCGATGCCTGCCCCGCCGAGGATCGTGAACGCCACGTCGAGCTCGGTCTCGGCCACGATCTGCAGGCGGTCGCCCAGCGCGAGCGAGTCGAGGGTGGGCACCACGGCCCCCTCGACGGAGCTCTCGATGGGAACGACAGCACCGTCGACGACGCCGTCGCGTACCTTGGCCAGGCTGGCGGGCGGACTCGTCGCAGCTACCCGCTCGACCGGGCCGTCGAAGGCACCCGCGGCCTCGAGCTGGGCGAGCGCCATCTCCGTGAAGGTTCCCGAGGGTCCGAAATACGCGATCTTTGGCACGCCTACGAGATTACGCACCGAGCGTTGACGGACCGGCGCATTGACGGTGAATGTTTACCGCAGACCCGCGTCCGCCAGCTCACGGGCCACGAGTGCCGGGTCGTGCACCTCGACCCCCAGCAGGACCTCGCGGACGGCCTCCGCGGCCTCGGGGATCAGCGAGGTGAGTCTCGTCGGATCCGGTGCCGCGAGCGCCGCCCGCACGTCGTCGCCGCGAAGGGACGCGACCGTCCCGGACAGCAGCGCGAGCACCTCCGCCGTGTCCCGGGCCCTCGCCACGTACCCGACGTCCGCGTGCGCGAGGACGGCCAGGAAGTCGGCGACCTCGCCGATGGCGTGCCCGTTCGCGAGGCCCGGGATGCGGCCGGCGTCCGCGAGTTGCTGCGCCGACTCGGCCAGACCGAGGTCGTCGCTGCCGTCGACCGTGACGAACACCGCGAGCGGAGACGGCAGCCGTAGAGCGACCGCGTCGCCGAGCTGGTCCGCGGGGCAGTCGAGGTGGAAGCGGACCGCCTCGTAGGAGGCCTGCTCGCTGGTGCGGAGAACGGCGGGATCGACGTCGAGACCCACGATGACGCGGCCGGCGTCGGTCCCGACGGCGTCGAGCAGTGCGGACGCCGGGACCACCCGCGGTCCGAGTGCGCCGCCGACGGCCGGGCTCGTGTCCCGGGATCCGCTGAGAAGTTCCGCGAGCAACGACTGCGGTCCGCGGGATCGCGGGACACCGAGGGTGAGAGGTATAGCCACCTCCCCACCGTAATGCCCACCTCGTGGACCGGAATCGTCTCGGGGTCTTGCCATCGCCGACTCGGCCACATTAGGTTAGGGTTACCTCAGTATCGCGGAACCCTGAAGGAGGCTCCATGCCCGTCACGACCACCGGTCCGTCCACCGCCGAGCGTGTGCGTAGCTCGTGCGCACGGACCCAGGACGCGGTACTCGCCGTCGAAGGCAGCGCACCGACCGTCACGTCGGTACACCACCTGCGGTCCAGCGGCGACGTCGTCGTCGCGGTGCCCACCGAATCGGCGGCCGCCACGTTGTCCTGGCTCGCCGGTGGCGGCGGAATCCCCGCCGTGCTGGAGCTGACCGACAACTCACCGCTCGCGCTGCGTGAGCCCGTGCGGTCGCTCGTCTGGCTGCGCGGCACCCTCCACGCCCTCTGCGAGGCACACACCCGGACGCTGGCCGACGAGGTGGCGTCCGAATACCCGCACCCCGGACTTCTCGACGTCGGGCACGATGCGACGCTGCTGCAGCTCCGCCTCGAATCGGCGGTGGTCGCCGATTCCAGTGGCGCCGAACCCGTCGCCCTCGACGACCTGCTCGCCGCCCGGCCCGACCCGTTCTGGGAAATGGAGACCGCCTGGCTTCAGCATCTCGACGAGGACCATCGCGACCTCATCGACATGCTGTCCCGCAAACTGCCGCCCCACATGCGATGCGGACGTGTCCGCCCCCTGGGCATCGACCGGTACGGGCTGCGACTGCGCGTCGAGAACGATCACGGCGATCGCGACATCTGGATGCCGTTCTCGGCGCCGGTCGACGACGCCGTCGCGCTGAGCAGGGCGATCCGACTGATGGTGGGATGCCCGTTCGTGAACGGACTCCGCGCGCGCGGCTGATCGGTATTCCGGTTCGGCGCACGCTAGCGTGTGCCGCGTGATCTCGCGTGCAACGCTCGCCTCCTGGATACGGCCTGCCCCACCCGAACCGGCGGCTCCGCCGGCCACCGGGAGCGAGCGGCGGGCCCTGTGGATCGAGATCACGATCGTCCTGCTCGTCACGTTCGGGACGAGCGGACTGTCGGGACTGCTGTCACTGTCCGAATCGCTGCTGACCCCCGGAAACCTCGCCGATCAGGCCGTCGCCCTCAATGTCTCCCGCGCGGAGAACCAGATCATCGACGTCGCCCGGCAATTGCTCGGCGTCGTGAAACTTCTCGCGTGGGCTGCGCTGGGTCTGTACCTCCTGTGGCGCAGCGGCCTCGGCCCGCGCGCCGTCGGGCTCGGCCGACCCCGGTGGCGTCCCGACGCGACGCAGGGTGTCGGGCTCGCCGCGCTGATCGGTCTGCCCGGGCTCGGCTTCTACCTGCTGGCCCGCACGGTCGGCGCCAACCTCACCGTCGTGCCCAGCACCATCGGGGATCACTGGTGGCGGCTGCCTGCTCTGATCCTGTGGGCGATCGCGAACTCCGGCGCGGAGGAAGTGCTCGTCGTCGCATATCTGATCACCCGGCTGCGGCAACTCGGGTGGGGCGAGAATTCGTCACTGCTCGCGTCGGCGGTGCTCCGCGGGACATACCACCTCTACCAGGGTTTCGGGGGCGGACTGGGCAACGTCGCCATGGGTCTGGTGTTCGGCCGGTACTGGCAGAAGACTGGACGGTTGTGGCCTCTCGTGATCGCCCACGCCACCATCGATTCGGTCGCGTTCGTCGGCTACGCCGCCCTGCGCGGGCACGTCGGCTGGATTCCGTAATCCGGCCGGACCAGTAAAGTCGTGCGGGTGACCGGCGACGCCCCCTATCCTCCGCTGCCGCCCCGTCCGCCCCGGCGGACGCAGGGCGGGCAGCAGGTGCCGCCGCCCCCGAACCGCCGAATGCCACCACCTGACCAGCGAGTTCCTCCGCAGACGCGGCGGGTGCCACCGCAGGGTCCCCCGCAACAGGGACCTCCTGCGCCCCGCCCGCGACATCCCGCTCCCCGGCAGGGTCCCCCCGCGCCGCCGCCGGAGGGCACCCAGGTGATCCGCCGCGACGGACGCGGCGCCCCGCCGCCTCAGCAGGCGTGGTCGCAGGCCCCCGAACCGCAGTTGTCCCGGTCGGCGCCGCCGCAGGGACCGCGCGGCTACGCGCCCACCCAGACGCCGCAGCCCTACCGTGACGCGCCGCCACCGCCGCCTCGGGTGCCCGACCGGCGTCCCCCTCGCACGCCACCACCACCCCCGCCGCTCGCACCGCCGCGGACCCCGGAGCCCCGGGGGCAGCGACGCCCCAAGCGCAAGCGGAACTGGGGCCGGCGCATCGGCATCCTGTTCCTGGTGCTGGTCCTGGCGCTCGCGGGCATGACGTACTACCTCGACAGTTCGCTGAACCGGATCGACGCGCTGGCCGACTACCCCGGCCGGATCGACGACACCCCCGGCACGAACTGGCTGCTCGTCGGATCGGACAGCCGCACCGGGCTCACCCCCGAGCAGGAACAGCAGCTGTCGACCGGCGGCAACAGCGGCCCCGACCGCACCGACACCATCATCGTGGTGCACGTCCCCAGCGGCGGCGGCCCGGCGACGATGGTGAGCATTCCGCGCGACTCGTACGTGTCGATCCCCGGCTACGGCGAGGACAAGATCAACGCATCGTTCGCGTTCGGTGGTCCGCAACTGCTGACCCAGACGGTCGAGGAGGCCTCCGGTCTGCACATCGACCACTACGCCGAGATCGGGTTCGGTGGTTTCGCCGGCATCGTCGACGCGATCGGCGGCGTCGACATGTGCCTGGACACCGCCATCGACGATCCGCTCGCGGGGATCAACCTCGCGCCCGGCTGCCAGGAACTGACGGGGGCGCAGGCCCTCGGCTTCGTCCGCAGCCGTGCGACCGCGCTCGCCGACATCGACCGGATGAACCATCAGCGGATGTTCATGGCGGCGTTGATGTCGAAGGCCACCAGTCCCGCGACGTGGCTCAACCCGTTCCGCGTCTGGCCGCTCGTCACCGACACCGCCGCATCGCTGCGTGTCGACGAGAGCGACCACATCTGGCACCTCGCCGCACTCGCGTGGGCGGTGCGCGGCGACATGATCACCACCACCGTCCCCGTGGGCGGTTTCGAGGACGTCGACGGCGCCGGGAACGTGCTGCTCTGGGATCACGACCGGGCGTCGCAGTTCTTCGATGCGCTGGCGAACGACCGTCAGGTCCCGGCCGAACTGGTCACCACCGGACCGTGACCGACGCCCGTAAACTGACACCCATGTCTCAATCGGCGACGAAGACCCCCACCGAGTTCCACGCCCTCCTGCTGCAGCAGATCCGCAACGAGTTCACCGCGTCCCAGCAGTACATCGCGGTAGCCGTCTATTTCGACTCGCACGATCTCCCGCAACTGGCTCGCCGGTTCTATTCGCAGGCCGCCGAGGAGCGTGGCCACGCGCTGATGATGATCCAGTACCTGATCGACAACAACCTCCACGTGACCGTCCCCGGCATCGACGACGTAGTCACCGATTTCGATTCGGTGCGCGCCCCCGTCGCCCTGGCGGTGGAACGGGAACGCGTCGTCACGGAACAGATCACCAAGCTCGCCCGAACGGCCCGCGACACCGGCGACTACCTCGGCGAGCGGTTCATCCAGTGGTTCCTGGAGGAACAGGTCGAGGAGGTCGCGAGCATGCACACCCTGCTCACGATCGTCGAACGCGCCGGCGACAACCTGTTCGACATCGAAGATTTCATCGCCCGCGAGATGAGCGGGAACTCGCCGGTCCGGCCGGGTGCGCCGAAGAGGGCGGGCGGCGGGGTCTGACCCTTCCGGGTCAGCAGCGGGTGGGCGCCGGTTCGCCGCGGAACCGCGCGGCCACGTATTCGTACGCGTCCGGAAAGCCCACCACTGCCGTCGTCATGTGCTCGGATATCTCGTACGGGACGAACGTCAGTCTGGCGCCGGCAGCGCAATAGCGGTGCGCGGTCTCGGCAACCGAATCGAACGGTGTCAGCCCGTCGAGGGTGCCGTGCCACAGGTAGAGGGGCGCGGTCGGGACACCGTCGAAGTACCGCAGACTGTTGTCGCGCAACACCTGATGCGCGCCCGAACTCGCCATGAGGCTGGTCGACGCGGCCAGCTGTCCGGCGCTGCGAAAGGCGCCGTGAAACAGGAGGAACCGGCGGCATTCGTTCGACATCCACTCGCGCAGCCACAGTCCGGTCGCGTTCAGCTGCGACGAAATCGGTAGCTGTTCCGGGTATTCCCGTTCCAAGCCGATCGCGGCAGCGAAAGCGAGCCCGAACCCCGGGTGCGGATTGAATCCCAGGCCCTGGGCCATCTGCTCGAGGTCCGCGGGAATCCCACCCGCCACCACCGCGTCGAGTTTCAACTCCGGCGCATAACTCGGGGCCAGCGCCGCGGCCCACGCGCTGGCCATTCCCCCACCCGAATACCCGGCCAGCGCTATGGGGCTGTGCGACAACCCCAGTTCGGCCACCCGCTGCACCGCCCGGACACTGTCGAGGGTGATCATGCCGCCGAGTTTCGCGGCACCGTAGGCGCCGGTCGGGCCGAGATGGTCGGGCACCGAGACCGCCCAGCCGCGTTGCAGACCCAGATACAGGCCCGGCGACTCCTGCAGTTCCAGATTGAACAACGACCGCGACGGGGCGCACTTGGTTCCGAGCGAATTCACGATGGCCTGATACGACACGAGCGGAGGATTCGCGACACCGCGGGGAAGCAGAACCGTGGTGACGGCCAGGATCGGATGTCCCGTCGAATTCGTCGACCGGAACGCGATCTGCCACCCGTCCGAGTTCGCGTACATCCAGGTGTCGATCCGGCGCGTCCGCACGACGTCGCCTGGACGAAGGACCCCGAGGTCGGCCGGAGCGAGGTAGAAGGGGTCGGGATCCGGCCACGGATACAACGGTTCGGCCTGCGCCGGGGCCGGAATCGCCGCCCCCAGGAAAAGGGCACCGAGAATCAACGCTAGCCACGCACCGGATCGTCTCAACATGTGCCTGCCCCTCCGCACCGTCGGAACGCTGTGAATTTTATACACGGGCGAGGCCCCGCCGACGTGGTTTGCCGCGTTCCCGTCGAGGATCCGCCGCCAGCTCAGGTTAGGAAAATGACATCAGAATGGTGCCGAAATTAGGTTGACTTTAGTTTGGGCAAGCTTTCCAAAATTAGGTCCAACTTGGATGACACCCGCTCTGACCAGCGATATTATCCATTTCATGACTTCCACTGACGCGCACAAGACGAAATTCCACGCTCTGCTCCACGATCAGATTCGCAACGAATTCAACGCGTCACACCAGTACATCGCGACTGCCATCTATTTCGACAATGCGGACCTGCCGCAGTTGGCCAAGCACTTTTACAAGCAGGCCGTCGAAGAGCGCAACCACGCCATGATGATCGTCCAGTACTTCCTCGACCGCGACATCTCCGTGGAACTGTCGGGTGTCGACGCGGCGAAGGGCCAGTTCGAGAACGCACGCGAGCCGATCGCCCTCGCCCTGACGCAGGAGCAGACGGTTACCGAGCAGATCGTGCAATTGGCGAGCACCGCCCGCGAAGAGGGCGACTACCTCGGCGAGCAGTTCATGCAATGGTTCCTCAAGGAGCAGGTCGAAGAGGTCGCCAGCATGACGACGCTGCTGACCATCGCCGACCGCGCGGGCAGCAACCTGTTCGACCTGGAGGAGTTCGTCGCACGCGAGATGAGCGGCCCCGCAGACACGTCCGGGGCACCGCACGCAGCGGGCGGTTCCATCTAGGCGGCTCCGCCGCCCGTGAGTGGTTGACGAGTCTCTGTACTCCTCAACCACCCACGAGCCCGAAGGGCCTAACGCAACGTGACCTGACGGCCACGCAGTCCGTCGCGGGCGCGTCGCTCCTCGGTGGTGAGCGGCGCGTCGACGGCGAGTGCTTCGGCCAGTCGCTGACCGAGTTCGACGGTGGCGGCGGCCCACTCGTTCGCGTGCTTTTCGCGGTCCAGGTCGAACACCGGGACCAGCAGACCGTGCGTCCGGAACGACCCGGCGTAGCGCGAGCCCTCACCGAGGTGCAGGCCGCCGGTCGCGTGCACGCGCGCCAGGGCCAGCATCAGATCGTCCTCGTTCTCCGGGCGCACCCAGCGGATGTGCGCCTTCTCGCCCGCATCGACCCACCACGCCGCGACGACGCCTTCGGCCTCGACTCGCGCGGACGGCATGATCGCCGCATTCGCGTGCTGCACGGTGGTCGCGACCTCGGGGGCCGGCTCCACTCCTTCGGGGATCCACCAGTTGAAATCCTGGTGCACGGTGATGTCGAGAGGTGCGTCCGCGTCGATCACGTCGGCCAGTGCCGGGGTGTCGGATCCAGGGTTGGCGGAGGCCAGCGATTCGCCGGCTGCGGCGTCACGGACCCAGGCGACGGACGCGGCCAGATCGGCGCCGAGATCCGCGGAATGCGCCTGGACCTGCACACCGACGAACCCGGTGGCACTGTCACCCTCGTCGCGCACCAGCGCCGCGACGGCACCGGGCAGCACGGTCGCGAGCGTCACCGGACGGGACGATTCTTTGACGGGCAGCGGGGCGGTCGCCGACGGGACGAACTCGCGCAGCGCCACCAGATCGCATTCGGCGGCGAGGCCTTCGAACGGCCGGGTCACGGCCGCTGCGGCGCTCTCCCGTTCCGCCTGCCGCTGCGCGAGCTTCTCGGCGCGGGCACTACCGGGCTTTGGACCACTGTTTCTCTTGCTCTTCTTTGCCACGACGCCAAAACCTACACGCCGACGCCGGTCCGGTCAGGACGCCAGCCACTTCTTGGTGCGGCCGGGGTGGTTGGTGGCCACCCAGCTGACCCCGAGTTCGCGGCACAGTTCGACGTCGCTGCGGTTGTCGACGGTCCAGCAGTACGTCGCGCGCCCCGCGGCAGCGGCCTTGTCGACCATGTCCGGGTGTTCGTGCAGCGTCTTCACCGACGGACCGACCGCGGTGGCGCCAACGGTGGTCGCGGCTCCCCCGCCGAGGTACCGGGCGGATTCGCCGAGCAGCACGGTCGGGAGCATCGGCGCCGACCGGCGGATCCGCCACACCGCTCCGGCGGAGAACGACATCACGACGGCGCGGGAGTGGTCGGCGGACGGCGGTGCGGCGATGCCGAAGCGTTGAAGTTCGGCGAGCACCTTGCTCTCGACCAGGCCACCGAACCGCACGGGATGCTTGGTTTCGATGAAGAGTTTCACCGGGCGCGCCGACCAGTCCAGGGTGAGCGCGATCAGCGCGCTCAGTTCGAGGAGTTCGGCGGGTTCGTCTTCCGTGCCGTAGTTGAACTCCGCCAGCTCCTCGAGGGTCATCTCGCTGACGACGCCGGTTCCGGTGGACGTCCGGTCGACGGTGCGGTCGTGCACGCACACGAGGTGGCCGTCGCGGGTGAGCCGCACGTCGCATTCGAGCCCGTCCGCGCCCTCTTCCAGCGCCAGCTCGTACGCGGCGAGCGTGTGTTCCGGCATGGCCGCGGATGCACCGCGGTGCGCCACCACCAGGGGGCCGCGCCGGTCGGGGCTCACGACGCGACGGCTTCCCGGTCGCTGGCCTCGGATGTCTTCTCCGCAGCCTTCTCCGCGTCCGTCTGCGGCGGCGGACCGGTGGCGATCACCCAGCGGGTGACGGGTTCCTTCGCCCCCTTCAGCGTCCGGCCCTCGAGCCGTCGGAGCACCATCAGTGCGAGTACGGCGGTCGCGGAGGCGACCAGCGCCGTGAAGGCGGCCAGCAGGACACCGTCTGCCATGGCCTGCAGTCCCGGCCTGGACCGCCAGAACCAATTGAAGACGACGAGCACCGCGCCGAAGACCCACAGGCTCCACCAGGCACGGACCAGCAGGACCGCGCGGGGGTCGCGGCGGATCACCTCGAGCAGGTACACACCCGGCATCACCAGGTTCAGGCCCGGCACCGCGCAGCCGACGATCACCTCGGTGGGGGTCCGCGGGTCGGACGTCTTGGCCCGGGCGAACGTGCGGCGACGCATCCGCAGCAACCAGCACACTCCGCCGATGCCCGACAGCAGTGCGAGGAGCATCCCGCCGGCCTGGCCGAGGAACACCGCGATGTCGGACACGGCGAGCAGGGTGGGATCGATCAGCCGGGTCCGGTTGCGGAGGAGAACGGCGTATCGGCCCAATTCGGCGATCACGGCGAACGCGTACAGACCGGCGGTGAGGGTGAGGAAGGTGGCCGCCTTGCCGGCGAGCAGTTCCGGCCAGTCGCGCCGCGCGGAGGGTGATGCGACGTGATCGTGGAGTCCCCAGCGGGGGATCTCGGTGTAGTGCGGGGTGGGGCCGGCCGTCGGCGCCTCGGCCGCGAGACCGCTCCTCCGCAGCGGGGATCGCGCGATCCAGCGGAACCCCCGGCTCGCGGGTGGCTGGTGCTGGTCGGTGCGGACGGGGGCGAGCAGCACACCGTGGCAACGCGGGCACCACTGCGCCGGGGAGCCGAGGACCGGCCACCGAGCCGCGCATCGCGCACACACCTGAACGACGACGCTCATGCCCTCCGCACCCACTTCACATTGCCGATTCTGTCACGACCCGCGAATGCGGGCAGCCCACGACCGAATCGTCCTTTTTGGGGAGAATGTGTGAGCTGCACCACGCGAAATGCCGAGTTATCCACAGTTTCCACAGGTTCATACACAGTTATGGACAGTGTGAGTAGTGCTCATACACAGGTCAGAGCGCATGCGAATCCGCGATTGTTGACAGCTTCGGATGAACGGTCCACAACGGTGGATGAACTTGACATCGCAGCTCGGTGAACAATCGGACTCGGTGACCGACGGCTCGGCCCGGAATTACCCCTCCAGTTCGGATCGCCCGCGAAGCGACCCGAGAACTCCGGACCGGCCGTCGTCTCCCCCACCTGTGCCGGGCGAAAACGTCCCGACACTTGATCTGACGCGGCCCGGCGCGGTTTGGTTCCACCCGATCTGTAATCTCGGAAAACGATGACGGACGACGTCGGATCGCGGTGGCTCCTCGGGCCCGCCCGTGTCCTCCAGGTGGCCGCCGCCCTCGTCGTGGTGCAACTTCTCGTGCGGACGTGGGTGGCCGCCCGCAGCGACTTCTACTGGGACGATCTGATCCTTGCCGGACGCGGTGGAAGCCTCCCGCTGCTCTCCGCCGACCTGCTGCTCTACGACCACGACGGTCATCTCATGCCCGGGGCCTTCCTGGTGGCGGGTATCGCGACGCGGGTGGCGCCGTATCAGTGGATCCTGCCGATGCTGACGATGATCGCGTTGCAGGCGGTCGCGTCGTATGCGGTCTTCCGGTTACTTCGCACGATCCTCGGTCCACGACCCGTCCTTCTCGTTCCGCTGGCGATCTATCTGTTCTCCCCGCTGACCGTGCCGGCATTCGCCTGGTGGGCGGCGGCACTCAACGCACTGCCCCTGCAGATCGCGCTGGCCTGGGTGGCGCGCGACGCCCTCGAACTGTGCCGCACCGGGCGGCGGCGGTACGCGGTGTCGGGCACGCTCGTGCTGATCGCGTCGCTGCTGTTCTTCGAGAAGTCCGTCGTGGTCCCGTTCGCGGCGTTCGCGACCGTGGCTCTGCTCGCGCACGTCGGCGAGCGGGAGCGGCCGGTGCGGTCGACGCTGCGGCGAGGCGCGGCCCTCTGGCTCCCGTCGGCGGCGGTGCTCGCGGTGTGGGCGGCGTTCTACTTCTCCACCGTCGCCTCACAGTGGGAATGGGCGGGTGCGTCGCGCGCGTTCGAACTGTTCCACCACGGCACGTCGCTCGGACTGCTGCCCACGTTCGTGGGTGGGCCGTGGACGTGGGATCGGTGGATTCCGAGTCCCCCGTGGGCCTCCCCGTCGACGGCGCTGGAGGTGGTCGGCTGGGTGGTCCTCGTCGCGGCGGTCGTCGCGACGGTCCGGTTGAAGCGCCGCATCGGCTGGGTGTGGGTCCTCACGGCCGCGTATTTCCTGCTGTCGGTGACCGCGATGGTCGTCACCCGCTGGGGCGCGGACACCACCTACGAACTCGCGCAGACGCTGCGCTACTACACGGACACCGCGGTGATCCTCGCGATCGCCGTCGCCGTGATCGCCCGTGCACCCCGCCGACGCGCCGACCCGGTCCGGGTGCGGCCGCTGGTGTCCGTCGCCGCCGTGGTCGCGTTCGTCGCGAGCAGCCTGTGGTCGACGTACACGTTCACCCGCAGTTGGGAGGAGAACCCGACCACCGCGTACCTCGCGACCGCGCGTGCGTCGCTCGCCGAACGGGATGACGCGCCGATCCTCCAGCAGCCTGCGTCCATCTGGGTGCTGTTGCCGGTGGCGTACCCGAACAACCTGGTGAGCCGGGTCTTCGCCCCGCTGCGCGACCGCCCCGAGTTCTCCGACAGCACCCCCGACCTCCGGATGATCGACGACGCGGGTTCGGTGGTCGACGCCCAGGTCACGTGGGTGCGCGCGATCGATCCCGGACCGGTTCCGGACTGCGGGCACCTGGTCGACCAGCGCAGTTTCGTCCCGCTTCCCCTGGACGGACCGCTGACCGGCTGGGAGTGGACTGCGCAGCTGAACTACATGGCCACCGCGGACGGTGAGATCGCCGTCGCCATGGAGGTCGGCAGCCCGGTGCGGGTGCCGGTGCACCGCGGCCCGAATTCGGTGTTCGTGCGACTCACCGGCGGCGGGCAGAGCGTGCGGGTGAGCACCCTGACCCCGGACCTGTCGCTGTGTATCGGCGCGGGCCCGGTCGGGGTCGTCGTGCCGAAGTAGTTACCGCCCGTACCGCGACCAGGCGACGCGGGCACCGGCCGCGCCGACGATCGCGGCGGCCACGTCGTCCCAGCTCGCAGCGGGCAGCCCGAGCTTCGCGAAGAGGGAGCGGCGCGGCCCGGTCATCTCGAGGGTGGCGTCGGGGAACCGCTTCTCCACCACCTCGCGCAGTGTTCCGATCCCGTCCACGATGCCGAGTTCGACGGCGCGGCGTCCCAGCCAGACGTCGCCGTTGAACAACTCGGCCCCGTCCGCCTTCAGCTTGTCCCCCCGGCGGCCGACCACCCAGTCGCGGAACTCGTCGTGGATGCCTTCCTGGATCTGTTCGAGCCACTGCACGTCCTCGGACTTCTCGGCGAAGAACGGGTCGAGGCGGGCCTTCGCCTCGCCGGCCGAGTGCAGCCGCCGTTCGATGCCCAGCCGGTCGATCAGTTCGGAGAACCCGAAGCCCGCCGAGATGACACCGACGGAGCCGACCACCGACGTGGCGGTCGCGTAGATCTCGTCGGCCGCGCAGGCCAGCCAGTAGCCGCCGGACGCGACGACGTCCTCGCAGAACGCGAGCACGGGCAGTTCGTGTTCGGTGGCGAGCTGACGGATGCGGGCGGCGATGTATTCACTCTGCGTCGGCGACCCGCCGGGGCTGTTGATCAACAGCGCCACCGCTTTGGCACCGTGCGTGGTGAACGCGCGTCGCAACGGTTCCTCGACGGATTCCGCGCTCAGCGCCCGCCCGAACCCCGCTCCGCCGGACGCGATCATCCCCTGCAGTCGCACCACCGGCACCACGCCGGCGCCGGAGCCTCCGAACGCGTCGGGCAGCTTGTCGGCCAGCGGTTTCGGCAGGTTCAGTGGGATCTTGGCCATGAAATCAGCGTACCGATCACGGATCGGGCAGAGTGGTTCACATGGAGTTGCGAATCTTTACCGAACCCCAGCAGGGTGCCACCTACGACGATCTTCTGGCGGTGGCGCAGGCCGCCGAACGTTTCGGCTACGGCGCGTTCTTCCGGTCGGATCACTACCTCGCCATGAACACCGAGGGGCTTCCCGGACCGACCGATGCGTGGATCACGCTGGCGGGTCTCGCCCGCGAGACGTCCACGATCCGTCTCGGCACCCTCGTCACGTCCGCGACGTTCCGCTATCCCGGACCGCTGGCGATCTCGGTGGCGCAGGTCGATCAGATGAGCGGTGGCCGCGTCGACCTCGGCATCGGCGCCGGCTGGTACGAGGAGGAGCACCAGGCGTACGGCATTCCGTTCCCGCCGTTGAAGGAGCGGTTCGAGCGGCTCGAGGAGTCCCTCGCCGTGATCACGGGGCTGTGGCGCACTCCGCTCGGTGAGACGTTCTCCTACGACGGGACGCACGTGACGGTCAAGGATTCGCCCGCACTTCCGAAGCCGCGGCAGCCGCAGGGTCCGCCCGTCCTGATCGGCGGCACCGGCAAGAGGAAGACTCCCGCGCTGGCCGCGAAGTACGCGGACGAGTTCAACGTCCCGTTCCAGTCCGTCGACGAGACGCGGGACGTGATCGAACGGGTCCGGCTCGCGTGCAAGGCGATCGATCGCGACCCCACCGAGTTGGTGTACTCCAACGCGCTCGTCCTGTGCTGCGGGCGCACCGAGGAGGAGATCGCGAAACGCGCCACCAGCATCGGACGCGAGGTGAGCGAGCTGCGGGAGAACGGACTCGCCGGGTCGCCCGCCGAGCTCGTCGACAAGATCGGCCGCTACGCCGAGGCGGGGTCGCAGCGGATCTACCTGCAGACCCTCGATCTGAGCGACCTCGACCACCTGGAACTGGTCGCCAGTGAGGTCGTTCCGCAACTGAGCTAGGCAAGCTCGAGTTCGGCGGCCACGACGACCGGAAGATCGAGGGGCAGCGCGGCCACCCCGATCGCCGTCCGGGCGTGGCCGCCGATGTCCGGGCCGAACACGTCGAGCACCACCTCGGAGAACCCGTTGAGCACCGCGGTGGTCTGCTCGTAGCCCGGTTCGGCGTTGACGAATCCCGTGACGGTGAGCCACGCACCGATGCGGTCGAGATCGCCCACCGCGCGGCGAACCCCTGCCAGCACCGCGAGGGCGGTGAGCCGGGCTGAGTGCGTGGCATCGGCGGCCGACACGTCGGCGGGAACGGAGCCGAACGGTCCGGCGGGTGTGCCGTCCTCGGCGAGCGGCCCGTGACCGGACACCAGCACTCTGCGGCCGTGCACGCGTACCCAGCTGAACGGCAACTCCACCCCCGGCGGCAGCTGGACGGCGCGGGGCAGCACCAGCCCCAGATCACGTAGTCGGGACTCCGCGCCCATCACCCCTCCGCTCGACGACTGCCCGGGTCATTCGGCGTGCTCAGCAACATTCCGTTCCCTTTCCACCGGTGGAAAGCTCGAAGTACGACCGGAACGGCCGTGTCACTCGAGTGCGCCGGAGGTTGTCATGGGTTCTGCGGAAGAAGCGGTAGTGCGTCGATTCTACGAGGAGATGAACAACGATCGGAAGAACGAGATAGCGGAGGAGCTGTTCAGCAGCGACCACGAGATGCACGATCCCCAGGTCCCGGGTGGGCCGGGTCCCGCGGGAATGGCGGCGGCGATCTCGGCCTATCAGAACGGGGTGGACGGGCACTGGACCGTCGAGGAGATGTTCTCGGCCGGCGACCGCGTCGTCGTGCGCTGGACGGGAACGGGAACACACGTCGGTGAGATGAACGGGATTCCGCCGACCGGAAACAAGATCCGAGTGGATGCGATCTCGATCCATCGTCTGGCCGACGGCAAGATCGCCGAGACCTGGCAGGTGTGGGACACACTCGGATTCCTTCAGCAGCTCGGCGCGGTCCCTGCGAGCTGATCCCGGCACGCCCTCGGGAGGGTGCAATGAAGTACGTGATTACCTGGACGCTGCGTGACGGTGGGTCCGCCGCCGAGAACGAGGCAGCTGCGCGGCGGAGCCTGGAAGTGTTCGCGAGATGGACGCCGGCGGAAGGGGCGACCTTCCATCATTTCCTCGGTCGCCTGGACGGAACCGGGGGATTCGCCTTCGTCGAGGCGGATGACCCGAACGACATCTTGGACGGTCCGACGAAATTCGGACCTTTCTTCGAGTTCCACGTCTACCCTGTCGCCGACATCGCTGTCACGACGCAGGCTGCGCAGCAGGCGGTCGAGTTCAGGGGCTCGATCAGCTGAGCGGGCTCAGTGCCGGGTGGTCGAATCCAGGAACTGGCGGAGGTCGCGGTCCCACTGCGCGTCGCGGCCGCGGTTCAGGGAGGCGCGGCAGATGAGGAAGCCGGACAGCGCGATCATCATCACCGCGAACCAGGTGAACATCCCGGCGATCACGCCGGCCACTCGTGCCGCGGACGGCGACATCGGTTCGGTGGTGAGGTTGCCGTCGGCGTTGACCCAGATGTCTTCCTTCGTTCCCGAAGGCGTGGCGGGGTCGACGGTGATGTCGGCGTGGCGGGTTTCGTTACCCCACGTCCACTTGGCGGGGGCGGTGTCGACGCCCGACGGTGCGACGTCGGAGGTGACGGACACGCCGGTGGAGTCGGCGAGCGTGGTGGCGGAGACGGTGCGGTAGTCCGCGACTTGCTTCTCCGCCAGCGTCAGCTGACTGTCGATGGTCCGGGCGCCCACGAGGATGGCCAGGGGCAGCATCGCGAACGCGAGCACCACGACCGCGAGGGTGAGCATGTTCTCGATCCGGTCCGAGCGCCGGAGTAGCGGGTTGTGCCGCTGACGGGCCGACCGCTGACGCAGCCCCCGTGCTGGAGAGTTGTTCCACATTCCGGATCCGGTCCTCTCGCCGACAATTCCCTACCATCCAGGGTCGTACGCAAGGCAAACAAGATCAAGTCGATCCGGTGTGTCTTTGGGCACTGTGCCGTAATACACTCATCTGCTCCCCGCCATCTCACGATGCTCCTTGGGGCTCACTCCGCGCACGCGTTTGAACGCCGCACTCAGCGCGAATCCGCTCCCGTACCCGACGCGCTGGGCCACGGACGCGACCGTGGCATCGGGTTCGCGGAGCAGATCCGCGGCCAGGGACAGCCGCCAGCCGGCGAGGAAAGTCATGGGCGGTTCGCCGACGAGGTCCGTGAACCGTCGCGCGAGGGCAGCCCGCGACAGGCCGGTTTCCGCGGCGAGCGACTCCACGGTCCACTGGCGGGAGGGGTTGTTCTGCAGGATGCGCATTGCCTTGCCGACCACCGGGTCGCTCTGCGCCCGCACCCACGACGGTGCCTCGGCCGCCGGCCGCGCGAACCAGGCGCGCAGCACCGCGATCAGCAGCAGGTCGAGCAAACGGTCGAGCACCGCTTCCTGTCCGGGTTCGTCCCGCACCACTTCGTCGTGCATGAGGGTGACCAGCCGCGAGTCCCAGTCGGCGCGGCGCTGCACGACGAGTTCCGGGAGCGCGGCCAGCAGTCGCATGCTGATCTCGCCCGGGGTCTGGTACGTCCCGGTCAGCAAGACCGTGCGGCCGCCCGCACTGTTTCCCCAGGTGCGCACCCCGAGGTCCATCGCCTCGGCGAGCGGTTCCCCGCGGAGCGTCGTGCAGCTCTGGTCGGGGTTGATGATCACGTTCGGCGGGGTGTCCGGATGGTCGGCGACGACGTAGCGCTCGGGTCCGCGGACGATCGCGACGTCACCCTCGGTGAGCTGCACCGGCTCGCCGGTGTGCGGGAGGATCCACGCTTCGCCCCGGCCCATCGCGACGAGGCTGAGCGGCGCGTGGTCGTCGATCTGCAGCGACCACGGCGGTTCCATGATCGAGCGGAGCACGAACGCGCCTGCGGCACGGGGACCACTGATGAGACCGGCGAGGGGATCCACACATCCAGCGTAGACGCTCGCGTATGGATCGGCGCGTTTCAACCATGGAAAGTCTCGACGTCGCCGACTTGACTGAAAGACATGACAACGACACCGCACACACTCGTCCTCACCGGCACCGGCAAGGTCGGTAGCCGCGTCCTCGCCCGGCTCGCCGCCGCGGAAGTACCTACCCGGGGCGGCTCCCGCTCCGGCCGTCCCCCGTTCGACTGGGAGAACAGGGACACGTGGCGGCCCGCACTGGACGGAATCACCTCGGTGTACATCGCCTACTACCCGGATCTCGCGGTGCCGGGAGCGGCGGAGGTCGTCGAGGAGTTCGCGGGCCTGGCCGTCGCGAACGGCGCCCGGCGACTCGTCCTGCTCTCCGGTCGCGGCGAAACCGAGGCCGAGCGCAGCGAACTCGCGATCCGCAAGGCGGGAGCCGAGTGGACGATCCTGCGGTCCAGTTGGTTCAGCCAGAATTTCAGCGAGAGCTTCATGCTCGACTCACTGCTCGCCGGCGACCTCGCACTGCCCGTCGATGGGCACGTGCTCGAACCCTTCGTCGACGCCGACGATCTCGCCGAGATCGCCGTCGCCGCACTGACCGGGGACCGCCACGCCGGCGAACTCTACGAACTGACCGGACCGCGGTTGTTGTCGTTCGGTGACGCCGTCGCCGAGATCGCGGAGGCAACGGGTCGCGAAATCCGGTACACCCCAGTCACTTCGGAAGAGTATTCGACGGCCCTGGCTGGGCAGGGGGTACCGTCCGACGCGATCGGCCTGCTCACCTACCTGTTCGACGAAGTGCTGGACGGGCGCAACGCATCACTCACCGACGGGGTGGAACGCGCTCTGGGGCGCGCACCCCGCGACTTCGCCGACTATGTCCGCGCCGCAGCAGCGGCCGGTGTCTGGAGGGTCTGACCGTGGAGCGCTATCTGACGATCGTCACGGCGGTGGGCGCCGGCGTGGTGGGCGGCGTGATGTTCGCGTTCTCCACGTTCATCATGACCGGACTCGGTCGGCTGGAGCCGGCCCAGGGCATCGCGGCGATGCAGGCGATCAACCGCGAGGCGCCGAACTTCTGGTTCATGACCGCGTTGTTCGGCACCGCACTGACATCGATCGTGCTCGCGGTCGTCAGCGTGGTGCGGCACGACGGTTCGGCCGTCTACGCGGTAATCGCCTGCGTGCTGTATCTCGTGGGAATCGCCCTGACCGTCGTCTACCACGTGCCGCACAACAACGCGCTGGACGCGATCGATCCCACCGCGGCCGATTCGGCGGCGTACTGGCGCGACTACGTGTCGGGATGGACCGGGTGGAACCACGTGCGCACCGTCAGCGCCATCGCGGCGTCCGCGGTGCTCACGTGGTCCGCGACCCGCGGTTGAGACCGGGGGCTACGAGGGCGGCAGGATGTCGGTCTGCGCCGGCACCTCGTCCTGCTTCAGCAGCCCGACCGGGCAGCTGACGCCGGTGGCGTGCACGGGGCAGTAACCGCCGGGGTTCTTCGCGAGGTACTGCTGGTGGTAGTCCTCGGCGTAGTAGAACTGCGTGAGCGGGGCGATCTCCGTGGTGATCGCCCCGTATCCGGCTTCGGCGAGCCTCTTCTCGAACGCCTCACCGGTGGCCTCGGCGATCTCCACCTGCTGTTCGTCGATCGTGTAGATGGCCGAACGGTACTGCGTTCCCTGGTCGTTGCCCTGCCGCATGCCCTGCGTGGGGTCGTGGTTCTCCCAGAACTCCTTGAGGATCTCGGCGTACGAGATCACCTTCGGATCGAAGACCACGAGCACGACCTCGGTGTGTCCGGTGCGACCGGAGCACGTCTCCTCGTAGGTGGGGTTGGGCGTGTAGCCGCCGGCGTATCCCACCGCGGTGGTGTAGACGCCGTCGAGTTGCCAGAACTCCTTCTCCGCGCCCCAGAAACATCCCATGCCCAGCACCGCCGTCTGCATGCCCTCGGGGAACGGGGGTTGCAGGGGGCGACCGTTGACGAAGTGCGTCGCCGGAACGGGAATCGGCTGACTGCGACCGGGGAGGGCATCCTCAGCGGTGACCATCACGGATTTAGCGGCTGCTCGACCCAGAAGCTCGTCGTACCAAGACATGATTCGATGCTACGCGCGGTGCCGGAGTGGTCTCCTGGGCGAGCGCCGAGTGCGCCCGCATCCGCTCGACGCGCGCGGTCACCCACCCCGTGGCGGGGACCTCCACCCACCGGTACAGCGCCTCCGACACCAGCGCCGTCACCACGAGGAATGCGATCACCGCCCCGGTCTCGCCGAACGAGCCGACCGTGTGCTCGTACACGCGGTAGAGGATCAGCGTGTGGACGAGGTAGATCGCGTAACTGCGCGTCGCGGTCCAGCGCACGACGGCCCAGTGCGCCGCGGGACCGTCGTATCGGCCCACCAGCACGACGCACGCGGTGACGACGGCGAACGTCCAGAGGTAGTGATCGCCCGCCCAGTACACGCGGAAGTCGGTGGCGAGGCGGATGACCTCGACCTGGGCCAGACCGGCGACGACGACCCACCGGCAGTCCGCGAGCCGCGCCCAGCCGAGGTAGATGATCTGCCCGAGGAACACGGCGGGCAGCGTCGCGGCGATCTTGGAGAGCATCGGGACCGTGTACGGCTGCGGCGCGTACAGGTTGTAGAGCAGGATCAGCGCGCAGAGCGCGGCACCGGCCATCGGCATCGCGATGGGCAGGGTGCGCAGAACGGGGCGCGCGGCCACGCAGGCGAAGTAGAAGAAGATCTGCACGGCGAGGGTCCACGTGACCCCGAGAACCGCCACCTCGGGTTTGAGGAAGAAACCGCCGAGCACGAAACTCAGGGCGGCGTCGACATTCGACACCCCGTCCTGGCCGCTGAACATGCCGTTGATGCCGAGGCGGACCAGCACGATCGCGGCGAGAACGGCCACCCAGAATGCGGGCAGGATTCGTCCGAGCCGGTTGACCAGAAATTGTCCGGGCTCGTGACGAATGGCCGAACGGGTGATCAACACCCCGGTCAGCATCATGAAGACGGCGACCCCGAGAAAGGACAGATGCTGGTTGAGACCGCCCCGCTCGACGAGGATTTGGTAGACGACGTCGATGAACCACCATCCGGTTCCGAGGTCGTCGATCAGATAGAACGAAATGTGCGAGTAGATCACGGCCAGAACTGCGAAAAAGCGGAGCAGGTTCGCGCCCGTGAGCTCCACACGCGGCGCGGCCGCGTGCGAATCTGCAACAGGTATCAGCGAAGGCATCGCGTCAGCTTAAGGTTCCGTTCACCGCTCGGACGAATTCTCACGACATCCAGTGTCACCGCGACAGCCTTTTTTCGGGTGCCCGAACTTTCCTGTGCGGGAATTGCCCCCGGGAGACCCGGTGTTGCGGAGGGTGTACCAATGAGATTGGGTATATACCCGAGAACGGTTTAGAGAAGGCGGGTGTGTGACGCGTGATCACACGAAGTCTGCACCCGGAAGAATCAGGGCTCGCACGCCCACAAAGAAGGGACCCTCGTGTCTGAATACACGCTGCCGGAACTCCCCTACGACTACGCAGCTCTCGAGCCGCACATCTCCGGCAAGATCATGGAACTGCACCACGACAAGCACCACGCGACCTACGTGAAGGCCGCCAACACCGCCCTCGAGAAGATGGCCGAGGCCCGTGAGGACGGCACGATCGCCGACAAGGCGCTCCTTCTCTCCCGCAACCTCGCCTTCAACCTCGGTGGCCACACCAACCACTCCATCTTCTGGAAGAACCTGTCCCCGAACGGCGGCGACAAGCCCACCGGCGACCTGGCTGCCGCCATCGACGACCAGTTCGGGTCCTTCGACAAGTTCCAGGCCCACTTCACCGGTGTCGCTACCACCATCCAGGGCTCCGGATGGGCTCTGCTCGGCTACGACACCATCGGCCAGCGCCTGGTGATCGAGCAGATGACGGACCAGCACGGCAACATCACCGCCGCGATCATTCCCGTCGTCATGCTCGACATGTGGGAGCACGCCTTCTACCTCGACTACCAGAACGTGAAGCCGGACTACGTCAAGGCTTGGTGGAACATCGTGAACTGGGCGGACGCACAGGAGCGCTTCGACCGTGCCCGCACCCAGGGTGCCGGCCTCATCGGCTAGTCACACTCCTCGTTCCCGAGCGCACAGAACGCCGTCATCGGCGCTTCTGTGCGCTCGTGCTCGTTTCGGGTCCGGAATTCCTTCCGAGCAGGCCGAGCGTCCAATAGGCTTCGGAAGTGACCGAGTTCAGCAATCCCGCCCGGGACGACACCGTCGTCCACGCCTTCCGTGACGACGCGCTCGGCGACCTCGACGCCACCGGCCTCGCGGCACGGATCGCTGCCGGGGAGGTGTCGGTCCGCGAGGTAACAGAGGCGGCGATCGCACGCGCCGAGTCGGTCGGGCCCGCACTGAACGCCCTGGCGTTCGCCGACTTCGACCGTGCGCTGACGGAGGCGGACCGCCCGCACGAGGGTGTCTTCGCGGGAGTGCCGACCGTCGTCAAGGACAACGTCGACGTCGCCGGCCTGCCCACGCAGCACGGCAGCGTCGCCTTCGCCGCGCAGCCCGCCCGGGTCGACAGCGACTTCGTCACGCAGTACCTGTCCACAGGTGTTCTCTCGCTGGGGAAGAGCCGGCTCCCCGAGTTCGGGTTCAGCGCGTCCACCGAGTTCATGGACGCCGCGGCCGTGCACAATCCGTGGAATCTCGCGTTCTCGCCGGGCGCGTCCTCGGGTGGTTCGGCCGCACTCGTCGCTTCGGGTGTCGTGCCGATCGCGCACGCCAACGACGGTGGCGGATCCATCCGCATACCCGCGGCCGCGTGTGGGCTCGTCGGCCTGAAACCGTCCCGCGGGCGGACGGTCCCCGACGCCATGGACAAGACGCTGCCGATCCGGATCATCGCGCAGGGCGCCGTCACCCGCTCGGTGCGGGACACCGCACGGTGGATGGCGGCCGCCGAACGCTACTACCGCAATCCGGCACTGCCACCCATCCGGTTGGTCGAGGGGCCGAGCAGCACCCGGCTGAAGGTCGGGGTGGTGGTCGACTCGGTCACCGTGTCCCGCACGGGCGACGAGACCCGCAAGTCGGTCCACGCGACCGCCGATCTGCTGGCGGACCTCGGGCATCACGTCGAGGAGTGCCCGATGCCGGTGAACTCCTCGTTCGTCGAGGACTTCTGCATCTACTGGGGGTTCCTGTCGTTCGTCATCTCCAGCAACGGCAAGCGGATGCTCGGACCGGACTTCGACCGCGACGCCACGGACAATCTGACGCGCGGACTCGCCGCGATGTACCGCAAGAACATCGCGAAGACTCCCCGGGTGCTCTACCGGTTGCGGCGCACGTACCGTGAGTACGCGCAGATCTTCCAGAAGTACGACGTGATCCTGTCGCCCACCCTGGCCCACACGACGCCGGAGCTCGGATATCTTTCGCCGACACAGAGTTTCGAGGAGTTGTTCGACAAGTTGATCGCCTACACGGCGTTCACGCCGTTGAACAACGCGTCGGGCGGACCGGCCATCTCGCTGCCGATGCACGAGACGTCCCGCGGCCTGCCGCTGGCGTCGCACTTCTCCGCCGACCACGGCGACGAGCGGACTCTGCTCGAGCTGGCGTTCGAGCTCGAGCAGGCCACGCCGTGGCGTCGTATCCAGGACGCCCGCTGACGGTCAGGCCCTGCGCCGCAAACCCATCCACACGATGGCGCCCGCCAGCAGCACGGTCGTGATCCCGAACCCGACGGCGAGGTGCTCGGCGGTGAGGATCGGCGACGGCGCGGACAGTGTGCGGGTCACCGCGACCGGTTCGGCGAGCACCGTCGCCAACTGGTTCTGCTGAGCCGCCGTGCGCACCGGCATCGCCGCGACACCGTTGTTGAGGTCGGTGGACAGCTGTCCGGATAACATCTTCAGCTTTGCGAACCCGTCGACGATCTGCGAGGTGGCGCCTTCGAGCATCTCCGGTGCCTGATCGGCGATCGGGACGATGCCGTCGTTCAGTTGCTGCGCCCCGCTGCTCAGCTGATTGCTGGCGTCGGTCAGCTGACCCATCGCGACACGGACGAGTTCGCCCAGATCCGTGTCGGGGCCGACGCCTCCGCCCAGCAGACCGGGCACCGAACCCAGCTGCGAGGAGAACAGACCGAGGTCGGCACTGACCTGACGGAGCGACGGGACCACGTCCGATGCAACGGGAGTGGCGTCGAGAACGCGGATCGCCTCGTCGATTCTGGTACGCATCCGGGTGGCGCTGTCGTTCGCCTCGCCCAGCGTCAGTCCCAGCGCGCTCAACCGGTCCGCGAGATCGTTGGCCGTCCCCGACGTCTGGTCGACCACGCCCGCCACCTGGTCGGCGACGCCCAGCAGTTGCACCGAGCCGGAACGCGCCGTCTCGAGATACGGGAGCAGAGTGTCGGCGCCCTCCGTGAGCTGTTGCGCCGCATCGTCCGCCGCGGCCGTCCCGGCCGCGAGGAACCCGGCCGTCATTCCCGCCTGCTGGAACCGCGACCGCGACGAGGACATGTCCGCCAGCAGATCCGTGATGCCGTCCGCGCCGATCTGGGAGGACACCACTCCGGAGAGTTCCTCGGACGCACCGGTGTCGGAACCTGCGACGTCGAGGTCGAGGGTCGCCTGCCGCGGCTTCGCGCCCCACACCGAGGACACCGCCTCGCTGAAGTCCTCGGGCACGGTCACCGTGGCGAACCAGTCGCCGCCCGCCGCCGCGTCCGCGTCGACCACCTGCCAGTCGAAGGCCTCGTTCGCCTCGAGCTTGTCGATCAGGGTGTCGCTCGCACGCACCGGTTTTCCGTCCACGGTCGCGCCGGCGTCGGTGTTGACGATCGCCACGGTCCGGCTGCCTGCCGCGCTGTCACCGAGGAACAGGTAACCGAGTCCCCCCGCGGACGCCAAAACCGAGCCGGCAAGGGCGGCCGCGGCGACGCGCCGCGAAGTGAGGACCTTTCGCGTCGACTCGGTTCGGGCGTGATTCGCGGAGTTCCGTGCGCGCTCAGAGGTCATTCCGGTGAGGATAGGTGGCATTCGTAGCGGCAGATTGTGACGATTCTGAGGATTCTCTGAGACCTCTACCCGGCGACGATCACCTCGTTCGCGGCCAGCGCGTCCGCGCGGGCCTGCAACCGCGCACGCAGGATCTCGACTTCCGATGTGAGTTTCTCGGCGCCGAGCCCGTCGGACAGCGGTACGGCCCGCGCGATCTCGTCGAGGATCTCGACCGCCCGGCCACTGCCGAACAGTTGCCGGTAGAGATCGCGGTACGCGTCCTCGTAGACGCTCGTGAACGCCTCCGAGGCCAGGAACCGCTCCTTCAGCGCGTTCCCGCCACCTCCGCCGGGCATGCCACCACCGGGCCCGGCGGCGCCTGGATCTGCACCGCCCGGCCTTGCTCCGCCGCCCATCCCGATCGAGTCGTGCGGGCCCGCATCACTGTTGCCGCTCAGCGCGAGGTTGAGATCCCAGGACACGACGGAGATCTTCTTCGTCTCGAGGTCGTACCAGAGGTAGTAGTTCTTGCCCGGGCCCGCCATGTCGTCGCTGTTGACCAGCAGATTCTGGGTCGCGACGTACCGGGCGAAGGATTCGACGTCCACCCGGTCGGCGAGTTCGGCGTCGAACTGCTCGTCGGACGCACCGTCCAGCCATTTCAGTAACGAGATGATCGGCTGCAGATCCTGCGAGCCTTCCGCGTTGATCTGGTCGAACTGCTCCGCGTAGGTGGTCTGATCGTCGCCCTGATACGTGAAACTCGAGTTGGCGTCGGCCTTGTAGAGGACGCCGTCGCTGTCGAACAACGAGTTCGCATACCCCTCGTCCGGGTGCTCGAGAACGAGCCGGGTCTGCGTCGGCGACCCGTTCACGGAGTACGTGGTGTAGGCGTATCGCTGGGTGGGCTGGCCGGATTCGGCGGTCGACGACAGTGACACCGCCTCGTTCAGCACGGGCGAACCCGGCCGGACCGACAGCTGTGTCATCCCCTGGTACGCCCGCCCCGCCACGTACTTGTCGAAGTTGATCAGCAGCGGCAGCGACGCCGGGTCCTCGGCCGACAGCGTGACCATGCCGCCCGGCCCGCCTTCGCCCCTGCCCTCCGGCATCGCCGTTCCCACCGGAGGTTCCATCCCTTCCGGGATACCGCGTTTCCCGCCGCCGGGACCGCCGGTGCCGCGGAGCCCCATCAGGGTCGAGTTGCCCTTCAGCCGCACCCCGACGTCCGTGACGAGGGTGCCGTCGATCGTGATGTCGGCGGTGATCCACTTCTTCTCGCCCTCGTCCCGGTAGGCGGCGATCATGTCGTCGTAATCGGACTGCGAGAACTCGATACTCACGTCGTGTGCCGTCCCCGCGTCGAAGAAATCGACCGACCCGGCAACGTTCTCGGTGATGCGGGAGGCGATCACCGTCGTGTCACCGGTGATGTACGGACGCACCCGGGCCTGACCGAACACGCCGACCGTCACCGCCACCAACGCGAGGAAGGCGGCGAGGATCTTCCAGTGCCGGCGGACCGGGATCGGCAGCCGGTGAACGAGTCTGCGGCGCATCAGATGTCGGTTTGGTCGTAACCGGTGAGAACGGTGACCCGCTGGCCGGTGTTGACCCCACTGAGCGCCGAGATGAGTTCCGCCGGTTTCCGGCCCGACTTCAGCTGCGCCGTGTAGTACAGCTCGGTGAGCGCACCCGACCGCACCGACTCCGTGCTCACCAACTCGAACTCCTTCGTGTAGTCGATCAGCACGTCCTCCACGAGGGCGGTGTAGCCCGACTCGGGCGGAACCTGCACCTTCACCACCTGCCGCTGCACGTCCAGCTTGAACATGTTGAACCGGCTCATCAGGACGAGCACGAGGCAGATCGCGACGGTGGCGGCGACGGCCAGCACGTAGAACCGGGTGCCCGTCGTCATGCCGATGGCCATCACCAGGAAGATGAACCCGACGTCGCGAGTTTCCTTGATCGCGTTGCGGAATCGCACCACCGACAGCGCGCCCACGAGCGCGAACGCGCGGGCGATGTTGGAACCCACCACCAGCATGATCAGGGTGATCACCATGCCGACCATCACGAGGGTCTGCACGTAGGACTGGCTGTAGGAGACGTTCTTGTGCGTCAGGCGATAGACGTATCCGATGATCGCCGACAACACGAACGACAACGCGAGCGAGACGACGATGTCGAACGTCGAGAACGTTCCACTGAGATCCTGGAGATCGAAATTCATGACAGGGTTCCTGTTTTCGCGAGGGTGCGGCCACGGTCGGCCGGGGCCGGGAAGAGCTCGTCGGGGATGTGCATGCGGGATCGGGGCGCAAGCCCGAAGGCCTCCACGCTCTGGCAGTACTTCGAAACCCGGACCACCGACATGTCCAGTCGCGCGGTGAGATCAGTGACCCAGTAGGGCACCCGCTCGTTGGCCTTGATCTCGACGATGCACAGGTGCGGCGGAATGATGAAGCGGTTCTCCGCCGGCGCCGCGAAGTCGAAGTCGCGGTCGCGACCGTGCACCCGATGGTCGATCGTGACGCGCAGGCCCAGATCGGCCCCCGTACCGACGAACGCTTCACGCAGGTACCCGGTGGTGACGGTCGGGCACAGGTCGAGGTTGCCGACGAGCGTCGTCACCTCGTTCACGAACGGCCCGGCCGAGACGTCGTGGTCGATCGGCTGTCGTGCGTCGCACAACCGCATGGCATGCGAGTACGGCAGCTGGATCCGGCGTTTCTGGGTGACCCGATTGACGCGCTGCTTGATCTCCACGTAGACGGGGGTCACCCCGGTGGCCTCCGCGGGAGGCCCGTACAGCCGCACCCGCAGTTTGCGGCGAAACTTCAGGCCCTCGATCTTCTCCCAGTAGAAGCGCAGATTCTGGGTGTCGTAGTACAGGCTGGTCACAGGGTATCCGCCCACCGGCGAGAATTCGTCGGACGCCATGTGCCCCGAGAGCGCTTCGCGAAGGCGTGGAACGTCCGACTCGTGGGCGAGGTACTTGATCTCGTATCTGTTGAACGCGTGCAGCGCGCTGGCGGTCTTCAGGTATCCGGACGCTTCCGGTTCGGGCGCGGACGATCCCATACTTTTCAGCCTTTCGTCGGTGGGCTCTCCCACCTCAGCCGCCGCACCTCGAGTAAACCTGCAGTAAAGCTGGCAGTTTTCTGTACGGCGGACCGTCAGATGCCGTTCATCCGCACCGACACCTGTGTTCACCTGCGGCAGTTAGCACTCCCCTGCTCTTGTGTGCCAGGCACTGTCGGGCGCATTCTTCAAGTACCCAACGAGGTGTGCAGAACCAGTCGTGTTCGCAGCGTGTCATCACACCGAGGAGGCAGAGATGAACAGGGACGGCTACATCGGCATCTCGCCCTTCCAGGCCGCGGGTACCTTGCGGGGATTCGTCATTTCCGGGCGCTGGCCCGACACCACCAAGGAATGGGCCCAGTTGCTCGCGCTCGCCGTGCGGGTGGCGTGCGTTCCGGGGCTGCTCCACACCACGACCGTCTTCGGCGCGCACGAGGACCTGCCCGAGGAGCCCGAGCCCGAGACCGTCGGCCTCGTGGTGGCCGAGGGCACAGTTCTCGGGGAGTTCGCGCTCGCTCCCGGTCGCTTCGCGGATCATCAGCCGCCGGCGCTGATGATGCTGCACCCGCCGTCCGAGACGACCCCGTCGCTGCCGGAGTGCGCGGGCGCCGCGTCGGGCTGCGTCCTGCTCCCCGGTCTCCCCCACCTGGGGTTGGAACACCGGGCGGCGTGGGTGGAGGCGGAGGCGGACGGAACGGTGACGTCCATGGTCAGCCGGGTGGGCATCGACCCGATCAGCGATCCCGACACTGCCGTTTTGGCCATGCTACTGGCCTCGTGAGGGTACCCGAAGTTTCTGCGGTCGGTGTACCAAACTTATTGCCGCCTTTGCCTTTTCGGATAAGTCACGCTAGCGTTACGGGCATCGAAGGGGAGTAGCCCCCAATCGCCTGTGTCGACATACTGGCTCGTTGCTTCACCGCACCGGACCCGGCCTGGCGAACCGCCGCCGGATCACCCGGCGCCGGTGGGCGAGACCTTCGGCCGGACAGACGTACCCGCGTCTGCCAGGCCGGAGGAATCCACCCGTCATCCTCCGACCGACCACTGGAGGAGGATGCCCGTGCTGACCGCCGCACTGCTGAGCTTCGGCGTGATCTTCGTCGCCGAACTGGGAGACAAATCCCAGCTGATGGCGATGACGTTCGCCCTGCGCTACCGCTGGTGGGTCGTGATCGCCGGCATCACCGTCGCGACCACCGTGGTCCATCTGGTGTCCGTCGCCGTCGGCCACTACCTCGGTGTCGCGCTCCCGACCGCGGCGATCAGCATCGTCGGTGGTGTGGCCTTCCTGATCTTCGGTGCGTGGACGCTGCGCGGCGACGATCTCAGCGACGACGAGCAACTCAAGGCGGGCCGAGCCACCCGCTCGGCGTTCCTGGCCGTCACGTCCGCCTTCTTCCTCGCCGAACTCGGCGACAAGACGATGCTCGCCACCATCACGCTCGCCACCGACCACGACACCATCGGGGTGTGGATCGGCTCGACCGTCGGCATGGTCGCGGCCGACGCCCTGGCCATCGTCGTCGGCGCCGTGCTGGGTAAGCATCTGCCCGAGAGTGTCATCCGCATCGGCGCGGCCGTTCTGTTCTTCGCGTTCGGCATCTGGTTGCTGCTCGAGGGCCTGCTCCCCGGCAACGTGGCGGGCCCGATCGCCGGCGCCGCCGTCGTCGTTCTGGCGCTGGCCGGTGCGGCCGGTCGTGCAGTGTGGTCACGGCGCCGCCGCGGGGCCGCGGCAGAGCCCGAACAGATGCAGCACCAGGACTGAGCCCGGTCGACAAAGACGCCCCCTCGGGCAATACTCGAAAGCCTTGGAGTACCTCGCAGTTCTCACGGACGAGAGGGCGTGTGTGAACCATCCCGTAGCGAGCGGCAAGCCTGCGATTCTCACCGTCGACGACGATCCCGGTGTGTCGCGCGCCGTCGCCCGCGATCTGCGGCGCCGATACGGCGAGAAGTACCGGATCATCCGCGCCGAATCCGGCGAGTCCGCACTCGACGCGATGAAGCAGATGAAGCTGCGCGGGGATCCCGTCGCGGCGATCCTGGCGGACTACCGGATGCCGGCGATGAGCGGGATCGAGTTCCTCGAGAAGGCGATGGACCTGTATCCGGTCGCGCGGCGGGTGCTGCTCACGGCCTACGCCGACACGGACGCGGCCATCGAGGCGATCAACGTCATCGACCTCGACCACTACCTGCTCAAGCCGTGGGACCCGCCGGAGGAGAAGCTGTACCCGGTGGTCGACGCCCTGCTCGAGGCGTGGGCGTCATCGGATCATCACCCCGCCGAAGAGACGAAGGTCGTGGGTCATCGCTGGGCGGCGCGGTCCTCGGAGGTGCGCGAGTTCCTGGCCCGCAACCAGCTGTCGTACCGCTGGTACATGTCGGACGAGCCGGAGGGCGGGCGGCTGCTCAACGCCGCCGGCGAGGACGGCCGGCGACTGCCCGTGGTGATCTGCTCCGACGGCGAATGCCTGGTGGAGCCGTCGGATACCGAACTGGGACGGCATCTCGGACTCCGGACCGACCCGTCCGAGAATTTCTACGACCTCGTCGTCGTCGGCGGCGGACCGGCCGGCCTGGGCGCAGCCGTGTACGGCGCCTCGGAGGGTCTGCGCACCGCCCTGATCGAACGGACCGCGACCGGCGGGCAGGCGGGTCAGAGTTCCCGCATCGAGAACTACCTCGGTTTCCCCGACGGCGTGTCCGGCGCGCAGCTCGCCGAGCGGGCCCGCAGGCAGGCCACCCGATTCGGGGCCGAATTGATCACCACCCGCGACGTCGTCGCTCTCGAGATCAACGGATCGGCACGGACCGTCCGTTTCGCGGACGGCGACACCATCGACGCGCACACGGTGATCCTGGCGACCGGGGTCTCCTACCGGCGTCATCCCGCGCCCGGAGTCGACGACCTCACCGGTCGCGGCGTCTACTACGGTTCCGCCGTTACCGAGGCCGCCCGCTGCACCGACCAGGACGTCTACATCGTCGGCGGCGCCAACTCCGCCGGACAGGCGGCGGTGTACCTGTCGCGGGGCGCCCGGTCGGTCACCATCGTCGTGCGGGCGCAGTCGCTCGAGGATTCGATGTCGTACTACCTCGTCCAGCAGATCGAACGGAACCCGCGCATCCGCGTCCGGCCGTGCACGGAGGTGATCGGCGTCGAGGGCGAGGGTCACCTCGAGAAGGTCCGGCTGCGCAACAACGCGACCGGCGACGAGGAGACCGTCGACGCCGGGTTCCTGTTCCTGTTCATCGGCGCGGCCCCGCGGACCGAGTGGCTCGACGGCGTCGTCGCGCGGGACGAGAACGGGTTCGTCGTGTCCGGACCCGACCTCGTCGTCGACGGGAAACCACCGAGCGGATGGCCCCTCGACCGTCTCCCCCACCACCTCGAGACGAGCGTCCCGGGGATCTTCGCGGCGGGTGACGTGCGCTCCGAATCGGCGAAGCGGGTGGCGTCGGCGGTCGGGGAAGGCGCCATGGCCGTCATGCTCGTCCACCGCTACATCGGCCAACCGTGACCAGGGGCAGACCATGACGCAACTCCCGTGCAATCCCCCCGAGCTGAGGACGTTGTTCCTCTTCGAGAAGCTCACCGACCACCAGCTCGAGCAGCTGTGCGAGAAGGGGCACGTCGAGCTGATCGAACCCGGCCCGGTATTCGCGGAGGGTGAGATCGCGACGTGCTTCTACGTGCTGATCGAAGGCGAGCTCGTGCTGAGCAAGCTGTCGGGCGGCGAGGAGATCGAGTTCAGCCGGACGTCCCAGCGCGGCGTGTACTCCGGGGCCTGGCAGTCGTACCTCGGTGACCGCGCTCCCCAGACGTACACCGCGTCGATGCGCGTCACCGCCCCGTCGAGGTTCTTCGTCCTCGACGCCGACCGTTTCGGGCAGCTGATGCGCGAGTGGTTCCCGATGGCCGTGCACCTGCTGGAGGGGCTGTTCTTCGGCAACCAGAACGCGAAGCAGGTCGTCGATCAGCGGGAACGCCTCCTCGCGCTGGGGTCGCTGTCGGCGGGGCTCACGCACGAACTCAACAACCCGGCGGCCGCCGCGGTCCGGGCGACGGCGTCGCTGCGCGACCGGGTGTCGCACATGCGGCAGAAGCTGAGCGTGATCGCCTCGGGCGTGTACGACCGGCAGGCGCTGGCCACGTTGATCCGGTTGCAGGAGGAGACCGCCGAACTGGTCGCGAAGGCGCCGACGCTGACCCCGCTCGAAGCGTCCGACCGCGAGGACGAACTCGGCGACTGGTTCGACGACCACGGCGTCTCCGGGGGCTGGGACCTGGCGCCCACGTTCGTGCAGGCGGGTCTCGACGTGCCGTGGCTCGAGCGGATCGTCGCCAGCGTCGACGACGAATCGATGGTCGAGAGTGCGATCCGCTGGCTCAACTACACCATCGAGACCGAATTGCTGATGAACGAGATCGCCGACTCGACCGCCCGGGTCTCCACGCTCGTGAACGCCGCGAAGCAGTACTCGCAGATGGACCGCGCCCCGTACCAGCGCGTCGATCTGCGGGAACTGCTCGACAGCTCGCTGGTGATGCTCGGCCGCAAGATCGGCGACTCCGTCACGGTGGTGAAGGAGTACGACCCGACCTTGCCGCAGATCCCGGCGTACGCCGCGGAACTCAACCAGGTGTGGACGAACCTCATCGACAACGCCGTCGCCGCCATGGACGGCCGCGGCACCCTCACCGTCCGCACCCGGCGCGACGGCGACATGGCCCTCATCGAGATCGGCGACACCGGACCGGGTGTGCCCGAAGAGATCCGGTCGCGCATCTTCGAACCGTTCTTCACCACGAAACCGGTGGGCGAGGGAACCGGGCTCGGCCTCGACATCTCGTGGCGCATCGTCGTGAAGAAACACCGCGGCGACCTGCGTGTGGAGTCCGAGCCGGGCGACACCCGGTTCCAGGTCCGAATTCCGATCGAACCCGAAGTCGCAGCAGCAGAAGGAGCCTCAGATGGGTGAGCTGGAGGGAATCGACCCGAGCGTGCCGCCGAGTGGAGACGGATGCGCCGAGTGCGACAGCGCCGGCGGGTGGTGGGTCCACCTGCGCCGCTGCGCACAGTGCGGTCACATCGGTTGCTGCGACTCCTCCCCCGAACAGCACGCCACCAAGCACGCCGCCGACACCGGCCACCCCGTCGTGCGGAGCTTCGAGCCGGGCGAGAACTGGTTCTGGAACTACGCCACCGAGACGGCCTTCGAAGGCCCCGAACTCGCCCCGCCGCACCATCGTCCGATCGACCAGACCGTCCCCGGCCCCGGCTCCCGGGTTCCGCCGAACTGGCAGGCCTACATTCACTGACTCGAGCAGTCAGAGTCGCCCGAGGCGGTGTGCCGTCGCTGCGTCCTGCTCGTCGTACCGGGCCAGCGCCGCTTCGAACGTCGCCTTCAGATCCAGCGCGTAACGCTCGTGCGCCGCGAACGTCCCCGCCGCCGAGTTCTCGACCGCGACACCCGGGCCGCCGATCGCCGTCGCCCGGAACCGCGCAGCCAGTTCCGCCGCCGACCGCAGATGGGTTTCGCCGAGACCGAAGCTCTCGGGCGCGAGTTCACGATGCGCTCGCTCTCGCAGGTCCTGCATGTCGGCCGCCAACACCTCGCACGCGGCGATGCACCGCACCAACGCGTCGCGGTCCACTTCGAGCCGGTCCTCGCTCATCCGTCCCCCTACGGTCGCCCTGCGCGCGTCCCCTGATCCGCGCGAGAAGACAAACTACCCGCTCCCCCGCCCGTGACGCTTCCCTCACCTCTGCTGTCACACCGAGCGGGCGTTATGGTGCAGGTCACCAGGGTCGGCCAACGGAGGTCGCCGGGAAAGTAAGGATGCGAACTGTGGAAATTCAGGGAACCGCCGCACTGGTCACCGGAGCAGCCTCGGGCCTCGGCGCCGCCACCGCCAAGCGTCTCGCCGACGCCGGAGCCACCGTGTTCGGACTCGACCTGCAGCAGTCCATCGAGCGCGCCGGCGACAACGTCCCCGACGGCGTGACCCTCCTCGCCACCGACGTCACCAGCGGTGACGAGGTCCAGGCCGCGATCGAGAAGATCGTCGAATCGGGTCTGCCGCTGCGCATCGTCGTCAACTGCGCCGGCGTCGGCTGGGCCGGGCGCATCCTGTCGAAGAAGGGCCCCCACGACCTCGAACTGTTCCGCACCGTCATCACGGTCAACCTGCTCGGCACGTTCAACGTCATGCGCCTCGCCGCCGACGCCATCGCCAAGACCGACACCGTCGACGAGTCCGGGCAGCGCGGCGTCATCATCAACACCGCATCCGTCGCCGCGTTCGAGGGCCAGATCGGGCAGATCGCGTACTCCGCGTCCAAGGGTGGTGTGCACGGCATGACGGTCCCGGCCGCCCGCGACCTCGCGCAGTTCGGCATCCGCGTCAACACCATCGCCCCCGGCATCATCGACACCCCGATGCTCGCCGGCGTCACCGACGAATACCGCAAGGGCCTCGAAGCCGGCGTCCCGTTCCCCTCGCGCCTCGGTCAGCCCGCCGAATACGCCCAGCTCGCTCAGATGATCGTCGAACACGACTACCTCAACGGTGAGACCATTCGTATGGACGGCGCTCTGCGCATGGCGCCGCGGTAGGCGGCTCCGCCGCCCGTGCGTGGTTAACGAGTCTCTGGACTCTTCAACCGCGCACGGGGCGCGAAGCGCCCTTCGCTGGGAGGTGGGCATGGGTTTCTACTCGGACCGGATCGTTCCGCGGCTCGTCGACATCAGTTGCGGGATGAAGTTCACGGAGCCGACGCGGCGACGCGTCTGCGCCGGTCTGCACGGGCGCGTGGTGGAAATCGGATTCGGGTCGGGTCTCAACGTCCCGTTCTACCCGGCCGCCGTCGACTCGGTGAGCGCCGTCGACCCCGCCGACCTCGGCTGGAAGCTGGCGCGCAAGCGGGTGGCGGCGTCGACGACACCGGTCGAGCGGTCCGGTCTGGACGGCCAGTCACTCCCCTTCCCGGACAACAGTTTCGACACCGCACTGTCCACATGGACGATGTGCACCATCCCGGACGTCGACGCCGCACTCCGGGAGGTCCGGCGTGTCCTGAAACCGGGCGGCACACTGCATTTCGTCGAGCACGGTCTCGCCCCGGACGCAAACGTCCAGCGGTGGCAGCGCCGGCTCGAACCGATCCAGAAGGCCGTCGCCGGTGGTTGCCACCTCACCCGCGACATTCCCACCCTGGTGACGAACGCCGGATTCGACGTCCAGGACCTCGACCGGTTCTACGAGACGTCCGCGCCGAAGATCGTCGGCGCCTATTCCCTCGGAGTCGCGGCTTCGCCGCCCGTTCGTGCCTGACGAGTCCAGGGACTCGTCAACCGCTCACAGGCGGCGGCGCCGCCTGTCGTCGATGTAGAACAGCACGAGGGCTCCGCACAGGAGGGCGGCGGGGATCCAGGCGGCGGCTCCGCCGAAGTAGCGAGTGGCGAACGCCCCGACGACGGCGCCACCGGCGAAGCTGCTGACGATGGCGGCGTACACGCGGGTGTGCTGGCGCGATTCGGGGACCTTCTCGATGAATCCGGCGTACGCCGATTCGGTGAAACGCATGAGGTTGCCGGTGGTGGCGACAGCGATGTACGACAGCGACCCGATGGTGCGGAACAGTCCGAACTGCATCGCCGCGACGAACGCGATCGGAACGGTGACCAGTGCGTTGGGCACGTTTGCGGGAACGAACGCGACCGCGACGAGGACGACGATCTGCGCGACCATGGCGATCCGGATCGGGTGGTCGAAGACGCTGTGGGCGAGTTCGCCCTTGAGCAGATGCGCGAACGCGACACCGACGATGAACGCGAGGATCGGCCACAGGTGGGCCCGTGCGGCGTGGAAGTGACGCTCCGACAGGTCGATGGCCATGAGGATGACGTTGCCGGTCTGGGCGTTCGCGAAGACGCCGCCGCGACTGATGTAGGTGTAGGCGTCGAGGAAGCCGCCCGCGGCGGTGAGGAGCAGAGCGAACCGCAGCGTCGTGGATGTCTTCGGCACCTCCACCTGACCACCCCTACCGAATCGGGCCCTGCCTTGCAGCCTAGAGGTCGGACGCGAGCGGGATCTCCTTCTCGGCCCGATCCGACATCCATTCGCGCAGTACTTTCGTCGCGATGACGTCGTCCTCGTTGTATTGCAGCAGTCGTTCGCGCTGGGTGAGGTCGGGTTCGCCGTCGTAGCCGACGGCTTCGCGGTACCAGCTCATCGACGCTTCACCGCTGGCGTCGGCGTCGCGCCACCGGAATCCGGCGACCGGGGCGATCTTCTTGAGTCCCTTGCCGCCCGGGCAGATGAACTGGTCGCTGATCGCCTGGTAGATGTCGACCCATTGTGGGCTGTCGATGAATTCCCGGATCTCGGCCTCGGTGGGGATGCCGGGTGCCCCGGCGAACCGGCGGGCGGAGTCCAGCAACCACTTGTCCTCCGCGGACCGCGAATAGCAGTACGCGGCGAAGGTTCTGCCGCTCAGCGCCGCCGCTTCCCGCTCGGCCATCAGCCACGTCCAGAATTCGGCGAACGACCGCGCCTCGTCCTGCGTCGGCACCGGGTCCCAGCTGACGAACGGCCGGTACGCCGACACCCCGTCCACGTTGAGCAGCGTGCCCCACAGGTAAGCGCCGTGTTCCTGGTAGCTCTCCATGTCGACGTCGACCTCGACGTCCGCGCGCGTCACCCGGATCTCGGGGAACCGTCGCACCAGCGGCGCTCCCGCGAGCCACGCCTTGGCGGTGACGACGGCGTCCTCGAACGCGCCGTGCGGCCAGTCCTCGAGCGGTTCGCGGTCCCACGCCGCGAGGTCGTCGATGGTGTGGCAGCCCGCGTCGCGCAGCATGTCGGCGCGCGAACCGGTGGCCACCAGGCTCACGTCGTGTGTCTGGGTCAGCTGCTCCTCGCACCCGGGCCACCACGGGCAGGAACGGCATTCACCGATCCTGGACGGCACGGTCGCCGATTCCCCGCGGGCGACGGCGAGCCGGTCGGCGAAGCGTTCATCGTAGTCGTCGAGGATCGTGGTGAGGTCGTGCACGAAGATGACGTCGGAGCCGTAGCCGATCGCGCCCGCCACCAGCGCCGGACTCGCGAGCCCGTGCCGTTCGAGCATCCGGTACACCTGCGCGACGCGCATCTGGTCGCGGACCTGACCGCGCGGCTTCCGCGTCGCGTCCTCCCGCGGTTGCCACTCGAACATGTCCGACGTCACGGCGCCGCGGCCAGGATCGGTGACCTTGTGATTGACGACGATCACGGGGATGTACCCGCCGTGGTCCTCGTCACGGATGAGGATCTCGCAGCGCGCCCTCCGGCCGGCGTCCCGGTCGAGCGGGAGCACGGCTCCCCAGATGCGGTCCGCGCCTGCCTCGCACGCGGCCACCGTGTCCTCGGCTCGCCGGCGCAGGCTCTGCTCGGTGTCGATCTGCACCCACCGTTGCGGTGCATGCTCGGTGAGGATCCGCCGGACGTCTTCGCGCTTGGCGGCGGCGGCGTCCTGACGCTGGCGGACGCCCGGGTCCTCGGGCGCGGCCGCCAGTTGTTCGGGGAACGCCGCGTCGAGGTGCACCCGGTGGCGGCACCGCGTCAGTGCGCTGGCATCGATCACCGTCCCCGACGCCTTTCCGGGAGAGGCGTCGGGTTCTGATTGCTGACCGATATGGGAACACACGATGACGAAGATTATGTGCTCCCCTAGGCTGATCCCGAAGCACCGGATGCAGTTGGTAGCGTGGGCTGCGCTGAAACACCAGGAAAAGGGGTCTTTTCGATGGGGTTGTTGAAGAAACGTAAGTCCCGAGCCACCCGCAAGGCGGAAGCCAAGGCACTCAAGCACAAGGCTGGAGTGGAGGCGAAGCTGAGCGCGAAGAACGAACGGAAGCGCGACAAGCAGGCCGCCAGTGCCGGCCGCAAGCTCGAGGCTGCCGAACTGAAGTCGCTGAAGAAGGTCGAGAAGGCTCAGATCGCTGCGTTGAAGGCCGAGGAGAAGGCCGCCGCCCAGAAGGGTTTCACGGTCGCCGCCGTCCGTAAGTACCTCGGCGTCGCACGCCTGCTGACGCCGGTGCTGCTGCCGATCGCCTACCGCGCCGCCACGGTCGTGCGCGGGCAGATCGATGCCCGCCGTGCCGACCGCCTGGGCGTCGACATCGATCAGCTCGCGAACTTCACCGGGCACGGCGCCAAGCTCAGCGCCCGCATCGCCGGCGCCGAAAGCTCCACCACGGAGATCCTCGGGCAGAAGCCGGACGACGCGGAGACGCAGCAGTTCGCCGCCGCTATCCGCGACCGCCTCGGCGACCTCAACACCGCGGTCCGCGCGGCCGAGCAGATGCCGCAGGCCCGCCGCAAGGCCGCCCATCACGCCATCTCAGCCGAACTCGACGGAGTCGAAGCCGATCTCCTCGCCCGCCTCGGCGTGCGCTGAACCGCCCGACCCACCGCAATGTCCCCCGCCCGCCCCGCCGCGACCGCCACCCTTCGGGGCTCGGCGGTCGGTGCGCTCGTGGCCGCTCTCGCGGTCGCCGCGCACGGCATCGGCGGGGGCGGCCTTCCCGAATCCGCGGCGCTGACCCTGCTGTTCGTCACGTGTAGCGGGGTCGGCGCGGTCACCGCGCAACTGCCCGCACGCGTCCACGGCCCGCTCGCGCTGGTGGGCGCCCTCGGTGTCGGCCAGGTGGCCGGACACTTCGCTCTCACACTCACCTCGCACGTGCACTCGGTGGTCCCTGCCGTGCCGATGCTGGCCGCGCACGCGGCCGCCACCGTGATCTGCGCGCTGCTGATCGCGAACGCCGAGCGTCTGTACGGCCCCCTCGTCCACGTCTGGCGGGTGGTACTCCGCGGCGAACCGCAGCCCGTCTCGGCGGCGCCTACGGCGCACGTCCCCGCGCGTCCCGCGAATCCCGTGGACGCCCTGCTGCGCGCGAGCATTTCGCGTCGCGGACCCCCGGTCCCGGTCTGACTCTCACCTCTTCTCGCTTCAGACCCTCAAAAGGACCTTCGATGAATTCCCTCTTTTCCCGTGCCCTTTTCACGGCCGGTGCGGCCGGCGGCGCCATGCTGCTCGCGGCCGGTGTCGCCGCCGCCCACGTCACCGTCGTCGCCCCCGGCGCCGAACAGGGCGGCTACTCCGTCCTGACCTTCCGAGTTCCCACCGAATCCGAGACGGCGTCCACCACCAAGCTGACCGTCACGCTCCCCGACCTGAAATCGGCTCGCACCACCCCACTGCCGGGGTGGACGTCCGTCGTCGAGAAGGACCCGACGTCCAAGCTCGCGAAGTCCGTGACGTGGACCGCCGACCCTGGTGTCGGTGTCGCGCCCGGCCAGTTCCAGCAGTTCGAGCTGTCCGCCGGACCGCTGCCGGAGCAGGACGAGGTGTCGTTCGCGGCCGCCCAGACGTACAGCGACGGCGAGGTCGTCAACTGGGATCAGGCGGTCGGCGCCGACGGTGCGGAGCCCGACAAGCCGGCACCCACGCTCACGCTGGCCGCGGCGAGCGGTGAAGACCACAGCCACGACGCGGGCGGCGCCACGACGTCCGAAGAGACCGAGACGACGGCGTCCGGCACCGACGACACCGCCCGCTGGCTGGGCGGCGTCGGCCTGATCCTGGGCGCACTCGGCGCGGCCCTCGGTCTCGGCGCCATGGTCCGGAGCCGTCGCTCATGAGAAGACGCATCACCTTCACGTCGGTGACGGTGATCGCGGTCGGACTGCTGACCATGCTCGCGAGCATGCTCGGGGCAGGCACCGCGCTCGCCCATTCCGTCGTGATCAGCTCCACCCCCGAGAACGGTTCGGAGGTCGCGGCCGGCCCGGAACGGGTGAGCGTCACGTTCAACGAGGCGCTGCAGGAATCGTTCGCGTCCCTCACCGTGGTGGGACCCGACGGCAACCTGTGGACCAAGGGTGACCCGGCCGTCGAGGGACCCACGGTCAGTGCCGAACTCGGCGAGCTGGGACCGGCCGGTGTGTACACCGTCGCGTTTCGCGTCACGTCCGCCGACGGGCATCCGGTGAGCGGAACCCGCACGTTCACCCTCACCCAGGAGGGGTCGGGCACGCCCGGCGCCGCGGCCGACAGCTCGGGCGAATCCGGCAGCGGCGGAGTTCCGCTGTGGCCGTTCATCGTTGCCGGTGTGCTCGTGTTCGGCGGCGGGCTGTGGTTCGCGCTCCGCAAGCCTCGCGGCGAGAACTGAGCACGGTGGGTACGGCGCGACAGTCCTGGCTGCTGTTCGCCGTACCCACATCGCTCCTCGGGGTCGCGTGCGGTTGGGCGTTGGCGCAACCGGAAGACCCGTCCCCGTCGAGCGCCGTCCGGGCGCTGTGCCTGGTGCTCGGTTCGGCGGTGCTCGGACTCGCCGCGCTGGGCTGGTGGAGTCGCGCGGACAGCCGTCCCCTCCTGCGGGACCAACGGCTGTGGCGGTTGTCGACCGCGGTCGCCGGTGCGTGGATGCTCGCCGAGGCGGTGCTGCTGTCGATGACGGCGGCGGAGGCCGACGCCCTGGGGTTGTCCGAGCTGTCGGTCGGACGGTTCGGCGCGTACGTGACCGAGATCAGCGCGGGACGCGTCGACCTCGCCGTTCTCGTGTGCACGGCCGCGGCCACCGCGTGGTCGGCCGTCGCGTTCCGCCGCACCGACGCCCGGCTCCCCGTGCCCGTTCTGGTGCTCGCGGCCCTCGCCCTGGTGGCCCGGCCGATCACCGGCCACATGTCGCAGCAGGTTCTCGGCTCGGTCCTCGACGTCGTCCACGCACTGGCCGCCGCGGTGTGGTTCGGGCTCCTCGCCGCCCTCGGCCTGATGCTCCGGTCGCGCGGGGACTGGTCGTCGTGGCTGCCGCGGTATTCCGTCGTCGCGTGGCGGTGCGTGTGGCTGCTGACCGCGACCGGGATCGTCGACGCCGCGGTCCGGCTGGGTGGGGTGACGCCACTGTTCGACACCGGTTACGGCCGCATCGTGCTCGCGAAGGCGGTGGCGTTGGCGGCGCTCCTCGGGCTCGGCTGGTGGTGGCGGCGAACGTGGGTCGGGCAGGCCGCCGCGCACCGGATCAGCGCCGAAGGGTCCCTGCGGCGCGCGATCGTGGAGGTGGTGGTGATGGCCGTTCCGTTCGGTCTCGCCGCCGCCCTCGCTACCACCGCCTGACCCGTGAGTACATATTAACGTCCGGCGGTTAATAAGTACTCACGGGCGCGTCAGCGCAAGAGGATCTTCCCGCGGCTGCCGCCCTTCTCGCCGGCGCGCTGAGCGTCGGCCGCGTCGGTCAGGGGGAAGGTGCGGGCCGGCGGGAGGGCCAGCGTCCCGTCCGCGGCGAGGGCGCCCAGCCGGCGCAGGGTCTCCGCGCTCCGGTCGCCGGCGTTGCCGGACGAGAAGGTGATTCCCAGCCCGAACGCGGCACCGTCCGACAGCGTCACGATCCGGTCGGTGCCCCCGCGCAGGTCCATCGCCGCCTCGAGTCCGCCGAAGCCGACGTCGAGGACGGCGTCGACACCGTTCGGCGCGAGTTCGCGGACCCGGTCCGCCAGCCCCTCACCGTATGTCGTGGGGGTCACGCCCAGCTCCCGCAACGCGTCGTGGTGTTTCTCGCTCGCGGTACCGATCACGGTGACACCCGAATCCAGCGCCAGTTGCGCCGCAATGGTTCCCACCGCACCCGACGCGCCGTTCACCAGTAACGTCTCCCCGGACTTCGGCTTCAGGAGCCGCAGTCCACGCGTGGCGGCTTCGCCGGCTACCGGAATGGTGGCGGCGTCCGTCCAGCTCAACCCTTTCGGCTTAGGCACGACGATCGAGGCGAGCGCGTATTCGGCGTAGCCGCCGGTGTCGGACCAGCCGAACACCTCGTCGCCGACCACCACACCGGTCGCCTCCGGACCGACCGCGTCGACCACGCCGGCCACTTCGCTGCCCGGGATCTTCGGGAACTGCACCGACATCACCTCGGCCATCGACCCCGACCGCAGCTTCCAGTCGATCGGGTTCACGCCGGCCGCCCGGATGACGAGGCGCACCTGGTTGCCGGTGGGCTCGGGCACCGGCACGTCGTGGGTCTCGAGCACTTCGGGACCACCGTAGGACGAGTAGGAGACTGCCTTCATGGTCTGTTTCGCGTGGGAATTCGTCATGAAGACAATCTCGTCCTCGGCGGTCCGTCGCGCCAGACATTCGGCTGGTTGATCACAGGGCGGCGGCGGCCTTCGTCAGATCGGCGACGAGGGCGTCGAACGCGTCGTCCCGATCCTCCGACGGTCCGCGGAGCACGGCGGACGGGTGGATCGTCGCGAAGACGTCCGGATCCACGTCGACGTCCACCTCGCCGTCGAGGTGCAGTAACTCTCCGCGGTGTTCGGTGAGCCGGAACGACGGGCCGAGCAATGCCTGCGCGGCGGTGGCCCCGAGGCACACGAGGACGTCGGGTTGCACCGCCGCCAGTTCGGCGATCAGCCACGGCCGGCACGCGACGATCTCGGTGCGGTTCGGCTTCTTGTGGATTCGGCGCTTGCCGCGTTCGGCGGGGACGAACTTGAAGTGTTTGACCGCGTTGGTGACGTACGTGAGGTTCCGGTCGATGCCCGCCGCGTCGAGCGCCTTGTTCAGAAGCTTTCCCGCCGGGCCGACGAACGGTTCACCGGCGCGGTCTTCCTGATCGCCCGGCTGTTCGCCGACGAGCATCATCCGCGCGGATCGCCTGCCCGCGCCGAAGACGGTGTGCTCGGCGTCGCGGTACAGATCGCAGCCGTGGCATCCGTCCGCCGCGTGGGACAACGCGTCGAGGTCGACGGTGTTCGGCACGAACGGTGCGGCCGAGGGCTTCGTGGCGCGTGACATGTGCGTCGAGTACCCGTCGGGCGGAGCTTCATTCGCACAACACTGTCAATTAGTTTAGCGCTAAGATATAATCACCGGAGAAGCCCACCGAGAAAGCGAGCCTCCATGTCCCTCACCGAAGTCACCACCCACCACCCCTACAGCCCGGCCGTGGTCGCGGGCGGACTCGCGTTCGTCTCCGGCGCACTGTCCGTCGATGCCGAGGGCACCGCCGTCCCCGGCCGCACCGAGGCGCTCGACGCCGCCGTGGACCGCATGGTCGATCGCCTCGCCACCGTCGGCGGACAGCTGAAGGACGTCGTCAAGCTCACCTACTACGTCACCGACCTGTCGTTGCGCGAGGAGGCGAACCGCCAGTTCGAGCGCATCTTCGACGAACCGCGCCCCGCGCGCACGTTCCTCGAGGTCAGCAGCCTCCCCTACGGCGCCATCGCCGAGATCGACGCCGTCGCGGCGGTCGGGGGACGCTGACAGCGCACCTGTCCGGCAGCGCCGCGGGTCCCCGTTCCGAGAAATGGACGGGGACCCGCGGCGCGTCGCCGTCACTTATGCTCGTTCGATATCTTGGTACTAAACAGATGAGACCCTCGAGGATTCAGGAGGTGCGCCCGGTGACGCAACGCCCCGTTCCAGATCGCGATGCCGTCGACGACATCGTCGACCAGTGGGCCCACCAGTGGCCCGACCTGGATGTGAGTCCACTGAAAGTGCTGGGCCGCCTGCACCGTTCGTATCTGCGCTACCAATCGTCCCTCGCCGCCGTGTTCGAGGAACACGGCATCAACATGGCGTCGTTCGACGTCCTGGCCGCCCTCCGACGTTCGGGTCCGCCGTACCGGATGACGTCCGGACAGCTGGCGGAATCCGCGCTCGTCACCACGGGCGGTGTCACGCTGCGCGTCGACCGACTCGAGAAGGCGGGACTCGTGCAGCGCGAGCGCGACGCCGAGGACCGCCGCATCGTGCACGCGCAACTCACCGACGAGGGCCTGCGGGTGATCGAGAAGGTCGCGGAGGCCCACTTCGCCAACGAGTCGCAGATCCTCAGCGGGATGTCGAAGGACGATCAGGCGGCGTTGGCCGAATTGCTCCGCAAGCTCGAGCACTCGATCGTCGAGAACCAGGCCCCCACCGCCTGAGCGGATAGATCAGCTGGCCGCGCGGGAGGTCAGATCGGCGACCTCACCGAATCCGATGAACCGTTCGGATGCCGCCGTCATCTCCACGATGAAGCGTCGCTGCTCGTCCTGCGATGCACCGATCAGGCGCGCCGCACCCGTCCACTGCGCCTCGGACAGTTTGCGGGCGAGTTGGGCGGGTTCGGCGCACGGCGTCGCGATCCCGGCCTGGTTGAGCCGTTCGATGAATCGGATGTACCGGCCGAGGATCCGGTTGTGTGCCGCCTCGAGCTGTTCCCCGATCACGGGGTCGACGGCGGCGCGGTCCTCGATCATCGTGAACAGGCGTCCGCTGCTGTAGACGGTCTCGATGAACGCCGCGGTGGCCGCGCGCAGGACGGTGCGCGGGTCCGCGTCCGGCGGGACCGGGATGCGCTGAGCCTCGACGAACGTGTCGAAGACCGCGGCGGCGACGGCACGGAACGCGTCGTCGCGGGACGCGAACCGGGCGGAGAATTCGGCCTGCGACACCCCGGCGGCAGCGGCGATGACCGCCTCGGAGGTGCGCTCGTATCCCAGTTCGGCGAAGCACCGCCCCGCCGCTTCGACCAACGCGAGCCGACCTCGATCGTCACCGTTCGTAAGCACCGCTCGCGCCTCCTCGTACCCCGGCCGGCGCCCGACGTGTCGGCCGTCACACATTCTTGGTTGACATTTCATTCACGTCAACCCGCGCGACCTTACGCCTGCTGAAGTGCCTTCGCCTGGGCCTCGGCCTGCGCCCGGTAGAGCCGGCGGAGCCGGATGACGCCGAGGTCGTGCTGGTACAGGTTCTCCGCCTGGTCCGCGTCGAATGCCATCGCCTCGAGCATGGTGCGGTCCTGCTCGAGCACCACCCAGTGCCGCTCCTCGAGCTTGGTGCGGTACAGGAACCGCCAGACGTCGCGTTCCCAGCCCTCGACCTGGCGGTACCGCCAGAAGAACACCGCGGTCGTCTCGGCGTCGATCGGCGTTCCCATGCCGACGATGCCGAACGAGCCACCCGGGCCCGCGGTCGGCGGGTACGGGATCTCGAGGTCCACCCAGTCGATGCCGGTCCGGCAGAATTCGACCCAATCGAAGTTCACACCCCGCTGGTCGGTCTTCTCGAAGAAGAACCCGCGATCGGTTTCGCGGATCCGGAACTTCGCGGACGTCTCGCCGCCGAACATCGAATGCGATTCGCGGTGCAGGAACGCTCCGTGCATCGGGTCGAGCAGGTTCTCCAGAGTGAACCGCCACGGCGCCTTCCACTCCGCGTAGCAGAGGAAGTGCGAGATGCCGTCGTCGGTGAGACGCTCGGGCAGTTCGAGTGGCGCGGGTTCGGCGTCGGGGTCGGTGCCGAACCAGGCGAGCACGGCGCCGGCCACTTCCTGCACGGGGAGGCTGGTGACGAGCCGCTTGCCCTCGAGGTTGCAGCCGGGCATTCCGGGGACGGAGACGACGGTGCCGCCGCCGTCCACCTGCACGCCGTGGTACTGGCAGGCGACGCGATCGCCGAGGTGCTGGCCCTGCGACAGCGGGGCGCCGCGGTGCGGGCAGCGGTCGGCGAGCATGCGGAGGGTGCCGTCGGACTGACGGAACAGCAGCCAGTCCTCGCCGAGGCGGCGCACCTTCTTCATGTCGCCGCGCGCGACGAAGTCGGACGGGCACACCGCGTGCCACTGGTCGCGCATCCCGGTCGCGAAGATCTCGTCGCCGGTCAGTGCCGCCTTGTGCAGTCGGTTCACCATGTCAGGCCCCCATCCGTCGGATCTCGTCCGTGAAAGTGTCGGTGGTCCAGGCGTCGCCGCCGGGACTGTGGATGCCGAGGGCGTTCAAACCCTTCACCAGGCCTTCGAGGTGGTGCACACCGGTGCCGAAGACCTCTTCGATCGCACCGGCCAGCTTCCGTTCGTACGGGGTGGGTGCCGTGCCGGACTGGCGTGGTTGCAGATACAGGCTCATGGTTCTTCCCTTCTAGAGATCCAGCACGAGCTCGTCGGAGCGGGCGCGGGAAACGCAGATCATGATGGTGGTGCCGGACTCCTGCTCGGAGCTGGAGAGCAGGGAGTCGCGGTGGTCGGGGGTGCCGGCGAGGACGCGGGTTTCGCACGTCCCGCAGATGCCTTCGCGGCAGGAGTTGGGGACGTCGACGCCGGATTCCTCGAGGGTGTCGAGGATGGTCCGGTCCCGGGCGACGGTGGCCGAGATGCCGGATCGTTCGCAGATCACGCGGACGGGGCGATCACCGGCGAGGGTGTCGGCGGGGATCTCCTTCGCCTTGAACCGCTCGAGCCGGATCGTGCCGTCCGGCCAGGAGCCGGCGAACCCCTCGACCGCGCCGAGCAGTCCCTCGGGGCCGCAGGCGTAGACGAGCGTCTCCTCGCGGGCGGTACCGAGGATGTCGGCCAAATCGAGGATGCCCTCGGTTTCCTCGGTGACGACGTGCACGCGGTCGCCGCATCCGGACAGTTCGTCGAGGAACGCCATCGACGCGCGGGCGCGGCCGCCGTAGTGCAGTTCCCATTCGGCGCCCATGCGTTGGGCTTCACCGATCATCGCGAGGATCGGCGTGATGCCGATGCCGCCGGCGATGAACACGTAGCGCGGCGACGGCAGGAGTTCGAAGTTGTTGCGAGGCGCGCTCACCGACAGGCTGTCGCCGGGCCGCAGCGTCTCGTGGACGTGCCGGGAGCCGCCTCGGCCGGTCACCTCGTGGAGGATCGCGACGCGGTACCCGGTCTTGTCGTCCGGGTCTCCGCAGAGGGAGTACTGGCGGACGGTCCCGCGGTTCAGGTGCAGATCCAGGTGGGCGCCGGGCGTCCACTGGTCGACCGCGCCGCCGTCCTGTCGTTCGAGGCGAAGCGAGACCACGCCCGCGGACTCGACCCGCATCTGACGCACCATCATGGGGACGGTGTCTGCGTCTGTTGTCATCGCTCACTCCCAGGCTCAACCGAAGGCGTAGTTCCTTAGTGCTCAATAATTTAGCACTAAGATGTATCGTGCGCCACAGTTCAGGGGAAATCTGTCGAACACAGGTCGAGCTACTCCGCTTCGCGGTACCGCACGGTCTCGGCCGCGAGCCGCTCCTCGTACGCCTGTGCGAGGTCGTGCAGACTCTGCACGCAGTCACCGGTGAACACCGGCGCATGCATCGGCGCCAGCAGCAGGGGTTCCAGATCGGCGAGTCCCCGGATCGTGGGCCCGAGCGCCGGTGACAGGCACGTCGCGTTCCCCATGTCCTCGGCCGCGATGGCCGGGCCGACGATCTCCTCCTCCGTGGCAGGCGGATGATGCCCGAATGCGGTGAACAGGTCACCGCAGAACAGCGTCTGCGTCGTCTCCTCGAAAACCAGCCCGGCATCCCACCCGTGCGGAACATGCGGAGTGTCGAGGTGACGGACCCGCCTGGTGCCCGTCTCCATCACGTCGCCGTACTGCAGGGGACGCGGCATGCGATCGGCGAGGTCGTTGACCTGCACGAAGCAACCCATCGCCCCGTGCGCGACCTCGGCGTTCGGCGCGGCCGCCAGCCACGAGTTCATCGCACCGCACTCGTCGGCCTCCACGTGCCCGAACGTGATCCACCGCAGCCTGTCGAGAGGAATCAGCCGGCCGACCGCCGCGGACACGGACGGGAACAGCGCACGCTGACCGGTGTGGAACAGCAGCGGTTCCTCACCGTCGACGAGGAACTGGTTCATGATCAGGTTGGGCTCGTCCAGATACGTGGACAGCCGGTAGATGTCGGGAGCGATCTCGGTAATCGTGGTGTCCATCCCTGGCTCCGATCACGTCACGGTGTCGTGAGGACAAGCCTTCTCGGGACAGCGGCGGCGCGCAAGATCCTGCGGGTACGCGATGGCGCTACCGGCGTTGCCCGACGCCGATCCGGACGAGGTCGTGCCCGACGGTCACGGTGCCGGCGAACGTGGACTTCACGCCTCGTTCCCACTGGTCGTCGGTGATCTGCCGGGGGTCGCCCGGCCCGATGTGGGAGAGCACCACCTGACGGACATCCGCATCGGTGGCGACGCGCCCGACGTCCTGCGCGGTGGTGTGCGCCTGGATCATGTGCTCGACCAGTGCGGAACCCGAAGTCTGAGCGTAGAAGTCGACGTCGATCACCTCGTGGACGAGGATGTCGGATCCCCGGGCGAGTCGAACCACGTTCGGCGACTTCGCGGTGTCGCCGGAGAACGTGACCGCACCGTCCTCCGTGTCGAACCGGTAGGCCAGCGAGGGGTAGACCGGGCCGTGCGGAACCAGTGTCGCGGTGACCCGGACCCGGTCGTCTTCGAACACCGGGAACGGCTCCATCTCCGGCGCCGTGTTGTCGGCGGACGCACCCGCCGACTCCGGTGGCAGTACATCGTGCAGCGACAGCCGCTGCCCGTAATCGGAGTGGGCGCCCTTTTCGACGTTGCGAATGTTGATGTCGTAGGCGAATGCGTCGAGTACGCCCGCGAACAGATCGGTGAGTCCGGGTGCCGGCGACGCCGGACTCTGGATCGGAATACTCTGGCCGCCACGCGGTGCCGACAGTCTGCCCGCCGACCCCGGGCCGTACACCGGCACCACGTTGCGGAATGTGTACGACGGTGTCCCGCCCGGCAGCCAGAAGACGTTGAACAGATCGGCGATGTGATCGCTGTGCATGTGCGTGACGAAGACGCCACCGAGCGAATCCGCGGCGATACCGGCCTGGATCAGCTTTCGGCTCGACCACGGACCCGCGTCGATCAGATACGGTCTGTCGCCGACGACGAGCACACTGGACGTGCCGCTCCGCCCCGGCACGGCGATGGGTCCGGCCGCCGTGCCGAGCAGGATCAGCGTGGTTGCGTAGCCGTCGACGTCACCGGACAACTCGTAGGCGTCCGGTGGCGTCACACCACTCGGCTGCGCGTCCGAGGTGTGGGACGCGCAGCTCGTCGCGGCGACGGCAGTGGCGGCGGAACCCAGCAGGGCCAGCGCCCGCCGCCTCGACAGCGGACGTCGGCCGACAGGTTCCATTCACGCGTCCGTTCGGGCCGCGGCCAACTCCAGCGGCACGTGCCAGGCGTCGTATTCGTAGACCCAGTCGCCGTTTCCTGCGACCTTCAGCCACTCGTTGGACCGGGAGCCGCGCTGGATGCGCGAGGTCCGCTGCAGTCGCGTCTCCTGGTAAGCCTGCAGCGCGACCGCGGGGTCGTCGAACAGGCTCAGGCAGCGGGACAGGACGACGGCGTCTTCGATGGCCATGCCGGCTCCCTGCGCCATGAACGGCATCATCGGATGTGCCGCGTCGCCGAGGAGCACGGCGCGCCCGTCGGTCCACGATGCCAGCGGGTCACGAACGTAGAGAGCCGATTTCAGGACGTCGTCGCAGGCGTCGAGAAGGGCTCGCGCCTCGGGGTGGAAGTCACGGTACAGCTCACGCAGTTCGGTGACGGAACCGGGTGTGGTCCACGATTCCTCGGTCCACTCCTCCTGGCCGCAGGTGGCGAAGACGAAGATGTCCTTGCCCTGGTTGAGGGGGAACGTCACGATCTGCGTCGACGGATTCGGCCCCCACCACTTGGTGAAGCAGTCGAGGTTCGGCAGGTCACCGACGCGTTCGGTGGGGACGACGGCGCGGAACGCCACGACCCCGGTGAACGTCGGCTGTTCCCGCCCGAGGAGAGCGGTCCGGACCGCGGAGTGAATGCCGTCGGCGCCGACGATCACGTCGGCGGAAACCGAACTGCCGTCGGTGAACTCGATGCGGCCGTCGGCGACGCCGCCGACCCGGCGACCCATTTCGACGACACCCGACGGCAGCCGGTTCTCGAGCGCGGTCATGAGGTCGCCCCGGTGCATGGTCAACTGCGGTGCGCCGTACTGCTGTTCCGCGCTGTCCCCCATCGGCAGCCGGGACGTTTCGGCTCCCGTGTCCCACGTGCGGCTGATCCGGAACTGCGGCCGGGCGGCTGATTCGCGGATCGCCGGACCGATGCCGAGTCCGTCGAGAGCCCGGACCGCGTTGGGGGTGAGGTTGATGTCGGCGCCGACGCGGGCGAACTGCCTCGTCTGCTCGTAGACCGTGACGTCGAGACCGAACTTGCGGAGGGCGATCGCCGTGGCGAGTCCGCCGATGCCGCCACCGCAGACGGCGACCGTGGTCACTGTGCAGCCTTTCCGGGGACCGTGACGGGCGGCGTGAACGGTGCCGGCATGTCGCCGTAGGCGGCGAGATCGACCTCGACGATCACCGGCGCCTGCCGCGACACGGCGTCGGCGAGCACCTCGTGGGCCTCGGCGGCGCCACCGATCCGCAGGTACGGCACACCGATGGACTGCGCCAGCAACGGGAAGTCGGGGGTGACGAGGTCGACGGCGTAGGTGTCTTCGCCGCCGCCCTTCTGCATGTTGCGCAGCACACCGTAGCCGCCGTCGTTGAACACGAGCAGCACCAGCCACGGCTTCTCCTGCGCCATGGTCAGGATCTCGCCGAAGTGGACGGCCAGGCCGCCGTCGCCGACGAGGGCCAGGGTGGGACGCGTCTCGTCGGCCAGTGCGGAACCGATGGCCATGCCCAGGCCCTGCCCGATGCCGCCGCCGCGGGGGAAGACGTTGGACTTGGGGTCGAACATCGGCAGCAGCCGGTTGCCCCAGGAACTCGACGCGATGGTGACGTCGCGGGCGATCACGGAATCCTGCGGGAACGCGGCACGCACGGCGTCGCACAGCACGGCGTGATCGCCGAGTCCGGCGCGCTGCTTGCTGCGGACGAGTTCGCGGGTGGCGCGGGCACGTTCGGTCCAGGCGGCGTCGACGGGCGCCAGGCCCGACAGCTGCCGGAGGAACGTCGCGATGTCGGCGGTGACCCCGGCCTGCGCCGGGTAGACGCGTCCGACCGCGGCCGCATCGATGTCCACCTGCACGTGCACGGCGGGGACGGGCATGGAGTAGTCGCCGGTCTCGTTGGACCGGAAATGGGTGCCCAGCGACAGCAGCAGGTCGGCGTCCCGGAGGAGCTCGCGCCCCGCGGGGGTGTTGCCGTAGTTGCCGATGCACAGCGGGTGGTCCTCGGGCACGGCGCCGCGCCCGGAGTTGCTGGTGAGCAACGGGACTCCCCATTGCTGCACCAGTTCGGTCAGCTCGGCACCGGCCGTGGCGACACCGCCGCCCGCCCAGATCACCGGGCGTTTCGCCGACTGCAGCAGGGCGAAGGCGACGGCCAGCTCGTCGACGTCCGGCGTGCGCGGCGACTCCGCCACCGGCTCGACGACGTCGATGACGTGCTCCGCGTACTGGAGGTCGATCGGCCATTCGATGCTCGACGGTCCGCCGGGCGCGGCGAGCGCGGCGGCGACGCCTTCCCGCAACACCTTTCCGGCGCTGTCGGTGTCGAGGATGGTGGCGGCATGCTTCGACGTCGCCGTCAGCATCCCCAGCTGATCCTTGGTCTCGTGGATGAATCCGCGACCCGAGCCGAGGTACCGGCTCTCGACGTTGCCCGTCACGTGCAGCACCGACGTTCCGGCACTGAGCGATTCGATCAGCGAGCCGGCCGCGTTGCCGGCACCGGTGCCGGTGCTCGTGAGAGCGCAACCGAGACCGCCGGTGGCCCGGGCGTACCCGTCCGCCGCGCTGACCGCGGTGGCCTCGTGCCGGACCGGCACGAACCGCAGGTGCGTGCTGACCGCCTGCACCAGGGGCTGGTTGTGGACGCTCACGATGCCGAAGACGGTGTCGACACCGGCCTCGCGCAGCACCTGGACGAGCAGGTCGCCCCCATTACCCACAGACATGGTGTTCCTCTCAGACATAGCGCGCGACGCCTCCGCAGACGTCGAGGCTGGTGCCCGTCACGTAGGACGAGCGGGGGGACAGCAGGGTCACGATCATGGTGGCCACCTCGTCGGCGCGGCCGAACCGGCCGAGGCCGATGCCGCGGTCCTGGGCGATCTCCGCCTCCCATTCGGCGAATGTGGCGTCGGTGCCGGATTCCTCGTAACGGCGCCGCCACTGGCCGGTGTCGACCAGTCCGAGCGACACCGAGTTGACGCGGATGCCGTCGGCGGCGAGTTCGAGCGACAGCGACTTGCTGAGGTTCAGCAGCCCGGCCCGGGCGGCGCTGGTGGTGACCAACCGCGGCTCGGGCTGACGTGCGAGCACCGCCGAGATGTTGACGATGGACGCGGCGCCGGACTTGCGCAACAGTGGCAGGGCTGCCTCGACGGTGTTGAGGACGCTGGAGAACTTGAGGTCGAGTTCGTCGCGCCAGTCGTCGAGGGTCGCCTCGCCGCGCGGGACCATGCGGGACTTGCCTGCGTTGTTGACCAGACCGTCGAGGCCGCCGAATCGGGCGACACCGGCGTCGACCAACGCGGCGACCGCGGCCGGGTCCCGGACGTCGCAGGACGCGGTGAGGACGCGGTCGCTGCCGGGCAGCGGTGCGATGACGGAGTCGAGCCGGTCGCGGTCGCGCGCGCAGGTGACGACGTTGGCGCCCTCCTCGAGCAGCATCGCGACGGTGGCGAGCCCGACTCCCGAGCTTCCGCCGGTCACCAGGTGGGTGCGGTCTTTCAGTTGCAGGTCCACGACGTGGTCCCCTTCTCTAGTGCAGGACGAATCCGCCGTTGACGACGAGTTGCTGGCCGGTGATGTACGACGCCTCGGGCCCCATCAGGAACGCGACGGCGCCGACGAGATCCGACGGCTGCTGTGGCCGCTCGAGCGCGCGGTTGAGGCGGTACAGCTCGTGCCGATGCTCCGGAACCTTCTGCGCCGATTCGCTTTCGGTCAGACCGGGCGAGACGGTGTTGACGGTGATGCCGTGCGGGCCGAGGTCGCGGGACATGGCGCGGGTCAGCGCGGCCACCCCACCCTTGGAGGCGATGTAGTGCGCGAGACGCGGCGAACCGTACAGGGCGGCGTCGGAGCCGATGGTGACGACTCGTCCGCCTCCGTTCCCGATGATGGAGGGAATGATCGCCCTGCTCACGAGGAACGTGCCGCGCAGGTTGACGCCCAGCACCCGGTCCCACTCGTCGATGTCGAGTTCGTGAATCGGTTTGCCGCCCACGCCGTCCGCGAGGGCCGCGTTGTTGACGAGGCCGTACAACGGGCCGCCGGCGGTGACGGTGGCCGCCATCGCGTCGACGGACTCCGCGTCGCGGAGATCGACCCGGACGAACTGCGCCTTGACGCCGTCGGCGCGCAGGCTTGCCGCCGCGTCCTCGCCCCAGTCCTCGCGGATGTCGGCAAGCCACAGGGTGGCGCCGTCCTCGCCGAGCCGGCGGGCCAGGGCGAGGCCGAGACCCCGCCCCGCCCCGGTGACGAGAATGCTGCGGCCGTCGAGACTCATGGTCAGTCCCGCGTCACGCCGTGCATGGCCGACGTCTCGGGGTACGTCGGGATCTGCGGCTTCTGCGCGCCGATGATGACGCAGAACAGAGCGTCCTTGTCGCCGTTGTTCTTCAGGCTGCGCGGAACTCCGGCCGGGACGACGATCATGTCGCGGTAACCGAGGGTGCGCTTCTCGACCTGGCCGTCGCGGTGAACACCGACCTCCACCTCGCCCTCGAGGACGAAGAAGGCTTCCTCGGCGTCGTGGTGGGTGTGCTCCGGGCCCTCGGCGCCGGGGGGAAGCAGCATGTTGGAGAACGTGAATCCGCGCGAGACGATGGTGCGGTTGTCGTTCTCGTGGTTACCCGTCGCGCCGGAGCCGACGTAGCGGATCTGCGCGCGCTTGAACTGGTCGCCGGCCTTGGCCTGGAAGCCCAGGGTGTCCCAGTCCTCGTGGCGGGAGCCACGGGTGAGGATCAGCGAGTCGGTGAATTCCTTCAGATCGGCGGTGCCGTATTCGAGTGTCATGTCGTGCTCCTTCTCTAGAGGTGGTTGCGTAGGCGTTCGGTGATGTGGATGAAGGATTCGACCCAGGCGTTGAAGGCCTCCGGCCGCTCCTGGTTCGCGAGGTGTCCGGCACCCCGGATGGTGACGAACACGGCACCCGGAATTACGCCTGCGAGAACCTGACTCGCCGGAACCCCGGTCACTCTGTCCTCGTCTCCGCCGAGGACGAGTGTGGGGATGTCGATCTTCGGCAGATCGGCCGTGTGATCGGTGGCCGCCATCGACTCGGCGGCGTACCCGTAGCCGGGCAGCCGGATCGACGACGCCATGATCGCCGTGGCCTTCGCGGTCAGTTCGTCACCGGCGGTCCCGGACAGCAGCCGCGGGGCCCGTTCGGCAGCAAAGGCTTCCGCGCCTTCCTGCTCGAGCGTCGCGGCCCGGGCGCGCATCCGGCCGGCGGCGTCGCCGTCCGCGCCCGAGCCGACGGTGGAACTGCCGAGCAGCAGACTCCGCACGAGCCCGGGGTGGCGCAGCGCCAGCCGGGTGGCGATCACGCCGCCCCACGACATTCCCAGGACGTGCGCTCCCGCGTCACCGCAACGGTCGCGGATCACGTCGGCAGCGGCGTCGGCGTAGTCGTCGAGGTCGAACGGACGACCCGGGTCTTCGCTGCGGCCGTAGCCGGGAGCGTCCCAGGCCAGCAGTCGCAGCGACGAAGACAGTTCGTCGAACTGTGGAACGAAACTGTCTGCGCTGCCACCGATCCCGTGCAGCATAAGCAGCGCGGGGCCGGAACCGGATTCGACGACGTGCGTCACGACGCCCGCCCGAGGTCGAACCGCTCGAACGCTCCGGGGTCGGGGATGCCGGCCATGTGGTCGCGGACCTGCTTGGACGGCGGGCCCGCGGTGCCCCACAGGTCGGAGAGTTCGGGAACCCGGCGCCAGACCTTGCACAGCCACCGGTCCTCGTCGACCTGTGCGATGCCGGACGTGTACTCGCACACCAGCCCTGCCGGGTCGGCGAAGTAGGAGAACGTGTTGTCGCCGGGGCCGTGCTTGCCCGGACCCCACAGCGGCACGGTGCCGTGGTGACGCAGCCGGCCGATGCCGCGCATGAAGTGGTCGACGGTGGGCATCTCGTAGGCGACGTGATTCACCGACGTCCACTCGGCCTGGTTGAACGCGATGCTGTGATGGTCGGTGTTGCAGCGCAGGAACGCCATCTGGTGCTCGGACCAGTCGGAGACCCGCATGCCCAGGACGTCGCAGTAGAACGTCACCGCGGCGTCGATGTCGACGGTGTTGAGGACGACGTGCGTGACGCCCACCGGGACGGCGTCCTCGCGGCCGAGCTTCGGGACCGCCAGCGCGTCGGCGAGCAGTTCGACGACGCGGCCCTCGGGGTCGACCAGGCTGACGCCGTAGCCGCCGCCGAGATCGTCGACCGGTCCTGGGCCGCTGACGATCGGGACGCCGCGGAGTTCGAGTCGGCGGGCGGCTTCGTCGACCTCGGCCGGCGTGGCGACGGCGAACGTGATGCGGCCGAGGCCGTTCCGCTCGGCCTGGGTGAGTTGCAGCGCGTGGTGGTGCTCACCGGTTCCCCGCAGCCAGGCACCGTCCGTACCCTGCTCGACCACGCGCAGTCCCCACACCTCCGAGTAGAAGTCGGTGGATTCGATGCTGGCCTGTGTGCGCAGTTCGACGGAGCGCAGGCACCGCAGCCGGGCTATGGGTTGGTTCATCGCATGCCTCCAGTTGCTTAGGTCTCAATATCTTAGCGCTAAAGTAATAGGTCGTACAGAGCTGACGGGAATTTCTTTCCGGACGACCTACTACTTCAACTTCCCCGTGGGCCGATGTGACAGCGGTTCAGTCAGACGGAACCCGTGTGACATTCGGCGAGCAAGCTTCAGTCAGCCCACGAGCGGGTCGCTCAGTCAGCCCACGGATTGGGTTCCTCGTCGAGGCCCCAGTAGATGCTCTTCTGCCGCGAGTAGGCGGCGATACCGCTGCGCCCCTTCTCCACCCCGAGTCCGCTCTCCTTGACGCCACCGAACGGCGTCGAGATGCTGAACTGCTTGTAGGTGTTGATCCACACGGTGCCGGCCTGGAGTCGGCGGGCGAGTTTCCAGGCGCGGCGGTAGTCGCCCGTCCAGATTCCCGACGCCAGACCGAACACCGAATCATTGGCCTGTGCAACCAGATCCGCGTCGCCGTCGAACGGCAGGACCACGAGGACGGGTCCGAAGATCTCCTCCTGGCAGGTGCGCGAATTGTTGGGGAGCCCGTCGATGATCGTCGGCAGGTAGTACGCGCCGTCGCGGAGCCGTTCGTCGTCGGGGATCGCCCCGCCGCACAGCACTCGTCCGCCCTCTTCGCGAGCGAGGTCGACGTATGCGGCGACGCTGTCGCGGTGCTTGCGGTGGACCATCGGCCCGACCTGGGTGTCGGGGTCGCGGCCGGGCCCGAGTCGCAGTCGCTGCGTCTTGGCCACCAGCTTCTCGCGGAATTCGTCGTAGATGCGGCGGTCGACGAACAACCGGGATCCGGCGATGCAGCTCTGCCCGGTGGACGAGAAGATCCCGTACATCACGCCGTTCACGGCGGCGTCGAGGTCGGCGTCGTCCAGCACGATCGTCGGCGACTTGCCGCCGAGTTCGAGCGACACGGGCATCAGCTTGTCGGCCGCCGCGTGGGCGATGGACCGTCCGGTGTTGGTGCCGCCGGTGAACGTCACCTTCCCGACGCCGGGGTGGGTGACGATGGCGTCGCCGACCACCGAGCCCTTGCCCGGCAGCACCGACAGCAGCCCCTTCGGCAATCCGGTCTGGTCGATGAGTCGTGCCAGTTCCAGCGACACCAGCGGCGTCCACTCGGCGGGCTTGAGGACGACGGCGTTGCCTGCCGCCAGGGCGGGGGCGATCTTCTGCGCGTCGCTGGCCACCGGCGAGTTCCACGGTGCGATGGCGCCGACCACGCCGATGGGCTCGAGAACGCTCATCGTGAGGAAGTTGCCGCGCGGGGTGGTGAGGTCGTCGTCCGCGGTTTCGAGGACGGCAGCGAAGTAGCGGAACGTGCCCGCCGCGCTGCCGACGAGTGCCGTGGTCTCGGCCACCGTCTTGCCGGTGTTGTAGCTCTGCAGCAGCGCGAGCCGCGACGTGTTCGCCTCGATGGCGTCGGCGATGCGATGCAGGTACTTCGCCCGCTGGTGCGGAAGCAGCGCGCGCCACGCCGGGTCGTCGGCGGCGGCGCGGCCCTTCCGGACCGCCTCGTCCGCGTCGCCGGCGGTGGCCTGGTGGATCACCTGCAGGGTTTCGCCGTTCGACGGGTCCGTGACCGCGAACGCGGGGCCGTTCGCCTGCCGCCACTGCCCGGCGACGAGGATCCGGTCGGCGACCGGGACGAACGGCAGTGTCTGTGGCGCGGTGTCGAGGATGGTCACTGGGAGATCTCCTCGAGGGTCTTTTCGCGGGTTTCGACGGCGAAGAAGCCGACCACGAGGGCACCGATCATGGCGACCGCGGCGAACATTCCGAAGACGACGGTGAGTGTGCCGCCCCCGTCGAGGATGGCGCCGACGGCGAGGGGGCCGACGATGATGCCCAGGCGTCCGCTCGCTCCGCCGATCGCGCAGCCGATGGCTCGCATCCGGGTCGGGTACAGCTCCGCGGTGTAGACGTAGAGCGCCATGTTGACGGCGAAGACGAACAGCGCGGATCCGGCCGACCAGAACAGGACCTTCGTCGCGGTGTCGGCGCCGGAGGCGGCGAGCAGGAACAGCAGCGACGAGCACAGGACCATCGACGCGGTGATGCAGATGCGGCGTCCGAGGTTGTCGATGAGGAACGCGACGAGGATGCAGCCGATCAGGCCGGCGACGCTGGTGACGATGCTGTAGTGCAGGGCGGTGTCGACGCTGACGTCGAATGCGGATCGGTACAGCGTCGGCAGCCACGACGCGATGCCGTAGTTGACGAAGTAGGCGCACCCCCAGATCGCCGCGAGCATGAGGGTTCTACGCAGGTAGATGCCCCGGAAGGCCTCCGCGAACGTTCCGCGGCGGTTGTCGACGGCGACGGCGGGCAGCGGCTGCGGAGCCGGCAGCGTCTTGCCGTACTTCTCGGTGATCTCGTTCTCGATGCGGGTCATGGCATTGTGCGCGTCTTCGAAGCGGCCCCGGGACGCGAGCCAGCGCGGCGACTCGGGCAGCTTCCACAGCAACGGAAGGAGCACGACGGGCAGCGCGCCGAGCGCGAACAGGATCTTGTAGCCGAAGTTCGGGACCACCCACGCCGACACGATCGCGGACATCACGAGGCCGATCGGGAAGATCACCTCGTAGAGCAGCACGAATCGTCCGCGCTTGTGGGCTTTGGTGATCTCGCCGATGTAGCTCGCCGCGACCGGGACCTCGGCGCCGAGGCCGATACCCTGCACGAATCGGAAGACGAGGAAGAGCATCAGGCTGTCGGTGAACGCCATGCCGAGGCTCATCACGGCGTAGAGCGCGAGCGAGAAAATGATGACGTTGAGCCGGCCGACGCGGTCGGCGAACCAGCCGCCGGCGAGGGCGCCGACGAGCATGCCGATGCCGCCGATGGCGATCACCCAGGCGATGTCACCGGGGGTCAGGCCCCACTTGGGGATGAGAACGGGGAGAGAGTACGCGATCATCAGCTGGTCGAAGCCGTCGAAGAACGTGACGGCGCCGACGATGACGCGGGCCTTGATGTGCCACCTGCTCATCGGCAGGCGTTCGAGTCGGGCGCTGATCATCTCAGCTGTGGCAGCCATGGCGGGCGATACCGTCGTCATGAGCATCCTCAGGGTTGGGTCGAGGCATTTACTTAAGCCCTCAAAGGCTTACCACTAAGATGTAATCTCACGCACATGAGAAACGTCAACCCTTGACTTTGGAAGAAACATGTTATTCACACCTGTGCGTACTTATTAACCTTCCGCGGTTAACAAGTGCTCACGGGTGAGAGAGCCGTCGACTACGCGGTGGACTGCATCCATTCTGCACAGATGCGTGCGGTCGTGTGTCACGAGCAGCGTCGCGACCTCGCGTTCTCGCACGACACCGAGGATCAGATCCATGATCGCGGCGCCCCGTTCCTGATCGAGCGCGCTGGTCGGCTCGTCGACGACCAGCAGCGACGGATCGTTCATCAGCGCCCGGGCCAGGTTGACCCGCTGCCGCTGCCCACCCGACAACTGCGCGGGCCTCTTCCCGGCGTGATCTGCGAGGCCGACGGCGTCGAGCAGGTCGCGAGCCTTCGCGCGCCCGGCCCGCCGCGGCACGAACATCCGCTGCCCGAGATGCGCCATCACCTCCAATTGTTCGAGGGCCGTCAACGACGACACCAGATTGGGCTGCTGGAACACGATGCCGATCCGGTCGCGCCGCAGCGTGGACGCCTCCCGCCGGCTCAGCGCGGTGAGTTCGGTGGTGCCCAGCCGGACGGAGCCCGAGTCGGGCCGGATCAGCGTCGACGCCACCGCGAGGAGCGTCGACTTTCCGGAACCGGACGGACCGGTGATCGCGGCGATCTCACCCCGGCCGAGGGTCAGCGACACCGAGTCGAGGGCGGTGACGCGTCCCGCGCCGTCGGGGTAGGTGAGGGTGACGGCGGCGAGGGTGAGGGCGGGGGTGGTCATCGTGTGCTCCCGAGGGCGGTGAGGGGGTCGGTGGTGAACAGGAAGCGGAGCGCGAACGCGGCGCCGAGGAGGCCCAGCCCGACGAGGGCGGTGGCGGGCAGGACAGTGGTGGCGATGTCGAGCACGAACGGCACGGCGTCGCCGATCATCGACCCGGCCACCGCCGCCGTCCCGGCACCGACACCCACACCGGCGAGCAGGACGACGAGCGCCTGCCCGAGCGCGTCCCGCACGAGCGACCCGGTGGACGCGCCGAGGGCCTTCAACGTCGCGACATCGGGGGTGCGCTGCAGGGTCCAGACCGTGAAGAACGCGCCGATCACCAGTGCGGAGATCGCGAACAGCATCACCGTCATCAACGTCAGCGACCCGTTCTCGGAGGTATAGGAGCCGATGGCGGAGAAGGAGTCGGCCACACTTCGTGAGGTCGTCCCCGCGACGGCGTTCGTGGCGTCGTCCCCGCCGGACACCGCGAGCACCGTCGCCGCACCCCCGCGTGGGTTCGCGTGCTGCCAGTCGGCGAGCGTCATCCACACGGCCGGGCTGTGGCCGTACCAGTCGTCGCCGCGGACCGCGGTCACGGCGAACGTGACGTCGCCGACGGTGAGACGGTCGCCGGCGCCGACGCCGAGGGATCGCGCCGCGCCGGCCCCGAGGATCACGGTTCCCGGCGCGGACGGTGCACGGTCGCCCACACCGCCGTCCGCGCCGACCAGTGCCACCCCCTTCGCCGCACCTCCTACTGCCGACGCCGAGCCTCGTCCGACGCCGATCGGCTGCACCGACTCGGCGCTCCGCCGCCACACGGCCACCTGCTCGGACGTCAGCACGGACTCGTCGAACGACGGACCGTCGTCGGAGGCGGCGAAGACCACCGACTCGGCGTCGATGCGTTCCACGACGGACACGTTCTGGTGACGCAGTCCGGCCGTGAGACCGCTGAGAAACGTGACGAGCAGCGCGATCAGCACCACGACGACGGATATCAGCGCGAATCGACCACGCGCGGCACGCAGGTCTCTCGATGCGACGAACACAGGTGGTCCTCTCCAGATCACGACCGACGCCGCAGTCGATGCGGGCCGGGGCGGCGCTCACGGCCTCCGAACTCACCGTGCCCCGGGCACGAGACGGTTCCATCGCACGTGGGGTGGAATTCTCGGTGGTCGAAGGTCGGGTGCGCGTTCCGACTTTCGATGGATGCCGGGTGCGCTCGCGTCGATAAGCTGGGCGGGGTGCACCGTTCCCCTCTCACGCCCGTGTTCGCGGGTCTCCAACTGGGACTGCATGCGCTGATCGCGGCGCTCACTGCAGTCGTGATCCTGCGCGCCGTCCTTCCGGACGCACCACAGGCACCGGCGATCGTGGTGCTGTCGGTGGCGTTTCTCGCGGTGTACGCGGCGGGAGCGACGCGTCGTCTGCGCGGGGCGTGGTGGCTCGCCGCGCTGACGGCTCTGTGGGTGGCGCTGATGGTCCTCGCCCCCGACGCCGCCTATCTCGCGTTCGGGCTGTTCTTTCTGTACCTGCATCTGCTGCCGCGACGCTGGGGAGTCCTGGCGGTCGCAGCCGCGACCGTCGTGGCCGTCGTGGGTACCGGAATGCACCGCGGCTGGAGTGTCGCGGGTGTCGTCGGCCCGGTGATCGGCGCGTGCGTCGCGGTGGCGATCGGCCTCGGCTACCGGGCGTTGTACCGGGAGGCCGTCGAACGCGATCGCCTCATCGACGAATTGACCCGAACCCGAGCCGAACTCGCCGAGCAGGAACGTGCCGCCGGCTCCCTGGCCGAACGTGAGCGGCTCGCACGCGAGATCCACGACACCGTCGCGCAGGATCTGTCGAGCATTCAGATGCTGCTCCACGCCGTCGAACGTGCCGCCCCCGACCACCCCGCCCGGGACCGCATCCGGTTGGCGCGGGAGACGGCCGCCGACAGCCTCGCCGAAACCCGTCAGCTCATCGGCGATCTCACACCCGCCGTCCTCGACGGGCAGTCACTCGCGGAGGCGCTCGCGCGGATCTGCACGCAGGCGAGGAGCGACACCTTCGACACCATTGCCGTGGTCGAGGGGGAGCCGGTGCGGTTGCCGATGCCCGTCGAGGCGGCGTTGGTGCGGATCGCGCAGGGTGCGGTGTCGAACGTGGTCCGGCACGCACACGCATCCCGGATGGCGATCACGCTCACCTACTACGAGGACGCGGTCCGGTTGGACGTGGTCGACGACGGCGTCGGCTTCGATGTCGAACTCCTCGACCGTGCACCGTCGAAAGCGTTCGGGCTGAATTCGATTCGGCGACGCGTCGAGCTGCTCGACGGGTCGATGTCGGTGGAGTCGGAACCCGGACTGACCGCGGTCGCGGTGTCGTTCCCGCTCGAGGTCGGCATATGATCCGACTGCTGCTCGCCGACGACCATGCGATCGTTCGCGCGGGCCTGCGCGCCCTCCTCGAGCACGAGGACGACATCGAGGTGGTCGGTGAGGCTGCCACCGCCGACGCCGCCGTGGCGTTGTGCGCGACGACTCCGGTCGACCTGGTGCTCATGGACCTCCGGTTCGGCGCCGGCACCTCGGGTGTGGACGCCACCCGGAACCTGCGGTCCCTGCCGAACCCACCGCACGTGCTGGTCGTCACCAACTACGACACGGACGCCGACATCCTCGACGCGGTCGCGGCCGGCGCCGCCGGATATCTCCTGAAGGACACTCCCCCGCCCGAACTCCTCGCCGCCGTCCGCGCGGCGTCGGCCGGCGACAGCGTCCTCTCCCCGGCCGTGGCGTCGAAACTGATGACCCGCGTACGCCGACCTGCCACCAGCCTCAGCCCACGGGAGATCCAGGTGCTGACGTTGGTGGCTGCCGGGCGGTCCAATCGGGAGATCGGCAAGGAACTCTTTCTCTCCGAGACCACCGTGAAGTCCCATCTCGTCCACATCTTCGGCAAACTCGGCGTCAAGTCCCGGACCTCCGCAATCGCCCGGGCCCGCGAGCTGGGCACCCTCCCCAGGTGAGTGGCAATGTGCGCGGACGCACACTTTGCCACTCACATGCGTTTACGCTGGGGAAATGGACCCACCTGCCGTCCGTTACGTGCAGCGGGACGGGCATGCGCTGGCGTACCAGGTAGTGGGCGCGGGTGAACGCGACGTGGTGTGGCTGTTCGAGATCAACATGCACCTCGACCTCATGTGGACGGACCCGCAGATCCACTACCTGATGGAACGGGGCAGCACGTTCGCCCGCACGGTGTACTTCCAGCAGCGGGGACTGGGGCTGTCCGACCCGGTCGAGCACCTGCCCACACTCGAGCAGCAGGCCGACGACATCGTCGCGATCATGGACGAGGTCGGGATGCGGCAGGCCGTGCTGGTCGGGGTTGCCAGCGGGAGCGGTGCCGTCGCACTCGTCGCCGCCCGCTCACCGGAACGGGTCACCGGCGTCGTCCTGATCCAGCCGTTCGCGGAACGCCTCCTGGGCGGTGACCACGACCCCTCCGACTGGACCGGCGCCGAACGCGACAAATTCGTCGACGAGTGGCGAGGGGCCGCCCGGAACTGGGGGTCGGGCAGCACGGTTCCCCTGTGGGATCCCCAGGAGGACTCGGCGTTCAACCGTCGGCTGATGGCGATGCTCGAGCGCAGTTCCGCGACACCTGCGGTCGCACAGGCCCATCTCGAGTGGATCTTCCGGCTCGACTACTCCGACACGTTGCCGTCCATCCAATGCCCGGCGCGGGCACTGCTGGTCCCCGGCAGTCCGGTGCCGGTGGCCGCCTCGAAGTACGTCGCGGACCGCATCCCGGCCGGCAGTTTCCACCTGTTGCCGCCGTCGCCGCCCGGCGCGTCGCTCGGGGAGGCGTGGAAGCCGATCATCGACCATGTCGAGCAGTTGGCCACCGGTGGGCACCCGGCATCCGACACCGGCCGGTACCTGGCCTCCGTACTGTTCACGGACGTCGTCGGGTCCACCGAGGTGCTTGCGCGGATCGGCGACGCCGCCTACCGCGACCTCCGGGCCGCGCACGAGTGGCAGGTCCGCGACGACGTCGAGAAGGCGGGCGGGCGGCTCCTCAATGTCGCCGGCGACGGCACCTTCAGCATCTTCGACGGTCCCGCGTCCGCGGTCCGGTGCGCGCGGGCGGTCGTCGACGGCGCCACCGAACTCGGGCTCGAGGTGCGGGCCGGCGTCCACGCGGGGCAGGTCGAGCGCAACGGTCCCGACGTCAGCGGGATGACCGTCCACATCGGCGCGCGCATCGGAGCGACGGCCCGCGCCGGCGAAGTGCTGGTGTCCCGTACCGTGCGCGATCTCGTGGTGGGTTCGGGACTGCGGTTCGCCGACGCCGGGGAACACGACCTCAAGGGCGTTCCCGACCGCTGGCCCCTCTACTCCCTCACCGACGCGGACCACGCGCCCCGGACCGTTCCGCGACTCGCGCCGAAGCTGGGCATGATCGACCAGGCCATCCTGCGCACCGCGAAGCGGGCACCGCAGGCACTGCGCGCGCTCGTCGGCGCCGCCAACGCGAGGCAGCGCCGACTGTCCCGCTGACCCCAGGTGAGTGGCAAAGCGTGCGTCAGCACACTTTGCCACTCACGTCACCTCACACCGCCACGGTGGACCGGCGGGCGGTCGCCTGCTGGACGTCGGGCGTCGAGTATTTCCGGACGATCGCGACGAGGCAGAGGAGCCCGATCGCTCCGGCGACGGCGAGGGAGGCGCGACGCCAGCCGTCCGGTGTGGCCGCATCGCCGAGCGGGATCGTCGCCCGCACCCGGACGCTTCCCTTCGATTCCGCGAGGGCCTTCTCGTCAACCGGCACCAGGGCGTCCTCGACGACGAACGCGTCGGCTGCGCAGTCGTCGAGGATGTATCCGATCTCCCCGCCGGTCAGCATGAAGTTGACCGGCACGAGGACCACACCGAGCCGGGCGGTCGCGAAGTTCAGCACCGGGTACTGCCAGCAGTTGTGGGACAACAGCGCGAGCTCCCCCGCGAAGACCCGCGACGCCCAGCACCCGCAACACCCGACGTGGACCACCACCGGCGACGTCGGCTACCTCGACGAGGACGGGTATCTGTTCCTCACCGACCGGAAGTCGTTCATGATCATCTCCGGCGGCGTCAACATCTATCCGCAGGAGATCGAGAACACCCTCACCGAACACCCCGCCGTCCTCGACGTCGCGGTGATCGGGATCCCCGACGAGGCGATGGGTGAATCGGTGCTGGCCGTGGTCCAGACCGTTCCGGGTGTGACCGGGGACGACGCGCTGGCCGGCGAACTCCTCGACCACGTGCGGGGCCGGCTCGCCCGGTTCAAGGTCCCGCGGAACGTCGTCTTCAGCGACGACCTCCCCCGCACCCCCACCGGGAAACTCGTCAAGGGCACGCTACGAGAGCGCTACTCAGTCCAGGTTCCCGCCCGAGCCCTTCCCGCCTGAACCGTCAGCCGCCGGCGGCCGGTTCGTCCCGGCGCCGGCGGTCGAGGAGGACCGCGATCGTGAGGACGATCAGTCCGGCGACGCCGAGGAGGGCGCCGACGGCTGCCGGGGCGGTGTAGCCGTATCCGGCCGCGATCACGACACCACCGATCCACGCACCACCCGCGTTGGCGAGGTTGAACGCGCCGTGGATCAGCGTCGACGCGAGCGTCTTCGCGTCACCCGCCGCGTCCATCAGCCGCGACTGGACGGCCGGGAAGATCGCCGTCACCGCCATCCCGATGAAGAACAGCACGATCAGCGCCGTCACCGGGTTGTGGGCGGCGACGATGAACAGCGCGAGAACGCAGATCAGGGCGATCATGCACCCGAACAGCCCGGGCACCACCGCGTTGTCGGCGATGCGGCCACCCACGACGTTGCCGAGGATCATTCCCGAACCGAACAGCATCAACGCCACCGGAACCATCGCGTGCGGCAACCCGGACACGTCGGTGAGCGTCGAACTGATGTACGTGTACACCGCGAACGAGCCGCCGAACCCGACCGTCGCGAAGATCAGCGTCATCCACACCTGCACCCGGCTCAGCGCCCCGAGTTCGGCCACCGGGTTGCTCACGTGCACCCCCGCCAGCGGCGGGACGAGGCGCGCCAACGCCACCAGCGTCACGATTCCGATGATCACCACGAGCACGAACGCGGACCGCCAGCCCAGCATCTGACCGAAGAACGCCGTCGCAGGCACCCCGACCACGTTCGCCACCGACAGACCCATCATCACGGTCGCAACCGCCTTGGCACGCTTGCCCGGTTCCGCCAGGTGCGCGGCAACCAGCGCTGCGACCCCGAAGTAGGCACCGTGGGGCAGTCCGGCGAGGAACCGGGCCGCCAGCAGCGACTCGTACCCGGGGGCGAGCGCGGTCGCGAGATTGCCGACGACGAACGTGGCCATCAACGCGATGAGCAGCGTGCGCCGCTCGACGCGGGCGGCCAGCGCCGCGATCGTGGGCGCCCCGACGACGACGCCGAGCGCGTACGCGGAGACAAAGTGCCCGGCAACCGGCTCCGACACCCCGGTCCCCGCAGCCATCGCGGGCAACAGACCCATGGACGCGAATTCCGTTGTGCCGATACCGAACCCGCCGAGGGCAAGCGCCAGCATCGCGCCCCGCCGACTCGGCGACGGAATCCGCGGACGCAGAGACGGACGAGCGGTGACCGCAGGTTCGGTGAGGTGAACTGCAGGCGGCGTCATGGCAGCGAGACTCCCGTCGGGCTGATCGTAGGATCGGCGAGCACGTCCAATGGACTCGCCTGAGGATGAACCGGGCCGAGATGGTGGCACACCGGCTCGTACCAGTATGGGCGAGGCCGCAAGCGAATTGATAATCCGCGCAGGCGTGATTCCACTCACCGGCGCAGCGTGTGGGTGCGTCGCCGTGACCTGGCGCGACGCACCGGAGCAGAGCGACCTACGTCACGTGATGTGTTCGAGGATCACCGTGTGCACGTGGTGGGCCTTGTCCATGCCGCGGAAGTCGGCCTCGTACGTGGTGTCGGCGACGTCGAGGGCGATGCTGCTGGAGGAGAAGAACTGGCCGGCCCACGACTTGTTGCTGAGGAACGAGACCGAGCGGATGTTCTTGTACGGGATGGACGTGATCGCGGTGCGCTTGCCGACGAAGCTCTTGTCCTGGATCACGACGCGGAGGTTCGTGATCCCGAGGAAGCCGGTGCCCGCGCCGATGCAGTCGTACACGGCGATGATCGACTCTCCGGGGAGGATGCCCTGCTGGACCTGCTTCAACTGTTCCGACTTGTCGAAGATCGGGTCGGTCATGGTTCCTCCTTCGACGGCGGTCCAGGCCTGTCCATCTTCGCAGAAACTTCGTCGAACGTGACGTGGATGCCCTCGTGCGGTACCGCGCGCTGCGCCTTCGCCTGGTCGGTGAACGTCCGTCTGTCACCCTCCACGAGGTCGGCCTTGTCCGTGAACGGCCCGAGCAACGCCCGCGGGTGCAGCCTGTCGACGCGGACGACGTTGATCTCCACACACACCACGATCGCCGCGGCGGCCAGGAACAGGAACGCCAGCAACCCCAGCACGACGGCGAACACCCCGTTCGTCACGGACGCCGTGCTCACCACCTTGCTCACGTAATAGGCACCGAACGATTGGAGCACCTGCCACACCACGGCTGCCGCGACTGCGCCGGGCGCGACGTCGGCGACGGACAGCGGCCGGGCAGTGGCGAGCCGGAAGGCGAGGATGAAGATCGCGGAGTTGATCGTGATCGCGGCGAGCATGAGAAGCACGGTGAACGATCCGGACAGGTGCGTCGCGGCGCCGACCGCCGCCACCGCGGCGGTGCCGAGGACGGCGAGACCGATCGTGCCGAGCAACAGCAGACCCCGCAACCGGCCTCGGATCGGGTCGGGCCGCATGTGGCGGGGCACCGACCACGCCGTGTTCATCGCGTTCTGGCTGGCCAGCGCGACCCCGAGTCCGCCGTAGAGGGCACCGACGAGTCCGATCACCAGACCCGTCACCCCGCCGCCGATCCGGTGCGGGTCGGCCAGGTCGGCGCCGATGACCGGGAACTGGCTCAGTGCCGAGTCGATGATGTCCTGCTGCAGTTCGGGGTGTCCCGACAGCACGAACCCGAGCACCGTCGACAGCAGAAGCAGGAGGGGAAACAGCGAGATGAACCCGTAGTAGGCGATCAACGCCGCGAGGTACACGCCCTGGTCGTCGAGAAATTTGTACGTGACGGCGATCGGGAAGCCCATCGCCGGGTACCTCTGCTGGAGAGCGTCGAGCCGTCTGGCGAACTTCATCTCACGCTCCGTTTCCGCGCCAACCCGTCACCCCGATTCTGCCCGGGTCGCGGCCACGGCGATCAGACGGTCGGTTTCACCATCGCGAGGGCGAGGTCGGCGTAGCGCTCGGCGAGTTCCTCGGGCTTCAGCGGACCGTCGGCGCGCCACCACGTGCACACCGACTGGCCCATGTTGATGATGCCGCGGACGGCGTCCCGCGGGAATTCGGTCGCGAAGTCGCCCTCCTCGACACCGCGCTCGACGACGTCGCGGAAGAGGTGTTCCTGTTCGTCGCGGAGGGCCACGACGAGCCGGCGGCCGGCGTCGTCGAGGCTGCGTATCTCGGTGGCGCCGACCATCGCGTCCAGCTGGCGGGTGGTGTGGAACATGACCCACGCCCGCATCAGCGCCTGCAACTGGTCGGCGGGGGCGCCACCCGAGCGCAGCAGCGCACCGCGCGTCATGGCGATGGCGTCGTGTAGCGCGCGCACCATGATGTCCTGCAGGATCTCCTGCTTCGACGCGAAGTGGTGGTAGATCGAGGCGACGGTGATGTCGGCGCCGCGGGCGATGTCCCGCATCGACGTGCCGTGATAGCCGCGTTCGTTCATGTTGGCCACCGCGGAGTCGAGGATCACCTGCCGCCCGGTACCCGTGCTCACGGCTGCCACCCTTGCAGCGCACATTCCTCGGTCTCCGTCCCCGCTCCGATCGTCACACGACCACTCCAGGGTAGTGGGTCCCGTCACAGAACCCGCTCTAGCGATCGTTCGGTAACAATGTCATGCTGGTGCGGTGGATCACATCGGACTCGCCGTCGCGGACGGTATCGCGACGATCACCCTGAACCGGCCCGACCAGCTCAACGCGTTCACCACCACCATGGAGAACGAACTGATCGCCGCCTACGACCAGCTCGACGCGGACGACTCCGTCCGGGCGATCGTGCTCACCGGAGCCGGACGAGCGTTCTGCGCGGGCGCAGACCTGTCGGCCGGTGCCGCCACGTTCGATCACTGGCAGGACGAGGACGAGGACGCCGACGCCCGCCGCGACGGTGGCGGCCGCGTGGTGCTCCGGATGTTCGAATCCCGCAAGCCGATCATCGCCGCGATCAACGGACCGGCCGTGGGAGTGGGCATCACGATGACCCTCGCCGCCGACTTCCGCCTCGCCGCCGACGACGCCCGCATCGGATTCGTCTTCAACCGCCGCGGCATCGTCCCCGAATCCTGCTCGACCTGGTTCCTGCCGCGCCTCGTCCCCCTGCAGACGGCCCTCGACTGGGTGTACTCCGGCCGGGTGTTCCCCGCCACGGAGGCCTTCGACGCCGGCCTCGTGTACAAGCTGTATCCGCGTGAATCCCTGCTCGACGCGGCGTACGCTCTGGCCCGGAGCCTGACCGAGCACTCCGCCCCGGTGTCGGTGGCGCTGTCGCGCCAGATGATGTGGCGGGCACTCGGCGCCGAGCACCCGATGATCGCGCACCGCGTCGAGACACGCGGGATCAACATCCGCGGCATCGGGCCGGACGCGCGCGAAGGCATCTCCGCGTTCCTCGAGAAGCGGCCCGCCGTGTTCCCCGACAGCGTCCGCGACGACCTGCCGGACGTGTTCGGCGAAGACCTTCCGACCCCGGCGTTCCGCGGATGACCGCCGCACTGCCTGCCCGCCCCGGCGTCGTCGACCGCTGGCACCACGTCGTCGAACATCGCGACCTCGCCGCCCTCGCCGCCCTCGACGCCCTGATCGCCGACGACGCCGTGTTCTCCTCCCCCGCGGTGTTCACTCCGCAGGAAGGGAAGGCGAAGGTCCTGGCGTATCTCGGCGCCGCCCTGACCGTGTTCGACGGCAACGGTTTCCATTACGTCGAGGAGTGGTACGGCGACCGTTCGGCGGTCCTGGAATTCGCCACCGAACTCGACGGCATCCACGTCAACGGCATCGACCTCTTCCACTGGAACGACCGCGACCAGATCACGTCGTTCAAGGTGATGGTCCGTCCCGTGAAAGGCCTGCAGGCGCTCATCCCGCTGATGGCCGCCCAGCTCTCCCAGTCGTAAACCACTGCATCGTCGTACACCACTGCATCAAGGAGAAATTCATGAGCCTGCCCCCCATCCTGCAAGACCGGCTTCGCCTGCCCGTGGTCGCGTCGCCGATGTTCATCGTCTCGGGTCCCGACCTGGTGATCGCCCAGTCGACGTCGGGCATCGTCGGATCGTTCCCCTCCCTGAACGCCCGCCCGCAGCCGGTGTTGCGCGAATGGCTCACCCGCATCACCGAAGCCCTCGCCAAGCACGACGCCAACAACCCCGAGACACCGTCCGCGCCGTACGCGGTCAACCTGATCGTCCACAAGAGCAACGACCGTCTCGACGAGGATCTCGCCACCATCGTCGAGTTCGAGGTCCCGATCGTCATCACGTCCCTCGGCGCCCGCGCCGACGTCAACGAGGCCATCCACAGCTACGGCGGCATCGTCCTCCACGACGTCATCAACAACAAGTTCGCGAAGAAGGCGGTGGAGAAGGGCGCCGACGGCCTCATCGCCGTCGCGGCCGGCGCCGGCGGACACGCGGGCACCCTGTCGCCGTTCGCGTTGATCCAGGAGATCCGCGAGTGGTTCGACGGGCCGGTCCTGCTGTCGGGCTCCATCGCTCACGGCCGCTCGGTCCTCGCCGCGCAGGCCGCCGGCGCCGACCTCGCCTACATCGGATCCGCGTTCATCGCCACCGAAGAGGCCAACGCGGACCAGGGCTACAAGCAGATGATCGTCGACTCCACCGCGTCCGACATCGTCTACTCCAACCTGTTCACCGGCGTGCACGGCAATTACCTGCGGGGCAGCATCGAGGCCGCCGGACTCGACCCGAACAACCTCGCCGTGTCGGACCCGTCCGCCATGAACTTCGGTGTCGGCGAGGACGCGGACAAGAGCACGAAGTCGGAAGCCAAGCCCTGGCGCGACATCTGGGGCGCCGGACAGGGCATCGGCGCCGTCGACGCCGTCGTCCCGGCGGCGGAGATCGTCGAACGCCTCACCCGCGAGTACGCGGACGCGCGGGCTCGCCTGCTCTAGGCGCTTCGCGCCCGTGCGTGGTTAAGGAGTCCAGAGACTCGTCAACCACGCACGGGCGGCGGAGCCGCCTATCCTGCCGCGATGTCGCGCCCGATGATTTCCTTCATGATTTCGGTGGTTCCGCCGTAGATCGTCTGGATCCGGCTGTCGACGTATGCGCGGCCGATGGGGTACTCCATCATGTAGCCGTAGCCGCCGTGCAACTGGACGCAGCGGTCGACGACACGCTTCTGCAGCTCACTGGCCCACCACTTGCCCTTCGACGCGTCGACGGCGGTGAGTTCGCCTGCGTTCAAGGCGAGTACGCACCGGTCGATGTGCGATTCGGTCACCTCGATCTCGGTGAGCATCTCCGCCAGCGCGAACCGGGTGTTCTGCAGATCGCCGATCGGCTTCCCGAACGCCTTGCGCTCGAACACGTAGTCCCTCGTCCACTGGTAGGCGGCCTTCGCGGCGGTGATGGCGCTGACCGCGATCGAAATGCGTTCGAGGGGCAGGTTTTCCATGAGGTGAACGAAGCCGCGGCCCTCGGTGCCGAGCAGGTTGGTGGTGGGCACCCGCACGTCCTCGAACACGAGCTCGGCCGTGTCCTGACCGGCCAGGCCGACCTTGTGCAGCTTGCGACCCCGGCTGAAGCCGGGCATGCCCCGCTCCACGACGAGGAGTGAGAAGCCCTTGGAACCGGCGCTCGGGTCGGTACGGGCGACGACGATGACCAGGTCCGAGTGAATGCCGTTGGTGATGAACGTCTTCTGACCGTTGATCACCCACTCGTCGCCGTCGCGCACCGCGGTGGTCTTCACGCCCTGCAGATCGCTGCCGGCGCCGGGCTCGGTCATCGCGATGGCGCCGATCAGCTCGCCCGCGGCCATGCCCGGCAGCCACCGCTGCTTCTGCTCGTCCGTGCCGAGGTTCACGATGTACGGGATGGCGATGTCGTCCTGGAGGGACAGTCCCGAACCGAACGACGTCGTCGCGGTGCGGGCGATCTCCTCGGCGACGACGTACCGGAAGCGGTAATCGGTGACGCCGGAACCGCCGAACTCCTCGGGCACGCCGAGCCCGACGATCCCGGACTTGCCGGCCGCCAGCCACGCCGAGCGGTCGATGAGCCGGTCCGACTCCCACCGTTCGTAATTCGGCTCGATCTCGCGGACGAGAAACTCGCGCATGGTCTCCCGGTACGCTTCGTGATCCCTGTCGAAAAGGGTGCGCTGCATGGTCTCTCCTTGTCGCCGGGACGAGCTCGTCCGGCTCGGTGGACCCGGCGCGATGTCAGTGGTCGGGTAGATACCCGACGGTGTGTAGGGCGATGTCGACGTAGCGGCCGGCGACCTGCTCGGGGGTCAGTGCTCCACCGAGCTGGAACCAGCGTGGAATGGACTGGCACATCCCGAGGAGGGCGCGCACGGTCTCGGGGACGTCCCCGCTGTGGAACACCTCGCGGGCGACGCCGTCGGCGACGAGGTCGATCATCATCAGCTCGAGCCGCTTGCGGGTCGCGGCGTAGCGGCTGCGGCTGTCGGCCGAGACGTGCCGCAACTCGGTGTCGAGGGACACGTGCCGCACTCGGTACGTCATGTACAGGACGATCGCCTCGACGACGTTGGAGAATTGCACCACCACGTCGTCGCCGGCCTCGCGGGCGGCTGCCTCGGCGCGGTCGTTCAGTTCGCGCATCTGCATTTCGAACAGGGCCACGAGAACGGCTTCCTTGCTCTCGTGGTGGTAGTACAGGGCCGGAACGGTCACCCCGACACGACGGGCGATCTGCCGCACCGTCGTGCCGTGGTAACCGTTCTCGTTGAACAGATCCAGTGCCTGCTCGAGGATGGGCGTCAGCGGCAGCGCCTCGAACGTCCGCCAGTCGGCGTACACCGGCTCCGTCGCGGTCGGCCCGTCCTCGTGCAGAGTCACAGGTCGCCGATCAGCGCGGTGCCATGCGGATGGCGCCGTCGAGACGGATGGTCTCACCGTTGAGCATCGGGTTGCTGACGATGTGCGCGGCGAGCGCGCCGTACTCGGACGGGTCGCCGAGACGCGAGGGGTGCGGAACCTGACCGCCGAGCGACTGCTGCGCGGCCTCGGGCAGCGATCCGAGCAGCGGCGTCTTGAACAGGCCGGGAGCGATCGTGTTGACGCGGATCAGCAGCGACGCGAGGTCGCGGGCGATCGGCAGGGTCATGCCGACGACGCCGCCCTTGGACGCGGAGTACGCGGCCTGACCGATCTGGCCCTCGTATGCGGCGACGGAGGCGGTGTTGATGATGACGCCGCGCTCGCCGTCGATCGGCTCGTTCTTCGAGATGCGCTCGGCGGCAAGGCGGATCACGTTGAACGTGCCGATGAGGTTGACGGTGACGATCTTGGTGAAGTCGGCCAGCGGGAACGCGCCGTTCTTGCTCACGGTCTTGATGGCGTTGCCGATGCCGGCGCAGTTCACGGCGACACGCAGCGGCCCGAGCGACTCCGCGACATCGAGTGCGGCGGACACGTCGGCCTCGCTGGTGACGTCGCCGGCGGCGAAGCGCACGCGGTCGCCGAGTTCCTTGGCGACGGTCTCACCGTTGGACGAGGGCAGGTCGATGATGACGACGCTGGCGCCGTCGGCGAGGAGGGCCTTGGTGGTGGCCAGGCCGAGGCCCGAGGCACCGCCGGTGACGAGTGCGACGCTGTCGTTGACGATCATGTCTATACCTTTCGGAAGCAGGGTTTTTCGAGCGGGTTGTTCAGATGCGTTCGATGATGGTGGCGTTGGCCATGCCCGCGCCCTCGCACATGGTCTGCAGGCCGTAGCGTCCGCCGGTGGCCTCGAGGTTGTTGACCAGGGTGCTCAGCAGGCGGGTGCCCGACGAGCCGAGTGCGTGCCCGAGCGCGATCGCGCCGCCCCACGGGTTGAGCTTGGCCGGGTCGGCCCCGAATTCGTGCGCCCACGCCAGCGGCACCGGCGCGAACGCCTCGTTGACCTCGTACGCGTCGATGTCGTCGAGGCTCAGCCCCGACTTCGCGAGGATCTTCTTGGTCGCCGGGATCGGTGCGGTGAGCATGAAGACCGGGTCGTCACCGGCAACTGCGAACGAATGGAACCGGGCCCGGGGGGTCAGCCCCAGCTTCGACGCCATCTCCTCGCTCATGATCAGCGCCGCGGACGCGCCGTCGGTCAGCGGCGACGAGTTGCCCGGGGTGATGTGCCACTGCGCCTCGGGGAACCGGGCCGCGTACTTCTCGGAGTAGAACGACGACTTCAGCCCGGACAGTCCCTCGGCGGTGGTGGAGGCGCGCACGGTCTCGTCGGCGGTGTGCGTCACCGTCTCACCGGCGGCGTTGGTGACCGAGATCGGGACGATCTCCTTGTCGAACAAGCCCTTCGACAAGGCGTCGGCGGCACGCTGATGCGACTGCGCGGAGAACGCGTCGAGGGTGTCCCGGTCGAACTTCCACTTGGCGGCGATCAGTTCGGCGGAGATGCCCTGGTTGACCAGGCCCTCGGGGTAGCGGGCGGCGATGCCCGGACCGGACGCGTCCTGACCGATGGTCGTCGTGCCCATCGGAACGCGGGACATCGACTCCACACCGCACGCGATCACGATGTCGTAGGCGCCGGCGATCACGCCCTGCGCGGCGAAGTGCGCCGCCTGCTGGCTCGAGCCGCACTGGCGGTCGACGGTGGTGGCCGGAACCGAATCCGGGAAGCCGGCCGACAGCACCGCCGTTCGGGAGATGTTGAGGGCCTGCTCGCCGGCCTGTCCGACGCAGCCGCCGATGACGTCGTCGACCTGTGCGGGGTCGATGCCGTTGCGTTCGACGATGCTCCGGAGCACGTGCGCCAGCAGTTCGACCGGGTGCGTGCCGGACAGCGCACCGCCCGGCTTGCCCTTACCGGAGGCGAGGCGGACGACGTCCACGATGACAGCGTTGGTCATGATGTTCCCTTTCGATAGTGTGCGGCTGCGCCGCCCGTGAGTACTTATTAACCGCGGGGCGTTAACAAGTACTCACGGGTCAGCGGCCCTGCCAGACGGGCTGACGCTTCTCGGCGAACGCGGTCGGCCCTTCCTTCGCGTCGGCGCTGGTGAAGATGGTCGCGATGGCGGCGTTGTTCGCCTCCCATGCCCGGTCGCCCCAGTCGGGTTCGGTTGCGGTGCGGTGGATCATGGCCTTCGATTCACGTACCGACAGCGGAGCGTTCGCGGCGATCTGCTCGGCGAGTTCGAGCGCGACGTCGAGGGTGGTGCCTGCCGGGGCGACGCGGTTGACCAGGCCCAGCTCCTTGCCCTGCGCCGCGCTGATCGGTTCGCCGGTGAGCGCGATCTCCAGCGCGACCTTCTTCGGGATCTGCTGCTGCAGGCGGATCACGCCCCCGGCGGCGGCGAACAGTCCGCGCTTGACCTCGGGAAGCCCGAGCTTCGCCTCCTCGTCCACCACCGCGAGGTCACTGGCGAGGACCAGTTCGGTGCCGCCGCCCAGGGCGAAGCCGTTGACCGCGGCGATGGTCGGCTTGCTGATCCAGTGCTGTGCGTATCCGGCGAATCCCCACTCGGGATGCCCGTCCGCGGCCGTGTTCTCGCCGGACGCCAGTGCCTTGAGGTCGGCGCCCGCGCAGAACGCGCGGCCGGACCCGGTCACGACGACCACTCGCACCTCGGGGTCGTTCTCGGCCTGCTCGAGCAGACTGCCCACTGCGGTCGACAACGCACCGTTCACCGCATTGAGCGCCTTGGGGCGGTTCAGCGTGATGATGCCGATGCCTCCGCGCCGCTCCCACAGTGCGGCTGCCTCCGTCGTCTCCGTCTGTTCTGGCACGTCTCATCCTCCGCCTCGGCATGATTACTGATCGCTCGTTAAAGTTAGTACCACGGCGTCACCGGCACGGTCAATGATCGAATTTATCTAGCGCCCGTTCAGTTGCGTCTGGTATGGATATTCAGGGACCGACGGAGGAGATCACCACGTGTATGCCCAGCAATTGACCACCGCTTCCGGCCCCGCCGGAGTCCAGCTCACCGAGATCGACGAACCCGACGGAACCGCCCTCGTGGTCGTGGATCTGCACGCCGCCGGAGTGTCGTTCCCTGACCTGCTGCAGACCACCGGCAGCTACCAGATCGTCCGCGAACTGCCGTTCGTGCTCGGCGTCGAGGGCGCGGGCGTGGTCCGTAGCGCACCCGAGGACAGCGGCATCCGGGCCGGGCAGCGGGTGGCCGTCCTCGCGTCGGACGGAGCGTGGCAGCAGACCGTCGCGGTGGAGCCGGACTCGGTGTTCCCGCTGCCCGATTCGGTGTCGTTGACTGCCGGGGCGGGCTTCCTGATGAACTACCTCACCGTGCACTTCGCCCTCGACGAGCGCGCCCGCTACCGCGCCGGTGAGACCGTGCTGGTGCACGGCGCCGCAGGCGGTGTCGGGGTCGCCGCACTGCAGGTCGCGGCCGCGCTGGGACTCGAGACGATCGCCGTGGTCAGCACCGAGGAGAAGGCCGGCATCGCAAAGGCCAACCGCGCCGATCACGTCGTCCTCGTGGACGGCTGGAAGGACCGGGTCCGCGACCTCACCGCAGGCCGCGGAGTCGACATCATCCTCGACCCGGTCGGCGGCGACCGTTTCACCGACAGCCTGCGCAGCCTCGCGCCCAACGGGCGGCTGGTGGTCCTCGGCTTCACCGGCGGCGAGATCCCCACCGTCAAGGTCAATCGCCTTCTCCTGCGTAACATCTCCGTTCTCGGGGCCGGCTGGGGCGAGTACGTGCGCACCAACCCCGGCTACACGAGCAGGCAGTGGGCGACCCTGGGCCCGCTCCTCGAATCCGGGGCGCTGCAGATCGCCGAGCCCACCACCTACTCGTTCGAACACGCCGGCGACGCACTGCGGACGCTCGAAACCCGGTCCGCCACCGGCAAGATCGCCCTCTCCGTCCGCCCTTCCTGACAAGGATCCCCATGAGCTCCGACATTCCCGGCGTGGACACGACCGTCGACGACGGCGTCCTCCGCGTGACCCTCGACCGCCCCGCCCGCATGAACGCCGTCACGACCGAAACCCTCGACGCCGTCACCGCCGCATTCGACAAGCACACCGGCGACGGGGGGGTCCGGGCCGCCGTCCTCACCGGCGCCGGTCGCGCGTTCTGCACGGGCGCGGACCTGGGTGGCGAGACTACGTCCGGTCCGCCGTCGGCCGCGACGATCGATGCCGCGAACCGCACGGCGGCCGCGATTCGCGCGTTCCCCCGGCCCGTGATCGGCGCGGTCAACGGTCCCGCCGCCGGCGTCGGGGTCTCCCTCGCCCTGGCCTGCGACCTCACGATCGCCACCGAGTCGAGCTATTTCCTGCTCGCGTTCACGAAGGTCGGCCTGATGCCGGACGGTGGTGCCACCGCACTGGTCGCCGCGTCGGTCGGTCGCGCTCGCGCACTGAAGATGGCGCTTCTGGCAGAACGACTGCCCGCACGTGAGGCTCTCGCGGCCGGGCTGATTGCCGACGTGGTCCCCGACGACGAGTTCGCCGCGACAGTCGACGCCCTCGCGCGACGTCTCGCCGACGGACCGACGGAGGCGTTCCACTTCACCAAGGACGCTGTCAACGACGCCACCCTCTTCGAACTCGACAACGCGTTCGCCCGCGAGCGCACGGGCCAACTCGACCTCCTCGCCGCCCCCGATTTCCGGGAAGGTGTCGCGGCGTTCCTGGACAAGCGTCCCGCCGTGTTCGGCCGCGGCTGAGGACCTCACGATGAGTACGACGTCGAACGCTCAGCCCTTCGCCTCCCGGCGCACCCACTGGGCCAATCATGTTGCCCGGCACGCCTTCGCGAAACCCGATGCCGTGGCACTCCGGTTCCGGGGCACGTCGACCACCTGGCGTGAGCTCGAGGACCGCAGCGCGAGGACGGCCGCCGTCCTCGCCGCCCGCGGTGTCGGCCGCGGCGACCGGGTCGTGCTGCTGCTGACCAACCGCCCCGAGTTCCTCGAGGTGATGCTGGCCGCGACTCGCCTGGGTGCGATCGCGGTGCCGGTGAACTTCCGGCTCAGCCCCGGCGAAGTGCGGTTCATCGTCGCCGACAGCGACGCCACCGTCGTGGTCGTCGAGGATTCACTCACCGCTCTCGCCGCGGAGGTCGACGACAGCGTGCCGGTTCTCGTGGTCGGCGACGCCCCCGACGACAGCTCGCTCGAGACGCAGTTGCGCGCAGCCGATCCCGACGTCCCGATCGCGGACGTGCCGGAAGACTCCCCCGCCGCCATCATGTACACGTCCGGAACCACCGGACGCCCGAAGGGTGCGGTGCTGTCGCACCTCAATCTGCAGGCGCAGGCACTGACTCTCATCCGGGGATGGCGACTGTTCGACACCGAGTCCGAGGTCAACCTGGTCTCGTCTCCGCTGTTCCACATCGCAGCCCTCGGCAGCGTCGGGCCGTTCCTGCTGATCGGCGCCACCATCGTGATCCACCCGACCGGTGCGTTCGATGCGACCGAACTACTCGACGCTCTCGAGCGTGAGCGGGTGACCAGCGTGTTCATGGTGCCCACCCAGTGGCAGGCCATCCTCGACGACGCCGGCCCCGACGGTCGGGACCTCGCCCTGCGGGTACTGGGCTGGGGAGCCGCGCCGGCCACACCGACCCTCCTCGACCGCTTGTACGCCGCCTTCCCGGACGCCGCGATCGTCGCGTTCTTCGGGCAGACCGAGATGTCCCCGGTGACGTGCATGCTCGACGGCAAGGACGCCGTGCGGAAGATCGGGTCGGTCGGGAGGCCGATCGACACCGTGGCGATGCGCGTGGTCGACGAGGCGATGAACGACGTGGCGCAGGGCGAGATCGGTGAGATCGTCTACCGCGGCCCGGGACTCATGGAGGGATACTGGAGGAACCCCGAGGCCACCGCGGACGCGTTCGACGGCGGCTGGTTCCACTCCGGCGACCTCGTGCGGGTGGACTCGGACGGGTTCGTGTACGTGGTGGACCGCAAGAAGGACATGATCATCTCGGGTGGGGAGAACATCTACTGCGCCGAGGTCGAGAATGCCCTGGCCGCCCACCCGGACATCGTGGATGTCGCCGTGATCGGGCGGGCCGACGAGCGCTGGGGAGAGGTTCCCGTCGCGGTCGTCGTCCCGCGGCCCGGGGCGGCGCTCGAGGTCGACGCCCTCGCGGACTGGCTCGACGGCCGGGTCGCCCGCTACAAGCGGCCCAAATTCGTCGAGGTCCTCCCCCAGCTGCCCCGCAACGCCAGCGGGAAGGTCGTCAAAGGCGTTCTGCGCGAACAGTTCGGCACGGTCAGCGGCTAGCCGGGCGGCGGAGGTGGCGGACGAGGAAGTCGGTCTCGTCCGCGACCACCCGCTCGAAGAGGTCGCCGAAGTAGGGGTCGAAGTGACCGCCCGGGTACACGTGCACCTCGGCGCCCGGGGTCTTGGCCGCGGCCTTCTGCGCGCTGCGGGTGAAGGTGACGACGTCGTGGTCGGCGATGGCGAAGTAGACGGGGCAGGTGATCTTCGCGACCGTCGTCGTCGGCCGGTACAGCGCTGCCTGCAACGCCACCCGCCCCGGGGTTTCGTTGCGCCACGTCGAACCGGGCGGATCCATCCGGTGATATCCCGCCTCCGCGTCGGGTGTGGTCATGGCCGCGAACGAGCCCGGCGGCCCGACGACGGGAAACATGTACGGCGGCCGGTGCCGCACCTGGGCGTACCGGTCCCGCAGGTAGGCGACCGCCATGCGGCCGAGCCCGGCCATGCCTAGTCGCGGAAGGTTCGTCAGACCGTCGACGTACGGCACCTGCGACACGACCGCGGCCACGCGCCGGTCCCGCGCGGCCGCCGTCAGGACGAGTCCGCCGGACAGTGACGTTCCCCAGAGCGCGACGCGGCTGGGGTCGATGTCCGGGCGGCTGCGCACGAACGCGACGGCACTGTCCCAGTCGTCGAGTTGACTGTCGATGTCGAGCAGTTGGCGGGGTTCGCCCTTGCTGGCACCGAAGTAGCGGTAGTCGAACACCAGCGCCGTGACTCCCGCGGCCGCGAACCGTTCCGCGAACGCGTCGAGTCTCTGCTCGCGCACCCCGCTCCAGCCGTGCGCGAGCACCACACAGGGTGCTGCCGTAGGGGTTTCGGAATGGCGCCGGTACAGCCAGGCGGCGCAGCGCTGTCCCCGCGAGGGGAACCACACGTCCTCACGGCGGACGTCAGGGCACGACCGACCAGCTTCGACGGGTGTCGGCCGAGGATTCATGGGAGGCGCCTCCGAGAGGTGTGGACAGCGTCCAGTCTCGGACCCTGCGCACAGCGGCGCCAGCCACCCTAGGGTGAAGAATCAGCACCCCAGGGTGGAAAATCAGCTCTCGAGGGCGACTTTCATGCGCTCGAGGGTCTGCCGCATCCCGTCCTGCATCAGTTGGTCGCGGTTGCTGCCCAGCACCTTCGACTTCTGCACCAGCCGCACCCACCATACGGGCGTCGCGTAGATCTCCCGGGTCTCGGTGACGAGTGTGCCCGCGCCGGAGGGTTCGAGGTGATACGTCCAGCGCGCCTTCGGCTCGTCTGCCTCGAACGAGAACCTCTGACCCGGAACGATATCCACGACGGTGCAGTGCGTCTTCCACCGCACCGCCCCGTGCCGGTTGGCGCCGACGAACCGCGCCCCCACGGTCACCGGAGTGCCGGACGTCCAGCGCGCCCCGGTGTTCTCGGGGCTGAACCGGCCCATGCCCTCCACGTCGGTCACCACGTCCCACACCTCGCCGGGCGGGACGTCGATCAGGATGCGCGCGCTGTCCACGTCTAGCGGCCCGGAATCCACTGCAGCGCCTTCACGAAAGGTGGCATGATCTTGGCCCACACCTTCGGCGACAGTCCACGCGGGCCGCCGAGGTTGAGGATGCGGGTGGTGGCGATGGTCTGCGGTTCGGTGTACTTGAGGAGCCCGTCGTCGCCGTGGCGGCGGCCGACACCGGACACTCCCATGCCACCCATCGGCGCACCGGTGCTGCCCCACGCGGGGGCGTAACCCTCGTCGACGTTGACGGTTCCGGCGTGGATCCGGGCGGCGATGGCCTCGCCCTCCGCCTTGGTACCCGCCCACACGCTGGCGTTCAGGCCGTACTCGGTGTCGTTGGCGCGTTCGATCGCCTCGTCCACGTCGGCGACGGGGTAGATCGAGACCAGCGGCCCGAACGTCTCGTCGCGGTAGCACTCGGCGTCCTCGGGGACGCCGGTCAGGACGGTCGGCTCGTAGAACAGGGGGCCGAGGTCGGGGCGCGCCTTACCGCCGGCGACCACGGTGGCGCCCTTGACGACGGCATCGTCGACGTGGCTGGACACGGCCTTGACCTGAGCCTCGGACACGAGGCTGCCCATCTCGATGCCGAAGTCGTAGCCGGCGCCGAGCTTCATGTTGCGGACGCGTTCCCCGAACATCCGGGTGAACTCGGGTGCGATGGATTCCTCGACGTAGATCCGCTCGATCGAGATGCACAGCTGCCCGGAGTTGGAGTAGCAGGCGCGGACGGCGGCGTCGGTGACCTCACGGAGGTTCGCGCCGGCGGTGACGATCATCGGGTTCTTGCCGCCGAGTTCGGCGGAGAAGCCAATGAGACGGCGACCGGCCTGCTCGGCGAGAAGCTGACCCGTGGCCGAGGATCCGGTGAACATCAGGTACTCGGTGTTCTCGACGAGGGCGGTGCCGACCACCGAGCCCGGTCCGGGGACGACGGCGAACAGGTCGCGCGGCAGCCCCGCCTGATACAGCAGGTCGACGCAGGCCAGGGCGCAGTACGGGGTCTGGCTGTCGGGCTTGAGGACGACGGCGTTGCCGGCGAGGAGCGCGGCGACGGCGTCGGACACCGCGAGCGTCATGGGGTAGTTCCACGGCGAGATGACGCCGACGACGCCCTTCGGCTGGTACCGCACGACCGTCTTGGTGAGGCCGGGCAGCATGCCGGAGATGCGGCGGGGACGCAGCAGCTTGGGGGCGACGCGCGCGTAGTGGCGGGCGGTCATCGAGATGTCGAGGACCTCCTCCTGCGCGGCGGCGCGGGACTTGCCCGTCTCGGCCTGAGCCATGTCCATCAGGGCGTCGCGGTTCTCGAGCACCAGGTCGCGGTTGCGGTGGAAGATCGCGGCGCGTTCAGTGACGGGACGCTTGGCCCATTCCTTCTGCGCCACCCGGGCACGTGCGATCGCGTCCTGGGCATCCTGAGCGGTACCGACCGGGACAGTGGCCAGTTCCTTACCCGTGAACGCCTCGACGACGGACCGCGTCGGGCGATCCGCCGCATCCGGAATGGCGATGAGGTCGGCTAGCCGCGCGAACGTGGCGGCGGACGGAACAGGCATTTCGTACCCCTACTGGTTAGTAGTTTTTGCGGTTACACATAACTTACCTGCTTGGTGCGCCAAGTCACAGGGGCGGATGGCTAGTGCCGGTCTTCGAGCCCGACAGCCTCCCGCAACTTCTCCTCCGCCTTCCTCAGCTCGGGGTTGTCCCGGGCGGAGGAATCGAGCAGGGCGGCGAGCGCCTCGGCGATGACGTTCAGTTTCTCCTGCAGAGCCTCGGTGGCGCGGCGGCTGGCATTCTCGAGCAGGACCACGAGAAGCAACGTGAAGACGGCACCGGCGGTGTGGATGGCGATCTGCCACTCGTGAAGGTCCTTCCAGAGTGGGATGCTGACGACCCACAGCGCGACGGCTCCCGCGCAGATCCCGAAGAACGGCGCCTGGCTTACCCGGAGTTCGATCTGCTCGACGAACCTGTCGAACGCCGAACGCTGATCGGTTGGCTGCTGACGTGCAGCCTTCGCGCTGCGTACCATCTTCGGAGTCTAGGCGCAGCTGCCACTCCAGATATGCCCGTTTCAGCTGATATGCCCGTTTCAAGGCATCGCGACGTTCAGCGCGAGACCGGGACCGGGTAGTACACCCGGTCCCGTGCGGCCGCACGTCGTAGTTGCACAGAACGAGGCCGCCGTCGACGTCATGGGCGACGATGTGCTCGCCCACATTGCCCGCGACCTCGTGGCGACCATGCGTCGCGATACCCGGACTGGACGGTGCGCTAGGACGTCAAGGCCAAGCTGAGGGCCAGCATCAAGCGCCTGCTCCGCAAGTACGGATACCCACCAGACCAACAGCCGGCCGCCATCGTCCAGGTGATGCAACAGATTGAGGCCATGGCGCCGCGGTATGCCGAGGAACAAGCAGCCGACCGTCAGGAAGCACAACCCCAACTCCGGCAGAGTAGAGGAACGTGCGACGAACCGGTCGTCGACCGCATCGCGGTACGGATGACCAGGCTGAACGAGGTGATCGCGACCGACCCGAACCTCGGCAAGGACTACTGCATCGGTCATTCGTACTTCACTCCGGGATCCGTCGACGCGTCGGGCGAGAACTTCGCGGAGCGCTGGTACCTCCGGGTGATCCAGTCGGAGATCGCGCCGCTGCTGGCCGAGTACTGGTTCGACAATCCGCAGGTGGCTAAGGATCGCGGTGAATCTCGATCACGCGCAATTGGATATGCCGGCGGCGACTGTCACCAGAGCGATGGAGTATCTGGTTCCCGCGAACCCTCTGTACGACATGCTGTGCACGCACCTCCACCTCTTGGCCCGGACGGCCGCAGCGGCTCCGCTGCTTCTCGACCATCTCGAGTGCGCGACGGTTCGGCTCGCTCGCGTACTCGTCGCGAGCGCCGCCGACGACGAAGCACGACATCGGGAGTCACTCGAGTGCAGCCTGCTGGCGCGACTTCGCCTCTACATCGAGTCGAACCTCACAGATCCCTCGCTGTCGCCAGCCGGCGCCTCGACTGTCGTCTCTGAACGCATTTCACGAGTCGATTCCGCGACGCGTCGGCATGACTTCACGCGATTGGCGGTGGCTCCCGGAATCGACCGACCGATTGACCGTCTGCCGGCGGTGCGTCGGGGTGAAAAGACAGGCGCGGCATGGGTGTTCGTGCCCGGGAATGCCGAAAGCCCCCCAACGTGGTTGGGGGGCTTTCGGTAACGGATGTTCGGCGGTGTCCTACTCTCCCACACCCTGTCGGGTGCAGTACCATCGGCGCTGGAGGGCTTAGCTTCCGGGTTCGGAATGGGACCGGGCGTTTCCCCTCCGCTATGGCCG
>NZ_JAAXPA010000029.1 GCF_012396235.1 Rhodococcus opacus | reverse complement strand
TCGCAATGCCCTGTCCGCCGCCCACTGCCGCCTGGCACCCACCGGCGCCTGAGACATCTGCTTGTTGCTGTATCCCATTGCACACCTCCGTGATCGAGGTGTTGCATCGACCGGTTGAGCCCGCCCAATATACCTCACGGGTATTCGTCGACGGGCTGACCGAATCGGGCATCGCGGGCTCGATCGGCAGCGCCGGGGACGCCCTCGATAACGCGATGATGGAATCGACCATAGGGCTCTACAAGACCGAGTTGATCGACGGGACCGATTGTGGTCCGGGCGGGACGAGGTGGAGCGGGAGACTGCCGAGTGGGTTCGCTGGTTCAATGCGGACCGGTTGCATTCGTCGATCGACTACCTGTCGCCGATCGAGTACGAGACGCGCTACCGTGAACAGCGCCCCACCGCCGCCGCCTCGGTCCTCGAGGTGGCCTGAACGAAGTCTCCACTCGATCCAGGGCGGTTCAAACACTCCGAGGCCCCACCCACGCATCCGGTACCGCGAACGGGGCCATCTCGTGGAGATGCTGCGGCTGACCACGGGCATGTTCCGAGATGACCGGAGATCCGGCGGTCCGTGCTTCGAATCCATCACGCTTGGGCGTCGTCCCCGTGCTCCCGGTCCTGGAGACAACTCGGCGGGACCACATCTGCCGCGAATTGCCGCCATCACCGGCCCGACCGGAGGACAATGGAGTTCGCCGGAAACTTCACGCGTTGCCCGGGAAGGGAAACGGTCATGTCCGAGGAATCTGTGGTCAAACGCGGTGTGGCGCAAGGGTCCGCGATGGGTGGGGCGGTTCTGCTGGTCACCGTCGGTGTCCTCGAGCTACTCCAGGGCCTGTCCGCGATCTCCAAGGACGAGGTAATCGTCACCGGAGTCGACTACACCTACCAATTCGACCTCACCGCATGGGGGTGGACCCACCTGGTTCTCGGCGCGATCGTCACCGCCGCCGGAATCGCCCTGTTCACCGGTGCCACCTGGGCGCGAGGGGGCGCCATGGTGATCTGCGCAATCTCGATCATCGTCAACTTCCTCTGGTTGCCCTACTACCCCATGTGGGCGATCACGATCATCGCCCTCAACGCCGTGGTGATCTGGGCCGTCTCGACCTGGCACCCCGACAGAGACCGAGCCGCACGGCCATATCGACCGGCGAGATGAACGGCTAGCGACAACGAACAGTGCGACAGGCATTTCCGCAACCTATGAGGACGACGATGGGACAGGGGATTCATCATGCGAATCGAGGGTTGCGGCCTCACGACACGACCTCGCGCCACGGCGATATCGACCGGGTGTGAGGCGTGGCCGCCATGACGTGGGCGCTGCCCGCGATCGCCGTGGTCCTGCTCGGCTTCGCGGGGATCTCCCGGCGCGTTGCGGGCACGCCGATCACCGCCCCGATCGTCTTCACCGTCACCGGGCTCCTGCTCGGCGTGGAGGCGGCCGGCGTGGTCGACGTGCACGCCACCGCCGAGATCGTCAAACTGCTCGCCGAGGTGACCCTGGCGTTGGTGCTGTTCTCCGACGCTGCACACGTCGACCTGGCCGAACTCCGCACCGAGATCTCCTTACCTGCGCGACTTCTCGGTATCGGTCTGCCGCTGACCATCGCGGCCGGATTCGGTGCCGCCGCGATCGTGCTCGGCGATCTCGCCTGGCCCGAGGCGTTGCTGCTCGCGGTGATCCTCGCCCCCACCGACGCCGCGCTCGGTCAGGCCGTGGTCACCCTCCCCGTGCTGCCGATGCGGATACGCCAGGGCTTGAACGTCGAAAGCGGCCTCAATGACGGTATCTGTGTGCCATTGTTCCTGATCGTGCTCGCGATCGCGCAAGCCGAAGCGGGCGCGATCGGCGATGGTGCGGCCGCCCGTCTGGTCACCGAGCAGATCGGATACGGGGTCGTCGCCGGGGTCGTGGCAGGCGTACTCGCCGCCACGGTCCTGGTGACGGCCGGTCGGCGCCACGCCCTCGACCCACTGTGGGCGCACACCGTGCCGGTGACCGCAGCACTGCTCGCCTACACCGCCGCCGTGCCGCTGGGCGGTTCCGGATTCATCGCCGCGTTCGTCGGCGGACTGACCTTCGGCGCACTCCGGCGCCGCGCCGACGTCGACGACGACGCCGGGCACATGATCGACGAGACCGGTGACCTGTTCAGCGCCGTGACCTTCATCGTCTTCGGCGCCGTGCTGCTCGGTCCCGCACTCGGGAGTCTCTCCTGGGCCGTGCTCGGGTACGCCGTCGTGAGCCTGACCGTCGTCCGGATGATCCCCGTCGCACTGTCCCTTGTCGGCACCCACCCACGCGCCCCGACCCTGGCCTTTCTCGGCTGGTTCGGGCCCCGCGGCCTCGCCACCATCGTCTTCGCCATCCTCATCGTCGAAGAACCGGGCGAGCTACCCCACGAAGAACTACTCCTGACCACCGCGGTTATCACGATCGCACTCTCCGTCCTGGCGCACGGACTCACCGCCGCCCCCCTCGCCGCCCGCTACGCCGCCTGGGCCCGGGCCCACCCCCGCCCGGAGAACCGACCCGCCCCAGACACTCGAAGGTGATTCCCGCACCCGCGGCCGCGTGATGTGTCCCCTGTAGTCCAGCGGCCCCTCTGATTGCTCACCATGCACGTGAACGAATTGATCCATTATTCGGGTCAATATGGACGGTTGTTAAATTTCATCATGTGAGAATATTCGGGTTTGGTGAAACGTTCCGCGATCGCGAACGCGATGAATGGAGTAAGAGAAGACCCCGTGAATTTTCCTGAATTGGCTGAGTGTCACCTTCGGCGGCGGCATCGGCCTCGGCTGACCGACGGAGCAATTCGGGACAGCGGTGGCCCGGCGCGCCTGGGGGCAGCCGGGCCGCCGGTCTGATCAGTATGTATGTGCTTCGACCGCGGCTGCACGCCGTCGCGAGGACTCGGGCGCACCAGCTCGCAGCCTGGGCGAAGAGAGTCGACATCGTGACCTGGTGGAGGAACAGCTGACCCGAAATGCGCTAGTGAAGCGCGGAATGATTCGACCGCCACTGATATGCACATGCGAATTCGGGTGCGATCATCGGAATTGTCACGCACCAAGGGTGGCCAGTATTTTCATATTTTGTTGAAGAGTGCGTCTCCCGCATCGTCATCGACGAGGGATATGCGCGGTTCGAGACGGCGCCCGACGTTTCATGCCCCTCAATCACGATAGGTAGGTGGGGGCGGGCCCGCGACGGGTCCGAGCGGGGCCGCTAGCCACCGGTCGTAGATGCTCGTCCACGTGCCGTCTGCACGTAGTCGGTCGAGGGTGCCGTTGACGAACCGCACCAGATCTTCCCTGCCCTTGTTGACACCGATCGCCCAGTGCTCTTCTGCCTCCAGCCGTGGCCCCACGATCTGAAGATTCCGGTCCTGGGAAGCGAGTCCGGCGAGGATCGAGTCGGAGGTGCTGGTCGCGTCGGCCTGCTTCTTCTGCATGGTGACCAGGCAGTCGTCCCAGTCGGGGACCGCGATGATCGTGGCGTCCGGCGCGACCCGTTGGACGGTGCCAAGCGACGTGGTGTCGATGAAGGTGCAGACCCGCTTTCCGGCCAGGTCCGCCGGTCCGGCGATGTCGGAACCCCGAGGGACCAGAATGCGTTGAAAGGCGCGGACATACTCGGTGGAGAAGCCGACGAGTTGTGCACGTTCACACGTGATCGAAAAGCCATGGACGACGACGTCTACGTCATTGTTCTCGAGTGCGGAGAACCGGCCGGCGGAGGTGAGCAGCCGGAACTCGATTTTGGTCGGATCGCCGAAGATGTCCCGGGCGATCTCCTTCGCCACATCGATGTCGAACCCCTGCAGGGTGCCCGTGGTCGGGTCTCGGAAGCTGAACAGATTGGTGTTCTGGTCGACGCCGACGATCAACCGGCCCCGTCCCGCGATCTCGGCGAGTGATCCCCCGGGCGGCATCTGCCCGGGCGCGGGCTGCGGGCCGGGTCGCAGGCTCGCGAGCGACCCGCACGAATCGGGGAGCGGCGGTTCAGGCGGCGGACTGTTCGTGGGCGGGATGATCTGTGCGCCTTCCGTCATCGGTCGTGCGGTGTAGGTGCCCGTGATGGGCGGGGTGAGAGGGTCGGGTGCGGCGCAGCCGGCGAGGACAGCGACGGCAAGAACGCCGACGAGGTGCCGGGCGCACCGTCTTGCCACCGGTCTCGAAAGCCTCACCTGTGTCATCAGTGGTACTCGTTCAATCGCGGCCAGATTCCCCCGCCGACGGCGAATCCGCAGGACACGCCAATAATCATGCTACCGACTGCCAGTGCCGACATCGACCGGTAGACGTCCGTCACCGCGCTGGCCTCGTCGTTGCGGAGTCGCTCGATCGCGTTCCTGAGGGACTCGTCCAGGGCGGCGAACTGCGTCGACGATGTGCCCGAGCCGGATCCGGCGGCGATCGCCGCAGCTGTCGGGTAGTCACCGCGCTCGAGGGCGCCCTCGATGTCCCGGTGCGCGGCCAGCCAGCCGTCGCGAGCCGTCACGGCGTCGCGGAGGTGTTGCTCGGCGGCGCGACCATGCGAGCTCTCCAGCTGCCGGGTGAGCTCGTCGGACAAGGTCTGGGAGTGCCGCGCGTAGTCGACTTCCGACTGGGTGTCGGACCCGCGTTGCAGGATGGCGAGAGTTTCGTCGGCGCGGGCCTGCTGCGCCAGGATGCGAGCGCGGGCAACCGCGTTGATGGGTTGCGTTCCTTCGGTTCTCGCGTGTTCACTCGCCGATGTCGACACCAGGCTTCCGGCGATCAGCCACAACAGAAGCCCGGCCATCAGCAGGGTGGCGACAGCGAGGCCGGGGTTGAACCGGCGCTTGCTCTTCCGGATGAGGTACAGCTGGGCGAGAACGAGGGCGACGAGGGCGGCCACCGTCACCGTGAAGGCGGCCGCGGGCAGCTGGGCGGTGTGCGTCTGGGTCTCGGCGACCGCCTCGGCCTGATGGACGTAGAGTCGCTCCGCCAACGGGAGGATGGTGTCCTGCATGAGCGCGGACGCATCGGCCAGATACGCCACCCCGACCGGGTTGCCGGCCCGGTCGTTCGCCTGAGCCGTGGCCACGAGGTTGAAGTACTCGGCGAGGTCGCGCACCACGTCCGACAGCAGCGCCAGCGATTCGGCGTCCTGCGACGACACCCCGTTGGTCGCCGTGACCAGCGCGTTCGACGCGTCCCCGATCGCCTGGGTGAACTGCTCCGCGCCGGTAGACGACTCGACACCACCGCCACCGGAGATGAAGGACGTGATAGCGGCGGCATCGGCGATCGACAGCGAGCTGTAGAGGGCCTGGGCGGCGTTTGCCAGGGGCTCGGTGTGGGTGCGCAGTGTCTCGACGCGCTGTTGCCGCGCGCCGACCGCCGCCGAGGTGATCGCGCCCGCCGCGATGACCGCGGCGATGAGCGCGATCCCCAGCATGGACAGCCGTCCGGGCGTGGACGCGAAGAATTCGACCCACGGGCGGCGGCGGGCTACGGGCTCGACGAGCAGGTCCTCGTCGAGCGTGGGAGCGTCGGTGACGGCGTGCTCGCCGCGGTGGAACATCCGGTCCTCCTGCACCGCCTCCGCGGTTCCGGTAAGAGCACCGATCCGGGCCGCGGGGCTGAGTTCAGTGTGCACCGACGGTGCCGATCGGCGCACCGACTCGGGACACCGACACCGTAGGAACCAGATTTCCGGTGACCGGGACGGCTGAGCCCGGTGGAACCGGGTACTCGCGCGGTATGAACAGGTGGGTGTGTCGCTCCGCGCTGTCGCTGTTGGTAGCCGGGCTCGTCGCGTTCGCGTCCGGAATGACGGCTCACTCGGCGCCGACGCCCGACAGGATCGACGAGGTGCCGGGGCGGACCGCGCTGTCGTTCATGCACACCCCGAGCGGAACCCGCATCGGGACGGCGAATCAGGGGGAAGCCAGGCCGGGATTGTCCATCGTGAAACTATATGTAGCCGACTACCTGCTCCGGCACGGCGACGGCTCGCCCGAGGAGCTCGCGCTCGGGCAGCGGATGATCCGTGACAGCGACGACAACGCCGCCTCGCAGGCGTACGCCAAGTACCCGCAGTCGATCGATGTGATCGCCGCCGAGTATCGGCTCACCAGTACCCGGGGATCCGGATTCTGGGGCGACGCGGTGACCAGCACCGCGGACACCGTGACGTTTCTCGAGGCGAAGAAGACCATCGATCCGGACAGCCAGATTCTGGAGTGGATGGCCACCGCGGCCCCCGCCGCCGCCGACGGAACCCATCAGAACTGGGGCACCGGGCGGCTGCCGTCGGTGACCGGAACCAAATGGGGCTGGTCGGACTACGGGCCCAGTGTTGTCGCTTCTGCGTCGTTCGGGCCTGATTTCTCGGTATCGGCCAACACGTACGGCACCGCCGAACAGCACACCAGCGACGTGCTCGGTGCCTTCGCGCAGGACCCGGTGTCACCCCCGCCGCAGGTGGCGCCAGATCCCATCCAGGATTTGATCGACCGTTACCTGCCCCCGGCGATTACACCACGATGATCGACAACCCGACGCGCCCGAGGGAACAGCCCCGACCCGGTTGGTGGGGTGACGGCCTGGGTAATCGGGTCTCATGTTGCCGCCAACGGACGAAACACCGAACTCCGGATCCGGTCTCCCGACAGGACACCCGCCTGGTGGTGAGGTGCCGTCCTCCGACCCGCGTCCCCACGACGCGGGTTCCGGGGTGCCGTCGGACGTGGCGAGAGGCAAGGGGATCAAGCACACCCGTACCGGGGCGACCTGGACTGGTCTGGTCATCGGCATCCTCGTCCTGGTCCTGCTTCTCGTGTTCATCCTGCAGAACCTCGACAGTGTCGTCCTGGAACTGTTCGTCTGGGAGTTCACGGTCCCGCTCGGTGTCACCCTGCTGTTCGCGGCCATCGCGGGCGCGGTGATCATGGCGCTCGTCGGCGGTGTACGAATCCTTCAGATCCGGCGGGCAGCGAACCGGCAACGGAAACTGACCACCTGACCGTTGCTCGTTTCCGTGTTCGCTCGATCGATGCGTTGACCGGTCAGGCCCTCGGCCGAGAGATTTCGAGTAGTCGACTACTCGGTTCAACTGTCGAATCTCCTCATACGGTCGGTCCTGTATCGCATTCGTGATTCGACGAAAGGACACCGAAATGGCTTGGTCGACAACCCCTCAGGGGCTTTTTCTCGCCGCTGGGCAGGGCAGCATTCTCGCCGCTGTCCTGCGAACTGCGGACGTGGCGTCGGGCCCGGCATCGGGTGAGGACGTTCCGCCTCAGGTTTCGCTTGTTCCTTCGGAAGGCCAAGCGTTGCATGAACTCTCTGTTCCCGGTGGACCGTCGGGGGACGAGATGTTCGAGTCGCTGGATCAGTGGATGGTTAGGGTCGACGCCGGCGTACCGGCACTGGTGCGACGCGCGGGTGCGTAGCCGCTGACGGAAGTGCGCTGGTTGATCCGGGTGAGGGTCACCGGCTCACGGCAGGGGACCGCTGGTCGGGCTTTCAGCGGTCCCCTCCGCGCAGGGTGGTGTGAGGTTCGAGTAGGTCGGAAAGCCATCAAAATCACCTCGAGAGCCACTTTGTCAGCACAAATGATTGACTTCGCTCCCGGCGCGCAGCACTGTCGTAGAGACACACGCCGCCCGATCAGTTCCGGAGTCGATCTTGACCAACGTCAACCCCACCGAAATCGCAGTAGCCGTCGCCGGATTCGGCTGGATGGGCCGAGTGCACACGAACGCATATCTCCGTCAGCGCCACCACTTCCCGGAAGCGCCGCCGATCCGTCTGGGCGCCGTCGCCGACGAGGTACCCGGCCGCGCCGAGGAGGCCGCCGCCCAATTCGGGTTCGGCGTAGCGCTGACCGACTGGCGTGACATCGCCGCCGACCAGAACATCGACGCAGTCAGCATCACCGCACCGAACTTCCTACACCGCGAGATCGGTGTCGCGATGGCCGAGGCGGGCAAGCACATCTGGATCGAGAAGCCGGTCGGGCTGTCATCCGAGGATGCGAAGGCAGTGGCCGCCGCCGTCGAGAAGGCGGGCGTCCAGTCGACCGTCGGATTCAACTACCGCAACGCACCCGCCGTCGCGATGGCGCACGACCTCATCGCGTCGGGCGAACTGGGCACCATCACGCACTCGCGATTCCGCTTCCTCAGCGACTACGCCGCGCATCCGGACGGGGCGCTGAGCTGGCGTTACGAGAACGCGCGCGGTGGGTCGGGCGTTCTGGGAGACCTTGCCTCGCACGGTGTCGACCTGGTCCGGTACCTGCTCGGCGACATCGACGCAGTCGTGGCCGACACCGCGATCTTCATCCCCCAGCGCGCTGTCCCGACGGGTGCCACCAGCGGGCATGCGCGCGCGACGGGCGGCAAATTGGGGCCGGTGGAGAACGACGACTTCGTCAGCGCGCTGGTTCGCCTGTCGTCCGGCGGACGGGTAACGCTGGACGCGAGTCGCGTGGCCGTCGGCGAGCAGAACAACTACGGGTTCGAAATCCACGGCACCAAGGGTGCGGTGTACTGGGACTTCCGCCGGATGAACGAACTCGGAACGAGCCTCGGGAGCAAATACCAGGACCAGTCGATCACCACGGTGTGGGTGGGCCCCGACGCAGGAGCGTATGCCCGTTTCCAGCCGGGTTCCGCGTCCTCGATGAGCTACGACGACCTCAAGGTCATCGAGGGGAACAACTTCATCGCCTCGATCGTCGACGGAAAGCCCCGGGGCGCAACGATCGCCGACGCCGTGGCCGCGGCCGAAGCTCTCGACGCCATCACGGCATCGGTCGCATCCCGTGCGTGGGTCGACGTGCGCTGATCCGATCCGCAGAGCCAGGTCCCGGAGTTACGCTTTATCGGTTAGCGGGTCAATTCCCGTAGGCGCCTTTCTCCGCGGAGGTTGGTATGAATACCACACCGTTCGGCTTGGGCTTTGCGATTCTCGCGTTGGCAATTTCGGCGGTCGCCTGTTCCTCGGTCAGTTCCTCTGACTCCGAAGACAATTGCGTGCGCGCGACAGACAGTGAACTGGATGCGCTCTTCACGAGTTGGAATGACGCACTGGAAAGCGGTGACGCGAGCAGGGTCGCCGCGTTGTACCGGCCGGATGCGGTGCTGCTGCCGACCCTGTCGGTGCCTATCGCCGACACTCCGGAGAAGATAACGGAGTATTTCGTCAACCTGATCAAGGCCGATCCCATCGCCCGCATGGAAGAAAGTTTCAAGTATTCGGATTGCAACCTCGCCTACAACGTGGGCCGCTGGGTCATCAACGCCAACGGTCAAGATGTGGCGGCCAGGGTGACGTGGGTCTATCGGTACGAAGACGGAAAGTGGCTGATTGCCAACCACCATTCGTCGGTGAACCCCTAGCCGTGACCGCCGGTCGACCGTGAGGTCGTCCGGCGGTCGCGGGGTACCACCCGTCTAGGACGCCTTGGCTTTTCGGCCTGCGACGTAGACCTCGGAGATGGACGTGTCGCGTATCCCCATCAGCAACGCGAACAGGGTCTGATCGCGGGCCAGATCGGGATCGGCGGCGCGAACGGCGTTGCGCAGCAGGCCGTCGAGCGCAGGCGTGCCGGACGGGTCGACGACGACGAAGTCGGCTTCCTTACCCACGTCGAAATTGCCGAACCGGTTCTCCATGTCCAGTGCCCGGGCGCCGCCGAGGGTGCCGACGAACAGCATCTCGGCCGGATGCATCGACACCCCGTCGTCACCGGCCTCGGTGATGTGCACCTTGAACGCGTCGCCGAGCACCCGGGGAATCAGCCATTCGTCGCCGCCGCCGAAATCGGTTCCCACCGAGATATTGACGCCCGACGCGACGGTGCGCTTCCACGGCATCGTTCCGGATCCCAGGAACAGCTGCGAGATCGGGCAGTGCGAGACGGACGTGCCGGTCTCGGCCATCCGTTCGAGCTCGACATCCTGACAGTGCACGCAGTGCGCGAGGATGGTGCGTCGGCCCAGCAGGCTCTTCCCGCCCACTTCCGAGCCGGGCAGGAACTTCCCGTCGTACGTGTCCAGGTATGAATTCACCTGATAGGTCTCTTTGGTCGAGTCGACCTCGCCGGTGCCGGGCCGATTGTTCTCGTTGAGGTGCGAGTGCACGTACACCCCGCGGTCCCGGACCTCCTCGTAGAGTTCTCCGAGATTCTTCAGGGTCTCGGGGGTCACCGACAGCGAGAACCGCGGGATGATTGCCACGTGCAGCAACGCCGTGGCGACATCGCCGGTGTCGGCGCCGTGCCATTTCTCGATCTCCTCGCGGGTGAGCCGGATCGCGTCCTCTTCGGAGGTCATCAGCGGCTGAGCGGTTTCGCCGCCGACGGTCTGAATTCCGCGGCCGCTGACGATCCGCAGACCGGCCTTCTGCGTCTCGGTGAACAACGCGTCCTGCGCATGTGGGAACGCCGACCCGAACACCATGGCGGCCGTGGTGCCCGCCGAGATGCGCCGGTTGGTGAACTCGACGGCCGCCTGCTGCGCGAACTCCGGGTCGGCGAACTTCGTCTCCGACGGGAACATGCACAGGGTCAGCCATTCCAGCAGCTGACCGCCGCCGTAGGAGTCGCCGGCGTAGGTCTGCGGGAAGTGGATGTGGGTGTCGACGAACCCCGGCAGCAGAAAGCCGGGCCTGTGGTCGTGCACGGTGCCGGACTCGTAATCCGACGGGATCTCGGCTCGGTCACCGCAGAACACGATTCGCCCGCCGTCGTCCAGCACCAGGGCGCCGTCGGGAATCGATACCAGGGCGGCCGCGGCTTCGGTCACTTTCGGTGTGCCGGCGATGTGGAAGATGTGCCCGAGATGGGTGTGCGTGGCCATGCGATGAACTCCCGTCGAGTGGTAACGGATCATGCCTTCTGCAATGAACTTCGGCGGCTGGACGAAGCCCAGCCGAGTAGCACCTGTGCGGCCGTGCCGCACCCACGATGAGATAACAGCCCGTACTCACAATGCCACCGATCAGACCCGGGTCGCGGCCGAACAGGCCAAGCGCCCGCGGCAATCACGGCCGGCTCGGTGCTACTGCGGGGGTGTGCGGTCGTCGACGAATCGACGGATGACCTTGTCCCAGCCCAATGACTCGAGAAGTTCCGCGGCGGTGGCCCGCGACGTGAGCGGCCGGAGCACGTCGATGTCGAGGTCGCCGCTGGTGCCCAGGACGTCGTCGAGGCGCAGGCAGTCGACGTACCCGTAATCCGTCCAGGGTTCGACGTGGCCGTCCCAGTCCGCGGTGTCGGCGTACGGCCCGCCGAGACGCAGCTTCCCGCTGCGGTGGATCATCACGTACCGCGGAACCACCTGCATCGTCTCGTTGGCAGTCGCCAGGGTCACCTCGGGGTCGGCGGCGGGATCTGCGCCCGCGAGCCGGCGCTCGTAGGACGCCGTCTTGACCGTTGCGACCTCGACCAGCGCCCGCACGTAGACCCATCGTGCCCGCTCGATCGAGCCCGCCCACGCCGATTCCTCGTCCGCGCAGGAGAAGACGTTCTCGGCCGGGGTTCGTATCAGCAGCCGCGTCCCCACCCGTTCGTGATCGACAACCAGGTCTCCGTCGACGACGAGTTCGTCGTCGTACTCGCGGACCCCGGTGATCGTCGCCACCGCGAGCACCTCGTCGTCCGGCGCGGTGACGAACAGTTCACGCTCGGACCGGACGCTGTCGGCATCACCGGGAAACGGGCCACGGCCTCTGGCGAACGCTTCGGGCTGGGTCAAGTCGGCGCGAAACCCGGTCTCGGTCATCCCCAACGGATGATCGCGCACCTCTCGCAGGTTGCCGAGCCGAACCCTCGACGCCACAGGTCGATCCTCCCCGTTTCATCTCCGGCGCACCGCCGGGTGATCCTATGATCATAGCTGTTGACCTGCGGTGATGCCTCATCAGCGTAACCACGGCTTCCCCAGTAGGGTCGCAGTATCGATACGACCAACCGAGGGGGACCGGTGACGGGTTCTGCGTCCGAAAAAATCGTCTCGCCCGCATCACGCGCGTTCTGGGACCGAAGTTTCGCGGGCCGTCGCGCGATGTTCGAGGAGCTTCGTCAGCGAGCGCCGATCGAGTTCCACGCGGAAACAGCCGGTCCGGGCTTCTGGTCGGTCGTCGGATACGACGACGTGGTCGCGGTCAGCCGGAACCCGGATGTCTTCTCCTCGGCCAAGGGCTTCACCATCGACGACGTCCCGGCCGAGATCCTCGAGTTCGCCATGTCGATGATCGCCATGGACGACCCCCGGCACTGGCGTCTGCGCGGCATCGTGCAATCGGCGTTCACCGCGGCGTCGGTGCGGGGCATCGCCGAGCGGGTGCGCGGCTACGCTGCGCAGATCGCCGCGGACCTTCCCCGAGATGCCGAGTTCGACTTCGTTCCCGACGTTGCGACCCGGTTGCCGGTGCAGGTGATCTGCGAGTTGCTGGGGATCCCGGAGAGCGACCGGCCGATGATCCTGGCCGCGGCGGCCGACGTCATCGCCGGAGGTGGTGATCGGGAGTTCGTCACCGCACCCGGCGGCGCGGCCGGCCTGGGCCAGATCTACGGGTACGCCCTCGAACTGGGTGAGAGATGCAAGACGGATCCCGGCGAGGATCTGACGTCCCGGCTGGTGTCGACGGTGGTCGACGGCGAGACCCTCACACCGACCGAGTTCGGTTCGTTCGTCATCCTGCTGATCACGGCCGGTTTCGAGACCACCCGGCAAGCGTTGGCCTGGGCGCTGCATCTGCTCACCGAGCACCCCGACCAGAGAGAATTGCTGCTCGCCGATTTCGCCGGCCACATCGACAACACGATCGACGAGGTGATCCGCTTCGCCTCCCCGGTGCCCTACATGCGGCGCACCGCGACCGTCGACACCGAGCTCGGCGGCGCCCACATCGCGGCGGGGGACAAGGTCGTCATGTGGTACCTGTCCGCGAACCACGACGAACGCATCTTCGACGGTCCGGGCCGGTTCGACATCACCCGGGCGAACGCCGGCAAGCATCTCGGTTTCGGTGCGAAAGACATTCACCACTGCCTGGGTATGAACCTCGCACGGCTGGAGCTGCGCGTCATGCTCGAAGAACTCCTCACCGCCCACCCCGCACTCCACGCGGTGGGTGAACCGGCGCTGCTGCTCTCCGCGTTCATCAGCGGCATCGCCGCACTGCCCGCCCGGACACGTGACGGACGGTGAGGTTCACGCAGGCCGACGCCCGGAAATCATGACGAGTGGCATCTCGGTGATGCGGGAGACGTGCTCGTCGACGAGATCGAGTCGGCTCGCGAGATCACGCGCCTCGTCGAGACTGATGGAGCGACCGGCGATCCAGGTGTGGAAGATCGCGAGATTGATGCTGCCGAGGACGCGCGGCGCCTTGTAGTTCTCGACGAACTTTTCGGCGTCCTCGAAACTTGTGCTGCGGTCCGCATCGGTGATCAGCAGCGGGCCACCCGGTTTGAGGACACGCACGCACTCGGCGAGTCCGGCCTCGCGCGACGACCAGTGCTTGATGGAGCCGTAGCTGATCACACCGTCGAATGTCTGGTCGGGGAAGTCGAGCCGCGTGGCGTCGCCGACGTCGAACCGGACCCGGTGGCCGTAGTGACGCATGCGTTTGGTGGCGCGCTTGATCTGGGCTTCCGACAGATCGAGGCCGAGAATGTGCACGTCGGGGCGCTGGTCGGCGATGTAGTTCGTGAACAGTGCCCCGCCCGATCCGACGTCCAGAATGCGGGCGTTCGGTGGGAGATGCGGCAGAAAGTACTCGTCGATGACGTGGCGTGAGCGGTAGACGGCCGGGGCCACGATGGTCTCGTACATCCAGGCGTGAGCCGGCGTGTAGATCGCGGTGATGGGGTCGAACGGTGCCATCGGCATGGTCGCGCTCCTCGTTGATATCCGTGTTCCCACGGCCCTCGAACCGTGCGGGTCGACTTCCCGTTCTCGATTCGAGATTAACGGGCGTGCGGTCTGTTTTGCACGATCACAGCGTGCGTGAGGAGGCTGATCGGGGGTGATGACGGGGTCAGTCCCGGTGCAGTCCTTTCCTGCGAGCGTGAATCCGGAAAACGCGTCACTATTCCGGACTCCGAAAATCCAAACATAGACACAGCGTCCATTTATAGATACTGTCGCCAGCATTGGCTCCTGTGATCCGGACCACACGCATCGCAGGGTGACTCGTCGAGAGGACGCAGATGGCACTGGACGTCTCCACCACGCACACGCTGACGGCCGGCAGGCGGACCCGGGGGAAGAACCTGGGTCTGCTCACGGCCTCGACCGCGATGGACAACGCCGAGAACAGCATCACCACGGTGTTGTTCCCGTTGATGCGGGAGGCGTTGGGGCTCTCGTCGTCGGCGCTCGGCGTCATCGTGGCGGTGTCCAAGGCGGTGGGCATCTTCGCCGCGGTTCCGTGGGTGTTCCTCGCCAAACGGTTCTCGCGCCGGGCCGTGCTTGCGACGTGTTCGGGCTTCTGGGGTGTGTGGGTGATCCTGGCGGGCCTGTCGAGCAGTTTCACCCAGTTCGTCATCCTGTACGGCATCGCGGCTGCAGGCTTCGCGGGCGCGGGGCCCATCGCTCTCGAGATCATGGGCGATCTCTACGACGACAGACGGCGCGGCCGGGCCACCGGGATGCTGTACGGCGGCGTAGCCATCATCACCGGCGTGAGCGCCCCGCTGTTCGGTCAGCTGTCGGGGTTCGACGACGGCTGGCGGTACGGCTACGTCCTCTCCGGCTGTATTTGCATTCTGATCGGTGTTCTCGTCGTCGTGTTTCTCGACGACACACGGCCCGGCGGGGGCGAGAACGGGGCTGGCGGCGCGGCGGTGAAAGCGGAGGAGAAGGCGCAGAACGTCGTCGCCGGTGTGCGGGAGCTGCTGCGCATCAAGACGTTCCGTTACATCCTGGTGCAGCGGCTGTTCTCGGGGCAGAACGTGATCATGAGTTTCGGCGTCGTGTTCCTGGTGGAGGAGCGGGGATTCTCGACGGCCACCGCAGCGATCGTCGCTACGCCGTTCGCGATCGGGTACCTGCTCGGAACCGTGGTCGGCGGCCGTCTCAACGACGCCGTGCACCGCCGGTGGCCCGCGAGTGGACGGGTGATGATGCTGCAGGCCAGTCAGTTGGCCTTCGCGGCAGCGGTATTCGTCGAGCTGAAGATGGCGACGTCGTCGATCGGATTCTTCGTCGCGATCTTCGCGGTGGTCGGGTTCCTGCAAGGGCAGGTGCCGGTGGTCAACCGTCCGCTGATCATGGCGGTGGTGCGCCCGGAACAACGGGCCCTGGCCTTCGCGGTGTCGGTGTCGACGGTGGAGGCGCTCGCATACGCGGGATATGCGCTGCTGGTCGGCTATCTGGGCGAAGCGATCGGGTTGCAGGGAGCGCTCCTGCTCGTGACCGTGGCGCTCACCGTCGTCAACGGGTTGTGCTCCGGCCTGCTGTACCGGCCGTACGCACGAGACAGTGCCGCGGTGCGCGACTCTCCGGTGGCGCCGTCGTCCTACGAGGGTGAGCCGTCGAAGCCGGATGCCCAGTAGCGTCCACGCAGCGACAACTCCAGCAACATTTCGGTGACGGCTTCCGGTGTGAGCGGTGGTGGATCGGATTCGAGCCACCACTGCAGCACCGTCACCTGTTCGCCCACCCACGCCCGCGACAGCACTTCCATGTCGATGCGGGGTGTGACCCCGTTCGCGTCGGATCGGGCCGAGAAGATCTGGGCGGCAAGGGCGGTCCGTTCGTCGACGAATCGGCGCAGTGCGCGCCCGTCGCCCTCGCCGCGCAGTACGACGCGGTAGGCGTCGCGTTCCTCGGCGGCGTGCCGGAACATTTCGAGCACCGGCTTGCCGGTGAACCCCACCGAGGAGTCGGACACGAGGGGCCGCAACCGCTCCTTCAGGTCCTCGCCGAGGTCGGCGACGATCTGGCCGAGCAGTTCGTCCTTGTCCGTGTAGTGCGTGTAGAACGTCGCGCGGCCGACGTCGGCACGTTCGGTGACGTCTTCCACGGTGACTGCGGAATATCCCCGTTCGAGCACGAGCGAGACGAGTGCGTCACGCAGCAGCCGCTTGGTGCGGCGCACACGCCGGTCTTCGGTGGCCACGGTGACTTCCGCCCTTCGTCTCACGTCAGCAGTCCCGTCAGCATAGTGCACCCTTGACATCGCGCCCGATGCTGGACACTATGTCCAATAACGATCAACACGTCGATCTTGGAGACTGTATGAATCTCGGTACCTACCTCACCCGGAGTGCGAAGTTCCGGCCGGACAGCGAGGCCGTGGTGTGCGGCGACAGTCGCCTGACCTACCGGGAACTCGACGACTCGACCAACCGTCTCGCCTCCGCGCTGATGCGCACCGGCCTCGGGATCGGCGACGCGGTGGCCACTTTCGCCGGCAACTGCGGAGAACTCGTCGTGACCGAGATGGCCGTGTGCAAGGCGGGATTCGTGCGCGTTCCCGTCAACGCGCGCCTGGGAGCCGACGAACTCGGCCACGTCCTGCGCGACGCGAACGTCAAGACGCTCTTCGTCGACCCCGCGCACGCCGACGTCGCGTTGAAGGTCGTCGCGGATCTGGGCCTCGACATCGCCGTCTACGACTACGGGAACAGCGCACCCGGCGCGGACCGGTACGCGGATCTCCTCGCCGACGGACTCGGCGATCCCGTCGCCGTCGACGTCACCGAAGACGCGCCCGCCGTCCTCAACTACACGTCCGGGTCCACCGGAAAACTCAAGGCCGCCGTGCAGACGTACGGAAATCGACTCGCCAACATGCGCAAACGCTTGATGAACCCGACCGGCGCGCCCACCGACACGGACCGGTATCTCGCCCCGGGACCGATCACCCACGCCTCCGGAATGATGATGCTCGGCGTGCTCGCCCGCGGCGGCGCGGTCGTCGTCCTGCCTGCCTTCGACACCGAGTTGTTCCTGCGAACCATCGAGAAGGAACGCATCACCACCACCTTCGTCGTTCCGACGATGCTGAACATGCTGATGGACCATCCGGCCGCGAACGACGTCGACCTGTCGAGCCTGCGGTGCGTCGGCGTCGGCGGCGCCCCGGTCTCACCGCAACGGCTACGCGACGCCGTCGCGATGTTCGGCCCCGTCGTCATGCAGGGATACGGTCTCGGGGAGACGACGAGTGGCATCACCGTGCTCACCTACGACGACGTCGTGCGAGGCGTCGAATCCGATCCGGAACTGCTGAAGTCGTGCGGGCGACCGGTATTCGACACCGAGGTTCGCGTGGTGGACGACGCAGGGAACGAACTGCCGGCAGGCGGGATCGGCGAGATCGTCGCGCGCGGCCCCGACTGTGTGCGCGAGTACTGGCACGAGCCGGATCTGAGCGCGGAGACGTTCGTCGACGGCTGGGTCCACACCGGGGATGTCGGGTACTTCCGTCACGACGGTTATCTGTTCATCGTCGACCGCAAGAAGGACATGATCATCTCGGGCGGGTTCAACATCTACTGCAGCGAGGTGGAAGCAGCGCTGTACGAGCACCCGGCCGTGTCCGGCGCGTGCGTCGTCGGTGTTCCCGACGAGAAGTGGGGGGAGGCAGTCAAAGCCGTCGTGGTCACGCGGACCCCGGTGACCGAGGAGGAGCTGATCGAGCACTGCGCCGAACGCCTCGCGCGAATGAAGAAGCCGCGTTCGATCGACTTCGTCGACAGCCTTCCCGTCAACCGCAACGGCAAGATCGACCGCAAGTCGGTGCGCGAATGCTACTGGGCGCAGGCCGCCCGCCACGTCAACTGAAAGCGGAGCCTCCGATGACCTTCACCCTGAACCCCACTTACGACGACAATCCTCGCCTGCACGACCTCGTCGCACGGCTGCGTGACTACCTGGACGGCGAACTCGCCGACTACGAACGCGAACTCGGCCTCACCTCCGGGAGCGTGTACACCCGCGAGACGCTCGAGCCGGTGTGGCGACGCAGCCGCGAACTCGGCTTCTACGGTGTCAGCCTGCCCGCGGACCTCGGCGGCGCGGGACTGTCGTTCACCGAACTCGCCGCCCTGAAGGAAGAAGTGGGCGCGTCACCGCGGGTCCTGTCGACCTCGGTACTCGGCGACATGGGCGGACCGCTGCGGGTGGGCAGCATCTTCCAGTACGCCACCGAGTACCAGATCGAGAAGTACCTGCTCCCCGTCACGCGCGGCGAGCGCGCGTGCTGCTTCTCGCTCACGGAGAACGACGCCGGCTCCGACGTGCGCGGCATGCTCACCACCGCCACCCCGGACGGCGACGGGTGGCGCCTGACCGGTCACAAGGTGTTCTCCACCGCCGGACCGTTCGCGGACTTCTCCATCCTCATCGCGAAGATGGCAGACGACGGCGACGGCGGCCCGCGTTACTCCGCGTTCCTCGTCGACCTGGACACCCCGGGATGCACGGTGCAGCAGGGCGAGACCCCGATGTCGGGCCAGCACATCGAGGCCGACATCGTTCTCGACGACTGCTATGTCGGACCGGAACAGTTGCTCGGTGAGGTGGGGCAGGGTCTGAAGATCGGGCTCGGTCGCGTCACGGTCAACCGGCTCCTGCATTGCCCGACGGCGCTGGGCGGTGCACGCCGAGCCCTGGAGTTGTCCGTCGGCTACGCCCGCACCAGACAGGTGCAGGGCGCGCCGCTCGGCATGCTGCAGAGCATCCAGCACCGGCTGGCGGACATGGCAACCGACTACTACGCGGCTCGGTCGATGACCTACGACGCACTCGCCGCGCTCGACCGGGGCGAGCGGCCGCGGATCGAAGCCTTCATGTGCAAGCTGTTCGTGGCGGAGAAGGCGTTCGCGATCGCCGATGCCGCCGTGCAGATCCACGGTAAATCGGGTGTCGTCCGCGGCCGCGAGGTGGAATCGCTGTTCCAGCGTCTGCGGATGTTCCGGATCCTCACCGGATCCTCCGAGATCCAGAAGAACGGCATCGCCCGATTCCTTCTGCTCCCGTGAGCGCCGACACGGAGACGGAGCCCGACTACCGATTCACGCTCGCCAACGAGCGGACCTTCCTGGCCTGGATCCGTACCGCGCTCGCTCTTCTGGCGGGCGGGGTCGCGGTCAGCCAGTTCTATCTGCCGCGAGGCGGATCCGCGTTCCACGACACGCTGGGTGCGGTCTGCATCCTGCTGGCCGCGATCGTCGCGGTCGGTGCGCTGCTGCGGTGGCGGTCCGTGCAGTCCGCGATGCGCCGCGCCGTGCCGCTACCGGCATCGCGTCTGGCCCCGGCCGTGGTCGCGGGTGTGTGTCTCGCTGCCGCGCTCGGCGTCGTCTGGGCGGCGACGTGACCGCGCCGCCACCGGGGTTGCCGGCCGAACGTACGGTGCTGGCGTGGGGCCGCACGTTACCTGCGGTCTGCCTGTGCCTCGCCGCAGTCGTGCGTTCCGCGATCGTCCACCCGCACCTCGCGCACGTCGTTGCGGTGGCCGGAGCCTGCGGCGCTGCCGCGGCGGTGGGAGTAGGCGCCGTGACGCGGCACCGCCGATACCGCCGGCGCGCCGACGACCCCCGCCCACTCGGCCTCCTGATTCCCGCCGTCGTCAGCCTCGCCGTTTTCGCGACGGCAGGCGCCGCCCTTGCCGCACCGGCCTGAAACTCGATGTTCCCCAGCACGTATCCCGATCCGACAGAGGAGATCCGCTGTGTCGCAATTGCCACTCGCAGAACTGAAATGGACGCTCGGATTCACCGACCCGGTGCAAGTCCGCCGGCAGGCGACGGCCGTCGGCGAGACCGGTCCCACGCGTCGAGTGTGGCGCGGCGACGGTCCGCGCCGGGAACTGCCGGAGCAGTTGCAGGACCTCTCACGGCTCGCCGTCGAGTCCGGAGGCGGGGGAGCGAGCACGCTGTACCAGTTCCTCGTCGACTCGCATTCGGACGGGATGATCGTGCTGCACCGCGGCGCGGTTGTCTACGAGCAGTACCTGCACGGCCTCCGTCGTCAGGACCTGCACCTGACTGCGTCGATGGCCAAGGCGTTCATCGGCCTGCTCGCCGGGATGCTCGAGGACCAGGGCTTGTTCACGCGGGACGATCAGGTCTCCACATACGTTCCCGAGTTGGCGGGAACGGCGTTCGGTGACGCTACTATTCGTCATCTGCTCGACATGACGACACAGGTGGCCTACGGGGGACGAAAGTTCCATCGTGAGGTCGAGGCACACCGGTGGTGGGCAGTCGTGGCTCCCGGGATGCGGCCCGACGGATACGACGGCCCGACCACCCTGCTCGACCGATTGAAAACGGCCCGCGCGACCGGCCCGTACGGCGAGGTCTTCCACTACGAGAACGGAAGCTGCGAGGCGATGGGCGCGCTGATCAGCCGCGTCACCGGCGCGACCGTCTCGGACCTGATGAGCGAGTTGATCTGGTCGAAGATCGGTGCCGACGAGGACGCCCGGTACATCCTCGACGCCGCCGGCGTCGAAACCGCCTGCGGAGGCTCCGCGGCCACCCTCCGGGACATCGCCAAGGTGGGGGAGATGCTTCGCTGCGGCGGCGCTCTCGGCGACCGCCAGATCGTGCCGGCGTCGGTGGTGCGTGCGATCAGCACCGTCCCCGAGGGAGCGACCGCTCAGGTGCGGTTGCCGCGAGCGTCGGCGAATTCGCCTGCCACGATGAGCTACCGGGACTACTGGTGGATCCTCAACGACCCGTTCGACTCCTTCATGGCGAGTGGAATCCACGGCCAGCGGTTGTTCGTCTCCCGCGAACTCGACCTCGTCGTCGCACATTTCGGATCGCAGATCATCTCCCCGTGCGTCGCGACACCACCGTTCCCGGAGGTGTTCACCCGGCTCGGGACGCAATTGTCGATGGCGGGTGTCTGATGTAAACGAACACCCGTGCCACGACGCCCTCGACAACTCCCGCTGACGGATTGCGCACCTGACGGACGTGCCGGGGCGGCGGACGCAATTACTCTGGGCGGACAACGGCCTCGGACGGGCACTCTGCCGAGTGCCATTCCACGGCATGACATCTGGACTGTGGTCGGAGAGCGTCAGCCGTTATGACGGGATGACGTTCCAGATGATCGGGACTTGATCGGTGGGCATGTTCTCGGCCCTGCGTTCCTGACGCTGGTCGCGCTGCCGATCGCGGGTCCGATCGTCGTTGCCGGCGGGGATGTCGCGACCGGTGTCAGGGGCGGCCACTGCGGCGACCGGGTGTTCCGCGGCCGGGGCAACCGCGCCCGCGACGCCGACGGGAAGGACGCCGAGTGCGGCTGCAGCCACCACCACTGTCGCGATCCGCTTCCGCAGCGAGCCGCGGTGGGTGTGTCGGTCGTCTTGGTGCGAATGTGTGGCGTTCATGGTCTGAATTCCTGTCCGAGTGCCGCAAACCCGACGTTCACGGCTACTCGAATGGTGTCCGCCAGGGCGCGAAACGTTACACCCTGCCGGACATTATTTTGCGGTGAGTTCTCCGCCGCTAGCGCCAGTCGCGGAACGCGGCGAGCAGGCGGTCCCGCAACGCCGGATCGAGCTCGTCCGGCGGGAGCGCGCCGAGGGTGTGCACCGTCTGCTCGATCTGCTCGAGATAGGTGGCGCAGCCCGGGCATTCGCCCAGATGGGTTTCGAATCGGACCCGGGCATCGGGATCCATGTCATCCTCGAGGTAGGCCGTGACGAGTTCGACGAGGTCCTGGCAGTCCATATCTCACGCTCCCGTTCCAAGATAGTCCTCGAGGGCCTGGCGCACGTGTGCGCGACCCCGATGCAGCAGCACCCGCTGGTTCGCCGGGGTGATCGAGAGCATCGCGGACACTTCCTCGGCGTCGTAGCCGAGGACGTCACGCAGAACGACCACGATCCGCTGGCGGTCGGGTAGGTGCTCGAGTTCGCGGCCGGCGACGTCGAGGACCTCCGCACCCAGGACCGACCCTTCGGGGGTCTCCGGCCAGCTGGTCGGAGGAGTCGCCCAGTGGTGTGGATCCTCCGGGGAGGATGCAGGCAGGAACCGGGCCGGGTCCACGGAGGCGCTGCCCGTGTAGGCGGCCAGTGCGGCGTCGACATCGTGCCGGTCCCGCACTCCCCGTTTCTTGGCGATGTTGACGAGTATCCGGAACAGCCAGGTACGGAGGGTGGAGCGGCCTTCGAATCGGTCGATGCCCTGGAGCACGGCGATCCAGGTTTCCTGTACGACGTCCTCCGCGACTTCGGCGCTGGCCACGTACCCTCGCGCCACGCGCAGCATCATCGGTGTGTGCAGGTCGACCAGTTCGGCGAATGCCGACTCGTCCCGCGCACGCAAGGCGTCGACGAGGCACTGCTCGTGCGAGGTATCGATCTCGGTCATCCGCTCCTCCTCGGTGATCGAGGCGTTCCGGAAGCGTGGCCGCGTGAGACGGCCGGACGCCATCCAACATTACTGATCTCGGCGGCAGCCGTCGATCAGGCGGCTGCCGATCTCGTGGTGGTAGGGCCGAACGGCCCTGTCTCGGCTTCGCGGTGCGGGGAAGACTCGATGCGGAGGGGTGGCGGGCCGCGGCGACGCGGTAACGGTCGCGGCGGCCCGGGTGCCCCAGGAAACGACTGCACCTGGCAACCCAGGAAGGGCGACGCATGGATTTTCGGCGAACTCCGCTGGCGCGTTCGGAGAATTATTGGGAGCAGCTGGGTTCGGTGGAAGCTCGCCACCTGGACGGTGCGGAGCGGGACGGGCTCCCGGCCCCGGACGAACAGGTCTCGCTCGTCGACCACTGTCGAGGTGCAACGCCCGACCCGGCGTGAGGAGCGTGGGTGCGGCGAGAAACGCTAGGCAACTCCGGTGCGACGTGGCACGATTTCGTGTGTGACGAGCAGTACCGCTGAGAACCAGCGCCTACGCGACCTCGCGCTGCTGCGCCGAGTCCGTGACCGGATCGATCGAGAGCACGCGCAACCGCTGGACGTCGAGTCGCTCGCCCGTGGCGTGAACATGTCGGCCGGGCACCTCAGCCGCCAGTTCCGGCTCGCGTACGGCGAGTCTCCGTATTCGTACCTGATGACGCGGCGCATCGAGCGGGCGATGGCGCTGCTGCGTCGCGGCGACCTCAGCGTCACCGAGGTCTGTTTCGCGGTCGGCTGCTCGTCGCTGGGCACCTTCAGCACGCGGTTCACCGAGCTGACCGGAGTCCCGCCCAGCACCTACCGGCGCCAGGAGGCGGACGCGACGGCGGGCATTCCGTCGTGCGTGGCGAAACAGGTCACCAGACCGATCAGGAATCGAGAAGCGCAGGTCGCTGATTCGTAATTATCGTGATCCCATGGACATCACAATTCACCAGACCTACCTCCCGCAGGACGACCCGGACGCCGCGTTGGCCTTCTATCGCGACACTCTCGGCTTCGAGGTCCGCAACGACGTCGGCTACAACGGGATGCGCTGGATCACGGTCGGCCCGGCCGACCAGCCCGGCACATCCATCGTTCTGCATCCGCCGGCCGCCGACCCCGGCATCACCGACGACGAGCGCCGAACCATCACCGAGATGATGGCCAAGGGCACCTACGCAGCGATCAACCTGGCCACCAGGAATCTCGACGGCGTCTTCGAGAAACTGCAGGCCAGCGACTCCGCGGAGGTCGTCCAGGAGCCGACCGAGCAGCCGTACGGAGTCCGTGACTGCGCCTTCCGCGATCCCGCGGGCAACATGGTTCGCATCCAGGAACTGCGCTGATCGACGCCGACGGAGACCGCGAAGGCGGCTCCGCCCAACAGAGGGAGACACGATGAGCACGGCCACGAAGGCGGGCACGACGGGGCGAGCGAAGCGACGGGAAGATTCAGGGTCGCCGGATCTGCACCTTGCCGACAGTCACGATCTCATCCGCGTCCACGGCGCGCGCGAGAACAACCTCAAGGACATCAGTGTCGAGCTCCCGAAGCGCCGGCTGACGGTGTTCACCGGTGTCTCCGGCTCGGGCAAGAGCTCGCTGGTGTTCGCCACGATCGCCGCGGAGTCGCAGCGGATGATCAACGAGACCTACAGCGCCTTCGTGCAGGGCTTCATGCCGTCACTGGCGCGACCCGACGTCGACGTTCTCGACGGGCTGACGACGGCGATCATCGTCGACCAGGAGCGGATGGGCTCGAACCCCCGCTCCACCGTCGGCACCGCCACCGACGCCAACGCGATGCTCCGCATCCTGTTCAGCCGGCTCGGGAAGCCGCACATCGGCTCACCCCAGGCGTTCTCCTTCAATGTCGCGTCGATCTCCGGCGCGGGCGCGGTCACCATCGAGCGCGGTGGCCAGCAGACGAAGGAGCGGCGGAGCTTCAGCATCACCGGCGGCATGTGTCCGCGATGCGAAGGCCGGGGCGCGGTCACCGACTTCGACCTGACGGCGCTGTACGACGACAGCAAGTCGCTGAACGAGGGGGCGCTGACGATCCCCGGCTACAGCATGGAGGGCTGGTACGGCCGCATCTTCCGGGGCTGCGGCTACTTCGACCCGGACAAGCCGATCGCGAAGTTCACCAAGAAGCAGTTGCAGGACCTGCTCTACAAGGAGCCGACCAAGATCAAGGTCGAGGGCGTCAACGTGACGTACGAGGGTCTGATCCCGAAGATCCAGAAGTCGTTCCTGGCCAAGGACGTCGACGCCATGCAGCCGCACATCCGCGCGTTCGTGGAGCGGGCGATCACTTTCGCCACCTGCCCCGACTGCGACGGCACCCGACTCAGCGAGGGGGCGCGGTCGTCGAAGATCAAGGGGAAGAACATCGCCGACGTCTGCACGATGCAGATCAGCGACCTCGCCGACTGGGTCCGGGGTCTGGACGAACCGCCGGCGACAGGAGGACGACGGAGCATCGCAGCGACGAAGGAGCGAGGAGCGGACGGAGGACGGGTCGCCGTGGAAACGGTGGCGCCGCTGCTCAGCGGGCTGCAACATCTCCTCGACTCGTTCACGGAGATCGGGTTGGGGTACCTCTCACTCGACCGGCCGTCGGGCACCCTGTCCGGAGGAGAGGCGCAGCGCACGAAGATGATCAGGCATCTCGGTTCGTCGCTCACCGACGTCACCTACGTCTTCGACGAGCCGACCATCGGCCTGCACCCGCACGACATCCAGAGGATGAACGGCCTGCTGCTGCAGTTGCGCGACAAGGGCAACACGGTGCTGGTCGTGGAGCACAAGCCGGAGGCGATCGCGATCGCCGACCACGTCGTCGACCTCGGCCCGCGCGCCGGCACCGAGGGTGGTCAGGTGGTGTTCGAGGGCACCGTCGAGGGTCTGCGGTCCAGTGACACGCTCACCGGGCGGCACCTGGACGACCGCGCGTCGCTGAAGCAGTCGGTGCGCACACCGTCGGGCGCGCTCGAGGTGCGAGGCGCAGACAGCCACAACCTGCGCGGCGTCGACGTCGACATTCCACTCGGCATGCTGGTGGTCGTGACCGGTGTGGCGGGTTCGGGCAAGAGCTCGCTGATCCACGGTTCGGTGTCCGGGCGGGACGGCGTGGTGTCGATCGACCAGGGCGCGATCAAAGGCTCCCGGCGAAGCAACCCGGCCACCTACACCGGATTGCTCGAGCCGATCCGCAAGGCGTTCGCGAAGGCCAACGGCGTGAAGCCGGCACTTTTCAGCTCCAATTCCGAGGGTGCCTGCCCCACGTGCAACGGCGCCGGTGTCATCTACACCGACCTGGGCGTGATGGCCACCGTCGAATCCCCGTGCGAGGAGTGCGAGGGGAAGCGCTTCCAGGCCGAGGTGCTCGAGTACACGCTGGGCGGCCGGAATATCGCCGAAGTGCTCGCGATGCCGGTGGCCGAGGCCGAGGAGTTCTTCGGTTCCGGCGAGGCACGGATCCCGGCGGCTCACAAGATTCTGCAGCGGCTCGCCGACGTCGGGCTCGGCTACCTCAGCCTCGGACAGCCGCTGACCACACTGTCCGGCGGCGAACGGCAGCGGCTCAAGCTGGCCACCGCGATGGCCGACAAGGGCGACACCTACGTCCTCGACGAGCCGACCACCGGCCTGCACCTCGCCGACGTCGAACAGCTGCTCGGACTGCTCGACCGGCTCGTCGACTCCGGTAAATCGGTCATCGTCATCGAGCATCACCAGGCGGTCATGGCGCACGCCGACTGGATCATCGACCTCGGTCCGGGCGCCGGCCACGACGGCGGCCGGATCGTGTTCGAGGGCAGGCCGGAGGATCTGGTGTCCGCTCGCTCCACCCTCACCGGCGAGCACCTCGCGGCCTACGTCGGCACCTGATCGAGGCGAGCGTCGAGGTCGGCCCCCGGTTGCCACGGCAGCCGGGGGTTTCCTCGTTCGGTGGTCACACCTGGTCGCAGCGCAACTGTGACGCCCGCCACCCGGATTGTGCCGAACCGAGACGTGCTGTGCCGATCTGAGACGTCGCCACCCGCCACCCGGTCATAACGTCACGTTCGATCAGTGACCACAGACACGACAGGAGAGTGGGATGTCCGATCTCAACGCCGCGCTCGGCAAGGTTCTCGACAGCGTGACCGAGGATGATGCGCCGCGCGTGCCCGGAGTGGTGGCGATGGTGACCGATCGCGACCGCACGGTGTTCGAGGGTTCCGCCGGGGTGCGGTCCCTGGCCGATCGCGAGCCGATGACCGCCGACACCGTCTTCGCGATCTTCTCCACCACGAAGGCGATCACCGGGACCACTGTGCTGCAGTGCGCCGAGGAGGGTCTGCTCGACCTCGACGCGCCGGCCCGCGAATACGTTCCGGAGCTCGGTGACATTCAGGTCATCGAGGGATTCGACGCCCACGGCGATCCGGTGCTGAGGGCGCCGAAGCGGGACATCACCACGCGGATGCTGTTGTTGCACACCGCCGGGTTCGGGTACGACTTCTTCGACGAGACCTACAACCGGTTGGGTGTGGAGCACGACCAGCCCGGCGTGATCACCGCGACCCGGGCGTCGCTGACCACACCGTTGCTCTTCGACCCGGGCGAGAAGTGGCAGTACGGGACGAACATCGACTGGGCCGGTCAGGTGGTCGAGGCGATCCGCGGCAAGCGGCTCGGCGAGGTGATGGCCGAGCGGGTGTTCGCGCCCCTGGACATGCACGACACAGCCTTCGCCCTGACCGGATCGATGGCGGCCCGGCGCGCGACCATCCACCAGCGGGAGGAGGACGGCCGGCTCACTCCGTTGGATCTGGTGCTGCCGCAGGATCCCGAGATTCACATGGGCGGGCACGGCCTGTACTCCACCGTGGGCGACTACCTGAAGTTCCTGCGGATGTGGCTGAACGACGGAGACGCGCCCGGTGGGCGAGTCCTGCGGGCCGACACCGTGCAGGCGGCCGTGTGCAACGGCCTCGAGGGACAAGAGGTCGGGATGCTGCCGGCTGTGATACCCGCCCTCACCAACGACGCCGAATTCTTTCCCGGACAGCGAAAGTCGTGGGCGTACACGTTCATGGTGAACGAAGAGGACGCGCCCACCGGCCGGCCGCGGGGGTCGCTCGGGTGGGCCGGGCTCGCCAACTCGTACTACTGGATCGATCGCCGCAACGGAATCGCCGGGTACTGGGCCACCCAGATTCTGCCGTTCGCCGACCCCGTGTCGTTCGGCGGCTACCTGGACTTCGAGACGACGGCGTACCGTCACGCCGCGGTCGGCTCACCCGTCTAGGGCAACCGGTCGTTGCTCGTCAGCGGAGGTCGGCGAGCTTACGCCCCAGCACCGTCCGCTCGCGCTCGTTGCCGCACAGCCGGACGGCCGCCTCGAATTCGGTGCGCGCCTCGTCGGTGCGGCCGAGGCGGGTGAGCAGTTCGCCGCGAACGCTCGGCAGCAGGTGCGAGTTCGACAGCGCCTGGGTGGCCACCAGCTCGTCCACGATCGGCAGCGCCGCGGCCGGTCCCTGGGCCATGGACACCGCCACCGCCCGGTTGAGGTCCACCACCGGTGACGGCGCGAGGCGGCCGAGTGCCTCGTAGATGAGGACGATCCGCTCCCAGTTCGTCGCGTCGACCGACGGCGCGACGGCGTGGCATTCGGCGATCGCCGCCTGCAAGCCGTAGGCGCCCAGGCCCCGGCCGACCTGTTCCGCGCGGACGAGGGCGGCGCGTCCCCGCCGGATCGCGGTCCGGTCCCAGCGGCGGCGGTCCTGGTGCTCGAGCAGCACCGGCTCGCCGTCCGACCCGGTGCGGGCCGGGAACCGCGCGGAGGTCAGTTCGAGCAGCGCCAGCAGGCCGTGGACCTCGGGCTCGTCGGGCACCAGCCGGGTCAGCACACGAGCGAGGCGCTGCGCCTCGCTCGCGAGGTCGAGGCGGATCAGATCGTCACCGGAGCTGGCCGAAGACCCTTCGGTGAAGATCAGATAGATCACGCTGAGCACCGAGCCGAGTCGCTCGGTCCGCTCTCCGGCGAGCGGCACCTCGAACGGCACCCGGGCCGCCCCGAGGGTCTTCTTCGCCCGGGTGATCCGGGCCTGCACGGTCGCGGTCGGGACGAGGAACACCTTGGCGATCTCGTCGCTCGTCAGACCGCCGACCACCCGCAGGGTGAGCGCGACCCTCGCCTCCCGCGACAGCACGGGGTGGCAGGAGATGAACATCAACGCCAGCATGTCGTCGTCGATCTGGTCCGGATCCCACAGCACGTCCCCGGTGCCCTTGGCCGGATCGGTGGGCGCGCTCCCCGAGACGGCCCCGCCCTCGCCCAGGTCGTGAGCGAGGACGGCGTACCTCTCGTCGAGGGCGGAGCGTCGGCGGAACGCGTCGATCGCCCGGCGGCGGCCGACGGTGAGCAACCACCCCGCAGGGTTGTGGGGAATGCCGTCGCGCGGCCAGCTCACGAGCGCCTCGGCCAGCGCCTCCTGGGCGAGGTCCTCGGCCAGCGCGAAATCGCCGGTGTACCGCGCGAGCGCACCGACGATCCGCGCCGACTCGATCCGCCAGACGGCGGCGACGGCCTCACGCCCGGTGTGACCGTCACCCGTCGACCCGCTCAGAGCTGACCGGTCGCTTCGCGCCACGCCCGCTCCTTCTGGATCCACACGTTGTCCTGCGGGAACTCGTCGATCGTCGCGACCCGGCGGATCTCCGCCTTGGAACCGGGACCGGCCATCGGGGCACGCTTGGCCCACTCGACGGCCTCCTCCTTCGATGCCACGTTGAGCATCCAGAAGCCGCCGAACAACTCCTTCGTCTCGCCGTAGGGGCCGTCGGTCACCACAGGTGTCTCGGACGAGTAGTCGACCACCACACCCGACTCGGGGTCGGGGTCCAGTCCCTCGGCCGCGAGCAGCACACCGGCGCGGATCATCTCGTCGTTGAACTTGCCCATCGAGTCCATGATCTCGGTGAAATCAGCGTCCTGGAACGCCGCGAAGGTCTCGTCGGTGGCGCGCATGATCAGCATGTACTTCATGGTTCCGTCTCCTTGGATGTCGGGGTCCCTCTTGGACCTTCTCACCTCAGGTCGAACGGGGAGTGACATGGATCGACACACTCGCCGATTTTTTTCCGAACCTATCTGGCCCGTCCAGCTCTGCGCCGGTCGGTTTCCGTGGTGCCACCCCATATTCCGTGGGTCTCGCGGTGATCGGTTGCGTGTGCGCGGCATTGCCGGGCGACGACGCACCCGTCGCAGATCTGTTTGGCGCGTCGTTCGCGCCTGACCCGGGCGCCGCGTCGTTCGCCGTCCGGAGCGAAGAAGACGGAGGGCTCGGTGGTGCGGCAGTGGGCGCGGTACCGCCATCCCCAGCGTTCGGCGGCGGTCGTCGGCGGGTCGTCGTGAACTGTCGTGTGGTCGATCATCGGGTGTCCCGGGATGGATTCGGGCGGTGGACGGTCGGCACCGTCAACCGCTGTGGCTGCACCGACTCAGTGCAGGTGGCTGCCGCCGTTGATGTCGACGGTGGTGCCGGTGAGGTACGCGGCGTCCTGCGAGGACAGGAAGGTGATGACGGCGGCGACCTCGGTGGTGGTCGCGACCCGGCCGAGTGGGATGTCGCGGCAGAGTGCGGCTTCCTGTTCGGCGGTGCTGCCCACGCGGATGCTGGTGTCGACCGCACCGGGGGTGACGGCGTTGACGGTGACTCCGCTGTCGCCGAGTTCACGTGCGAGGGACTTGGTGAAACCGAGGATCGCGGCCTTGGCGGACGAGTAGGGCACCTTCCCGAAGACCCCGCCACCACGCTGGGCGGAGACGGATGACATGTTCACCACACGTCCCCAGCCGTTGTCGATCATGGCCGGCAGGAACGCGCGGGTGACGAGGTAGGTGCCGGTGGCGTTGACCGCCATCACCTTGTTCCACAGTTCCAGGGTGGTCTCGAGGAACGGCACCGGCGACGTGATGCCGGCGATGTTCGCGAGCGCACCCACGGCGGGGAGGTTGCCGCCGGCGACTTCGGCGGCGACGGCGTCGTGTGCCCGCTGAACCGAGTTCTCGTCGGCGACGTCGATGTCGTGACCGAAGGCCGGGACACCGAACTCGTTCCCGATCTCGGCGGCGACCTTCGCGGACTTTTCCCCGTCGAGGTCGAGAACGACGATCGCCCAGCCCTCTTCGGCGTAGCGGCGGGCGGTGGTGAGACCGATCCCGCGCTCGGAGGTGGCGCCGGTGACGACGGCGGTGCGCTGGATGGACGACATGATCGCTCCTCTTGTTGCTGGAATCGCGCGTGCCGTCCGGTGCGGTGGAGAGCAGGGGAGGCGGTCGACGACGCGGTAGGTGACTGCCACCACAGTAAGCCGATCGACTGTTAACAGTCAACCGTCGGCGGGTAACGGTTGACATATTGACGTGTCTCGGATCACACTGGTGAAACCGCACTGTTGACAGTCAACAAATCAGCGGCAATCGTTGGAACCGGCAGCTCGAAGAGGAGTCCCCATGAGTACCGAAACACTCAGGATGCGAGGTCCTGTCCATGGCACGAAGGACGCCAAGCGCGTAGCAATCGGCTCCTCGGTGGGTGCCGTCATCGAGACGTACGACTTCATCGGTTTCGGCACGGCCGCCGCGCTGTACTTCGGTACCGCCTTCTTCCCGGGCGCCGACCCGGTCACCGGAACACTCGCCGCGTTCGCGACGCTGGGTGTCGGCTTTGCTGCGCGCCCGCTCGGCGGGGTGCTCGGTGGACATCTCGGGGACAAGCTGGGCCGCAAGCCCGTGCTGGTGGCATCACTGATCGCGATGGGTCTCGCGACCTTCGCGATCGGCCTGCTGCCCACCTATTCGCAGGTCGGGCTCATCGCGCCGGTGTTGCTGGTTCTCGTCCGCGTCGTCCAGGGCCTCGCCTTCGGCGCCGAATGGGGCGGCGCGATCCTGATGAGCTACGAGCACGCCCCCTGGAAGTCCAAGGGCAAATTCACCGGCATCGTGCAGGCCGGCTTCCCCGTCGGGTTGCTGCTGGCGAACCTGGTGTTCCTGTTCAGCGTGCACCTCGGCGGCGACTGGGCCTGGCGGGTACCGTTTCTCGCCAGCATCGTCCTGGTGATGGTCGGTCTGGTCATCAGGTCGAAGGTGCCCGAGTCCCCGGTCTTCGAGGACGTCAAGAACGAGGGTGACATCGTCAAGTCCCCGGTGCTCGAATCCATCAAGTACGACTGGCGAAACATTCTGCGCGGCATCGCTCTGCGAGTAGCCGAGACAGCCGGGTACGCGGTGTCGATCACCTACATGATCTCCTACCTGCACAACCAGGGTCTCGCCGGGAAGTCCGAAACCCTTGTCGCCCTGTGCATCGCGTCCGCGATCGGCATCTTCGCCACAGTCGCCTGGGCGCGACTCACCGACCGCATCGGACGACGCCCCGTCTACATCGCGTCCTGCGCCTTCGCGGCACTGTTCGGAATCCCGATGTTCCTTCTGGTCAACACCGGCCTGTTCATCCTGGTCATCGCCACCATCGTGATCGCCTACGCGGTCTGCCAGAACTCGATGGCGGGAGCGCAGGGGGCGTGGTTCCCCGAACTGTTCGACGCCTCGCGCCGAGCCTCGGGAGCGTCCCTCGCCTACCAGATCTCGGCGATGGTCTCCGGCTTCACCCCCTTCGTCACGACGCTGCTGTTCGTCTCCTTCGGCTGGTGGGGTCCGGCGCTGCTGTTCAGCACGTACGCCCTGATCGGACTGTGGGCGGCGTTGATCACCAGGGAGACCTGGGGACCCACCGAACGGCGCCTCGCCGCCGAGGCTGCGGCGCGCACCGATTCCAAAAGCACCGACGCGCCGACGTCGACCACGCACACGATCCGCAAGGAAAAGGAACTCCTGTGACCATCACAACCGCCACCACCGCGGCCGAAGCCACGGCCAGTGACGTGTCGCGCATCGCGACCGTCGAACAGTTCGCCTACCGCATGCGGCACAACGTCATCGACATGGGTGAGGAACAGGGCCAGGGATACGTCGGGCAAGCGCTCGGGGCCGCCGACATCTTCGCCACCGTCTACGCCGACCAACTGCGCTACCGCGCCGACGATCCCACATGGGAAGGACGAGACCGGTTCCTGCTGTCCACCGGCCACTACGCCATCGGCCTCTACGCCGCACTCGCCGAGGCCGGAATCATCGACCGCAGCGAACTGGAAACCTACGGCTCCGACGACTCACGCCTCCCGATGTCGGCAATGTCCACGTACACCCCCGGCATGGAAATCTCCGGCGGCTCCCTCGGCCACGGCCTGACCATCGCGGTCGGGATGGCCCTCGGGCTGCGTCACCAGCACTCCACCGCCCGCGTCTTCAACTTCCTGTCCGACGGCGAACTCGACGAGGGTTCGACGTGGGAGGCGGCGATGGGCGCCCATCACCACCGGCTCGGCAATCTCACCGCGATGGTCGACATCAACGCCCTCCAAGCCGACGGTGCGACCTCGACGGTGCTGAGCACCGAACCCGTGCACGACAAGTGGGCGGCCTGCGGGTGGCACGTCGAACGCGTCGACGGCAACGACGTCACCGCACTGGTGCGCGCATTCGACAACGCCGCCGCCGAATCCGACGGCAGACCGTCGATCATTCTCTGCGACACCCGCGTCGGGAAGGGTGTGCCCCTGCTCGAGTCCCGGGAGAAGGCGCACTTCATGCGCATCGACGAACACGAGTGGCAGATCTGCCGCGACCAACTCACCGCCGGCTTCGACCACAAGGACGCCTGACATGACTACCGCCAGTAAGCCGAAGCTCAAGACTTCGGCCATGATCGCCTCGTTCGTCGACGACGGCCAGAAGACCACGTCCGCGCCGTTCGGGCACGCCCTGGTGAAGGCTGCCCGGGAGAACGACAAGATCGTCGGCCTGTCCGCCGACCTCGCCAAGTACACCGACATGCACATCTTCGCGCAGGAGTTCCCCGACCGGTTCTTCCAGATGGGGATGGCCGAGCAGCTCCTGCTCGGAGCCGCCGCCGGAATGGCCGAGACCGGCCTGGTGCCGTTCGCATCCACGTATTCGGTGTTCGCTGCGCGCCGCGCCTACGACTTCCTGTGCCTCGACATCGCCGAACCGAACCTCAACGTCAACATCATCGGTGGCCTCCCCGGACTGACCACCGGCTACGGGCCCAGCCATCAGGCCACCGAGGACATCGCCATCTTCCGGGGCATCCCCAACCTCACCATCGTCGACCCGTGCGACTCGATCGACATCGAACAGGCCGTCCCGCAGCTCGCCGCCTCCGACGGTCCCACCTACCTGCGGCTGCTGCGGGGGAAGGTCGCGACCGTGCTCGACGAGTACGACTACACGTTCGAACTCGGCAAGGCCAAGGTGCTCCGCGGCGGCAACGACGTCGTGTTCGTCACCAGTGGGCTGATGACGATGCGCGCGCTGCAGGCCGCCGACCGACTCGCCGCGCACAACGTCGACGTGGCGGTCGTGCACACGCCGACGATCAAACCGTTCGACGCCGAGACCGTCCTCGCGGAGGTGAACACCGACCGCCTGGTGGTCACCCTGGAGAACCACACCGTGATCGGCGGTCTGTTCGAGACGGTGGCCGCCGCGGTCGTCACGGCCGGACTCGGCAAGCGCGTCGTGCCGATCGCACTGCCGGATCAGTTCCTCGACGCCGGTGCCCTGCCCACGCTGCACGAGCGGTACGGCCTGAGCACGGACCGGATCGTCGCCAAGGTTCTCGGCGAACTGGCATGACCAGCGCGTACGGCCCACGCCGCAGGCCGGGCGGCGCGGGCCGTACGATGGCTGTCAACAGGTTGCTGTCAACAGACCGCTGTCGACAGTTGATCGCTGACCCCACGGAGGCACCCATGGCCGGACAACCCGCCGCACTGCTCGGGCTGGAGAAGACCAGCCTCCGTCAGCAAGCCGTCGCCGCCCTGCGGGTCGCGATCACCAGCGGGGAACTCGCGCCGAGCAGCCCGCTCGTGGAGACCGAACTGTCCGAGATGCTGCAGATCAGCCGCGGCACGCTCCGCGAGGCGATGCGGCAACTCCAGCAGGAGGGATTGATCTCCGCAGGTGCGCGGGGCCGGCTGTACGTCCGGCACCTCGATTCCAAGGAGATCCGAGACATCTTCGCCGTCCGCGCCGCACTCGAGGCACTTGCCGTCCGGGAACTCGCCGGCCTGGCCGACCGCACCACCGTCATCGCGGAACTGCGCGCCGCCCTCGACGTCATGGACACCGCCGTCCTCGAAGCCCGCATCGAGGCCGACCTGAACTTTCACCGCACCATGTGCTCTCTCACCGGCAACGACACACTCCTGCACTCGTGGATCTCCCTCGAAGGATCCATCCGGATGTCGATCATGTTCGCCGGCCTGGACCGCGCCGTCGGCAACATGGACGTCGGTCGCCACAGCGCCATCGTCGACGCCATCGAGACCGGCGACGCCGACGAAGCGGCCAAAGCGATTCAGACACACATGGACTGGGCCTCAGCGAATCTGGTGTCCTGACCCCAGGTGAGTGGGAAAGAGTGCGGGCACACGCTTTGCCGCTCACGTACCCGGGACAGGCCGCGGGGTCACCCGCCGACGACGCAGGCGGCCTCGGTGGCGTCGAGCGTGATCCACGACCTTCGGCGGGCGTCGATCGGTGTGCCGGCGAGGATGCGGGCACGGCGGTGTTCGGGTTCGAGCAGCACTGTCGCGAGGGTGGCCCAGCGGGTTCGGTACGAGCGCATCAGCACGACGTACAGTGCTGCGGAGACGATCAACCCGACCGGCAGCGACAGGTCCACGCCACCGACCGCGTTCGCGATCGGCCCGGTGTAGACGGGCGCGGCGACGCAGAGCGCGGCCGCGGCGATGCCGGTGAAGACGGCGGCCGTTCCCGCCCAGTTGATCCCACCGCTGTACCAGTAGGGGCTGCTGCTGGTTTCGTTGCCGAGCTCGATTCCGTCGTAGCGGTTGCGGCGCCACAGGACGTCGGCCACGTACACGGCCATGACGGGACCCATCACGGTCACGACGAGCTGCATCATGTTGCTGACGGTGTCGAGAAAGTTGGAGACGAGCAGGGCGTACAGCGTCATGGCCACACCCATCGAGCCGTCGAGCAGGACGCTGCGCGAGCGGCGCAGGCGCAGGCCCACCGACTGCAGGGCGAGCCCGGAGCTGTAGGCGGTCATCGCGTTGTTGGCGGGCACCGAACCGATGCCCCTGTTCGCCTCGGTGCCCGGAACGGACGGCACCTGGCCGGGCGCCGGGCAGCGGGTGATGTACACGTCGCGGCTGCAGGACGGTTCCCCGACAGCGGTCACCGGGACCTTCATCGACGCCACCCGGCCCTGGAATGGCAGCGGCACGCGGCCGACCGTGATCATCGCGCCCGGCACGGTCGGGCAGGGTGATCAGTGCGCCCCGTCGCACGCGTTCTCCACAGGGCTGAACGTGACCACGGCCCCGTTCTCGTTGTCCGCCAACCAGGAAGCGCTGTCGGCCAACGTGTGGAGCGCGATGGGAGCGCGCGTCTTCGTCACCGACTACATCGGCCTCGGCACCCCCGGAGTCCACACCTACGTCAACCGGCTCGAAGAAGCCCACGCCGTTCTCGACGCCGCGCGCGCCGCGAACGCACTCGGCGGCAGCGGTCCGACGACGCCACTGGCCCTGTGGGGATACTCCCAGGGCGGTGGAGCCGCCGCGGCCGCCGCGGAGCTCCAGTCCTCCTTCGCCCCGGAACTGAACGTCAAGGGCACCTGGGCGGGCGGACCGCCGGCCGACCTCCTCACCGTGCTCGGCCAGATCGACGGCAACCTCATCGGCGGTGCCATCGGGTTCGCGATCAACGGCTTCGTCGCACGCCATCCCGAGTTGCAGAAACCACTGCACGAACGCATCACTCCCGAGGGCCAGGCAATGCTGAACACGCTGAGCACCGAGTGCATCGGTGACGTCATCGCCAACCAGCCGTTCCTGCGCACCAGCACGTACACGAACGACCACAAATCCTTGCTCGACAACCTACGCGACATCCCCGAAGCCGCCCCCGTCTTCGACGCGCAGCGCCTCGGCACCCTCACCCCGAGCAGCCCGGTGCTCGTCACCAGCGGTCGCAACGACGACACCGTGCCCTACGAGCAGGCCCGCCAACTCGCCACCGACTGGTGCGACCGAGGCGCACAGGTCACCTTCCGCACCAACGACCTACCGCCCATCGCACCGGGCACCACCATCCCCAACCACTTCGGCCCCGAACTCATCGACGGCTACGACACCAACGGCGCCATGTCCTACATCGTCGACCGGTTGAACGACACCCCGATCGCCGAGGGCTGCAGAGTGAACTGACACCGGTGGGTCTTCGATCGCGAAGACGACGCGACGCCAGGGTGGTTACGGCACGAGGCCGCGACCACCCTGGCGCTCACCGAGGGTGTGTCAGAGCGACGCGTCGGCGACAGCGCGGGAGTGCTCCAACTCGTCGGGGACGGAGAGTTCCGCCGCGAGGGCGTCGGGATCGGGGGCACCGGGCCCGAAGTGGGCGTACTTTTCGATGTGCTGGTCCAGGGACAGCGGGCTCGGGGTGCCGTAGGTGAAATACGACTCCCACGGCAGCTTGGCGCCTCCGACGGCCAGTCCGGTGTCGATGTCGGACATCTGCCAGGTCTTGGTCTCGGCGTCCGGGTCCAAGTGCAGGTAGCCGGCCTCGCCGAACAGCTCGATGCGGTTGCCGCCCGGTTCGAAGACGTACAGGAACTGGCTCTGCGTGATGCCGTGCTTGTCGGGGCCGGCTTCGATCTGAATGTCGTAGTCGCGGAACATCTCCACGGCGTCGATGTTGTGCTGCCCGGTGCCGTAGAAGAACGCGAGGTGGTGCAGCTTGCCGTGCCCGCCGGTCATGTCGCGCATGCAGGCGACCTCGTGACCGAGCAGGTTCGAGCTCATCCACGCCCCGATCTCGACGTTGCCGTCGACGACCCGCTCGGTGGTCCGGAATCCGAGGTGCCGTTCGAAGGAGTCCTTCACCGCGGTCACGTCGGACGACATCAGGTTGAGGTGGTCGATGCGCTTGACGGGGATACCCTGCAGCGGCTTCTTGGACGGCCGGGTGAGGATCTTGCTCCGCAGTTCCGGGGGAGCGACGTACTTCTCGGCTTCCCACAACAGCTGCAGATTGTGTCCGTCGGGTGACTGGTACTCGAAGGTCTTGCCGTACCCGAACTGGTCTTCGCTCCACGTGCCGTCGACGTTGCCGTCTGTCAGTGACTTGGCCCGTCGCTCGAGCGCTTCGGGAGAACTCGTCCGCATCGCGGCGTGGCCCATCCCGGCCTCGGGTGCTTCGGTGATCTTCAGGCTCCACTGATACGGGTCCTCGTATCCGCGCAGGTACACCGACTGCCCTTCCCTGTGGGTCACGTACATCCCGAGGAACTTCGTGAAGAAGTCCAGCGTCTCCTGCGGCTTGGGGCTGAACAGTTCGGCACGGGCGAGGTGCGCGATGTCGAAACGAGCGTCACTCATGGCTTCTCCTGGTTTCCGACGTCCGGGCCTGCTGCACCGGTTGTGGTCGATGTCACGAGCGTGGCGGACGGGGTCCGGGGCGGTCAGCGCTTTTCGTGATAGCCGAACAGCGGTCGCGTGATGGCGCTCGCTGTCCGGCACAGCCGAATCGCCGGTCCCGGACCTGCGAATTCTTCCTAGCGTCGACCGCATCACCCCGCCTGCCCAGGGAAGGCCTAGAAGATGAGTCGATTGAAAGCCGCGATCGTCGGATCCGGGAACATCGGTACGGATCTGATGTACAAGCTGCTGCGGTCCGAGCACGTCGAACCCGTGTGCATGGTGGGCATCGACCCCGACAGCGAGGGATTGGCCCGGGCCCGCCAGGAGGGCCTCGAAGCCTCCGCCGGCGGACTCGACTGGCTCCTGGCCCAGCCGGAACTGCCGGACTTCGTGTTCGAGGCGACGTCGGCGAAGATCCACGCCGCCGCGGCGCCGCGCTACGCCGACGCCGGAATCACCGCCATCGACCTCACCCCGGCCTCGGTCGGCCCGTACGTCGTCCCCGCGGTCAACCTCGACGCGCACCTGAGCGCACCCAACGTGAACATGGTCAGCTGCGCCGGCCAGGCCACCATTCCGATCCTCTACGCCATCAACGAGGTCGCCGACGCCTCCTACGGCGAGATCGTCGCCGCCATCGCCTCCCACAGTGCCGGCCCCGGCACCCGGCAGAACCTCAGCGAATTCAGCGAGAAGACCGGCCGCGCCCTCGCCCAGGTCGCCGGCGCCGACCGTGCCAAGGCGATCTCGGTGATCAACCCGGCCGAACCGCCGATGAACATGCGCGACACCGTCTACGCCAAGGTCCGCAACCCCGACCCGGCCGCCATCGAACGCGCCGTGGTCGACATGGTCGCCAAGGTCCAGCGGTACGTCCCCGGCTACTCGCTACGCCTGGTCGACGTCGACGGCGACCTGGTCACCGTGATGCTCGAGGTCGTCGGCGCCGGCGACTTCCTGCCCACCTACGCCGGCAACCTCGACATCATCACCGCCGCCGCCGTCCAGGTGGCCGACGTCATGGCCCAGCAGAACCTCGTCCAGGGAGCAGCACAGTGAGTAAGAAGATCACGATCGTCGACACGACCCTGCGGGACGGCATGTCGTCCGTGTCGCACCGGTTCACCCCGCAGAACGTCGCCGACATCGCGCGCGGCCTCGACAAGGCCGGCGTGCCGACCATCGAGGTCGCGCACGGCATCGGACTCGGCGCCTCCTCGATCCAGTACGGGTTCGCCGCCGCCACCGACCCCGACTACGTGCGCGCCGCGGTCGACGCCGTCGAGAACGCCGACATCGCCGCCCTCTACGTGCCCGGCATCGCGACCCTCGCCGAACTGCAGCAGGCCATCGACGCCGGCATCAAAACGGTCCGCGTCGCGGTGCACTGCACCGAGGCCGACTGCGGGCAGCAGCCGGTCGAGTGGGCCAAGGAGCAGGGCCTGACGGTGATGACGTTCCTGATGATGAGCCACAAGCTCGACCCCCAACCCCTCGCCGAGCAGGCCGCCAAACTCGACTCCTACGGTGCCGACGTCGTCTACGTCGTCGACTCCGCCGGTGCCATGGTTCCCCGGCACGCCGGTGACCGGGTCGCCGCTCTGCGGCAGGCCATCACCGCCGACATCGGGTTCCACGCCCACAACAACCTCGGTGTCGGGATCGCCAACGCGCTGACCGCCGCGGAGAACGGGGCCACGTTCATCGACGGGTCCCTGCGCGGTCTCGGCGCCAGCGCCGGCAACGCGCAGACCGAGGTCCTCGCCGCCGCGTTCGAACGCGCCGGCTGGGACACCGGGGTCGACCTTTTCCCGCTCATCGACACCGCCGAACACATCGTCGCACCGCTGATGAAGGAACCGCAGATCGTCGACGAGACCGCACTGGTCCTCGGCTACGCCGGTGTGTACTCCACGTTCTTCCACCCCACCAAGCGGGCCGCGAAGAAGTTCGGGGTGCCCGCCCGCGACATCCTCATGGAACTCGGTCGTCGCGGTGTCATCGGTGGTCAGGAAGACATGATCATCGACGTCGCCTCCGAACTCGCAGGCCGCACCTACGAGACCCCGGCCCCGGCCGGGGTCTGACAGGCAAGGAGCACCATGACCACGACGGAATCCGTACCCGGGGTGACCGAGGTTCGTCACCTCATCGGTGGCGACTGGGTGGCCGCCTCGGACGGGGCGACCTTCGAAACCCGTGATCCGCACGACGGTTCACTGCTCGGGACGGTCCCCCGCGGAACCGCCGACGACGGCGAGGCCGCGATCACCGCGGCCCGCACCGCATTCGATGACGGTCCGTGGCCGCGGATGTCGCCGAAGGAGCGTGCGAAGATCCTGCACGCAGTAGCCGACAAGGTCGACGAACACCGTGAGGAACTCGCGCTGATCGAGACCCGTGACGGCGGCAAGAGCATCAACCAGTCCCTGCACGCCGAGATCCCGCGGGTGGCACACAATCTGCGGTTCTTCGCCGACTATGTGTCGATGGCCGCCAACGAGGCCTACCCGGACGGCGACCTGCTCTCCTACGTTTTGTACCCACCCGCCGGGGTGGTGTCGGCGATCAGCCCGTGGAACGCGCCGCTGATGCTCGCGACGTGGAAGATCGCCCCCGCATTGGCCTTCGGCAACACCACCGTTCTCAAACCCGCACCGCAGACGCCGCTCACCGCGCACCGGTTCGCGCAACTCGCCTTAGAGGCCGGCCTTCCCGAAGGCGTGCTCAACGTGGTCCACGGATTCGGGGGCGAGGCCGTCGCCGGTCCGCTCACCGCGGACCCGAGGGTCGACCGGATCACGTTCACCGGTTCGAGCGCCACCGGCGTGCGGATCCTCCAGGCCGCCGCGGTGAACCACACCCCGGTCTCGGCGGAGATGGGCGGCAAGTCCGCGAACATCGTCTTCGACGACGCCGACCTCGACGTCGCTGTTCCGATGGCGATCCGGGCGATCTTCGGTGGCAACGGGCAGGTGTGCCTGTCCGGCTCCCGCCTGCTGGTGCAGAACTCGATCATGGACGAATTCCTCGACCGGTTCACCGAGGAGGCGAAGAAACTCACCGTCGGCGACCCGAAAGACCCGTCGAATTTCCTCGGCCCGCTGATCGAGCAAAGACACCTCGAGAAGGTGCACGGCTACGTCGAACTGGCCCAGGAGGAGGGCGGCAAGGTCGTCACCGGTGGGTCGCGGCTCACCGACGATGCGCGGGCGAAAGGCTTCTACTACCCGCCCACGGTGATCACCGGGCTCACCAACGACTCGCGCACCGCGCGTGAGGAGATCTTCGGGCCCGTCGAGACCGTCCTCGGGTTCGACACCGAGGACGAGGCGCTGCGCATCGCGAACGACTCGCCGTACGGGTTGGCAGGGATTCTGTTCACCGACAACCTCAACCGTGCGCACCGCATGGCCGCACGGTGGAAGGCCGGCACGGTGTGGATCAACACCTTCTTCGAGCGCGACCTCCGACTGCCGTTCGGTGGCGAAGGCAGCAGCGGCCTCGGACGCGAGGGCGGCCAGTACTCCCGCGAATTCTTCACCGAGCCCCGAGCGGTCACCATCCGCCTGCGGAGCTGATCGAACTCGTCCACCAGTGGCCGGGGCGGTACCCACCGTCCCGGCCTTCGTCTTCCCGAACCGAGGAGAACTGTGCTGTGACTACACCCGACCTTTGTGTCGTCGTCGGTGCGACCGGTGCGATGGGCACCGAAATCACCCTGCGATTGGCCCGCCGCGGGCTGCGAGTGCTGGCCGTCGCCCGCAGAGGCGACGAACTCGAGAAGCTCGCGATCTCCGACGACCTGATCACGCCGTGCGTGGCCGACATCGCCGACGACACTGCAATCGACACGATCTCTGCGTGTATCGACTCGCCCGTTCGGATGGCGCTGTTCGCCGCCGGCCTCCCGGTGCGGGGTTCCGTCGACACGATTCCACCAGGCGACCTGGCCGTGGCGACGAACATCAAGGTGGGCGGACTCGTCCGCCTCCTGCACGCCGTCCGCGACCATCTCGTCGACGGCTCCCGCTTCGTCACCATCGCCGGCTCCCTCGGTCTCGAACCGGGTCCGCTCGATGCGGCGCCCGGCACGGCGAACGCTGCGGTCTTCAACCTCATGCGCCAACTCAGTGCCCTCTACGGGCCGAAGGGTGTCACCACCCACACGATCGCTCCCGGACCGGTGGACACTCCGAGGCTGCGTGCCTTCGTCGAAACCGAATCCGCCGAAACCGGGCAGGATCCGGAGAAGATCTGGAACCGCTACCGCGCCAAGACCAGCCTCGGTCGGCTGCCGACGCTCCAGGAGATCGGCTGGATCGTCGAGACCCTGCTCGCTCCGGAGGCCGCGGTGCTGCACGGCTCGGTGATCAACGTCGATGCCGGAACCCGCCACGGAATCCACTGACCGACTCCCGAAAAGGATTGTCACCTATGCCTGTCGCCCACTTCCACCTCGTCGACGGCGCCTACACCGCCGAGCAGCACCGAGAACTGCTCACCGCCGCGAGTCGGTGCTACTCCGAGGTTCTCGACTCACCGATGGACCGCGTAAGGGCGTTCATCGTGCGATACCGGCCCGACGATGTCGCTGTCGCGGGAACCACCGTTACAGACGGCGCGCCCGCGGCGCCCTATTTCACGGCGATCGTGCTCGCCGGACGCCCCGCCTCGCAACGTCAGGAACTTGCGGCGCGGTTCACCGATCTGATCGTCGACATCCTCGGTGCGCAGCGTGCGCTCGTGCGCGGACAGATCATCGAAGTCGACCCGGCGAACTGGGCGATCGCGGGGACCGCGGCCGCCACGACTCGTGCCGGTGAGATCGCGGCTCGTGCCCAGGCCGTGCCCTGAGCTGCACCACACATACGTATGGCGGCCGCGACATTCGTCGCGGCCGCCAGCCGTCGGCACTCGGTTCAGAACCCCCAGGGCTCGTCGCGCCCGAGGAGTTCCAGCGACCGGAAACTGCCGGTGTAGAAGACGAGCGGGTGCCCGTCGTCGTACCAGAGTTGCTCGACCCGGCCCACGTGCAGCGTGTGGTCGCCCGCGGGGTGCGAGGCGACCACGGTGCACGCGAGATGCACCAGAGCGCCTTCGAGGAGCGGCACGCCCCTGCGCCACACGAACCGAACCCGATCCGGTTCGTGTGCCGCGCCCGCGAAGTGCAACGACACAGGTTCCTGGTCTCCGGCGAGAATCGAAACGCCGTACGTCCCGGTCTCTCTGATCTTCGTGTCCATCTTCGCGCGTGTGGAGATGGACACGAGCACCAGCGGTGGGTCCAGCGACACCGAGGTGAACGCATTGGCGGTCATCCCATGCACCGAGTCCTCGTCTTCGCATTCGGCGGTGGTCACGATGGTGACACCGCTGGCGAACCGTCCCAGCGCCTTCCGCAGGTGTAGCGGCGTCACCTCGGGATCGAGTTCGCCCACTGTCTCGGTCATGGCTGCGCTCCTCGTCGTCGGTTCCACTCAGCCCCGGACGATCCTCAGATCGTCGTTGCCGATCAGGTCGGGCCGGGTCCAGCCGTCCACGTCGTACTCGGACATGCACTGTTCGGCGAATCCCTTGAGCGCCAGATCCTGTCCGGTCGCCTGGTAGGCGAACAACGTCTGGAAGCGGACGGCCTCGTGATCGCCGCCGTAATTGCGCTCGTAGAGTTCGTGCCGCCCACCGAACTCGGTGCCGACGGCGTCCCACAGCAACTTGAGCAACTGGACGCGGTCGATCGCGGCGACGCCGTTCGATCCGCGGACATACTGGTCGAGGTAGGGACGCATGGCCGGGTTCGCCCAGTCGCTCGCATGGGAGTTCAGGTAGATCAGCCCGCTGCCCAGCACCTGCTGGATGATCTCCTTGACCCGCGGGTACCCCACACCCATGAAGGTGCGATAGGCGAGGCCGTAGTTCAGGTTCGGCTGGACGGCGCCGTTCACCCACTGTTCGGGTGACTTGGCCATCGCGTCGGACAGCCCCCAGAACATGTCGCGCCAGTTGAGGATCTCCCCGATCTGCATCTGCACACCGCGGAATCCCGCGGAGCCGGTCATTTCCACACCCTTCATCACACAGCCGGCGATGAAGTCGAGCTTCACCGCGAGCCGAGCGCATCCGTGGAACATGAAGCGGGAGAGAAATCCCGACTTCATGACGAAGCCGTTCGCGGTGTCGGTGTCGTAGGCGAAGACGTTCTCCCACGGCACCAGCACCCGGTCGAACACCATGATCGCGTCGTTCTCGTCGAACCTGCTCGACAACGGATAGTCGAACGGCGTGCCCATCACCGCAGCGTTCATCTCGTAGGAGGTGCGGCAGAACAACTTCAGTCCTGGCGAATCCATCGGCACCGTGAAGATCAGGCCGTATTCCTTCTTGCGCAGCGGCAGTCCGTAGTGGGCGATGAAATTCGCGTTAGTGATCGCCGATCCCGTCGCGACGACCTTCGCGCCGGACACGATCAGACCCGCATCGGTCTCCTCGACCACGTGCACGCACACGTCGGCGGTTTCGTCGGCCGGCTTGTCGCGGTCGATCGGCGGATTGACGATGGCGTGGTTGAGGTAGAGCATCCGCTCCTGCGCGTGCTTGTACCAGCGCAGGGCGTTGTCGCGGTACGGGCCGTAGAAGTCGGCGTTGGCTCCCAGCGTGCCGAGGAACGAGGCCTTGTAGTCGGGCGACCGGCCCAGCCAGCCGTACACCTCACGCTGCCAGGCCACGATCGCGTCACGGGCGAGCACCAGGTCGTCCGCACTACGAGCGGTCTTGAAGAAGGGGTGCGTGAAGCCGCCGTTTCCGGTATCGGTGGGCACCGCCAGCACGCCCTTCGCCTCCGGCTGGTGCAGTGCGTCGTACATCCGCGCCACCGACCGCGCCGAGTTACGGAAAGCCGGATGGGTGGTGACGTCGTCGACGCGCTCCCCGCGGAAGTAGACCTCGCGGCCGTCGCGCAGCGACTCGAGGTACTCGTCGCCCGTCATGGGCCGGACGTCGTTCGGAACTCCGACGCGATCGTCGACGAATGCTGATGTGGTCATGGAGTCACTCCTGGTCTCGTTGGGCAGGAACCTGTTTCGGAAGGCGAGGACGTCGGCGCGCCTCGGTCACCGCTGTCGGTGTCGTACTCGACGGGGTGGGGTATATTGACCCGAACGCCAAGTTCCTGTGATCTGGAACACTATTAGGCGGAGGTGTGGTGGAACATGGCTGAGCGCGAACAATCGAATGACTCCGCGCGCACCGACGTGCCCGCGATCGTCTCTCTGCGAACACGGGAGCTCGATACCGGGGAGGGCCGTATGCAGTGGGCGAGCACGCTGGAGCGGCTCTACTGCGAGACGGACGTGGCGTGGCCGGAGCCTCGGCGTCACTTCGACGCGGAGTGGGGCGGGCGACCGTTCGGTGATCTGCATGTCAGCACGATCCGGGCCGACGCGCACACCGTCGTCCGATCGCCGGCAATGATCCAGTCCGATTCGGGGGAGGGGTATTTGGTCTGCCTCGTCACGGACGGAAGCGTGGAGGTCCGGCAGTCCGGCCGGGCCACGGTGGTGGAGCCGGGTTCCTTCGCGCTCCTCGACTGCGCCGCACCGTTCGTGTTCCACTCACCCGCCCCGTTCCGACAGGTCGTGGTTCGATCCCCCCGCGAGGTGCTCACGTCGCGCCTTCCGGGACGAATCGTCGAACACGGCACGGCGCGCTCGATTCACGGCGACACCGGGGCTGGCGGACTGGTCGGTCGGTTGTTCGTCGATATCGCGGACATGGACGCGCCGATGTCGCAAGGTGCTGCCGTGTCGTTCGCATCCTCCGCCGTCGACATGTTTGCCACGGCCCTGACCGAGGGCCTATTGGCGACCAGCGCTGCAGACCTGCACCGCACGGAGGACCTCACGCGGGTTCAGCGGGTGATCGAACAGAATCTCCACGACGCCGACATCACGCTGTCGGACATCGCCGCGGCAGCGGGTATGTCGCTGCGCACCGTGCACAAGCTGTTCAATGCGGAGGGCACCACGACGCGGGCCTGGCTGTACCAGGCCCGCCTCGAGGCTGCGCGAAAGTACCTGCTCACCACGGATCTGTCCGTCGCCGACGTCAGCGAGTGCGCCGGCTTCCGCGACGTGTCCCATTTCAGCCGGTTGTTCCGCAGCACCTTCGGCTCGAGCCCCGGCCTGTACCGGAAGGAGCACGCGCGCAGAGGTTCGTGATGCGCTGCGCCAACAAGTACGGTCAGGGAAGAACGGTGTCCTCGTTGCTGAAGAGCATCGTGACACCACCGGTGGCGAAGTTCGCGAGATCTCCGGCGGCCGTCTGCCCAGCTGGTGACGAGAGAGCCTGCGCGGCGGCATCCTTGGAGTCGAAGAACAACTCGGCGAGCGCGTATCCCGCGGGAGTAGTGCCGTCGAAGGTCTCACACTTGCCGGCGGCGAATCGGACGACCCCGGGCACCTGCCGGACCAGCGGCAGGTGTTTTGTGGCGTAGTACTCGTCGAATTCCGCCGGGTCGGTCGGCGGGTTGTAAATGATGCTCACTCGGTACATGAAATTCCTGTTCTCGGCGTAGTAGGTCGGGTTGGGGGACAGTGGGATCACACGGCCTCGGCCGCCGGCCGCGGAGCGTTCACGGTGAACTCCTCCTTGAAGATCAACCGCGGCGACATGCGGCGGCGTTTCAAGGCCTTGACGGCGGCGACGACCATCGCGGGCGGTCCGCACAGGTATCCGCTGTGGCCACGGCAACTGGCGAAGTCACCCAGCACGGCGTCGGTGACCATTCCCGTTGCCCCGTCCCAGTTCTCCTCACTGAGGACCGGGTGATAGTGGAATCGGGAATCGGTCGCCTCCATCGCGCGGAAGCACTCGACGTCGTAGAGGTCGGCTTCCCGGCGACCACCGTGGTAGAGGTGAATCGCCGGTAGCAGATCGTGATCCAGTGCATGCCGGACAATCGATTTGAGCGGTGCGAGCCCGGTGCCTCCGCCGATCAGGATGGCCGGCTCCTCCCGGGCTTCGACGACACCGAACTGGCCGAGCGGTCCACGCAGATCGATGCGGTCACCCACCGCGAGTGAGTCGAAGATCCAGCCCTCGGTGGCGAGGCCGCCCGCCGTATTCCGGACGTGGAACTCGAGCAGCCGTTGCTCGGACGGCGGGTTCGCCATCGAATACTGGCGCGCGACACCGGAGCCCGGCACGATCAGTTCGGCGTACTGACCGGCGTCGAACTCCATCGGCTCGTCGAGTTCGACGACGAGCCTGCGGGTCTGCCGAGCGATGTCGGACAGTTCCCGTACTGTGCCTGTGTAGTCGCGGAGGGGGTGCATCGGCCGGCCGGGGTCGGCGTCGTTCACGGGGGCGATGGCCAGGTCTCCGTGCGGTTTCGACTGGCAGGCCAGCGCGAGTCCCGACGAGCGTTCGTCGGCGGAGAGGATGGTCTCGTCGGCGGCGCCGTGGTCGACCTCCCCGGAGAGAACCCGAATCTTGCACGTGCCACAGGTCCCCTGTGAACAGGCGTGCGGAAGCCAGCGATTCGCCCGCAATGCGGCTTCCAGGACCGACGTGCCGGGTGCGACCGGGAACGCCCCGTCCTGCCCCGACACCGTCACCATACGGTCCATCGGTCAGACCTCCCAGGTGACGTGCAGGCCCTGCGGTCCGCGGAACGTCCATCCCCAGAACTGCGGGGCGCGGTCGGGATCGGGCTCGATGTTCGGGATCGTCTCGAACAGTTCCTCGAGTGCGATCCGCACGATCGCGGTACCGAGATACGTTCCGGCGCAAGCATGGTTTCCCGCTCCGAACGCCAGATGCGGCATGATGGGCCGGTCGATCTCGTAGGCCTCCGCGTTCTCCCAGACGGACTCGTCTCGATTGGCCGAACCGTATGCCAGCATGACCGGTGTTCCCGTCGGCAGGTCGATGCCGCCGATGGTGACATCGCGGCCCGCGACCTTCACCGCGGCACTCCAGATCGGGGCCACCCAGCGCGCGCCCTCGTTGACGGCGCGCGGAATGAGGGTGGGGTCGTCGATGACGCGTTCGAGCTGGTCGGGGTGCTGGAATAGCCCTGCCAGGGTGGTCGTCATGACGTGCCCGGGCTCCTGAAGGGCGCCGAGCAGGAACACGTAGATGTTCGGGTAGATCTCGGACCGGTCGCGGACCTGGCCGTCGGGCGTCCCGTCGTGCAGCCAGTGCGAGATCAGGGTGTGGTCGGGATGTTCGGTCCAGTGGTCGAGCATCGGGCCGACAGCGGCGACGATCTCGGCCTTCACCTGGTCACCGGCCTCGAACGGCCCGGGATTGGCGAAGTTTCCGTTCTCGTCGACTTCCGCGTTCCCGTACGACTGCGCCAGCGTCTGGAACCAGCGCACCAATGTCTCCGAAGGGATTTCGGTGAGACCCATCAGGTCCCCAACCGAACGCACACTGATCGGCGCGAAGTAGGCCTCCTGGATGTCTGCGGCACCCAGATCCTCGATCCCTTCCAGGAGGCTGCGCGCCTGCGGCCGGACCAGCGCTTCTACATAGGAGTCCACTGCACTGGGCCGCAATTGGGGATCGATCCATTCGCGAATTTTCTCGTGCTGTTCACCGTTGGCGGCGAGTACGGTACCTTTCCCGAAGGTTCGTCCACCCGAGGGCGCGATCACCGTGGACCAGGTCTCGGAATCCTGCGCGATCTGCAGGCAGAGGTCGCGCGACGACACGACGTGCATCCCTACCGCGGGCACGAACGCAATCGGGGCCTCGCGCCGGAGCCGGTCGTAGATCGGGTTCGGATCGCGGTCGAGTTCCTCCATGGTGATCGATTCGATCCACGTGGTGCTGGTGGTCATGACGCTGTCTCCTCTGAAGTGGTTCGCAAGATTCGAAGTGGGCGCGGCCCGGAGCCTTTCGGGGATCGTCCGCGCGGGGAGTGCCTGTGATCTGGAACACTAGGAGGCGGAGGTGCGATCGAACATGACCGACAGTGCACAGAAGGATGACTCCGCCTGCACCGACAGCGCCGCGTCGATGGTGCTGAGTACGCGCGAGCTGGAGTCGACCGAAGGGCGAGTGCGCTGGGCGGACACCCTCGACTCCACCTACTGCGAGATGGACGTCGACTGGCCCGACAGACACGCCCGGTTCGCCGCGGAATTGACGGTGCGGCCCTTCGGGGACCTGACCGTGAGTGTGGTGCACGCAGACCCGCACACGGTCGTGCGCACGCCCGAGATGATCCGGTCCGACCCCAACGACGACTACCTGCTGTGTCTGATCACTCGGGGGACGGCCACCCTCCAGCAGCATTCGCGGAGTGCGACCCTCGAGCAGGGAGCATTCGGGATCCTCGACTCGGCCGCACCCTTCGTCGTGGACGGCCGGACGGAATTCGAGCAGGTCGTCCTGCGTGCACCCCGCCAACTATTGATCTCCCGGCTTTCCGCCGAGGCCATGGAGGGCGTCGCCGGGCTGGGGATCTCCGGGCAGACCGGGATGGGCGGCCTCGTCTCCCGTTTTCTCGTCGACATAGCAACGACCGACGCCCGGTTGTCGGTGGGGTCTTCGGCATCGGTGGCCGCGTCCGCGGTCGATCTGCTCACCTCTGCCCTCACCGAGCAGGCGCGCCCAGTGACCGCGACGAAACGGGTCCACCACGACGACCTCCGGACGGTGCAGCAGACGATGACGCGGTACCTGCACGACCCCGACCACTCGACGGCCGAGATCGGTGTCGAACTCGGAATGTCCCTGCGCTACATCCACAAACTGTTCAGCTTGACCGGCACCACCCCACGCACATGGCTGTACCAATTGCGCCTCGACCGCGCCCGAGGGCAGCTCCTCGACACCGACTCGACCGTCGCCGAGATCAGCGACCGTGTCGGTTTCCGCGACGTCTCACACTTCAGCCGCGCATTCCGCAAGCGGTTCGGCGTCAGCCCCGCGCATTTCCGTGAACAGCACAACGGCAAAGGCGATTCACGTACGGACCGTTAGGTTTTCTTCGCTCTAGCCGGTGTGGTCGCGCCCGAAGATCTGACGCGCCAGCACCCACCGTTGGATCTCGTTGGCTCCCTCGTAGATCTCGCCGATCTTGCTGTCGCGGTAGATGGCCTCCACCGGACCCTCGGTGTCGTCGGCGCCGAGCGACCGGACGAAGCCGAGTCCGCCGAAGGCCTGCACGGCATCTCGGGCGATCCGCGCGGCCAGGTCCGTGCCCCGCAGTTTCGCCATCGCCGCCTCGGGTTCGGGGAATCGCTCGCCGGCGTCGAGCCGCAGTGCCGCTTTGAGATACAGGCTGCGGGCGGACTCCAGATCCGCGGCGTAGTCGGCCATCACGAACTGCCAGTGCTGTTTCGAGGCGAGCGAACCCCCGAAGGCGTGCCGCGACTTCAGATGGGCGACAGTCCGATCGAATGCGGCCTGCGCCATGCCGACGCCCGCGGCACCGATCCCGATGCGCCCGTAGGTGAGGGTCTGCAGCGCGATGCGCAGTCCACCCCCGACCCGTCCGAGCACCGAATCCGGCCCGAGGCGGACGTCGTCGAGATTAACATCGGCGGTGATCTGCCCGCGGTTCCCCAGTTTTCGGTCGGGGGTTCCGATCGTGACGCCCGACGCGTTGGTGGGCACGATGAAGGTCGTGAGGTCGTCACCGGTGCGTGCGAGCACCACCACCACACAGGCGACGACGGAGTTGGTGATCCACCGTTTCCGGCCGCGGAGGATCCAGCCGTCACCGTCCGGGGTCGCTTCGGTGGACACGGCGTCGGGGGACAGGTCGCTGGACGCACCCGGTTCGCTGGTCGCGAAAGCACCCACGATCTCCCCCTCGACGAGGGGCCGCAGCCAGCGGCGTCGCTGCTCGTCGGTGCCCTGGTCGAGCGCGGTGCCCGCCAGGATGCAGTGCACGTCGTAGATGGCCGCGACGCTGTTGGAGTAATACGCCAATTCCTCCACCGCGGCTGCGGTCGCGGTGGCGCGATGCGACAGACCGTCGCCGCCGACGTCGGACGGGAACGGGATCCGGAACAGTCCCTCCGCCGCCATCGATTCGAACGCGTCACGTGGGAAGCCGTCGAGCCGCTCGTCGCCGCCGGCGATGCGATGCGCGACGGGCTCGATCGCCCGGGTGGCGAAGTCGCGCACCCGCAGACGAAGGTCGCGAACCTCGTTCGGGGACAACAGGTCGTGATACAACTCGTCGGACATGCGCGCGACGGCGGGCGAGGCGGGCGCTGCCTCCGCGACGAGGGTGACGGGACTGTTCGGGGGCATCGGATCTCCTGAGACGGACGGCATGCGTGCCTTCCCTGTGTAACCCGGGTCTGGTTTTCGCCTCGACGTCGAATCGCAATGCCCGACTCCTCAGGTGCCGACGTCGGCGGTCGTTCCGGATACCCGGATGTTCGCCGCTTCCTCCCGCTCGGCGAGCGTGACGTCGCCGGCCGCGAAGTGTGTCTTCGGTGTCTCGCGCAGGATCACACGGACGTTCGCGACGGGCGTCCCCACCGCCCGGTGAGCGGCGTGGGTGAGCTCGTGGATCAGCAGGCGCAGTTCCTCGGGGCTGCGGCCCTCGGCGATGGTGACCTCGATGATCGGCATCAGCGACCTCCCGCCACGGTGATCGTGCCCAGATTCGTGAAGTGCGCCGCAATCCGCGCGCCCGGCTCCACCGGCACCGCGTCGGTCATCCCTCCCGTGAGCACCACCCAGCCGGCCTCGATGGCGTGGCCCCGTTCGGCGAGCGTGTTGGCGGCGAACGCCAGCGCTTCGGCCGGATGTCCGTGTACCGCAGCACCGGTCGCGGAATCGACGATTTCGCCGTCGACCTCGAGCAGGCACGCCTCGAGCGCAAGGTCGAGATCTTCGGGCCGCCGGCTGATCGGCCCGGTGACGTAGCGTCCGGACGAGTTGTTGTCGGCCACCGCGTCCATCATCGAGAACTTGTAGCCCGAGAACCGGCTGTCGATGATCTCGATCGCGCCCACGACGTGATCCACGGCGGCCAAGGCGGTCGCTGCGCTGATGCCCGGACCTTCGAGTCGGCGTCCCATGACGAACGCGATCTCCGGTTCGGCCCGCGCGTGGATCAGGCGGTCGCGGGGCACGGTCTCCCCGATCGGGAGGATCATCCGGTCGGTCAGCCACGCGGTCGACGGTGCGTCGACACCGACCTGACGTTGCTTGGCCTTCGAGGTGACCCCCAGTTTCACGCCGGTGACCTTCTCACCGCGCGCCACCCGGATGCCGAGGGCGATGTCCTGCGCGGCGTAGGCCGTTGCGAGGTCGAGGCTCTCCCACTCAGCTTTGATGGACGTCTGGGCCGTGGCACGATCTTCCGCCTGTAAAAGTCGCTCCGCCACGAGTGCTGCGCTCCATGCGTCGGTACCCATCACTGTTCCTCCTTGGTGCCGAGGACGGCCGTCACACTGCCGAGCCCGCTGATCTGCGCGACGATCGAATCGCCCGGATTCACGGGAAATGCCTTGGTCATCGAGCCGGGAAGCACGACATGGCCCGGTTCGAGTGTCACGCCCATCGGGCCGACAGTGTTCGCCAGCCACACGAGCGCGTTGAGCGGCGAGCCGAGAACGGCACCGCCCGCGCCGGTCGCGACGAGTTCACCGCCGATGTGGAGGGTGCATCCCGCCAGTCGCAGGTCCACCGCGTCGAGCGCGACCGGTCGGCTGCCCAGGATGACGCCGCCCGACGACGCGTTGTCGGCGATGGTGTCGAAGATGCCGATCTTCCAGTCCCGGATCCGCGAGTCGACGATTTCCAGTGCGGGAAGGACGAAGTCGACCGCCCGGACCGCCTCGGCGACGGTGACACCCGGTCCGGACAGAGGCCGGCCCAGCACGAACGCGATCTCGGGCTCGATCCGCGGCTGGAGGAACCGCCCCGCCGGTATGGGCTGGTGCTCGAGATGGAACATGCTCGCGGTCAGATGTCCGAAGTCGGGTTGGTTCACCCCCATCTGCCGCTGAATGGCCCGCGACGCGAGGCCCACCTTGTGCCCCTTGACGACGTCGCCGCCGAGCGTCCACTCCTCGACCTGCACTTGCTGAATGCGATAAGCGAGTTCGATCGACGCGTCGGGATGCTCCGGGGTCAGCGGGTCGATCGGTTCGCCCGTCCGGTACACCTCCAGCAACCGGTCGGCGGCCTTACGTGCGACGGTATCCATGGCACCTCTGCTCTGTGTCATTCGGTTCGGACTTCGGGCGACGGGACGTCAGGAGGCCAGCGCCGGCCGGCCCGATTCGGGAACGTCCCTGGTCGTGGTGGGTGTGGCGTGGTTCGTGTTCGCGACCGCGTGCGAGACGTCGCGGGCTGCCGCCATGACGGCACGGGTGAACTCGACGCGGCGGGGCACGAAACGGCTGACCGGGATGCTCATGCTCACCGCGGCCACCACGGAACCCATGTCGTCACGCACCGGCGCGGCGACGCAGTGGACCTCCGAGACGGCTTCACCGAGGTCGTAGGCGTGGCCGGCAGACCGCGCCACCGACAACGCGTCGAGCAGCGCCCCGGCATTTGTGATCGTCGACGGCGTGTGCCTGCGCAACTGGCGACCGGACAGGTACCGGTGCAGTTCGTTCTCCTCGAGGCTCGCCAGGAGGACCTTGCCCACCGCTGTGCAATGTGCTTCGAGACGGGCGCCGACGCGTGCACCCTGCACGGTGATGTTGTGCGTACCGACCACTTTGTCGACGTACAGCACGTGCCACCGTTCCATCACCGCGAGGTGACTGGTTTCGCCGTACCGCTCGACGAGGTTCTCGATGACCGGCGCGGCGCAGGACCGCACGTCGACGGTGCCCCGCAGGGTTTCGCCGAGTTCGATCACCCGCCACCCGATCCGGTAGCGACCACGCGTGCGGCACTGGAGCAGTCCGGTGTCGACGAGACTCGACAGCAAGGCGTGCGCACTCGATCGGGGGACGTCGATGGCAGCGGCGACCTCGGAGACCCCCCATTCCGGTTGCGCTGCGGTGAACAGGTCCAGCACCGGCCCGATCTTCTGGACCGTCTGCAGTGTCGCCACGGTGTCCGTCCTTTCTTCCCACGGCTCCGCGGGAAGCGAACGTGCACCTCGCTGAGCGTCTGTGATCTGAAACACTAGGAAGAACGCGGCCACCACACCATGACCACCAGCGCATGAATGGATGACTGCACGCGCACCACCCGCGGAGCGTGATCACTCATCCACCGGTCGGCCGCGGGCTCCCGGTCGGTGCCGGCCGCGACCGCAGCCTGTGCCAGGCGCGGCGTCGCGAGGTGGTAGTCGATGCCCCACCTCGTCGTGCGGGAGGTGGTCCCATCCCCACTGGCCGAGCGAGGTGACCGAACGGCGGGCCCGCTTACGGAAAGGTGGGGCGACCTGGTTGCCGGCCAGGGCGGTGTCGAACATCGCGCGCATGTCGGCCGCGGACGCCCCGTCCGGTGGGTTGAAGACCGCCAGGCCGCCGACGTGCATCGGATGCTCGCGGGATTCGCCGAGCAGAAACAACCGGTAGAAAATTGGGGGAATCGAGCCCGACCGAGCAGGTCAGTTGTCCAACCCGGCCGCGAGTGCTTGACGGCTGGCGTGGACGTGAGGCCCGTGCCGCTCGCCCCATGTCACACAAGTTCAATCTGATTGGCCGGCGGTGACATTGGGCGACGGGCGACAGGCGGAGGCACCGAGGTCCACGTCGGCTGAGCTACGGTCTGCCTATGGACGACGAGCACGCAGTGGGAACGCCTGGCGGTCCGGTGCGGTATGAAGGTGGACTGCCGGGACTGATCGCGCGCGCCCGCGTGCTCGCCGACTCGGGTCAGCGCCGGCTGCTCGGCATTGCCGGGTCGCCGGGCTCGGGCAAGAGCACCGTCGCCGCGGCAGTGCTCGCGGCACTGGGATCGTCCGCGGTGGTGGTGCCCATGGACGGATTCCACCTGGCGGGTGCGGAACTGGTCCGCCTCGGGCGATCCGGCCGCAAGGGCGCACCGGACACGTTCGACGCCGCCGGCTACGTGGCCCTGCTGCGCCGGCTGCGTGAACCCGACGGCGAGACGGTGTACGCCCCGGAGTTCCACCGCGACGTCGAGGAGTCCTACGCCGGGTCGATCGCCGTCCCGCCGGACGTTCCGCTGGTGATCACCGAGGGCAACTACCTGCTGCTCGACGAGCAGCCGTGGTCGAGGGTGCGCGGCCTGCTCGACGAGGCGTGGTTCCTCGCCCCGGACGAGGAGGAGCGCGTCACCCGGCTCGTCGAGCGGCACGTCCGGTTCGGCAAGTCGCCCGAAGATGCGCGAGAGTGGGTGCGTCGCAGCGACGAACGCAACACCGCGTTGGTCGAGCCCGGCCGTGCCCGCGCTGACGTCGTCGTGCTCGGTGACCCCGTGTAACTCAGACCGGGTATTCGATCGGTTCCATCCGGCCGCTGGTGAGGGAGCGCGCCGCGGCCTCGGCGATCGCCTGCGCCTTCAACGCCTCCGCCAGGGTCGGGCCGATCGCGGCACCGTTATCCAGCGCGTCGACGAAGTGGTCGAGCGCGGTGCCGTAGCTGCCTCTGATCCGTTCGAACCATCCCGCGTGCAAGCCGTCGTCGACCACGCGGCCGGCGCTGTACCGGGAGACGGATCCGGCGCGCTGCCGCCGCGCTTCGACCATGCCGGTCGAACCGAGCACCTCGATGCGTTCGTCGTAGCCGTAGCCGATCCGCCGGGTGCAGTCGATCTGGACGAGTGCCCCGCCGGGCAGACGCAGGGTGACCGCCGACGTATCGACGTCGCCGTACTCGGCGAGGCGGGGTTCGGCGAGCGTGGAACCGGTCGCGAAGACGGACTCGGGGTCGAGCCCGGAGATCCACCGGGCCAGGTCGAAGAAGTGGACGGTCTGGTCGCGCATCTGCCCACCCGAGACCGCGACGTACTCGAGCGGCGGCATCGCCGGACCGCGGCTGGTCATCTGGATCAGCTCCACCGAACCGATCTCGCCGGACGCGACCACCCGCTGCAGTTCGGCGTAGTCACGGTCGAAGCGGCGGTTGAAATCGACCATCGCCCGCAGTGATCGGGTTTCGGCGAAGCGGACGATGTCGACGGCGCGCGCAAGGTCGAGATCGATGGGCTTTTCGCACAGAGCCGGGATCCCCGCCGTGGCCGCGGTGCGAAGGTGCTCGGCGTGGGTGTCGGTGGACGATGCGATGAAGACGGCGTCGATTGCCGCGGGGTCGAAGACTTCCACGAGATCGGTGGTGGCGCGGCTGCCGTGCCGCTTGGCGAGGTCCGTCGCGCGAGCGAGGTCGATGTCGAAGACGAGGGCCAGATCGACGTCGGGGTGGGCGGCGAGGTTGGCGCCGTGCACTCCGCCGATGAATCCGGCCCCGATGAGGGCGAATCGCTGCATGTCAGATACCGACCTTGTCGTGTGCGAAAGCGGGAACCACCCAGGCGGAGTCGGCGGCGTGCGAGGCGGCCGTCGCCTCGACGAACTGGACGCCGATCAGCCCGTCGCGTCCGGTGGGGAAGGACAGATCGCGGAGGGTGGTGGGAGTGTCGTCGCGGCGGGCGCGGAGTTCGTCCGCGAGATCGCGGTAGAAGTTCGCGAAAGCCTCGAGGAAGCCTTCGGGATGTCCCAGGCCTGGGCGGGTGAGCCGGCCGGCGTCCTCGGACAGCGTGCGCATCCCCTCCGCGAGGATCGTCGCGCCGCCGTCGAGGTCGCGCACCGTCAGGTGCTGGGGGTCCTCGTGCCGCCATTCGATGCTCGCGGCGTCGCCGAACACCCGGATGCGCAGGCCGTGCTCGTTGCCGGTCGCGGCCATGCTCGCCCACAGTGTCGCGGGTGCTCCGTTGGAGAGGGTGAGGCGGACGGTGGCGTTGTCGAACACCCGCCGTCCGGGGACGAGGGTGTCCAGTTCGGCAGACACTCTGGCGGCTTCGAGTCCGGTGATGTACCGCAAGAGGTGGAAGGCGTGGGTGCCGAGATCGCCGACGACGCTGGGGAATCCCGCGACGCCGGGGTCGGTGCGCCAGCGTGCCTGACGGTGCTCGCCGAGTTCGACGGGTGCCGCGGCCCAACCGGACGCGTGCTCGACCGCGGCGAATCGGATCCGGCCGAGGTCGCCATCGCGCACCATCCGGGCCGCGTGCCGGACCATCGCGTACGCCGAATAGCAGTGCGGGACGGCGAGAATCGCACCGGAGGACTCGGCGATCGCGACCAGTTCCGCGGCCGACGCCGAGTCGGGCGTGAGGGGTTTCTCGCACACCACCGAGATGCCCGCCTCCAGGAACGTGCGCGCGATGTCGAAGTGGCTGTCGTTCGGCGTGGTCACGGCGACCACGTCGACGCCGTCCTCGCGTGCGGCTTCCCGTTCCGCCATCTCCCGGTAGTCGCGATACGTGCGATCCGCCGGCACACCGAGGCTCCCGGCGATCCGCGCCGACGATGCGCCGTCTCGCCCGAAGACCCCCGCGTGCAGTTCGTACCGGTCGTCGAGGCGCATCGCGTAACGGTGGGTCTTGCCGATGTCGGCGCCCTGTCCGCCGCCGACCATGCCCGCGACCAGGCGCAGGCTCCCTTGCTTGCTCAACTCGGCTCCTACTGAGGGGTTTTGACCGCGAGGACCGGGATCGGGGATTGCAGGATGAGGCGTTGGCTCACGCTCCCGAGCAGGGCCTTGCCGACCGCGCTGCGGCGTTTGACGCCGATCACGAGGCGTTCGATGTCGGGTCGTTCGTCGAGCAGGTCGAGCACGGCGGTCGCGGGATCGCGGTCTCCGCGGCCGATCCGGTCGAGGACGGTCACGCCGTCGTCCGCGAGCGTGTGCACGTCTTCGGGTTCGGTGAGGGAGAGGTTCACCACCAGAAGGTCGGCACCCAGCATCGCGGCTTCCTTCTTGCCGGCCAGGAGGGCGTGCGATCCTTCGGAGGAGTCGGTCACGGCTACGAGCACTGTCATGGGATCAACCTTTCAGGGGAGGCGGTGCGGCGACTGTCACGAGTAGTCGCGCCGGAACTGATCTTCGAGTTCCTCGAGCGAGCGGCCACGGGTCTCCGGAACCTGAGTTTTGATGAAGACGAGAGCCAGCACGCCGAGGCCGGCGAAGATGAAGAACGTCGCACCGATTCCCAGTGCGGCCACGACGGGCGGGAAGAGCAGCGCGACAACCGCGTTGGCGATCCACAGTGCGAAGATGCAGACACCGATGGCGAAGCTGCGGATCTTCAGCGGGAAGATCTCCGACAGCATCAGCCACACCAGGGGGCCGATCGTGGCCTGCATCGAGAAGACGAACAGCACCACGAACGTCAGGATCAGGTAGGCCTTGAGGGTGCCGTCGGGCAGCAGGAACGCGGAGAGGCCGACGAGCACGTGGAACGTGGTGGTGAGGGTGAAGCCGCCGAGGAGCATCTTCCGTCGGTCGATCCGGTTGATCAGGGCGACGCCGGTGAGGACGCCGAGCACGCTGAACAGACCGTTGAGGGTGTTCGCGACGATGGCGGCGTTGGAGGAGAATCCGGCGTCGCCGAGCAGCTGGGTGCCGTAGTACATCACCGAGTTGATGCCGGTGGCCTGCTGGAACACTCCGAGGCCGACGCCGATGAAGATGAGGCGGCGGATCCATTTCACCGACAGGTCGGCGGCCCCGCCGGTCTGGGAGAGCTTCTCTTCCTCGGCGAGCGCCCGGACTTCCTCCAACTCGGCACGTGCCCGCTCCGGGGACCGAACCTGGAGAAGCACGGCGAGCGCTTCGTCGTGCCGGTCCTGCGACATCAGCCAGCGCGGACTCTCCGGCATCCGCAGCATTCCGGCGAACAGGAAGATGGCCGGTGTGACGGCGACCAGAAGCATGAAGCGCCAGACGTTCTCGTGCTCGCCCCAGATGTTGAAGATGACGGCGTTGATCACGAAGGCGGCGAACTGTCCGACGACGATCATGACTTCGTTGCGGGAGACCACGCTGCCGCGTCGTTCGGTGGGCGAGATCTCGGAGAGGTAGACGGGCACGGTCGCGGAGGCGCCGCCGACGGCGAGGCCGAGGATGAAGCGGAACAGTGCGAGCACCTCCCACGTCGGGGACAGCACGCAGCCGAGCGTCCCGATCATGAAGATGATCGCGAGCATAAGGATGTTGTGCCGGCGTCCGAACCGGTCGGACATCCGTCCGCCGATGAGAGCGCCGATCGCGGCACCGAAGATCAGGATGCTCACCACCAGGCCCTCGGTGAACGAGGTGAGCTGAAGGTCTTCCGTGAGCGGTTCGAGTGCGCCGTTGATGACTCCGGTGTCGTATCCGAAGAGCAGGCCGCCGAAGGTGGCGACGACGGCGATGATGCCGAGTCTGTGCGAGTGTCGCCCAGGGGCGTCGGCAGGCAGGGACGGGGCGGTAGTTCGGGTGAGATCGCTGGCCATGAACATCTCCTCGACGTGATCTATGTACAGAACACGTAATGTGTTTATGTCCGAACAAAGCTAACTCATTGTGACTCGGGGCACAACGGCAAGCCGATCATCGGGCGGATCCCCTAGGTGAATGCTTACTCCCTACCCGCGAGTAATAGAACGCACGATCTGTTATCGTTCGGCGTATGCCCAGGCCACGAGTTCACGACCTCGACGCCGCGCTCGATGCCGCCGAACGGCTGGCCGTCGAGGGCGGACCGAGTGCGGTGACCCTACGCGCGGTCGCCGCGGCCACGGAGATGTCCAACGGCGCCATCTATCACGCATTCGGCTCGCGGGGAGGGCTGGTCGGGCGCGCCTGGTTGCGGGCGGCGCACCGATTTCTCGACCTGCAACAGGAATCGGTTCAGGAGGCGCTGGGGCGTGGTCCCGTGGACGCCGTCGTCGCGGCCGCCGACACCCCGGCCGTCTTCGCCGAGCGGTTCCCGCAGTCGTCGCGACTTCTCCTCACCGTGCGCCGCGACGAACTGCTCGGATCCGACGTCCCCGAGGACGTCGCCGCCGAGTTGTCGCGCCTCGACTCCGTCCTCGTCGAACTGTTCGTCCGATTGGCGCTGGCGTTGTGGGGGCGCAAGGACGGTCGCGCGGTCGAAGTGATCGAAGCGTGCGTCGTCGGGCTCCCCACCGGACTGCTGCTGCACGCCCGGCGAAAACCGGACGACGCCATGCGCCGACGCCTGGAGGCGGCGGTCCGCGCCGTCCTCGCACTGGACCCCCCGTCCCCGGGGAAACGTCACGACAGCAACACGAAAGGTTCCCAATGACCGCCACCCTGACCTACCGGGACACGATCGCCGTCCTCGACCTCGGCGACGACGAGAATCGTTTTTCCCCCGAGTGGCTCGACAACGTCGACCGGCTCCTCGACGACGCCCACGAACACGGCGCGCAGGCCCTGGTCACCACGGCCACGGGGAAGTTCTACTCCAACGGCCTCGACCTGGACTGGCTGATGGCCAACGGTGACCGCGCAGACTGGTATGTCGGGCGCGTGCAGGCCCTGTTCAGCCGGATTCTGACGCTCCCCCTGCCGACGGTGGCCGCGGTCAACGGGCACGCGTTCGGCGCCGGCGCCATGCTCGGAATCGCCCACGACTACCGGGTGATGCGGTCCGACCGTGGGTACTACTGCTTCCCCGAGGTCGACATCCACATTCCGTTCACCCCGGGGATGGCCGCGCTGATCCAGGCCAAGCTGACACCGCAGACCGCGATCACCGCCATGACCACCGGCCGCCGCTACGGCGGCGCCGACGCGCACACGAGTGGGCTGGTCGACGGGACCGCGCCCGAAGGCGCGGTCCTGGACGCTGCCGTCGACCTGATCACGCCGCTCGCGGGGAAGGACGCCGGCACGCTCGGCGCGATCAAGTCCACCATGTTCGCGCCGGCCGTCGCCGCACTCGCATCGGGCCGATCATGACCCGGTGACGCGAAACCTACTGTGCCGGAGTGATGGTCACTCGCCGGGCACGTGGAGAATCAGGGCGTCGCCCTGTCCGCCGCCGCCGCAGAGAGCGGCGGCGCCGGTTCCACCGCCGCGTCGTTTCAGCTCGAGCGCGAGGTGCAGCACGACCCGTGCCCCCGACATGCCGAGCGGGTGCCCGATGGCGATGGCGCCGCCGTTCACGTTGACCATCGACGGGTCGACTCCGAGTTGCCGGGTCGACTCGATGCCGACGGCGGCGAAGGCTTCGTTGATCTCGACGAGGTCGAGCGCCGAGGGGTCGAGTCCCTCACGGGTGCACGCCTTGTCGATGGCATTGGCGGGCTGCTGCTGGAGCGTCGAGTCGGGCCCGGCGACGATGCCGTGGGCGCCGATCTCGGCGAGCCATTCGAGCCCCAGCTCCTCGGCCTTGGCCTTGCTCATCACCACGACGGCGGCCGCGCCGTCGGAGATCTGCGACGCGGAACCCGCGGTGACGGTGCCGTTCTTGTTGAAGGCGGGCCGCAGCTTCGACAGCGACTCGGCCGTGGTGTCGGCGCGGATGCCTTCGTCCTCGGTGACGACGAGCGGCTCACCCCGGCGCTGCGGGATGGTGACGGGTACGACCTCGTCGTCGAAGAGTCCGTTCTTCCACGCGGCCGCGGCGCGCTGATGTGAGGCGGCGGCGAAGGCGTCCTGCTCTTCGCGACCGATCTTGTCGGTGTTCGCGTTCCGGTCCTCGGTGAGGGCACCCATCGCCTGCTCGGTGAAGATGTCGTACAGGCCGTCGTAGGCGAGGTGATCGACGAGGGTGGTGTCGCCGTACTTGAAACCGCTCCGCGAGTTCGGGAGAAGGTGCGGCGCCTGGGACATCGACTCCTGCCCACCGGCGACGACGACATCGAATTCGCCGGCGCGGATCAGCTGGTCGGCGAGCGCGATGGCGTCGAGACCCGACAGGCACACCTTGTTGACGGTCAAGGCGGGCACCGACATCGGGATGCCCGCGTTGACCGCGGCCTGCCGGGCCGGGATCTGACCGGCGCCGGCAGTGAGGACCTGCCCCATGATCACGTACTCCACCAGTTCGGGTGCCACCCCGGCCTTGTCGAGGGCGCCCTTGATGGCGATGCCACCGAGATCGGATCCGGAGAGTGACGCGAGCGAACCCGTCAGCCGGCCGACGGGGGTCCGGGCTCCGGCGACGATGACGGACCTGGTGCGAGAAGTCATGGGAGTGTCCTTGGTGTCGTGACGAATGTCGCTCAGACGAGCGCGGATTCGCGAATCTCGAGGGGGGTTCCGGTGGCGGCGACGACCTCGTCGACGGTGACGCCGGGGGCGACCTCACGGAGAGCGAGGGTGCCGTCGCCGACCACGTCGATGACGGCGAGGTTGGTGATGATGCGGTTGACGACGCCCTGGCCGGTCAGCGGCAGGGTGCAGGCGTCGATGATCTTGGGGTTGCCGTCCCGGTCGGTGTGTTCCATGAGGACGATGACGCGGCTCGCGCCGTGCACGAGGTCCATCGCGCCGCCCATGCCCTTGACCATCTTCCCGGGGACCATCCAGTTGGCGAGGTCGCCGGTGCGGGAGACCTGCATGCCACCGAGGACGGCGGTGTCGATGTGGCCGCCGCGAATCATGCCGAACGACAACGCGGAATCGAAGAACGCGGCACCGGCGTTGACGGTGACCGTTTCCTTGCCGGCGTTGATCAGGTCGGGGTCGACGTTCTCGTCGGTGGGGTAGGGGCCGGTGCCGAGGATGCCGTTCTCCGAATGCAGGGTCACGGTGACGTCGGTGCCGAGGTATCCGGGAATGAGCGTGGGCAGTCCGATGCCGAGGTTGACGTATTCGCCGTCGACCATCTCCGCGGCCGCGCGGGCGGCCATTTGCTCACGTGTCCATCCGTTGGTGCCGGTCATCGAGTGGCTCCTTCCGTGCTGCTGACTGTCCGCTTCTCGATCCGCTTGTTCTGGGGGCCGGTCTCGACGATGCGTTGAACGAAGACTCCGGGCAGGTGCACCTGGGCGGGGTCGATGGTGCCTGCGGGGACGAGTTCCTCGACCTGCGCGATGGTCACCTTTCCGGCCATCGCCGCGAGGGGGTTGAAGTTCAGGGCAGACTTGTCGAACACCAGGTTGCCGGCGGTGTCGCCCCGCAGTGCGTGGACCAGGGCGAAGTCGGCGGTGATGCCGAGTTCGAGAACGTAGCGCTTGTCGCCGAACGCGCGGGTTTCCTTCGGGGGCGAGGCGAGCGCGACGGAACCGTCGGCGGCGTACCGCCACGGCAGTCCGCCGTCGGCGACCGGGCTGCCCACACCGGCGGGGGTGAAGAACGCGGGGATGCCCGCGCCGCCCGCCCGGAGGCGTTCGGCCAGCGTGCCCTGCGGGGTCAGCTCCACCTCGAGCTCACCGGAAAGGTACTGACGCGCGAATTCCTTGTTCTCGCCGACGTACGACGCGGTGACGCGCCGGATCCGGCGGGCACCCAGCAGAATTCCGAGCCCGTGGTCGTCCACACCGCAGTTGTTGGAGAAGACCTCGAGGTTCCCGACGCCGGAGTCGGCGAGCGCGCGGATCAGCGAGTCGGGGATTCCGCACAGGCCGAACCCGCCCACGGCGATCGATGCGCCGTCGGACACGTCCGCGACTGCTTCTTCCGGGGTGTCGAACACTCTCGATCCCATGTGCATCCTTTCTCCTGGCCGCCGTAGCCGGCGATACCGTCTTCCCGTGAAGATTCGTCCACCTGATGGACGACTCTGCGCGACGAGCTCTGCTCCACTAAAAGGGGTCATTGCATGCATTTCAAGGGTTCCCGGCACAGTGCTCGCGGTCTGGACGTCGCGCCAGTGAGCGTTCACTGAGTGAACGTATACTGCGGTCATGGACGACGCGCAGCGGCCGCAGGTCATTCGGCGGGTGGGATCCCTCTTCCGGGCCATCGCGGCCCTCGAGTCGTCGGGCTCCTCGACGTCCGCCCTGGCGCGGGAGACGGGGCTTGCCCGCCCGACCGTGCATCGCCTCCTCGTCTCGCTGGCCGAGGAGGGGCTGGTCGACCGCGACCAGAAGTCGGGGAAATGGTCGCTGGGACCCGAGCTGTACCTGCTCGGCTCGCTCGCCGCCGGGCGGTACGACATCACGGACCGCTCCCGCGACATCCTGCGCGATCTCGCACGTGAGACCGGCGAGAGTGTCTTCCTGTCCGCGCGCCGCGGTGACGAAACGGTGTGCATCGCGAGCGAGGAGGGCAGCTTCCCGCTGCGTTCCCACGTGCTGTACGTCGGCATCCGCCTGCCGCTGGGGGTGGCGTCGGCGGGTCTGGTCATCCTGTCCCACCTGCCGGACCGCGACATCGACGACTACCTGTCGCGTGCCGACGTCACCGGCGAGTGGGGAACGCAGCACAGGCGGGACGAGATCGCCGAGCGCATCGCGGAGACCCGCCTGAACGGGTACGCCGTCAACCCCGGGCTGCTCGTCGAGGGCAGCTGGGGGATGGGCGCCGCCGTCTTCGACGCCCAGGGATCACCGGCCTGGGCGCTGAGCATCACCGGTGTGGAGAGCCGGTTCCGCGAGGAGCGTCGCCGCGAACTGGGAGAACTCCTCCTCCGCCAGGCGCACCGGCTCACCCAACTCCTCGCCGACAGGCCGCGGAGCCGGGGGTGAGCACGATTCGGTCCGGCGCCTACGCGGCTTTCCGTCGCCGCTGAGGTCGCCCGTGGCGGGTGTCGATACTCCACAGGTGGGTGCAGTCGGGGCACTGGAGATGGACGCGGGTGCCCCGATTGCTCAGCAGGTACTGCCAATGCCGGTCGCAGTTGCGGCTCGACCCGCAGTCGCCGCAGTCCGAGCCGTGGTCGCAGCCCGGGCAGGGCAACCAGGCGCGACGCGAGAAGTCCGCGGTCGGATCAATCGGTAACACGGCCCACCGTCCGATCCGGGAGCACACCCGCCTGGACCAGCTCGTCGTAGATGCGCTGCTGCTCGGGGTCGAGGCCGGAGTACAACATGTCGTACGCCCGCTCCTCCTCCGCGAGCACGGCGACGGGATCCCAGTCCTCGCCGATCGCCTCGAGAACAGCGGTGCGCCGCCGCGCCTCGTCCAGCGTGAGGTCGAGTGCGAACGAGAGTTCGGAGTCGCTACCCATGTGGTCACCTTCGTTTCGCGGTCGCCGTTATCGAAGGGGCCAGGGTCACTCGAGCCCGCCCAAGACCACAATGACCTGGATCACGTCGACCGAAAGTGTTGCGTCGTATTAACGACGAAACGCCCCGCCATCCGGGTGGGTGACGGGGCGGTGGTGCGGGTGGGGTCAGGCCTGCAGGCCGGCCTCGATCTCGAGGGTGATGGTGATCTTGTCGCCGACGACGGCTCCGCCGCCTTCGAGGGGCATGTCGATGGTGATGCCGAAGTCCTTGCGGTTGAGGACGGTGGTGGCTTCGAAGCCGGCGACCGGGCCGTTGCCCATGCCGGGGTTGACGCCGTTGAATTCGAGGGCGAGCTCGACGGGGCGGGTGACGCCGTGGAGGGTGAATTCGCCGTCGACGACGTAGTCGTCGCCCTTGGCGCGGACGGCGGTGGAGGTGAAGGTGGCGGTGGGGTACTGCTCGGCGTCGAAGAAGTCGGCGGACTTGATGTGGGCGTCGCGGTCGGCGTTCTTGGTGTCGATGGATGCGACCTGGATTTCGGCGGTGACGGCGGCGGTGCCGTCCTCGGCGACGGTGATCGCGCCGGTGAAGTCGTTGAACGTGCCGCGAACCTTGCTGACCATGAGGTGGCGGACGGAGAAGCCGACGGTGGAGTGGACGGTGTCGATGGCCCAGGTTCCGGCGGTGAGGTTGGGCAGGGTGGCGGTGGCGGTGGTCATGAAAACTCCTTGGGCTGTCGAACGGTCACTCGAAATCGAGGTAATTGAATCTGCAACTACTACGTTAAGCCGATGTCGTTGCAATGTCAACTAAATTCTGCGAAACGCAGGTGAACTGCGGTGTTACTGCTTGGGCCGGACCGGATGGCGGCTGACGATGGAGATCCGGTTGAAGGCGTTCATGGTGACGGCGATCCAGCTCACCGTGGAGATCTCCTGCTCGGAGAGGAATCGCCGCGCGAAGGCGTAGTCGGTCTCCTGGGTATGCGCGTCCGGGAGGGTGGTGATCGATTCGGCCAAGGTGAGCGCCGCGACCTCCCGGTCGGAGAAGAGTTCCGTCTCCCGCCAGGCAGGCAGAACCGCGAGGCGCTGCTGGGTCTCGCCGGCCGCGAGCGCCGCGGCGACGTGAACGTCCAGGCAGTACGCGCAGCGGTTGATCTGTGAGACGCGCACGTTGATCAACTCGACGAACCGCCGGTCCATCCCGACCTCGGTGGTCGCATGACGGATGGCCTTGGCGACGCCGATCTGCGCCTGATAGACGGCCGGACTCTGCTTGTCGATGTGGACGTAGGGTGCCGTGCTGCTCATGGTCGACCTTTCCGGGCTCAGGGGTTTTCCAGCAGGTGGGTGCGCATTTCGCTGAAGTCGTGACCGAGGATGCCGACGTCGCGGGGGCTGAGCAGGTCGAACATGTTACGGCGCACCTCCGCGACGTGTCCGGGGCTGGCGGCGGCGAGCTTCTCGGCTCCGGCGTCGGTCAGCTCGGCCAATGTTCCGCGCTTGTCGTCTTCGCATTCGACCCGGCGCACCCAGCCGGTGTCGACCAGCCTGCTGATGGCCCTGGTCACGCCGCTGCGGGTGGTGGTCACCGCGTCTGCGAGTTCGCGCATCCGCAGTTGTCGCTGGGGTGCCTCCGACAGCACGACGAGCAGTTCGAAGTCCGTGAACGAGATGCCGGCGTCGCGGGTGAGCTGTCGATCGAGCGCCTGCAGGAGTAGGCGTGTGGCGTCCAGGTAGGCGCGCCAGGTGTTCTGTTCTTCGGCGCTGAGCCATCGGGTCGGTTCCACGGCACCAGCATAGCCCAAGTAGTTGACAACGCAACGAGTTGTTGTAGTCTGAATTTAGTTGAAAGCGCAATTACTGCGCTCCGCGGAGAGGGGCAGGGCAATGAGCACCACAGACGAGCAGGAGCGTTCGCAGAGGTTCGCGGAGCAACGCGACCGGATCCGCGCCGAGCATCTGAAGCCGGTGGCGTCGAGGCCCGCGTCCTCGGCCCGCGGCCTCCATCACGCCGCGCTGATCAGTAGTGACGTCGAGCGCACGGTCCGGTTCTATCATGACCTGCTCGAATTTCCGCTCACCGAGCTGATCGAGAACCGGGACTACGCCGGGTCTTCGCATTTCTTCTTCGACATCGGCAACGGCAACCTGCTGGCGTTCTTCGACTTCCCGGGACTCGACGTCGGCCCGTACCGGGAAGTTCTCGGCGGACTCCACCACATCGCGATCAGCGTCGAACCCGGCCGCTGGGATCACCTGCGCACGAAACTGATCGACGCCGGCGTCGAACTCGTCGAACACAGTGAGGTGTCGATGTACTTCCGCGACCCCGACGGTGCCCGCCTCGAACTCATCGCCGACCCGCTCGGCGAAATGTACGGCTCACACGTTCTCTGAGAACCCTGACTCCGGGAACCCCTGCTCTGAGAAACCTGGAAAGGATTCGCTGATGACTGCCGCCATCACCCCACCCCGCCTCGACGTCCGCCGAGCCGACGACCGGTTCAAGACCAACGCCGGCTGGCTGGATTCCAAGCATTCTTTCTCGTTCAGCCGCCACTACGATCCGGCCAACACCCATCACGGGGTGCTGATGGTCAACAACGACGACATCCTCGTCCCGGGTCAGGGCTTCGACACCCACCCCCACCAGGACATGGAGATCGTCACCTGGGTGCTCCAGGGTTCACTGGTGCATCAGGATTCGATGGGCCACTCCGGCGTCATCTACCCGGGACTCGCCCAGCGGATGAGCGCGGGAACCGGAATCCTGCACTCGGAGAAGAACGACTCGTGGCGACTGGACGGCGTCACCGGCGAGCACACCGACCCGGTCCATTTCATCCAGATGTGGGTCGTGCCCGACGAAGCCGGCATCACACCCGGTTACGAGCAACTCGAAATCGACCACGAGTTGCTCGCCGGGGGACTGGTGCCCGTCGCATCGGGCATGCCGGACCATGCGGACCACTCGGCGATCCGGATCAAGAACAAGTACGCCGCAATGCATGTCGCACGACTGCAGCCCGGGCAGGCGCCGATCACCCTGCCCGACGCACCGTTCCTCCACGTGTTCGTCGCGCGCGGTGAAGCGTCGATGGAAGGCGTCGGCATCCTCGCCGAGGGTGACGCCGTCCGGCTCAGCGGTGGCGGCGGCCAGCAGATGACCACCGGCGCCGGCGCCGAGATCATCGTGTGGGAGATGCACGCGACGATCGCTGGGTGACGCGTCCGCCGATCCACCGTCGAGTACGCCCCCGATCTGCTACTCGATCTTGTCCGTCCCGCCGAAGCGGAGCAGCCCTTGCCTGCGGTCGTGTGGATTCACGGAGGTGGTTGGCGGCTTCAAGACCAAACTGCCTGCCCAGATCTGGTGCAGCACTTCGCAGAGCACGGTTATGTCATGGTCAGCATCGACTACCGGCTCGTGCCCGAGACCCGGCACCTCGGCCCCGCACAGCGCTGAGCGGGGCCGACTCCGGTCTGCCCGCCGAGTGTGAGACTCGTCAAGTTTGTCCATTTCGGTTTCCCTGTTGCCTGATCAGTGGCGACACTGGTGAAGCAGACATTTAACGTGGACGAAACAATGAGGTGGATTGTGTTGGGGCGCTCGAAGGCAGCCGTGGTGTACTCGGTGTCGGGTCGACCGTCCAACCCGTTCGCGCGACCTGTCGATCGGTTCGCGGCCACCCTGAAATCCGTCATCGTCGCCCTCGCGGGTGTCGCGATCGTGATCGCCGCCGTGATCGGCACCTGGGAATACCACCAGGAGAGTGCGCGGGCCGCGCAACAACGCGCCACCACGACCCTCGTCGAGGCCGTCACCAACGCCGACGCCCCCATCACCCTGTCGCCCCGCGGCTCCGTCCGGACCACCCCGATGGTGAAGGCGACGTGGGCCTGGGGCTCCGAGTCGCGCACCGACAGCATCGAGGTTCCCTCGGGAACGCCGGCGGGCACCGAGAAGACCATCGCCGTCGACGACGACGGAAACTGGGCCGGCCCGAGGATCACGACCTCCGACGTCGTCAGCGCCGCGGTCGCGGCAGTGCTCATCACCCTCGCCGCGAGCGCGTTGCTCCTGGGTGCGGTGTGGGCGATGTTCTCCCGCGCCGTCGAACGCCGCCGCCAGCAGTACTGGGACGAGAGCATCCGCAGGCTGTTCGCGACCTACCGTCGCTGACCCTCCGTAGGCCCGGTTCGACACGGCCTCGTACACGCGGATGTGAATCCGCTTCGGACGACACCCGATCGCGCTGTGCCATGTCGGTTTCGGTGGACCTACTCCGGGCTATTCAGTTGATGCCGAGGAAAGGTGGGAGCCATGTCCGACAGGGATGCTTCTATATTCGAGAGCGAACGCGAGCTCGACGAAGAGTCCGTCCGTAAGGCTCAGCGGACCGTCGCCCACCACTCGATCGATGCCGAAGACTGCCGGATGCTGCTCGCGGCCCTCGGCATTCCCCTCGTGCGCGACCTCGACAACGAGTCGGTCTCCGGCGCAGCCGGTGCAGAATCCCTGTGACCGACGCGTCTCGCTGAGACAGATCCAGGCGACCGCCGCTGGGCGACAGGCGTTCACAGCGACTCCACAGCGGAGCTCGAGGCTGCCTGCACCGGCGACCGCTTGTATGGGATGTAACCCGAACAGCCCATGGAGAGGTCCTCATGACGAACAGCCCGCGTCACCACGCCGACGAAGTGCACGAGCACGACCGCGGACTCAGCCACGACCTGAAATCGATGTTGTCGCGTCGCCGCGCATTGTTCGTGTTCGGCGCGGCGGGTGCGACCGCGCTCGCCGCGTGCTCGACGGCGGGGTCCACGGCGACCTCGTCCTCGTCCTCGACGGAGGCGGCCGCGTCCACGGCGGAGACGGTGAGCGGCGGCACGTGCGTGGCGGCGGCGCCGCAGGAAACGGCCGGCCCGTATCCCGGCGACGGGTCGAACGGTCCGAACGTGCTGGTCGAGTCGGGGATCGTGCGTCAGGACATTCGCAGCAGCTTCGGTGCGTACTCCGGGACCGCGGAGGGTGTCGCGACGACCATCGAACTGAACCTGCAAGACCTGACGAAGGACTGCGCGGCCGGCGAAGGAATGGCGGTCTACCTGTGGCACTGCGACCGGGACGGCGAGTACTCGCTCTACGGTCAGGGCATCACCGAGCAGAATTACCTGCGTGGCGTTCAGGTCGCGGATTCCGCGGGCAGGGTGTCGTTCACGTCGATCTTCCCGGCCTGCTACTCGGGCCGCTGGCCGCACATCCACTTCGAGGTGTTCGACTCATTGGAGTCTGCGGTGGCGGGCGAGGACGCCCGGTTGACGTCTCAGATCGCGGTGCCGCAGGACGCGTGCACCACCGTCTTCACCTACGACAGCGGCTATGCGAACAGTGTCGGCAACCTGTCGAAGGTCTCCCTGGACTCGGACAACGTGTTCGGTGACGGCTGGGATGCCGAGTTGGCCACCGTGTCGGGCGAACCGGCCACCGGTATGTCGATCTCGATCACGATCGGTGTCGCCGAGAAGTCGGCGAACACGCAGTCTGCGCCGAGCGGTCCGGGTGGGGGTGGCGGACAGCCGCCGAACGGGGCACCCCGCCGGTAGCCGGCGCGGCTCGGTTCCGCCGTCCGTCAGCTGACGTGCCACCCGGGTGGTCTGTCGAGTTCGTTCCATTCACGGGTCAGCTGAGCCTGCTGCCGGCGGGACGCAACCCAGTGGACGACGAGGAAGAGGAGGCAGTAACCGCCGGTCGCTGTCACCCAGATCCCGCACGCGACGCTCACCGCCGTGGCGGCGTTCTGCGAACCGGTCTCCGGCGCCGCGACGAGACCGCCGTTCGGATCGAGCCAGACGGTGACGGTCTGACCGGCCTTCGTGCCCGATTCGGTGGGAACGTCGGCGGTGCGTGTCTGCCCGTTCGCCGACCACTGCACCCGTGCGTGCGCTTGATACTGGGGAGCGGCCGGCAGGGGTTCTCCCGTGCTCCCCGTGCGGGAATCCTCGACGAGCGTGGCGGGTGTCGGGTGGTGGGTGGCGAGTTCGGCCTGCGTCTCCTGGTCCAGTCGCGAGTACGTCTCGGTTCCGACGGCCGCGGCCAGCGGAACCATCATGAGCACGAAGAACACCCCGATGAGAACCATCGCGGAGCGGAGCCGGTCGCACCCCCTCATGAGCGGGTTGCGGCTCCATGGACCCAGACGCCACAGGCGTATCGGCGCTGCACACGTTTCACTCATCGCGCACCTCCGGGTGGTTGCCCACCACCATTGTGCAACCGAAACGCCTGCACGTGTAGGGCCTTCTGGCAGGTGTTCGCACGCGGCCGGTGTTGCCGGGTCAGACCCTTCGCGACAGGTCGGGCCACGGGGAGCTGTCACGCATCGATGCCGGCGAAGGCTTCGGTCAGTGCCTCGATCCCGGCCCGGACCGTGGGCCGGTCGTTGTCGGCGCGGCGGAGCGCGTAGATCTCGCGCTCGAGTGTGGGACGCACCGGGACGATCGCCACGTTGTCCGGCACCCAGACGCGGGCCAGGCGTGGCACGAGAGCGGCGGCGAGTCCGTGCGCGACGAACTCGAGTTGCGCCGCGAATTCGGGCACCTCGTACCTGATATCCGGTTCGACGCCGCGGTTACGCAACGTCTGCACCAGCCAGGTGTGGTACACCGCGCCCTTCTTCCACGTCGTCCACGGCATGTCCGCGATCTCGTCGAGATCGACGTGGTCGCGCGACGCCAGCGGATGGTCTCGGGACAGTGCGACGTCGGCCGAATCCCGGTGCACCAGGGTGTGCACTGCGTCCTCGGGCAGGTGCAGCGGCATCGTGACCCAGCTGTCGACGACGGCGAGGTCGAGTTCCCGGCGCACGATCGCGGGTATGAGGTCCTCGGTCTCGCCGGCGAAGAAGCTGACCCTGAGCTGCGGGTGGCGCCTGCGCAGCGTCGCCACGGCAGTCGGCACGACCACCCTGCCTGCGGAGGAGAAGGACCCGATTCGCAGGTCTCCCACCACATCGCGGTCCAGGGAGACGACCTCGGATTCGGCCTGCGCCAGAAGCGATATCACTTCCTGTCCGCGACGGGCCAGGAGCCGGCCCGCATCGGTGAGCTGAACGCCGCGGCCCGCGGGTACCAGAAGTTCGACGCCGACCTCCCGTTCGAACTTGCCGAGTTGCTGCGACACCCCGGACGGCGTCACGTGCAGGGCGCGGGCTGCGGCACCGATCGATCCGTGTTCGGCGACAGCGCACAACGCGCGGAGGCGATCGACCCTCAACATGGTAGTAACTCTACTTCTTTCATGACACGACTATTCACTTGTTGTAATGGTTGGAGCCTCGGAGAATTTTCGGTGTGACTACCGCCCTCCGTTTGCGTCCCCGTGCCCTCGTCCGCCCCTCTTTCAGCGTCGCGTCCGTGGATCCGCGACTGCTGGTGCTGGCGGGTGCGGTGGCGACGTCGCTGACCGGCAGTCTCATCAAATTGTCCGGGGTGGAGCCGGCCACGTCGACGTTCTTCCGGTGTGTGCTGGCGCTGCCCATCCTCGGACTTCTTGCGCTGCAAGAATTTCGGCGGTACGGCGGGATCCCGCGCAGGGTGATCGCGGCCCAGGTACTCGGCGGGATGATGCTCGGCGTCGACTTCGCGTTGTGGGCGCGATCGATCCACCTGATCGGCGCCGGCATCTCCACCGTCGTCGTCAACGTGCAAGTCGTCGTCGTGCCACTGCTCGCGTGGGTCTTCTTCCGTGCACGGGTGCCGGTCCGGTTCGTCGTGGCCGTTCCCTTCCTGTTCGCCGGTGTGGCTCTCGCCGGTGGAATCCTCGGCGGCAGCGGCGAGGGTGACCAGCTGTTCCTCGGAACTCTGCTGTCGCTGGCGGCGGGCGTGGCCTACGGGATCTACATCTTCGTCATCGGCCGCGCCGGATCCGCACACCGGGCGTCGTCGCAGGTCTTCGTGTCGACGATCGCCGCCGGCGTCGTCGGAACCGCAGTGGGATCACTGTGGGGAACGGTGGACCTCACGCCGGGATGGCCCGCGCTGGGATGGCTGGCGGCACTGTCGCTGAGCAGCCAGGTACTCGGCTGGGTCCTCATCGGATTCGCCCTGCCGCGGCTCGCCGCCGAGGTGGGCGCCACATTGCTGCTGCTCCAGCCGGTCCTGGCGATGCTGTTCTCCGTCGTGATCGTGCACGAGCGGCCCAGCATCGGGCAGTTCGCCGGCTGCGCGCTCGTCGTCGCCGCGGTGTGGATGGTCACCCACGTGAAGCCGGCGGACCGTCGTCCGGTGACCGCGCGAATCGCCGAATGACTCGGAGTGCGGCGTCTGCCCGGGCGTTTCACCCCGTCCGCAGTGTGGGTTCGTCGCCGGGCGGTTCGGGTGGGTGCTGCCGCTGCTTCGCCGTGTACAGCTCGCGGTCGGCGGTTCGATAGAGCGCGGTGAGTGGGTCGGCCTCGCCGGTGCACGACGCGGCGCCGAGGCTGAACGGGGTAGGGCTCTGCCGGGCGAGTTGCGCCATCACGCCGGGCAGCTCGGCGTGGTGCTCGCCGACCACGCAGGTGACGAACTCGTCGCCACCGACCCGGGCGAGAAGGGCGCCGCGGGGCATGTGCTCGGCGAGGTAGTTCGCGAGGTCGACGAGAACCGCGTCGCCCGCGGCATGGCCGTAGTGATCGTTGGTGGACTTGAACTGGTCGACGTCGATGAGGACCAATGTCACGGAGACCTGTCCGGTGCCCGCGCCTTCGACGGCGTGCCGGAACGCGAGCTCGAAACCGGCGCGGTTGAGCAGGGCCGTGAGTCCGTCGGTGCTGGCCGATTCGATCAGCGTCCGGGTGAGGGATCCGAACATCTCGGCGGCGCCGACCACGCAGGTGACGGCCACGACGAGAACGGCGGCCTTCACGGTCACCGTGTCCACCTCGACCGGCACCAGCGTGAAGGCAGTGGGGGCGACGACGACTCCGACCACCATCAACCCGGTGAGGCATCCGACGAGGAGCCGCGACTGCCGCTTCGGGTAGAACACGACGAAATACATCGCCAGGAACATCGCCGCGATCGCGCAGAGCAGTTGGGCGACGGCGAGAACGAGACCGGACATCACGATCGGAGTGGCGAGCAGTGCCGCCGCCGTGCAGACCTGGTAGGCCCGTCGGCTCGGCCTGCGTCCGCCACGGTACAGCACGACGAGTGCGAACACTCCCAGGAGGATGCCCGCCGTGCGAGCGGCGACGGTCTCCGGCCGGATCGGCAACCCGACCATGGGAGGAAGGACGAATCCCGCGAGGTGCAGCGCAGTCGTGATCCACAGGTAGCGGCGCAGGATGCGCGGCTGATAGTCCTGCAGGACCGTGTCGACGGACGACGCAGCGAGGGGCCTCACTCTCGCAATTATCCAGGACCGGTCCAGGAAGGGGCGGGTCTCTCGTGACCGCCCCTTCCGGGAGGGCGAGTCAGCTGGGCGTGGACGCCGGGATCGGCACGGCGGTTTCGTGCCACGGAGGCGTGTGGATGCCCCCGCCGCCGTACATCGGGAGTCGGATCCCGTCGCCGTACCGGGCGATCTGGTCCCAGGGGCGGTTGAGGCCGAACGTGCCGTAGGTGCGGACCCGGGTCACGGCGTCGAGGTCGAGGGTGTCGACGAGCACTTCTTCGCCCGACCCTGCCTGCTGGCGGATGATGCCCTCGGGGTCGACGACGACGCTGGCACCGACTGCGGCCGGGTCGGCGCCGTTGACGTTGACGACGTACACCTGGTTGGTCCACGCGTTGGAGCGGGAGCAGACGAGTTCCATCTCGCGGTCGCGGGTGGTGGTGAGGGTGGGTTGGATGATCACTTCCGCGCCGAGCCAGGCCAGTTGGCGTGCGGTCTCCGGGAAGGAGCCGTCGTAGCAGATGGCCAGACCGATCCGGCCGGTACCGGGAATGTCGAAGACGACGAACTCGCTGCCGGGTGCGGTCTGCTCGTACGGCTGCCAGGGGAAGACCTTGCGGTAGTGGGCCACGACCTCGCCGAGGGGCGACACGGCGATGGCGGTGTTGTAGATCTTGTCGTCGTCGCCGCGCTCGTAGAGGCTTCCCGGCACCAGCCACAGTCCGGTCTCCTCGGCGAGTGCGCAGATCCGGTCGATGTGGGGGCCGGCGAGTGGCAGTGCCACCCGGTCCATCCAGTCGGCGCGGGCCTGCAGGAGGGGTGCCTCCGCGGCCAGCACGAGTTCGGGGACCACAACGAGTTCGACGTGTGGGAAGGTGTCGCGCACGGCGCGGACCTGGTCGGCGAACCGCTGCCAGGTGGCCTCCACATCGAACGGGATCGGGGCGGTCTGGATGGCGGCGATGGTCAGTGTGCGCATGGGTTCAGTCCTCTGTGACGGTCAGTTCGGTGACGGCGGTGCGGCCGTCTCGGAAGAAGCGGCGGAACCGGGTGCGGACGAGCAGCATCGCCACGGCGCCGACGGCGATCGAGCCGACACCGAGCAGGAACACCCCGCCGATGCCGTGGAACGAGGTGGCCCCGTAGCCCGGGTCGAGCATGTCGTGGGCGCTGCGCGCGAAGGCGGCGAGCATGATCGTCCCGCCCAGTGCGGGCAGGATGCCCCGGAGGAACAGGTCGCGCGGGGAGTTGTTCAGGCGGTGGCGGAAGTACCAGACGCAGGCGAGACCGGTGACGCCGTAGTAGAACGCGATGAGCAGGCCGATCGAGAGGATCGCGTCACCGAGGAAGTTGCCGGAGACGAGCGTGAGGGCGGTGAGCAGGACCGCGGCGGTCGCCCCGAAGAACACCGTGCCGAACGCGGGGGTGCGGTAGGTGGGGTGGATTCGGGTGAAGGTGCGGGGCAGTGCGCCGTGGGCGCCCATGGAGAGGGTGGCGCGTGAGCTGCCGATGACACAGGTGAGCAGCGCCGAGATCGCCGATACGCAGATGGCGAGTTCGACCACCTTCGACAGGCCCGCGCCGAGAACCGGCGGCCCGAGCGTGGCGAGTACGTCTCCCGCGTTGTCGGGATTGCCCAGGCCCAGCCCGTCGGTGCCGATGCCGGCGAAGCTGATCGCGGCGAATCCGGTGAAGAGGTACGTGCCCAGCAGGACGAGGGTGGAGATCACGGCGGCCTGACCCGGGATGCGGTCGCTGTCACGGGTTTCCTCGTTGACGGTGATCAGCGCGTCCCAGCCCCAGTAGATGAACAGGCACAGCAGTACCGCCTCTGCGAAGGGGCCGAAGCCGCCGAACGCGAACGGGTTGAGCCAGGACAGGCTCGGTGCGGAGGCGCCGGTGCGGGCGAACGCGGCCGCTCCGAAGCCGAACAGGGCGACCAGTTGAAGCCCCAGCAGCACGTACTGCACGGACGCGGCGAGTTGCAGCCCGCGGTAGGCGATGGTGGTGACCGCGGCGACGATCAGGACTGCGGTGACGATCACCGCGACGTTGTCGGACGCCAGCGAATCCAGGCCGAGCAGGGTCAGGAGGTACCCGGCTCCGACTCGGGCGAGTGCCGTCATCGCGATGAGGGTCGCGATCTGCACCACCCAGCCGCCGGAGAGCCATCCCGTGTGCGGACCGAACGCGCGGGTGGTCCAGACGAACGTGGTGCCGCAGTCCGGCATCTCCCGGTTCAGCTCGCGAAAAGCGAACGCCGTCAAAAGGATCGGCACGAAACCGAGGAGCAGGGCGGCGGGGGCGAGGTTGCCGACGACCATCGTCACGAAACCGAGCGTGACCGCGATGCTGTAGGCCGGCGCGACCGAGGACAGGCCGAGCGCGACTGCGGCGAGCAGACCCACGGAGCCGCCCCGCAGTCCCTTCCCGGTGGGTGCTGGTGGTGGGTCGAGACTCGTCTCGGCGTCGGTGGGATTGGTCGACACGGTGACTCCTGAGATCGGGTTGAATTCTTTAAATAGAAATTTAAGAACAGTGTGATCTACCTGTCAATAGCTGGGCGGGTATTGTCTAAATCTCCATATAGAAACCAGGGAAGGGCGGAGCGAGGGCGTGGCACGGAAGAAGGATCAGGGGGCTCGCCGGGCCGAACTCGGTGAGGCCGTCCAGCGGGCGGTGCTCGCGCGTGGACTGGAGGGCCTGCGTCTGCGTGACATCGCGGAGCAGGCCGGGGTCACGCCTGCGGCGGTGCTCTACTACGGCGACCTGGACGCGTTGATCTACGAGACGTATCAGCGGGCCATCGAGCGGTTCAGTCAGGAGCGCGAGCGCGTCGCCGACCAGTTCCCCGACGCGCGCGACCGCCTCCGGGCCTGCATCGACCACGGCGTCGCGAGCGGGCCGGACGACGAACTGGTCCGACTGCTGTTCGAGTGCTGGCCGAGATCACTGCGCGACGCCAAGGTGGCGGCCCTGGACAGTTCGCTGACCGAACGCCAAATCGCCGTCTACTACGGCATTCTCGTCATCGGTGAGACTCAGGGGCACTTCACGCTCACCGACCCGCCACGCCTGCTCGCAGCGAATTTCGTGGCCATGGAGGACGGTTACCAGATGGAGGTGCTGGCCGGACGTCGCAGCCGCGCCGAGGTGATCGCCAGCCTCCACTCCTACGCGCGTGCGGCCACCGGCCACGATCTGAGCAGCTAGGCCGAGTACGGGAAACTGGGAGTAACAGATAGGTTGGATGCGCGTCGCCAGGCCCGGCCGCCGAGCACCGACAAGGAGCCTCCCATCAAGATCCTGCAGAACGTCTCTTCTCCGGACTAACGACCGCCAGTGGATTTCGGAGAGGGCGGTGGTGTCCGGCTCGAGCGTTGCAGCGATATCCTGGTAGGACGTTTTCGTGAGGTGAGCGCCGTGCTGCATCGTCAAGGGTGTCTCGGATCGGGTGAATCGGCGTAGCCGATGGTTGATGCCGATCCGTACCGGACGCAGCGCGAGGTTGGCGCTTCAGTCACAGCGGAGCTAGAAGCCGCTGGACTCGAAGACGCCCAGGAAATCGGCCGCGGTGGCTTCGGCGTCGTCTACCGGTGTATCCAGACTGAGCTGGACCGAACGGTCGCGGTGAAGGTCCTCACCGCCGACATGGAAGCGGAGAACCGGGCACGGTTCTTCCGGGAACAGCAGGCGATGGGCAGGTTGACCGGTCACCCGAACATCGTCCCTGTCCTGCAAGTCGGTGCCACCGCCACCGGCCGCCCCTACATCGTCATGCCCTATCACCCGCAGGACTCCTTGCAGGTGCGGATCCGAGACCACGGTCCCCTGCCATTGGGCGACGCGCTGCGGCTCGGAGTAAAGCTCGCTGGCGCGGTGGAGACGGCGCACCGGCTCGGCATCCTGCACCGCGACGTGAAACCGGCGAACATCCTGCTCACCGACTACGGCGAACCCGCGCTCACCGACTTCGGTATCGCGCACATCGCCGGAGGATTCGAGACCGCCACCGGCACCGTGACCGGCTCACCGGCCTTCACCGCGCCCGAGGTGCTGGCAGGCGATCCGCCGACCTCCAGTTCGGATATCTACGGGCTCGGGGCGACGCTGTTCTGCGCGCTCACCGGCCACGCCGCGTTCGAACGGCGCAGCGGTGAGCAGTTGGTTGCCCAGTTCCTGAGGATCACAACACAGCCGGTACCGAATCTGCGTGAACAGGGAATCTCCGACGACGTGGCGGCAACGATCGAGCGGGCGATGTCGACGAATCCGCACAACCGCCCGTCCGCGGTCCAGCTCGGAGACGAACTCCGTGAGATCCAGCTCCACCGGGGGTTTGCGGTCGACGTGATGGCCCTCCACGGCGATACGGGGTCCGCGCCGCGGAAACTGCCGAACTCTGTCGTGCAGCGCCTGACGATGGCGCGCACCGTCGGGGACGTCAAGACGAACATTCGCCTGGAACTCACCAGTTTCGTCGGCCGACGGAACGAGGTGACAGAACTCAAGAACCTGTTGTCGGTGTCCCGTTTGGTGACGCTCACCGGGATCGGTGGCGTGGGGAAGACGCGTCTGGCGTTGCGGGTTGCGACCATCACGCACCGCGACTACGCCGACGGAGTGTGGCTCGTGGAGCTGGCCGAGCTGCGGGACGAGTCGTTGCTCGTCGACATGATCGCCGCCTCCCTCGGAATAGGTGATCACTCGGCCAGGCCGTTGATCGAGGTGCTAGCGGAATTTCTGGTGCCGCGCGAGCTGCTGCTGGTATTCGACAACTGCGAGCACATCCTGGATGGCGTCGCCGGGCTGGCCGAGACCCTGCTGCGGGCGTGTCCGGGATTACGCATCCTCGCCACCAGCCGCGAGCCCCTCGGTATCGGCGGGGAAACACTGCTCCGGGTGCCCCCGCTCACTGTCCCCGACCCCGACCGACCGCCCTCCCTGCAGGGTCTGCCCCGCTACGACGCGGTGACATTGTTCGCCGAGCGCGCAGCCGCAGCTGTGCCCGGATTCGAGCTCACCGAGGACAACGCCGCCGCGGTCGCCGGGATCTGCCATCGGCTGGACGGATTACCGCTGCCGATCGAACTAGCGGCGACTCGGTTGCGGGCGATGTCGCCCGAGCAGATCCTTGCGCGGCTGACCGACCGTTACACGCTGCTGACCCGCGGCAGCCGAGGCGCTCCCTCTCGTCAGCAGACCCTTCGGCTGTGTATCGATTGGAGCTACGAGCTGTGCACCCCGCAGGAGCAACAGTTGTGGTCTCGGCTGTCCGTGTTCGCCGGTAGCTTCGAACTCGATGCGGTGGAACAGGTCTGCGGTATGGGACTGGCATCATCGGATCCGCTCGATGTCGTGGCCTCCCTGGTGGACAAATCGGTCGTGATCCGGGTGGAATCCGGCTCGGCCGTGTGCTTTCGGCTGCTCGAGACCCTGCGCGAGTACGGGCATGAGAAGCTCCAGGCCACCGAGGAGTATGTCGAACTGCGTCGACGGCACCGCGACTGGTATGAGCAACTGACCGCCGAGTCTGAGGCCGAGTGGATCAGCTCCCGGCAACTGGACTGGATCGCCCGACTCGAGCGTGAACAAGCGAATCTACGGGAGGCGATGGAGTTCTGTGTGTCCGACAGCCCCAACATTGGACTTCGCATCGCCGCGAGCTTGCTCCCCTTCTGGCTCTCCCGGAGCTTGCTCAGCGAGGGGCGGTACTGGCTGGGTCGCGTCCTTGCACACCTGCCAGCGGAGCCGACCCTGGAGCGGATCAAAGCGGTCTACGCCTGCAGCGTGCTGGCCGAATTGCAGGGCGACCTCTCCGCGGGGGCGGCACTGGTGGAGGAGGGCCGCAGACTGGCCGAACAGACGACCGACGCGGTGAGCCACGCATACATCGAGTACGCGGACGGCCTCCTCGCCCTTTTCAGGGGTGATCCCACTCGCGCCTGCGCGCGACTCGAAAGCGCCGGCACCGTTTTCCGCACACAGGAGGACGTTTCACACGTCGGGGTCCTGCACCGGCTGGGGATGGCCTACGAACAACTCGGCGAATCCCAGCGGGCGAGTGACTGTTACGAACAGATCGTCGCGATCACACAGGCGCACGGTGAATCGATGTACCAGTCGTTCGCGCTGTGGGCCATGGGCGATGCGGGGTGGCGCCACGGTGATACCGATCGGGCAGTTCAACTACTCGAACAGTCACTGCAGTTGACCCGGCAGGTGAACACCCCGCGCACCGCCATCGCGTGCCTCGAGACACTGGGCTCGATCGCCGCCGTAGCGCATGACGCGCGACGCGCGGTCATCCTGATGGCGGCCGCTGACGAACTCGGACGCACCGTGGGCAGCCCCACGGTGGGGTTCCCCCATCTACTCGTCTCCCGCGAGGAGTCCGAACAGAGAGCCTATGGAGCGCTCGGCAAGAGCTCCGTGGAGGCGGCGCGCCGAGAGGGGCGGCGCTTGGGCTTTGACGCCGCCATCGCCTATGCCCTCGGCGAACGGATCCCGGACGCGCCGCCTGATACCTCAGTGAAACTGACCAAACGTGAACGGCAGGTCGCCGAACTGATCGCCGCCGAGGGCCTGACCAACAGGGCGATCGCCGCACGACTGGTGATATCGCCCCGCACCGCGCAAGGCCATGTGGAGCGTGTACTCAGCAAACTCGGCTTCACCTCCCGCGCGCAGATCGCAGCCTGGGTGGTCGAGCAGGCCCAGCAACGATGACACACGGCCTCGTGATCGATAGCGCCGGAAATCCTCAATTTCGCTGCATCGGTTAGATATTGGAGCGGACGGTCCGTTGTCCGGGCCTAGAGAGGAAGGGAGGTCCAGGTCCGCTTCTCTTCACCCCGAACACCGACGGCGCCGTGGAGCACGCCTATCGCGTTCGGATGATCTCCGGAATGTGCACCGCCCGCCTGTGTTCTCCTCCTCGATGGTGCTGTCACCGTCATTGATCAGCCCATCGAGGGGATGAGTGCTGCTGGGCGACCCTTGATCGGGTCGCCCAGCGCCGCGAACAGGTGTCAGGCCGGGCGGTCGCCTCTGAGGGTGACGCGGTGCATACGCCGGTAGTGCGGGTGGTAGTCGCCGACCGCGTAGTGTTGCGTCGATCGGTTGTCCCAGATCACCAGGGAGTTCGGTTCCCAACGGAATCGGACCTGGTACTCCGGGGTCTTGGCCAGGCCCGTGAGCATGTTTCGTAGCGAGTCGCTCAGTTGCGGAGGAACCCCGGAGATGCGGGAGGTGAACAACTCGTTGACGTAGACGAGTCTGCGACCGGTTTCCGGATGCTTGCGTACCACGGGGTGGGTCATCGGAGGATACTTTCGGCGTGTTTCCTCGTACCGTGCTTCCGCGTCCTCTCCTTGGCGGACGACGCCGGTCAGTTCCTTTTCCCAATCGTGCACGGCCTCGAGCCCGTCGATGAGGTTCTTCATCGTCTCCGGTAGCGCGTCATATGCGGCAGTCATGCTCGACCACAGTGTGTCACCGCCGCAGGGCGGGATGTCCTGGGCGTGGAGGCAGGTCGCGGAATTTGGAGTCGCCTGCCAGGTCAGATCGGAGTGCCAGACGTCGGTTCCGGCTGCGCGACCGCGAGATTCGAGCACCTCGATGAACGGGTTTCCCGGAAGGGAGGGAAAGAATGCACTTACTTCCTGGGGGTCTCCGAACACCTTCGCGAATCGGAGCTGATCTTCTGGCTCGAGGTGCTGATCGCGAAGAAACAGGACTTCGTGTTCCAGGAAGGCTGTGCGCAGTTCGGTCTGGCACTGCGGTGTGATCTCGTCACGAAGATCCAGGCCGTGGATGAATGCCCCGATGGTGGGTGTTGCGCGTTCCAGGGTGAATGTTTCGTAGCGTGATTCATTGCTGCTCATAGGGTTTCCTTCCGTCAGCGTGTTATCTGTTACTGGATGGGGGCGAATTCTGTGCCGCGGCGGGCGGAGCCTGAACCCCTAGAGCACAGGACGGTGAGCACCCCTTCTCCGAGAGGTTGTTCTTTCGGGAGTTGTGGGACCCGATCAGAGTTCGTTGTCATTGTGAGTGCTTCCGTGCCCGAGAGGCGACGTCCATGAGGGGTATCACTCCGAGTAGGTGGGAGTGCGGAGCCCGCTCACGTTATCGGTGCCGATTCCGCTGTCGGCTTGCGTGTCTTTTTTCCGGTTCGTCCGTCCGAGCACCAGTACGCAGACGAACGATAGTGCTGCGGTGACGAAGACATACAGGGAAATGGAGATGGACGCATGGGTTGCGCTGAGTAGTGTTCCGGCGATGAGCGGCGCGATGGCGCTGCCCAAGAGGTTGCCGAGGGTGGTGGCCAGCGACAGCCCGCTGTAGCGGACTCGTGCGTCGAACGCCTCGGAGAAGTATGCCGGCTGCAGCGCCCACGGGATGTATACGGCGATGGTCGCGGCGACGTAGCAGACAGCGATGAAGCCGTACGAGCCCGAGTCGAGCGCCCAGTAGAGCGGGAAGGCGAGAGAACCGATGAGGGCAAGGCCCAGCAGGAAGAGCCGTTGCCGGCCGAACCTGTCGGAGAGCGCACCTGCGATCGGGGTGACCACGAATCCGACCGCGGAGGTGACGATCACCAGAATCAGCATGGAGCTTTGACTCAGGCCGCCCGCCTCTTGCGTGTAGACGAAGTTGTACACGGTCAGGAGGTAGAAGAAGATGCCCGGCGACAGGCTGGCGCCGGCGACCAGGAGGACCTGCTTCGGGTGTGTGCGAAGAACTTCGATGATGGGCAGGCGCACGACCGCGTGCACATCCTTGACCCGGTCGAACTCCGGACTCTCGGCGACCTGTACCCGGATGATCAGTCCGGTGATCACCAGTACCGCGCTGAGGAGGAACGGAACACGCCACCCCCAGGCCATGAAGTGATCATCGGCCATTGCATCGAGGGGTAGGTACACGGTCATCGCCAGGATCAGTCCGACCGCCACCCCCGCCTGCGGCCAGCTGCCGAAGAAACCACGTCGGTTATCGGGGGAATGCTCCGTGGCCATGAGCGCAGCACCGCCCCATTCGCCGCCGAGCGCGAAGCCTTGTGTCAGTCGCAGCAGCACCAGCAGCACCGGAGCGAAGGCGCCGATGGTGGCATATGTCGGCAGCAGGCCGATCAGCACGGTGGCGACGCCCATGATCAAGATGGTGACGACCATCATCGATTTTCGGCCCACCCTGTCCCCGAAGTGACCGAACACGATGGCTCCGATCGGGCGGGCGACGAAGCCGGCGGCGAAGGTCGAGAAGGCCAGCAGCGTTCCGATGGCCGGGTCGAAGCTGGGGAAGAAGTGATGGTTGAATACGAGCACCGCTGCGGTGCTGTAGATGAAGAAGTCGTACCACTCGATGGTTGTGCCGATCAGGCTCGCCAGTGCGACCTTCTTCGGCGAGCCTGCGCCCGCTGGTCGTGCGACTGCACCACCCATACTGTGCCTCCCGGCTATTTGACGAACATGCGATCACGCGGCGCGTGAACCGCGTGGCGAATCAGAGCGTTCTAGGGACCCTCTGTTTCTGGAATAACGAGCACAATGGAAAACCTTCAAATTATTTAAGTGGTCAATATCTTAACGCTGAGGCTAGTTGTGCGCAAGCTCTCATTTCTTAAAGTTTGAGCCCTCAACCTGCTGTTATGCCGAACCGCGAGACCGCAAGATTCAGGCACTGAGTGACAGATGAAATAGAGCGGGAAATGGATTCCCCGGCCCGAAATGCCGCTACACACCTCGGCGGAATCGGCCACGCATGGCTCGCACGAAGAAATAGACCGTGTGCACAGTTAACGATTTCCACTCGTGGGCGGAAAGCAAGAGAAATCCACGTGGGGGATTAATTGCGAAACATGGTCAGCGGCAAGCTGGCACGCCACGAACAGAAATGTCCGCAGAGATGCGGATCCTGACGGGATTGCCGGCACTCACCCAAGCCGCGCGGGGTGCGATCGTGTGGGACGTCAGCGTGGATTCGACCATCGCGCAGGCTCACCAGCATGCGGCGGGCGTGCGCTGGGCTCCCGAGGCGCAGTCCGTGCCGCCCGGCGAGGTCGAGATCGAGCCCGCCGACCACGCGTTGCGGCGCTCCCGAGGAGGGTGGACCACCAGGACGCATCTGGCCTACCTGGCCGCAGCGGTCCCTGATTACCTCGGCCGCGGCGTCAGCGTAGTCGTCCAGGTCGAACCGACGTCCGGGATCCCCGCTGCGCCCGGAACCGGGGGCGTCCCACGCGAGCAGCCTCAGGGAACTGTTGAGCTCACCGAATTGTGGTGCGAAACTGTCGGCGCTACCACCGATTCCGCGCAGCAGGTGAGCGGGAGCGGTGCCAGCCCCGACTGCGTGCGCCACAACGCCCGCCCGCTGTCTACCCGCCCGTTGGACGGCACCTTCCTCACCCCTGACTGATTGTGTCCACATGCATCGACCTCGACTTCTTGGGCCGGGAGTCCCGGTTGCGCAACTCGCGCTCAACCACTCTGAGTGGCGCACCTCACGAGACCTGGGTTTTGGCCGATTTCCATAATTTTTACGGCCATAATGTCCAATATGACCTCTCAGGCTGCAGCAGAACTGGACCTTGCAATTATCGGCGCGCTGCAGCTCAACCCCCGCGCTGACTGGGCGGACTTGGCGGAGGCACTTCAGTACTCGCCGAAGACACTCGCCCGAAGATGGAAGCTGTTGTCCGAGAGCGGCTCGGCATGGATCGCGGTGGCTCCGGGCCCGACCTTCCTGAAATTCGGATGTGCCGCATGGCTTGCGATCACCTGCAGACCCCAGAGCAAGCATGACGTTGCAGAAGCCCTGATTGCCGAACCAGCAGTCGACACGGTATCGAGCACATCCGGGACGTCGGACTTCCATGTGATCGTGTTCGTGTCCAGCATTGCCGACCTCACCCGTCTGCTCACCGACCGCATCGAGGTGATCGAAGGAATCAGGTCGGTGGCAACGACGGTCGTGCTCACCAACTACACAGAAGGCGCGCGGTGGCGCGTCCAGGCGTTAGACCTGGAACAGGCCCATCTTCTCCAATTACCCCAGGCAGCGCCCACACGCAGGAAAACGATTCCATTCCTGGACGATCTCGATCGTTCTCTGCTCGGAGCTCTGGCGAAAGATGGGCGTCAAGCATGGACCACACTCGGCGAGCAATGCGATGTGACCGGACCGACCGCGCGACGCCGCGTCGAAAGGCTGATCGACGGGGGCCGCGTGGCCCTGCGCTGCGAGGGAGCGAACACACTTGTCGGACCAGTCGTTGAGACGACTTTCATGATCACGACCGCACCGAGCGAGTTGAACACGGTCGGCAACCTATTGAGCCGAATTCCAAAATGCCGAATTGCAAACGCCACTACCGGAACCTCGACAATCGTCGCCACGATGTGGTTTCAGACGGTTAGCGAGATTGCGCCATTCGCGGCTGCACTCACGCGAGAACTTCCGTCCATCACCATTTCGGACCGGTTCATCAGCCTCCACACATTCAAGAGGGCAGGACATGTCCTTGATCAGGATGGACGAACCACCGGATTGATCCCACGGGCCATCTTCTAGCGGGAACCGAACAACCCGTAACCAGCCGACACCCGGAGCTCTTGGGGGTGACCGGTCATCGATCCGCTTCCGGAAGGCAGGTCATTGACATCGACAACCTTGTTGGCGCCCTCCTGCTCGGCGCCAACGACGCCAGCCCAAACGCCACCGCCAGCACCAGCCAGTCGCTGAAGATCTCGGGTCGGCGGCGGACCGGCTCTCCACATTGGCAGGCATGACAGGCCACAAGCTGGAGACGCGCCGCGGCACGAACTCGGCGTCCGGGCGGTGGGTTCGCAGTCCTCCAGCGGTCAATGCCGTCGAAGAAGCGAGTGGTGGTGCACTCGCCTTCAGGCCATCCTTTGTGCGCGTCGATCACCGCGCATTCCTATCACTGAACTGGGCAGATGGCACGTCCCTGTGACGGCCGAAGGGCTACTGTCCACGCAACGTCCAGCTCTGACAATGGGGGAGATGCCATGACCGGTGCAGCAACCACGCCGCCGCTCGGGAAGATTCTGACGGCCGATGAGATCACCCGGTTCGTGGCCCGGGTCGCGTATCCCACCAGCCCGGTGGTGCTGGTGGGTGAGGAACTGGCTCTGGCCGCTCCGGCGCGGGCCTACGGTGATCGGCGGGGTGCGCTGCCGGACCTGGCGGAGAAGGCGCGCACGCTTCTGCCCGAGACAGCCGACGGCCGCACCGCGGACGACACCGCCCCCGATTCCGGGCCCGGCGCGTAGCGACCACCCCGGCTCGGTTCCCGGCCGCCGGTACCTGAGGGGTGAGAGAGTGCGGGGTATATGACATTGCGGCTGCTCACGACTCTTGCGACGGACTCGGACGCCGCGGCGACCGCGGCTCTGACGAAGTAATACGGCCGCCCGTATCTGGGCGAGGACGCCTTCGTCGGCGCGCACTTCGACTCCTGGTCGAGCACCGGGGAGCGGGTGGGGGAGGCGGACCGGTTCACCGCGGACGATCTGGTTGCGGCGGGTGTTCCTGACGGTGCAGATTCCGCCGACGGCGGCGCGGGCGATCCTGGGCACGAAGGCGGAGGCGCTGAACGCCCTTCTGGCGGCCGTAGGCCCGGATCGGGACCTGGTTCGATGTTCCGCGTCCCCGGGTGTCTCCGCACGGTTCGTTCACCTCGTTGGGCCTGATCCGCCGCCGGCGTCGAATTGGGTGAGTTGGGCGGCGCCGGCGGTGTTGGTGGTGGTGTTCGGGTTGGTGACGGTTCCGTGGCGTGCTGCCCGGCAATTCGCCGTTCCGTTTGTGCTGGCGTTTGCGCCGATCGCCGCGCTGGCGGCGTGGTTCGTCATCGGGATGGACCTGTTTTCACCCCGGACTGAGCTCGCCGGTGCCGCTCGGGCGGCGCGTGAGTTGCTGCTGGGGCTGCTCGACGGTCCGCCCGGCGGGACCTATGTCGAGGGCCGCGACGATCGGCCCTGGCTGGACCCCGAGGCTTAGGTCGTGTTTCAAAGGTGGTTCGGCTGTGAGTTTTCGATCAAGTGGATGTGTCGCTGCCGTTGAATGACCTCGTGCCCAGCGTCGCGGGGCCGGGGCGGACGTTACCGACGTGCAATGGGCGCGGTTGGTGCCGCTGCTGCCTCTGGGTAGGAAGGCGGGCCGTTCGCCGAAGTGGACGAAACGGCAGCTCATCGACGGGATCCGGTGGCGGATTCGGGCGGGTACGACGTGGCGGGATGTGCCGGCCCGGTACGAGCCGTGGCACGGCGTACGGGTTGTTCCGGTGTTGGCGGCGGACGGGGGTGTGGGTGCGGCGCTGAAGTGTCGCTGCGACGCAGGAACAGCGACGTTGCGCGGGAGGATGCCGCCGTCGGGTCCTGCTCCTGTCGACGTTCCGGTCGTCGGCGTCTGTGCCGACGACCGGTGGTCTGAGGTCCGGTTGCATTCAGGCGTGCGACAACGGCGGGAGACCGGGCACGCCGCCGGGTGAGAGTGCACGAAAGACGCGCTCTGGTGTCATCGGCAACTCGGTGAGCTGGGCACCGACCGCGTCGGCGATGGCCTGCGCAATCGCCGGGGCGATGGGGAGCATGCCGCCCTCCCCCATGCCTTTGGCGCCGAAGGGGCCCGCGCCGTGTCCCTGCTCCTGGGTGATCGAGACGAACCGCTCGGGGAGGTCCTCCGCGAGTGGGACGCGGTACAGCAGGGCCTCGGCGTTGAGAAGTTCACCGTTCTCGTAGCGCATTTCCTCGAACAGAGCCTGCGCGAGTCCCAGAACGGCGGCGCCTTCATCCTGACCGCGGCAGCCGATCTTGTTGATCACCTTGCCCGCGTCACCACTGACCACGAGCTGCAGGACCGTAACCCTGCCGGTCTCCGGGTCGACTTCGACCTCGGCTGCCGCCCACCCGATCTCGTAGAAGACACACCGGGCGGCCAAGGGTGCATCGGCATCACTGCGCACCTTGTAATAGCCGTCGGCCGAGAACTCGAACCCGGTGTGTCCGAAGAACTCCATGATTTGCGGGAGAAGCGGATATACCTCGCCTGTGGGGGTGCGCACCGTCCAGTCGTCGAGCACTGCGGTGGCCGAGTCGATGGCGAACTGTTCACCGGCCCACTCGAGCACTTGTCTACGCAGGTTCTCCGCCGCGTTCCGGACGGCCTGTCCCATCACCACCACGCCGGACGAGGCGTTGGTGCCCTGATCGAAGGGGGTGTGGTCGGTGTCGATGCGCGTGTACACGACGCGGTCGCGGCTGGTGCGCAGGACGTCGGCGACGATCTGGGACAACGCGGAGTGCCCGCCCTGGCCCATCTCGGTGAGCGCGCAATTGAGGAAGACGTCGCCGTTGGCGGTCACCTTGACCCGCGCCATCGCGGGCTTGTTGCCGCCGCCACTGTCCTTGAGCCCGACGCATACCCCCATGCCGCGGTTTCCGCTGCGATCCCTGGAGTGGTAGCCGATAGCGTCCGCGACCAGACGCATTCCCTCGGCGAGGTCGGAGTCGATCCCCGCATCCCCGGGGACGAATTCTTCGCCGAGCTTTTTGAGGTTTTTCAGCCGCAGTGCGTAGGGATCGATGCCGAGTCGCTGCGCGATGAGGTCGATCTGACGTTCACCGGCCCACGTGGTCTGCGTGGCACCGAAGCCGCGCATGGCGCCGGCGGGCACCGTGTTCGTGGTAACCGCCTTGCAGACGGTGTCGATGTGCTGCCAGCGATACGCGCCCGGCATCCGATAGCCGGCCTTCTCCGCCACCGCCGGACTGTGTTCGGCGTAGGCCCCGCTGTCGAGGAGCACCGTCGATTTGCGGGCGACAAAGGTGCCGTCCGCCTTGACGCCGGCCTTGACGATCAGCTTCGCCGCGTGCTGCGACACGGTGAGGAAGCCCTCTTCCGTGCTCATGCAGAACCGCACCGGCCGGCCGCCGCTGAGCTGGGACAGGCGGATGGCGACCGGGTCGGCCTTCGGGCCGTTCTTCGCGCCGAACGCTCCGCCGAGCAGGGCGACGTGCACCCGGATCCGGTTTTCGGGGAGGTTGAATACGTGCCCGAGTTCCTGGCGGAGGTTGAACGGGCTCTGCGTCGCCGTCCAGACCTCGATCTGTTCATCGGTTGCCTCCGCGACCGTGACGAACGGTTCGAGATGCATATGGTTCATCCGGGAGAAGAGGAAGGTGTCCTCGAAGATGTGGTCGCACTCCTCCCACACGTCCGGTGATCCAGTGCTGTAACGGAATTCGTAGCTGACATTGTGGTCGATGCGCAGCGACGCCGACGCGCCGTTCCGGTAAGGGGGCAGACCACCGCGCGGCTCGAGCGGATGGATTGTCGGCGACGACGGATCGAGGGCCTCGTCGACGTCGAATACCGCGGGCAGAATCTCGTATTCGACCTGAATGAGGTCCAGTGCCGCCAGTGCCGTGCGCTCATCTACCGCAGCGACGGCGGCGACGATGTCGCCGACATAGCGGACGGCGTCCGTCGCGACGACCGGCTGGTCCTTGACCATGGTGCCGTAACACCCCAGGCCGTCGGTTTCGTTGCGGGTCAGCACCGCGGTGACGCCGTCCAGTGCCCCGGCGGCGCTCGCGTCGATGGACACGATACGAGCGTGCGCGTGCGGACTCCGCAGCACCTTCGCGTGCAGCATGCCCGGTCGCACGATGTCAGTGTTGTAGACCGCTTTGCCGGTCACCTTGACCGCGGCGTCCGCGCGCGGCAGATCGCGTCCGGTGACCCGCTTGTCCGGAGAGACGGTCGGCAGCGAATACACGGTGTACCCACCGCCCGCGGCGTCGGAATCAACGTTGTGAGTGAAGGATTCGGGTGTCGCGGTCACGCGGATTCCCCGTTCGTCTCACCGGTCAGTTCGGCAGCGCGCTCGACCGATTCGAGGATCATCTCGTATCCGGTACAGCGACAGGTGTTGGAACTGATCCATTCCCGGATGGTGCCGCGATCGGGTTGTGGGTCCTGACGCAGCAGCCCGGTGGTGAGCATCAACATCCCGGACGTGCAGAAGCCGCACTGGAAACCCCCGCACTCGGAGAATGCACGTTGCTGCGGGGACAGCGTGCCGTCGGGCGCGGCCAACCCTTCCACTGTCTCGACCGAGGCGCCGTCGATGCTGAACGCGAAGGTCGAACAGGAGGCGACGGGCAGATCGTCCACGAGCACGGTGCACGCTCCACAGACCCCACGCTCACAGGAACCGCGAACGCCGTTGCAGCCGTGGTTGTTGCGCAGGACGTCGAGCAGGATGGCGTTGGCGGCGACGCGCACGGTCTGCTTGACGCCGTTCAGGGCGAACTCGATGCAGGTGTCGAGTTCTCCATCGGGGGCAGCGGATCGATCGGTCTCGCGATCGGTGTACTCGGTCATCTCGTTGTCTTTCCCTTCAGCTGAGCACATGCCGCGGTGAGCAGGCGGCGCGTCAACACACGCACCAGGTGCCGGCGGTACTCCGCCGAGCCGGTGTAATCGGCACAGTCGTCCGGTAGCTGCTGGGCAAGCTGCGCACTCACCTCGAGCGGATCGAGTTCGCGGGCGCCGGTATCGGCCGTCAGTGCGAATCCGTGGCGGTACTCCGATCCCGATTGCGCGCGCACCTGCAGGGTGCCGTCGGGGTTGCGACGCACCGCGAGGGCCACTGTCGCCGTCGGACGCATCGAACGCTCATATCCGAACCAGACGAGGTCGTCCGTTCGTACGGTGATGTCGGTCAACAGACCTCGCTGATCGGTTCCGCTGTCCGCCCACAACGACGCGACCGGGCGGGAGAGCGCGCCGGCGTCGAAGACCAGGTCCGCGCCGAGCGCCCCGAGAAGCAGCGGCATCTCGTAGCGGTACCGCCGCGCCATCAGGTTTCCGCCGACGGTCGCGGTGTAGCGGATCCGAACGGTCGCGATCGACGCCCATGCCGCCGCGAGGTTCGGGATCGCGGTGCCGACGATGTCGTCCGTCGCACCCATGTGGTGGGTCACCATCGGGCCGATATGAAGAACACCGGCCTCGTGGCTGGTGATGCGGAGCGCATCGACCTTCTGCAGCGACACCAACGTGTTCGGGGCGCAGCCCTCACGGATCTGGGCGACCAGATCCGAGCAGCCAGCGGCGAAAACAGCGTCCGGATGTTCGGACACGATCGCCAGGGCGTCCTCGATGGTGGTGGGGCGATGGAGCCGGAAAGGGGCCATCGCGAGTTGGCTCTGTGCCACCAACCCGGCCCCCAGGGCCTGGGTGCGCATCAGCGGGCTCCCCGCACGAGTGTGCAGCTCGGTCTCCCATAGCCGGTATGCATGTGGTGATTCACCCCTTGTAGGGCGCGCCGTTCGACGGCCGCGGAGACGACGTCGAGTGCGGCGCGGACGGCTACCGAACCGAGTCCGGTGTAGACGAACTTACGCCGATTCCGGCCCCGAAGATGCTCACGAACCACGATCTGATCCTCACTGCCAACGCAGTCGTAGGCGGCTGGGTCGGGGAGGAACAGCACGGCAGCCAAGGAGCCACGCGCGCCGAGCCTGCCGTCTGCTGGGTTCTGCTCGGGGGTCGCAACGCCGCGAAAGGGTAGGGCGGTCACTGTGCCGCCGCCCTCCGCAGCCACCGTGGGAAGGCCGCTCTTGTGCATGTGCCTCGTTCCATTCGAAAGGACAACGAATGCCGGTCCAAGAAGACTCAGCGCAAAGTATCTTTGCTATAAGATAGTTCTACGTTCCTGGCGCCCTGAGGTCAATAGCTCGGCCACGGTCGCCGGACCGATTGCGTCGATGCCCACGGAGCCGAGGCGCAACACCCACCGAAGAGTTCAGGTCGCAGTCGTAGCTGCATCGAAACACCGCCACCGACGCGTAGCTGCACCACCCCAAGAACGCCCTGCGACCACGTCAAGCGACCCGGGAGGCCCCACGATCGCCCATATTGGATTCGAGCTCTATGCAGACGCTGCGCCGAGCGACTTGGCGACATTCTCCGATGCGGCAGCCTGTAAGGAGGCCTCGAGGACGGACAGAAGATCGGCGAGCTGCTCGCGCTGACCACCCTCGAGGCCACCCTGCATCCGCGCCAGCTCCGCGAAGTGCGCATCCGAGACAGCGTCGACAAGTTTCCGGCCCGCGTCGGTGAGCGTCACATACACCACGCGGGAGTCGATGTCATCGCGCTCGCGCAGTACCAGGCCGGCATCCTCGAGCCGGTTCACCCGCATCGTCAGGCCACCCGTGGTGATCAAGGTCTGCTTCGCCAGTTCCCCGGCAGTGCGGCGGAACGTTGGTTCCGCACGCCGAAGGCAGGCGAGAACGTCGAACCCCGCCTCGTTCGTCCCGAACCGTTCGAACAGCTCATTGATCTGAGCCCGGTACAGCAGAAAACTCCGATGCAGCCGTCCGAAAATCTCCAAAGCCGACACGTCCAGCTCGGGACGCGTCCGAGCCCACTGCCGGATGATCTCACCGACCCCATCCACCCGATCCGATTCGGCCACTTCACACTCCAGATTCGATACGGGCACGGTGCCGCGAATCAGTCTCGCCTACCGGCGACCGGCTCACCGACAATTTCAGGACTTATCTTTGCGCAAAACTATTGTACGATCCTCGCCACCACCGCGACGGCTCCCCAGCCCCGGTCGCCGGAACCGTGACGCGAACAGAATTGCGAGGCACTCGTGAACACCGTCCTTCGCGACATCCACACCGAATGGGAAGCACACCGCGCTGTCGCTGTCGCCACCGTCATCGCCACTCACGGGTCATCCCCGCGAGACCCCGGCGCCATGCTCGCAGTCCATCAGGACGGAACCGTGGTCGGCAGCATCTCGGGCGGCTGCGTCGAAGGCGCCCTTTACGAGACCGCCCTCGACGTCCTCACCACCGGCCACCCCCGAATCGAGCACTACGGCCCCACCGGCGACATCCTCGAACCCGGACTGACCTGCGGCGGGTCGCTGACCGTGCTCGTGGAACGCGTAGACCGCGAGACCATGCCGCAACTCGCCGACCTCATGGAAGGGACACTGCGCGACGAAACCGTCATCCTCGAGACGGTCCTCACCGGACCGGAAGCAGGTACCCACCGCATCGCAAACGAACTCGACGCCCCCACCGGCCTGACCCCCTCCGGAACGCTGATACGCCGCTTCCAGTCCCGGCCACGGATGGTGATCGTGGGTTCGACCGGCTTCGCCGCGGAAACCGGGATAGTCGGTACCCGAATGGGCTACCGGGTCACCATTTGCGATGCCCGCCCCGTGTTCACGACATCGCAACGATTTCCCGATGTCGACGAGGTCGTGTGCGAATGGCCGTCGGACTGGATCATAAGTGAGCGCAACAAAGGCCGATTCGATTCCCGCACAGTCATTGTCGTTCTCACCCACGACCCCAAAATCGACATTCCCGTCCTCCTCGAATGCCTCGACAAAACCAAATGGGCACAACCCCTCGCTTACATCGGCGCCATGGGGTCACTCACCGCCGACACCAACCGACGGCAAGCACTCACCGCAGGCGGCCTCCGCCCCGAACACCTCACCGCACTGTCGAGCCCAATCGGCCTCGACATCGGCAACCGCGGACCAGCCGAGACCGCCATCTCCATCGCCGCCGAAATCATCGCCAGACGGTCCGCGCCAATGTGCTCATACAAAGATGACCCCCATCCCGGTAACCCGCGGATCTCCAGCGCCGACCAGGACCAAAACCACCAGATCGATGCGCTGTTCCGCGCCGGGGTGATCGCCAGCCTCCACTCCTACGCGCGCGCGGCCACCGGCCACGATCTGAGCGGCTAGGCCGAGTACGGGAAACTGGGAGTAACAGATAGGTTGGATGCGCGTCGCCAGGCCCGGCCGCCGAGCACCGACAAGGAGCCTCCCATCAAGATCCTGCAGAACGTCTCGAGCGAGATCCGCGAGTGGGAACACGCCGTCACGACGGTGATGCTCCGAATACGACAGATCGGGGTGCTGATCGACCGTCTGGGGCCCGCGCTCGACGACCTGTCCGAACTGCTCGACGCGGCCAAGCAGATCGCGGAGACCGCGGAGGGGCTCGCCGTCAGCGCGAAGGGCATCGACCGGAGCGCCGAGATCATTGCCCGTGACGCCGAGAAGATCGCGCAGGCGCTGCCCGCGGTCGAGCGGCTGGGGAGACTCGCAGACCGCCTACCCGGTGGGGGTAGACGGTCTGCTGCCGGGCGGTGACGAGCGGATGTAGCCCCGTCAGGCGGTGTTACCTAGCGAGGTCGTGGACATCCGTGCCGACGAGGCGCAGTTCGGTGGGTTGCGCATCCGGGTCGTCGGCGATCCCCGAAATCGGCATCATCGCGAGGGCCTGGTCGAATGCGTCGACGAGCCATTCCCCGGTCACCGTCACGAGCCGGGTGTCCTCGGCGGCGGGCTGCTTCTGAAAGAAACTCACGACCCAGGGGTTCTGCGCGTCCGGATCGGAACTGAGATCCCCGGGTGCATTGGTGGCGAGCAGGTGAATACCGCGCTCGAAATCGACCCGGACGGCGTATCCGGTGCCGGTGTTGACGACGGTGGCCGGGCGGTGCGCGGCCAGGGCCAGCGTCATCAGGGCATCGGCGTAACGAGTGGTGTGCTCCAGGGTGAGTGGCATGAACGATCACCTTTCAACTTCTGTGAGCGTCGCCGCGGCAGAGCAGGCCCGGAGTTCAGTGGTCCGAAAATGCAGTTCCTCCGACAGGTCACGAGAAGATAGAAGTAAAACTGTTCGTCGGGAGCTTCGGCTGTGAGAGCGTCGTGCGGAATGGTGCTCTCACTGTCGGCCACCTTCGAGGTGGGCGTCCTGGCACAGCGTGCACAGTTGGTACGCCCGATTGGAACACGGACACGCCGGGCGGCCCGTGAACTCGGTAGCTGTGTACTCAACTACGACTAACCGTACGGTGCCGGACCCGGATACGCGACGCGGGGGCGTCCGTCGGATAGCGCTGTGGCCCATGACCTGGCGTCATGGGCCACAGCGTGTCGGCCTGGGGACAGCTCAGTGCTGCAACACCGGGTAGTCGGTGTAGCCCTTCGCGCCCTCCGAGTAGAAGGTCTGGGGGTCCGGGGTGTTGAGCGGCAGGTCTTCCTGCCAGCGCCGCACGAGATCCGGATTGGCGATCGCGGGACGCCCGACGACGACGGCATCGCCGTGGCCGTCGTCGAGGATTGCCAGCGCTTCGTCGCGGGTGGTGATCGCCCCGAAACCGCTGTTGATCAGCACCGGGCCGCCGAAGCGCGTCCGCAGGTCCTGCGCCAGGGGCCCGGACGGGTCCTTGTGCAGAATGCTCAGGTAGGCGGGCTTCAGCGGAGCGATGGCGTCGACCAGCGCGCCGTAGGTGGCTTGAACGTCGTCGGCGTCCAGTTCCAGGGCGTCCTGGATGTTGTGTTCGGGCGAGATGCGGATACCCACCCGGCCGGCGCCGATGGCGTCTGCCACGGCCTCGAACACCTCGACGACGAAGCGTGCCCGGTTCGCGGGTGAGCCGCCGTACGCGTCCTCACGCAGGTTGGATGCCGGGGAGAGGAATTCGTGCAGCAGGTAGCCGTTCGCGGCGTGGATTTCGACGCCGTCCATCCCGGCTGCCACCGCCTTCCGCGATGCCTGGACGAACTCCTCGATGACGGCGGAGAGTTCCTCGGTACCCAGCGCGCGGGGCACCGGGTACGGCTCCTTCCCCTCGTAGGTGCGGGTCTCGCCGTCGATGGCGACGGCGCTCGGACCGACGACCTCGTGACCGCCGGTGGTTCCCTCGTGGGTCACACGGCCGGCGTGCATGACCTGCGCGACGATCCGTCCACCGGCCGCATGCACGGCGTCGGCGACGTTCTTCCAGCCCGCAACCTGCTCGGGTGTCACCAGCCCGGGCTGGCCGGGGAAGCCCTGGCCGGCGTGGCTGGGGTAGGTGCCTTCACTGACGATCAGACCGAGAGAGGCCCGCTGTCGGTAGTGCTCGACCACCAGCGGTCCGGGCACGCCGTCACGCCCGGAGCGGACGCGGGTCAGGGGTGCCATCACGACCCGGTTGGGCAGTTCGAGTTCGCCGAGTGTCAAGGGGGAGAAGAGATTCACAAATATCGGTCTTTCCGTAGGTCGTGTTCGGCAGCGCCGTTCTCGGTGCCGCCGCGCAGTATCGGGATCCACTAGGGGAACGGGCACACGGGCCGGGCTATTCCGACTCGAGACGGCCGTCACCGCGAGGGCACCGTCCCCGAGCCAGGGACTCGAGCTCGCCTACAGGCTGTGGTCGCACTCGAGGAGGGCGTCGAGCCAGAGCAACGCTTCGACGAGGGCTTGCATGCGCGTGAGTGCGGTGTCGGCAGGCACGGGCGGCGGGGGATCGGATCCCGCCCGGTGCCTGCTCTGCAGGTGTCTCACGACGGCGGTGAACAGCCACTCGGCGGGCGCGGGCAACTCCTCGTTCAGCGCGGCTGTGTCGTGCACGACGGGTACGACGCCGATGAAGCTGTCGACGGCATCGTTGACGCTCGAGGCCGGATCCGCGATGAGGTCGGCGATGGTGGTGACGATCCACGACACGACCGCGGTGAACGCCGACCGGTCGCTGCCGTGGTCGCACGCGATCTGGGAGATCTCGGGTGCGAGCGCCTGGAAGTCGCGGTCGCCGACCAAGGTCAGGAGGCGACCGCCCAGTTCCGCGCCGTCGGCGCGTTGAGGCCCATCGATCATGGCTGTCCCACGGCAGGTATTCGGCGCCGTGAGGGTTATGGATGGGCCGGTGATCCGACCCCGCCCGGGCGGCTCAGACCTCTGCTGCGACGGGAGGCTTGACCCCGACGACCGGGCACTGCGCCTCGAGGAGCACGCGCTGGGCGACGGAGCCCATGAGGAGTTTGCCGACGGGGGAGCGTCGTCGCATGCCGAGGACGAGGAGTTCGGCGGCGGAGTCGTAGGACGCGTCGATGAGGTTGTCGGCGTGGGAGCGGTCGGGTTCGTTCCGCGCGATGCGGTAGTCGACGCCGGCTGCGTCCGCTTCGTCCCTTGCGGAGTGCAGTTCGGCCCCGAAGCCGGGATTCGAGGCGCTGTCGCCGTCGGCGATCACCACGAGATCGGTTGCGCGCATGCGGGCTTCGGCGAATCCGAAGGTCAGGGCGCCACGACCTTCGACTGTCGGGACGTAGCTGAGAATGACGCTCATCGTGACCTCGGCTCGAGTACGGGGGTGGTGAGGGTGCCCTGGGCGAGGTATTCGTCGAGGTTCTGCAGGGTGAGAGCCTCCATCGCGGCCCGGGTCTCGGTCGTGCCGCTCGCGACGTGGGGGAGGAGAACGACGGTGTCGAGCGCGAGGAGTGCTTCGGGAACGTGCGGTTCCCGGGCGAATACGTCCAGTCCGGCACCGGCGAGCTTGCGATCGGTGAGCAGTTCGACGAGCGCGTCCTCGTCGACGACACTTCCGCGTGCCACGTTGATCAGGTAGCCGTCGGGTCCGAGGGCTTCGAGAACCTCTCGGTCCACGAGCTTTTCGGTGCCTTTACCGCCCGCTGCGGCGACGATCAGCACATCGACCCCGGCGGCGAGTGCGGCGGCCGAGCCGACGTACGCGAACGGGGAGCCGGGAACCTCGCGTCGATTGTGGTACGAGATCGTGCAGCCGAAGCCGGTGAGGCGGGTGGCGATGGCGGAGCCGATGCGCCCCAGCCCGACGATGCCGACCCGCGTGCCGCTCACCTGCCGGGTGAGGGGGAAGTTGCCCTCGGCGGGCCAGCGGCCGTCACGCACGAAGCGGTCGGCGGCGGAGAAGCCGCGGAGCGTGTCGATCAGCAATCCGACGGCGGTGTCGGCCACGCAGTCGGTGAGGACGTCGGGGGTGTTGCTCACACCGATTCCGAGTTCCTCGGCGAGCACGACATCGGTTGTGTCGTAACCGACTCCGAAGTGCACGATCGCGCCGAGGTTCGGCAGTTCCGTCATCAGCGCGGCGTCGACTCCGGTGCGGCCGGACGTCACGACCGCGGTGACGGACTCGCCGTGCTCGGCGAGGAAGCGGGTGCGGTCGTCGCCGACCGGGAGGTCGAGTGCGTCGTACTTCTCGGTGAGCGTCGCGGTGAGAGACGGCTTCAGCGGCCCGACCTTCAGGACGCGTCCTTCCGAAACAGTCTGTACAGCAGCTTCTTTCACGGACGACTCTGCGGTCACCATCGTGCCTCCTGACGAGTGGTGGCGCGACTCTCCGCGTCACCGGTTACCCGTACGTTAAGCGGCGCTCGGAATACCTGTCCAACACGTAAATAACATGGATCGATACTCAAACGGCATTGGTTGGCGGCGCGTTGACGTGCGCAGATGCTGAAACTCCCTGTATGCGCCGGTCAGGGGCGTGCGGGGGTGATCGCAGTCTCCTTCAATCGTGCCTGTGACGGCACTCACGAGCCACTTTGCGCCGTTTCCCCCTGTTGACGCTGCGTCCGCGCCGCTCATAGCGTGTGTCTACCGTCACAGGCGGGCCCTCTTCACTCGCGTCGAGTACGCGACACATCCCTACGGAGGACACCATGAGCCCTGCACGTTCGCTGCAGCAGGGAACCCGTTACCGCGCCGTCGTCGTGGCCACCGCCGCACTGACGGTGCCGGCTCTGGTCACAGGTTGCTCGGTGGCCAATTCGAGCCACAGCGACGCCGCCAGCCCCGACACGTTGCGGATCGTGCTCCCGCAGGAGCCGCCCACGCTCGAACCCTGCGACGCGTCACTCACCTCTACCGGAGTCGTCGTCCGCTCCAACATCACCGAGCCCCTGGTGGAACGCAACGCCGATACCGGCGATCTCGAACCGAAGCTCGCCGACTCGTGGGAGCAGACGTCGGACACGGTCTGGACGTTCCGGATCCGTCCGGGCGTCACGTTCAGCGACGGCAGCGTCTTCGACGCCGAGGACGCCGCCTTCTCGATCGATCGCACCGTCAACTCGACCATCGGCTGCGACGTCGACGGGTACGTCTTCGGTGACGACGAACTCGTGGTGAACGCGATCGACCCGTCGACCGTGACGGTGCAGACCCCCGCCGCCGACCCGATCCTTCCGCTGCGGATCTCGTTCGTGGAGATGGTGCCGTCCACCACCGACGCCCAGGACAAGGTGCGCGATCCCATCGGCACCGGCCCCTACGAGATCGACTACTGGGATCACGGGCAGCGACTCGCGCTGGCCCGCAACGACACGTACTGGGGCCCGGCGCCCGAGTACACGCGGGCGATCTACCAGTGGCGGACCGAGGGCAGCGTCCGGGCCGCGATGGTCACCAACGACGAGGCCGAACTCGCCACGTACCTCGGTCCGGAGGACGGCGCGGGCGACCTCGGCGTGGCCTACCCCAACAACGAGACGACGGCGCTGCGCATGATGGCCACCGAACCGCCGCTCGACGACTACCGCGTCCGCGAGGCCATCGACCTCTCCGTCAACCGGGCAGGGATCGTCAAGGCGCTGTTCCAGGGTCTCGGCGAGCCGGCCGGGCAACTCGTCGGCAGCAGCATCGTCGGGTTCGACCCCGATCTTCAGCCGACCCCCTACGACTCCGATCGCGCCGCGCAACTGGTGGCGGAGGCCAAGGCCGACGGCGTTCCCGTGGACAACCAGATCCGCTTGATCGGGCGCACGGGCCAGTTCCCCAAGATCAACGAGACCATCGAGGTCATCCAGAACTCGCTGAGCAAGGCCGGCCTGAACGTGAAGATCGAGATGATGGACACGGCCGGGCAGATGCAGTACCAGATCCGGCCGTTCCCGCAGGGCACCGGACCGATTCTGCTGATGATCCAGCACGGCAACCAGGCGGGTGACGCGCAGTTCACCGTCGACCAGTACATGCGCAGCGACGGATACCAGAGCTACTTCGGTTCCCCCGGATACGACGCGCAGATCGACGCGGCCGAGCAACTCGTCGGCGACGAACGCCAGGACGCGTTCGCCTCGGTACTGGCCAACGAACCGAAGGAGATCCGGCAGTTCGCGTACATCGCTCACATGAACGCGGTGCTCGCCAAGTCCCCGACGGTGCAGTACGCACCCAACTCCGCGACCGGCGACGAGATGCGCCTGAGCGAGATGACCCACGCGGACACATCCGCGAACGGCTAACCCCTCTTCCCAGCCCCCCGGAGGAACTGAGATGTCCCAACCGAACCCGATCCGAAGGCGGTGAGTCATGTTCGCCTTCCTGCGCCGACGCGTCTACACCAGCCTCGTACCCCTCCTCGTCGTCCTCTTCGGTGTGTTCCTGCTCGCCCGCCTCACCGGCGACCCGACCAACCTCTACCTCCCGGTCTCCGCGACACCGGATCAGCGCGCGGAGTTCGCGGCCGAGAACGGCCTCGACAAGCCGGTGCTGAGCCAGATGGTCGACTACCTGTCCGGGGTCGTCCACCTCGACTTCGGCGAATCGCTGCGCACCGGTGAGTCCGCCGCGACCATGGCGTTGCGGGCGTTCCCGGCCACGCTGCAGCTGGCGTTCTTCACGATGCTGCTCGCGATCATCGGCGCCATCGTGATCGGTTGCTGGGCGGCGTACCGGCCGAATTCGCTCGCCGACCGGATCTCGAGCCTGCTGTCGATGACCGCGGCCAGCATCCCCGACTTCTGGTTCGCCATCACCGGCGTGTGGATCTTCGCGGTGGTGCTGGGGGTGCTGCCCACGTCGGGTACCGGAAGCGCGCTGTCGTGGATCCTGCCGATCGCCACGCTGCTCATCCGCCCGCTCGGCGTGCTCACCCAGGTGGTCCGCGGCGCGATGGTGTCGGCGCTGTCCGCACCATACGTACGTCTTGCTCGGAGCAAGGGCGCAGGAGACCTGCGCGTCGTCACCCATCACGCGCTCCGCAACGCCGCGGCTCCGGCGCTGACGGTGGCCGGCGACCTCACCGTCGGCCTGGTCAACGGCGCCGTCGTCGTCGAGGCGATCTTCGGATGGCCCGGCATCGGCAAGCTGATGATCGACGCGATCCTGCAGCGCGATTTCGCCGTCCTGCAGGCGGCGGTGCTGCTGACCGCGGTCAGCATCTTCGTTCTCAACATCCTGATCGACGCGGGCTACGCACTTCTCGACGCGCGTGTCCGTGAGAAGTCCAAGGTCTAGGAGGCCGCCGAGATGTCCATAGACAACGCACCCCGCCTGGACGGAGCCGGCGACCTCTACCCGGGCCCCGACGAGACGCCTGCCGTCGCGGCCCCCGTCGAGGAGTCCGTTCCGGCACCGAAGCCCTCCCGGAGCAAGGCACCGTTGTGGCGACTGCTCCTGCGTGACCGGATGGCCACGGTCGCGGCGGCGATCCTGGTGTTCGTGTTCCTCGTCGCCGTCTTCGGCCCGTGGCTCGTCGGCGACGCCGCGACGGATCAGAACCTCGACCAGTCCAACCTCGCACCGTTCCACGTGGCGAACGGGTGGATGAACATCCTCGGCACCGACCCGCTCGGACGCAGCATGCTGGCCCGGTTGATCGTCGCGTGCCGGACCACCCTCCTGGTGGCGCTGCCCGCGGTCGCGCTGTCCTGCATCGTCGGGTCCCTCGTCGGCATGTGGGCGGGCTACCACCGCGGCTGGCGGGAGACGACGGCGATGCGCGTCGCCGACGTCATCATGAGCTTCCCGTCGCTGCTGATGGCCGTCGTCGTTCTGTACGTGTTCTCGCCCAGTGCCGCGAACATCGTCCTGGTCCTGGCCATCACCCGCATCCCGATCTATCTCCGCACCGCCCGCGCGGAGTCGGCGGAACTGCAGAGCCGGTTGTTCGTGGACGCCGCGCGCACGTTCGGCGCCCGCAGCGGGGCCGTCATCCGCCGGCACGTGTTCCCCATCCTGCTGCCGACGCTGCTCACCGTCGCCACCCTCGACTTCTGCTACGTGATGCTCGCCGAGTCGTCGCTGAGCTTCCTCGGCATCGGCATCCAGCCGCCGGACATCAGCTGGGGCCTGATGGTGTCCCAGGGCCGGACGTACCTGCAGACGGCCTGGTGGCTGTCGTTCTTCCCCGGTCTCGCCATCGTGATCACCACCGTGTCGGCGACCGTGCTCGCGGCGTGGGCCCGGATCGCCACCGACCCCGCCCAGCGCTGGCGTCTGACCGTCCCGCGGTCACGCCGCTCCCGGCTGTTCCCCACCCGAAAGGTCGTCTCATGAGTGCACCCGCACCGGCTGTCGAATCGCTCGACGTCGCAGACACCGACCGCGTCGCCCTCGAGGTCGCGGATCTGACCGTCGACCTGCGTACCCCCTCGGGCACGGTCCGGGCCGTCGACCACGTGTCGTTCACCGCGCGGCGCGGGGAGACCCTCGCGCTGCTCGGTGAGTCGGGGTGCGGCAAGTCGATGACCGCGCAGGCGCTCGTCGGCCTGCTCGAACCGATTGCCGACATCACCGACGGCTCGGTCCGTCTCGGCGACGTCGACCTGGTGACGGCGAAGGCCAGGACCCGCCGCACCCTCGCCGCCACCGAACTCGCCATCGTGTTCCAGGACGCGCTGACCGCGCTCAACCCGGTGTACACGGTCGGCAAGCAGTTGGCCGAACCGTTCCGCATCCATCGCGGGCTGTCCTCGAAAGAGGCGCGACGGGAAGCGGTCTCGCTGATGGAGAGGGTCGGGATTCCCGAGCCCGAATCGCGCGTCGACTCCTACCCGCACCAGTTCTCCGGCGGCATGCGGCAGCGCCTGCTGATCGCGATGGCCGTCGCACTGAGCCCGACGGTCCTGCTCGCCGACGAACCGACGACGGCGCTCGACGTCACGGTGCAGGCGCAGATCATGTCGCTGCTGCGGGACCTGCGCACCGAGCACGACATGGCTGTCATCCTCATCACCCACGACCTCGCCCTGGTCGCGGAGGAGGCCGATCGCGTCGCGATCATGTACGCGGGCAACGTCGTCGAGACGGGCCCGGTCGCCGAGGTCTTCTCCTCGCCGCAGCACCCGTACACCAAGGGCCTGCTCGATTCGGTCCCCGTGCACGCGGTCCGCGGCGAAGACCTGAAATCCATCGGCGGCACCCCGCCCGACCTGCATTCCATTCCGTCCGGCTGCGTCTACCAGGCGCGCTGCCCGCTGGCCCGCGACCTGTGCCGGACCACCCGACCACCGCTCGCCGACGTCGCCACACCTGGTCGCCGCTCGGCGTGCCATTTCCCCGAGGAGATCTCGCATGTCTGAGTCGATTCTGAAGGTGCGGGGCCTCACCAAGACGTTCAAGGTGCCGGCCAACGCGGCGGGCAAGAATCAGTTGCGCGCGCTCGACGGCATCGACCTCGACCTCGCCCGCGGCGAAACGCTCGGGCTCGTCGGCGAATCGGGTTGTGGCAAGTCCACTCTCGCCCGCACGCTGATGATGCTCGAGCGCCCGGACTCCGGTTCGGTGACGTGGGACGGCGTCGACCCGTTCTCGCTGAAGGGCAAGGACCTGCTCGCGCTGCGCCGCCGGGTGCAGATGGTGTTCCAGGACCCGTACGCGTCGCTGAATTCCCGGATGTCGGCGGCCGACATCATCGCCGAGCCGTGGCGCACCCACAAGACGATGTACAAGACGAGCCGCGACCGGGCGGCACGGGTGCGGGAACTGCTGCACCTGGTGGGTCTGCGGCCGAGCGACGAGCACCGCTACCCGCAGGAGTTCTCCGGCGGACAGCGGCAGCGACTCGGAATCGCCCGCGCCCTGGCGTTGAACCCGAGCGTCGTCATCTGCGACGAACCCGTGTCGGCGCTCGACCTGTCGGTGCAGGCGCAGGTGCTCAACCTGCTGAACGACCTGCAGAAGCAGCTCGGCATCTCGTACGTGTTCATCTCGCACGACCTGTCGGTGGTGCGGCACGTCGCCGACCGCGTCGCCGTGATGTACCTCGGGCGGATCGTGGAGACGGGTGCGACGGACGCCGTCTTCGACCGTCCCGCCCACCCGTACACCGAGGCCCTGATGTCGGCGGCACCGAAGCTGGACGCCGAATCCCGGGGCAAGCGGATCATCCTCGACGGTGAAGTGCCGTCGCCGCTGAACCCGCCGTCGGGCTGCCGGTTCCGCACCCGCTGCGCCCACGCGACCGACATCTGCGCGAGCACCGTGCCGCCCGCCGCGGTCGACGAGCGCGAGAGCGGCCACGTCGCCGAATGCCACCATCCCCGGCGTCCGATGGAACTCGGCGTCCCCGTCGCGGTCGGGTGAGCGGGGCAGAGTTCGCGATCATCGCGTTCGCCGTCTTTCTCGCCTCGTGCATGCAGGCGTCGATCGGATTCGGGATGGGGATGCTCGCGGCACCCGTCGTCGCGCTCGTCGATCCGGGCCTGCTGCCCGGGACGCTGATCATGACGGCGACGGTCGTCACGGTGATGGTGGTGTGGCGGGAACGCGACGCCCTCGATCTGTCGGGCACCGGGTGGGCGCTGGCCGGCCGGGTGCCGGGCACGATCGCGGGCGCGTTGCTGCTGGTGGTGCTGCCGGAACGGGGGTTGTCGCTGCTGCTCGCGGCCGTGGTGCTGTTCGGGGTCGTCTTCGCGACGCTGGGCTGGGCACCGCCGCCGCGACGCCGGAACCTCGCCGTCGCCGGGGCCGCGTCGGGGCTGTTCGGCACGGCCACGTCGATCGGCGGGCCGCCGATGGCACTGGTGATGCAGGGGTCGAAGGGGGCGCAGCTGCGCGGCAACATGAGCGCGTTCTTCCTGGTGGGCTCCACACTGTCGGTCGCCGTTCTCGCCGCGACGGGGTCGGTGCACCGCGAGTCGGCGGTGATGTTCCTGCTGCTGATCCCGGCGACGGTGCTCGGCTACGTGGCGTCGCGGTTCGTGAATCGCCACCTGGACGCGGCGCGCCTGCGCCGGGCGTCGATCACGGTGTCCTGTGTGGGTGCGTTGATGCTGATCGGACAACAACTTCTGTGATGCAGTGTCTGCATCGTTCGATGCTCAACAAGTCTTGGACATGTATCGATCGGGCCACTTAGAGTTTTGGTTGTGAGGCGCCTCACGGGCGGCGCTGCGCTGTGAAGGAAGGTTTTCGGAGATGAGTACAACGAGCACCCCGGTCGTCACCGACATGCGAGTGGTCCCGATCGCGGGACACGACAGCATGCTCCTGAACCTGTCCGGCGCGCATGCCCCGTACTTCACCCGGAACCTGGTGATCCTCACCGATTCCGACGGCAACACCGGTGTCGGCGAGGTGCCCGGTGGGGAACCGATCCGCCGTACCCTCGAAGACGCCCGCGCAATCGTGACGGGGCGCAGCATCGGCGAGTACAACGGCGTTCTCGCCGATCTGCGGCGCACGTTCGCCGACCGGGACGCCGCGGGCCGCGGCAACCAGACGTTCGACCTCCGTGTCGCGATCCATGCCGTCACCGCCGTCGAGTCGGCACTCCTCGACGTGCTCGGGCAGCACCTCGGTGTTCCCGTCGCGGCCCTGCTCGGCGAGGGTCAGCAGCGCGAGAAGGTGCAGGCGCTCGGCTATCTCTTCTTCGTCGGCGACCGCAACAAGACCGACCTCGAGTACCAGTCGGGTGCGGCGGAGTCCGACGACTGGCTGCGCCTGCGGCACGAGGAGGCGCTGACACCGGACGCGGTCGTGCGGCTCGCCGAGGCGGCCCAGGCGCGGTACGGCTTCGCCGACTTCAAGCTCAAGGGCGGCGTCCTGGCGCCCCGCGAGGAGGCGGCGGCCGTGACGGCGCTGGCCGAGCGGTTCCCCGACGCCCGGATCACCCTCGACCCCAACGGCGGTTGGCTGCTGTCGGAGGCGATCGAGACGTGCCGCGGACTGAAAGACGTTCTCGCGTATGCCGAGGACCCCGTCGGCCCCGAGGGCAGCTTCTCCGGTCGCGAGGTGATGAGTGAATTCAAGCGCGCCACCGGACTGCCGACCGCCACCAACATGATCGCCACCGACTGGCGCGAGATGGGGCACACCATCCGCTCCGGCGCCGTCGACATCCCGCTCGCCGACCCGCACTTCTGGACGATGAACGGATCCGTCCGCGTCGCCCAGCTCTGCGACGCGTGGGGCCTCACGTGGGGTTCGCATTCCAACAACCACTTCGACGTGTCGCTCGCGATGTTCACCCACGTCGCCGCCGCGGCTCCGGGCGACATCACCGCCATCGACACCCACTGGATCTGGCAGGACGGTCAGCGGATCACCAAGGACCCGTACGAGATCGAAGACGGCTACCTCACAGTGCCGTCGACGCCCGGCCTCGGTGTCGAACTCGACATGGACCGCGTCGAGGCGGCCCACGAGCTGTACCTGCAGAAGGGTCTCGGCGCGCGCGACGACTCGATCGGCATGCAGTTCCTCGTGCCGAACTGGACGTTCGACAGCAAGCGCCCGGCGTTGGTGCGCGCCTGATGAAGGTCGTCGTCGGCGACCGGAACCTGCTGCCGCATCGTGAGCTGTTCGAGTCGGGCCTGCCGTCGGGTGCGACGGCGTCATGGCATCGGACGTTCGACGAGTCGGCCATCGTCGCCGACCTCGGCGACGCCGACGTGTACGTGGGTGGCCGGTTCACCGCCGCGATGGCGGCCGCAGCGCCGAAGCTGCGCCTGCTGCACGTCGCCGGCGCGGGCACCGACAACGTGGCGTTCGCCGCGCTTCCCACAGACACCCTGGTGGCCAACACCTTCCACCACGAGGACTCGATCGCCGAGTACATCGTGTCCGCGGCACTGATGCTGCGACGCGGATTCCTCCGGCACGATCGCGCCCTCCGCGGCGACGTCTGGGCCACCTCGGTCTACGACGACGCGATCGCGCAGTCCCGGTCGATGCGGGGCGCGCGGGTCGGATTCGTCGGTTTCGGTCACATCGGTCGGCGGTCGTGGAACCTGCTGCGCGCGTTCGGTTCCGAGGGCTGCGCGGTGACCGGCCGGGGCGATCTCGACGCCCCGCGGAAGGCCTCGCATGGGCGGGAGGCAACACGTCGCTGCTCCGGCTCCTGACGGAGTCCGACGTGGTAGTGGTGTCCGCACCGCTGAACGATCACACCCGCTGCATGATCGGCGGCGCGGAACTCGACGCGCTCGGCCCCGACGGCATCCTGATCAACGTCGGGCGCGGCCCCCTCGTCCGGCAACAACCGCTGTACGACGCGCTGGCATCGCACCGGATCGCGGCCGCGGCCATCGACGTCTGGTACTCGTACCCCGATGCCGGCGGTCACGGCGCCCCGAGCGCGCTGCCGTTTCGCGATCTGCCGAACATCCTGATGACCCCGCACTCGTCCGGCGTCACCGACCACACGTTCGTCGGTCGCGTCGGCGACATCACCGACAACATTCGCAGGCTGGACACGGGGCGGACGGTCCTGCGCACCGTCCACCCCGCCTAGCGTCAGTAGTTACCGCAGGTCTCGGCGATCGTCAGCGCCTTCGCGCGCCACTCGACGGCCGGTCCCTCGGTCGGGACGGTGTCCAGCCGGCTCTTCAGCTGCGGGTGCGCGTCGAGGACGGCCTGGCGGTCGGCCGGGGACTTCGAGAAGAAGTCCGCCAGTTGAGCCTTGCGCTCGGGTGCCTGGTCGAGGCGCGCGGCGAGCTGCGGAGTCACGTCGTGCATCGCCGCATCGATCTGCGCGAAGCTGCACGTGGAGTTCACGAGGCGGGAAGAGTCGGAGTCGGCCGGATCCGCGGAGGCGATGCCCGGGATCACGAGGGCGGCGGAGATCGCGCCGACGGCGGCGATACCGAAGTGCAGACGTGCTCGTGAAACGTTCATGACGAGTCCTCCCATGTCGGTTGGTTTGCCGGGGAAACGGTAGGGGCCCGAATTGTGACTTTCCTGAGGACCGTCTGAGAATGGTGCGGCGAACTGGACTCCGGAGATGGTACGCAGCGCGAAGGCTGCACGTCAGCAGCCCACCGATCAACGTTCGGCGTTCGACAGGTTCGTGGAGCAGATCGAACTCCGGGTCAGCCAGGCGCCCTTCCAGCTGTGTGGGGTCATCCACAGCCCGTGGACGAGGTCGAGGGTGTCGGGTGCTGCGGTGTGACTGTTCATGACTGTGATCCTTTTGTCTCGGGTGAGGGGATGCCACGAGGTGTAGGTAGACCGCGAGCACGGCGCCGTCGATCCGCGCGGATGACTTTCTTGCCGCCGACATCGAACGGCACTGTCTGGTCGTCGTCACGTGAATGACGAGGGTGGGGACGTCGACCTTGTCGAGGTCAGCTCGGAAGTCCGTCGCCGAGAACGCGGCGATGCCTTCGTAGGCGTTGTGGTGACCCCCCTGATTTGCCTGCGACCAGAACGAGTCGCGTACACCCTGGGACGGGTGACTGTCAGGTCGGTTGCGCCGAAGAATCGAAGGCTTCGACCGGGATGCCGTCGGGGTTGTCGGCGGTCTGCAGCATGAACGGCGGCACCGCCGAGGCGAGCACGATCTGGGCGACCCGGCCGGTCCCGTGCCGTCCGGCGTATCTACTCACCTCACCACCGCCGGTCGAGAGACCGACCAGCGTGGTGTCGTGAAGGTCGAGGTGCTCGAGTAGCGCCGCGAGGTCGGTCCTGCGCTTCCCAGCTGTCCGCATTGAGCGGCCACCCGTGGCTCAGGACTACGGGCGGCCGGCACCCCGGTCCTTGTAGGGGATCTCGGTGCCGCCGAGAGTGGTGACTGCCGGTATGCCGTACTTCTCGATGAGGACTCCCGTGATGAAGAGTGAGTGGTAATGGGAGCGACGGTCCCACCGTCGAGCTTTCGGACCTGCTAAACCGGCTCAGCGTGCACGCTTCTGGTCTGACGGTGCACGCCCGCACGAATGGCAGATCCGGCGGAGTTCAGCGTGCGAATCCCCGCGACCAGGCGATTTGGAATATCGCGTGCGGTTCGCGTAACTTATTCCAAGTCAGAGCGACACGGACACCGACATTCACCACCTGGTGATGCAACGAGGTTGTACGAAGTGCCTGACCAATCCGAAGTTCACCATCGTGTATGGTTGTGCTTCAACCCCGGAATGTCTTCAGCGGGTGCCGGTTTGCGCCGGTCAGTCCGATGAGATAAGCTGGAAAAGTTGCCCCGGAGCGGCTGGCGAGTGAGTCAGAAGTGATGGTGTGTGCGTGTTCTTTGAGAACTCAACAGTGTGTCGATGAATGTCAGTGCCAAATGTTTTTGGTACTCCGCATCACGGATGATCAACTGGCCCTTGGGGTTTGGTTGTGATGGTGGTGTGGGTATTTGCTGGCTCTTCTCCTTCTTCCGTCGGAGGGGGGTCAGTGTTTGAAATGCTAGTTTGAGTTTTTGATTGCTAGTGATTTGACTCGATGTCTATGACTGATTAGCAGGTTCGCCTGTGAAATCTAGAGTCTTCAACGGAGAGTTTGATCCTGGCTCAGGACGAACGCTGGCG
>NZ_JAAXPA010000028.1 GCF_012396235.1 Rhodococcus opacus | reverse complement strand
AACCCGGAAGCTAAGCCCTCCAGCGCCGATGGTACTGCACCCGACAGGGTGTGGGAGAGTAGGACACCGCCGAACATCCGTTACCGAAAGCCCCCCAACCATGTTGGGGGGCTTTCGGCATTCCCGGAGACATTCGCCGACCGCCATTTGATAACGCTGCGGTAACGTCCCCCCGGTTCCCCTATGGTAGGTCCTTCGCCTGCGTAACGTGGCCCGGGCAGATCCGTTGGGGTCGTGCCGTGCGGTGCGCGTCCTCCCGGATCACCCGAGGTGACGAAGGGAATCTGTGGTGACGAGCACGATGTCGAAACAACGTCCGGCGGTCAGAGCGGCTGTCGCCTTCGCAGGCATGATGGTGGCTGCCGGCTCCCTGGCGGGGTGCACGAAGACCGACACGACCAGCGGCGGATCGCTCCTCCAGCAACTGCAGGACAGCGGAACGGTCACCGTCGGCTTCGCCGGCGAGGCGCCGTACAGCTTCGAGCAGGACGGCCAGCTGACCGGCGCCACCGTGGCCCTGCACCGCGAAATCTTCAAGAACCTGGGCATCGACAACGTCGAGGGCGTGAGCACCGACTTCGGAGCGCTCATACCCGGACTGCAGGCCCGCCGGTTCGACGTCGTCAGCGCGGGTATGTCGATCCTGCCGCAGCGGTGCGAGCAGGCGGCGTTCAGCGAGCCCGAGTTCAACTACACCACCGCGCTGATGGTGCCCAAGGGCAATCCCGCGAACCTCACCGACATGCAGTCGGTGCAGCAGAGCGGGGTGCGGATGGCCGCGATGACCGGGGCGATCGAATCGGACTATGCGCAGCAGCTCGGAATCGATGCAATGCAGGTGGCGTCGCCGCAGGATGGAATGGACGCCGTCGCCAACGGGCGAGCCGATGTCTTTGCGCTCACCGGGATCTCGCTGAACTGGCTGGCGAAAAACAACCCGCAGGCCCCGGTCGACGTGACCAGCTCCTTCGTCGCCGAGATCGACGGGGTCCCCCAGGTCGGTGCCGGCGGCACGGTCTTCCGTAAGGAGGACACCGAGTTGCGCGACGCCTACAACGCCGAGCTGGCCAAGATCACCTCCGACAAGGACAAGTACCTGTCCATCGTCGGACCGTTCGGATTCACCGCGGAGGAACTGCCCGATCCGAACCTGACCACCGCCAAACTCTGCGGCGGGGCAGGCTGATCGTCGTAGAGGTCTGCTGCCTGTGAACGAGAATATCGATGCCTTCCTGGATGCGTGGCCGAGCATCCAGGAAGGCATCGTCGTCACGCTCCAACTGACTGCGGGAGGCGCCCTCCTCGCGTTCGTCCTCGCGCTCGCGCTCGGACTGGCTGCGCGTGCGCACAACATCGTGATCAGGGGATCGGCTCGCGCCTTCATCGAATTCTTCCGGGGCACTTCGTTGTTGGTGCAGCTCTTCTGGTTGTTCTACGTGGTTCCGCTGTTCGGTTATCTCATCGACCCGGTGCTTTGCGGGATCCTCGCGCTCGGGCTGAATTACGGCGCCTACGGAGCCGAGGTGGTGCGCGGCGCGATCAACTCGGTGCCGCAATCGCAATGGGAGGCGGCGACGGCGCTGGACTTCAGTCACTGGCAGCGGCTGCGCCGGGTGGTCTTCCCACAGGCCTGGGCGGAGATGATTCCTCCGTTGACCAATCTCCTGATCCAACTCCTCAAGGGCACGGCGCTCGCGAGCTATATCCTTCTGCAGGACTTGACCTTCGAGATCGACCAACTCCGTCAGACGACCGGAAATACGCTCTTCGCGTTCGGCGTCGGACTCGTCATCTACTTCGTCATCGGCTACGTGCTGACACTGGTGATGAACGCGCTGGAGGTGCGGGCGAAGAATCGCCTCGGCACGGGACCGTCCCTACGGGAGATCTTCAGCCTCGCGCCCACCGATCCACGGGGACTGGAGGCCGCGAAGCAATGAGCGTCCAGTGGAGTTGGGACCGAGCGTTCGAGGCTCTGCCCGTGCTGCTCGAGGGTTTCAAGATCACCCTCATCGCCACCGTTCTCGGATTCCTGATCTCTGTCGTTCTCGGTCTCGTCATCGCATTGATCCGGCAGGCCGCGCCGCGATGGGTGAGTGTCCCGGTCCGCGCGATCAGTGAATTCATCCGGCTGACGCCGCTCGTCGTGCAACTGCTGTTCGTGTACTACACGTTCACGGGACTGTCGCCGCTGCAGATCGGTGTCGTCGTACTCGGAATCCACTATTCGACGTATATGGCCGAGGTGTACCGGGCGGGTATCGAAGCGGTGCCCGTCGGCCAGTGGGAGGCCGCGCGGGCGCTGTCCATCGCGCCCACTCGGACGTGGCGGGCGATCATCCTGCCGCAGGCCATCCGTCGCGTCGTCCCCGCGCTGGGCAACTACGCGGTGTCGATGTTCAAGGACACCCCGTTCCTGTTCGCCATCACCGTGGTGGAGATGGTGACGGCCGCGCAGCAGTTCGGCGCCCGGCATTTCCAGTACCTCGAACCGTTGACCCTGGCGGGTGTGATCTTTCTCGTCGCCAGCTACCCGACGTCCCTGCTCATACGGCGATTGGAGAGACGTCTTGCCCGATGACGCGAGCGCAGCAACCCCGATGATCCGATTCGACGACGTCGTGAAGCAGTTCGGCGACCACGTCGTGCTCGACCACCTGGATTTCCAGGTCGCGCGCGGCGACCGGGTGACCCTGATCGGTCCGAGCGGATCGGGGAAGACGACGATCCTGCGGCTGCTCATGACCCTCGAGAAGGTGAACGACGGCGTCATCTGGGTGGACGGGACACCGTTGACGCACGAGGAGAAGGGAAGCAAACTCGTGCCGGCGTCGGAGAAGTACGTGCGCCGGATCCGACGCCGGATCGGCATGGTCTTCCAGCAGTTCAACCTGTTCCCCAACATGAACGTGATCGAGAACATCACCGAAGCACCGATCCACGTTCTCGGACTCGACAAGGCCGTGGCCGTGCAGCGGGCTCGCGAGTTGCTGGAGACGGTCGGGCTCTCGGACAAGGAGACCGCGCATCCGACGCAACTGTCCGGTGGCCAGCAGCAGCGGGTCGCGATCGCGAGGGCACTGGCCATGGACCCCGACATTCTGCTGCTCGACGAGGTCACGTCGGCACTGGATCCGGAATTGGTGGCGGACGTCCTCGACGTGCTGAGGAACGTCGCGCGCACCACCGACATCACCATGCTGATCGTCACGCACGAGATGCAGTTCGCGCGGGACGTGTCGAACCGGGTGATGATGTTCGACGCCGGACGGATCGTGGAGGAAGGCGACCCGGCGACGATCTTCACCGCGCCCAAGAACGAGCGCACCAAGACCTTCCTGAAGGCCGTGCTGGCCGACTGATTCCCGGCTAGCTCGAACTGGTCGCGAGTTCCGTCTCCTCGGCTGCGGCGCGTCGGGCCAGCCGGCCCGCCATCCACGCGCACACCAGCAACTGCAGTTGGTGGAACAGCATGAGCGGCAGCACGATCAGGCCGATCGGCTGGCTCGCGAAGAGGACGGTGGCCATCGGAAGACCGGTGGCGAGGCTCTTCTTCGACCCGCAGAACGTGATCGTGATCTGATCGGCCCGGTCGAAACCGAGTCGCTTCGACCCGAACCAGGTGACGGACAGGACGATCGCGAGCAGCACCGCGCACACCGCGAGCAGAGCCAGGAGTCGGCCGACGGACAACGTGCCCCAGATTCCCTCGTTCATTCCCTCACTGAATGCGACGTAGACGACCAGCAGGATCGAACCCCGGTCGACGAGCTTGAGCGGTGCGCCGTGCTTCTTCACCCAGGGGCCGATCCACCGCCGCACTGCCTGGCCGGCGATGAACGGGAGCAGGAGCATGACGAGGATGCCGGTCGCGGAGGACGCGTCGAAGCCTGCCCCCTCACTCGTCATCAGCAATGCCACGAGGAGCGGGGTGACGAAGATGCCGAGGATGTTGGAGAACGAGGCGCTGACGATGGCGCCGGGCACGTTGCCTCGGGCGATCGACACGAAGGCGATCGACGACTGGACGGTTGACGGCAGCAGGCAGACGTAGAGGAGGCCCAGGTACAGCGGTTGGGTCAGGATCGTCGGGACCAGCACGCGCGCAGCGATTCCGAGTAGCGGGAAGATCACGAACGTCGCCGCGAGGATGGTGACGTGCAGACGCCAGTGACGCAGGCCGTGCAGCGCCTCCTGCGTGGAGAGTCGGGCGCCGTAGAGGAAGAACAGAATTCCGACGGCCACCTTCGTGGCCCAGGTGAACGCGGTCAGGGCCGTGCCGTCCGCGGGGATCAGGCTGGCGATCCCGACGGTGATCAGGATGCCGAGAATGAACGGATCGAGTCTTCTGAGCAGCGGGATCTTCGTCAGCATGGTTCGACCGTATGGAACACGCGGATATTTCGAAAGGCGATAGTCGCGTTTACTGTAATGCCGAACCGTGATAACAATGGGTGATGTTCGATCCGGTTCATCTGCGGAGCTTTCTCGCGGTCGCGCGCACCCGGAGTTTCACCGCCGCGGCCCGGCGACTGAACCTGCGGCAGTCGACGGTCAGCCAGCACGTCGGAAAGCTGGAGCTGGCAGCCGGGCGCCGCCTGTTTCTGCGGGACACGCATTCGGTCGAGCTGACCGCGGACGGCACGGTGATGGTGGGTTTCGCGACGTCGATACTCGAGCGGCACTCGGACGCCGAGCGCTACTTCACGCAATCCGGTCTGCGAGGACGCGTCCGGTTCGGGGCGTCCGAAGATCTGGTTCTGCACGAGCTTCCTCGGATTCTGGGCGAGTTCCGTCGCAGCCATCCGCTGGTGGATCTCGAACTCACGGTGGCCTTGAGCGAAGTGTTGTTCCGGCAACTGCACGAAGGCCGGCTGGACCTGGTCTTCGGGAAGCGTCGCAGAGGAGACCGGCACGGCGAACTGGTGTGGACCGACCGGCTGGCGTTCTTCGCGGCACCCGACTTCGTTCCGGATGCAGCGGGGCCGGTGCCGCTGGTGACGTATCCGCCGCCGTCGATCACGAGGGAAGCGGCGCTCGACGTCCTGGAGAAATCCGGGCGCGGCGCGCGGGTGGCCTGTGTGACGGACAGTTTGAACGGGTTGCGGGCTGCCTGTCTTGCGGGTCTCGGCGTCGTGTTCCATGCCGAGACGCTGCCGCCGGCGGGGCTGGCGCCGGTGCGGATGCGCTCGCGCGACGAATGGGGGCCCGACGTCGACGTCGAATTCGTGCTGGAGGCCCGCCGGAGTGTTCTCAGCGAACCGGAGCAGGCGCTGCGTGCCGCCATCCTCGAGAATGCGGATCGACTGCGCGCGTGACCTCGGCGGGGTAACCGCCCCACCGAGGCCGTCGAGCCGTCAGAAGATGAGCACGGACAGTGCGGTGGACAGCACCAGGCCGGACACCACGGGCACGAAACACTTCCGGGCGAGTTCGAGGACGGGCACACGGGCGAAGCCGGCCACCGCGATCAACGACGACCAGGCGACGAGCGTTCCGCCGCCGGACCAGATGTTCCCCATCTGACCGATCGCCGCCAGGGTTGCGGGGTCCATCCCGACAGCGGGCCCGAGCGCGCCCGCGAGCGAACCGGTGAGCGGCAGCCCGGTGAATCCGGAGCCCTCGAGGCCCGCGATCATTCCGATGGCGAGAATGCCGAACGACGTGACGAACACGTTCTGCGGCAGGTGGGACTGCGCGGCGTTCACCAGGTCGAAGAGCAGCGTCGGACCGGTCGCGTCCGCGGGAAGTCCCAGAATGGCGGCGGAGAAGTCACCGTTGCCGATGAAGAAGAATCCGGCGATCGGGATCACGATGCCCATGGCCTTGAACGCGAAGACCAGGCCGTCGATCAGATGCTCGGACGTCGTCTCGAGGAATCCCTTCTTGTCGTTGGTCGCGGCCGCGGCGAACAGGATGAGCGCGGCGATGCCGCCGACCATCGCCGCCGCGTCGCCGCCCTTGAGGTCGGGCACCAGATCGGTGAACTTGCCGACCATGAGGTAGACGATGAATGCCAGGTACGCGGTGGGCACGAGTACTGCGAAAGTCTTTGCGGCACGGATGCTCTTGAACGTGTCGTCGATGACCTGCCGGGCGGAAGCCGTGACGGGTTCGGCGAGGACGGCCGTCGTCGTCGGGAGAGCGGCACTCGTCGCCGCTTCGGCCGGTGCGCGATCGATCGCGCCGCCGGTGGGGGTCGCACCGCCCTCGGGGGCGTCGCCGCCTGGCTTGCCGAAGTCGCTCTCCGCGCGTGACTCCCAGTCGGTGAGCAGTTCCGGTGCGGGGCGGCGCATGTGCCTGCGCTGCGTGAAGTAGGCGATGAGGAGCGCGGTGAGACCGACGATCAGGGACATCACCAGGGCGCGGTCCGCGACGACGTCCGGATCGACTCCCGCCGACTTCGCCGACAGACCCGGCGCCACCTTGATGATGTAGTCGGACGACAGCGCCATGCCCTGCCCGCAGATCGCGATCGCCATGCCGACCGCCATCGGGGGAAGGCCGGCGCGGATGGCGACGGGGATGAGGACGGCTCCGATCAACGGAACCGCGGGGGTGGGCCAGAAGAACAGCGAGATCGTGTAGGTGACGACGGCCAGGACGATGAAGCTGCTGGTGCCGCCGCGCATGACGCGCCGGAACGGGGCGACCATCAACCGGTCGGCTCCCATCTGCCGGAGGGCGCCGAGCATCGCCGTCACCAACGAGATGATCAGGAAGATGTTGAACAGCTCGCGGGCGGCGACGAGGCTCGCGTTGAAAATCGACGCGAGACCGGTGACGAGGCTGTCGGAGAACACGAAGGCGGTCAGGAACGTGCCGATGACGGCGGGGACGACGATGTTCTTCCGCATGAGCATCGTCCCGAGGATGACGATGATTCCTCCGAGATACACCCAATGTGCGGCGGTGAGACTTACATCCACGGTGCGCCCCTTCGAAATAGGTACAGACTAGTGGCACTAGTCACAGTGCAGTGATACTGCGCGGGGCGTTTTCCAGGGTCAACGTCCAGAGTGCACATCGATAACCAGCGTATTTGTGCATTGTGCCCGGCATTTTTCGCCGGGATTGCTTGTTGTCACGCGCAAGTAAAGGAATGCTCGGCAGAGGCCATTTCACGGAATCCCGTGTTCATAATTAGGTTTGCCTAACCAAATTTGGGTGGGCGGAGTGCGGCAAGGGTTTCCGGCGAGAACTGGCAACGCCGGAACGCGAATTCTCGGATGAAAGTGGACTCTATGAACACGGCGGTCGGTCAGGCTCAGAGTGCAACCGCGGGGGACGAACGCGGACCCGGCACGTCGCCCGCGCTGGCGGCGCTGCTCGCCGGAACGTTCGTCGGCACGGTCAGCAACAACATCGTCAACGTCCCGTTGAACGCGATCCTCACGGACTTCGATGCCGGCCTCGGCAGCGGCATCTTCGTCGTCGTCGGATTCCTCCTCACCTTCGCGGCGACAATGCCGCTGGCCGGGTGGATCGGGGACCGGTTCGGTCGCCGACGCGTGTACTGCGCCGCACTGCTGGGTACCGCGGTCTGTTCGCTCGGCGCGGCGCTCGCGCCCTCCCTGCCCGTGCTCGTGATCTGGCGGTCGCTCGGCGGGATCGCCGCGGCCGCGTTCGCGCCTGCGGTCATGGGCCTGATCGCGTGGCTGTTCGGGCCCGCGCGGCGGGCGCGCGCCGTCGGCTCCTGGGCGGCGGTGAACGGGATCGGTCAGGCCGTCGGTCCGTCGATGGGCGGAATTGTCAGCGACTGGTGGGGCTGGCGGTGGGCGTTCGTGCCACTGGTGCCGCTCGCGCTGATCGGGTTCGCCGCAACCCTCCGCTACATCCCGCGCTACCCCGGCAAGAAGATGCGGCTCGACGTGATCGGGGCGTTCACAGTCACGCTCGGAGCGGTCCTGCTGATCCTCGGCCTCACGACCGTCTCGATGGAGCAGGTTCCCGTCTGGGTCGGCATCGCGACGATCGGCGGCGGAGCCGTCGTCACGGCGGGGTTCGTGGTCCATTGCCGGCGGGCGGCGAACCCGTTCGTGCCCATCGATCTGGTGATCGAATCGCGGTTCCTGCGTAGCGCTCTCGCCGCCTTCACCCAGATGTTCGCGCTGGGCGCGCTGTTGCTTGCGCTTCCGCTCTACCTGACGGGCTCGGGCAGTTCCACCACACAGGCGGGGCTGATGCTCTTCGTGCTGCCGGTCGTCATGACGTGCGTGGCGCCGGTCGTCGGGCGTCTCGTCGACAGGATCGGGGCCCGGGTGGTGATGCGGTCCGGCCTGGTGGTGTTGATCAGTAGTCAAGTCGCACTGGCGATCACGTTGTCCGCCGATGTCCGGAACCCGATCGCCGTCGGCGCCGTGCTCGTCGTCGCCGGAGTGGGGATCGGCATGGTCCAGACGCCCGCCGCGGCCGGTTCGACCCGATCGCCCGCGGGGGCCGTCGGAACCGGTCTGGGACTGTTCAACCTCATCCGCTTCGGTGGCTCGGCGGTGGGCGCCGCCTGGGTGGGCGTGGCCGCGCACCTGGCGGCCGATCCGTACGGACTGCTGTTCGCCGTGGCGGCACTCGTCGTGCTCGCCGGACTGGCCGGGACGTTCGCAGGCGAGAACCCGGGGGCCGTCTGAGGGCTAGCGGGTCACGATCTCGTGGTTGACGGTGTCCTGCACCTGGGAGAGCAGATCGAGACGGAGAGCCAGCCACAGCGTGAACTGGTTCTCGGGTTCCCGGATGTCCATGCCGATGAGCCGTGACGTGCGATCGAGCTTGGCGATCATCGTGTTCCGGTGGATCCGGAGACGCCGCGCGGCCGCGTTGATGTTGCCGCCCTCCTCGAGGTAGGCGAACAGCAACTCCTCGGTGTCGGCCTGCGAACTCGACGCCCGGAGGGGGCCGAGAACGTCACGGATGAGCCGTCGGCTCTCGTCGGTGTCGGTCGCGCGGGCGAGCACACTGAACCCGCGCAGGTCGTTGTACGCCACCGAACCGGACAGCCCGAGCCGCTGGGCGATGCCCAGAGTGATGCGGGCTTCGCGGTAGCTTTCCCCGATATCGCGGGCGCCCGCCGCGGGACGTCCGTGGGCCACCGGGATCCGCTGACCCAAACGGGTTTCGAGATCGAGCGACATGGCGTGCGCGTACTCGCTGATCTCGGATTCGACGCCGGGTGTGTCGACGGAAGTCAACGAGCGGATCACCACGAGCACGTCGCCGATGACGGTGACGTGGGAACGTACGCCCGGACGTGGGAGGACGCCGGCGGCGTACCGTGCCAGCCGGACCATGCTCGCGCCGGGCCGTCCCGACGCCCGGTCGACGAGGCCGGGCGCGACGAACACGATGTAGTGCAGGTCCAGATCGATCTCGTGCAGCGCGGCCCGGGTGCGCAGGTCGTGGTCGTTGGCGAAGTTGCCGTGCACCAGAGCCTGGACGAAGTCGCCGCGGGCCCGCTCCTCGGCCTCGTCCACGCTCCGCTGCCGGAGCATCTCGGTGCCGATGATCGTCCCGGCCTGTTCGACGACCACCCGGTGCTGTGCGATGTCGTGCCTGCGGGGGTTCGCCCCGGGCACGACGACCACGATCCAGCCCTCGTAGCGGCCGGCCAGCTGCATGGCCCCGGCGACTGCCGTCGTGGGCGTGAACAGTCCGTCCGGATGCTCCAGGCGGAGCACGTGAACGTTGTGCATTCGTGCCGGTGGTGATTCCTCGAGCCGCGGCAGGGCGTCCGCGAGAGCCTCCAGCAGGGCGACGGTGCCCGTGTCCTCGGTGTCCGGGAGGCCCGCGTGGGCGAGGAGCCGCCCCCGGACGTCCAGGGCGACGGCGACGTCCGAGGTCAGCGTCGCCACCTCGCGGATCAGCATCGGCAGGCCCGCTCCGCGGTGCAGCAACCCTGCGAGCGACTGGTGCACGGTGAGGGCATAGCGCATCACGTGCGCTTCCTGGGTGAGTGCGCGCTCGGCGAGAAGCCGGTTGAGTGCGGTGAAACCGACGGGAAATCCCAGCTCCACGACCGTGAGTCCGGTCGGCCAGACCGTGCCCGCGGGCGCCGACCCGTCGACGAGAAGGACCCCGGCTCCCCGTGCCACCAGCGATTCGAGTTCACGTCCGTGCGCGGACAGGGTTTCCGGCCGGGTGTACACAGCGACCTCGGCGAGGGAATCGGGCCGGCTCATCACCTCACCCCACGGCAGGCACCACGTCACCGGGCCGCTCGGGGCGTCCGTGCCGGACAGCAGCCGGGCCGACGCGAGCAGGGGCTCTTCCAGGAGGCCGCGTAACGACAGTCGTTCGTCCTCCGCGTTCGGTGTCGTGGTGTCGTCCACTACGGACCCTCCTCGGGTGGCATCGAAAAGTGCAGTATGGCGGAGCGCGCGCCTGCACTGCCTATGCACTATGCCCTGATTTCGCCGAGATTGCCGGATATTTTGACCATGGTTCCGCCGGTGATGCCGGTGATAGAAATCGGTGCATCACTTCCTCCCGAATACGCAACGGAGAAGACAATGCATCAGGTTCACCGAATCACCCTCGACGACGCACTCCCACTGCTCGCCGCGGGACGCGCGAAGGCCGAGGAAATCGGCGTCAAGCAGACCCTGTGCGTCTGCGACGACGGCGGCAACGTGCTCGCCCTGCACCGACTGCCGGGAGCGCGCCTCACCGGCGTGGACATCGCGATCGCCAAAGCGTTCACCGCTGCCGGCCACGAACGGGCAACGCACCTGTTCAACGAGGCTCCCGACGGTCCGGCATTGCCCGGGAACGAGGCATTCGGCATCAGCCAGATGCTGCCGGGCAAGTTCGCGGTGTTCGTCGGTGGATTTCCCCTCGTCTTCGACGGCCAGATCGTCGGCGGCATAGGCATCAGCGGCGGAAACGGCAAGCAGGACAAGGCAGTCGGAGCGGCGATGCTGGCCGAGTTCGAAGCCCTCGCCGCAGTACCCAGCTGAATACCCACGATGCGCCGACAACGTGCACATCGAAACCCTTCCAACGCAGTCACTTCGACCGTGGTCGGGCAGGCCGCGAGTCGATAACGTCGAATTCACTCCAGTCGGAGCATCCCCAACCATTCTCATACTCGAGGAAGACGAGGCACATCATGACCGAACTTCTAGGCAGGGACGATTTCCGCGCAGCTCTGGAGAACGCCATCAAGGGCCGCGAGGCGAAGAACGCCTCGTTCAGCAAGGCGTGGGCCGAGGGCAAGCTCGAGAAGCACCATTTCGCGCGGTGGGCGGAGAACCACTACCACTACGTCGGCCCCTTCGCCGACTACCTCGCCAACATCTACTCGAACACCCCCGACACCTTCACCAATGCAAAGGATTTCACCCTCCAGAACATGTACGAGGAGGAACTGGCCGACATCCGGCACACCGACCTCCTCATCAAGTTCGCCGAGGCGTGCGGCACCACGAAGGAACGTGTCGAGGATCCGTCGAACATGAACGCGATCACCCGTGGTCTGCAGTCCTGGTGCTACGCGGTCTCGCAGCGTGAGCACTTCGTCGTGGCCACCGCCGCGCTCGTCGTCGGACTCGAGTCGCAGGTACCGAGCATCTACAAGAAGCAGATCATCCCTCTGCGTGAGGTGTATGGGTTCACCGAGGACGAGATCGAATTCTTCGACCTGCACATCACGTCGGACGTCGTGCACGGTGAGCGTGGATACCAGATCGTGCTCGACCACGCGGATACCCCGCAACTGCAGCAGCGTTGCCTGCAACTCGTGCAGTGGGGAGCCGAGATGCGCTTCTCGTACACGAAGGGACTCTACGACACGTACGTGGCGACCGACCTCGAGCTCGCGACCGCCTGACCGTGCGAAGGGAGGGGCCCACATCGGGCCCCTCCGGACGCAGGCAACTCGCCCGACAGGAGAGAACGATGGAGACGAACTGGACCCGGCTGGTCACCGTGCGTGAGCTCGGCCGTCGCCGGAAGCTTCGCGTCGAGGTCGGGGACACCGCGGTCGCCCTGTTCCAGGCCGACGACCGGATCTACGCCTTTCGTGATCTGTGCATCCATCAGGATCGGTCACTGGCGAAAGGCACCCTGCTGCACGGGCGGGTCATCTGCCCGGGCCACCAGTGGGCGTTCGACCTCGACACCGGCTACGAGGAAGACCAGGACCTGTGCCAGCCGACCTACGCGGTGAAGGTCGAGGACGACGTCGTCTACGTGGATCTCACCCGCAGCCCCGATTACGCCGAGACCGCGACTTCGCCCGCCGAAGTCGACTGAGAGAGCGAGTGACCCCATGACGTTGAACACCATCGTCACCATCGGCGCCGGTCAGACCGCTGCCGTCGCGGCGCGCACCCTGCGGCGCCGAGGGTTCGACGGCAGGATCCTCCTCGTCGGCGACGAGCCGCACGCGCCGTATCAGCGCCCACCACTGTCCAAGGAATTCCTTGCCGGGCAGGAGGATCGCGAGTCGTTGATGCTGCTTCCCGACGCGTGGCGAGAGAAACAGAACGTCGAACTCCTCACCGGCACGACGGTGACCCGGATCGACCCGAGCGGCGGATCGGTCGACCTGTCCGACGGGCGGAGCATCGCGGCCGATGCCGTGCTCGTCGCGACCGGCGGCAGACCGCGCACGATGCCGGTGAACGGGCCTGCGTCCGAACGGGTGCACTACCTGAGGACGATCGACGACGCCGAACGGCTCGCCGCCCACCTTCGTCCCCGCATCGGCCTGGTCCTGATCGGCGGAGGCTTCGTCGGACTCGAAATTGCCGCCACTGCACAGGCTCTGGGAGCCGAGGTGACCGTTCTCGAGGCGGACGCGGTGCCACTCGCTCGAATCCTCGGAGCCGAGATGGGCGACGTCTGCACGCGATTGCAGCGGGAGAACGGAGTCACCGTCCGCGCCGGCGTGCGGGTCGACACCGTGACGACCCGGCCGGACGGCGTGCTCATCGCCCTCCAGGGCGGCGAGGTGCTTCAGGCCGACGTCGTGGTGGTGGGCATCGGTATCGTCCCCAACGTCGAGGTCGCGCAGGCCTCCGGACTGGCCGTCGACGGCGGGATCCTCGTGGATGCACAGGGGCGGACATCGATTCCACACGTCTACGCCGCCGGCGACGTGGCAGCGCGATTCTCCGACGCGGCAGGCAGGCACGTTCGCGTCGAACACTTCGACAACGCGAGCAAGCAGGGGGCGGCGACCGCGAACCTCATGCTCGGACGCGTCGGGGTGGTGGACCCCGCGCACTGGTTCTGGTCCGACCAGTTCGGCAAGAACATCCAGTTCACCGGCACCGCCCGCTACACCGACCTGGTCTTCCGCGGCAGCGCCGACGACGGCGAGTTCACCGCCTTCTATCTGGACAGCGGGGTCGTGCGCGGCGCCTTCGCACTCGACCGCGGCGACGAGATCAGCGCCGCCAGAGAACTGATCGGCCGGTCGATCGCGCCGGGCCGGTTGGCGGATCAGGACGTCGACCTGTTCGACCTGATGGACGACGACGAGGAATTGGTGACGGTGTCATGATCGAGGGACTCAATCTCATTGACGGGCAGTGGGTCCCGTCGTCTTCCGGAGCGACGTTCGAGCGGCGCAATCCCGCGGATCACGACGACGTGATCGGCGTGTTCCCGGATTCGACCGAGGCGGACGTGGATGCCGCCGTCAGCGCGCTGGCCAAGGTGGCGCCGCAGTGGGCCGCGACGCCCCCGGAACGCCGCGCGGCGATCCTGGAGGCCGCGGCCGCACACCTCGAGGCGCGGGCAGGCGAACTCGTCGACGAACTCGTCCGCGAGGAGGGCAAGACCCTGGCCGAGGCGACCATGGAAGTCGGCCGCACACCGATGAACCTGCGCTTCTACGCCGGTGAAGCGCTCCGCACCACCGGCAGTACATACCCCACCCCGGGTGAGGGACTCGTCATCACCCTGCGCGAACCCGTCGGAATCGTCGGGGCGATCACCCCCTGGAACTTCCCGCTCAACATTCCGTCGCGCAAACTCGGACCGGCGCTGGCCGCAGGAAACGTCGTGGTGTTCAAACCGTCCGAACTCACGCCGCTGATGGGACAGCGACTGGTCGAGGCGCTGCTGGCCGGGGGACTTCCGGCCGGTGCCCTCGCCCTGGTCCAGGGTTCCGGTCGTGCCGGTGCCGCGGTCGCGGCGGACGAACGCGTCGATGCCGTGACGTTCACGGGATCCACTCACGTGGGCCGTGCGATCCATGCGGCAGTGGGTCCGTCTCGCCGCAGTCAGCTCGAGATGGGCGGCAAGAACCCTGTGGTGGTCCTGGGCGACGCCGACGTGGACAAGGCGGCCGCACTGATCGTCAAGGGCGCCTTCGGCTTGTCCGGGCAGGCGTGCACGGGCACCAGCCGGGTGATCGCGGTGGACGCGATCCACGACCGGTTGCTGGACCGCGTGGTGGAACTCGCCGAAGGGATCACCGTCGGCCCGGGCGCAGACCCGGGTGTGGGCATGGGGGCTCTCGCGAGCGCGGGACAGCTCTCGAAGTTCCTCGAGTACGTGCAGATCGGCCGCGACGAAGGCGCCGAACTGATCTGTGGCGGAGTAAGTCTCGACAGTGGGAACGGTTATTTCGCCGTCCCGACCGTGTTCGCCGGTGGCAGCCCCGACATGCGGGTGGTCACGGAAGAAGTGTTCGGGCCACTGCTGGTCTTCCTGCGGGCCTCCGGCTTCGACGAGGCGGTCGCACTCGCGAACGACACCGAATTCGGGCTCAGCGCGGGAATCGTCACCAACGACGTGACCAAGGCACTCGCGTTCGCGGGCCGTTCCGAATCGGGTCTGGTGAAGATCAATCAGCCCACCACCGGCATGAGCATGAACGCGCCGTTCGGTGGTTACAAGGCGTCGAGCACGCAAACCCACAAGGAACAGGCGGGCGAGTCGATGATGCAGTTCTATCAAGCCGAAAAGACCGTCTACCTCAGCCCTTCGGTCTGAGACCTACCTGTCGACAGAGGGAGAAGACCATGGAATTCACTCGCGTTGCGCGCTCCGGACAGGTTTCCGAAGGCATCGTGCGCCGCTTCTTCGCCGGCGACCACGAATTCGCCGTGGCCCGCCTGAACGGGAAGGCCTACGCAACCTCCAACTACTGCACGCACCTGGACTGCCTGCTCTCGTCCGGGAAACTCGTCGACGACGGCATCGGATGCTCCTGCCACGGAAGCGTATTCGATCTGGAGACCGGGGAACCCGTGTGCCCACCGGCGACGGTGGCGATCAAGACCTACCCGGTCGAGGAACGTGACGGCGAGATCTTCGTCGGCATCGACCCCGACGACACCAGTTCCATCCCGCGCCGGCGGGCCGCGCGGGGGTGCATGAAGTGAACCCTCGACCGTCCACCCTCTCCGCCGACGGCATGGTCTCGTCCAGTCATCCCGCGGCGAGCACCGTAGGTGCCCGCGTACTAGCCGACGGAGGCAACGCCATCGACGCGACGCTGGCCATGGCCGCGATGACCTGGCTGACGTTGCCGGGGCAATGCGGGATCGGCGGTGACGCGTTCGCCGTCGTCCGCGAACCGGACGGATCGGTATGGACGGTCGGGGGCAGCGGCTTCGGGCCCGACGGCGGTGACGTGGACTTCTACACCGAACGGGGGCTGCGGTCGATTCCCCTCGACGGGGCACTGGCGGTGGCGGTTCCCGGGGCGCCGGCCGCCCTCGGCGCGTTGCACGCGGGTGGCGCCACGCGCTCGCTGACGGACCTCTGGGCACCGGCGGTGCGCGCAGCGGAGAAGGGGCTTCCCTGCTCGGCCAAGACTCGGGACGACGTTCGAGAAGCGCACACCGCGATTGCCGCCGACCCCGGACTGCGTGCGGTGTATCTCCCCGGCGGACGGTTGCCGCAGGTCGGGGAGCTGCTGCCGCAACGCGACCTCGCCCGGTCCATTCGTGCGCTCGCGCGCGACGTGCACGGTTTCTACACCGGTTCGTTCGCGCGGCAGGCTGTCGAGGCACTCCGCGCCGGTGGGGCGCCGTTCGGCGGGGACGAGTGGGCGGCAGGCGCCGACGTGCGACCGGAGGCCGCGATCAGCGGAAACTACGCCGGTGCTGTCGTTCACCAAACACCCCTGCCCACCCCCGGATGGATGGTGCTCCAGCAGGCGGCGCTGAACGACGGCGTCGTCGGCTTCTCCCCGTGGCTCACCGCTCCGGCCGTCGATCGCATGGCGAGAGCGGCCCGTCTGGCCTTCGAGGATCGGTTCGCGACGTGCGGTGCCGGCAACGACGGGTGGAAGGACGTGCTCGAGCCGGCCGCGATCGGAGCGGCGAGGGACCGGCTGGACGGCCGTCGGGCGTCGTCGGGCGCCTTCAGCGTCAGCGCCGGAGACACCACCTCGACCGTCGCGGTGGACTGCGACGGACGCGCCGTCAGCTTCATCCACTCGCTCGCCTTCACGTTCGGCGCCAAGATGACCGTCCCCGGCACCGGAGTGGTGCTGAACAACCGATACGGCCGCGGCGCCTATCTGATCCCGGGGCATCCCAACGCCGCGGCGCCGCGGCGTAAACCGCTGCACACCCTCAACGCGTGGGTGATCACCGATACGTCCGGGAATCTCCTGCACGTCGGAAACACCCCGGGCGGGGACGGGCAGGTGCAATGGAACATGCAACTGATCTCGCACCTGCTCGATCACGGGCTCGACCCCGCGGAGGCCGTCGCGGCACCCCGCTTCACCGTCTTCCCCGGCAGTGACGCCGATGTGGTCGGTCGCCCGGCGGAACTGCGCTGCGAGTCCCGCATTCCGGAGGAGGTGCGCACCGAGTTGGAGCGCCTGGGTCACGACGTCGCACTGCAGGGTCCGTGGGCCGCCGGTGGAAGCGCGCAGATCATCACCCTCGACGCAGCGCGCGGCCTGCTGTCCGGCGCCGCCGACCCCCGCCAGGAAGGAATAGCACTTGGTGTCTGAGCAGGAATCCCTCGCCGCCGCCCCACGACCACAGGGCCGCTACATTCCCGCCGTCGTGCACGACGGGATCGCGTACAGCGCCGGCATGACGCCACGCCGCGACGGGGTGCTGACGGTTACCGGCATCGTCGGACGGGACCTGGACATCCCGCGGGCCCGGGAGGCGGCCGGGGTCGCGGCGAGAAACGCGATCGCCGCCGTCGCCGCGGCTGTCGGCGGAACGGCGGCCATCTCCCGGTGTCTGCGCATGAGCGTCTTCGTCGCGTGTACCCCGGACTTCCGCGAACTGTCCGCGGTGGCCGACGGCGCGTCCGACGTGCTGGTCGAATGCCTGGGACTCGACGCGCTGCCGGTGCGCAGCGCGATCGGCGTGTACGCCCTGCCGTCCGGCGCCCCCGTGGAGATAGAGCTCACAGTGGCTGTCCGCGCATAGACCCGCACCCGGCTCCGGAGTATAAATACATCTTGTGTCTATGTTGTATTCCGCCGCGGAGCAGGCCTATCGCGAGGTCAAGGAGCTCATCCTGTCGGGCGGTCTGCCCGGCGGTGAGCTGATCAGCGAGGGCGAGATCGCCGGACGCATGGGGCTCAGCCGTACCCCGGTGCGCGAAGCCTTTCTCCGGCTCGAGTCCGAGGGCTGGATGCGGCTGTACCCGAAGCGGGGCGCGCTCATCGTGCCCGTCGCGGACGGCGAGGCGGAACACGTGGTCGACGCCCGCCAGCTCGTCGAGACGCACAGCGTCCGGGTGCTGGCCGACCAGCCCCACGCCCGCGAACTCCTCGTCGCCCGCCTGCGCGAGAACCTCGTGGAGCAGCGGGAGATCGCCGAGCGCGGCGACGTCGCCGCCTTCAGCGCCGCCGACGCCGACTTCCATCGGATGATCGTCGAGGCGGGCGAGAATCCGCTGCTCGCGACGTTCTACTCCAGCATCCGCGAGCGTCAGCGCCGCATGACGGCACACTCGATCACCCGTGACCCGGGACAGCTGCCCAGGATCATCGCCGACCACGAGCAGCTGACCGAACTCGTCGAGGCGGGTGACGCCGCCGGGTTCGACGCCGCGGTGCTCGTCCACATGCGCCAGGTCCACGCCCTCAACCCGAGAGGAGTTGCGCGATGACCGTCGTCCGCGAATCCCCGATGGAGGTGCCCGAGGCCCTCGCGTCGCCGCGCGCGTGGCTGCTGGTGGCCGCGACCATGTTCGCGGTCGCGTGGGGCGGCAACGAATTCACGCCGCTGCTCGGCATGTACCGCGCCGATCACGGCTTCTCGCCGGTCACGGTCGATCTGTTCCTGTTCGCCTACGTTGTCGGGATCGTGCCCGCCCTGCTCCTCGGCGGGCCACTCTCCGACCGGCTGGGACGGCGGCCGATCCTGCTCCCGGCACCGTTCCTGACGATCGCCGGTTCCACGCTCCTGGCCCTCGGCGCCGATTCCGCGGCGATGATCATCGTCGGCCGCGTCCTGTGCGGGGTCGCGCTCGGCCTCGGCATGGCCGTCGGCGGCAGCTGGGTGAAGGAACTGTCCTCCGCGCCGTGGGATCCCGCGGCCACGGACGGTGCCGGTGCGCGACGGGCAGCGATGAGCCTGACCGGCGGATTCGGCCTCGGCGCGGGCGTCGCCGGCGTCCTCGCGCAGTGGGCGCCACTGCCGAGTGTCCTGTCCTACGTCGTGCACAGCGCGATCGCCGTCGCCGCTGCCGTCGCCCTGTGGCGGGCCCCGGAGACCCGGGCGGCCCAGCCGGTCTCCGAACGTGTCTCGCTCGCCCGCGACCTCGCGATCCCGTCCGCCGCCCACAAGCGATTCCTGTTCGTGATCGCACCGCTCGCCCCGTGGGTGTTCGGTACGGCGGCCGCCGCCTACGCGGTGCTGCCGTCGCTGATGTCCGGGAACACCGGTGGGCTGCCGCTCGCGTTCTCGGCGCTCATGTGCATGGTCGGCCTCGGGGCGGGATTCGCGATCCAGGCACTCGGCCGCAAGATCGACACCCCCCGCAACGCGCGTGCCGTCGTGGTGTCACTCGTCGTCGTCCTCGCCGGAATGGGCGTCGCCGCCATCGCCGCGTCGGCGCTGACCGTTCCGCTCGCGCTCGCCGCCGCCGTCGTGCTCGGCTGCGGATACGGCATGGCCATGGTGTCGGGACTGCAGGAGATTCAGCGGATCGCGGGACCGGACGACCTGGCCGGCTTGACCGCCGTCTTCTACTCGCTCACGTACCTGGGATTCGGGACGCCCGCCGTGATGGCCTACCTGTCCGAGACGTTCCCGGCGGTGACGTACCCGAGAATGTTCGTCTTCGGCGCGGTCGCGGCCGCGGGCTGTCTCGCGCTCGCCCTCACGAAGTGGCGCGCGCACCTGCCGCACCCGGAGTGAGCGCAGCTCACATCGGCGGCAGGGTCTTCTCGCCGAGCCAGGAATCCCACAGCCGGCGCAGCGGCTCGTCGGTGTAGTGGGTGGCCAGGTCGGTGAACTGCTCGCTCGTGACGGTGGAGTGGCGATGGGCCAGCGTCCACTGCCGCAGCAACCCGAAGAACTTGTCGTCGCCGAGCCGGCGTCGCAAGGCGTGGAGTGTGAGAGCGCCGCGCTTGTAGACGCGGTCGTCGAACATCAGCTGCGGTCCCGGATCGGCGATCACCAGATCCTGTGGTTTGCGGGCCAGGCCCTGATGCGCCTGCAGGGCGAGCTGGTGCGCGGAATGTCCACCGGAATTCTCCGACCAGATCCACTCCGCGTAACAGGCGAAGCCTTCGTGCAGCCAGATGTCCCGCCACTGGCCGAGCGTCAGGCTGTTGCCGAACCACTGATGGGCCAGTTCGTGCGCCACCAGACGTTCGGACCAGCGCCGGCCGGTGCAATGGTTGGCGCCGAAAATCGACAGTCCCTGCGCCTCGAGCGGGATCTCCAACTCGTCGTCCGTCACGACCACCGTGTAGTCGGCGAACGGGTAGGGGCCGAACAACCGGGAGAACACGTCCATCATCTGAGGCTGCCGGCCGAAGTCCACGTCGAACGTCGGACGCAGCCGCGGCGGATGGACGGCGAACATGGGCACACCGCCGGAACCGAGGCTCCGGCGTTCGTACGGTCCGATCTGGATGGTGGCCAGGTAGCTCGCCATCGGCTCGGTCTGCTCGTACACCCACGTCGTCTGGCTGGCCCGGGTCTGCTTGCTGACCAGCGCACCGTTGGCCACCGTGAAATACGGCGAATCGGTCGTGATCGCGATGCGGTAACTCGCCTTCGAACTCGGGTGGTCGTCGCACGGGAACCAGGACGCCGCCCCGTTGGGCTGACTGGCGACGAGTGCGCCCTCGGACAGCTCCTCCCAGCCGACCTCACCCCACACACTGCGGATCGGTTTCGGCGAACCCCCGTATTGGACGGTGAGCACGAGGGCGCCGCCCGCGGGGATCGCCTGCGCGGGCGTGACGATCAGCTTGCCGTTCCGGTGCAACCACTTCGTGTTGCGGGAACCGTTGGCCGCGACCTTCGTGACGTGCAGGTTGGACGCCAGATCCAGGGCGAACCGGGAGCGGGCCTCCGTGGTGACCGCGGTGATCGTGGCCTTGCCTGCCAGCCGGTTGCTGTGAACCTTGTAGGTGAGGTCGAGTTCGTACCGGGACACCCGGTATCCGCGGTTTCCGTTCTGGGGGAGGTACGGGTCGACCGGCTCGTCGATCCCCTTGTCGGACTTCACGTGGCCGCCCAGGGGGCGATCGGGTTTCCCTGCCACCGCGTGGACGGCGGCACGGTGTCGCCGCGCATGACGAGTGAGGCCGGGCCGACCGTGGCGCCTTCGCCGATCCGGGCGGCGGGCAACGCGACACAGTGCGGGCCGAGGGTGGCGCCGGCTCCGAGGATGACGGTGTCCATGGACATGATCCGATCATGGAACAGGTGAGTCTGCACGACACACCCCCGTTCCACAGTCGCGCCGTCGCCCAGCGTCACGAGATCCGCCTCGGGGAGCCAATAGGTTTCACACCACACACCCTTGCCGATGGTGGCTCCGAGACCCCGCAACCAGACGTTGAGGACGGCGGTGCCCGTGGCGGCACGGGCGAACCAGGGTGCGGCGACGGTCTCCACGAAGGCGTCTGACACCTCGTTCCGCCACACGAACGAACTCCACAGCGGGTGTTCGATCTTCCCGATCCGACCCACCACCAGCCACTTCGCGATCACGGAGATCAGCCCGGCGACCGCGCCCGCGACGAGGAGGACGACACCGCTGGCCAGTGCTGCGAGCCAGAAGCCGATGTGGTGAGCCATCACCTGCAGCGCGAACAGCACACCGAGGCCGATTCCGAACGTCACCGTCACCGGGATGAGGCGGCACGTCTCCACGACCGCGCGGGCGATCTTGAGCCGGACCGGGGGACGGAACGTGCGGGAGGCGTCGGTGTCGCCGGGCGCCCTGCGGAGACGGACCGGGGGACTGCCCAGCCAGGAGGAACCGGATTTCGCCTTCGACGGCGTGGCCGAGAGCACAGCGACGAGACCGTTCTTGGGCACGCGCCGACCCGGACCGGTCATCCCGGAGTTGCCGAGGAAGGCGCGCTTGCCGACCTTCGCGTGTTCGATGTGCATCCAGCCGCCGCCGAGTTCGTAACTCGCGATCATCGTGTCGTCGGCGAGGAATGCGCCATCCGCCACGGTGGTGAACTTCGGAAGCATGAGGACGGTCGACGCTTCGACGTTCTTGCCGATCCGGGCGCCGAGCAACCGCAGCCATCCCGGCGTCAGGAGGCTCGCATACAGCGGGAACAGGAACGTGCGGGCGGAGTCCATGAGTCGTTCGGTGGCCCACACCTGCCAGCCGATGCGACTGCGGACCGGGTGGTAGCCCTCACGCAGCCCAATGGACAGCAGCCGGACGGACACGACCGTGAGGAGGGCGAATACGGCGAGGCTGACGAGCGTCGCGACGGGAAGGATCACCAGCGACTGGAGTACCGCGGACCCGATCGTGCCGGCGTCGCGGATCCACCACCCGATGACCACGATGCCGGCGACGAGGGCGAAGATCGGCAGTCCGGCGATGAGCATCGACGTCACGCCGAACGCGGGAACCCAGTAGGCCGCGCGGCGAGGGGTCTCCTCGGGCCACGGGTGGACGGCCTTGCCGACCTTGACCGCCGGTGAACCGGCCCAGTGCTGATTCGCCTTGACGCGTCCGAACACGGCGGAACCGGCCTCGACTTCGGCGTTTCGCCCGATGGTGGCGCCGGGAATCAGCGTGGAGCGGGCGCCCACCGACGCACCCGGACCGATCTTGATGGAGCCGATGTGGACGACGTCGCCGTCCACCCAGTGCCCGGACAGGTCGACCTCGGGTTCGATGGAGCAACCGTCGCCGAGTTCGAGCATGCCGGTGACCGGCGGGAGCGTGTGCAGGTCGACACCCTTGCCGACCGTGGCGCCGAGCGCCCGCGCGTAGTAGAGCATCCACGGCGCGCCAGACAGGTTCGCGGCGCCGCTGGCCTCGGTCAGGCGTAGCGCCACCCACAGTCGCAGGTGTTCGCTGCCGCCTCGGGGATACGTTCCGGGCTCGAGTCCGCGCAGCAGGATCCGTGAGCCGATCACCGAGATCGCCATCCGGCCGACCGGGCTGATGAACGCGAAGAACGCGAGCAGAATCCACCACCACGACACCGTGGGCGCCCACGACACCGTCGTGAACCACGAGAAGACATTGTTCGCGATGGCCAGCCACGTGACCCACTGCAGGCCCGTGAGCGTGGTGAGCGGAACCGTGGCCGCGATCTGCGCGAGCTGGCTCCGACGCGGAGTCGGGGTGACGGTGCGAGGTTCGGCGGCGTCGATCGGCGCCAGCTCGTCGAGGTATTCCGCGAGCGAACCGAGCCGCGGATGGTCGTAGAGTTGCGCGACCGTCACTTCGGGGAACCGTTCGCGCAGTGCCGTGACCAGCTGGGCCGCGGAGAGCGATCCGCCACCGAGCTCGAAGAAGTCGTCGTCGGGGCCCGTGATCTCGGCGCCGAGAATCGCCGTCCACAGCCCCGCGACCCAGGCCTGCGTGCCTTCGAGACCCAGTTTCTCCGCGGCGTCGTCGATACCTGGCGGGGGCCAGGGCAGGGCGTTCCGGTCGACCTTGCCGGACGTGCGGGTGGGCAGTTCGTCGACCAGGACCAACCGGGGGACCAGCGCCGCCGGCAGTTGCTCGGTGAGCGCGGTGTGCGCCGCCTTGAGGTCGAAGTCGGGGTTGGTGCTGGCCAGGTAGCCGACGAGGATCTGGTGACCGGCTCCGGTCCTGCGCACGGCCGCGGCGGCGCCGCCGACCCCGGGAAGGTTCTGCAGGGCGTTGTCGACCTCGCCCAGTTCGATCCGCCTGCCGCCCAGCTTCACCTGATCGTCCGCGCGACCCTGGAACAGGAGTCCGCGGCGGTCGAGGCGGACGAGGTCGCCACTGCGATACGCGCGATCCCAGCCGAGTGTCGGCATCGGTGCGTACTTCTCGGCGTCCTTCTGCGGGTCGAGGTACCGGGCCAGACCGACACCGCCGATGACCAGTTCGCCCACGTCGCCCTCGGGGACGGGTTCACCGGTTGCGTCGACCACCGCGAGGTCCCAGCCGTCGAGCGGGAGGCCGATACTGACCGGACTCTTGCCGTCCATCAGGGCGCCGCACGCCACGACGGTCGCCTCGGTGGGCCCGTACGTGTTCCATACCTCGCGTCCGTCGACGGCGAGACGCTCCGCCAGTTCGGGTGGGCAGGCCTCGCCGCCGAAGATCAGCAGGCGCACGGCCTCGAGGGCCTCGGCGGGCCACAGCGACGCGAGGGTCGGCACCGTCGAGACGATGCTGACATCGCGCGCGACGAGCCACGGGCCGAGGTCCATGCCGCTGCGCACCAGGGACCGGGGCGCGGGAACGAGGCAGGCGCCGTGACGCCACGCGAGCCACATCTCCTCGCAGGACGCGTCGAACGCGACCGACAGTCCGGCCAGCACCCGATCGCCGGGCCGGATCGGGTCTTCCTGAAGGAACATCCGGGCTTCGGCATCCACGAACGCCGCCGCATTGCGATGGTTCACCGCGACACCCTTGGGGGTGCCGGTGGAACCGGAGGTGAAGATGATCCAGGCGTCGTCGTCGACGGTCGGCGGACGGGCGCTCGGCGACTCGGCCCTGTCGGGGGCGGTACCCGCGGTGATCCCGGTGCCGGTCATCACGCACCGGACCTGCGCCTCGCCGAACACGAGTTCGGCGCGTTCCTCGGGGTCGTCCGCGTCGACCGGCACGTAGGCGGCGCCGACGGCGAGCGTCGCGAGGATCGCGACGTAGAGCGAGCAGGATCCGGATGGCATTCGGATTCCGACGCGATCGCCGGCCCCGACTCCTGATTCGGCCAGGACCTCCGCGGTCTGCCGGATCTCCTCGAGCAGTTCCTGGTAGGTGAGCGACGTCGAGCCGTCGTCGATCGCCGGGGCTTCGGGGTTCGCCTCGGCCGTCGCGAACAGGATGTCGACGAGAGTGCGCGGCGCCGGTGCGAATTCACGGCGGAGGAATTCCCGGGGTATACGGAGCGACAGGTCCGAATCCGTCGGCGACTGGAGAGACAATCCAGAATTCCTTCTCTGAGGGTGGTGATGCGTACGGCTCGTTATCTCACGATCAAGTGGCCAGATGGTGAACAGTTGGTGGTTCGTAGGGCTTCGTCGTCCATTCTTCACCCGCAGTTGCCGGTTCTCTCGCCGCACGTGTCGAAGTTCGTCCCTCTTCTTCGTCGTCTGGTCAGAAGGAGCACCCGAGTTCCTTCTTTTCGAGGAAGGATCACCTCATGTACTACCTGGCATTGCTGGCGGACGAGAAGAACGCCACCGAATGGGCACCGGATAGTCCGGAGTTCGCGGTGGCCGTTGCGCGCCACCAGGCGTTCACGGAGAGAGCGGGCTCCGCGATCGTCGGAGGTGGTGCCCTGTATCCGAGCGCGGAGGCGGCCACCATCCGGAACGAGGGCGGCCGTGCGCTGATCACGGACGGTCCGTTCGCGGAGACCGCGGAGGTGATCGGTGGTTTCTACGTCCTCGAGGGGCCGGACCTGGACGAGGTGCTGAATCTGGCGCGGCACATCCCCGAGGCGATCATCGAGTTGTGGCCGATGTTCGAGTGGATGCCCGTGACCGATCAGACAGGCTGCTGGATGGCGCTGCTCCGCGAACCGGTGGCGGCGGCGGTGGCGCCGGGCACACCCCAGTGGGACGAGGGAATGGCCGAGCACGAGAAGTTCGGTCGGCTCGCCGGGTCCGCGGTGCGTGGCGGCGGGGCCCTCTATCCGCCGGACTCCGCGACGACGATCCGCGTTCGCGACGGGGAACTCCTTCTCACCGACGGCCCCTTCGCCGAGACAGCCGAGGTCGCGAACGGCCTGTACGTGCTCGCAGCCGACGACCGGGAGAGTGCGATCGCGTTGTCGGCGAAGATCCCGGTGACGCCGAAGGGCTGCGTCGAACTCCGGCAGATCGTCGCCTACGCCGAGTAATGGACGGCGACACGCTGAGCCGCGTCTTCCGGAAGGAGTCCGGTCGGGCGCTGGCGACCGTGGCACGGATGGTCGGCGACCTGTCCCTCGCCGAAGACGCGGTGCAGGAGGCGTTCGCCGAGGCGATCCGCAGCTGGCCGGAGGCGGGACTGCCCGAGAACCCGGGAGCCTGGATCACGACCGTCGCCCGCAACCGGGCACTGGACCGGTTGCGCCGGGAATCGTTGCGCGGCGACAAGGAGCACGATGCGGCGCGGCTCGTTCCCCCTCCGGACGAGGAAGAGGTGTGGCCGGTGCGTGACGACCAGTTGCGGCTCATGTTCACCTGCTGCCATCCCGCGCTGTCCCCGGAGTCGCAGGTCGCGTTGACTCTCCGCCTGGTGGCCGGGCTGAGGCCCGCGGAGATCGCCCGGTTGTTCCTCGCCCCGGAACCGACCGTGTCCCAACGGCTCAGCCGCGCGAAGTCGAAGATCCGGACGGCCGGTATCCCCTTCCGGGTCCCGCCCGACCATCTGCTGCCCGAGCGCACCCCGCAGGTACTCGCCTGCATCTATCTGGTGTTCACCGAGGGCTATTCGGCGACGTCCGGCGACACCGCGATCCGCGACGAACTCTGCGAGGAGGCGCTGCGGCTCGGCCGGTTGCTGTGCGAGCTGATGCCGGACGAGGGTGAGGCCTGGGCACTGATGGCGCTCATGTTGTTTCACGACAGCAGGCGAGCACGGCGAACGGACGACGCGGGTGATCTCGTCTCACTCGAGGAGCAGGACCGTCGGCGCTGGGACCGGGCGAAGATCGCGGAAGGCGTCGTGTGCCTGCGGGCCGCACGGCGCAGGGGAGGCGGTCCGTACGGCGCGCAGGCCACGATCGCGGCCGCCCACGCGACGGCGCCGAACTGGGCGGCCACCGATTGGAACGCCGTCGTCGCGGGATACGACGAACTCGGCACGTACGGTGACTCGCCCGCCGTTCGTCTCAATCGTGCTGTCGCAGTGAGCTTCCGCGACGGCCCCGACGCCGGCCTAGCAGAGTTGGACGCGCTCGCCGGGGAGCCGAGGCTGGCGCGGACACACACCGTGCACGCGACCCGCGCCGACCTGCTGCGCCGAGCGGGCAGGCCCGCGGAGGCGAATGCGGAGTACCGCGCCGCGATCGGCCTGGCGGCGAACGAACCGACCCGGCGATTCCTGGCGAGGCGGCTCGCGGAAGTGGACCGCGAGAACAGTGCCCGCTAGATCCGCCCGCGAGGCTGGTGCTGGGTGATGCAGTGGATGCCGCCGCCCCGCGCGAAGATCTGCCGGGCATCGACCGTGACGACGCGGCGACCGGGGTAGACGCTCGACAGGATGTCGCGGGCGAGGGCATCGTGAGGGTCGTCGAAGCCACACGCGATGACGCCGCCGGTGACGACGAGATGATTGATGTAGCTGTAGTCGACCCAGCCCTCCTCGTCACGCAGGACCGTCGGGGCCGGTACCTCGACGATCCGCCACGGCGCACCGGAACGGTCACGGCTGTCGGACAGAACTTTCAGGATCTCGGCGGACACTTCGTGGTCGGGGTGGGATCGGTCGCGCTGGGAGTGCACGAGGGCCACCCCGGGTGCGGGCAGCGCCGCGACGATGTCGACGTGCCCCTTGGTGCCGAACTTCTCGGAATCTCGCGTGAGGCCGCGGGGGAGCCAGACGACGTGTTCGGCGCCGATCGTGCGCGCGAGTTCCGCCTCGACTCCCGCCGCGTCCAGGCCGGGGTTGCGCAGCGGGTCCAGTTGCACGGTCTCGGTGACGAGCACGGTTCCGCGACCGTCGACCTGGATCCCGCCGCCCTCGTTGACCATCGTCGACGGGACCGGCCGCGCACCGGACCACCGGGTGACGGCCGCGCCGATCGACCGGTCGCGATCCCAGGTCGCCCACTCCTGTTGTCCCCAGCCGTTGAACGTCCAGTCGACGGCACCGAGTCGGTCGTCCTCGTCGAGGACGAACGTGGGTCCGATGTCGCGCATCCAGGCGTCGTCGAGGGGAGCCTCGACCACATCGATGTCCGCGGACAGGTACTGCCGGGCGACGTCCCGATCCGCCGGATCGACGACCATGGTGACCGGTTCGAATTCGGCGATCGTGTGGGCGACTGCCGTCCACGCGGTTCGCGCCTCGTGCGCGTCGTCCGCGGTCGCGGTCATCGAGGCCCCGAGGGGCGGGAACGCCATCCACACCCGTTCCTGCGGTTCGGTCTCGCTCGGCATCCGCCAGGTCATGACCGGGTCTCCGAGGCCGATACCGTCGTCGGAAGTCCGTAGGGGTGCTCGTGGTCCACGGGATCCGTCAGCCGGGTGTAGGTGTCCGGCCTGCGGGTGGTCAGGAACGGGAAGAGATCGAGCCAGTCCTTCCGCTGATCGAGGTCGAGATCGGCCACCAGGACCGCCTCCTCGTCGCGGGGAGCCGACACGAGCACGCGGCCGTACGGGTCGGAGATGAACGAGGAACCGTAGAAGTCGATGCCGCCCTCGTTGCCGCAGCGGTTCGGGACCACCATGAATGTGCCATTGGTGATGCCGTTTCCGACGATCACGTGCTGCCAGATCGGCTGGGTGTCGAAGGACGGGGCGCTCGGCTCCGACCCGATCGCCGTGGGGTAGACGAGGATCTCGGCGCCGGCGAGCGAATACATCCGCGCGACTTCGGGGAACCACTCGTCCCAGCACGTCGGCAAACCGAGTGCGGCACCGCCCAGTTCGGCCGGGCGGTAGACGGGGTAGGCGTCGTCGGCGGGACCGCCGCGGAAGTAAGTGTCCTCGTAGTAGCCGGCGCTGACGGGGATGTGGAGCTTGCGGGTGCGGGAGAGCAATTCGCCGGACGGGGCGACGAGGATGGCGGTGTTGAAACCGAGACCGTCCGGGCCGTCGGCTCGTTCGTAGAGGGAAGCGTGGACGCAGACGCCGTGCCGGGCAGCGGCGGCGGCCGCGAAACTGTACGTGGGTCCGGTCGTGAGGTTCTCGGCGTCGCGGCCGGGGGTCCCGGTCGCGCGGGTGTCGGCGGGGTACTTCGACAACGTGAGTTCCGGCAGGAACACCACCTCGGCGCCGAGTGCGGCGGCCTCACCGATCGCGTCGGTCAATTCGGTGCGCAGTGCGTCCGCATCGGGACGCCAGCGGTGCTGCACCAGCCCGACCCGCAGCGGCGTGCGGGCGGATTCGGTGAAGCGCGCCGGTGAGGACGGTGCGGGCAGTGCGGTGATCGTGCGAATGGTCATCGTTATTCCTTCGGTCTGGATGTGACGGGAGTGTCGGGTGTGTGGGGGGTGGGCTCGGACATCACGACGTCGATCGCGCCGAGCAGATGGGAGCGGGCGTCCTCGGTGGAGATCTCCTTGCAGAGCCACCGCCCGGACAGGCCCTCGACGAGGGCGGTCATCGTGACCGCGGTGGCCTGGGGGTCGAGCGAGCGGGAGATCTCGCCGGTGACCTGCGCCTGCGTGATCGCGTCGGCGATCTCCGACACCCACGCCGCGGTGGTCCGTGCGAGCGGCTCCCGCAGCGCCTCCTCGTACACGGCGGAGGCGCGTAACTCGTTCCAGGCCAACGAGTTCTCCACGACCTCGGGGCGGTCCTGGATCTCGCCGAGGAGGGAGCGGGTGAGCCGGTCGCGAGCGGAGTCGCCGGATCCCTCACCCTCGCTGCGGTAGGCGCGGGCACGGTCGTTGATGTGGTTCAGGGCGGCCTCGAGGAGGCCGATGCGATCCTTGAAGTGGTAGTACAGCAGTCCCGGCGACACGCCCGCGACCTCCGCGACATCGTTGACGCGAAGCCCGCGGATACCTCGTTGGGCAATGGCCGTGGCGCTGGCCTTCAGAATCGCATCGCGTCGCTCGCTCATCGGTGAATCTCCTTCGGTTCGTGTCGTCCTAGGACGTCGGCGCCTCGACCGGGGCCACGTGTTCGGGCCACAGTCGCAGCGCGACGAGGTAGCCGGCCACGGCGATGGCCGACGATCCGACAAGACTGACATCGACACCGTGCGCGATGTCGGCAAGGGGCCCGGAGTACAGCGACGTGTCGACGGCGAGGACGCCGAACACGGATCCGGCCGCCCACGGGATGACGGCGCGCAGATTCCAGCCGCCGGTGAACCAGTAGCGCCCGCCCTTGCGGCCCAGGTTGAAGACCTGGAGGTCGACCGCGTCGTACTGCCCTTGCCTCGCAACGAGGAAGCCGGCGACGTTGATCGCCACCCACGGCGCGGCGAAACCGTTGAGCACCAGGGTCATCGCGGTGATCGAATCGACGGCGTCGACGACGAACACGCCGATGTAGAGCAGGGCAACGGCGAGCGCCGACGTGATCAGCGTGGTGTGGACTCGGCGCAACCGGGGGATGAGCGCTTCCAGATCGAGGCCGCTGGCGTAGACGTTGAGGACGCCCTGCCCGAGTCCTCCCGCGAGGGCGATGAGGACGATCGGCAGCACGTACCAACCGGGCGCCTCCGCCACCAGGTCGGCAACGTAGGAGTCGCTCAGCGTGGTGAAGGTCGACGCGGTGAACGAGCCGAAAGCCGCGGTCAGGAACAGCCCGAAGAAGATGCCTGCCATGGTGGCCGCGACGATCGAACGGTCGCCGAACCGCACCCGGGAGATCCGCCTGCTGTAGTCGCCGAGCGTCGGGGCATACGACAGCGGCCCGCCGACCGCAAGGACCACGGCCAGAATCCAGGTGGGCCAGAATCCGCCGAGGAGATAGTCGCCGCTGCCCGCCCCGCCGACGAAGCGACCACCGAACGCGAACACACCGAGCAGGAGCAGCGCGGCGACGACGGGCAGCACGAATTTCTGGAGCGCGACCACCGTGCCGTGGCCGAACAGGGCGACGGCCACGATCTCGGCGGCGATGATGCCGTAGCCGAGGGCGAGCATGCCGTTGTCGACCGGTGTACCGAGTAGGCGGTGGGCGGCGGCGATCAGCGCGTCACCCGAGGTCCAGACCGCGATCGCGGCGTACGCGAGGGCGAAGAGCAATGTGAGCCCCGAGCCGATCATCCGTCCGCTCACCCCGAAGTGCGCACCACTCGACACGGTGTTGTTCGTGCCGGTGCGCGGGCCCAGGAGCGACAAGGGGGCGATGAGGAGCGTGCCGAGCCCGATGCCGACCGCGCTGGCCGCGATCGCGCTGCCGAACCCGAGTCCGAACGTGATGGGGAGCCAGCCGAACACGATCACCGAGAACGCCAGGTTGCCGCCGAAGAACACGGCGAGCATGTTGAGCGGTCGCGAATCGCGTTCCGATTCGGGGATGTATTCCACGCCGATCGTCTCGACGTGTCCGAAGCGGTCCTCCGGCGGGGAGGGGGCGGTGTCGCCGAGGGGCGTCGTCGGGTCGAGATTCGTGGACACTGCGGACCTCACATTCCGGGGCGGAGGTGACTGTCATCACGTCCTGGTGGGTACCGAAGATATTCCAAACTGAAAATTCAGTCAAGCCAGGCAAGTGACGTGCGCCACCGAGGGTGGCTCGGAGTTTGCGCTGCTAAGCCGACCGGATTAGATATATATGTGACCGCTTGTCTCATGTATCCCTCTGTCATCGGAGTGCCTGTGTCTGCCGCCGCCATCACCAGTCGTTTCGCGAACCGGTGCCGGCTCGCCGCAGCGGGGACGGCGTTCGGGCGACGCGACATCGAGGGTGGACGGTGAGGTCGCCGCTCGTCCGGTGGCAGCTGATCGGCTTCGTTCTCGTGGCCCTCATGGGCCTCGTCTACGTGGGTGCCAACTACGTGCGCCTGGGCAATCTCCTCGGGTTCGGCGAATACACCGTGCACCTCGAATTGGAGACGTCGGGCGGCATCTTCACCAATGCGGAAGTCACGTACCGCGGCGTGCCGGTCGGCCGCGTCGGGGGCATGTCCCTGACCGCGGACAGCGTCGTCGTCGAACTGAGGATCGACACGAGCGCGCCCGGCATTCCCGCCTCCGCGAAAGCCGTCGTGGCCAACAGGTCGGCGATCGGCGAGCAGTACGTCGACCTTCAGCCCGCCACCGATCGCGGGCCGTACCTGACGGACGGATCCCGTATCGCCGCCGCCGACACGTCGACGCCGGTTCCCGTCGAAGAATTGCTCGCCAGCACACAGGGATTGACGGAATCCGTGCCGATCGACGCGCTCCACACCGTCGTGACGGAACTCGGGGCGGCGTTCGACGGCAAGGGCGAAGACCTTCGGTCGCTCGCGGATTCGTTGTCCGGGCTGTCGGCGTCGGGCGCCGAATCGCTCGATCGGACAGTGGCTTTGGTGCGCGACGGCCGCACCGTCTTGGGAACGCAGTCCGAACAGTCGTCGGCGATCAAGGATTTCAGCGCCGACCTGGACTCGCTCGCGGATCGGCTGCGCAGCAGCGACCCGGACGTCCGGCGGCTGATCGACAACGGAAATCCGGCGAGCGATCGACTAGGGCAACTCGTCTCGGAGGCCGGGCCGGGTGCCACGACGAACCTCGCCAACCTGTCCGCCACGGCGAAGGCGATCTCGGTGCAGGCCACCGCCCTGCAGACGCTGTTCGTGTATTTGCCCGGCGTGGCGGCCGCGTCTTCGACCATTGCGCCCGACGACGGAACCGTTCACCTGGGCCTGGTGGCAGAGACCAACAATCCGCCGTCGTGCACCGTCGGCTACGAGGGTACCCAGGCGATCCTCCAGGAGATGAAGCGGAACGACCCGAACTTCGACGACACGCAGCAGGACTTCCCGCAGAACACCGCCGCATCCTGCGAAGCTCCGCAGGGCAGTCTCACCGGTGTCCGGAGCGCGAACCGGATCGTGTTCGGAGACCCCGCCACCGTACAGCCGTGGGACTCCACCCCCAAGAAGGATCCGAACAAGTTGGACCTCAACCCGATTGCCAATCAGCTCGCCCCGCTCCTCGGGGTGACCCCCAACTGACGCGAGTTCTCACCCCGGATCCCGGACGCTCCCGGATTTCGGGTTGACAACTGCGCGTCGATCCTGCAATCTTCGAAACAGGTCACGAGTACCAGCGTCAAGCCCCGGCTTGCTGGTCGGCAACCCTCCACCGCGGCGGGGTGCTCCGGGTGACGACCAGGCTGAGGTCCATACCGGATCCGGCAAGCGCGGACTCCGAGAGGGCACCGACCCTGCGACGAGTCCCTGACTACGAGGGATGTCGTGATGACTGCTGTATTGACCGCTGACGTGTGTGTTGCCCCCCTGGCCCAGGTTTCGGGCTCCGACCTGCGGGTTCCGCTCGTTCAAGGTGGCGACTGCGCGTACGTCAACTTCGACTACGCCGCCAGTGCGCCGGCGTTGGCGCAGGTGACCGATCGAATCGGGGCGCTGCTTCCGACGTACTCCAGCGTGCATCGCGGCGCCGGCTACGCGTCGCGGGTGTCGACCGAGTGCTACGAGAAGGCCCGCGACTCGGTGGCCCGGTTCGTCGGAGCGGGCGAGGACCAGGTGGTGGTCTTCACCCGGAACACGACCGACTCGCTGAATCTGCTCGCCGGCTGCGTCCCCGGCAGCACCGTGGTCCTCGACATCGAGCACCACGCGAACCTGCTGCCGTGGAAGAACTCTCGCGTCGTGCAGGCGGCGGACACGCTGGACGAGACCGTCCGCCTGCTCGTCGCCGAACTGTGCTCCAAGCCCACCGCCCTGCTCGCGGTGACGGGAGCGTCCAACGTGACGGGCGAGGTGCTGCCGATCGCAGCCCTCGCCGAGGTGGCGCATCGTTGCGGCGCACGGATTCTCGTCGACGCCGCTCAGCTCGCGCCGCACCGCCGCATCGACGTCGAGGAGTGGGGCGTCGACTACCTCGCCTTCTCCGGGCACAAGCTGTATGCACCCTTCGGCGCCGGCGTGCTGGTCGGCCGCCGGGACTGGCTCGACGCCGCCGAGCCCTACCTCGCAGGCGGCGGCGCGGTCCGGAACGTGACCGTCGAATCCACCCAGTGGGCGCCCGCCCCTGCCCGGCACGAGGCGGGAACCCCCAACGTGCTCGGCGCGGCGGCGCTCGCCGCCGCGTGCGATGCGCTGTCCGAGCTGGACTTCGGCACGGTGGCCGAACACGAGGCGGCGCTCACCCGCCGCCTCCTCGACGGCCTCGGCTCCGTCGACGGCCTGGAGTTCCTGCGGCTGTGGTCGGACGCCCCCGACACCGTGGGGATCGTGACGTTCACGATCGACGGGTTCGAACCCGGAGAGATCGCCGCCTACCTCTCCGCCGAACACGGAATCGGAGTTCGCGACGGGCGGTTCTGCGCCCATCCGCTGCTGGGACGCCTCGGCCGGCCCGACGGCGCCGTGCGAGTGAGTGTGGGTCTCGGAAGCTGCTCCGGGGACGTGGATCGGCTGGTCGACGCGGTGCGCACGCTGGTGGCGGGGCGCAGGAGCTGGACCTACGCCAAGGAGAGCGGCCAGTGGAATCCGGTGCCGGAGACGCGTTTTTCGCGAGACGCGCTAGTATGACCACATGGCATCGCAGGCTGGGAGCACAATGATTGCTCACTGGTGCCGTCGGCATGTCGATCTGTGCCGAACCGCCTCGGGTATGTGTTCGAGCTGACCGTTCTTCCAGCTCCGTTTCATTCACACGTCATTCCCGAGGAACCCCTATGTCTCGAGACAATGCCTTCGTATCCCGTCCCCTTCGCGTCGCCGTCGAACTGACCGGTTCCGGCCATCACCCGGCGGCCGAGGGTGCCCCGGGCACCCGGCCGATCAACGGCGCGGACTACTGGGTGGACCTGACCGCAGACTCGACGGATCAGCTCGACCTCACGTCGTTCCCGCCGAACGTCGTCCGGATCCGGGCGTCCGATCTGCGTGAGGCGCAGCAGGAACGCGCGCGGATCCGCGCCGAACTCGTCGCCGACGGTCGCGACCCCGACAGCGTCACCGTCCTGGTGGACCTCGAGGTGCTCATTGCCGGAGAGGCCCGCGCCGCGCGCAAGGAGCTGGCCCTCCTCGACAGCGCACTGGATGCACCGCGTGCTCCGGTGTCGTTGCAGTACATCGGAACTCCGGTCGGCCTCGCCGGGCTCATCGCCGACATCCAGGCGGCCGGCGTCGCCGACGGTGTGACCGTGCTGCCGCTGTCGCTGCCCAGGGTTCTGGAGCAGCTCGTCGACGGCACGCTCCCGTGGCTGGAGGAGCGAGGTCTCGTCACCTCCGCCGCCGCCGTCGACGAAGCACTGCGTCGTTTCGACCTCCCCCTCCGCGAGCGGGTACTGGCATCCTGACCAGATCAGTTGCCGTTGTTCGCTGAACCGAGCGGAGTGGGCCGGTAGTACCGGCCCTCGTGGTACAGCAGGGGAGCCGAGGCGGAATCGTCGTCTGCCTCGGCATGGACGCGGGTGACGAGGCCGATGACGAGCGTGTGATCGCCGACGGGAATCAGCTGGTCCACGATGACCCGCAACCAGCTGGGAGTTCCGTGGAGGACCGGTTCGCCGGTGTCGAGTCGCGCCCAGAGCGACTCGTCGGCGAACCGCTGGTCGGCGCTTCGGGAGAAGCGCTGAGCCAGGTGCTGCTGGTGTTCCCCGAGCAGGTGGATCACCAGCGAATCCGCGGAATGAAGTGCATCGATGCTGGAGGAGGTGTTCGCGATGTTGAACGACACCAACGGCGGGTCCAGTGAGACCGAGGAGAACGAGGACGCCGTGAAGCCGACCGGGCCGGACCCCGAATCGAGGGTCACGATGGTGACGCCCGCCGGGTGTCGACGCAGTGCTGCGCGGTAATCCTCGGCGCAGATTCCGGGGGCGAGTCGATGGTCGCGGGGGAGGTCCGAACCATCGACGGTTTCGGCGTTCTCGGCTCTGTCGGACAAATCATTCTCCGGGTCGGCCCGTGCGGGCACTGTGTCATTCTCGTTCACGAGATCTGACGTCAACTATAGGGGCGTGAACAGCCTGGGATTCAGTCGACGTCGATCGCCAGACCCGCGGTGATCCGCACCAACTCCGAGAACGACGTGCGGAAGACCGTGTCCGGGTGCCCGGCGGCCGCCCACAGTTCCGCGTACTCCGACAGGGCGTTGTCGACGTACGTCGGAAGGTTCGTGGGATGTCCGAGCGGCGCGATACCCCCGATCGGCTGGCCGGTGGCGATCCGAACCATGTCGAGGGGCGCCCGGGTCAGATTTCCCTGCAGTCGTTTGCCCGTGTTCGTCAGATCCACCTCGTGCGCCCCCGACACGAGGAGCAGGATCGGGTCGTCGTCCAGGAGGAACACCAGCGACTTGGTGATGGCCCCGATATCGACCCCCAGAGACTCCGCCGCCTCGGCCGCGGAGTGGGTGGAGTCGGGCTGGGTCACGATCACCCCATGGTGCCCTCGCGCGATCAGAGTCTCGGCGACATGCGCGGCGTGGGGGTGCAGGGGCGTCGGCATGAACCAAGAGTAGGTCCATTCCCCCGGTACGACATCAAGAAGCGTCGTCCGACACGACATCGGAACGGGGCGTAGTCGATTCCGGCTTCCGGAGGCGCCGGGCGGTGAACCCGAACAGCAGTCCGAGCCCGACCGCCGAGTAGAGCGCGAGGGCGAGCGCGGGCTGTCCCAGCCCCACGTCGTCGAAGTACACGATGCTGCGAATTCCCTCGGTGCCGGCGCCCGGGGTGATCCAGCGTCCGATGGCCGCGTAGAAGGCGGGGATGACGTTCGAACCGAACGCCCCGCCGGCGCTGGGATTGCCCAGAATGACGAAGACGGCGATCGCGAGGGGGACGGCGAGGATGCCGACCGAGGCGCGCAACCCCAGCGTGAACACGGCGGTGCCGAAGACGACGCCTGTTCCGAGTAGCCACAGCGGGAACCAGTGTCCTGCGAACGTGCCGAGCACGTGAGTGGCGATCAGGGCGCCGAGGGCGCCGGACAGCACGGCGTACCCGAACAGGACAGCCGTGTGAGCGGACGCCTGACGCAGGGTTCGCGGGGCGCCGATGAACAGGCCGATCGCCGCCGCGAGCAGGTAGCCGCCGACCACCCAGCCGACCGCCAGATAGAAGCCGGAGAGTCCGCGGTTGTCGTGCACGCCGACCGGAATTTCGTCGCGGAGCGTGAACTGGCGACCCTGACTGTTCTCCACCTGGGTGAAGACCGATTCGAGCGCGCTGGAGATGGAGCTGCCGCCTGCGCTCGCGGTGATCAGGGTGTCGGGGCCGACGGGATTCATGACGAACGCGCCCTGGATCTCGCGGTCGTGGAGGAGCCGCCGGGCTTCCGCGGTGTCCGAGACGACACGGGCGCGCAGCGGCCTGCCGTCGATCGCGTCGAGCCGGTCGGCGACCTGCTCGTCCGTGCCTGCGGGCAGTCCCTCCGCTGCGACGACACCGATCTCGATGTCGCGGGGCGTGGGCTGATGGAACGCGGCCACGTAGCTGAGGATGAAGCCGAGTTGGAGGAGCAGAACGCCGAAGACCAGCGCGACCATCACCTTGGGCGCGCCGTACTTCGACACCGGACTGTCGTGGTGCACGGGAGCCGGGGTGGGGGATTCGCTGTCGGTCATGGTCATCGGACGTCCTCGATCCTTGTCAATACCGTGGGTATTGAATACCCTAGGTATCGTGACTGAAGATCGTCAACGGGACAGTCGTCACACCGAATGGGCGCCCACGACGCGTCCCGGTCGTGATGTCGTGCGTCAGCGCCTCCTCGACGCGGCGGCGGAGGAATTCGCGGAACGGGGCTTCAGCGCGGCCCGGCTCGCCGAGGTGGCCCGCCGGGCGGGGTTCACCAAGGGGGCGGTCTATTCGAACTTCGAGTCGAAGCAGGACCTGTTCGCCGAGCTCTTCGCGGCGCGCTCACTCGAACTGGCGGGACGGGTCCTCGCCGAGATCGCCGGCATGAACCCCTCGGACGCCGCGGGCAAAGGGGGCGAGGCCGTCGCGTCGTGGATGGTGCGCGAACCGGGCTGGTCACTGCTGGTGCTCGAATTCGGTGTGCTCGCCGCACGCGACCCGCAGATCGCCCAGGCCTACCTGCGGGAGCGGCGGCAATTGCGGGGAAGGCTCGTCGAATTGATCGGCGAGCGCGCGCGGGAGTGGGGGGTCGACGACACGTTCGACGTCCGCACCACGGCCATCTCGCTGATGGCCCTCATCTCCGGCCTCGTGCTCGAACACTCCGTCGACCCCGAGGAAGTGGATCAGTCGACGATGGGCGCCGCGGTCACCGCGCTGTTCGCGGGCGCCGTCGCCAGGGCCGGACTGACCTGATCTCAGGCGGTCTGCGCGACGACCCCGTCGAGGAAGCCGTCGATGTGGGCCCACGTGGAGTCCTTGGCCTTCGGGCCCGCGACGAGCCCGAGGTGGCTGCCCGGCGCGGACTCGAACCGCACCGACGGAGAACCGGTGAGCACGTCCGTCGCCGCCCGGACCGAAGGGATCGGCGCGATGACGTCCTCGGTGCCACCGATCGCGAGAACCGGCACCGCGAGATCGGCCAGCGCGATCGCGCCGTTCCGGGTCTGGAAACTCCCCGCGGCGAGCGCGTTCCCGAGGATCAGCTCGGTGCAGACCTGGCGGAAGAACCGCGCGGGATAACCCGGCATGTCGGCCATGAACCGGTCGATGGACTCCATGCGTGCCAGGGTCTCGGTGTCGTGCAGGTTCCTGGCGATGAACCACGGCTTGGTGAGCTCGCGCTGAAGTGCCGTGAAACGGTAGCTCGCCTGGACCAGCGGCGCGGGCAGTCCGCCCATCGCCCGCGTCGCGGTGGTGAGGGGGCGGTCGCCGGTGAACCGGCCGACCATCCGCAGCGGCGCGATCATGGTCACCGACTCGTAGTCGATCGGCGTGCCGATCGCCGTCACCGAACCGATCGGCAGATAGTTCCGGCCCGCGGCCGTGAGCAGCGACATCGTTCCCCCGAGGCTCCAGCCGATCAGGTCGACGGGTGCACCGTCGTGGAGTCGGGACACGCGGTCGACCGCCGCCGGGATGAAGTCGTCGATCCAGTCCTCGAACCCCAGGCCGCGGTCGGAGTAGCCCATCGTGCCGTAGTCGACGAGATACGCCGCCTTGCCCGAACCGACGAGGTGCGCGGCCAGGCTCTGGCCCGGCCGGAGGTCGAAGCAGTGTGCGGGCGCCGCGAGCGGGGGCACGAGGAGGACGGGTCGGCCGCCGTCGGTCTCGGTGCTGTCGAACCGGTACAGGTCCTGATGGGGCGCCTCGTGGATGCGCGTCGACGGGGTTCGCTGGACCGGTGCGATTCCGCCGCCGAAGGACAGTCGCCAGGCGTTGCGGGTCAGCGTGTTCAGCGTCGGGTTCCAGGCGATGTCGAGCACGGATTTCCTCTCGTGGCGGCGCAGATCCTCCAGGTATCTGTGACGTCAACATACAGGTAATCTCGCGGTCGTCCGTCAGCGGGACGCAAGCAGAACCCGCAACACCGTCGCCGGCCGGAGCAGCGTCCCCGGACGGTCGAGAAGATGCGTCACCCGGAGGAACGCGGACCCCACGGCCGGGTCGACGGACGCCGCCCGATCGAGCCGGGACGTGTACGCATTGACCAACCGCACCCGCGCCGACCGCCGACCGGGTACGGCCGGGATCCGGAGGTCGTTGTCGACGGTGAGCGTCCACGCGGCATCGATACACCGGTTCGCCCCGCGGAGGAACCGGTGAGCGAGATGCGCGCGCCCCGACCGCAGGCAGTCCCGCAGGATCGTCGCCTCCACCGCGGCGACGCTCATGCCCTGGCCGTAGATCGGGTTGAACGAGCAGATGGCGTCCGCGAACGGCAGATAATTCGACGGCAGATCGTCCGCGGAATAGTGCCGCCGGACGGTCGTCGGGATCCGGTAACGCACCCCGTCGTCCACCGGCTCGGCCGTGCGCAGTGCCTCGTACATGTCCGGGGCGGGGAACGACTTCACGAAGTCGAGGAAGCCGTCCGGATCCAGCGGCGGCACATCGTCCCCGTACCCGGCGAGAGTGACGATCCAGGTGCCGTTCTCCTGCACGCCCATGAATCCGCTGCGCGGACTGGACGGTCCCGGCGCCATCCCGATGCCGGAATCCCCGTCCAGATGCGGCGGGTCGAGCCGGAAGTGCCTCGTCGCGTAGCTGACGTCCACGGCCAGCTGCGACTCGGCCGGCGGCGCGAAACCCAGCTCGCCGAGCCGGGCGACAGTCTGCGAACTGCGGCCGGACGAGTCCACGACGAGATCGGTCCCGACGACCTCCGGTGGGACGCCGCCGCGGTGCTGCACGGTCACGCCGGTCACCCGCCCGCCGTCGACGGTGAGACCCGTGACGTCGGAACGGTCCAGTATTCGCACATTCGGCAGCGCCTCGACCCGCCTGCGCATCTGCCACTCGACGAGCGGTCTGCTCGCGAGAATGCCGGGGACCCCACTGATCTCGCGGGCCATCCGGTGTCCGTCGACGATCCACCGGATGTCGCCCAGCGCGTCGCCCGCGGTGGCGCCGAGGGCCAGGAGCTCGGACGCGAACCCCGGGAGGAGGTCCTCCATCGCGGCCTGCCCGCCGGCGAGAAGGGCGTGCACGTGCCGGGCCTGCGGCACGCACCTGCGCGCGGTCGCCGTGTCGGGCAGGATGTCGCGGTCGAGGACGACGACGCTCCGGAACGTTCCGGCGAGAGCCGCCGCGGCAAGCAGTCCCCCCATTCCGGCGCCGACGACTACGGCGTCGCCGGCCGGGATCGTCCGGTGCGTCATGGCGGCCGTCCGTTCACAAGACGGTGCAGAGACCTCCAGGGTATTTCGCGTGACGTCGAAGAGCGGTGGTTACTCTTGAGTAATGACCGAACAGAAGACCTGGAATGCGTTCACCGTCGAGCGCAAGGATCACGTCGCGCAGGTGACGCTCATCGGACCCGGAAAGGGCAACGCGATGGGCCCGGATTTCTGGAGCGAGCTCCCCGAGATCTTCGGTGAACTCGACACCGATCCGGACGTGCGGGCCGTGGTGATCGCCGGCTCCGGCAAGAACTTCTCCTTCGGTCTCGACCTGCCCGCCATGAGCGGCAGCTTCGGTTCCGTCCTCGCCGACAAGGCGCAGGCCGGCCCGCGTACCGCGTTCCACGACATGATCAAGCGGATGCAGTCCGGCATCAACGCGGTCGCCGACTGCCGCAAACCGGTGGTCGCGGCCATCCAGGGCTGGTGCATCGGCGGTGGCGTCGACCTGATCTCCGCGTGCGACATCCGGTACGCCAGCACCGACGCGAAGTTCAGCATCCGTGAGGTCAAGGTCGCGATCGTCGCCGACATGGGCAGCTTCGCCAGACTGCCCGCCATCATCGGCGACGGTCATCTGCGGGAACTCGCGCTCACCGGCAAGGACATCGACTCCGGGCGCGCCGAGAAGATCGGTCTCGTCAATGGCGTCTTCGCGGACGCCGACGCCGTCCTCGTCGCCGCGCACGACACCGCGGCCGAGATCGCGGCGAACCCGCCGCTCGTCGTCCATGGCATCAAGGACGTCCTCGACCACTCCCGCGCGGCCGCCGTCGACGACAGCCTGCGCTACGTCGCCGCATGGAACGCCGCGTTCCTGCCGTCGCAGGACCTGACCGAGGCGATCACTGCCGTCTTCGAGAAGCGCGCCCCTGAATTCACGGGCGAATAGCCGGTCGCAGAGCCTTATCCGCAGGTAAAGCTCAGTCCATCAGTTGCCCGAAACCTCGCTGCGCTCGCATACTTGCCGACTACAAGTAAACGACAGCGCAGCGAGGAAACAGTGTCGAATTCGGTCGAAACGCCGGTGGCTTATACCCACCGGCAGATCCTGGCTGTACTCAGCGGGTTGATGCTCGGCATGTTCCTCGCCGCGCTCGACCAGACGATCGTGGCGACGGCGATCCGCACCATCGCCGACGACCTCGACGGATACTCGCTGCAGGCGTGGGCAACCACCGCATACCTCGTCACCGCCACCCTGGCGACGCCGCTCTACGGCAAACTGTCCGACATCTACGGCCGCAAGCCGTTCTTCATGTTCGCGATCACGGTGTTCGTGATCGGCTCGGTCCTGTGCACGTTCTCGACGTCGATGTACATGCTCGCGGCCTTCCGTGCGGTCCAGGGACTCGGCGCCGGCGGTCTGTTCTCGTTGGCGCTCACCATCATCGGCGACATCGTCTCCCCGCGTGAACGGGCCAGGTACCAGGGCTACTTCCTGGCCGTGTTCGGCACGTCCAGCGTCCTCGGGCCGGTCCTCGGCGGAGTGTTCGCCGGACAGGACCAGCTCCTCGGAATCGACGGCTGGCGTTGGGTTTTCCTCGTCAACGTGCCGGTGGGACTCGTCGCGCTCACGGTCGTGTCCCGGGTGCTGCACCTGCCGCGACGACCGAGCGGAAGCCGGCGGATCGACTGGTGGGGTGCGATCGCCCTCGCGGTCGGCGTGGTGCCGTTGCTCGTCGTCGCCGAACAGGGGCACAGCTGGGGATGGGGAAGTTCGAAGTCGTTGGCGTGTTACGTGATCGGCGTCATCGGCGTGCTCGCCTTCGTGGCGGTGGAACTGGCGATGAAGGATGACGCACTCATCCCGATGCGCTTCTTCCGCAACAGCACCTTCGCGCTCGGCGTCGTGATCAGCCTCGTCGTGGGCGCCGTCATGTTCGGCGGCATCACCCTGCTACCCCAGTACCTGCAGGTGGTGAAGGGCTCGAGCCCCACCCTCGCCGGGTTCCAGATCCTGCCGATGGTCCTCGGACTCATGGCCGGCTCGGTGGTCAGCGGTCAGATGATCTCGCGGACCGGACGGTACCGGTACTTCCCGATCCTGGGCACCGCCCTGATCGCGGTCGGCGCGTTCCTGCTGCACACGCTGGCCGCCGACACCCCGATGCCCGTCGTCATGGTGTTCATGCTGATCCTCGGACTCGGTCTCGGAAACCTGATGCAGCCCCTCACCCTCGCCATTCAGAACGCGCTGCCCCCACAGGACATGGGGGTGTCGACCGGAGCGGCCACGTTCTTCCGGCAGATCGGCGGCACCGCCGGCGTCGCGATCTTCCTGTCGATCCTCTTCTCCCGCCTCACCCCGGCCATCGGCGAGCGGGTGACGGCCGCCGCAGGCACATCCGACTTCCGTCGAGCCGTCGTGGCGGCCGCCCAGAGCAACGACCCCGCGGAGGCCGCCATGGGCCAGGGAATGCTCACCCCCGACCACGCCGGCGTCAGCGGAGTCCTCACGGACAGTTCGGTGATCGGGAAACTCGACGACGTGCTGGCCCTGCCCTTCCGGGAAGGATTCGCGGACGCCATCGGATCCGTCTTCCTCAGCGTGTCGATGCTCGCCGTCGTCGCCTTCGTCCTCACCGTGCTGTGGAAGGAAGTACCGCTCCGCAGCGAGTCCGGACTCCAGGCCGCAGCGCGGGGAGAAACGGAGGAGTGAGAGACGACAACGGCGCCCACCCCCGCGGGGGATGGACGCCGCTACCGTGAACGTCGAGAGGTTCAGTGCCAGACGATTCGCCGCCGGCTCAGTGCCAGACGATTCGCCGCCAGCTCAGTGCCCGCCGTTGTCCTTCAGACGCTTGAGCGAAGCCTCGACCTCGGCCTTCGCCTCGGCGAGCCCGACCCAGTCGGCTGCCTCGACGTGCTTGCCTGGCTCGAGGTCCTTGTAGTGGACGAAGAAGTGCTTGATGGCGTCCAGCTCGAACTGCGGGACGTCGCCGATGTCCTGGATGTGGTCCCACCGCGGGTCGCCGGCCGGCACACACAGCACCTTGTCGTCGCCGCCGGCCTCGTCGACCATCTTGAACATGCCGACGGGACGTGCCTCGACGATGACGCCGGGGAACACGGACTCGGGGAGCAGGACCAGCGCGTCCAGCGGATCGCCGTCCTCGCCGAGGGTGTTCTCGATGAAGCCGTAGTCGGCCGGGTAGCCGAACGCGGTGTAGAGGTAGCGGTCCAGCTTCACGCGACCGGTCACGTGGTCGACCTCGTACTTGTTTCGCTGACCCTTGGGGATCTCGATGGTGACGTCGAACTCCACGCCGATTCCTCGCTGTCGTGTCGATGATGATTCGGGGAGAGGATATCGGGTCGAGGATAAGGTTGGTTGTCTGACCACCCACGAATCACAGTGAAGACGGAGGCGCGTTGCCGGGCCAGGGAAAGAAGAAGATGGGCTCGTTGGCGGGACGCCACCGTCGGAACATGCGAATTCTGTTCGCGTCGGTCGTCGTCGTGGTGCTCGCGATGGCGGCTGTTCTGGTGGTCGCGGTGACCGCGCACAACGCGTCGGCGGGCCGCGGTGAACTGACGATCGCGCCCGAACCGGCACCGATCACGGCGGCCCCGCAGGTCACGCCAGTGCCGGACGACGCGCCGATGCCGACGGCGCAGGGGATCGCCGCCGCGGTCGGTCCGGCCGCCGCCAACCCCGACCTCGGCACGTTCAGCGGAACGGTCGCCGACGCGGTCACCGGTCAGGTCCTGTGGAGCGTCAACCCGCAGACCCCGATGACCCCGGCGTCGACCACCAAGGTCCTCACCGCGGGATCCGCGCTGCTGGCGCTACCGCCCGACCGTCGGGTGACGACGAAGGTGGTGCACGGCGCGACTCCCGGCGAGATCGTCCTCGTGGCCGGTGGTGATCCCACTCTCACCGCGAAGCCGGTCGGGGAGAACGGCTACTACCCGGGTGCGGCGCACATCTCGCAACTGGTCGATCAGGTCCGGAACGCGGGCATCCAGGTGACGAGCATCGTGGTCGACACCAGCATCTACTCGGGCGACACCATGGCGCAGGGATGGTTCCCGACGGACGTCGGCGCCGGATTCATCACCCCCACCGAACCGATCATGATCGACGGCGGACGGGCCGACCCGCTCGTGGACGAGTCGCCGCGCAGTTCGACACCCGCGCTCGACGCCGGACGGACGCTCGCCGGTGCGCTCGGCGTCGCCCCGTCGGCGGTCACGTCGGGGGTCGCGGCGCCCGGTGCGGCTACCGTGGCGAGTGTGCAGTCCGCGCCGCTGCGCGACCGGTTGCGGCAGATGATGGAACACTCGGACAATGTGCTTGCCGAAGCGATCGGGCGGGAGGTTGCCATGAATGCCGGTGCGGAAGCATCGTTCAAGGGCGCCGTCGCGACCATCGGCCAGACGCTGACCGCGGCCGGATTCGATCTGTCGGGATTCACCCTGCACGACGCGAGCGGGTTGTCCGTCGACGACCGCATCGCGCCGCACACACTCGACCAGGTCCTCACGGCGGCCGCGGGCGAGGGCAATCCCGCCCTGCGGCCGATGCTCGACTACCTGCCGGTGGCCGGCGCCACGGGCAGCCTGTCCGACCGCTACGCGTCGGGGAACCGCACGGGCGCCGGGTGGGTGCGGGCGAAGACCGGCACCCTGTCCACGGCCAGCGCGCTCGCCGGCTACGTGGTGGACCAGAACGGGCGGGTGCTCACGTTCGCGCTGATGTCCAACGACCGCCCGCCGGAGGTCAGCCGTCCCGCACTCGACGCACTTGCCGCTGCGCTCCGCACGTGCGGGTGCCAGTGATGGCCGCCGAAGGAAACGCCTTCAGTGGTGCCGTCGACTGGAAGCTCGCAGCCAGGACGGGGGTGAAGCTCGCGCGCAGCGGACCGGTGACGTCGCGGTACACGGCCGAAACCGTGGTCGCGGAACTGGCCGACGCGTCGATGCGCGCGGAACTGCCCGTCCGGGAAGTCACCGGCCTCGCCGACGGACTTCCGGTGCCGACCGCCCAGATCCTCGACCGGGCCGGGTGGATCCACGCCGCCGCGCATTCGATGTCGCAACTCACCGGCGGCGACGCCGCTCCCGGCATGCTGCTCGGCAAGCCGGCGGGCCTTCAGGCCGGGGCGATGCTCGCGTACCTGTCTTCGGCGATCCTCGGCCAGTACGACCCGTTCACCGGCGACAACGGAACCCTGCTGCTGGTGGCGCCCAACGTGGTGTCCGTCGAGCGCACGTTGCGGGTGCGGCCCAGCGACTTCCGGCTCTGGGTGTGCCTCCACGAGGTGACGCACCGGGTGCAGTTCTCGTCGTCACCGTGGCTCACCGGCTACATGCAGGAGTCGGTGGAGACCCTCGGATCCGCCGAGGACGAGTCCGTCACCGACATGGTCGGCCGGTTGTCCTCCGCGCTGCGCGACCGCGGGCGCCCAGAGCCGGACGAGTCGGGCGCACCGGGCGGCATCGTCGGACTGCTGCGCGCCACCCAGGCGGAGCCGCAACGCGAGGCACTCGACCGTCTGCTGGTGCTCGGCACCCTCCTCGAGGGACATGCGGACCACGTGATGGACGCCGTCGGACCCGCGGTCGTGCCGTCGGTGGCCGCCATCCGGGCCGCGTTCGATCAGCGGCGCCGCCGCAAGAGCAACCCGGTGCAGCGTCTCATCCGGGCGCTGCTCGGGATGGACGCCAAGATGGCGCAATACGTGCGCGGCAAGGCGTTCGTCGACGCCGTCGTGGACAAGGTCGGGATGGACCGGTTCAACGTCGTGTGGACCGGCCCCGACACGTTGCCCCGGCTCGCGGAGATCGACGCGCCGGACGCCTGGGTGTCCCGGGTACTGGGCTGATTCGAGAAGGGCTGAGCCGGTGACGCTGCTTCCCGAGGAGCCGGCGATCCTCGAGGTTCGTCACGCCGTGCGGCGCTGGATCGCGGCGCACGCCCCGGACGGCGAGATCGCGGTCGGGTTGTCGGGTGGTGCCGACTCACTGGCGCTGACCGCGGCGGCCGCCGCGGAGGCGCGTTCGGTGTGCGCCCTCGTCGTCGACCATCGGCTGCAGCCGGGATCGGCCGACGTGGCCGACGAGGCCGCGGCCCGTGCCCGAGCGCTCGGCTGCGCGTCCGCCGAGGTGCTTCCCGTCGATGTGACCGGGTCGGGCGGGCTCGAGGCGGCGGCCCGGCAGGCCCGTTACCGCGCCCTCGACGCGGCGCGCGGAACCCGCCCGGTGCTGTTGGGACACACCCTCGACGACCAGGCCGAAACGGTGTTGCTGGGGTTGTCGCGCGGTTCGGGGGGTCGATCCATCTGGGGGATGAGCGCGTACGACAGCCCGTGGGGGCGACCGCTGCTGGACGTGAAACGCGCTGTGACCCGGCAGGCCTGCGCGGAATTGGGACTCAGCCCGCACGAGGATCCGCACAACGCCTCACCCGACTTCGTGCGGGTGCGGCTGCGCACCGAGGTGCTGCCGCTGCTCGAGGACGTCCTGGGCGGCGGCGTCGCCGGGGCCCTCGCCCGCACCGGGGAACACCTGCGTGAGGAAGGGGCGGTCCTCGACGCGATGGCCGCCGACGCCGAGGCGAAAGTCGTGGTGAACGGCGAAATCGACGCGGCCGTGCTCGTTCTGTCGGCGCCACCCGTCCGCAGGCGGGTGCTGCGCAGCTGGCTACTCGCGGCCGGTGCGCGCGGTCTCGGAGACACGCAACTGCGGGCCGTGGACGACCTCGTCGCACGGTGGCGGGGACAGGGACAGGTGGCGATCGGGGGCGGAACACCGGACGCGAGGTTGGTGGTCCGCCGACGACGTGGCAGGCTGAACGTCGGATTGGACGACCGACGAAGGGTTTGATCGCGTGTACGAAGGCGACATCGCATCGGTACTGATCTCCGAGGACGAGATTCGTCGACGTACCGTCGAACTGGCCGAGGAGATCGCCAAGCGCTACCCGGAGGGCGCCCCGGAAGGGGATCTGCTCCTGGTGGGTGTCCTCAAGGGCGCCATCTTCTTCATGACCGACTTCGCGCGGGCCCTCCCCATCCCCACCCAGATGGAGTTCATGGCCGTCAGCTCCTACGGGTCGTCGACGTCGTCCTCCGGCGTCGTGCGCATCCTCAAGGACCTCGACAAGGACATCGCCGGCCGGCACGTGCTGATCGTCGAGGACATCATCGACTCCGGTCTGACGCTGTCCTGGCTGATGCGCAACCTGTCGAGCCGCAACCCGGCGTCCCTCGAGGTCGTCACGCTGCTGCGCAAGCCCGACGCCATCAAGGTCGACGTCAACGTCGCGAACGTGGGCTTCGACATCCCCAACGAATTCGTCGTCGGGTACGGCCTCGACTACGCCGAGCGGTACCGCGACCTGCCGTACATCGGGACCCTCGAGCCTTCCGTCTACGGCGGCTGATCTCCGCGCTGCTCGTCAGCGGACGGGTTCGTGCGACACGGCGAGCTCCAGCGCCCGTAGGTCCTGCTCCAGTTGCCGGAACAGCCAGTACACGCCGACGAACGCGAAGATGCCGCCGACGCACAGGATGCGGACCGCGATGATCACGAGCGTGATCTCGTCGGGCGACAGGAACGTCACCCCGGCCACACCGGCCAGCGGAACCGAAGCGGCCACCGCGAGATACAGCGTGCTCCGGCGGTCGAGGCCCCGCAGTTTGTGCGCGTCGGCGCTGCTGGCGATGTCCTGCGGCAGCAGGGTCGGGTAGATACAGCGCACCGCGAAGAACGCGACCACGAAGAACGGGTACGCCACCGACACGGCACCGCACACGATCAGTGATGCGATGAAGTGCACGTACGCGCCCGGCGGAACGTTCCCCGCCGCGAGTTGCAGGGAAATCGGATAGGCGATGCCCGCGATGACCCACAACCCGAACACCACCAGCACGACGCGGTCGCCGAGCAGCAGTGTGTCGGTGCGGGCCCGGGCCAGTGTCTGGCGGTCGTACGTTTTCCCCTTGCGCAGACCACGCGGAACGAGCAGCGGATATCGGCACCAGTAGAGCAGCATGATCGCGCCCAGCGGGAACGCAATCGAATTGATCACCAATTGGATCGATTCGAACGAGTGCTGGGCCTCCGGCGTCAGATTGCTGATGATCAGCATCTTGTTGTGGTGGTAGTTGTAGGCGCCGGCGAGAGCGTTCGGCACCGCGATACCGATCACCAGAATCGGGAGCGCGAAGCGGCGCAGCCGCATGCGCCAACTGTTCGGCGGCGGATCGACGAGGTCGCGGGCCCGGGGATTCAGGCACAGGTCGAATTGCTGGGCCAGTTCGGCACCGGACGACCACCGGTCCTCCGGCTTCGGTGCCAGACACGTCAGGAGTACCCGTCGCAGCGACGGCGGGCAGTCGTAGGGCAACTGGTCGAGGAACTCCGGGTCGATGTCGCGACTGCGGCGGTCCAGCATCGCTTCGAGTGCGACGAGCGACTCGCTCGACACGTCCTCGTCCTCGAACGGACGCCGCCCGCACATCAGCTCCCACAACATCACGCCGAGCGCGAAGATGTCGCTGCGGGTGTCGAGGTCCGCCGCCGTCCCGGGCATACCGCGGTGACACGCCTCGAGTTGCTCGGGGGACATGTAGGCCAGGGATCCGCCGAAGTAGGCGAGCGGTGACGCGCCAGTGACGGTGTCGCTGAAACTGATGTTGAAATCGGCGAGCTTCGGCACCCCCTCGGCCGTCAGCAGGATGTTGGCGGGCTTGATGTCGCGGTGCAGGACGCCGCGCTTGCCGGCGTAGTCGAGGGCGTCCGCCAGTCGCCGCCCCAGCCACGCGATCGTCTCCGGCCAGGTCAGCGATGCGATTTCGTCCCGCACACTCGAGTCGGTGGGCCTGATCTCGCCCTTCTCCCGCATCTCCTCGTCGACCACATCCAGCAGCAGGCTGCCCGTCCGGTCCTGTTCCGGGGTGACGCGTACGCGGCGCAGAACCCGCAGCAGGGTGCCGCCCGGCAGGTACTGCATGTAGAGAAGGCGCAGTTCGCGGTCCTCGAGCAACCGCTGGTCGAACACGCGCACGATGTAGTTGTGGTCGAGCTGGGCGAGGGTCTGCGGCTCGTTCCCCTTGTCGTGCGAGATCTTCACCGCGACGAGTCGCTGCATCGACCGCTGCCGTGCCAGGAACACGCGGCCGAACGCGCCGCTGCCCAGGCCCATCAGCAGATCGAAGTCGTCGACCTGCTGTCCGACCTCGACATCGTCGAGCGCCGCATTGCCCGGCGGCGTGGTGATGAGCGTGTCCGGCTGGCGGGCGGTCACGGTCGGACCGGCGGCCGCGGTCTGTTCGGCGGCCGCGGTTTGCTCGGCGGGTGCGGTTTGCTCGGCCGCCGCGGTGTGTTCGGCGGCGGCGGTCTGCTCGGCGGTCATGGTCCGTGCGGACATGGTTTGCTCAGCAACCACCGTCGACGGTCCGGCCGCGACCGTCGCTTCGCTGCTCTCGTGTTCGGAGTTCGTGACTCCGACGGTCCGTTCGGCAGAGTCCGATCCAGCGGCCGATCCGTCTCTGCCCGACCCGTTTCCTCTGGTCATTGCACATCGAGGGTTCTACTGGGCGGGTTCTCTGGGCACATCGAGGTTGTCTGGAGCGGTGTGAAGAGTCCCATCCAGGGACAAGCGAATGGTAACCCCGCAGACCTACTGTATCCAGCGCGAATACTCGAAACGACTGCTTCCCTGCACCATATACTCGGGTGATGGGGGACTCCCCGTTCACCTCAGCCGTCGTCGTCGCCGAGCAGGTTCGCTCGGGCGTCTCGAGCCCGATGGAGCATGTCGAGGCCGCGCTCGCGGCCATCGACGAGCGTGAACCGAAGATTCAGGCGTTCGTCACGGTCCTCGCCGAACAGGCCCGAGCCGACGCCCTCGCCCTCTCTCGCCGGCCGGATCTGTCCACGCTTCCGCTGGCAGGAGTGCCCGTCGCGATCAAGGACGTCATTTCCGTGGCCGGACTGCCGATGCGCGAGGGATCGGGTGCGACCAGTGCCGAACCGAAGGTTTCCGATCACCCGGTCGTCGCGCGACTGCGGGCGGCGGGAGCGGTGGTCGTCGGCCTGACCACCCTCCCCGAGCTGGCGGTGTGGGGAACCACCGACGCGCCCGGCCACATCACCCGCAATCCGTGGAATCCGTCGCGGACCTGCGGGGGTTCGTCCGGGGGAGCGGCCGCCGCCGTGGCCGCGGGGATGGTGCCCCTGGCCCACGGGACCGACGGTCTGGGGTCGATCCGCATCCCCTCCGCGAACTGCGGAGTGTTCGGTATCAAACCGGGCAGGGGAGTGGTGCCGTCCGAACTCGGCGCCACCTCGTGGTTCGGGATGGCCGAGAACGGGCCCATCGCCACGACCGTCGACGACGCCGCTCTCATGCTGTCCGTCCTCGCCGACCGGCCCGAACTCGCGCGGATCGGCGCGTCGGAACCACTGCGGATCGCGGTGGCGGCAGGGTCGCCGACATTCCTGGCCACGGTCGATCCGCAGTGGCGGGATGCGGCCGTGCGCGCGGGCAGGGAACTGACCGGCTCGGGCCATGACGTCGAGCCTGCGACGTTGCCGTACCCGGTCAACCTGCTTCCCGTTCTCGCCCGCTGGACCGCGGGAACGGCCGCCGACGCGAAGGGGCTCGATCTGCGGCTACTGCAGCCGCGGACCCGCAGGCACGTCGCGGTGGGCCGCGCGCTGGGCCGGTTCGTCCGCCCCGAGCAGGTGGGCAGGCTCGAAGAGTCGCTGCGCGCATTCTTCGAGAACTACGACGTGGTGATCACACCCGCTCTCGCGCAGCCGCCGCTCGCGGCGACGACGTGGAGCGAGCGGTCGTGGCTGTCGAACATCGTGGCCAACGTGCGGTACGCCCCGTTCAGTGCGCTGTGGAATCTCGTCGGGTGGCCCGCGGCGAGTGTGCCCGTCGGCACGCACTCACACTCGGGCACACCGCTGGCCGTGCAGATCGCGGCACCGCCCGGAGGAGAGGCCAGGATCCTGGCCCTGGCCGCTCACATCGAGCGGGTGGGCGGCGGCTGGCCGAGGGTCGCGCCCGCGCGGTGAACTCCCGCACATTCGGACCCGGATCGAGTCCGAGGGAACCGATGGGCAATCGCATGCGTTGAAAGAAAGAGACCGCTCCCAACGGCGGTTGGCTGCTACCTGGAGTCGCCGGGGTGCCTTCGCGGTAACCTGGTTTGTCCGGTTGGCAGCCGGAAGGCGCACCCGGAAGACCCGCACTCTCGAAAGGACCGGCCATCTCGGCCGACCTGTATGAACCGTAAGACTGTGTTTCGAAACCTGGCGATAGTTGCCGGCATCCTGCTGGTGATCTACGCCTTCAGCTACTTCGGCAACGACACGCGCGGATTCAAGGGTGTCGACACCTCCGTGGCGATCGCGCAGCTCGACGCGAACAACGTCGACAAGGCGCAGATCGACGACCGGGAGCAGCAGGTCCGCCTGTGGCTGAAGGACGGCAACGACGCGACCGACGGCAAGACCGAGATCCTCGCGAAGTATCCGGCGTCGGCGTCCGAGCAGATCTTCAACGAGATCTCCGACAAGGGCCTGCAGAGCTACAACACCACGGTCACGCAGGAGAGCTGGCTCACGTCGATCCTGTTGTTCGTCCTGCCGATGGTGATCCTGCTCGGCATCTTCTTCTTCGTGATGAGCCGCATGCAGGGCGGTGGTCGCGGCGGCGTCATGGGCTTCGGCAAGTCGAAGGCCAAGCAGCTCAACAAGGACATGCCGAAGACCACGTTCGCCGACGTCGCGGGTGCGGACGAGGCCGTCGAAGAGCTGTACGAGATCAAGGACTTCCTGCAGAACCCGATGCGCTACCAGTCGCTGGGAGCGAAGATCCCGCGCGGTGTGCTGCTCTACGGGCCGCCCGGAACCGGTAAGACCCTCCTCGCCCGCGCGGTGGCAGGCGAGGCCGGTGTCCCGTTCTTTACGATCTCCGGTTCGGACTTCGTCGAGATGTTCGTCGGTGTGGGTGCGTCCCGTGTGCGCGACATGTTCGACCAGGCCAAGCAGAACAGCCCCTGCATCATCTTCGTCGACGAGATCGACGCCGTCGGACGCCAGCGTGGCGCGGGCCTCGGTGGCGGACACGACGAGCGCGAGCAGACCCTCAACCAGTTGCTGGTCGAGATGGACGGTTTCGGTGACCGCACCGGCGTCATCCTCATCGCCGCCACCAACCGCCCCGATATCCTGGACCCGGCGTTGCTGCGTCCGGGCCGCTTCGACCGGCAGATCCCCGTCGGCGCCCCGGATCTCGCCGGCCGTCGCGCCATCCTGAAGGTTCACTCGCAGGGCAAGCCGATCGACCAGCACGCCGACCTCGAAGGCCTGGCCAAGCGCACCGTCGGAATGTCGGGTGCCGATCTGGCCAACGTCATCAACGAGGCCGCGCTGCTCACCGCCCGCGAGAACGGCACCGTCATCACGGAGGCTGCGCTCGAGGAATCCGTCGACCGTGTCGTCGGCGGCCCGCGCCGCAAGAGCCGCATCATCAGCGAGCACGAGAAGAAGATCACCGCGTACCACGAGGGTGGGCACACGCTCGCCGCGTGGGCGATGCCCGACATCGAGCCCGTCTACAAGGTCACCATCCTCGCCCGCGGCCGCACCGGCGGTCACGCGATGACGGTGCCCGAGGACGACAAGGGCCTGATGACACGGTCCGAGATGATCGCCCGCCTCGTCATGGCGATGGGTGGCCGCGCGGCCGAGGAACTCGTGTTCCACGAGCCGACCACCGGTGCGTCCTCCGACATCGACATGGCGACGAAGATCGCGCGGTCGATGGTCACCGAGTACGGCATGAGCGCGAAGCTGGGTGCGGTGCGGTACGGCCAGGAGGGCGGAGACCCGTTCCTGGGCCGGTCGATGGGTCAGCAGTCCGACTACTCCCATGAGGTCGCACGCGAGATCGACGAAGAGGTCCGCAACCTCATCGAGGCCGCGCACACCGAGGCGTGGGCGATCCTCAACGAATACCGCGACGTGCTGGACATCCTGGCCACCGAGCTGCTCGAACGCGAGACGCTCACCCGCAAGGATCTCGAGAAGATCTTCCACAGCGTCGAGAAGCGCCCGCGCATCACCGCGTTCAACGACTTCGGCCACCGGACCCCGTCCGACAAGCCGCCGGTCAAGACGCCGCGGGAACTCGCGGTCGAGCGCGGCGAGCCGTGGCCCCAGCAGCCCGAGCCGGTGTTCGCCCAGCAGCAGTCGCAGCAGGCTCCGCCGCAGCAGCAGTACCCGCAGCCGGCACCCGCCAACGGCTACTCGCAGCCGGCACCGGCCAGGCCGCAGGGTGGGATGACGCAGCCGCGTCCGGACTACGGCGCCCCCGCGGGTTGGTCGGCTCCGGGCTGGCCGCCTCGCGATCCGGGCAACCAGAATCCGGAGGGCCAGTACTCCGGAAACCAGGGTCCGGGGAACCAGTGGAACCCACCGCACGAGCAGCGTGGCACCGGCGACGACGACGCGCAGACGAGGGCCTGGAAAGGACCGGACGGATCGAACTGATCCGCCCGACACTAGGCTGTTGCTTCGGGACGATCGGTCCCGGTACTGGAGGAGTTTCGGTTGTCGGTGAATCATCTCGGTAGTGAGCCCGTGGCGCTCGAGACAGGCCGGGTGTTCGATCAGCCGCGTGCCGAAGCTGCGGTGCGCGAACTGCTGATCGCGATCGGTGAAAACCCGGACCGTCCCGGACTCCGGGATACGCCCGCCCGCGTGGCGCGGTCGTACCGCGAGGTCTTCGCGGGCCTCTACACCGACCCGGACACCGTGCTGAACACGACGTTCGACGAGGGGCACCAGGAGCTGGTGCTCGTTCGCGACATTCCGCTGTACTCCACGTGTGAGCACCATCTCGTGTCGTTCCACGGGGTCGCCCACGTCGGGTACATCCCCGGTAAGACGGGCAAGGTGACCGGCCTGTCGAAGCTGGCGCGCGTGGTCGACCTGTACGCCAAGCGTCCGCAGGTGCAGGAGCGTCTGACCAGCCAGATCGCCGACGCTGTCATGCGCAAGCTGGACCCGCGCGGTGCGATCGTGGTCATCGAGGCCGAGCACCTGTGCATGGCGATGCGGGGGATCCGCAAGCCTGGTGCGAGTACCACCACCTCCGCGGTGCGTGGTCTGCTCCAGTCCAGCGCGGCCTCACGTTCCGAGGCTCTGGACCTTATTCTGCGGAAGTGACCGTGATCGAGTTGCCCGCGCCAGGCCGAACCGTGGTGATGGGCGTCCTGAACGTCACCACCGATTCCTTTTCCGACGGCGGACGTTTCCTCGATCGTGACGCGGCGCTCGCGCGCGGTCTGGAACTGAAGCGTCTCGGCGTCGACATCGTCGACGTCGGCGGCGAGTCCACCCGGCCGGGCGCGGCGCGGGTCGATCCCGACGTCGAAGCCGGTCGCGTCGCACCTGTGATCGCGGACCTGGTGGGCGAGGGCATCTGCGTCAGCGTGGACACGATGCGGGCGTCGGTCGCGGAGGTCGCGATCGAGGCGGGTGCGTCGATCATCAACGACGTCGCCGGTGGCCGTGCGGATGCGGCGATGGCCTCGGTCGTCGCGGACGCCGGAGTGCCGTGGATCCTGATGCACTGGCGTTCGGCTGCCGACTACGTGCACCGCGGCACCGCCGACCACTACGAGGACGTGGTCCGTGAGGTCCGGGACGAACTGATGACCCAGGTCGACCTGGCCGTGAAGGCCGGGGTGGATCCGGGTTCCCTGGTGCTGGATCCGGGTCTCGGATTCGCGAAGAACGCCGACCACAACTGGGCTCTGCTGAAGGCGCTGCCCGAGTTCAACGCGCTGGGATTCCCCGTCCTGATCGGCGCGTCCCGCAAGCGGTTCCTGGGTTCGCTGCTGGCGGATGCGGACGGGGAACCGCGCCCGCCCGCCGGCCGGGAGATCGCGACCGCCGTCGTCTCGGCGCTCGCCGCCACCCACGGAGCGTGGGGAGTGCGCGTGCACGACGCGCAGGGTTCCCTCGACGCCATCGCGGTCGCCGAGGCCTGGGCAAAGGGTGCAGCCGGACGTGAGTGATCGAATCGAGTTGCGCGGCTTGAAGGTTCGTGGCAATCACGGCGTCTTCGAACACGAGAAGCGGGACGGTCAGGACTTCTACGTCGACATCACCGTCTGGATGGACCTCGCCCCCGCCGCCGCATCGGACGACCTCGACGACACCCTCGACTACGGCGGACTGGCCGAGCGCGCGGCCGCGATCGTCGCGGGACCCTCACGGGACCTCATCGAGACCGTCGCCGCGGAGATCGCGGACGGGGTGATGACCGACCCTCGTGTCCGGCGCACCGAGGTGGTGTTGCACAAGCCGTCCGCGCCGATCCCGCTGACCTTCGCGGACGTCGCGGTGGTCGCGCACAGGTCGCGGCCATGAGTCGCGCGGTGTTGTCGATCGGGTCGAACGTCGGCGACAGCCTCGCCCATCTGCAGTCCGTTCTCGACGGTCTGGGCGACGCGGTCGTGGCGGTCTCTCCGGTGTATTCGACGGCGCCGTGGGGCGGTGTCGAGCAGCAGGACTTCCTCAACGCGGTCCTCGTCGTCGACGATCCCGCACTCGACGGTTACGGCTGGCTGCGGCGCGGGCAGGAACTGGAGGTTGCCGCCGACCGGGTGCGGATCGAACGGTGGGGCCCGCGCACGCTCGACGTCGACGTCGTCACGTGCGACGACGTCCGCAGCGACGACCCGGAACTGACGTTGCCGCACCCGAGAGCGCACGAGCGTGCCTTCGTGCTGATTCCGTGGCTGGACGTCGAACCCGACGCCGTGCTGCCGGTCGACGGGACTACGACCCGGGTGGACGCGCTGCTGCCACTGCTGGGCGACGAGGAACGCGCCGGTGTGCACCGGACGCAGCTCGTTCTGGACCGGCGGTCGCGATGAAGCCGGAACCGACGGGCACGATGAAACCCACCCGGATCTGGGATCTGCTGTTCCTGGCCGCTCTCGCCGTCGCCGCCACCTGGATTCTGGTCCGTGTGTTCTACGGTTCGTTTCCGCCGATTCCCGTGTACGCCGGGGCGTCGCTGTATCCGGTCGCGCTGATCGAGGTCGTGCTCGCGTTCATGGTGCGATCCCGGGTCAGCAACCATCAGGTGGGCGACGGACCGCGTCAGCTGCACCCGATCACCGCCGCCCGGGTGGCGGCGCTAGCCAAGGCGTCCGCGCTCGTCGGTGCCGCGACGGCCGGGGTGTGGGGCGGCTTCCTGCTGTACCTGCTTCCGCAGCGTTCGGTGCTCCGGGCCGCGGGCTCGGACACTCCCGGCGCGTGGGTGGGCCTCGTCGCCGCACTGGCCCTCGTCGGCGCGGCACTGTGGCTGGAACACTGCTGCCGCACCCCCGACGACCCCTCGGACGAGCCGGCGCATTGAGGACATGGAGGATCGCCGCAGGTCCGACGGAATGCGCGGTGCACCCTTCGCGGCCAAGTACCCTGGCACCATGACGAATCCTGGTCGCCTCAAGTCTGCGCGCCGCAACAAGCGCAGCGCGAGCCAGATGATCGTTGCGGGGTTGCTCGCCCTCGCGGTGATCGCGTCCCTCTTCCTGATCTTCAGCGACAGCGTCCAACTCCTGCGAGTGGGCCTGGTCGCCGCGCTGTGGGCTGCCACGGTCGGTGCCATCGCCATGACGAAGTACCGGCGCGAGTCGGCGCTCGACAAGGCGAAGGTCAACGACCTGCAGACCGTCTATGAGTTGCAGCTCGAGCGGGAGATCTCGGCACGGCGCGAATACGAGCTCACCGTCGAGAAGCGGGTGCGCAGCGACGTGCGCGCCGACGCCGAAGAACTCGCCGCGCTGCGTGCCGAACTCGCGTCGCTCCGCAAGAATCTCGAGGCCCTGTTCGACGGCGCGATGCCGACCGAACGGATTGCGCTGCGGGCGGATTCGACGCGTGTGCAGGAACTCGCAGGCGGGTCGTACAGCAGCTATCAGCCGGCTGCGTCGGGCCTGTACATCCCGGGAGCAGGGCATGCCGCCGGGGCCGGGCATCAGAGCGGTTCCGCCCAGTCTTCTCACCACTTCGCGAATCCGGACGACGATCCGGTCACCGCCGAGACGTCCATCGTGGAACCCGCCTACGCCGGGCAGACCGAACCCGAGATCGAGGTCGAACCGGAACCGGAGCCCGAGCCGGTTGCCGAGACCCGGCCGGCACCCGAGCCGGAGCCTGTCGCCCCGGTCGAGCCCGAATCGGTCCCCGAGCCCGACTCAGAGGCAGAGGCAGAGGCTGAGGCAGAGCCCGAAGCGCGGCAGGGCCGCCGTCGGGCGCCCGAGGACGACGAACCGTCGGGTGCGCACTCGAACGGGCTGTCCGTCGCCGAGATCATGGCCAACATGCAGTCGGCATCCGGGACCGGCCAGAGCACCGGTGGCCGGCGTCGCCGGGCCGAGTAAGGCCGGACGCGCCCGAGGATCAACCCGCATCGTGTGAGGCATATATCACTCTGCCGGCGCATGGCGGGGTGCGTTCGAGCCGGGCTATCCTCACCCTGGAACGTCTGGTACCCGCCGAGCGGGACTGGAACGAACGAGAGGACGAAGGTGACCTCTTTCGGGATCACTAATGGCCCTGCGCCTGCGAGGTTGACGGTAGGAATCGTCTCCGCCGGCCGGGTCGGTACAGCAATCGGTGCCGCGTTGGAGCGGGCGGGTCACGTCGTCGTCGCCTGCTCGGCTGTCTCCGACGCTTCACGTCACCGGGCACGGACCCGGCTCCCCGAGACCGAGATTCTGCCGGTGGCCGAGGTCGCGGCCCGCTCCGAGCTGCTCATTCTCGCCGTCCCCGACGCCGAACTGCCGTCACTGATCGCGGGGTTGGCCTCCACCCGTGCGGTGCCGAGTCGCGCGATCGTGGCGCACACCTCCGGCGCGAACGGCATCGGGATCCTCGACCCCCTCACCGAGCAGGGCGTCGTTCCGCTCGCGATTCACCCCGCAATGACGTTCACCGGGCACGACGAGGACACCGTCCGTCTCGCGTCCGCCTGTTTCGGCATCACTGCCGCCGACGACATCGGTTACGCGATCGCACAGTCGCTGGTCCTCGAGATCGGCGGCGAGCCCGTCCGGGTCCGCGAGGACATGCGACCGCTATACCACGCCGCCCTCGCGCACGGCAGCAACCACCTGGTGACGCTCGTCGTCGACGCCGTGGCCGCGCTGCGCGTCGCCCTCGAAGGCCAGGAACTGCTCGGCCAGGAGCTGATCGGCGACGATCCGAACGGCCTGGCCGAACGAGTCCTCCAGCCGCTGCTCTCCGCGGCGCTCGACAACGCCCTGCGGCGCGGGCCGTCGGCACTGACCGGGCCGGTCGCGCGGGGCGATTCGGAAGCGGTTGCCACGCATCTGCGGGTACTCGAAGAGGTCGATCCGCGGATCGCGGCCGGCTACCGTGCCCTGTCTCTGAGGTCGGCGCAACGCGCCGGCGCGACACCTGAACTGCTGGAAATCCTGGAAGACCGGAGGTGAGTTCCGTGAGCGATCTGCAGGGCGGATACAAGCGCGGCGAACTGACCGTGCACCACGACCCGAACGTGCTGACCCGGGTCTCGAAGGCGCTCCGCGGTGTCGGCCGCCAGGTCGCGCTCGTGCCGACGATGGGAGCCCTCCACACGGGTCACCTGGAACTGGTGCGGCAGGCCAAGCTCACCGGTGCGGTGGTGATCGTCTCGATCTTCGTCAACCCGTTGCAGTTCGGTGCCGGTGAAGACCTCGACGCCTACCCGCGCACCCTCGACGCCGATCTCGAACTGCTGCGCGAGGCCGGAGTCGAGCTGGCGTTCGTGCCCACCGCAGCCACCATGTACCCGACAGGACCGCGGACCACGATCCATCCCGGACCGCTGGGTGCCGAGCTGGAGGGCGCGTCCCGGCCGACGCACTTCGCGGGCATGCTCACCGTCGTCGCCAAGCTGCTGCAGATCGCGGCGCCGAACGTCGCGTATTTCGGCGAGAAGGACTACCAGCAGCTGACGCTGATCCGGCAGATGGTGACCGACCTGAACTTCGACGTCCGGATCTTCGGCGTGCCCACGGTGCGTGAACACGACGGGCTGGCACTGTCCTCGCGCAACCGCTACCTCGACGAGGCGCAGCGCACCGCGGCGACGGCACTGTCCGCGGCGCTCATCGCCGGCGCCCACGCCGCGGCCGGTGGCGCCGAGGCGATCCTGGCCACCGCGCGCGAGGTGCTGGCCTCCGTCCCGGAGGTGGAGGTCGACTACCTCGAAGTGCGGGGCGTCGATCTCGGCCCCGCCCCCGAACGAGGCGACGGCCGGCTGCTCGTCGCCGCCAAGCTCGGAACCACCCGATTGATCGACAACGTCGGTGTCGCCGTCGGCACCGGTTTCCTCGAACGCGACGCCGAACCACCGTCGGGCGCGGCCACAGAACTTCTTTCCCGCTAGAAGAGTAAGGACCGGAACATGTTTCGCACCATGATGAAGTCGAAGATCCACCGCGCCACCGTCACACACGCCGACCTGCACTACGTGGGCTCGGTGACGGTCGACCAGGATCTGATGGACGCCGCCGACCTCCTCGAGGGCGAGCAGGTGTGCATCGTCGACATCGACAACGGCGCGCGGCTCGAAACCTATGTGATCGCCGGCGAGCGGGGAAGTGGCGTCATCGGGATCAACGGTGCGGCAGCGCATCTGGTCAAGCCCGGCGACCTCGTCATCCTCATCGCCTACGGCGTCATGAACGAGCAGGAGGTGCGCGACTACGAGCCGCGCGTCGTGTTCGTCGACGCCGCCAACTCGCCGATCGAGCTCGGTGCCGACCCGGCGCACGCGCCGGAGGGCTCCGGTCTCATCACCCCGCGCATGCTGTCGACGCTCGACGCCGAGCGCGAATCCAGTTTGGTGTAACCCATGCTCCTCACCGTCGACGTCCGGAACACGAACATCGTTCTCGGTCTGTTCACCGGTACCGGTGAAAACTCGAAGTTGGTGCAGGACTGGCGGATGCGCACCGACGCGAGGATGACGGCCGACGAGCTGGCCCTGATCTTCCGGGGGCTCCTCGGCGCGCACACCGATCAGATCACCGGTGTATCCGCGCTGTCGACGGTGCCGTCGGTGCTGCGGGAGATCCGCGTGATGCTGACGCGGTACTGGGGGCACGTTCCGCACGTGCTGGTGGAACCCGGGGTGCGAACCGGTGTTCCGCTGCTCGTCGACAACCCCAAGGAGGTGGGCGCCGACCGGATCGTGAACAGTCTTGCGGCGCATCACCTCTACGACGCACCGTGCATCGTGGTCGACTTCGGGACGTCCACGTGCGTCGACGTCGTGTCCGCCAAGGGCGAGTTCCTCGGCGGCGCCATCGCGCCGGGCCTCGAGATCTCCTCGGACGCACTCGCGTCGCAGTCGGCGGCTCTGCGCAAGGTCGAACTGGTGCGGCCCCGCTCCGTCGTCGGCAAGAATACCGTCGAGTGCATGCAGTCGGGTGCGGTGTTCGGTTTCGCCGGGCTCGTCGACGGGCTGGTCCGCCGCGTGCGCAAGGAACTGCCCGCCTTCTCCGGTTCCGACGTGGTGGTGATCGCGACCGGTGACCGCGCGCCGCTGATCATGCCCGAGACGGAAACCGTCGACGAGCACGAACCGGATCTCACGCTCGAAGGGCTGCGCCTGGTCTACGAGCGGAATCAGGCTCGCCGGGGGGCGCGTCGCAGCCCGCTCGAGTGATGGGTTCCCTCTTCGCGGAAGTTATGTCAGAATGGTCCCCGTGAATCTCTGCACGAGTGCTCAGGAGTGTTGTCGAGGCTGAACGCTGCCTTGACCAATTCACACTTCTGGGAGTCTCTCTCGTGCTCGCAACGTATTCTTCTGCATCTGTACCCACCCGTCTTCGCCCGGCTGACCTGCTGCGCATCACCGACCAGGGTGCTTCCGAGGTCCTCGACGGCCGCCACGACGTCCTGCTCCCGCAGAGCTGGCCCACCCACGAGCGCTGGTCGACCCGGCTCTACTCGGACGACGACGTCGACGTCTGGCTGATCAGCTGGGTTCCCGACCTGAACACCGAATTGCACGACCACGCAGGCTCTTTCGGCGCGCTCACCGTTCTCAGCGGCGCGTTGTCCGAGTTCCGTTGGGCGGGTGACCGTCTGCGTCACCGCACTCTCGAGGCAGGCGATCAGGCCTCGTTCCCGCTCGGCTGGGTTCACGACGTCGTGCGGGCGCCGGACGCACCGGGGGCGGAGGTGGTGACGCCGACGCTGAGCGTGCACGCCTACTCGCCGCCGCTGTCGGCCATGTCCTATTACGAGGTCACCGACCACGGCACGCTGCGCCGTACCCGGACCGAGCTCACCGATCTCCCCGAGGGTGGTTCGAAGTGAACATCGACCAGATGCTCGAAGAGGCCCGCACCCAGATCGACCGCATGTACGCATTCGAGCTGCCCGAGGCCGTGGCGCGCGGCGCGATCGTGGTGGACATCCGCCCGCAGGCGCAGCGAGCGATCGAGGGAACGCTTCCCGGTGCGCTCGCGATCGAACGCAACGTTCTCGAGTGGCGTTGCGATCCCACCAGCTCGGCGCACCTGGCGCTGGCAGTGGACCACGACGTCGAGTGGATCATCGTCTGCTCCGAGGGCTACACGTCGAGTCTCGCCGCGGCGGCGCTGCAGCAGCTGGGTCTGCACAAGGCGACCGATCTCGTCGGCGGGTACAAGGCGATCAAGGCGGCGGGACTGCTGGGCTCCCTCATCGCCACGCAGCACTGCGTGCGGGAGCTGGCCACCGTCTCGGCTCACTGACCTCTGAACTCACTGACCTCTGAATAGGGGCACGCGCGGGCGTCGATTAGGCTGGTGACCCGTGAGTGAAGTAGCAGCCCAGCCAGTCGACGACACCCCCGAGCAGCTTCGGATCCGCCAGGAGAAGCGTGAGCGCATCCTCGCGGAGGGACGCGAGGCGTACCCGGTGTCGGTGGCGCGCACCCACTCGCTGGCGGAGATCCGGGCCAAGTACCCGGAACTCGAGCCCGACACGGCCACCGGTGACCAGGTCGGCGTCGTCGGCCGGGTGATCTTCGTGCGCAACACGGGCAAGTTGTGCTTCGCGACGCTGCAGGAAGGCGACGGAACCCAGCTGCAGGCGATGATCAGTCTCGCCGCGGTCGGGGAGGACGCTCTGGCCTCGTGGAAGGCCGATGTCGACCTCGGTGACTTCGTGTTCGTGCACGGTGAGGTGATCAGTTCGCGTCGCGGTGAGCTGAGCGTCATGGCCGATTCGTGGCAGATCGCGTCCAAGTCGCTCCGGCCGCTGCCGGTTGCGCACAAGGAGATGAACGAGGAGTCGCGGGTCCGGCAGCGCTACGCCGATCTGATCGTGCGCTCCGAGGCGCGGGAGAATGCGCGTAAGCGGGTGGCTGTCGTCCGTGAGCTCCGGAACGCGCTCGAGCGTCGCGGGTTCCTCGAGGTCGAGACGCCGATGCTGCAGACGGTGGCGGGTGGCGCGGCGGCCCGTCCCTTCATCACGCGTTCCAATGCCCTCGATATCGATCTCTACCTCCGTATCGCGCCCGAACTGTTCCTGAAGCGGTGCGTCGTCGGCGGTATCGAGAAGGTCTTCGAGATCAACCGGAATTTCCGCAACGAGGGTGTCGACTCGACGCACTCGCCGGAATTCGCGATGCTCGAGACGTACGAGGCGTACGGCACGTACGACGATTCCGCCGTCATGATCCGCGAACTCGTCCAGGAAGTGGCGCAGGCCGCTTTCGGTTCGCAGGTCGTCACTCTCGCCGACGGCACCGAATACGACTTCAGTGGTGAATGGAAGACCCTCGAGATGTACCCGTCGCTGTCGCAGGCGATCGGTGTCGAGGTCACTCCGTATAGCACCGTCGAGGAATTACTGGCGCTCGCCGAGAAGGTAGGCCTGGAGGTCCCCAAGGACAAGGGGTACGGGCACGGAAAGCTCGTCGAGGAACTGTGGGAGCACCAGTGCGGCGACCAGTTGTTCGAGCCGACGTTCGTCCGTGATTTCCCGGTCGAGACGTCGCCGCTGACTCGTGACCACCGCAGCAAGGCCGGGGTGACCGAGAAGTGGGACCTCTACATCCGCGGGTTCGAGTTGGCCACGGGCTATTCGGAATTGGTCGATCCGGTCATCCAGCGTGAGCGGTTCGTCGATCAGGCGCGTCTCGCGTCGGCCGGCGACGACGAGGCGATGGCCCTCGACGAAGAATTCCTCGCCGCAATGGAGCAGGGAATGCCGCCGACTACCGGTACCGGAATGGGAATCGACCGTCTGCTCATGGCTTTGACGGGATTGGGAATCCGCGAAACAATCCTCTTTCCCATTGTTCGTCCTTCCACTCGCTGATTCACCAGGGTGAATTCGCGCGGATAAATTCGATCCATTCCTCGTATTCCGAATCGGAAGAACAGGGGTATGGTTATCTCCGGGTCGTAGCTCACGTTGACGATGAGACGTCGCTTCATTCGAGAGGAATTTCATCCCATGGCTAAGAAGGTCACTGTCACCCTGATCGACGATGTCGATCAAGAGGCGTCTGCCGACGAGACGGTCGAGTTCGGACTCGACGGTGTTCAGTACGAGATCGACCTTTCCTCGGAGAATGCGGCGAAATTGCGCGAGCAGCTCGACGTGTGGGTTTCCCACGCGCGCAAGGTGAGCTCGCGCAAGCGCGGCAAGACCGTGGCGGCTCCGGCCGCCACCAAGTCCCGAGTTTCGGTCGATCGGGAACAGAGCGCCGCTATCCGGGAATGGGCGCGCAAGAACAACAAAAAGGTTTCTGCGCGCGGGCGTATCTCCGCGGAAATTATCGACGCCTACAACAAGGCGAACTGAAAGTTAGCTGGGGACCGAATTCGCTGATTCGCTCCGCGACGTGACCTGGACTGTTACCGTCCCGCACTGATCCGTTAATCGGGAAGTTCGGGGGGTAGCTGTGCGGCGCTGCGTGACCGTTTCAGTGATTCTGTTCCTGGCGTTCGTGATGTGGTCCGGGGTGGCGTCCGCAGCGCCTACCTATCCGGTGCCGGATTCCTTCCTCGCCGGAGTGCCCCTCGAATTGGGAAATCCGGGCGGTTCGGCCCCGGGTTCGAACGACTGGTCCTGCGTGCCGAGTGACGCGCATCCCGAACCGGTGGTCCTCGTCCACGGGACGGGAGGCGCACGCCAGACCAACTGGGCGGTATACGCGCCGCTTCTCGCCAACGAGGGCTACTGCGTGTATTCCCTCACCTACGGCAACTTCCCCGAACTGCCGTGGCCGCTCGATGCGATCGGCGGGATGACTCCCATCGACACCGGCACCGCTCAGATCGCCACGTTCGTCGATCAGGTGCTGTCGAGCACGGGGGCCTCGAAAGTCGATCTCGTCGGACATTCCCAGGGCACCCTGCAGGCGAACAACTACGTGAAGTTCTTCGGCGGCGCAGACAAGGTCTCGAAGATCGTGTCACTGGCACCGCCGTGGCACGGAACGTACGGCAACGATCAGATCAGCGTCGGGCGGTCCATGCGGGCGCTCGGCATCGACGACGAGGTGGCGGCAGGTTTCCCCGTCTGTGGGGCCTGCCCCGAGATGTTCCAGGGGTCCGCGTTCATCGACCGCATGCGGGCGGACGGGGTCTACGTTCCCGGCATCGAGTACACGAATATCGCCACCCGCTACGACGAACTGGTCGTCCCGTACACGAGCGGCATCGAGCCGGGTCCGAACACCACGAACATCGTCGTCCAGGACGATTGCGAGCAGGACTACTCCGACCACGTCGCCGTCGCCGGTTCGGCACGGGCCGCCGGATTCGTGCTCAACGCGCTCGATCCCGCCCACCCGCGCGACGTGCCGTGCCGTTTCGTCGCCCCCGTCGCGGGGTAGCCCTTTCTCGCCTCGTAGCCGGTTACCGGGGGAGTCTTGAGCAACCCGCTGGGTAACGGCGGCCGACGCCGGCGGAAAGGTATGGGTGGCGAACTCACAGCTCATCGACATACCCTGTCCGGACACGCAGGTCTCGCTTCCTTCGGGGAACGGGTCGCGAACTTCGCGGGCAAGAGGTTGTCGCATTTCTGCGACACCACGGTCACGACGTACCCGCAGGGTCCCGTCCAGGTACGTCTGGATGGTGAACAACTGGAAAGAAGTGTCCATTCGAGCCAGTCCCGGCGGCTACGAAATGGTGGTCCACATCGGCATCGCGGAGCCTGTTCGCTCCAGGCGTACAGCGAACGGGAAACGATTGCCGGAGCTGGGGCGTTAAATACGGGTAAGCAGGCCTGCTCGTCCATCTAATGGGGTGGAGGGGCAGCAGGTCGATCGGCAGCCAACTAGAGTAATAGCTGGGGTCGTGGAACCTTCGTCGGTTCGGGGCTTCGGCCCTCGGAGCAGGCGCTGGCGATCTGCTTGTAGTGCCGGAGCGAAACGCGGCGAACAGGGACGAGACACCCGGTCTCGTGACTGCACGTCGGAAAGTGTGAGGGAGAGCGATGTTCGAGAGGTTCACCGATCGCGCACGGCGCGTTGTTGTCCTGGCTCAAGAAGAAGCCAGGATGCTCAACCACAACTACATCGGTACGGAGCACATCCTGCTCGGCCTCATTCACGAGGGCGAAGGTGTCGCTGCCAAGTCGCTGGAGTCGTTGGGCATCTCCCTCGAAGGAGTGCGCAGCCAGGTCGAGGAGATCATCGGCCAGGGCCAGCAGGCCCCGTCCGGCCACATCCCCTTCACCCCGCGTGCCAAAAAAGTCCTGGAGCTCAGCCTGCGCGAGGCACTGCAGCTCGGACACAACTACATCGGTACGGAGCACATCCTGCTCGGCCTCATCCGCGAGGGTGAAGGCGTCGCAGCGCAGGTGCTGGTCAAGCTCGGTGCCGACCTCAATCGGGTGCGTCAGCAGGTGATCCAGCTGCTCTCCGGCTACCAGGGCAAGGAGCCGGCCGAGGCCGGCGGCACTCGCGGCGAGGCGGGCACCCCGTCCACGTCGCTGGTGCTCGACCAGTTCGGTCGCAACCTCACCCAGGCCGCCCTCGAAGGCAAGCTCGACCCCGTTATCGGCCGCTCGAAGGAAATCGAGCGCGTCATGCAGGTGCTGTCGCGCCGTACCAAGAACAACCCGGTGCTGATCGGCGAGCCCGGTGTCGGTAAGACCGCCGTCGTCGAGGGTCTCGCTCAGGCCATCGTCAACGGCGAGGTCCCCGAGACGCTCAAGGACAAGCAGCTGTACACGCTCGACCTCGGGTCGCTCGTGGCCGGCAGCCGTTACCGCGGTGACTTCGAAGAGCGCCTGAAGAAGGTCCTCAAGGAGATCAACACCCGCGGCGACATCATCCTGTTCATCGACGAGCTGCACACCCTCGTGGGTGCAGGCGCGGCCGAGGGCGCCATCGACGCGGCCTCGATCCTCAAGCCGAAGCTCGCCCGCGGTGAGCTGCAGACCATCGGTGCCACCACCCTCGACGAGTACCGCAAGTACATCGAGAAGGACGCCGCACTCGAGCGCCGCTTCCAGCCGGTGCAGGTCGGCGAGCCGACGGTGGAACACACCATCGAGATCCTCAAGGGCCTTCGCGACCGTTACGAGGCGCACCACCGCGTGTCCATCACGGACGGTGCACTCGTCGCCGCGGCCACCCTGGCCGATCGCTACATCAACGACCGCTTCCTGCCGGACAAGGCCATCGACCTCATCGACGAGGCCGGAGCCCGGATGCGCATCCGCCGGATGACCGCACCGCCGGACCTCCGCGAGTTCGACGACAAGATCGCCGACGCCCGCCGCGAGAAGGAGTCCGCGATCGACGCGCAGGACTTCGAGAAGGCCGCGAACCTGCGCGACAAGGAGAAGACCCTCGTCGCTCAGCGTGCGGAGCGGGAGAAGCAGTGGCGTTCCGGTGACCTGGACGTCATCGCCGAGGTCGACGACGAGCAGATCGCCGAGGTCCTGGGTAACTGGACCGGCATCCCCGTGTTCAAGCTCACCGAGGAGGAGACCACGCGTCTGCTCCGCATGGAGGAGGAGCTGCACAAGCGGATCATCGGTCAGGAAGACGCGGTCAAGGCTGTCGCCAAGGCGATCCGTCGTACCCGTGCCGGCCTGAAGGACCCGAAGCGTCCGTCCGGTTCGTTCATCTTCGCCGGCCCGTCCGGTGTCGGTAAGACCGAGCTGGCCAAGTCGCTCGCCAACTTCCTGTTCGGTGAGGACGACGCTCTCATCCAGATCGACATGGGTGAGTTCCACGACCGCTTCACGGCGTCGCGGCTGTTCGGTGCCCCTCCCGGCTACGTCGGCTACGAAGAGGGCGGCCAGCTCACCGAGAAGGTGCGCCGCAAGCCGTTCAGCGTGGTGCTGTTCGATGAGATCGAGAAGGCACACCAGGAGATCTACAACACGCTCCTGCAGGTGCTCGAAGACGGCCGTCTCACCGACGGTCAGGGCCGGACCGTGGACTTCAAGAACACGGTGCTCATCTTCACCTCGAACCTCGGTACCTCGGACATCTCCAAGGCTGTGGGTCTCGGCTTCACGTCCGGTAAGGGCGACGAGTCGAACTACGAGCGGATGAAGCTCAAGGTCCACGACGAGCTGAAGAAGCACTTCCGTCCCGAGTTCCTCAACCGCATCGACGACATCGTCGTGTTCCACCAGCTCACCACCGAGCAGATCGTTCAGATGGTGGACCTGATGGTGGCACGCGTCGAGGTGGCCTTGAAGAACAAGGACATGACGATGGAGGTCACCGACAAGGCCAAGTCGCTGCTGGCCAAGCGTGGCTTCGATCCGGTCCTGGGTGCGCGGCCGCTGCGTCGCACCATCCAGCGCGAGATCGAGGACCAGCTGTCGGAGAAGATTCTCTTCGGCGAGGTCGGCCCCGGTCAGATCGTGTACGTCGACGTCGAGAACTGGGACGGCGAAGGCGCGGGCGAGGACGCGAAGTTCACGTTCCGCGGCGAGACGAAGCCGGTCACGGTCCCCGACGAGGTTCCGGTCGACCTGGCCAAGTCGGGCGCAGCAGACTCGGAGTAGACAAGGCAGTAGTCGAACGACAACGGGCCGCCGGTGGTTTCCACCGGCGGCCCGTTCGTGTGTGCGGGGTCAGATGCTCTTGCGTCCCGACCAGTTGGCGAGGCGCTCGGTGGGACCGGCGGTGGGGTGCGGCTCGACCACGTCCGCGAACGGCACGTGCCCGCCGCGCGTATCCGCCGGGATCGCGTGCCGTGCGACGGCGAGCATGGCCTCGGCGAGCTCCGGGCGGGTTTCGGAGGGTTGGCTGGTGGCGACGGCCAGGTCCCATCCGTGCACGAGGGTCTCGTTGATGTAGCCCCAGATGGCGGCACGGCCGGGGACCGTGCCCCACGGCGCCGTCACCGTCGCGTCGAGCCGGCTGTCGTCGGTCCAGACGGACCACACGCGGTCCGTGGCGGACCGGTAGGCGTCCGCGTAGCCGTCGCCGGGGTAGTCGGTGACGACGAGCGGAACGGTGCTCGGGTCACCGCCCTCACCGATCACGCGCGCACGCTCCACGGTGGCGACCAGGTGGCCGAGCAGGGTGCGGACGTCGAAGTCGGCGCACGGAGTGGATGCCGTCAGCTGGTCCTCGCGGACTTTCTCGATGAGGCCGGTCGTCCAGGTGAGGGCTTCGAGGTACAGGGGCCGGGGATCTGTCGTGTTCGTCATGAGGCAACTATCGCCGCAAAACATGACATCTTCTGTCATGTATTTCTGACAGACTTTTCCCATGCGCGCCGACCGCCTGCTCTCGCTCGTCCTCCTGCTCCGCAACCGCGGGCGAATGTCGGCGTCGGCGCTGGCCCGCGAACTCGAGGTGTCCCCGCGCACCGTGCTGCGGGACATCGACGCATTGTCGACGGCGGGGATACCTGTGTACGCCGAACGCGGCCGTGACGGCGGCTTCGGGTTGCTGCCGGGATTCACCACCGACCTCACAGGCCTGACTGTCGACGAGGCCAAGGCCCTGCTGGCGGCCGGCTCGGCGGTGATGTCGGAATCACTGGGCATGGCGCCGGCGTTCGCGTCGGCGATGCGCAAGGTGGTGGCGGCGATGCCGGACGCGCACCGGGCCGCGGCGACGAAGGTGGCGGAGCGGGTGTTCGTCACCCAGGGAACGTGGCTGTCCGATCCGGAACCGGTCGACGATCACCTCGGGCTGATCCAGCAGGCGGTGTTCGTGGGCCGGCGGCTGAGCATCCTCTACCCGTCGCGGGGCAACGATGTGGTGTGGCGCGTCATCGACCCGCAGGGCCTCATCCATGCGGCGGGACGGTGGTATCTGGTGGCGACGGACGCCGGCCGCGACCGGACGTACCGGCTCGAGCGGATCGAGGACGTCCGTGAACTCGACGAGCCGGCGCAGAGATCGGCCGACATCGACCTCGCCGCGATCTGGGAGCGTCGCCGTTCGGCGTTCCGGGCGCGCGGGACACCGGTGGTCGCCGATGTTCTCGTGCACCGTGAGCGTCGCGACGACCTGGTGGAGCGTGCCTATGCCGTCCGATCCGAGCAGTCGGTCGACGGCGACCGGGTGCGCCTGGAAGTGGTGTTCGGCGACGACTCCCACGCACGCGGGGTTCTGTGGGCGTTCGGTGAGGACGCGGAAGTGCTGGCACCGGACGCTCTGCGGGCCGCCCTGCGTTCCCGCGCGCTGCGGATGGCCGCCCGGTACGAGTAGGTTCGACACGTAAACCGAAGAACCACGAGAGGATGTGGCATGCCGACACGTACCGCACGGACCGCTTGGAACGGATCGCTCGAACAGGGAAGCGGCCAGGTGGAACTCACCAGTTCCGGTGTCGCGACGTTCGACGTCTCGTTCCCCAAGCGGGCGGCCGAAGAGGCGGGGGGAACCACCAGCCCGGAGGAGCTGATCGCCGCGGCGCATTCCTCCTGCTACGCGATGCAGCTGTCCGCACTCATCGCAGAGGCAGGCGGCACCCCGCAGAGCCTCGAGGTGAAGGCGGATGTCTCACTCGGACCGGACAACCCGGGTTTCAAGCTCACCGGCATCAAGCTGACGGTCCGCGGCGAGGTGGACGGTCTCGACGCCGACGGCTTCGCGAAGGCCGCTCAGGCCGCCAAGGAGTCGTGCCCCGTGAGCAAGGCGCTCACCGGAGTCGAGATCACGCTGGACGCGGCACTCGAGTCCTGAGTGCGGCCGGCTACCGACGGTTGAACCGTGCCCGCACTTCCTCCATCTTCGCCTGGAGTTCGTCTGGGCTGATGACGCCCTTGTCCATCAACGCGTGAGCGGTGGCGACGACGGACCGGGAGCGGACGGGGAAGTCGCGGTAGACGGTTTCGCCCAGCTGGTCCTCGGTGTGGCGCCTGTCGAGATTGTCCCAGGCGCCACGCCAGGACAGGCATTCCGCGGTGGCCTGCATGCTCGATTCCCACGGGTCGGGCTTGCGGTCGAGGTCCGGCAGCGTCACGTCGTCGCGGGTCGTCTCCGGCGTCAGCGTGTTCAGGATGACGTCGTATGCCTTGTCCGTCATCATCGCGCGGTTCCTCCGTTGTCCGAGGGTGGTGTGGTCGCAGTCCAATCGACCTGTGGGACGGCAACACCGATCATGGTGTCGCGGGTGACGATCGACGCCAGTTGTTCCTCGCTCCACCCCTCGGTTCCCTCGGGGCGCATCGGCATCACCATGAACCGTGATTTCTGGTTCGAATCATGCACGCGCACTTCGACATCCGACGGGAAGTGCAAGCCGAACTCCGCGATTACCTCGCGGGGCCAGCGCACCAACCGGCGGCGATAGTTGGGGGTGCGGTACCAGTCCGGAGACATACCGAGAACGGGCCGCGGATAGCACGAACACAACGTGCAGACGATGACGTTGTGGACCTTCGGGGTGTTCTCCAGCACGTAGAAGTACGTGTAGTCGCTCGGCGTGCCCGATCCGGTCGGGTCGCGCCAGTCGATCCCCACTTCTTTGCAGGTTTCGGTGCCGTCGGCCAGCAGCCGCTTCTTGAATTCCGGGTCGACCCACGCTTTCGCGACCAATTTCGAACCACCCGAGGGCCCTACCGATTCGGCCCATTCGGAGAAGCGGCGGTGATCCTCCCGGGAGAACAGTCCGTGTTCGATGGACAGTTCCCGAATGGCGGTCTCCAGGATCTCGAACTCGCTGACCTCCTCCGAGGCCTGGATCGGGGCGTGATCGTCGTGCGAATGCGTCATGTGTCCGCCTCTCCTGCCGGCTCGAGCCACCGCTCGGAGCACTCGGTTTCCAACGTGTCGATCTCGAATCCGGTGTAGCGGGGCCAGAGGTCGGTCTGCCGGAAGCGGACGACGTAGAACGGCTCGGTCCGGCCGTCTTCCACGCGACCCCACGCCTCGTCCTCGGGAATCACCCACTCCGGGCGGTGCTCGACGACGACTCCGGTGCGCCCGCGGATGAATGCCTGGGTTCGGGTGTGGAACATCGAGGTCGCGTCCTTGACGGTGACCCGGTCGCCGATCTCGAACTTCGTCATGACCGGCCTCCGGTCGCGTTCCCGCCACCCGACCGGGCCCGGACCTCGTCGATCTTGGCGGAGAGTTCGTCGGGCGTGATCAGGCCCTTGTTGATGAGCGTCTTGGCGGCCACCGTGATCCACCGCGCGTAGTACGGCAACCCGAAGTACAGCGTTGCGCCCAGGTCGTTCTCGGCGCGGCGGCGCTCCTCGGAGTTCCACACACCGCGCCATCCGAGGCATTCGCACGTCACGTACGTACTCATCTCCCAGTCCTCTTCGACCTTCTCCTCGTACTTGACGGGAAGGGCGGCCTGGCCGCCGACGTCGTGGAGAACGTGTCGCAACGCGTCGAACGCGGAATTGGACAGGTAATACGGCGAATCCATCTCTGCGTGATGGATCGGGCCGTACTCCGCGACCCTGTTCGCCTGTGCTTCGAAATCTGCTGGAGAGTTCATCGCGTGCTCCGGTGGTGGTGGAACTAGTGACAGGGAACTCCCAGGAGATGGCGGCCGTCGTGCATCAATTCGTGCAGGTACATGCCACTTCGGGAGATCGAACCCTGGTCGAATCCGACCAGGTAGAGGGTGAGCAGGGCGAGCAGGACGACTCCGACGGCGATCAGCACGATTCCGAGTGACTCGACGGACTTGCTCGGTGAGGAGACGTAAACCATGGCTACTCCTGGAGGAGTTCGGGTTCCGCAACTGTCGGCCGTCGATTGTCCGGGCATCGCGACGAGCGCCCCTTGCTCAGCGGCACGATCGATACGACGTTACTCTCGCCGTGTCGATTCCATCACCGTACCGTTCGGTCGAATCCGGCGTGCGGAAATGCAGCGCGGCGAACCAAGACAAACACCGTGTCGAACCCGGCGGAACAGAATGCACCGGCGATTCGTTCCACTGAACTGTGACGACACAGCAGAACACCGACGGCGACATCGAGATCGAGATCTGGTCCGACGTCGCCTGCCCCTGGTGCTACATCGGCAAGCACCGTTTCCTGTCGGCCCTCGCGGAGTTCGAGGGGCGCGACCGGGTGAACGTGGTGTGGCGGTCGTATCAGCTGTCGCCGGAGACGCCGGTGGGGGAGCGGCGCAGCGAACTCGACGCCCTGGTGGAGAGCAAGGGCATGCCTGCCGAGCAGGTCCGTCAGATGTTCGGACACGTTGCGCGCACGGCGGCCGGCGAGGGGCTGAGTCTCGACTTCGACACCGTGATCGCCGCCAACACCTTCGACGCCCACCGGTTGATCCACCTGGCGGGCGACGAGCGAGATGCCGTGGTAGAGGAACTGTTCCGCGCCCACTTCGGTGCGGGAGCCGTGATCGACGATCGCGAGGTGCTCGTCGAGATCGCGTCGCGGGCCGGGCTCGACGCCGACACCGTCCGCGCCGAACTCGAATCCGATGCCGGTGCGGACGCGGTCCGCGCCGACCTCGAGACCGCCCGTCGACTGCAGGTGTCGGCGGTGCCGTTCTTCGTCGCCAACCGCCGCGTCGCCGTGTCCGGCGCGCAGCCGAAGGACGTGTTCCTGCAGCTTCTGACGCAGGCGGGCGCGGCGCCGGTGAACTAGCGGCGCGTGAAGTACCGGTTGGCGTCGGGCCGGAACATGAGTGCCACCGCCGCGATCACCGCCACGAGATGGGTGAGCCGGGCGGTCGCGATCACCGCGGCGTCGAGCGTCAGACCCGCGACGGCGGACATCGGGTCGTTGCCGGCGGACAGCCAGGCGAGCGGCTCCATCACGAGCGAAGCGACGCCGAAGACGCCGAGACCGATCGCGAGAGTGTTCCGCGCCCACGCCCCGCCACTGCGGAAACGGGTCATGACGAACAGCACCGCGCCGTAGACGACGACGCGGACCGCGAGTTGTCCGGCGAGGCTGCCGACGTCGGCGTCCGGGCCCTCCAATGCCGTCGATGTGTGCGCGATGGCCTCGACCACGCCGGCGAACAGGGCGAGTCCGAGCAGCCAGTACGCGCGCTCGACCGTCTGCGGGACCGAGGGTGCAGTACGAGTGGTCATGTCCCCATGCTGGTATCGGCGACGTCGCGGCACATCACCCCACGGAGTGGAGTTCACCCCTACCCGGGTATCGATGCGACGTGCTTGCCATCACCCCGGACGAGGGGCACATTGAAAGGCACGTCGTCGGCAGGGAGGCACTTTGCGCGAGCAGACACGACCCGGAGATGCATGGCCGGCGTTGAAGGTGGACGACTGGACGTCGACGCGGGACACCCTGCACATGTGGACGCAGATAGTCGGGAAGATCCGCTTGGCCCACGCACCGTTGATCAACCACTGGTGGCAGGTTCCGCTGTACGTGAGCCCCCGCGGTCTCACGACGTCGACAGTCCCGTACGGCACCGACTGCTTCGACATCGAATTCGACTTCGCCGACCATCGACTGGTGATCCGCACGAGTACGGGCGGCACCGGGACGGTTGCCCTCGAACCGAAGTCGGTGGCCGATTTCTATGCGGAGACGATGGCCACGCTGGCCGAACTGGGTGTGGCGACGACGATTCTGGCCCGGCCCAACGAGGTGGACCCCGCCGTCCCGTTCGCGGAGGACAACCAGCACTGTTCGTACGACGGTGAGTCGGTGCACCAGTTCTGGCGGCAGCTCGTGCAGGCGGACCGCGTCCTGCACGAGTTCCGTTCCCATTTCATCGGGAAGGTCAGTCCCGTGCACTTCTTCTGGGGTGCGCTCGACCTGGCCTGCACCCGGTTCTCCGGGCGAACCGCACCGACTCATCCTGGGGGAGCACCGAACTGCGGAGACTGGGTGATGGTCGAGGGCTACTCGCACGAGCTGAGCAGCTGCGGTTTCTGGCCCGGTGGTGGCGTCGAAGGCGCGTTCTACGCGTACGCCTACCCGGAACCGGACGGTTTCGCCGACTACCCGGTCGGGCCCGACGGAGCCTTCTACAGCAAGGAGAACGGACAGTTCCTGCTGCCGTACGAGACCGTCCGAACCGCAGACGATCCCGATGCCGCACTGCTGAAGTTCCTGCACAGCACGTACGACGCGGCGGCCGAGCGGGGTGGCTGGGACCGGGCCGCCCTGGAGGCGGACCCGGCCCGATGGGACGAGTCCCGCTGACGCCCTGACAGGTGGGTCAGGCGACGTTCGCCGACGCGGGCGTCGTGGCCCGGGTGGCACGCTCCGTGAGGAACGCGAATGCCAGTCCGAGAACCAGCCACAACGTGGCCTGCGTCGCGAGTGACGACAGGCGGAACTGCCACAGCAGCTCTGCGGGGAAGTCGTCGCCCACTTCATTGACGGTGGGCAGCACGAGGTAGCCGATGGTCACCACCACGAGGAAGGCGAGAACCGGCGCCGCGATTCGCAGCGACAGGAATTCCTGCGCTGCGACGGCCTTCGCCGCGAAGACGGAGGCCACCACCGCGAGCAGACCCAGCACGACTGCGGCGAGCCACAGCCAGGTGCGCTGAGTGATCGTTTCGGGGTCTCCGACAGCCGGTGGGTTGGCGGGGTACTTGAAGAACGGCACAGCCTCGATTGCCAACCAGCCCAATGTGGCCAATGTCAGACCGAGCAATGGTCCCGACAGCGTCGTCACTCGACGTGCGTAATTCGCGACGACGGCGAAGATCGCTCCCAGAGCCAGGCCCGCGAGGGACGTGGCGAGGAACAGCCCGAAGCGCTGTCCGTCACGGCTGACCAGTGCCTCTTCCTCGTCGTGCGAGTGCCCGGCCGGCTCGGCCGCCTGAGTGGCATCGTGCGAGTGGACTTCGGCTTCGGCGGCGCTGTTCGACTCTTCGATCGCGATGGCCGCATCGATGTGCGACTCACCGAGGACGAACGCGACGCCACCGGCCAGGATGCCTGCGATCAGGCCGGCCAGCAGGCCGCGGATGAGGAGTTTCGCGAAGGAATCGGTCAGTGGCATGGCAGACCCAGGAGGTGGCGGCCGTCGTGCATCAGTTCATGCATGTACATGCCACTGCGCGAAATCGCGCCCTGGTCGAAGCCAACGAGGTAGAGAGCGAGCATCGCGAACAGAACGATCGCGAAAGAGATGACGGCGAGACGGGTCGTGTCGACCGACGAGCCGGGTGCGTAGGCGAGTGCCATAGTTCCTCCTGGGATTTCGCGTCCCCTAGGTCCAGGCGATGGCCGCAGTATCTGGCTGTCGAGGTGGCTCCCGTGAAGGACTACTCCGATTTACAGTGGCGCGACCGCTCCGGGATTGCACCGGATTCCTGCCGAACCATCGCTTTGTCCTGCGAACTTTTGCACCCGGCGGGCCGTCGTGTCAATCCTCCCGCTCGGCCCCGTCTCTCAGCCCTTGGTCGCTGCCGCGACGTCGAGAACGACCTCGAACTCGAGCAGCGAAGCTCCGGACGCCACCGGCTTCTTCTGCTCACCCGCGTGTGCTTCCCGGGCCGGACCGTCGCGCCACGCCGCGAATGCCTCTTCGCTCTCCCACTGGGTGACGACGAAGTAGCGGTTCTCGCCCTTGACGGGGCGCAGAAGCTGGAATCCGAGGAAGCCGGGGGAGTTCTCCACGGCGTGCGCGCGCGCTGCGAAGCGCTTCTCGAGTTCGGGGCCTGCGCCCTCGGGGATTTCGATTGCGTTGATCTTCACCACTGCCATGCGGGCGAGATTACTCCGCTAGCGTCGGAGGGGTGGCAGGTGAGAGTGCGTTGCACGACGAGGGTGGGACGGGGCAGCCGATTCTGCTGTTGCACGGGCTGATGGGCAGCGCGCGGACCTGGGGTCGGCACGTGCCGTGGTTGCGCGAGCACGGCCACGTCTTCACGTTCGACGCCGCAGGTCACGGCAGGCCCGCACCGTCGCGGTTGACGACGGAAGCGTTCGTGGAAGATCTGGCCGCCGTACTCGCGCCTTTCGCCGAGCCGTGGGTGGTGATCGGTCATTCGATGGGCGCCCTGCACGCGTGGTGCCTGGCGGCCGAACACCCCGAGAAGGTGTCGGCGCTCGTGCTCGAAGACATGGCCCCCGACTTCCGGGGCCGGACCGCCGCGGACTGGGCGGCGATGATCTCGAACTGGCCGCAGCCGTTCGCGACCCGGGAAGACCTGTTCGAGTTCTTCGGTCCGGTTGCCGGACAGTACTTCCTGGATTCTTTCGAGAAGCGCGCCGACGGCTGGTACCTGCACGGGGACGTCGACACGTTCCGCGACATCTCCGAGGAGTGGGGCGGCAGGCACTTCTGGGACCAGTGGGCGTCGATCACGATTCCGGCCCTGCTGATCGAGGGGGAGTTCACGATCACCCCCGACGGTCAGATGCGGACCATGGCGGAGCGGCATCCCGGCGCCGAGTACGTCCGCATCGAGCGGGCCGGGCACCTCGTCCACGACGACCAACCGGAGCAGTACCGGAAAGTGGTCGAGGCATTCCTCGACGGGCTGGGCTGAGAGCTACCTCGTCCTCTGCGCAGGAGATTGTGTTCGTTTTTTTCGCTTTATGGTTGAGGTATGGCCGCTCTGATGAACCACACGGTGTTGCCGCCGGGCGCCGACGATCGGGACCTTCTCACCGCGTTGAAGTATGTTATCGCTGGTCAGGATGATGTGACGATCTCGACTCCGGAGGGTTCGGCGCCGTTGCCGGACAGTGTCCGGAGGCTGCTCGTCGACGCGGTCACGACTCTGGATCGGGGGCAGGCGGTGACGGTGGAGCCGCATCGGACGGTGTTGACGACGCAGGAGGCCGCGGAACTGCTGGGCATTTCCCGGCCGACGTTGGTGCGGTTGCTGGAGGCCGGGAAGATTCCGTACTCGTCGCCGGGCAGGCACCGGCGGGTGGAGTTGGCGGACGTGCGGGCCTTTCGACAACACGAGCGCGCGCGACGCGGTCAAGTGTTCGAGGAGATGGCGCACGAGGAAACCCCAGACCCCGGCGACGCCGCTGACGGCTTCGTCTCGACCCGTTGATCTAGGGGCAGGGCAACCGGTGGCTGCCTGTCGGGTAGTTCTCGACGCGTGCGTCCGGCTTCTTCAGCTGACCGACGAGCAGATCGACTCGTTGCCGCTCGAGGTGCGGCAGACGTACCGGCAGCTTCGTGCGGTGGATCCGGCCGAACTGGTGCGGTTTCTCGGGCATACAGATCTGGTGAATGCGGCGTGGGCATTCCTGATGCCGGTGTGTGTGGACGGGGCGAACTCAACCGGTCGATATGGCCGAACGTGGATCCCGACTTCCGGGCGGTACTGGCGCAGAAGTGGGTGTGTGCAACCACTATCAGATGACTGTTGACGGTGGGATGGTGAGGCGGTTGAGGCGGCCCTTGCCGGGCCGCCGGATCATCCGCTGTGGGTGCATTTCGAGCGCGTGCATGTGCGGTCGTTCGGGGCGATGCTGCCAGATCCGGCGACGTGGGGAATCGGTTCAGCCACCAGGATGGTCGCCCCGGGGGTCGAGGCGCTCTACGTACTCGACGCCTCGGCGCTGGAGGGCGGTCTGTGGCAGCCGAACGATCCCCGGTACGTGTGCCCGGTCCTCATGCATCTCGTCGACGGGCGTTGGCTGGTGCGAAATCTGGGGTCGGAATCGGACCCTGCGATTACCACCTGAACCTACGTGGTGCGGGCGGGGGTGGATGGTTGCCAGCCCCTGGGTATCTATCGCGCGACGCGCTGAAACCTCACGCTGGTTGAACGCCCGGGAGTCCGGGAGTTCCACGTATTGCTGTACTCCACGACCTTTCGAAGGCGCACATGTATTTCGACTTCCGTGACAAGCCCGACCGTCTCTGTGTCAAAGAAATGGTTCATGGCTACAACATATCCAGCTGCTTGTTCGTAGCCGTCGAGCTGGAGCTCGCCGATCTGCTGGCGGGGGGCCCAATGGCGCTTGCCGACCTCGCCCAACGAAGCGGCACTGATCCCGATGCGCTGAAGCGGATCCTCCGCCTACTCATGAGCGCGGGGATCTTCTCCGTGGACGAGCATGACAGATGCGCACTCACGCCGCGAGCCGAATTCTTGCGCAGGGATAATCCGGAATCGATCGCAAGCGAGGTGGAGCTCTTTGCCGGCGCAGAAACGTACCTGGCCTGGAGCGAGCTGCTCCAATGCGCACGTACGGGACAGACAGGATTCGGCCAGTTCTTCGGCAAATCCCTCTTCGACTACCTGGCCGAGCACCCCGACTCCGCCCAGCGCTTCCATCTGGGCTGGCACGAGATCTCGATCCGCGCCGGTCTCGAGACCGCGGAAGCGATCGATTTTACGGACAATCGGCACGTCGTCGATGTCGGCGGTGGCTACGGCATCGTGACCGCCCAGCTGTTGCGCAAATACGATCATCTGCGGGGCACGATTTACGACCTGGAGTTCTCGCTGGCCAGGGCCGGTCACACCTTGCGGGAATATGGCGTCGATGAGCGGTGTGGCATTGTGCCCGGCGACGGTTTCACAGAGGTGCCTGGCGGGGGCGACGTCCACCTGCTCAAGAGCGTTCTCCACACGATGAACGACGACGACTCGGTACGCGTCCTCATCAATTGCGCGAACGCACTCGCGCCCGGCGGCAGGATCCTGGTCCTGGAGCGGGTGATCAGCGAGGATGGCGGATACGTCTGGGGAAATGTGGTGGACGTCGCCATGCTGGTCATGACGGGCGGCCGGGAGCGAACGATTCAGGACTACGCGCGCCTATACGAGCGCGCAGGCCTCGAACTCACCGGCAGTACGCTCCTGCCCTGCGGCTTCAGCGCAATCGAGGGCCGGAAGTGAGACCGGCCGGACGAGCGCGACCTCCGGGAATCAGCGGACCTCGAGGAGGTGGGTCGGCATGGCTCACATTTTGATCGTCGGCGGACATGACGAGACTTTCCGAATGATCGAAGATCTACCGGTCGAGCTGTCTGTGTTTCAGAATTCCGAATCGGTCACCGCGCGGCAGGCCAGACGCGCCCACCGGCTGTGCGTATTCGACTACCGCAACCAGGCAGAGGCGCTCAGCATGGCGCAGGAGCTGCACGAGGTTAAACCCGTCGATGCCGTCGTGTCATTCACCGAGCATGGCCTCATGCCGGCCGCCGTGATCAAAGAGGCATTGGGCATCAAGGGCAATGCGCGGAAAGCCGTCCGGTTGACCCGCGACAAGATCGCCATGCGCGAGCACCTGGCCGGCCGTGATCTCGGAGCTGTGCTGACCCGAAGCTGCGATTCGGCCTCCGAGGTACGGAGCTTTCTTCAGTCAGTGGGCGGCCCGATCATCGTCAAGCCGGCTGAAGGCGCCGGCAGCTCCGGTGTTCTTCGCGTCTCCAGCCTTGACCAGGTCGAATCCGCATTCGCCTGCTCTCGCGGCGAGTACCCCGGGCCGACCCTCGTCGAAGAGTTCATCGACGGCCCCGAATACAGCGTCGAATCCTTCACCACGGATGGCCGGCACGACATCATCGCGGTGACCGCAAAAACCACCACCGGCCCGCCACGGTATATCGAAACCGGTCATCTGATGCCGGCCGTGCTCGCGGCATCGGCCCTTGCCGAGCTCCGCGGTCTCGTCACCGATTTCCTCAGTTCGATCGGTCATTCCTTTGGGCCGGCCCATACCGAAGTGCGTATCGGTTCGGCCGGGCCACGGATCATCGAGGGCAATACCCGTCCTGGAGGCGATTTCATTTGGGAGCTGGTGCACCGTGCGATGGGTCGCGATCTGGTCCGGGAGTCGATCTGTCATCTTGCCGGGCTGCCGCCGCAATCGCGAGCACCCGGGCGCGGTGCAGGCTGCGTCGCATTCTTTGGTTACGAGAATGTGGTGATCGAACGCGTGCAGGGCATCGAAGCCGCGCGTCAGGCCGAGGGGGTCATCCGGTTGCAGTGTTCTCTCGAACCAGGGCAACACCTCGGTCCGCTCCGGTCCTCTGCGGATCGTCAAGGTGTCATAGTCGCGGTCGGCACTGATCTCGTGGACGCCGAGCGCCGGTTGGCTGAGGCGCAGGCTCGGATTCGGGTGGAGACGAGCGTCTACGTAGATCTCGTACTATCTGCCACTGGTGTGGCTGATGGTTGAGATGTACGTGTGTCACGGCTACCCGCATCACCGTGTGGTGGTGTGGGTTGGACCGTGTCCCACACCGACGCTTCGGGTGCAGGAACATGCTGTTTCGGAGTCACCCCCGCCCGCGGTGTGACGGTGCGGAGGCTGCGGCGAACCCGGCGATGCCGCGGCCGACGCGGTGTCGGACTGGTCTTGTCCCGGAACTTTCGGACCGGCGCGTGCTCGGCGACCCGGACCGCGGGCAGCTGCCCCCGCCGCCGGGTCACTTTGTTCTTACCGAGCAGCGCGCGTGTGGCCAGGTTCACCCCGGCAATCTGGTCGCGGTTGCCGCCGACCAGGCAGCGGGGACACCATGCGGTGTGACAGCCGCCGGGGCGGGTGAGCGGTTCGTCGCACCCCGGACACTGTGCCGAGGATCCGCGGGCGGGCACCGTGACCACCGCGACACCCACACCCGCGGCGGTGTGCGTGAGGGCGGCGGTCGCATTACGGCGGGCGGACTGCGCGGGCCCGGTTGTTGTTGACTCGTCCGTGTCCGCGGGTCTCGAGGGTGGTGAGGTCCTCGACCGCGATCACCTGCGCACCCGCGGTGGCGGCGTAGTCGGTGACCTGGCGGGCGAAGTGGAATCCCAGTTCCCGGTTGATCTTGCCCCGTTTGACGCCCACCGCAGTCCGATGCACGTTGAGGACGGCGATCTTCCCCTCGAGTTGGGCGCGGACCTCGGGTTCGGCGACGGCCAGCCGCGTCAACCGGGCCGCCTTGCGGTGCAGCATCTGGCCTTCGGTCTGTAGGCGGGCCAGTGTGATTCCGAGGCCGCGGTCGTCGTACGTCCAGCCCCGGTAATCCGACGACAACCCGGCCGGGCCGTCAGCGGTGATGGCGGCGGCGCCGAGTGTGGACGGGGACCAGTCGACCCCGACCGCGACCGTGCTGGCCATCAGATCGGCGGCGGGGACGAGTTCGGTCGCGGCGCACCGCAACAACAGACCCCGGCGGTCGAGGACGAGGGTCGGCAGATGCCAGTCGGTGATCGCCCGGCCGTGCAGGTGTGCGGGGATGGCGGCGGTCAGCCGGACCCGCCGCCACTGCGCCCGCCCCCGCCGGGGCCGAGCAGGTCGGCAGCTTAACCGTCAACACCAACCGATACGCAGAGAAGGCAACCGGCCTTCCGGCGGCGACCTTGCGCACCCCAATGACCGACAACCCACGTATTTACCGAGCAGATTTACGTTCTGTCCGGTCAGCCAGGTGTGGGGCATTGCGTGGGTTGCTCAATCGGTACGACTTGCACGGTCGTCAGGATTTCGCGAATGAGTGAGGTCACTTCAGAGCTCGACCGGCCGGCGACGATACCGCTGACGGGCAATTCGAAATCGAAATAGCTCACGGTCTCCGGAAGAGAAGCGCCCGCATCCAGCTCCTTCCATCGAACAACGTCTGGGTGGGCCTGAAACCGTTCTCCACCCGATATCGCGCAGTACCGCGACGGAAGCAGGTGACCCGGGAACATGAAATCCCCGTAGACCGTACTGCTCGCCGTACTTTCGAACCACCGTTTCAGTGGATTGATTTCGAGAGGTGACCAATCGAGGTTGCAGGCCAAACCGGCCGCGACCAAGTCGATGCCTGTGGCAAGCCGGAATGTCTCCTTGATATGTCCGCCGCCAGGGCGGGCGCCGACCTCCAGGAAAACCATTCCATCTGCGGCCTCGATCATTTCGAGATGGAATGGGCCATTGTCGATACCCACGGCCCGAAGGTACTCGACCGCTACCTTGCAACGCCCACCGTCGTCGTCGACTTGAATCGATCCCTGCGGAACTCCCTGGGCAAACTCGAGGCAAGTGCCCAGATATCTGCTGGCGATGATCGCCACCGGCGCACCGGCAAGCATCACGCCATCGAAGTGGAAGATCGGCCCCTCCACATATTCTTCGAGCTGGAAGCGTTCCGGATCCCAGTCCTCCAGACCCGTAGGGTGGTTGAGGATCGCACTGCCGGCGTCAGCGTAGGTGGCGAAGACGACAACATCCTTGCTGGCGGTTCCATCGAGTGGTTTGAGCACCGTCTTCCCAGCCCACGGAGTGACATCGGCGGACGAAGCGGTGAGCGCCTCATCGCAGCGAACAAATCTGGGCACGCGAAGTCCGCATCCTGCGACTGCGGCTTTCATCGCTATCTTGTCGTTCACGATGTGGACCTGCTCCGGTGATACTCCTTCTATTCCGAGGCTCCGTCTTATCTGCGCTGCCTCCATCATCTCGTATTGGGAGACGCTGATGACTCGGTCGAAGGCATCGTCGGGGGAGAACAGGGTGCGAACTTCCTCGGCCAGACCTGCTCGACCCGGGCGTTCAACCCTCGTGCAAGGAAGGTCGGGCGGCACGGTCGCAAGTTGCGCGCTCGAGCCCACGTAGACGACATCGTGAATTCCATGATCGATTACACGATGGTATTCGATGAAGGAATACGGAACGCGATGGAGAATGAGCAGTTTCATTCAGAAGACCCCGCTGGATGGAATATCGTTCGGCGAAATGGACTTTCACCTTCCAGTACTATCCCGGTCCGACGGCCGTGAAGCTAGGAACCCTGGGGGGAAGGTTTACCCACCTTGCTTGTTTGTCATCGGATCGCGGACCGGCCGTTGGTCAAGTGTCGATACTCGGTTGCAATCGCATCGACCACTGCGGACTTCGCATACCGGATCTCGTCGATGCCGGAAACCTCCATGATTTCGATCGCAGTCCCGCACAGAAATGCGGCGTCGAACGATCCGATCTCGCCGTAGGCGATGTCGCGTTCCGTTACCGAGAGCTTCAGTCGCGGACACAGCTCATCGATTATCACCCTTCGGGTAATCCCGTCGAGGGCCAATTCGGCAGTCGGCGTGAACAATGCGTTCCCCTTGACGAAGAACACGTTCGAGCCGCTCGACTCGCACACAGCGTCGGCTGTCGAGAGGAAGAGCACGTCATCGTAGCCGTCGGCCCGCCCGCGGTGGCTCAAGTAGCTCAACGCGTAGGTAGACGACGTCTTCGCCTGATACGGGTGACAGGAGGCGGGTGCACGCCGCCACGTTGCCGTCGACAGCCGATATTGCTCCGCGGCCGAATTCGAAGGAAAGGGCAGGGCAAACAGGACCACCTTGCTGGAAGAGCCCTGCGCCTTGAAACTCACATCGGTGTCGTCATAGAAGACCAAGCACTTGATGTACGCATCGGCCAGATCGTTGGCCCTCACCAATTCGTGGCAAGCGTCGGCCAAGTCCGCATTCGAATAGTGCACGGTGTGCCCGAACAACTCGGCGGACCGCCGCAACCTCGCTATGTGGTCGTCGCATTTGAAGATGCTGCCGCCGTACGTGCGGATACCGTCGAACACCGACGTGGCATACGACAACCCATGGGTGGCAGGTGACAGGATCACCTCGTCGAATCGCACGCATCTTCCATCTGCCCAGGCTATTTCGCTGATCATCTCAGTCTCCATGTCGCGATCTCGCGTAGTCCTGCATCGCCTGTGTACGCTGTGTGTTGACCGGAATCAGCCAGTTGTCCAGGTTGACAATGTGAATTGCGCCCACCCGGACCTTCGCGTCGATGGCGCCTCGGCCGAGGCAGACGTCCGCGAAACCCAGCCGATCCGCGAAATGATACATTTGGTAGTAGTCGGCGATATACAGATTCAACCCACGCGGAATTCGGTCGTGGTCCAGTCCCCGAACGAGTTTCGTAAACACGCCACGGTGATCGTCGGCGTAGCTCAGTGATCCGGCCAACGGAGTATTCGAATACTTGTCGTAGTCCAGCTTCACGAAATATTTCTCACCTTCGGACGAGCGTGCCAGCATACGCAGCACATCGCTCGTATAGAGGTTCTTGGCGTGTCCGTACTTGGCCACATTCAAGGCCTGAAGGCAGGCGAAATCGCGCAGGACCCGATTGTCTTCTGCCACGTCCGAGAGACGGTGTATCTCGGTTGTGCACGCCGCTTCGGCCTTCCTCGTGAGCCTGACGATTGATTTGTATTGGCTGGGTCCTACCGCGGTTCGCAAGGCGAGGTCCACACTTCGCGAAGACCGGAAGAATGCCGCCTTCATGAATGGAACTGCAATGACGTCGGCGCGCCGACGGCGATCGGATCTGCGAAGGGAAGGGACCAACAACCAGTCGGCGGTTGACGCCAGGCTCGACAACTCCGCCAATGTCCGATCGTCGGGCTCGTCGCACACGGGCATGTAGAAGTATCCGGGTGCGACGTACGCTCGCTCGTGATGCAGGGCGTCATTGCTGCTCACGCTGCCCTGGAGTACCGCGTTCCAGTGCGCGATGTTCCTCAGCGGAAGTTGTGGCCGTGGAACGTTGTGACTGTTACAGAACGCATCGCGTTGGGGCAGCCATTCCATGGTCTTCCTCCTTTCCATTCCAGTTCCGATCGGCTGTCGTGTGCGACTGGCCAGAATTCTCGAGGAGGCGTCGCTCGCCGTTGAAGTGGAAGACTCGGTTGGCAAGTTCGGTCAGCCCGGGATTGTGCGTGATGATGAAGAAGAGCGTGTCCGGCAAGGCAGAGATCACGGCCTGCAATATCGAGAGCTCTGCTGTTGTACTCAACTCGGAAGTCGCTTCGTCGAGAATTGCGACCGCCGGGCGATTGATCAACAGGTCGAGGAGCGCCAGCCGCTGCAGTTCCGTCTTGCTCAGATTCAACTGACCCGTGGCAGGGACGGGCTCGTCGAATCCGGACGGTAGTCGCCCGACGACGTCTGCCACGTCGAGATAGTCGACGACGCGAGCCAATTCGAGCGGTAACGGGCTGTTGAAGTGTTCGATCAATCTGCCTGGCTTGAAGATCGGACTCGACGTCAGGAGGAGGATGTCTTCGGCGTGGGAATTCGAGACGTATCCCGTCGTCCGGCCCAATGTCGAGAGGACGCCTGTTGTCGGCTGCAGACTGCCCACAACCAGCTTCGCAAATGTCGACTTACCCACCCCGCTCGGGCCCATGATGACCACGACGTCTCGGCTGGCAAAGGACTCGGAAAGCTCTTCCAGCAGCACCGCCCCGGTCTGCGGCGCGACGTACGTTACCTCCGAAAAGGATACGAGCGCTGCGTCTTCAACTGCTGAGCCGGTCCAGCGCGGCGCCGGGCCGGTCGGAGGCGTGAGGAGACGATCCGCGCTGTCGAGAACCTGTCTGAGGTCCACCAGACAACGGCCCACTCGGGCGAAAACAGCGATGAGGCTGTACGAGAGACTGAGCGCGAGAACACCGCTGAGGCCGGGTCCGCCGCCGGCCTGGACAAGCACGGTTGAACCGACGACGATCGACAGGAAGAGCACACCCATCAAATCGAGCTTGTAGTTGAACCAGCGGCGTGCGCCCGCATTGTCCATCGAAGCGAAGGCGCGATTCATCAAACTCTTGTTCAGCCAATTGACGAGGGCCGAGTTGTCGCGTGCCAAGTCGAATCTCGCTGAGCTCCAGGTAATGGCCTCGACCCGCTCCAACACGGTCGACGTCGTACCGATCTCTCTATCGTTGAAGTCCTGCAGTCGCCTTCCCGACCGCTTCGAACTGTGCCAGTAGGCGAAGCACATCCCGACAAGGGGCAGCAGGACGAAAATGTTCTTGCTCAATACGAACGCGGCGGTCGTGAGCAGCAATGTAACCGCACCCAGCGTATTCAGAAGTACTTCTGGCAGAAGTTCGTCGATACGTCGTTGATCCCAAGTCAGTTTGCTCTGATAGTCCTGATCGACCTCGTCGAAGGCCGGCCTGGAGGGCTTTGGACTCATGACGGTCGAGAAGTAATTCCGACATTTTCGGGATGCCGCCACGATGCTGCGTTTGACTATGAACAGGGAGGTGAAAATCGACAGGAGGGCCCCGGCGGACAGTGCGGCGATGAGGGTTGTCGCTGCTGTCCGCGCATTCGTGGTCGAAATGCCGCTGGCAGCCGTGTAGTCACCGACAATCGTCAGAACGTCGCGGCACGCAAACAGGACGCATGCGACAACCGCGACCTTCGCGACGCCCAGGCTCATCAGACTGCGGCGTGACGAAGTCGAGAATTCCGCTCGGTCCAGGCCCTGGGGACAGCGAGCGACCGACCGATCCTCTCGAGCGAGATGCCTTTTGCGTTCTCGAGCAGGATTCGCCGCACGTGGTGTGAGGTTTCGCATCACCTCCACGACTTCGCCTCCGGCCATTACCCATATCTCGTCTGCAGCATCTTTTTCATCGGGCTTGTCCGTTGCATATATGACCGTGGTGTCGTGCCACGGCCCGCGCAGAAGGGAGGCCAACAGCCCATTCGCCAGGTCGTCGTCCAGCCCTGCTGTGGGCTGATCCAGGTAAACGAACTTCGGTTCGGCCAATATTGCCCGTGCCAGTTCCAGCCGCTTCCCCTGCCCGCGGGACACGTTCCAGCCCCCGGTCCGGTCGCGTGACTTGCTCGAGAGGTAATCGCCGTAGAAGGTTCCGGGAAGTCGGGACAGTGTCAAGGCTCGACGGGCCTCGTCGTCGGTAAATTCGCTTCGATAGAGACACAAATTCTCGTAGAGCCCGCCAGGGAATATCCACGGTTCATCCGGTACGAAGAACGTTTTGCTGTTCACCTGGCTGCTGTGGCGTGCACCGATTTTCAGAACGGATGTCTTGCCACTGCCTGCGGCGCCGACGACGGCGATGTGCTTCGCCGTTGTTGCCGGTAGGCGCGTTGCGGTCGCATCGGTGTCCAGCGAGTGCGGACTGGATAGATACTTCGCAACGTTGGAGTGCCCGACAATGCCCTGGGACAGACTCTGAACAATGAAGGGGATATTGTTGGCGACGGATTTCAAGCCTCCGACCAGCGCCATTGTGGACAACAGGCCTGCTGGATCGACGTAACCAACGTGGGCCAGCTGGGTAAACACCGCGGCAAGCATGGCAACGATCGGAGTGAGTGTCGATATGAGGTTGATCCGCGCGATGAGACGCGCCGCTTTCAGGAGCGCGCGCTCCTCGCCATCTCGCTTCTCGGCATAGCGCCGAAATAGTTCGTCGTTCCAGTTCTTGAGCCACGCGAGCAGGCGATTGTTCAGCGAAAACAGGCCGACTTCGATGCGATCTGCCGCCGTCACCGACAGTGCAGCGTGCGCGGCATTCAATTGTTTGGCGTTCCAGTAGATCACCGCGGAACTGACGAGAATCACCGACAGTGCCGCCAGAGCGCTCAGTCCCAACGCCACGAAGAAGTACGCGGAGGTAAAGGTGATAGTTGCGAGTGCCAGAATGATGAAAATGAGTCCCGACCAAGCATTTTCGACGCGTGCTGCCTCCCGGTCCAGGAGCGTGACCAGGTCGGCCGGTTGGTCGGAAGGGGCAATGCTGCGTTTCTTGTGCAGCAGCCTTTGTTCGATGTATGTCCGGGCTCCGATGCCTACCACGTCGGCTTGCATGAAGGTGTGATTCAATGCAAGCCACGCCAAGTAGGTCAGCACGATGCAGGTGATACCAAGCGTGAGGTTCGTCGTGAGTGCTGGATCGCCGGTGACGAGGTGCTGGATCAGCGATTTCAGCGTGATCGCAGCACCAAAGGCGCATCCTGCATTGACCGCGATGGCCACGAGCCCGAGCATGATGTCACGACGAAGTCCGCCGAAGACGGATCTGCTCAGTCGCTCGCCTCGGAGCGCGTTCACGCTGTCCCGCTGCGCCGCGTCACACCACCGCTGCCATCTGGCAAGGTGCGAGGCGTTGGGCACAGGGTCGAGTCGAGTTCGGGGTTTGGGAACCTCGAACCAGACGACTTTCCTGAGGACGCTCAGCATGTGGAGTACGTGGGGACCGCCGTGTCGGCCAGGGCGAGCGACGCGATTCTGTCGCACAATTGCGTGATCATCTTCCATCCCTCGGCGAGTGCTTCGCGGAGTTCTCGAATCTCGGCCGGCGTTGCGCGATCGAGCAGATCGATCCCCATACTCACGTGCTGGCCGTCGTCTTCTCCGTGTTCTTGGAAGTGCGGAATTGCCGGAAACGCTCGCGCCGCTTCCCGGTGCCAGATTTCGCCACTACCTTCAAGCACCACATGCATCAGCAGAGTGCGCACCATGTCGCTCCGGTACAGCATTTGATGCCTGAACCACTCCATTGTCGATACGAACGTCTCATCGGTGACCGGCGCGTGCGCTGATCCCCGTTGGTTGCGCAGGTTGTCGTTATGGCCCAGTTCCTCGACCAGATGGTCGAGCGCCACCTGCTTGTGCGCCGTATCGGTAGTCATCGCGACACGCAGGTGCAGCAGGTCCTGAAACACGTCCGACCAGGTCTGCTGGCAGTCGAGCAGCCGTTCCCGAACGTGGGGGTCGTCGAACGAGGGGGCATCGATCAGCTGCAACAGGCTGCTGGTACCAAATTGCTGCAGGTACTTCTCGTTGTCCGCCAGGAGCACAGCCGCCCGATTCGGTACCTCGCCTGCAAACACCGCGTTGGGCTTCTCGGCGTCCTCGTAGAGTGCCTTGCCGTTGAACTGGATCGAGAGCGCCCAGAAACCGTCCCGGGTTCCTTCGAAGCCGTGCCAGGAGTCGCCGGGGACGAGGATCATGTCTCCGGCAGCGACCTCCTGCTCCGCACCGCCCATCGTTCGTCCGGAACCCTCGCAGATCAGGATCAGACTGGGCTCCGGGTGCTTGTGCACCGCCAGCACCTCACCGCACTCCAACCTGACCCAGCTGATCGCCAAATTGCTGGAAGCAGGAATGAATTGCGCCAACTGAGGGTGTTGGCTGAATATCTTGACGACACCCAGGTTGTGGGCGCTCGCGCCGACAACGGCTTCGTTGATCGTCTCGAGTGCGCTTCTGGCGATTATGTGCATAGATTTCTTCCTTCTGTGGGATCGACCTGCCTCGAGTTCTGTATCGCTCCCAATCCTGGGCACGTGCCTACGGGCGGAACAGGCACCCCAGGGTTGAAAACGTCACCCCCCCAGCGGAAAGGGTGTCGAGAAGTCTCCCTAGGGTGTCTATCCGCATTCGCCGCGCGTCGTCGAAGATAGCTGAACACCGCAGTACGGATGAGAGGCGAGTTTCGCATTGATTTCCGAAACACTGCTCGAAGCCGAGCAGAAATTTGTTCGTTCCGGCGTGATCGGCGTCGGAGGCACGTGCCTTCAGGCTGCTGAAGCGACGACCGATGAATTGTCTGGACGCAATATCGAGAATGCGCTCCGACAATGGGAGGCGGGACACGCGGAGTTTCCCCATGCGGCTGTCGCGGCCCATTATCAGACGGTCGGGCGTAACGGGGTCCGGCCCCACCTGGTCGCCATGCTGCAAAACTTCCATAACAACAACCGTGCGCATCATGTTCTCGGTGCCTGGCTACCGATGACGTTCGATGCTCAGGATGGCGACTATCTGTCATATGTCGGGCTCGACTATTTCGACCAGGTCGTCCGGTCCGATGACGCGCAGCGCGTGGACGCATTCGTTGCTGCCGCGGCCATGGACCTCGCGTTGCTGGAGGCGCGAGCACTCGGGAGGTCGGCACACGCCCCCCAGGTGGTCCGGACGCGTGCAGTGACACGGGTCGTGACCCAACTCGACAGGCTCGCACCCGATTTCTCGCTCGATCCTTCCGTCGCTGCGGCCGGTCTTGCGGCGCTGGCTCAGCCGGGCGCCGACTACAGTTCGTTTGCTTCACACGCCGCGCCGGCGCTGAACGGCGTCCCCGAAGAGATCGGAAGTGCAGTTCGGCTGACGTTGTTGCCGACGACGCGCCTGCACGACGAGCAGATGTTCATCCGCTGCATCCAGATCTTCGAAGGTCTGTATCGGCAAGTCGCGACAGCGATTTCGATGGCGATCCGTGACCTGCGCCACGGTCTGGCCGCAGCGGCAAAGAGTCGCCTCGACCGGGCATCGATCCGCCTCGAAGCGGTGCCTGCGCTCTTCCGGGTTCTCACGACGATGCCGGTTGACGCCTTCTCGATTATTCGCGGCTTCACCCATGGGCGGAGCGCGGTGCAGTCGCGCGCGTTTCGTGAAGTCGAGTTCGCCTGCGCTCCACTCGATCCCCGTGACTTCGAGCATAGTGGGAAGATCGATGTCGGGGACACTACGTTGCAGGACGTGTATCTCTCGATGCGGAAGACGCATCCGGATGCACACGTTCTCGAGGAGGCGATGCGGCGCCTGGACCGTGCGTGGGTTGCGATGAAGCGCGGCCACTGGGGCATCACCCTGAAAGTCATCGGAACGGTACCTGGCACCGGCGGTACGGCAGGCGCGTCGTATTTGAAGAATGCTGCGATGATGTCACTCTTCCCGCGGCTGTCCGAGGTGGCGTGAACATGAGCGATGTCAACCACCGAGTGAGAAAACAGATCATGGGATACATCGTGTCCCAATCTATTTCAGCTGTCTGCGAACTGGGTGTGCCCGACCGATTGGCGGACGGTGCGTGCTTGCTCGGCGATCTCGCGGCGAGCGTGGGCGCCGACGCCGACGCACTCGGTCGATTCCTGCGGGTCCTCGTCGCGGAAGGCTTGTTTGCGGAAGTCGGTGGAGGGCGATTTGCGTTGACGGAGGCCGGTGAGCTTCTGCGGGCAGACGCTCCGGGCTCGCTTCGTCACTTGGTCGGCTTGATGTCGAACGAGGCCTACCTCGTGTGGGGGCACGCAGCGCATTCGATCCGGACGGGGAAGGAATCGTTTTCAGCGGCGTTCGGAAAGCCGTACTTCGAATGGTTGTCCGAGAATCCGTCGGCAGCCGATGAGTTCGCACGGGGCCAAGCAGGGCTGGTCGAGTTGCGTTTGCTGCCTTTGCTCGACCACGACTGGTCTGACGTGGGAACGGTCGTCGACGTCGGTGGCGGGACCGGCGCGCTGATCACCCGGTTGCTCGATCGGCACGCGCATCTACGCGGAATTTTGTTCGATCTGCCTCATGTGGTCGCGGAAGCGCCGTCGACGTTTGGTTCGGCGGGCATCGGTGAACGAACGACAGTCGTGGGCGGAAGCTTCTTCGACGACGTCCCAGGCAATGGTGACGTGTACGTGCTGTCTCAGATTCTCCACGACTGGGATGACGCGTCCGCCGGCAAGATCCTCAGCAGTTGCCGGCAAGCGATCCCGCCAGGTGGACGATTGATGATTGTCGAGCAGGTCCTGCCGGAATCGGCGACAACCCACCCCATGGCTCTGCTGGATCTCCACATGCTGGTTCTCCTGGGAGGTCGCGAGCGCACGATCACCGAATGGCGCCGACTGTTGACCGACCACGGATTCACGCTGGATTCGATCACGCAAGGTCCCCGGTCATCCGTCATCGAAGCGGTTCCGGTGTGAGCTAGCTGCCCTCGCCCGCGAGGGCGAAGAGTCCGTCGTCGGTCTGTTCGACGAGGCCGTCGATCAGCAGGGAGTGGAGGGCGCGGTCGCGTTGGCCCGGATCGCCAGGCCACACCTGGTCGAGCCGCACGCGTTCGACCGGGGCGGAGCTTTCACGGAGTACGGCCATAAGCTTGCCGCGCACCTGACGGTCGGTGCCGGCGAACTTCTGGACCTTCCGGCGCTCACCGGTGTGCGCGGGACGTCCGGCATCCACCCAGGCGCAGCTGGGCAGCGGGCAGTCAGCGCATTCGGGGGAGCGGGCGGTGCACACGGTGGCCCCCAGTTCCATGATGGCCGCGGAGAACGTGGCGGCCCGCGCCCGGGTGCGGGGGAGCAGCGCGGACACGTCGGCGAGGTCACGCGTGGTCGAGGGATTTCCCGGCTCGGCGCGTCCGTGCACGGCCCTGGCGACCACCCGCCGGACGTTCGTGTCGACGACGGGGACGCGCTGTCCGTAGGCGAAGCAGGCGACGGCCCGCGCGGTGTAGGCACCGATGCCGGGCAGGCCGAGGAGGGTGTCGACGTCGCTCGGAACCACGTCGCCGTGCTCGGCGGCCAGTACTGCGGCGCACTCGTGGAGTCGCAGCGCGCGGCGCGGGTAGCCGAGCTTGCCCCACGCGCGCAGTACGTCGGCCTGACTCGACGCGGCCATGCGGGAGGGGACGGGCCAGCGCTGCACCCATTCCTCCCAGATCGGGGCCACCCGGACGACGGGCGTCTGCTGCAGCATGATCTCGCTCATCAGGATGTGCCAGGCGGTGACGCCGTCGCGGCGCCACGGCAGATCCCGGGCCTGTACGTCGTACCAGTTGATCAGCGCGGAGGAGTCAACGGCCACTTCGTCCTCACAAGTCCCTTCGTTCACGGGGGAAACGGATTTTCCGCGGTTGTCACATTCCCGTCGCGACGGTGCGACACGCCCGGTGCACAATGGTCCCATGCCTAATTCCAACCCCGTGTCCGCGTGGAAAGCCCTGCGTCAGGGTAACGACAGATTCGTGAGCGGTACCTCGCTCCATCCCAGCCAGGGCATCGCCGATCGCGCGAAGCTCGTCGGCGGCCAGCACCCCACGGCCGTCCTGTTCGGATGCGGAGACTCCCGCGTCGCCGCCGAGATCATCTTCGACCAGGGTCTGGGCGACATGTTCGTCGTCCGCACCGCCGGTCACGTGATCGACGACGCCGTGCTCGGGTCCATCGAGTACGCCGTCGGCGTGTTGAACGTGCCGCTCATCGTCGTGCTCGGACACGACAGCTGCGGTGCCGTCAAGGCGACGCTCGACGCTCTCGACGACGGCAACGTGCCGCCCGGATTCATCCGCAGCATCGTGGAACGTGTCGCGCCGTCGATCCTCATGGGACGCCGCGAGGGCCTCACTACCGTCGACGAACTCGAGGGCCGCCACGTGGTGGAGACCGGGGCGCTGCTCATGCAGCGGTCGCGCATCATCGCGGAGAAGGTGGAGAGCGGCGCGTGCGCCATCGCGGGTGTCACGTACAAGCTGTCCGACGGCCGGACTCACCTGCAGGGCGCCGTCGGGGACATCGGTGAGCTCACGGACTGACCGCGACACGCCGCACCCGCTGAGCCGCTGCCGCGCGACGCCGAACTACCGTTGACGTCGTGCTGGAACCGAATGGACCGTTGCCCCCCGAGATTTACTGGCGCCGCAGGGCGCTGGCGATCGGCGGCGCCATCGTCGTGTTGCTGCTCGTGGTGTGGTTGATCAACTCGCTACGTGGTGGCGGTGACTCCGAGACGGATCCGGCGGCAGCGAGTTCCTCGTTGACCACTCCTGTGTCGATTTCCCCGACAGCCTCGGGTTCGTCCACGTCCAGCGGCAGTTCGGGCGGTTCCGGTGGCGGCGGCGGTGGCGCCGCTGCCGCCGGCGGCGAGGCCTCCTCGGGCGCGTCCGGTTCGTCCGGGGCGTCGAGCAGCGGTACCTCGAGCAGCGCGGCTCCCAGCGGCCAGCCGGTCGCCGCGGGACAGTGCCCGGACCAGTCGCTGGCCATCAAGGTGGCCGCCGACAAGCCGACGTACCTGGCGGGTGAGGAGCCGAGCTTCACGACGGTCGTCACCAACATCGGCACCACACCGTGCGAACGTGATCTGGGCAGCAGCCTCCAGCAGGTGCTCGTCTACACGATCGACGGTGCCGTGCGGCTGTGGTCCAACATCGACTGCTTCCCGCAGTCCGCGGCCGACGTCCGCACCCTCGCGCCCGGCGAGCAGGCTCAGTTCACCGTGAAGTGGTCGGCCAAGACGTCCGCCCCCGACTGCCTGACGCAACCGGAACCCCAGCGTGATCCGGTGGGGCCCGGTGCGTACACCGTGGTCGGCCAGCTCGGTCAGCTCCGCAGCGCGCCGGAGCCGTTCAACCTCAGCTGATCCTCGGTGCGGGGTCGAGGCGCGAGCGCCGATCGAATTCCTTGTCGAGGTCGGTGTGCTCGGGGTCGGCGAGCAGCGCCGCGAGGAGGATGCGGGCCTGACCTGCTCTGAGGTCGGTGGAGAACAGTGCACCCGCCGAAACGAGGTCGTGCCCGCCGCCCCCACCGCCGTACGTGGCGGAGGTGGGGCCCTGCGGCACCCGGGTGGTGACCACGACCGGGATCCCGGCGGTCGCGCAGTCCCGGACCGACTCGACGATCGCCGGGTTCGCGTTCCCGGATCCGAGCCCGTCGAGCACCAGTCCCTGGGCCCCGGCGGCCCGGCACGCGTCGATCTGGACGCGGTCGGCCCCCGGATAGGCGGCGACGATGTCGACGCGGGTTCCGGAGATCGGATGCCACGGCAGCGGATCGAGACTTCGCCGCGGGGTGACACCGGCGGGGTGGACGGATCGGAACGCGGCGAGCGACGTCGTGTCGACCTTCCGCGTTCCTGCCGCCCGGTGCAGGGCGCCTCCGAACGCGATGAGGACACCCGCTCCGCGCAGAGCGGGGTCCGATCCCGCGGCGACCGCGTCGGCCAGATTGGCCTGGGCATCGGATTCCGGGTGGTCGAACGTGCGCTGCGCACCCGTGAACACCACCGGCCGCGGGTCGGCGTGGTGGAGGTCGACCAGGTACGCGGTCTCCTCCATGGTGTCGGTTCCGTGGAGCACGACCACCGCGTCGAGATCGGGATCGCGCAGTTCCGCGGTGACGGCGTCGCGGACCCGGTCCATATCGGCGAACGTCATGCTCGAACTGTCCTTCGACATCACGTCGACGACACGGAGTTCCGTCCCGGTCCACGCACTGCCCAGTAGATCCGGGCCTGCGACCACCGGTCTGCTGACACCCTGCCCGTCCCGCCTGCTGGCGATGGTGCCTCCGGTGGTGACGACGGCGACTTTCGGCACTGTTGTCCTTTCTCGCTAAACGGTCGGGCGGTCCGAGGCCAGGGTGCGGATGCGGTTCCGCGCGGCGAACCAGCCGATCACCAACAGCGGGGCGATGATCGCGATGGACCCGACGGTCCAGGTTCCCACGGGGTGATCGAACGCCATCAATATGACGACGCACGCGAGGAAGACCAGGGTCAGGAGCCCGGTGTAGGGGGCGCCGAACATCCGGAAACCGGGCCGGGCGAGTTTCCCTTCCTTGGCGAATTTCCACAGTTTCAGCTGGCACAGCACGATCACGGCCCAGGCGCTGATGATCCCGAGCGCAGCGAGGTTCAGGACGATCTCGAACGCTTGCGCGGGAACGACGGCGTTGAGTCCGACGCCGAGCAGGATGACGAATCCGGTGAGGGCGATGCCGCCGTAGGGCACTCCTGCCTTGTTCATCCGGGCGGCGAACGAGGGCGCCGATCCGGCCATGGCCATCGAGTGCAGTATTCGGCCGGTGGAGTACAGGCCCGCGTTGAGTGAGGACAGCGCGGCCGTGAGCACCACGAGGTTCATGATCGCGTCGGCGCCCTGCACATTGATGGAGCCGAAGAACGTGACGAACGGGCTCTCGCCGGCGTGGTACTCGGTGTAGGGGAGCAGCAGCGACAGCAGCAGGACGGATCCGACGTAGAAGACGAGGATCCGGATGATGACAGTGTTGATCGCCTTGGGGATGACCTTCTGTGGGTTCTTCGTCTCGCCCGCAGTGGTTCCCACGAGTTCGATCGAGGCGTAGGCGAAGACGACGCCCTGGATCACCACGACGGCGGGCAGGATTCCGTTGGGGAAGAGTCCGCCGTTGTCGGTGATCATGCTGAAGCCCGACGAATGTCCTTCGATCGGCGTTCCGAACAGCACGAAGTAGATGCCGAAGCCGAGGAACGCGGCGAGGGCGACGACCTTGATGAGGGCGAACCAGAACTCCAGTTCACCGAACACCTTGACGGAGACGAGATTCAGGCCGAGGACCAGTACGACCGCGGCGAGGGCGAAGACCCATTGGTCGACGTTCCCGAGCGGTGCCCAGTACTTCTTGAAGAAGTTCATGTACAGCGCGACTGCGGTGACGTCGACGACGGCGGTCATCGCCCAGTTCATCCAGTACAGCCAGCCCGCGGCGAAGGCCATCTTCTCGCCGAAGAATTCCCGCGAGTACGACACGAACGACCCGGAGGTGGGTCGGTGCATCACGAGTTCGCCCAGGGCCCGCAGGATCAGGAAGGCGAAGAACCCGCAGAGAGCGTAGACGAGGACGAGTGCGGGGCCTGCTTGGTGGAGGCGTCCGCCCGCGCCCATGAACAGGCCGGTGCCGATCGCTCCGCCGATCGCAATCATCTGGATCTGTCTGGGGCCGAGCGCTTTCCGGTAGCCGAGGTCTTCCTCGACGAAGATGTCGACGCCGGAGGTGTCGTCCTTCTCGATCGTCACGAGACCACCTCCGCGGCAGCGGCGACGGGTGTCTGCCGTGGCGAACCGGACGCTCTCAAGTTGGCGAGATGCTCGGGGCTGAGGAGGCGGTCGAGTTCTTCACGGTCGAGCAGACCGGCCTCGATCACGAGGTCGGCGACCCGGCGGCCGGAGACCAGCGCTTCCTGCGCGATCCGGGTCGAGGCGGTGTAACCGATGTACGGGTTGAGCGCGGTGACGAGTCCGATGGAGTCCTCGACCCGGGCACGCAGCAGATCGGTGTTGGCCGTGATGCCGAGTACGCAGCGGTCGGCCAGGATCCGGCAGGCGGCGCCGAGGTGGCGCATCCCCTCGGACAGGGAGTGCACGATGATCGGTTCGAACGCATTGAGCTGGAGCTGGCCGGATTCGGCGGCCATCGTGATGGTGACGTCGTTGCCGATGACCTCGTAGGCCACCTGGTTGAGGACTTCCGGGATCACCGGATTGACCTTGCCGGGCATGATCGACGAACCAGCTTGTACCGGTGGGAGATTGATCTCGTTCAGGCCCGCGCGCGGTCCCGACGACAGCAGGCGGAGGTCGTTGCACACCTTCGACAACTTGACCGCGATCCGCTTGAGCACGCCCGAGAGGTGGACGAACTGACCGACGTCCTGTGTTGCCTCGACCAGGTCCGTGGCCAGGACGAGGGGGAATCCGGTGAGTTCCCGCAGCGTGTCGCACGCTGCCTCGGCGTAGCCGGCGGGTGCGTTCAGGCCCGTGCCGATCGCGGTGGCGCCGAGATTGATCTCGTGGACGAGGAGAGCGGCCTCGTCGAGGCGGGTGCGGTCCTCGTCGATCATCACGGAGTACGTGGCGAATTCCTGGCCGAGCGTCATCGGTACCGCGTCCTGGAGTTGGGTGCGCCCCATCTTCACGGTGTCGGCGAACTCGACCGCCTTCGTCGCGAAGGCCTCCTGCAGGACGCGCATCGCGTCCAGCAGGTCGTCGATCGCGAAGATCGTCGCGATGTTGACCGCGCTGGGGTAGACGTCGTTGGTCGACTGGCTGAGGTTCACGTGCTCGTTGGGGTGGAGCTCCGCGTACTCCCCGCGCCCGTGTCCGAGGATCTCGAGTGCCCGGTTGGCGATCACCTCGTTGGCGTTCATGTTGGTCGACGTCCCGGCGCCGCCCTGGATGACATCGACGACGAACTGCTCGTGCCAGCGGCCGTCGACGATCTCCCGGCACGCCTGCCCGATAGCGTCGGCCCGGCGGTGATCGAGGATCCCGAGTTTCTCGTTGGCGGTTGCCGCGGCCCATTTGACGTAGGCGAGCCCGCGAATCAGATACGGGTTGGTGGAGATCGGCCGGCCGGTAATGGGGAAGTTCTCCACGGCCCGCAGCGTGTGGATTCCCCAGTAGGAATCCGCGGGCACTTGGCGGTCGCCGAGCAGATCGTGTTCTGTTCGCGTTTCGAGCACTTGATCATTCCTCACGGGGATTCGCGCGAGCCGTTGCTCTGCACGGATGCGGCGGATGGAGTCTGCTGCTCGAAGAGGGTAGATTTCTCGGTCGAGCCACCCGGCTATCCACCTGCCAGGCTGTCAGACAGGTGCAATTGTTACCGCGCTCACTCGCAGGCGTCAACCCCCGGCAGTGCCTCGTATTGACGTTGTCGCCGGTGCGTGAGCAGAATATCCACATGAACCTGTCAGACAGCTGGGCAGCCAGGCGCCCGGTCACGGCGCGGGTCAGCGCCGCGGAGGCGGTCCTCGCGGACCTTCGTGCCGCGATCACGTCGGGTGAGCTGACGGTCGGCGAACGACTTCCCTCCGAAGCGTCCCTCGCCGCGCGGCACGGGGTCAGCCGGTCGGTGATCCGGGAGGCCCTGCGGTCCTGCCATGCGCTCGGGCTCACGGAGACGAAGTCGGGCCTCGGAACGTTCGTCGTCAGCGATTCGATCGCTCGCGACCTCGACTTCGGGAACTACGCGGCCAACGAGCTCGTGGAGGCGCGTCCGCACGTGGAGATTCCCGCCGCCGGATGGGCGGCGCAGCGGCACACCGCCGAAGACCTGGCCGCCCTGCGCGGCCTCGTGGACCAGATGCGGGACGAGGACGATCCCCTCGTGTGGGTGTCCCTGGATGCGCAGTTCCACGCGTTCATCGCCAGGACGAGCCGCAACCGCGTGTTCGAATCCGTGATCGTCGATATTCGCGAGGCCCTCACCCGGCAGTCCGAGACGCTGAATCTCGTTGCGGGGCGGCAGCAGAAGTCGAACGACGAGCACGACCGGATCGTGGAGGGCATCGCCTCCAAGAGTTACGACAAGGCCGCCCGCGCCATGGCCGAACACCTGGATGCCGTCCGGATCGCACTGGAAACCGTGGTCGGAGAAGCCGGCCCGGACCACCGACAGTAAGGACGAGAACCATTCTCACAACGACTCCCCTCGACGCTCGGCACGCGAGGTCATGGTTGCTGGTATCTGCCTCGCGGACCGAGGATTTCGACCTCGCCGAACGCAGCGGCGCCGACGCCGTCATCCTCGATCTGGAGGACGGTGTGGTCACCGCGGAACGCTCCGATGCCCGGCGGTCGGTCGCCGCGTGGCTGTCCGGTGGCGGCGCCGCCTGGGTCCGGATCAACGCCGCGACCACCGAAGACTGGTGGGCCGACGTGGACGCGCTCCGCGGCCTCCCCGGGTTGCAGGGTGTCATGCTGGCGAAAAGTGAATCGGGGCAACAGGTCCGGGACACCGCTGCCCGGCTCGGCGGTGCGGTTCCGGTGCTCGCCCTCGTCGAGTCCGCGCGGGGAATCGAGTTCGCGTTCGAGATCGCCTGCGAGCCGGCAACACTGCGATTGGCGTTCGGCAGTGGCGATTTCCGGCGGGACACCGGCGCGAGCGCAGAGCCGGACGCGCTTGCCTACGCCCGGGGACGCCTAGTCGTCGCGAGCGGCGCCGCCGGTATCGCGGCACCCGTCGACGGACCGACTCTGGTCGACGACCAGCGCACCCGGATCGCGGATCTGGGCGTCACGCGGTCGATGGGAATGTCCGGAAAACTGTGCATGAAGGCCGCGCACACGGGCGACGTCAACCGCGAGCTGAGCCCCTCCGCCGCGGACGCGGCCTGGGCGGCCGAGGTGATCGACCGTCTCGGCGTCGACGGTTCGGGTGTCCGGAGTGGCAGCGACCGCCCGCAACTCGCGCGTGCACTGACCATCCGCACCCGCCTGGACGCGCTGCGGCTGTCCTACTAGTCGTCCGGACCGGAGATCTAGTCGTACGGGCCCGAGATCGATGTCTCGGCGAGCCGGGACAGGCCCTCGCGGATGTGCCGGGCCCACAGCCCGCCGATCCCCTCCACCGACTGCAGATCGGCGGCCGTCGCGGCCAGCAGTGACTGCAGCGTCCCGAACGAGCCGACGAGCCGGTGAATCTGGTTGAACTGCAGTCGGGGAACGCGGGTGAGGACGCGGTAGCCGCGAGGACTCATCGGCGCCTCGAGCGCTTCGATGGTGCCCGGGTACCCGAATGCCCGGGCCAACGTCGTGAGGTCGAGGAGGTCTGCGTCCGTGATCCTGTCGAGCGCGGCGAGCGACTTCTCGACGTCCTCCGCGGGCGCCGGGCCGGTGCCGGCCAGATAGTCGCGCACGATGAGTTCCCTCGCCACGTCGTTGTCGCCGACGAGTTCCTCGAGTTGCAGTGCGAGCTGACGTCCGTCCGTGCCGAGCTCGAGCACGTCCTGCTCGATCTCGACGGACACGCGCCGCACCATCTCCAGTCGCTGCACCACGGTCAGGGCGTCGCGGAGCGTGACGAAATCCTCGATCTCGACCACCGACAGCTGGCGGGTCACCTCGTCGAGCCGCGCCTTGTACCGCTCGAGGGTGGCCACCGCCTGATTGGCACGCGACAGGATCGTGGCGGACCCGTCGATGACGTGCCGGATGCCGCCGACGTACACGCTGACGATGCTCATCGACTGGCTGACCGACACCACGGGGTACCCGGTCTGCATGGCCGTCCGCTCGGCGGCGCGGTGACGCGTGCCGGACTCGACGGTCGGGATCTTGTGGTCGGGGACCAGCTGGACGTTGGCGCGCACGATGCGGGACCCGTCGGTGGACAGAACCACGGCGCCGTCCATCTTCGACAGCTCACGCAGGCGGGTCGGCGCGAACTCCACGTCGAGCTCGAAGCCGCCGTCGCAGATCTCTTCCATCTGCTCGTCGTAGCCGAGGACGATCAGGGCGCCCGTGCGTCCGCGCAGAATGCGCTCCAGGCCGTCGCGGAGTGCCGTTCCGGGAGCCAGCCGGGCTATCGTTTCGCGCAGCGCAGACGACGACTCGGCATCGTTCATCGCGCAATACTCCCGCTGAGGTAGACGTCACTTGTCGGGGCCCGCCGCGGAAACACGTCCGGACCCGCGTTTAGATTACCTATCCATGAGTAGTACCTGGACTTTGCCCGACGACCTGACCCTGCCCGCACCGGTCGGCAGCTTCCCCGCTGCAGGTCAGCCCGTGCCGCAGCACTGGTCACGGTGCTTCGGGTGCGGCGACCAGTCGCCTGCCGGGATGTCGATGAGCTTCACGGCCGGGGAAGGGCTCGACGTGTGGGGCCGGCTCGAGGTGGCTCCTCGCTACCAGGGCGGTCCGGGAGTGATCCACGGCGGCATCCTCTCGACCGCGTTCGATGAGGCGCTGGGCATGGTGTGCCGATCGATCGTCGACGGACCGGTGGTGACGGGTCATCTGGAGATCGACTTCGCCAAGCCCATCCCGCTGGGTTCCGTCCTCGAATTCCACGCGCGCATCGACGGGTCGATCCGCCGCAAGGTGTACGCGAGCGCCGAGGCGCGCATCGTCGAGGGGCCGACGGCCGATCCCGACGTGGTCGTGGCGACGTCGCGGGGGCTGTTCCTCACCGTGACGGCCGAGCACTTCGAGAAGACCAAGGACTTCGTCGACGGTGTGCCGGAGCGCCCGTTCGGCACGTCGTCGATCTGAGCGTCACCGCGATCCGAGCGTCACCGCAGTGACGCGATGGCTGCCCCCAGGTTTCCGACCTCGGTGACCTTCATGCCCTTCGGGGCCGCCCCGGAGTCGAGGGGAACGATCGCGCGGGTGAATCCGAGGCGGTTGGCCTCGGCGAGCCTGCGCCCGACGCCGGGTACCCGGCGAACCTCGCCGGCCAGTCCCACTTCGCCGAGGATCACCAGTCCGTCGGGAACGGGCTTGTCCTTCACGGCGGACGCGACGGCGAGCGCCAACGCGAGATCGGCGGAGGGCTCGGTCATCCGCATTCCGCCGACGGTGGCCGCGTAGACGTCGTTCTTCGCGATCGGCACCCCGCACCGGCGGTCGAGCACGGCCAGCACCATGGCCACGCGGGCGCTGTCGAGTCCGCTCACGGCACGCCGGGGTGCGGGCATGGACGTGGCGGCCACGAGGGCCTGCACCTCACCGAGGAGGGGCCGTTTGCCGTCCATCATGACGGTGACGGCGGTTCCGGGAACGGCCTCGGCACGGTGATGGAGGAACAGTCCGGACGGGTCGCTGATGCCGGCGATGCCGTCTTCCCGCAGTTCGAAGCAACCGACCTCGTCGGCGGCGCCGAAACGGTTCTTGACGCCGCGCACCATCCGCAGCGTGGAGTGTTTGTCGCCCTCGAAGTGCAGCACCACGTCGACGAGATGCTCGAGCGACCGCGGTCCGGCGACCGCACCGTCCTTGGTGACGTGGCCGATGAGGAGCACCGGCACACCGCTGGCCTTCGCGAGGGAGGTGAGGGCGCTGGTGACGGCCTTCACCTGGGTGACTCCGCCGACCACGCCGTCGACGTCCGCGGCCAGCATGGTCTGCACGGAGTCGACGATCAGCAGGGTGGGACGCACCTGCTCCACGTGGCCGAGGATGGTCGCGAGGTCGGATTCGGCGGCGAGATAGACCCGCTCGTGGACGGCACCCGTGCGGTCGGCCCGCAGCCGCACCTGTCCGGCGGATTCCTCACCGGTGACGTAGAGGGAGCGGTCGTCCGGGCCGCGGCGGGCCCACTGGTGGACCACCTCGAGGAGCAGGGTCGACTTGCCGACGCCGGGTTCGCCGGCGAGGAGAACGACGGAACCGGGCACCACCCCGCCGCCGAGGACACGGTCCAGTTCGTCGATGCCCGTGGGCTTGGCACGGGTGGAGGTGCTGTCGATCCGCGTGATCGGAGTGGCCGGGGTGGACGGAAGTACCGCTCCGGCCCCGGCTTTTGCGAGCGAGGCGCCGGGGCGGCTGGCGACGGACGCAACGATCGGGGCCTCGTCCATCGATCCCCAGCTACCGCACTCGGGGCACCGGCCGACCCATTTGGGAACGGTGCACTGGCACGACGAGCAGCGGAAGCTGGTTTTGAGTTTGGCCACCGGGCCAGCCTAGGTATCGGGTCCGACAGCGGACCCGGTCCGGCTGCTAGTGTCCGCCGCCCTCGGCTTCGGCTCCGGGGGACGTGTCGGAGACGTGGCGCTCGGTCTCGTGGCCCGCGTCGACGGGAACGGACACGGTGACGTCGCCGGCCTTCTCGAACGCGAACGTGACGGGGAAGGTGAGGCCCGGGCGGACGCCTTCCTTCAGGCCGTCCAGGGTGACGAGGACGACGTCGGCCGGTGCGTCGGCACTGGCGTCCTTCTGGCCCGCGGCCTCCGCGCCCTCAGCGGCTTCCTCGCCCGGAAGTCCGGCGACGAGCGCGGTCTGCGGCGCGATCTCGAGGCCGCCCGCCTTGTCGCCGAGGGTGACGGACTGCGCGAAGTCGGTGCTGATCCGGGTCAGCTTGTCCGGGGTGTCCTCGTTGTTGTTGATCGCGGTGAACGCGAGGACGGCGGTGCCGCCCGGCTCGAGGCTGTACTCGGCGGAGTTGGGGTAGACCACGTGCACGTTGCGCAGGGCGATCGACCCGACGTCCGCGCTGTTGCCGTTGACCGCGGCGACCTGACTCGACGTCTGAGTGATCTGGCCCGCGCTGCAGGCGGACAGCACGAGTGCTGCGCCGGCAGCGAGAGCGACGGCGGTAGCGACTCGGCGAGTCGACTTGTCGAGAGCAGTCACGAGTTGTCCTCCGGTGTCAGGTTCGCACTTCAACTAGGCAGAGTAGTAGTTCGTCCGCGTGGCCTGCTCGCTGGGTACTCACAATGGTTGTCTGCGTGCGGTTTCGGCGCTGGAGAACCGCCCGATCGGGGTGTCCGGAATGCACGTATCGGGGACCCTGTCAACCCCTACGGTCAGGCCATGATGCCCCTGACCTGCACCGTTGATGAGACCAGGTTCCGGACACGTGTTAAACTCGAATGATCGAAAGGGGCACGGGACAGATGATTTTTAAGGTCGGAGACACCGTCGTATACCCCCATCACGGTGCGGCGCTGATCGAAGCTATTGAAACCCGCACCATCAAGGGTGAGCAGAAGGAATATCTCGTTCTCAAGGTTGCTCAGGGCGATCTCACCGTACGGGTTCCCGCAGACAACGCAGAGTACGTGGGCGTACGCGACGTCGTCGGCCAGGAAGGTCTCGACAAGGTCTTCCAGGTACTGCGGGCACCGCACACCGAAGAACCCACCAACTGGTCGCGCCGTTACAAGGCGAATCTCGAAAAGCTCGCGTCAGGTGACGTCAACAAGGTCGCCGAGGTCGTTCGGGACCTGTGGCGTCGCGAGCAGGATCGCGGCCTGTCCGCAGGAGAGAAGCGCATGCTCGCGAAGGCGCGGCAGATTCTTGTCGGCGAACTCGCACTGGCCGAAGGCACCGACAGCGACAAGGCCGAGACCATCCTCGACGAGGTCCTCGCGGCCGCGTCCTAGACAGTCGCGATACCCACAGTGGCCGAGGGAAAAGGTCCTGTAGTCGCACTGGTTCCCGCCGCAGGTCAGGGAGTGCGTTTGGGCGAGAACAAGCCCAAGGCATTCGTTGATCTGGGTGGGACGACCATGCTTACACGCGCGGTCGACGGGCTCCTGCAGTCGGGGGCTGTCGACCGCGTCGTCGTGATCGTTCCGGAGGAGCTCGTCGAGTCGACGCGAACCCTCCTCCCCGGTGAAGTCACCGTCGTGGCCGGCGGAAGCGAGCGGACCGATTCGGTTCGCGCCGGACTCGCCGTCGCGGACGACGCCGAATACGTGCTAGTGCACGACGCCGCCCGAGCGCTCACACCACCGTCGCTCATCGCGCGGGTGGTCGCGGAGCTGCGCTGCGGCCGCAGCGCCGTCATCCCAGTCCTCCCGGTGGCGGACACCATCAAGACCGTAGACGTTCTCGGTGCGGTCACCGGCACCCCCGAGCGGTCCGAACTGCGGGCCGTGCAGACGCCGCAGGGTTTCACCGCGGAACTGCTCCGGCGCGCCTACGACGCCGCCGACGGCATCGCCACGGACGACGCCGGACTGGTGGAGCGCCTCGGGGAACGGGTCCGCAGCATCGTCGGAGAACCCACAGCATTCAAGATCACCACGCCGCTGGACCTCGTGCTGGCCCGCGCGCTGGTGGAAGAGGGAGCGCACTAGTGCGAGTCGGAATCGGGACGGACGTCCACCCGATCGAGCAGGGACGGCCGTGCTGGATGGCCGGCCTGCTCTTCGAGGACGAGAACGGCTGCGCGGGCCATTCCGACGGCGACGTGGCCGTTCACGCACTCTGCGACGCCCTCCTCTCCGCCGCCGGACTCGGCGATCTCGGCTCCGTCTTCGGAACCGGCAGGCCCGAATGGTCCGGGGTGAGCGGTGCCGCGATGCTCGCCGAGGTACGCCGCCTCCTCGAAGAAGACGACTTCGGTGTCGCCAACGCCGCGGTCCAGGTAATCGGGAACCGGCCGAAGATCGGCCCGCGCCGAAACGAGGCGCAGAAGGTGCTCAGCGACATTTTGGGCGCGCCGGTTTCGGTGTCCGCGACCACCACGGACGGGCTCGGCCTCACCGGGCGCGGCGAGGGGATCGCCGCCATGGCCACCGCGTTGGTCATTCCCGATCGAAGCGCCAGGTAGGATCGCTGGTCGTGACCCTGCGCCTATTCGACACCGAGACGCGGGCCATGCGTGACTTCGTTCCGCTGGCCCCTGGACACGCATCGGTGTACCTGTGTGGCGCCACGGTGCAGGGCGACCCCCATATCGGCCACGTACGCAGCGGCGTCGCATTCGACGTGCTGCGACGCTGGCTGCTCGCCCACGACTACGACGTGGCGTTCGTCCGCAACGTCACGGACATCGAAGACAAGATCCTGAACAAGGCCGCGGAGGCGGGCAGGCCGTGGTGGGAGTGGGCCGCCACGTTCGAGCGGTCCTTCACGTGGGCCTATCAGCAGCTGGGTGTGCTGCCGCCGTCCGTCGAGCCGCGAGCCACCGGTCACATCACGCAGATGGTCGAGATGATGCAGCGCCTCATCGACAACGGCCACGCGTACGCCGCGGGCGGGGACGTCTACTTCGACGTCCGCAGCTACCCCCGGTACGGCAGCCTGTCCGGGCACAAGCTCGACGACGTGCACCAGGGCGAGAGCGCCGGCGAATGCAAGCGTGATCCCCGCGACTTCACGCTGTGGAAGGCGGAGAAGCCGGGCGAGCCGTCGTGGCCGACGCCGTGGGGCCGGGGCCGGCCTGGCTGGCACCTCGAGTGCTCGGCGATGGCCGAGTTCTATCTCGGGGCGGCGTTCGACATCCACTGCGGTGGCCTCGACCTGGTGTTCCCGCACCACGAGAACGAGATCGCGCAGGCCAAGTGCTCCGGCGACGACTTCGCGCAGTACTGGCTGCACAACGGCTGGGTCACCATGGGTGGCGAGAAGATGTCGAAGTCGCTCGGCAACGTTCTCTCGGTGCCGAACGTGTTGAAAAAGGTTCGGCCGCAAGAGCTTCGCTACTATCTGGGCAGTGCCCACTACCGGTCGATGCTCGAGTACTCCGACACCGCGCTCGACGAGGGGGCCGCGGCGTTCCGCCGGATCGAGTCGTTCGTCATGCGCACGCAGGAGCGTGCCGGTGAGGTGCCGGTCGGTCGGTGGACGGAGGCATTCGCTCGCGCGCTCGACGACGACCTCGCCGTCCCCGCCGCGCTCGCCGAGGTGCACGGCAAGGTCCGCGAGGGCAACATCGCCCTCGACGGCGGAGATCTCGAGGGTGCGCGCGAGATCGCGTCGCAGGTCCGGGCCATGCTCGGAATCCTCGGCGTCGACCCGCTGGACGAGCACTGGACTCAGGAGACCGCGGATGCGTCCGCGGCAACCGATGCCCTGGACGTTCTGGTCCGGGCCGAACTCGAGCGCAGGCAGAGTGCCCGCGCCGAGAAGAACTGGGCTGTGGCCGACGAGGTGCGTGACCGTCTCATCCGGGCGGGCATCGAGGTCACCGATACCCCCAACGGGCCCGAGTGGTCTCTCAAGGCAGGACAGTAGTAATGGCTGGAAATTCGAGTAGGCGCGGAGCCATCCGCAAGGCCGGTACCAAGAAGGGGCAGGTCGCCGGTTCCGGTGGCCAGCGCCGCAAGGGACTGGAAGGCCGCGGCGCCACCCCGCCCGCGGAATCCCGCACCAAGCACCCCGCCGCCAAGCGCGCCGCCCGCGCGGCCAGGGAAGCCGACAAGCAGCCCGGCCGCGGTCGTCAGACCGCCGGACGCAAGGTGCTCGACGGCCCCGAGAACGTGCTGGGCCGCAACCCCGTCGTCGAGTGCCTGCGCGCCGGCGTCCCCGCGACCGCGCTGTACGTCGCGGTCGGGACCGAGAGCGACGATCGCCTGAAGGAATCCGTTCAGCGGGCTGCCGACGCGGGCATCTCCATCCTCGAGGTTCCCCGGACCGATCTCGACCGGCTCAGCGCCAACGGCATGCACCAGGGCATCGCGTTGCAGGTGCCCCCGTACCGTTACGCGCACCCCGACGACCTGATCGCGGAAGCCCGCAAGCATCAGGAGGCGCCGCTGCTCGTGGCCCTCGACAACATCACCGATCCCCGCAACCTCGGTGCCGTCGTGCGTTCGGTGGCCGCGTTCGGTGGTCACGGTGTGGTGATCCCGGAGCGCCGCAGTGCGTCGGTCACCGCGGTCGCGTGGCGGACGAGCGCCGGCGCGGCAGCCCGCCTGCCGATCGCCCGCGCCACCAATCTCACTCGCACACTGAAGGATTGGGCGTCCAAGGGCGTCCAGGTGGTTGGTCTCGATGCGGGTGGCGATACCACCCTCGACGAGTTCGACGGCAGCGGCCCCGTGGTGGTCGTGGTCGGCTCGGAGGGCAAGGGACTGTCGCGCCTGGTCCGCGAGAACTGCGACGCCATCCTCAGCATTCCGATGGCGGGCCCCGTCGAATCGCTCAACGCGTCCGTCGCCGCGGGTGTCGTGCTCGCCGACATCGCCCGTCGTCGCCGCGGCTAGGCTCCCCGACCCGCGAACAGCAGGTCGTCGTCGGGCAAGCCCGCACGGTCGGTAGCGGGCTGAGGGTGCCGCTTCAACACTGTCGACACCTACCGTAGACCTACAGTGTTGACAGGCTGCTACCAGCGGCGTTCACTGAGGTCATCAGTGACCGCGAGGTTGGAGGCCGGTCATGGCAATCACCGATATCAAGGAATACGCGCACCTCACCCAGCAGGACGTCGAGGCGCTCGGATTCGAACTCGACGCACTACGCCGCGACGTCGCGGAGTCCCTCGGGGCGAAGGACGCGACGTACATCCGCCGCACCATCGCGTTCCAGCGCGTGCTCGACGGACTCGCCCGACTGATGATCCACGGCAGCCGGTCGTCCACGGGCGTGGTCCTCGGGACGACGGCACTGGGTGTGGCCAAGAGCGTCGAGAACATGGAGATCGGCCACAACGTCTCGCACGGGCAGTGGGACTGGATGAACGATCCCGAGATCCACTCGAGCACCTGGGAGTGGGATCAGGTGGGTCCGTCGTCGCAGTGGAAGTATGCGCACAACTTCCGTCACCACAAGTACACCAACGTGCTCGGGATGGACGATGACGTCGGGTTCGGCGTCATGCGCGTCACTCGTGATCAGGAATGGCGTCCGATCCACCTGCTACAGCCGATTCAGAATCTTCTGCTCGCGGCGTCGTTCGAATGGGGCATCGCGCTCCACGATCTGCTTCCGCCGAGTGCCGAAGACAAAGCGAGCCGGCGTCTGCGTCCACCGGTGCGAGATCTGCTCGGCAAGATCGCGCGGCAGATGGGCAAGGACTACGTGTTGTTCCCCGTTCTCAGCGGGCGGCGGTGGCGACGAACGTTGAAGGCGAATCTCGTTGCCAACCTGCTGCGGAACGTGTGGTCGTACGTCGTGATCTTCTGCGGGCACTTCCCCGACGGAGCCGAAAAGTTCACGCTTGCGGAACTCGAGGACGAAAGCCGGGCCGAGTGGTATCTCCGCCAGATGCTCGGCACCGCGAACTTCCGGGCCGGCGCCGTCATGGCCTTCATGAGCGGCAACCTGTGCTATCAGATCGAGCACCATCTCTTCCCTGACATTCCCAGCAATCGGTACGCCGAGATCTCGACCGCGGTGCGCGGCCTGTGCGAGAAGTACGACCTGCCGTACACCACCGGTTCGCTTGCGCGGCAATACCTTCTGACGCTGCGCACCATTCACAAACTGGCGCTGCCCAACCGATTCCTCCGGGCGACGTCGGACGACGCGCCGGAGACGGCCTCGGAAGTGAAGTTCCGTGGGCGGGCGGCGGTCGGGGCCGATCCCGTGACCGGACGGCTTCGCGGGCTCCGAACAGCGCTGGCAGCGAGGTAGGGCGTCACCGCGGAATGGTCGGCGCCACCATCCGGTGGAAGCGGACTCGGTGCCCGGGCCGCAACTGCGCAGCCACCGGCAAATCGGCCTCGGCGACCACGGCGATCACCGGATAGCCGCCGGTCACCGGATGATCGGCCAGGAACAGGATGGGCTGACCGTTGGGCGGCACCTGCAGCGCCCCCGCCACCATGGCCTCGCTCGGCATCTCCTCCGTCACCGCGCGGTGCAACGGTCCCGGACCCGCGAGTCGCGCCCCCACACGATTGGTGTCGGAGCTGACCGTCCACGTCTCGCGGAGAAGGGCTTCGACGGACGCGGGGGTGAACCAGTCGTCCCGCGGTCCGAGCCGGACGCGCATCATCAGCGGATCCTCGGGGGCGGCCGGTGGGGGGATGATCTCGTCCGCAGGCCAGTCGCCGGCATCCGCACCGACCAGCAGCCGATCACCCTCGGCGACGGGATCGGGGCCGATCCCCGACAGAGTGTCGGTGGACCGGCTCCCCATCACCGCGGGCACGTCGAAACCTCCGCGCACCGCGACATAGCTGCGGAGTCCTTCCGATGTGAACGCGATCTCCAGCAGGTCGCCGGTGTTCAGGTGCAGCATCGTGTAGGTGGGCCGGGGTTCGGAATTGACGGTGACGGGGTTCCGGGCGCCCGTGACGGCGACAGAGACGGTCCCGGCCGCACGTACCGCGAGCCCGCCCAGTGTGACCTCCAGCGTGGCTGCGCCGGAATGGTTGCCCACCAACCTGTTTGCGCTGTCGTGTGCGTCTCGGTCGGCGGCACCCGACTCGCCGACCCCAATCGACGCGTAACCGGGTCGGCCCCGATCCTGCACGGTGGTGAAGGGTCCGGTGCGCACGACCTCGAGCCAAGCCATCGTTCGATTGTCCCGCATTCGCAGGTCTGCTGGATACGCTCTCGTCGGATCAGTCGCTCAGGAGACTGCGGTGTAGCCGTGCGCGGCAGCGACTTCGGTGGACAGCAGCTGTCCGTCGTGGGTGGACAGTCCTGCGGCGAGTCCGGGGACGGTCGCGGTGGCTTCCTTCCAGCCCTTGTCGGCGAGGGCGGCGACGTAGGGGAGGGTGGCGTTGGTGAGGGCGTAGGTGGAGGTGCGGGGGACGGCGCCGGGCATGTTGGCGACGCAGTAGAAGACGGAGTCGTGGACCTGGT
>NZ_JAAXPA010000027.1 GCF_012396235.1 Rhodococcus opacus | reverse complement strand
TCGAGTGCTTCCTCTGCCAGAACACCTGTCACGTCATCCGTGATCACGACGACAACAAGCCGGCGTTCTCCGGGCCCCGCTTCTTCATCCGCGTCGCCGAACTGGAGATGCATCCACTCGACACGGCCGACCGTCGTGAGGCGGCGCAGGAAGAGTTCGGCCTCGGGCTCTGTAACATCACCAAGTGCTGCACCGAGGTGTGCCCCGAAGGGATAAAGATCACCGACAACGCCATCATTCCGATGAAGGAGCGGGTGGTCGACCGACGGTACGACCCCATCGTCTGGTTGGGCAACAAGCTCTTTCGCCGCGGTTAGCGCCTCCGGCACCCGTGAGTACTTATTAACCGCGGGCGGTTGATAAGTACTCACGGGCGCGTCAGCGCACGGCGTGGAGGTTGCGGGCGGTGGGCGACTTCTCGACCGATTCGGGGTCGGGGTCGGTGCCCAGGATCCGGTCGGCGGTTCCCGAGGTGGTGACGGTGAACCAGTAGTGCTCGTTCTTGTAGTGGTGATGGCGATGGTTGCGCCAGATCGCGCGGTACAGGCGGGAGTTCGGCTTGTAGTCGCTGTGGATGAGGTAGTGCGTCCATTCGTAGAGGACACCCAGGACGCTCAGCACCACCAGGAACGTCAGTCCGAGTCCGGTGCGCGGGAACGCGAGCAGTGAGACGGCTACGAGAACCGGGATCAGCCACATCAGTGTCTGCCACGGGATGAAGACGAGCGGTACGTCCCGGGGGTCGACGTGGTGCTCGCGGTGCTTCCGGGCGAGCAGTGAATCGACGGTCAGGCCCAGGACCTTTCGGGGCTTCCAGTGCAGGATGCAGACGTGGATGACCCATTCGGCGAACGGGAACACGGCCAGCATCACCAGCGGAAGCACGGCATCGGTCAGCTGCCAGTCGCCGACGATCAGGCGGGCGGCCACCGCGGCGACCAGCATGCCGCCGATCATCCACGGGGAGGGGTGGCGGCGGAACTGGTCTGCGGCGTCGCGGAGGGTGATCGACCTGCGCTGGCGGCGATCTGCGGGAGGTTTCGTGGTCATGTGTCCTTCTCCGAATCATGTTGGTGCAGTGCGTCGATCACGGCGGTCACGGCCGCCGTGCCGAGGTCGAGGAGGGTGGTGGCGGTCTGGGCCGCGGCGACTTCGTCGTGGGCGGAGATCGCCTCCGCCAGCTGGGAGTACAGGTCGGTGCGGCCGACTTCCGCGACCATGACGGCGGCCATCGCCGTCATGGTCGGTTCGTACGCGTTGCGGAGGCTGTTGAAGATGAGCCGGAATGCGATGGAATCGGCCGTGTCGACCACGCGCTCCCAGAAGGCCAGGGCGCCGACCTGCTGCGCGACCGGGTCGCTGTCCGAGGCGAGACGATCCACGGCGACGCGGAGAGCGGCACCCGACTCGTCGGTCGCCCGGCCGGCGGCGAGCCGCGCGACCTGCACGCCGATCATCCGCCGGGCCTCGAGGACGCTGCGGACCACGGCCCAATCGGGTACGCCGTCGCGGACCAGCAGCTGGGACAGCAGTTCGGGCCCGCCGTGCTGCCGGAAGTCGCGCACCGAGGTGGCGTCGCCCTGCCGGACCTCGACGAGTCCGGCCTGGGCCAGCTTCTGGATCGCCTCCCGGACCGCGGGCCGGGACACCCCGAAGGCTTCGGCCAGACGTCGTTCGCTCGGCAGGGCGTCGCCGGCGGCGAGGTCGCCGCCCAGCACACGCGCGGTGATCTGGTCGAAGACTTCGGTGGAGGCGGATTTCCGCGCGATCGGCTCGAACATCATGACCACGACACTAAGGCGGCGATAGGTAAGAGGTCAAGTGGTCTTACCAGTGGCTCACGTGCCGAAAAGGCTCCGGACGAACGCACTGGTGTCGGGCAGGGACGCGGGCATGGTGTACAGATGGCCGGTCGGATACGTCCGGAACACGAACTGCTGCCCGTTCGCGGTGAGGTCGGCCGTGAGTTTCCAGGTGAGGGGGATGGGGACGACGTCGTCGAACAGTCCCTGTCCGATGAACAGCGGCCGGTCGTAGCCCCGCACGGGAACTCCCAGCGTGATGCGCAGCGCCGCCAGGACCGCCGGGTCGTCGAGGGGGCGGGACATCAACTGGCCGATCGAGATCCCGTCGAGTTGCGGGGCCGCCTCTTCGTAGCAGAGCGATTCGACGCGATTCAGGACGTCGACGCCGAGCGGTGTGAGGTAGCTGTCGATATCGAGGTCGGGCCGCGACGCACGCAATCCGGCGAGCGCGTACGCCACGAACACCGTGCTCCCGGTCAGGGGGAGCTGTGGGAATCCGGGGCCGACGAGCGGTGCGAGGTTCTCCAGATTGGACGGGGCGCCGGTGGCGACGGTGCCGCGGAAGTCGAGGTCGGGTGCGTACGTGGTGGCCATCGAGGCGGCGACGAGAGCGGCGTGACCGCCCTGCGATTGGCCGATTGCGACCCACCGGTTCGACAGGGACGGCGTGACGGTCCGCGCCGCGCGCACCATGTCGATCACGCTGTGCGCCTCCGTCGGGCCGTCCAGGTACGGGTGCACACCGGGTGTGCCGAGGCCGACGTAATCCGTTGCGACGACGGCGTAGCCCTGGTCGAGCCAGTGCTGGACGTACGGTCCGACGAGTTTTCCCGTCACCGTCGGCGCGCACTTGTCGGCGATGCCGACCGTTCCGTGGGCCCAGGACACGACGGGCCACCCGCCGGGCGGCGCCTCACCGGGGGGCAGTAGGACCGCGCCGGTGCTGAGCGCGGGTTCGTTCATCGGCCCCGTCGTCCAGTAGGTGACGTACGTGGCGTCGGCGACGCCCGGAGGCCGCGCGTCCGGCGCCACCGGCGTCGCGACGACGACGGCACCCGGATCGCCGCCCGCAGTCTGTGCTGCCGCCGGGGTGGGCGCGCCGAGGAGCGACAGTGCGAGTGCCGCCGCGAGAACCGTTCCGGTGCGGCGGCCGAGCGAAGACGTCATCGCGTCCGTCCCTGGGCCGTCGGAGGCGCCGCGCGGTCCTCGAGTGGCCGACGCGGCGTCGACTCAATTGTGCGCGCTCAGGGGCGGTGGGCGGAGTCTTTCAGTCGTGCGCGAATTCCGTCGACGAACAGCGACAGGCCGAAGTCGAACCGGACCGCGGGATCGCCGGCGAGGAGATCCTCGTCGTACGCCGCGATCGGGGACTGCGGGGCGTCGGGGGAGAGGGCCGCCCGGGTGAGGGCGCCGGCCGACTCCATCTGCGCCCGCGACTGCTCGTCGACCGTGTGGCCGAGGACGTAGTACAGCAGCGAGTAGGACGACAGTTCCGCGTGTTCGCGGGACAGTCCGGATCGCAGACCGACTGCGGCGAAGCTTTCCCGGACCCGGGAGTTGGTCATGCGGGACGCATACGTGGCGGAGACCAGTTCGGCGCCGTCGCGGTGGGCGAGCAGTGCGGTGCGGAGCCGGTGGGCCAGTTCGGTGAACTCCGCGTCCCAGCCGGGGGCCGTGACCGGTGCGTCGACGTCTTCGAGGATCTTGTCGGCGAGGGCCCCGAGCAGGGTCTGCTTGTTGGGGAAATGCCAGTACAGCGCACCCGGCTGCACGCCGAGGGCCGTCGCGAGTCTGCGCATCGTGAGGTCGGCGAGGCCGAACTCGTCGAGGATGGCCATTGCGCCGTCGAGTACGTCGCCGCGTCGCAACTGCACTGTGTGATCTCCCAATCTTGTCGAAAGCCCGCTTCGGCTTTGACAGTATTCCACCACGGATCTAACGTGAACACCGTTCAACTTGTACGGTGTTCAATTTTTCGGTCCAGTCGATTCACAGCACGTGATCGGCCCCGTTTTCCAGGAGATACGTGTGACATCGGCCCCGGTACAGACAGATATCCTCGCCCTCGCGCGTGAGCAGGTTCTCGAGCGCGGTGACGCGCTGAACGAGAGTCAGGTGCTCGAGGTCCTGCAACTTCCCGACGATCGGCTGGAGGAACTGCTCGCCCTCGCGCACGACGTGCGCATGAAGTGGTGCGGTCCCGAGGTCGAGGTCGAGGGCATCATCAGCCTCAAGACCGGCGGCTGCCCCGAGGACTGCCACTTCTGCTCGCAGTCCGGCCTGTTCCAGTCGCCGGTCCGCGCGGCGTGGCTCGACATCCCGTCGCTCGTGGAGGCCGCCAAGCAGACCGCCAAGTCCGGCGCCAGCGAATTCTGCATCGTCGCCGCCGTCCGCGGCCCCGACGAGCGGCTGCTCGCCCAGGTCGCTGCCGGCATCGAGGCGATCCGCAACGAGGTCGACATCCAGATCGCCTGCTCGCTGGGCATGCTCACCCAGGAGCAGGTCGACCAGCTCGCCGCGATGGGTGTGCACCGCTACAACCACAACCTGGAGACGTCGAAGTCCCACTTCCCGAACGTCGTCACCACCCACACGTGGGACGAGCGCTGGAACACCCTCCGCATGGTGCGCGAAGCGGGCATGGAGGTGTGCTGCGGCGGCATCCTCGGCATGGGCGAGAGCCTCGAGCAGCGCGCCGAGTTCGCGGCCAACCTGGCCGAACTCGAACCCGACGAGGTGCCGCTGAACTTCCTCAACCCGCGTCCTGGAACCCCGTTCGGCGACCTCGAGGTCCTGCCCGCGAGCGAGGCCCTCAAGTCGGTCGCCGCGTTCCGCCTCGCGCTGCCCCGCACCATCCTCCGCTTCGCAGGCGGTCGCGAGATCACGCTCGGGGACCTCGGAGCCAAGCAGGGCATCCTCGGCGGCATCAACGCCGTCATCGTCGGCAACTACCTCACGACCCTCGGCCGCCCGGCCGAACAGGACCTCGACCTGCTCGTCGATCTGCAGATGCCGATCAAGGCACTGAACGACACCCTGTGACGATCCGGGCCGAGGCGACCATGGGCGACCGCCCCGAGGATCGGGTCGACCGCCCCGAGGATCGGGTCGACGGCACCGAGGAGCGCTACAACCCGTACACCGGCCGCCGCGTGGTGGCCGGTGTGGACGACGCGGTCCCCACCGCCGCGCAGCTGGGGCTGGAGCCGCCCCGCTTCTGCGAGGCGTGCGGCCGCCGGATGGTGGTGCAGATCAGCCCGGACGGCTGGTGGGCGAAATGTTCCCGCCACGGTGTGTTCGACTCGATCTACGGCGGACGGCGGTAGCGTCGGACGGGTGACCACGCTCCCGCGCTTCAGGCTTCGATCTGCCGCCGGAATCTTCTGCGGGACGGTGGTGGCGAGCGCGCTCGCCGGGGTGTTGTGGGGAGTCCTCGCACCGCCCGAGCACCTGCTGGTGGTCGCCCCCGACCGTGGGGTGTCGCTGACAGGGGAGAGCCTGCACCGGTTCGACGCGATCGGGATGTTCGCCTGCGCGGGCCTGGTGGTCGGCATCCTCACCGCGGTCGCGGCGTGGACGGCGCGGACGAGTCGCGGCCCGGTGGCGCTGGGCGCGGTCCTGGCAGGCAGTGTGGTCGGGGCCGGGGTGATGGCGCTCGGTGGAATCGGCGTGGCTGCGCTGCGGTTCCCCGACCCCGACACCTCGACCGCAGGCACCGTCGTGGCGGTCGCGCCGGGAATCGGGACCCTGCTGGTGCTGATCTTCCAGCCCCTCGTCGCCTGCGCGGTGACGTTGGTGCTCGCCGCGCTCAACCCGTACGACGATCTCGGTGTCAGCGATCCCCCGGTCGAACTCGACGAGCCGGAGGAGCGCGACGCGACCGTTACCTCGTGACCGAGGTCCGCATCCGTACGTCACCGAGGAGGCGCCCGCTGGCGAGAGCGCCGATGCGGCGGGTCGCGAACCGGGTGCTGACCGACGACACCCAGTTCATCAGCCCGGAGACGACGCTCGGCGGGGTGCTGCGCCGGTCCAGGGCACGCAGCGCTGTCGTGACCACCTGATCCGCGGTCTGCATGCGGCCGACGGCGGCGTCCTCGGAGCCGACGACGTCGAAGAACTCGGTGCGGGTGGGGCCCGGGCAGACGGCGAGCACGGTGAGGCCCGTGCCTCGCGCCTCGGCCCACAACGCCTCCGTGAAATTGAGGACGAACGCCTTCGTCGCCCCGTAGACGGCCATGCCCGGAGTCGGCTGGAACGCTGCGGTGCTCGCGACGTTCACGAGTGCGCCGCGTCCCCGGAGCAGGTCGGGCAGGAACGTGTGCGACAGCTCGACGAGGGTGGTGACGTTGAGCTGGATCTCGGAGGTGAGGCGCTCCAGGTCGGCGGAAGCGAAATCTCCGTGCGTCCCGAATCCCGCGTTGTTGATCAGTGAGTCGACGCGGATGTCGCGGGCGGTGAGTTCGCTGCGCAACCGCTCGCCGGCACCTTGTGTCGCAAGGTCGAACGGGAGCACGGTGACCGACACGTGGTGCGCGGCGCGGAGTTCGGTGGCGAGTTGTTCGAGGCGGTCGGCGCGGCGGGCGACGAGAACGAGATCTGCTCCCCGCTCGGCGAACCGGCGGGCGAATTCGACACCGAGGCCCGCGCTCGCGCCGGTGATGAGGACGGTGGTTCCGGATACGTCGAAGGCCATGTCTGCTCCTAGCGGTGGGGTGCCTCGAATGTAGTCAGTGTCATCTATGTAGTCAATGACAACATTTTGCTAGGCTGGCGGCATGTCCGTCGCCGAACAGCCCTACCACCACGGGAGTCTTCGTCGGGTGCTGCTCGCGCGCGCCGAGAGCACGCTCGAGAAGGACGGTGTCGACGGACTCTCCCTCCGGCAGCTCGCTCGTGAGGCCGGGGTCAGTCACGCCGCACCCAGCAAGCACTTCCGGGACCGTCAGGCGCTGCTCGACGCACTCGCGGAGTCCGGTTTCCTGCGCCTCACCGCTGCTCTCGAACGCGCGGTCGAGGAGGCGGAACCCCACGCCCGGGCCCGCTTCGCCGCGCTCGCCGGCGCCTACGTGAGCTTCGCGCTCGAGCATCGCGAGTTGCTGGCCCTGATGTACGGCAACAAGCACGCGCCCGGAGCCGCCTCCCAGGTCGTGGAGGCCGGCCACGCCTCGATGGACCTGACGGTCCGTATCGTCACCGAGGCCCAGGCCGCGGGCGACATCGGACCCGGGGACGCGTCGCGCATCGCCCTCATCGCGTTCGCGACGTTCCACGGGATCGCGACCCTGGCCGCCGGCGGAATGCTCGACGGCGCGCCGGTGGACGAAGTCGTCACCGCCGCATCGGACACGTTCTGGCGGGGTCTCGCCCAGGCGTGAGCCCGACGCCCTGACGTGTGGAGGCGGCCTGACGCGCGGGGTCAGCTCGGCGGTCGAAGCGCCGCGAACTCGTCCGTCACCCGCAGCGTGGAGTCGGTGAACCGGTAGAGCGCGGCCGGGCGCCCACCGGTGCGGCCCGACGGTGCCGTGTTCCCGGTAGGAGTCAGCACCCCACGTCGTCCGAGGACGCGCTGGAGATTGGTCGCATCCACCTGGTACCCGAGTGCGGCGCAGTAGATCTCACGCAGCGTCGACATGGAGAACTCGTCGGGGGCCAAACCGAACGCGATGTTGGTGTAGGAGAGCTTGGCCGCGAGGCGGGTCCGGGCGTGCCGGACGACGGTGCCGTGGTCGAACGCCATCTCGGGGAGCGCGGACACCGGGTGCCACGCGGTGTCCGGCGGCAGCTGCGGGTCGGCGGGGAGGGGCACGAGCCCGAGGAAGGTCGACGCGATGGTGCGCGGGCCCGGCACTCGATGCGGATCGCTGAACACCGACAGCTGCTCGAGGTGGGAGACCTCCTGCACGTCCACCTTCTCGGCCAGCTGGCGTCGCGCGGACGTGGTGAGGTCCTCGTTCTCGTGGAGCAGTCCGCCGGGTAGGGACCAGGCGCCCGCCTGGGGATCGAGGGCCCGTTGCCACAGCAGCACGGCGAGCTCACCGGTGCCCGCCGCGTGACGCGCATCACCGCCTTGACCTGCGGTGATGTGGTCGGGGAAGTGGCGAACCTGGAACACCGCGGTAAGCACTTCATGCGTGGTGTTACTATTGGGCATGTTTTCGATCCTAAGTCGAAAACCTCGATTGCGGAAATTCGGGCCAGCCCGCCCGAGTTCACGGTGAAGGAGCAAGCCATGACGACCACGACGTTGTGGGCGGGTACCAACCCGCAGATTCAGGACGGTCCCGGCGGTTACGCGGGCGTCGAGGCGAGCGAAGAGTGGGCTGCCGAGATCAAACGGCTGGCACGTGAGCGGGGAGCGACCCTCCTTGCGCACAACTACCAGTTGCCCGCCATCCAGGACGTGGCCGACCACGTAGGCGACTCCCTGGCACTCTCGCGCATCGCCGCCGAAGCCCCCGAGGACACCATCGTGTTCTGCGGCGTGCACTTCATGGCCGAGACCGCGAAGATCCTCAGCCCCGCCAAGACCGTCCTGATCCCGGACGAGCGCGCGGGCTGCTCGCTCGCCGACTCGATCAACGCCGATCAGCTGCGGGAGTGGAAGGCGGAATTCCCCGACGCCGTCGTCGTGTCGTACGTCAACACCACCGCCGAGGTGAAGGGTCTGACGGACATCTGCTGCACGTCGTCCAACGCCGTCGACGTGGTCGCGTCGATCGACCCCGACCGTGAGGTCCTGTTCCTTCCCGACCAGTTCCTCGGCGCACACGTCAAGCGCGTCACCGGCCGGAAGAACATGCAGATCTGGGCGGGTGAGTGCCACGTCCACGCCGGCATCAACGGCGACGAACTCACCGCGCAGGCCAAGGCGCACCCCGGTGCCGAACTGTTCGTGCACCCCGAATGCGGTTGCGCCACCTCGGCTCTCTACCTGGCCGGCGAAGGGTTCGTGCCCGAGGACAAGGTGAAGATCCTCTCGACGGGCGGCATGCTCGACGCCGCCCGCGCGACCGGGGCGAAGCAGGTTCTCGTGGCCACCGAGGTCGGCATGCTGCACCAGCTGCGCAAGGCTGCGCCGGAGGTCGACTTCCAGGCCGTCAACGACCGCGCGTCCTGCCCGTACATGAAGATGATCACTCCCGCGGCCCTGCTCCGCTGCCTGCTCGAGGGCAAGGACGAGGTTCACGTCGATCTCGAGACCGCAGAGCGTGCCCGCAAGTCGGTGCAGCGCATGATCGAGATCGGAAACCCGGGCGGCGGCGAGTGAGCAGCCCGGCCCGGGGGATTTCCTGGGAAGAGCACGCCGACCTCGTGGTGGTGGGCGGTGGTGTGGCCGGACTGACGGCCGCACGCACCGCCTCGCTGCGCGGACTGACCGTGCTCACCGTCAGCAAGGGCGGGGTGACGGACACCGCGACGCAGTACGCGCAGGGTGGTATCGCGGTGGTGGGTGACGCCCTCACCGATTCGGTGGCCTCGCACGTCGCCGACACGTGCGAGGCCGGGGTGGGCCTGTGCGACGAGGACGCCGTGCGGTCGATCGTGGCGGGCGGCCGTGATGCCGTGGCCGCGTTGACCGATCTGGGCGCGGTGTTCGACCGCGGCCGCGACGGCGCCGTCTCGCGCACCCGCGAGGGCGGCCACAGCACCCGGCGGATCATTCACGCCGGCGGGGACGCCACGGGCGCGGAGGTGCAGCGCGCTCTGGGTGCCGCCGGCCTTCCGGTCCTGTTCGACAGTTGCGCCGTACGGGTGCTCACCGATGCGCGCGGCGTCACCGGCGTGCTCGTGGATTCGCCGCGCGGACTCGGCGTCGTCCACACACCGGCCGTCCTTCTGGCGACCGGCGGACTCGGGCAGCTGTACGCCTGCAGTACCAACCCGCCCGGAGCGACCGCGGACGGCATCTCTCTCGCGCTCGACGCGGGCGCAGCCGTCGCCGATCTCGAGTTCGTGCAGTTCCACCCGACCGTCCTGTTCACTCCCGGCGGTCTCGGACGGCGTCCGCTGATCAGCGAGGCCGTCCGCGGCGAGGGCGCGATCCTCGTCGACGCCAACGGCGATTCGGTGACCGCGGGTGTGCATCCGCGCGGCGACCTCGCCCCCCGCGACGTCGTGTCGCGGGCGATCGCGTCGAGGCTCCGGGACCTGGGTCACGACCACGTCTACCTCGACGCGCGTCACCTGTCCGGGTTCGCGCAGCGGTTCCCGACCGTGACGGCGTCGTGCCTGGAAGCCGGGATCGACCCGCGCGAACAGCTGATCCCGGTCGCGCCCGCCGCGCACTACTCGTGCGGCGGAGTGGTCACCGACGTCGACGGACGCACCGCAGTCCCCGGTCTCTACGCAGCGGGAGAGGTGGCCCGCACGGGGCTGCACGGAGCGAACCGGCTGGCCTCCAACAGTCTCCTCGAGGGCCTGGTGGTCGGCGAGCGGGTCGGCGGCGCGGCCGTCGACCGCGCCGGCCTCCGCGTCGAGGCAACCGCCCCCGAGCAGCGTGCCCTGCCGTCCGCACCGCGGGAGCTGGTGCAGCAGTTGATGACCGGCAACGCCTCCGTCGTCCGGGACGGTGCCGGCCTCGAGGCGGTGGCCGCCGCCCTCGCCGGCGCGCCGCGCACGGTGCCTGAGGGGGAGACCGCGCTCGAAGACGCCGCGTTGACCCTGACGGCGTCCGCGCTGGTACTCGCGGCCGCCGCGCGGACCGAAAGTCGTGGTTGCCACACCCGCAGCGACTACCCGCAGACGTCCGACGAGTGGCGCCGCAGCACGCATGTACGCCTCCGTGACGGCGAACTCGAGCTTCTCGAACCCCAACTGACAGGAGTGCTGTGATGTCCGACCATGTCCTTCCCGACGGTCTGGACGCGGCCGAGGTGCGTGCGCTCGTGCGTCTCGCCCTGGACGAGGACCTGCGGTACGGACCGGACGTGACGTCGTCGTCCACGGTCCCGGCGGACGCGATGGCGAAGGCGTCCGTGGTCTCCCGTGCGCACGGCACCGTCGCCGGCCTCGACGTGGGACTGCTGGTGCTCGACGAGGTGATCGGGGCGGGCCGCTACCAGATTCTCGACCGGGTCGCCGACGGCGCCCGCGTCGTGCCGGGCCAGGCCGTGCTGACGGTCACCGCGCCCACGCAGGGGCTGCTCACCGCGGAGCGGACGATGCTCAACCTGGTGTGCCACCTGTCCGGCATCGCCACCGCGACGTCCGCCTGGGTGGACGCGGTCGAGGGCACCGGGGCGAAGATCCGGGACAGTCGCAAGACGCTGCCGGGACTGCGCGGCTTGCAGAAGTACGCCGTGCGGGTGGGCGGCGGCGTCAATCACCGCATGGGCCTCGGCGACGCGGCACTGATCAAGGACAACCACGTCGCGGCCGCCGGTTCGGTGGTGGCGGCGCTGCGGGCGGTGCGCGCGGCGGCACCGGACATCGAGTGCGAGGTGGAAGTCGACAGCCTCGAGCAGCTCGACGAGGTGCTGGCCGAGAACGTCGAACTGGTGCTGCTCGACAACTTCCCGCTGTGGCAGACGCAGATCGCGGTGCAACGCCGCGACGCGAACGCCCCCGGCACCAAGCTGGAGTCGTCGGGCGGACTCACGCTGGACGTCGCGGCCGAGTACGCCGGGACCGGAGTCGACTACCTCGCGGTCGGCGCGCTCACCCATTCCGTCACCGTGCTGGATCTCGGCCTCGACATGTGAACCCACCCGTGAGTACTTCTCAACCGCCCGCGGTTGAGAAGTACTCACGGGTCAGACGGCGCGGCGGACTGTCGCCAGGAATGTGGCCGCGACGAAGAACAATCCGGAGAACGTCCGGTTGGTGGCGCGCTGCTGGCGTGGTGACCGCATCAGCCGCAGGACCTTCGACGCCAGCCCGGTGTATCCGGTCATGACGACGACGTCGACCGCGATCATGGTGGCGGCGATGATCAGGTACTGGGGGAGCAGGGGCGCCGACGGGGTGATGAATTGCGGGAGCACCGCGAGCATGAAGACGACGGCCTTCGGGTTGCTGGCATTGACCAGGAACCCGCGCAGGGTCATCGCGGGCCCGCTGGTCTCGGCGACCTCGCCGTCGACGCCGGACACATCGGTCGCATTCGCCCGCCACTGGCGGATGCCGAGATACACCAGGTAGGCGACGCCGAACCACTTGATCACCGTGAACGCGAGGGTCGAGTTCGCGAGCAGCGCCCCGAGTCCGGCGGCGACCACCGCGATCTGCAGCAGCAACCCCAGCTGCAGACCCGCGATGTTCCAGTAGCCGCGTCGGAGCCCGAACCGCATCCCCGTGGCCATCGACGCGATCGCGCCGGCCCCCGGGGACAGACTGATCACGCACGAGGCCCCGAGCACTGCACACCACATCTGCCACGACACCAGGTGATGGTACGTCGCGCCCCGGGCGGTACTCGTTCTACGGGGGATCGATACAGCTGAGGGGCGGATCCACGAGGGAACAGAGTGCGGCAGGGCGTTCGGGTCCGTAGCCGGGCGGGAGACCGTTCGCGACGAGGTCCCGGTAGGTGGTCACCGCTTCGGTCGGTCGCCGGGTGAGGGAGGGGTCGGTCAGCGCGTCGACGGTGAACAGACCGAACCGGGGACGGTACGTGCCCCACTCGTAGTTGTCGGTGATCGACCAGTAGTTGTATCCGATCACCGGGGCGCCGTCCGCCCGCGCCCGCTCCAGCCAGTAGACGTGATCGCGGAGATGATCGGACCGGGTGTAGCCGTCCGGGCGCGGTTTTCCGTCGTCGGTGGGCATGCCGTTCTCCACGACGTACAGCGGTAGTCCCGGGAATTTGCGGGTGTACCGCATCAGGGCGTGGTAGATGCCGTCCGGTTGGGGGCTGATGTCGTAGAAGGCGTCGGTGACCGCATTGGCCGCGGTGACGTTGTCGGGGGAGAGGCCGTAGTAGTAGTCGACGCCGAGGAAGTCGAGCTTGTCGCGGACCCGGTCGACGAAGGTGGCGTCGAGCGCGTCCATGGCGGCCGGGACGTACGCGAGGTTGCTGCTCACCCGGGCGCCCGGGTCGTTCTCGTGGATCAGGTCGTAGGCGCCGCGGTGGACCTCCACGAGCCGGTCGAGCATCTGCGGGACCCGGTCGGGGCCGACACCGCCGAACGTCAGCTCCTTCTGCACGTACACGGTCGGTTCGTTGATCGTGATCCAGAGCGCGCCGAGACCGGAATAGCGCTCGATCACCCTCTGCGCGTTCGCGAGCCAGTCGTCGACGGTGTCCGGGTTCGTCCACCCACCCTGATCGGCGACCCACCCCGGATACACCCAGTGGTCGAGCGTGATCATCGGGGTCATCCCGCGGCTGGTGATCTCGCGGACGACGTCGTCGTAGTACCGCAGTTCGGTCTCGTCCCACACGCCCGGGGCGGGCTGCACGCGGGCCCATTCGACGCCGAACCGGAAGACGTCGACACCCAGGTCCGCGGCGCGGGCGATGTCCTCGGTGTACCGGTGACGGAAGTCGACCGAGTTGCCGATCGCGTCGTGGGTCCGCCCCGAGTCGGAATACCGCCGCCAGTTGCTGTCCGGTGAGGAACCCTCCGATTGGAACCCGGACGTTGCCACGCCCCACAGGAAGTCGTCGGGGAGAGGGGCGGCGTGCGCCGCGGTGGCGGGCGCCAGCAAGCACAGCAGGACCGCGCCGGCGCCCAGGAGTCGCGAGGGAGTCCGCATCGGCCGAAGAGTAGCGGAAACGCTGTCCCGACTGCGCCGATTGGGGGATACTGATGAGTAGGACTACCCGCCAGTAGGAGGCGCGTCATGGTCGACACCTCAGCTCCGAAGGTCACCGAAGAAGAAGCACGAGCGGTCGCGGAGGAGGCGAGGGAATCCGGCTGGGACAAACCCTCCTTCGCGAAAGAACTGTTTCTGGGACGGTTCCGGCTGGATCTGGTTCATCCCTTCCCCCGCCCGGCTACCGAGGACGCCGCGAAGGCCGAGGAATTCCTCACCCGCCTCCGCGCCCACTGCGAGGAGATGGACGGCAGCGTCATCGAATCCCAGTCGCGCATTCCCGACGAATACGTCCGCGGCCTCGCCGACCTCGGCTGCTTCGGCCTGAAGATCTCGGAGGAGTACGGCGGCCTCGGACTCTCGCAGGTCGCGTACAACCGGGCGTTGATGCTCGTCGCGTCGGTGCATCCGAGCCTGGGAGCGCTGCTGTCGGCTCACCAGTCGATCGGCGTCCCCGAACCACTCAAGCTGGCAGGCACCCCCGAGCAGAAGCGCGAGTTCCTGCCGCGCTGCGCACGCGGAGCTATCTCCGCGTTCCTCCTCACCGAACCGGACGTCGGTTCCGACCCCGCGCGCCTGGCGTCCTCCGCGACCCCGATCGAGGGCGGTGCCGCCTACGAACTCGACGGCGTGAAGCTGTGGACGACCAACGGCGTCGTCGCCGAACTGCTCGTCGTCATGGCGCGGGTACCCAAGAGCGAAGGTCACCGCGGCGGCATCTCCGCGTTCGTGGTCGAGGCCGACACCCCGGGCATCACCGTCGAACGACGCAACGCGTTCATGGGACTGCGGGGGATCGAGAACGGCGTCACCCGGATGTACAAGGTCCGCGTTCCCCGCGAGAACCTGATCGGCCGGGAAGGTGACGGACTCAAGATCGCGCTCACCACCCTCAACGCGGGCAGGCTGGCGATTCCGGCGATGTGCGCCGGGGCCGGGAAGTGGTCGCTGAAGATCGCCCGCGAATGGTCCGGGGTACGGGTCCAGTGGGGCAAGCCCATCGCCGAGCACACGGCCGTCGCCAACAAACTGTCGTTCATGGCCGCGACCACCTATGCCCTCGAGGCCGTGGTGGACCTGTCGGCGCAGATGAACGACGAGGGTCGCAACGACATCCGGATCGAGGCGGCGCTCGCCAAGCTGTGGTCGTCCGAGATGGCCTGCGTCATCTCCGACGAGCTGATCCAGGTCCGCGGCGGTCGCGGATACGAGACGGCGGCGTCGCTGGCCGCCCGCGGTGAACGCGCGGTGCCGGTGGAACAGCTGGACCGCGACCTGCGCATCAACCGGATCTTCGAGGGTTCGAGCGAGATCATGCGGCTACTGGTCGCGCGCGAGGCCGTGGACGCGCACCTCACGGCCGCGGGCGATCTCGCGGACCCGCACGCCGACACGGGTGCGAAGGCCCGCGCGGCCGCCAAGGCGAGTGGGTTCTACGCGAAGTGGCTGCCGCAACTCGTGGCAGGCAAGGGGCAGGTGCCGACGTCCTACAGCGAATTCGGTGTCCTGGCCAAGCACCTGCGGTTCGTCGAACGGCACTCCCGCAAGCTGGCCCGCTCCACGTTCTACGGGATGGCCCGGTGGCAGGCGGCGCTGGAGAAGCAGCAGGGCTTCCTCGGCCGGGTCGTCGACATCGGCGCCGAACTGTTCGCGATGTCCGCCACGTGCGTCAAGGCGGAGATGCAACGCGAGGAGAACGAAGCCGAGGGCGCGGCCGCCTACGAACTCGCCGACGTGTTCTGCCGGCAGGCGGCGCTGCGGGTCGAGAAGCTGTTCGACGGTCTGTGGCACAACACCGACGACGTGGACAAGCAGGTTGCGCACTCGATCCTCGAGGGACGTTATGCGTGGCTGGAGCGGGGAGTGGTCGACCCCAGCGAAGGCACCGGTCCGTGGATCACCGAGTGGACCCCCGGCGCGTCCACCGAGGAGAACCTGGCGAGGAGGTTCCTGCACTCCACCCGCCTCTAGGCCGTCCGGTCCCCCGCCACGGCTCGGCGGTACCCTCCGAGGAGACGCGCACACCAGCGTGGCACCCGCCTGCGTTCTCGGACGCGGGCGGGACGAGCCGAGGGACCACCAGTGCGCAGCTTCATGTGTCGTAAATGCGGCCAACGACTGTCGTTCGAGAACAGTCTCTGCCTGAAATGCGACAGCGCTCTGGGATTCCACCTGCCGAGCCGGTCCATCGTCGTCCTCGACGGCGCGGACCGGGCGGTGGCGGATGGCGCGGACCGCGCGGTGGTGGATGGCGCGGACCGCGCGGTGGTGGACGGCGAGACCTGGGTGCGGTGCGCGAATGCCGGCCCGGCGAAGTGCAACTGGCTCGTCCGGAAAGACGACGTCCAGAGCCTGTGCACGTCGTGCCGGCTGACGCGGACGCGTCCCGCGGACGGTGACGACGCGGGCATGGCCGCGTTCGCGACCGCCGAGACCAACAAGAGGCGGGTCGTTCTCGAACTCGACGAACTCGGTCTCCCGATCGTCCCCAAGTTCGAGGACCCGGACACCGGGCTGGCCTTCGACCTGCTGTCGAGCGCACGGACCCGGGTGGTGACCGGGCACGCCGGCGGGGTGATCACCCTCGACCTGGCCGAGGGCGACGACGTGCACCGGGAACAGCTGCGCGTCGAGATGGACGAGCCCTATCGCACGCTCGTCGGCCATTTCCGGCACGAGATCGGGCACTACTACCAGTTGATGCTGATCCGGGGCGACGCCGAGCGCACCCGATTCGAGGACCTGTTCGGGGATCCGGACCAGGACTACCAGGCCGCGCTGAAACGTCACTACAGCGAGGGCGCGCCGAAGGGCTGGGGCCGGCTCTACGTGTCGTCCTACGCCACGATGCACCCCGCCGAGGACTGGGCGGAGACCTTCGCGCACTACCTACACATTCGTGACGCCCTGGACACCGCGGCAGCCTTCGCGATGGCGCCCGCCGGAGCGACGACGGGCAGCGAACTCAGCGGTGACGTGGGGTTCGACCAGATCATCGACTGGTGGCTGCCGCTGTCGTGGGCGCTGAACCAGATGAACAGGTCGATGGGCCACCACGACCTGTATCCGTTCGTGCTACCGGCCGCGGTGCTGGAGAAGATGCGGTTCATCCACTCACTGATCCAGCCCGCCCCGGTGTGGGACGAGCCGGCACCGGTGTCGACGGAAACCCGGTCGGCCGCCGACCGGTGAAAACGGGGTGCGCCTATCCTGGATAATCGGTGTCGAGCCCTGTTCTTCGCAGAACAGTCCGCTCGTCCGAGACACCGTGTCCCGACAGTCGCAGAGAGGACCTCTCATGCTCGCCCGCACCGACCTTCGTGGTCGTACCCCTTCCACGGCCGAACTTCGCGCCGCACTTCCTCGAGGTGGAGTGGATGTGGACGCGGTCCTGCATCAGGTTCGCCCCGTCGTCGAGGCGGTCCGGGAGCGCGGCGCCGACGCGGCGCTCGAGTTCAGCGAGAAGTTCGACGGCGTCCGTCCCGCGCAGGTGCGGGTGCCGCAGTCCGAGTTGGACCGCGCGCTCGGCGAACTCGATCCGGCCGTCCGCGCCGCCCTCGAGGTCGCGATCGAACGCACCCGCAAGGTCCACGCCGACCAGCGTCGCACCGACACCACCACCGAGGTCGTCCCGGGTGGCACCGTCACCGAACGGTGGGTGCCCGTCGACCGTGTCGGGTTGTACGTCCCCGGCGGCAACGCCGTCTACCCGTCCAGCGTCGTGATGAACGTGGTCCCGGCGCAGGCCGCCGGTGTCCGGTCCCTCGTGGTGGCGTCGCCGCCGCAGTCGGAGTTCGGTGGTCTGCCGCACCCGACCATCCTCGCCGCGGCCGCCCTGCTGGGCGTCGACGAGGTGTGGGCCGTCGGCGGCGGACAGGCCGTCGCCCTGCTCACCTACGGCGGCACCGACACGAACGGCGCCGAACTCGCCCCCGTCGACCTCATCACCGGCCCCGGCAACATCTACGTCACTGCAGCCAAGCGCCTCTGCCGTGGCCTCGTCGGCATCGACGCCGAGGCGGGCCCCACCGAGATCGCGATCCTCGCCGACCACACGGCCGACCCGGTGCACGTCGCGGCAGACATGATCAGCCAGGCCGAGCACGACGTGATGGCCGCGAGCGTGCTCGTCACCTCCAGCGTCGAACTCGCCGACGCCGTCGACACGGCGCTGGCCGCGCAGCTCGAGATCACCAAGCACAAGGAGCGCGTCACCGCCGCGCTGTCCGGCACGCAGTCGGGCACCGTCCTGGTCTCCGACGTCGAGGCCGGACTGCGGGTGGTCAACGCGTACGCCGCCGAGCACCTCGAGATCCAGACCGAGAACGCCACCGCCGTCGCCGCGAAGGTGACCAGTGCGGGTGCGGTGTTCGTCGGCCCGTGGGCGCCGGTCAGCCTCGGCGACTACTGCGCCGGGTCCAACCACGTCCTGCCCACCGCGGGCTGCGCCCGGCACTCCTCGGGTCTGAGTGTGCAGACGTTCCTGCGCGGCATCCACGTCGTCGACTATTCCGAATCCGCGCTGAAGGAGGTCTCCGGCCACGTCATCACCCTCGCGAACGCCGAGGACCTGCCCGCACACGGTGAGGCCGTGCGGCTGCGGTTCGAGGCGCTGCGGTGACCGCGGCGAACGTGCCGGGTTCGTCGATTGGGGTGGACGCCCTGCCGATCCGGGAGAATCTGCGTGGCAAGTCGGCATACGGGGCGCCGCAGCTGACCGTCCCGGTTCAGCTGAACACCAACGAGAATCCGCACCCGCCCACGAAGGCCCTCGTCGACGACGTCGCGGAGTCCGTGCGGGAGGCGGCGCGGGAACTGCACCGCTACCCGGACCGTGATGCGGTGGCTCTGCGCACCGACATCGCCGCGTACCTCGTCCGCCAGACGGGGGTGCCGGTGACGGTCGACAACGTGTGGGCGGCCAACGGGTCCAACGAGATCCTGCAGCAGCTGCTGCAGGCGTTCGGCGGTCCCGGTCGCAGCGCGATGGGCTTCGTGCCGTCGTATTCGATGCACCCGATCATCGCGGACGGCACCGAAACCGAGTGGCTGCCGATCTTCCGGCGCGCCGACTTCGCGCTCGACGTGGACGCCGCGACCGCGGCGATCGCCGAGCGCAGGCCCGACGTCGTGTTCGTGACCAGTCCCAACAACCCGACCGGGCACAGCGTCGGCATCGCGGAACTGCGCCGGGTCCTCGACGCCGCACCGGGCGTCGTGATCGTCGACGAGGCGTACGCCGAATTCTCCGACGCCCCCAGCGCCCTGACGTTGATCGACGAGTACCCGTCGAAGCTCGTCGTGTCGCGGACGATGAGCAAGGCGTTCGCGTTCGCCGGCGGCCGGCTCGGATACCTCGCGGCCGCACCGGCATTCATCGAGGCGCTGCTCCTGGTCCGGCTGCCGTACCACCTGTCGGTGGTCACGCAGGCCGCTGCCCGCGCGGCGCTGCGGCACGCGAACGAGACGCTCGCCAGCGTGCACGCTCTCGCAACGGAGCGGGTGCGGGTGTCGAAGGCATTGGAGGACACGGGGTTCCGCGTCATCCCCAGCGACGCGAACTTCATCCTGTTCGGTGAGTTCACCGACAGTGCCCGCGCCTGGCAGGCCTACCTCGACCGCGGAGTGCTCATCCGGGACGTCGGCATCCCCGGATACCTGCGCGCCACCGTCGGGCTGGCCTCCGAGAACGACGCCTTCATCGTGGCGAGCGACGAGATCGCCGCCACCGAACTCACCAGCTCAGGAGACCGAGGATGACCGACCGCATCGCCCGCGTGGAGCGCACCACCAAGGAATCCAGCATCACCGTCGAACTGAACCTCGACGGCACCGGCATCGTCGACGTCTCCACCGGGGTCCCGTTCTTCGATCACATGCTGACCGCGCTCGGCTCCCACGCGAGTTTCGACCTCACCGTCCACGCGAAGGGCGACATCGAGATCGAGGCGCACCACACGGTGGAGGACACGTCGATCGTGCTCGGCCAGGCGCTCGGTCAGGCGCTCGGCGACAAGAAGGGCATCCGCCGGTTCGGTGACGCGTTCATCCCCATGGACGAGACGCTCGCCCACGCATCGGTCGACGTGTCCGGGCGTCCATACTGCGTCCACACCGGCGAACCGGAACACCTGCTGCACGCCGTCATCGGCGGCTACCCGGGCGTGCCGTACGCAACGGTGATCAACCGGCACGTGTTCGAGTCGATCGCGCTCAACGCGCGGATCGCCCTCCACGTGCGGGTGCTCTACGGACGCGATCAGCACCACATCACCGAGGCCGAGTTCAAGGCCGTCGCCCGCGCACTGCGCGAGGCGGTCGAACCGGATCCCCGCGTCACGGGTGTGCCGTCCACCAAGGGCAGCCTGTGATCCGGGCGCATTCGTGAGTGTCGTCCTCGTCTACGTCCTGTTCATCGCCGCGGGGATCGCGGTGGGCGGCGCGTACTCCATGTGGAAGTTCAACAAACTGGCCTCGGGCGTGCTGCTGGCACTGGCGGTGCTGGCAGCCGTGGCGGGCGTTCTCAGGTTGATGTAGTGCCCGTCGCAGTGGAGTCGCGCCGCGGCCTGCTCCGCACCCGCGGCATGCCCGCCGCGATGGTGATGGGCGCCGCGGCGTTCGGCGGCTGGGCGGTGCTGCTGCCCGTCGTTCCGCTGATCGTCTCGCTGTCCGGTGGCTCGGACACGCTCGCCGGCAGCGTCACGGCCGTGTTCATGGCCGCGACCGTCGTCACGCAACTCGGTGTGCCCCGGCTCCTGCGCAGGTGGGGGCATCGCTGGGTGCTCGCCGCCGGCTGCATGCTGCTCGGGCCGCCGTCGCTGCTCCTCCTGCTGTCCACCGAGGCGATCCCGGTGCTGGCCGTCTCGGCCGTCCGGGGATCGGGCTTCGGCATGCTCACCGTCGCCAGCAGTGCGCTGGTCGCCGAACTCGTTCCCCGCGAGATGCTCGGCCGCGCCACGGGTGCGCAGGGAATCGCGGTGGCCGCCGCGCAGATGGTCGGGCTGCCCGCGGGGCTCGCGATCATGCAGCACTGGTCCGCGACCCCCGTCTTCGTGATCGGCGCTCTCATTCCCGCTCTCGCGGTGGTCGCGATCACGCGCCTCCCCGCCATCCACGCTCCCGCGGATCGCACGTCGCAGGGCCGCATCCCGCTCGCCGTCCTGCTCACGCCGTGGCTCGCGATCGCGATCTCTGCGGCCGCATTCGGCGGTCTGTCCAGCCTGCTGCCCATCGCGATCTCGGAGCGAGCCTCGCTCGCCGGGGTGATCCTCGCTGTCTCGAGCGGTGCGACGCTGATCGGGCGATACGCCGCGGGATCGTTCTCCGACCGGCTGGGGGTGGGCCGCGCCCTGGTTCCCGCCCTGACGTTCGTGTGCCTCGGCCTGGTGCTGTTCGCCGTCGCGGCGGCGACGAGTGCGCCGGTGCCGCTGCTGGTGTGCGCGGCCCTGGCCTTCGGATTCGGATTCGGGGCGGTGCAGAACGAATCCCTCGTCATGATCTTCACCGCCGCGGGACCGGCTCGTTTCGGCTCGGCGAGCGCCGGCTGGAACATCGGGTTCGACGCCGGAACCGGTTTCGGTTCCCTCGCACTCGGAGCCGTTGCGTCGGCGGCCGGGTACTCCTGGGTGTTCGCGGTCGCGGCGACGGCCGTCGCGGTGGTCCCGGCCGCCGGGATGGTCGTCGGCCGCGCCCTCGGGCGTCGTGCGGCCGCCGGATAAGGTTGTGTCATGACCGTCTCCACGATTGCCGTCCTCGACTACGGCTCCGGCAACCTGCATTCGGCCACCCGCGCTCTGGCCCGGACCGGCGCGCGCGTCGAGGTCACATCCGATCACAAGGTCGCACTCGCGGCCGACGGTCTGGTCGTTCCCGGCGTCGGTGCCTTCGCCGCGTGCATGGAGGGACTGCGCGCGGTCCGCGGGGAGCGGATCATCGGTCAGCGTCTGGCAGGCGGACGGCCGGTCCTCGGGATCTGCGTCGGCATGCAGATCCTCTTCGAACGCGGAGTCGAGTTCGGCGTCGAGGCGGAAGGCTGCGGCGAATGGCCCGGCACCGTCGAACGGCTCCAGGCCGACGTGCTGCCGCACATGGGATGGAACACGGTCGAGGCGCCGGAGAACAGCACGCTGTTCGCCGGCATCGATCCCGACACCCGGTTCTACTTCGTCCACTCGTACGCGGCCCAGTCCTGGGACATGCCGACGCCGGAGCGGCTGGCGTCCCCGGCCCTGACGTGGGCGGACCACGGCGGCAAGTTCCTCGCCGCCGTCGAGAACGGCGCGCTGTCCGCCACCCAGTTCCACCCCGAGAAGTCCGGCGACGCGGGTGCCGAGCTGCTCCGGAACTGGGTTCGCAGTCTGTGACCGAACCCGGGGACGGGCGCGGCGACCTGTCGATCGGCAGGCTCGCGGTGTACGCGATGGGCGCCGCCACCGCGGTGCTGGTCCTCGCCACCGCGATCATTCTGGTCGTGAAACCGGGCCCCGTCCTCGGACTGATCGTCGGACTGCTCGGTGTCGCAGGCGCGATCGCGGCCATGGGCTACGTGTCGAAACGCATGACCCGCAACGCCTACGGTCCCGATCCCGAGGACCCGGAGCCGGGTTCCGACCGCTGAGCGACTAGGGTTGTCGCACGTGAGCCTGGTCCTTTTGCCTGCTGTAGATGTCGTCAACGGTGAAGCTGTTCGCCTCGTCCAGGGGGAGGCAGGAAGCGAGACCGGATACGGCTCGCCTCGTGATGCCGCCCTCGCGTGGCAGAACGACGGTGCCGAGTGGGTCCATATCGTCGACCTCGACGCCGCGTTCGGCCGCGGCTCCAACCGTGAACTCCTCGCCGACGTGGTGGGCGAGCTCGACGTCCAGGTGGAACTGTCCGGTGGGATCCGCGACGACGCGTCGCTCGAGGCCGCACTGGCCACGGGCTGCGGACGCGTCAACCTCGGTACCGCCGCCATCGAGAACCCCGAGTGGTGTGCCCGCGCCATCGCCAAGTACGGCGAGAAGATCGCCGTCGGTCTCGACGTGCGTCTCGTCGACGGTGAATACCAGCTCCGCGGCCGCGGCTGGGTCACCGAGGGCGGAAACCTGTGGGAGACCCTCGCCCGCCTCGACAAGGACGGCTGCTCCCGGTACGTCGTCACCGACGTCAGCAAGGACGGCACCCTCACCGGCCCCAATCTCGAACTCCTCGCGCAGGTCTGCGCTGCCACCGACGCTCCCGTCGTGGCCTCGGGCGGCGTGTCCACCATCGACGACCTCCGGGCGATCGCCGGACTCGTCGATCAGGGGGTCGAGGGATCCATCGTCGGCAAGGCGCTGTACGCGGGGCGGTTCACCCTCCCCGAGGCGCTCGCCGCGGTCTCGGGCTGAGTTCCCGCCATGACCCTGTCCCGTGATCCCCGGGAGCTCCTCGCCGTCGCCAGTGAGCTGCTCGACGGCGTGCACGAACGGTTCGTCTCGGGCGTGGGTGCGCCCAGCGCCGTCCACAAGGGTCCCGACGACTTCGCGACCGCCGTCGACCTCGAACTCGAGAAGCGGCTGACCGGTGAACTGCGCGACCGGACCGGCATCGATGTCCACGGCGAGGAGTTCGGCGGCCCCGACCTGGGCAGCGGACCCGTGTGGGTGCTCGACCCCATCGACGGCACGTTCAACTATTCGGCCGGTCTGCCCACGGCGGGCACGCTGCTCGCGCTGCTCGACGACGGGGTTCCCGTTCTCGGTCTCACGTGGCTGCCGCTCGTCGGGCGGCGGTATGCGGCCGTCGCGGACGGTCCGCTGCTCGAAGGTGGCACGCCCCTGCCTGCGCTCGGGCGTACGTCGCTCGCGTCGTCGATCGTGGGCTTGGGCGCACTGAACATCGACAGTCGCGGGCGCATCCCCGGCGCGTACCGGCTGCAGGTCCTCGCGCAGCTCAGCCGGGTGTCGTCGCGGATCCGGATCCACGGATCCACCGGTGTCGACCTCGCGTTCACCGCGGCCGGAATACTCGGCGGCGCGGTGGTGTTCGGCCACAATGCGTGGGACAACGCCGCCGGTGTCGCGTTGGTGCGCGCCGCGGGTGGTGTGGTGACGGATCTGGGCGGCAAGCCCTGGACGGTCACGTCCGACTCGGTGCTCGCCGGAGCGCCCGGAGTGCACGGCGAAATTCTCGATATCCTCGGATCACTGGGTGATCCTCGTTCCGAGCCTTCAGGAGGGCGTACGCAATGACTCTGGCGGTTCGAGTGATCCCGTGTCTGGACGTCGATGCCGGACGCGTCGTCAAGGGCGTCAACTTCGAGAACCTGCGGGACGCGGGTGACCCCGTCGAGTTGGCTGCCGCGTACGACGCTCAGGGAGCCGACGAGCTCACGTTCCTCGACGTCACCGCGTCCACCGCGGACCGGGGCACCATGCTCGACGTGGTGAGCCGGACGGCGGAGCAGGTCTTCATTCCGCTCACGGTCGGCGGCGGTGTCCGCACCGTCGAGGACGTCGACCGGCTGCTGCGCGCCGGCGCCGACAAGGTCAGCGTCAACACGGCGGCGATCGCCCGGCCCGAGTTGCTCCGCGAACTCAGCGAACGCTTCGGCTCGCAGTGCATCGTGCTGTCGGTCGATGCGCGGACCGTGCCGCAGGGGCAGCCGGACACCCCGTCGGGGTGGGAGGTCACGACGCACGGCGGCAAGCGCGGGACCGGTATCGACGCGGTGGAGTGGGCGGTCCGCGGCGCCGAACTGGGCGTCGGGGAGATCCTGCTCAACTCGATGGACGCCGACGGCACGAAGGCCGGTTTCGATCTGCCGATGATCCGGGCGGTGCGCGCCGCCGTGCATGTGCCGGTGATCGCCAGCGGGGGAGCGGGCGCCGTCGAGCACTTCGCACCCGCGGTCGGCGCCGGCGCGGACGCCGTCCTGGCGGCCAGTGTCTTCCACTTCGGCGACATGACGATCGGCGACGTGAAGAAGTCCATGCGTGAAGAAGGGATCACCGTCCGATGAGTCTCGACCCCGCCATCGCGTCCCGGCTCAAGCGCAACGAGGCAGGACTGTTCAGTGCCGTCGCGCAGGAACGGTCGACGGGCGACGTCCTGATGGTGGCGTGGATGGACGACGAGGCCCTCGCTCGCACGCTCGACACCCGCAAGGGCACGTACTACTCCCGGTCCCGTCAGCAGTATTGGGTGAAGGGCGAGACGTCCGGTCACACGCAGTACGTCCACGAGGTGCGGCTCGACTGCGACGGCGACTCGGTGCTGCTCGTCGTCGATCAGGAGGGGGCGGCGTGCCACACGGGCACCCACACCTGCTTCGACACCGACGTGCTCCTCACCGCCGAGTAAGGCGCCTCGGCGTTCGGGCAGAGTGCCCGCCATGCCCTCGGGCAGAGGGCCCGCATGCCGTTCATGCTTGTGTATGACCGGTCAATGACCACTGTGGTCAGCCTCGGCAGGAACGATTGCTCACTGGGTCCAGCTCGCGAGGCCTGCGGGTGATGGCCCGGACTGTCTGTTCGACGAACTTCGTTGGTTGCAGGAGCGTCCAGTCAAACCGTTGCCGCTGTTCATCACACTGTTCCCGCTCAGTCGGATCGAACACCACCGTGCGCGCCAACTACCGAGCGTATGCACATCCGCCCACCCGCTTACGGTGGGGCCGTGCCCCGGAGTCCGTCCACCGCTTCCCCGAGACGGGGCGCCGCGTCTCGCGGAGGGTGAGGCGCCCCACCCGGTTTCCGGCAGGTGACAGTCACTCTCGCGTAGGCCCCCACGGCTTCGGCCGGCCCGCGTCGAACGCCACGAGCCGCCGCCCGCGCTTCCGATCCCAGGAACCGGCGTACGGCACGGCGGTGAGAAACCGTGCCGCCCCTGGGCCCGCACTTCGTGGTGGACAACCGCTCGGGCGAGCTACACGTCGACGTGTGCGACGCCGGCCGCAGCGCGCCCTCGCCCTCCGCTGACAGGGCGACACCCGCCGTGACCACGCGGATCGGGGATCGTTGAGCATGCCGTGACCTCTAAATATGAAGCGAGGCTGCTAGCGTAGGCCTCTTTACTCGGGACCCAGGAGCGCTCCGCATGAAGTACACCGTCTCGATCGAGATCGCCCTGCCGCGGGAGACAGTGGTACAGCTGCTCGCCGACTCGGCACACCTGCCGAAGTGGCTGCGGGGTCTGGTGCTGCACGAGCCGCTGAGTGGGGTGCACGGGCAGGTCGGTACCCGATCGCGGGTCGTGATGCAGATGGGGAAGCAGAAGATCGAGTGCACCGAGACCATCACGCGTCGGGAACCGGCAGACCTGCGCGGGATCCCGAAAGGGAGCGTCGTTCACTTCGACCGCGAGATCGTCGGCGAGGGCATGTGGAGCGCCGTGCGCGACCGGCTGACCGAAGTCGGTCCGGAGATGACGCTCTGGGTGAGCGAGAGCGAATACCGGTTCAGCGGCGTGTTGATGCGGCTGGTGGGGCTCCTGATGCCCGGTGCCTTCCGCAAGCAGTCGCAACAGCACATGCAGGACTTCAAGGCGTTTGCCGAGCAGGGGAACGACGTCCGCGCAGCGAAGGACTGATCTACGATCAGCGCTCGTCTCTCGAAGAGTGATGAGACGGTCATGGCCCGGCGAAGGTCATCCGGATCATCGACCAGTTGATCTCCGAGATTCCGCGGCGGTGCGGGGAGGTCGAACTCGCGGTCGCTGCAGTGGCCGGTCGACCAAATCTCCCTGTGACTGCGCTCGGGTCCGAAAGGAGAGCGGACTGACCTCGAGGCTGCTGTAGCCAGCGTGCAGCGCCTGGCGCTCGGGGATCAACGGTTGCACCGGGAGGTCGAAGCACCGAGCGGAGTTGTCGATCTCAGGTCGCGCAAGCGAACGTGAGCGACGGTCGATGAGCCGCCGAATGATTTTGTGGCACAGTTCGTCCTATGCCATTGATTCAGATCAGTCAGACGCCGGGACTCACCGCGGAGCAGAAGCGCGCCACGATCGAGGCGGTCACCAAGGCCTACGCCGACGCGACGGGCAAGGATCCCGCGAAGGTGTGGGTGACGATCACCGAGGTCCCGCGCGACAGCTGGGGTGTCGGCGGGACGCCGCTGGGGTGAGCTGCCGGGGCGCCGTTGGGGTGCGTTGCCGGGGCGCCGTTGGGGTGAGTGCTGTCAGGCTCTGCCGGTTCCCGATGCGATGCTCTTGTCGAGTTGGGTGAGCATGGCGCCGGACAGTTCGGACAGCTGACGGACCTGGTCGGCGGACAGTCCGTCGAAGATCAGGGATCGGACGGATTCGACGTGCGGGGGCGCGGCCTCGACGACCTTGGCCATGCCCTCGTCTGTGAGGACGGCGTCGGAGCCGCGGCTGCCGCGGATGCTCTCGCGGCGTACCCAGCCGGCTTTTTCCATCTTGGTGATGACGTGGGACAGCCGGGACAGGGACGCGTTGGCGCGCTGGGCGAGCAGGGACAGCTGCAGGCGCCGGTTCGCCTCGCCGGAGAGCGAGGCGAGGACGAAGTACTCGAAGTGGGTGAGTGCCGAGTCGCGTTGGAGCTGGGTGTCCAGTGCGGCGGGGAGCCGGGTGACCAGGGCGATGAGGGTGAGCCAGGCCTCCTGCTGCTCGGCGTCGAGCCATCGGGTGCCGGGCTCTGCCGGCGTGCCCTCGTCGTTACCACTCATCAGTGGTGTCCTCCATCCGTACGTCGATCCACGCGTGCAACGTGTTCAACATAGTTAGCACGTCGTGGGCCGGACCGTGCGTGGGGAATAGTTGCCGGGCCCACGCGTTGACTCGTATAGTAACTTGAAGGTTCAACATTGAGCCTCGATGTTGGATCTCGATCCGAAGGAGTCGCGATGACCGCCACCATGCCCGCACTGTTCCTCAGTCATGGTGCGCCTCCGCTGGTGGACAGCGAACTGTGGGTGTCGCAGCTGGCGAAGTGGGCAGGCGACCTGCCGCGGCCGAAGGCCATCCTCATGGTGTCGGCGCACTGGGAATCGGCGCCGCTCACGATCGGGTCCACCACCACCGGCACCCCCCTCGTCTACGACTTCGGTGGCTTCCCCGAACGCTTCTACCGGACCACGTACGAGGCGCCCGGCGCCCCCGAACTCGCGGCGCAGGTCGTGGCCCTGATGCCCGACGACGAGGCCGTGTCGCACCAGCCGCACCGCGGCCTCGACCACGGCGCCTACGTTCCGTTGACGGTCATGTACCCCGACGCCGACATCCCGGTCCTGCAGATCTCGCTGCCCACGCTCGACCCGCAACGACTGCTGCACCTCGGGGAGCGGCTGCGTCCCCTGCGCGAGCAGGATGTCCTGATCGTCGGTTCCGGATTCACCACCCACGGGCTGCCGTTCCTGCGCGACCCGTCACCCGACGCGAAGGCACCCGGCTGGTCGTCGGAGTTCGACGCCTGGGCGGACGAGCGTCTCGCCGCGGGCGACGTCGATTCGCTCATCGACTTCCGCTCGCTCGCGCCGGGCATGCCGTACGCCCACCCGACGATCGAGCACTTCGCGCCGCTGTTCGTCACGCTGGGCGCCGCGAGTGATCCCGAGCAGATCCCCCGGCAGGTCATCGACGGCTTCTGGATGGGGCTGGCCAAACGGTCGATTCAGGTGGACTGACGCGTCCGGAGGAAGGCCAGCGCCTGGTCGCCGTGCGTGTTGGCGCGGAACTCGCTCGAGATGACCTCGAGCACGGTGCGGTCGGTGTCGATGACGAACGTCGACCGCTTGACCGGGGCGAGCTTGCCGAGCAGTCCGCGGCGGACACCGAACTTCTCCGCGACGGCTCCGTCGGCGTCCGACAGCAGTGGGTAGTCGAACGACTGCTCCTGCGCGAACGACGCCTGCTTCTCCACCGCGTCGGTGCTGATCCCGGCGCGGGACGCGCCCACTGCGGAGAACTCGACTCCGAGGTCACGGAAATGGCAGGCCTCGGCGGTGCACACCGGCGTCGACGCCGCAGGGTAGAAGAACAGCACCAGAGGGCCGTCCTCGAGAAGGCTCGACAGAGATCGCGCGATGCCGTCCTGATCGGGCAGGGTGAATTCCGGTGCGAGCTGACCTGGCTTCATGACAGCCGAGGCTACCCGCGCACGCAGACACGACGAGTGCGCCTGGGATGATGGTCGGCATGCACGGCGAGCCCACCACGATTCCCGCACCCGAGTCCGCCGCCACCCCGGCCGACGGCGGGTCCGACTCGACCACCACGCGCGAGCAGTTCCACGCTCTCGCCGCCGAACACCGGGTGGTCCCGGTGACGCGCAAGGTGTTGGCTGACGCGGAAACTCCGCTGTCGGCGTACACCAAGCTGGCGGCGAACCGGCCGGGGACCTTCCTGCTCGAGTCGGCGGAGAACGGCCGATCGTGGTCGCGGTGGTCGTTCATCGGCGCGGGCAGTCCCGCTGCGCTCACCGTCGTCGACGGCGAGGCCGCGTGGTACGGCAACGTTCCCGCGGGCGCACCGTCCGGCGGCGATCCGATCGCGGCCCTCGGCCAGACGCTGGAACTGCTCCGCAGCGAGCGGCTGCCCGACCTGCCGCCGCTGACCGGCGGAATGGTCGGCTTCCTCGGATACGACGCGGTGCGCCGGATCGAGCGAATCGGCGAGCACGCCACCGACGATCTGCAGATCCCCGAGATGGTCATGTTGCTGGCGACGGACCTCGCGGCCGTCGACCACCACGAGGGCGCCATCACCCTGATCGCCAACGCGGTCAACTGGGACGGCACCGACGAACGCGTCGACGAGGCCTACGACTCCGCGGTCGAGCGGCTAGACCGGATGACGCACGCCCTGTCGGCCCCGGCGTCGTCGACCGTGTCCACGTTCGCAAAGCCCGCCCCCGACTACCGGCGTCAGCGCACCACCGAGGGCTTCGGCGCCGACGTGCAGAAGCTCGTGGGAGACATCGAGGCGGGCGAGGCCTTCCAGGTCGTGCTGTCGCAGCGCTTCGAGATCGACTGCACCGCGGACCCGATCGACGTCTACCGGATGCTGCGCGCCTCCAATCCCAGCCCGTACATGTACCTGCTCAACGTGCCGAACGGCGACGGCGAAACGGCGTTCTCCATCGTCGGTTCGAGCCCGGAGGCCCTGGTGACCGTGTCGGAAGGCGTCGCCACCACGCACCCGATCGCGGGAACCCGCTGGCGCGGGCACACCGAGGAGGAGGACATCCTGCTCGAGAAGGACCTGCTCGCCGACGAGAAGGAGAACGCGGAGCACCTGATGCTCGTGGATCTGGGCCGCAACGATCTCGGGCGCGTGTGCGAACCGGGCACGGTGAAGGTCCACGACTACCGCCACATCGAGCGGTACAGCCACGTGATGCATCTCGTCTCCACCGTCACGGGTCACCTCGCGGACGGCAAGCATGCCCTGGACGCCGTCACCGCGTGCTTCCCGGCGGGCACCCTGTCGGGCGCGCCGAAGGTCCGGGCGATGCAGCTGATCGAGGAACTCGAACCCACGCGCCGGGGCATCTACGGCGGCATCATCGGGTACCTCGACTTCGCCGGCGACGCCGACACCGCCATCGCGATCCGGACCGCGCTGATCAAGGACGGCATCGGGTACGTCCAGGCGGGTGCGGGTGTCGTCGCCGACTCGAACCCCGAGTACGAGGACACCGAGGCGCGGAACAAGGCGATGGCGGTGCTCAGCGCGATCGCGGCGGCACACACGCTCCGGACCCTGGGAGGCGACACGCAGTGAGTGACGCGTCGGAGACGGCCCGGGAACCCGGGCAGGCGGGACGTCGCCGGTCGATGATCTCGGTGCTGCTGCTCGCGGTCGCCGCGGTGTGCCTGTGGGGTGCCTCCCGGATGACGTGGGTGGAGGTCACCTCCTCCGACGGACTCGGTGAGGAGCGCACGTCGGCGCTCGTCGGCGGCACGTGGGCCGCGGCGCTCACGCCGCTGGCGCTGACCCTGGTCGCCGCGATCGCCGCGTCGTTCGCCGTGAAGGGCTGGGCGCTGCGGGTGCTCGGTGTCCTCGTCGCGGTCGTGGCCGTCGCGGCCGCGGTCCCCGCGGTGGGGTTGATCGTCTCGGGCGCCTCCGGCGACGAGGCGGGCCGGCTGGCCGAGTTGCCGGGCCGCGCCGAGGTCCAGTCGGTGTCCGTGCACGTCGGTCCCGCCGTTCTCGCGCTGGTGGGCGCCCTGGCGGCGCTTGCCGCCGCGGTGGAACTCGTCCGCCGTCCGCGGGTGCGGGCCGGGCTCTCCTCCAAGTACGACAGCCCCGGTGCGCGTCGGGACGCGGCGAAGAAGGCCGGCACCGATTCCGCCGAGGGGCCCGTTACCCAGCGCATGCTCTGGGATGCCCTGGATGCGGGGGAGGACCCCACGGTGGAAGACAAGAAAGCCGAACCTGTCGACCAAGTTGACGGACCGGACAAAGACCCGGGGACCCGAACGTAAACAGAATCAGAGTGCCATCTAGGCTGACTTCACCCCTGATGATGTTCCTCACATCGGGTTTCTGCCCAGAAAGGACTCGGGCCACGATGACCGTTCTCGACTCGATTCTCGACGGGGTGCGCGCCGACGTCGCCGCCCGCGAAGCCGTCCTTGACTTCGCCGCAGTCAAGGCTGCCGCCGCTGCCGCACCGCCGGCCCTCGATGCCGCGGCCGCCCTGCTCGAGCCGGGCATCGGAGTCATCGCCGAGGTCAAGCGGGCCAGCCCCTCGAAGGGCGCGCTCGCCGACATCACCGATCCCGCCGAGTTGGCCGCCGCCTACCAGGCCGGTGGTGCCCGGGTGATCAGCGTGCTCACCGAGGAGCGCCGGTTCCAGGGGTCCCTCGCGGACCTCGACGCGGTCCGCCGCGCGGTGAGCATCCCGATCCTCCGCAAGGACTTCATCGTCGGGCCGTATCAGATCCACGAGGCCCGCGCGCACGGCGCCGACGTCGTGCTGCTCATCGTCGCCGCCCTCGAGCAGGACGCGCTCGCGTCGCTGATCGACCGCACCGAGTCGCTGGGCATGACGGCCCTCGTCGAGGTCCATACCGAGGAAGAGGCCAACCGTGCGCTCGAGGCGGGCGCAAAGGTCATCGGTGTCAACGCCCGCAATCTCAAGACGCTCGAGGTCGACAAGAACACGTTCGGCGAGATCGCTCCCGGGCTGCCCACCGAGACCATCAAGATCGCCGAGTCCGGTGTGCGCGGCACGGCCGACCTGCTGGCCTACGCCGGTGCGGGAGCCGACGCGGTGCTGGTCGGCGAAGGCCTCGTCACCAGCGGGGATCCGCGCAAGGCGGTGGCCGATCTGGTCAACGCCGGCGCTCACCCGTCCTGCCCCAAGCCGTCACGCTGACGTTGCGCCGGAGGAACTGACCCGGACGGCGGCGGAACCCGGCGTTGGGGCAGACTGGACCTGTGACTTCACGTAATCAGGAAACCGTCTTCAAGGGTGGCAATCTGCCGACTGCCAGCGCCGGAATCGCCGAGCGCACGACGCACGACCCCGACGCCGGAGGACACTTCGGCGTGTACGGCGGACGGCACGTGCCCGAGGCCCTGATGGCAGTGATCGAGGAGGTCACCGCCGAGTACGAGAAGGCCCGCGCCGACGACGCGTTCCTGAACGAACTCGATCGTCTCCAGCGCGACTACACCGGCCGTCCGTCCCCGATCTTCGAGGCGACACGGATGAGCGAGTTCGCCGGTGGGGCGCGGCTCATCCTCAAGCGCGAAGACCTCAACCACACTGGCTCGCACAAGATCAACAACGTGCTCGGTCAGGTGCTGCTCGCCAAGCGCATGGGCAAGACCCGCATCATCGCGGAGACCGGCGCCGGCCAGCACGGTGTCGCCACCGCCACCGCCTGCGCGCTCCTCGGCCTCGAATGCGTCATCTACATGGGTGCCGTCGACACCGAGCGGCAGGCGCTGAACGTCGCCCGCATGCGGTTGCTGGGCTCCTCGGTGGTGTCGGTCGAGTCGGGGTCGAGGACCCTGAAGGACGCCATCAACGAGGCGCTGCGCGACTGGGTCACCAACGCCCACAACACGTACTACTGCTTCGGCACTGCTGCCGGGCCGCACCCGTTCCCGACCATCGTCCGCGACTTCCAGCGCGTGGTCGGCCTGGAGGCGCGTGCCCAGGTGCAGGCGCTGACGGGCCGGCTGCCCGACGCGGTGACGGCGTGCGTCGGCGGCGGTTCCAATGCCATCGGCATCTTCCACGCGTTCCTCGACGACCCGGCCGTGCGGCTGGTCGGCTACGAGGCCGCCGGTGACGGCGTCGAGACCGGGCGGCACGCCGCCACGTTCGCGGCGGGCACCCCGGGCGCGTTCCAGGGCGCGTACTCGTACCTGTTGCAGGACGAGGACGGCCAGACCATCGAGTCGCACTCGATCTCCGCGGGCCTCGACTACCCCGGTGTCGGACCGGAGCACGCGCTCCTCAAGGACATCGGCCGCGCCACCTACGAGCCGGTCACCGACACGGAGGCCATGGACGCGCTGCGTCTGCTGTCCGAGCGTGAGGGCATCATCCCCGCCATCGAGTCCGCCCACGCCGTCGCCGGGTCGCTGCGACTGGGCCGCGAACTGGGGGAGGGCGCGATCATCGTCATCAGCCTGTCCGGGCGCGGCGACAAGGACATGGACACGGCCGCCAAGTGGTTCGGACTGTTCGATCCCGACGATTCGACCGAGACCACCACGACTGACAAGGAAGGTTCGGCCAAGTGAGCGAACGACTCTCGCGCCTCGCCCCGACGTTCGCGCAGTGCCGCGAGGAGAAGCGCGCCGCGCTCGTCGGGTACCTCCCGGCCGGTTTCCCCACCGTGCAGGAGTCCATCGACGTGTTCAAGGCGATGGTCGAATCCGGTTGCGACATCGTCGAGGTCGGCATCGCCTACTCCGACCCGGTGATGGACGGGCCCACCATCCAGGCGGCGGCCGAGACGGCGCTGCGGAACGGTGTCCGGGTGCGTGACGTGTTCACCGTCGTCGAGGCGATCGCCTCCGTGGGCGGCAAGGCCGTCGTGATGACGTACTGGAATCCGGTCCTGCAGTACGGGGTCGACAAGTTCTCCCGCGACCTGGCGAGCGCGGGTGGCCTCGGCCTGATCACGCCCAACCTGATCCCCGAGGAGGCCGGCGAGTGGATCGCCGCGTCGAAGGAACACGACCTCGACCGGATCTTCCTGGTGGCGCCGTCGTCGACCGAGGAACGCCTCGCGATGACCCTCGACGCCAGCAGCGGCTTCGTGTATGCCGCGTCCACGATGGGCGTCACCGGCGCCCGTGACGCGGTGTCGTCGATGGCACCCGAGCTGACGGCCCGCATCCGCGCCCACTCGGACATCCCGGTGGGTGTCGGACTGGGTGTCCGCTCCGGCGCGCAGGCCGCCGAGATCGCCGCGTACGCCGACGCGGTCATCGTCGGATCTGCGCTGGTCACGGCCGCGGAGAGCGGTCTGGACGCGGTGCGCTCGCTCACGAAGGAACTCGCCGAGGGCGTTCGCTCCGCTACCGTGGCGTCGTGACTTCCACTGTGGACGTACTGGCCTACATTCCGAGTCCGCCTCAAGGTGTCTGGTATGTCGGACCGGTGGCCCTGCGCGCGTACGCGCTGTTCATCATCGTCGGGATCGTCGTCGCGATCGTGTGGGGTGACCGTCGCTGGGTCGCCCGCGGTGGCGAGAAGGGCACCGTCCTCGACATCGCCATCTGGGCGGTGCCGTTCGGCCTGATCGGCGGCCGTCTCTACCACGTGATGACCGATTGGCCGACGTACTTCGGGGAGGGCGGCGACCCCGTCGACGCCCTGAAGGTGTGGCAGGGCGGCCTCGGCATCTGGGGCGCCGTGGCGCTCGGCGGCGTCGGCGCCTGGATCGGTTGTCGTCGCCGCGGCATCCCGCTGCCTGCGCTCGGCGACGCGGTCGCGCCCGCAATCCTGCTGGCGCAGGCGATCGGCCGGCTCGGAAACTACTTCAACCAGGAACTCTACGGTCGCGAGACCGACGTGCCGTGGGGGCTCGAGATCTTCGAGCGGCGCAACGACGTGGGCCAGGTGTCACCGCAGCTGATCGACGGGGTGTCGACCGGCGAGGTCGCGTTCGTGGTGCATCCGACGTTCCTGTACGAGGCGCTGTGGAACGTGCTGATCGTTCTCCTGCTCGTGTGGGTCGATCGCCGCTTCCGCATCGGTCACGGCCGCCTCTTCGCCCTGTACGTGGCCGGATATTGCGCCGGCCGCTTCTGGATCGAACTGATGCGCAGCGATCATGCGAGCCTCATCGCCGGTGTCCGCGTGAACTCGTTCACCTCCGCCCTGGTGTTCGTCGCGGCCCTGGTGTACTTCTTCGCCGCGACGAAGGGCCGTGAGGACCCGGCCGAATTGCGGCCTGCCGACGGCGAACCGGTCGACAGCGAGACCATGGAGAAGGAGCCCGAGAAGAACGTCGAGGACGAGGGCACGGACGAGGACGCGCCCGCATCGGAGCCGGTATCGGACGACAAGGCCGCGAGTACTGCGAGTACCGGAGGCGAGGCGCGCACGAAGACCATCGACAGCAAGAAGGATGACGCGAATGACTGAACCGGGGAAAGCATCCGACGATTCCGGCAAGGGTGCATCCGAGGACGCACACAAGGTCGACCTGGGGAAGAGCAGCGACGGCACCGAGAACAGCACCGAGTCGAGCCCGCCGCCCGAGTTCGGCTCACCCTTCGATTACGACGCCACCGCCGAGGCCTCGCTGTCCCAGCCGCCGGCCACGTCGGACGCGACACCGTCACCGGGTTCATCCGGCACCGGACCGGGCTGGGACACCTACTCCGGTGTCGGTAACGGCCCGGGCTGGGGGTCCACGCCCACCTACCCGTCGCCGAGCGGCACCGAGCCGACGGCCCCGTTCCCGAACGTGGGCGAGCCGACTTCGCCGACAGCGCCCTACACCGGGTACGAGAAGCCCCAGCAGCAACCGGACGGTCCCACCTACGGCGCACCCGACCCCAACTACGGCGCGCAGTACGGGGCGGCTCCGCAGTCGTCGCAGGACTACCAGCAGCCCGGGTACCAGCAGCCGGGGTACGGACAGCAGCCGGGTTACCCCCAGCAGGGGTTCCCGCCGCCCGGATACGCCCCCGCCGGCTACAACGCGTACGCCGATCCGTCGGCGCCGTTCGGCAGGCACCCGCTGACGGGTGAGCCGTACTCCGACAAGTCCAAGCTGACCGCCGGCCTGCTGCAGATCTTCCTCGGCGGTTTCGGAGTCGGACGGTTCTACCTGAACCAGCCCGGCATCGCCGTGGCGCAGATCGCCGTCACGTGGCTCACCTGTGGAATCGGCGGAATCTGGCCGCTGGTCGACGGCATCATGATGCTGACCGGAAGCGTGAAGGACAAGTACGGACGACCTCTGCGGGAGCAGTGACGATCCCCGACCGAACTGTGGCCCGTGTTGCTGATGCGACACGGGCCACAGTGCTGTCCGGGGCCGGATTCGGCATATCTTGCGAGGTATCGGTCCTGGTAAGCTGAGCGCGCCGGGTGTATGTCCGGTTACAACCTTCACGGGCCGATGCTGTCCCGGTAGACCCCCGAAAAGCAGTTAGCGCCCGTCGTGGCGACCCCGCTAGCGGAGGCCGCCGACAGCACGTGCGGAGCGCACACACTGGTGGTCTTCCTGGCCGATGTGGAGGTATATCGGTGCTGTTCTCTCAGTTGCCTGGTCCCCAGGGCTTGTACGACCCGGACCAGGAAGTCGATTCCTGCGGCGTCGCCATGGTCGCGGACGTGCACGGCCGCCGCTCACACTCCATCGTCTCCGACGGACTCCTCGCACTCGAGAATCTCGAGCACCGCGGTGCGGCAGGATCGGAACCGAACAGCGGCGACGGCGCCGGCATCCTCCTCCAGCTCCCCACCGAATTTTTCGGGGACGTCGTCGACTTCGATCTCCCGGCGCCGCTCGAGGACGGCGGCAGCACGTACGCGGCGGGAATCTGCTTCCTCCCGCAGGACGCGCAGGCACGGGCGGCGGCGCAACGACGCGTGTCCGACCTCGCGGCCGAGGAGGGGCTCGAGATCCTCGGCTGGCGTCGGGTGCCCGTCGATCCGGACGGCGCGGACGTCGGCTCCACGGCCCGGGCCTGCGCGCCGCACATGAGCCAGTTGTTCGTCACCGCACCCGCCGTCGGCGGGATCCGGCCCGGCGGGCTGGCACTCGACCGCCTGGTCTACGCGCTGCGTAAGCGGGCCGAGCAGGTCACTCCCGAGGTCGAGTCCGAGGGCAGCGGCGTGTACTTCCCGTCCCTGTCGAGCCGGACCGTCGTCTACAAGGGAATGCTGACCACGTCCCAGCTGTCCCGTTACTTCCCGGACCTGCGCGACCCGCGGATGGCGAGTGCGATCGCGATCGTGCACAGCCGGTTCTCGACCAACACGTTCCCGTCCTGGCCGCTCGCGCATCCGTTCCGGTTCGTCGCGCACAACGGTGAGATCAACACGGTCCGCGGCAACCAGAACCGGATGCGCGCCCGCGAGGCGTTGCTGTCGAGTTCGGTGATCCGGGGCGACCTGCGCAGGTTGTATCCGATCTGCACCCCCGACGCGTCGGATTCGGCGTCGTTCGACGAGGTCCTCGAATTGCTGCACCTCGCCGGCCGCAGCGTGGCGCACGCGGTGATGATGATGGTGCCGGAGGCGTGGGAGAACGACACGTCGATGTGCCCCGAACGCCGGGCGTTCTATCAGTTCCACGCGTCGCTGATGGAGGCGTGGGACGGACCGGCGTGTGTGACGTTCACCGACGGGACCGTGGTCGGCGCCGTGCTGGACCGTAACGGCCTGCGTCCGGGACGCTGGTGGCAGACCGTCGACGGGCGGGTGGTCCTCGCGAGCGAGAGCGGTGTCCTCGACGTCCCGCAGGCGGAGGTCGTGGCGAAGGGCCGCCTCGAACCGGGGCAGATGTTCCTGGTCGACACGTCCGAGGGCCGGATCGTGCCCGACGAGGAGATCAAGATGCGGCTCGCGGCGGAGCGGCCGTACGCGGAGTGGCTGTACGCCGGTCTGCTCGAACTGAAGACGCTGCCGGATCGCCCGCACGCGCAGCACAACCACGAGTCGGTGGTGCGACGGCAGGTGGCGTTCGGGTACACCGAGGAGGATCTGCGGATCCTGCTCGCGCCGATGGCCGCGTCCGGCGGCGAGCCCCTCGGCTCGATGGGGACGGACACCCCGATCGCCGTCATGTCGCAGCGTTCGCGGCTGCTCTACGACTATTTCGTCGAACTGTTCGCGCAGGTCACGAATCCGCCGCTCGACGCGATCCGTGAAGAGATCGTGACGTCGCTGTCGCGGGTCATGGGACCGGAGCAGAACCTGCTCGAGCCGACCGCGGCGTCGTGCAGGCAGATCGTGCTGCCGTGGCCGGTGCTCGACAACGAAGAGCTGAACAAGATCATCAACGTCAACGCGGACGGCAACCATCCGGGGCTGGCCGCGGCGGTGCTGCGCGCGCTGTACGACGTGGAACGCGGCGGTGCGGGGATGGCCGAGGCGATCGAGGAAGTGCGGGCTCAGGCGAGCGCCGCGATCGCGGACGGCTATCGGACGCTGGTGATCTCGGACCGTGACTCCGACCACACCCGCGCGCCGATCCCGTCGCTGCTCGCGGTCGCCGCGGTGCACCATCACCTGGTGCGGACCAAGGAACGCACCAAGGTGGCGCTGGTCGTCGAATCCGGTGACGCCCGCGAGGTCCACCACCTGGCGCTGCTCATCGGGTACGGGGCCGCGGCCGTCAACCCGTACCTCGCGATGGAGTCGATCGAGGACCTCGTGTCCGAGGGCGAACTCACCGGCGTCGAGCACACGATCGCCGTGCGGAACTATCTCACCGCTCTCGGCAAGGGTGTGCTCAAGGTGATGTCGAAGATGGGCATCTCCACCGTCGGCTCGTACACCGCGGCGCAGGTGTTCGAGGCGATCGGCCTGGACCGCGATCTCGTCCACGAGTACTTCACGGGCACCGTCAGCAAGCTGGGCGGCGCCGGTCTCGACGAGATCGCCCGCGAGGTCACCGTCCGTCACCGGCAGGCGTACCCGGACAACCCGGCCGAGTTCGCCCACCGGCGGCTCGAGGACGGCGGCGAGTACCAGTTCCGCCGCGACGGCGAACTGCACCTGTTCACCCCGGAGACGGTGTTTCTGCTGCAGCACGCCACCCGCACCGGTCAGCACACGGTGTTCGCGAAGTACAGCGAGGAGGTGAACCGCCTGGCCGAGGCCGGTGGCGCACTGCGCGGCCTGTTCACGTTCCGGGAGGGTGTGCGCCCGCCGGTGCCGCTGGGCGAGGTGGAACCGGTCGAGCGGATCGTCACCCGGTTCAACACCGGCGCGATGAGTTACGGCTCGATCTCCGCCGAGGCTCACGAGACGATGGCCGTCGCGATGAACAATCTCGGCGGACGCTCCAATACGGGCGAGGGCGGCGAGAACGTCGACCGTCTCTACGATCCGTCGCGCCGCAGCGCCGTCAAGCAGGTGGCGAGCGGGCGGTTCGGTGTCACCAGCGACTACCTGATCAACGCCAGCGACATCCAGATCAAGATGGCGCAGGGCGCCAAGCCCGGTGAGGGCGGCCAGTTGCCGGCGTACAAGGTGTACCCATGGGTCGCGGAGACAAGGCACTCGACGCCGGGGGTCGGGCTGATCTCGCCGCCACCGCACCACGACATCTACTCGATCGAGGATCTCGCCCAGCTGATTCACGACCTGAAGAACGCCAACGACCGGGCCCGGGTCCACGTGAAGCTGGTCAGCTCGGTGGGTGTGGGAACGGTCGCCGCAGGCGTCAGCAAGGCACACGCCGACGTGGTCCTGATCTCCGGGAACGACGGCGGAACCGGCGCCACCCCGCTGACGTCGATGAAGCATGCCGGGGCGCCGTGGGAGATCGGGCTGGCCGATGCCCAGCAGACACTCGTGCTCAACGGTCTCCGCGACCGCATCACCGTCCAGTGCGACGGCGGGATGCGCACCGCGCGGGACGTCGTGGTCGCGGCGCTCCTGGGTGCGGAGGAGTTCGGGTTCTCGACGGCCCCGCTGATCGTGGCGGGCTGCATCATGATGCGGGTCTGCCACCTCGACACCTGCCCGGTCGGTGTCGCCACCCAGAACCCGGAACTCCGCAAGCGGTATACCGGCAAACCGGAGTTCGTGGAGGAGTTCTTCCGCTTCGTCGCCGAGGACGTGCGCCGGTACCTGGCGGACCTCGGGTTCCGCAGCATCGACGAGGCCGTCGGTCACGCCGATGTCCTCGAGACCGCGCAGGGGATCGCGCACTGGAAGAATCGCGGACTCGACCTGACCCCGATCTTCGCCGTGCCCACCGGGCCGGACGGGACGCCGCTGCCGCAGCGGCGCCGGGACCGCGATCAGGACCACGGACTGGACCGGGCGCTGGACCGGACGCTCATCCAACTGGCCGAGGGTGCCCTCGAGGACGCGCACGCCGTGGAGATCGAGATGCCGGTGCGCAACGTCAACCGGACCGTCGGCACGCTGCTCGGCGCGGAGGTCACCCGCCGGTACGGCGCCGCCGGGCTGCCGGACGACACGATCCGGCTCACGTTCACCGGTTCCGCCGGGCAGTCGCTCGGCGCATTCCTGCCGCCGGGTATCACCATCGACCTGACCGGTGACGCCAACGACTACGTCGGCAAGGGATTGTCGGGCGGGCGGATCGTGGTCCGTCCCGCCGACGACGTCCTGTTCGTCCCCGAAACCCAGGTGATCGCGGGCAACACCCTGCTCTACGGCGCCACCTCGGGCGAGCTGTATCTCCGGGGCCGCGTCGGCGAACGCTTCTCGGTGCGCAACTCCGGTGCGTCGGCCGTCGTGGAGGGCGTCGGCGACCACGCCTGCGAGTACATGACGGGCGGGCGGGTCGTGATCCTCGGACCGACCGGCCGGAACATGGCGGCCGGTATGTCCGGCGGCATCGCCTACGTCCTCGACCTCGACCCCGAGGACGTGAACCCGGCGATGGTGAAGCTCCTGCAACCCGACCCGGACGACCTCGACTGGTTGTGCGGCGCGGTCACCCGCCACCACCGGTGGACCGGTTCCGCGGTGGCGGCGTCGGTGCTCGCCGACTGGCCCCGGCGCTCCGCGTTGTTCACCAAGGTGATGCCGGTGGACTACCAGCGGGTGCTGGACGCGACCCGGATCGCCAAGGCCGAGGGACTCGACGTCGACACTGCGATCATGGAGGCGGCACGTGGCTGATCCGCAGGGCTTTCTGCACATCGTCAAGAAGGAGGCGCGCAAGCGTCCGGTCGCGGAGCGGGTGCACGACTGGCACGAGGTGTACGCGCCGCAGAGTCCGGCGGAGCGGGCCGCCGAGGTGTCCGAGCAGGCCGCACGGTGTATGGACTGCGGAATCCCGTTCTGCCACTCGGGAAGTGCGGGCTGCCCGCTGGGCAACCTCATTCCGGAGTGGAACGACCTGGTGCGGCGCGGCCGCTGGTCGGCGGCCAGTGAGCGCCTGCATGCCACGAATAACTTCCCGGAGTTCACGGGGCGGGTGTGTCCGGCGCCGTGCGAGTCGGCGTGTGTGCTCGCCCTCGCCGACACCCACACGACCGGCAGCGTCACCATCAAGCGGATCGAACAGGCCATCGCCGACGTCGCGTGGGAGTCCGGCACGGTGGTGCCCAAGCCGCCGATGATCGCCACGGGCCGCAAGGTCGCGGTGGTCGGTTCCGGGCCGGCCGGTCTCGCGGCGGCACAGCAGCTGACCCGGGCGGGGCACGACGTCACCGTCTACGAGCGCGACGACCGGCTCGGGGGACTGCTGCGGTACGGCATCCCGGAATTCAAGATGGAGAAGGCGATCCTCGATCAGCGCCTGATGCAGATGCGCGCCGAGGGAACGCACTTCGTCACCGATTGCGAGGTCGGCGTCGACCTCACCGTGGAGCAGATGCGCGAGAACTTCGACGCCGTCGTGCTCGCGATCGGCGCGCTCCGGGGCCGTGACAACACGACCGTCGAAGGCAGGGAGCTGAACGGGATCCACCTCGCGATGGAACACCTCGTCACCTCGAACAAGGAATGCGAGGGTGACGGTCCCGCGACGATCACCGCCAAGGGCAAGCACGTCGTCATCATCGGCGGCGGCGACACCGGGGCCGACTGCCTCGGAACGGCGCACCGCCAGGGCGCGCTGTCGGTGACCCAGCTGGACTACAACCCGGAGTTGCCGACGGATCGGGACGAGGCCGCGACGCCGTGGCCGGCGTGGCCGATGGTGCTGCGCACGTCGCCCGCGCACGCCGAGGGCGGTGTCCGCCGGTATCAGGTCGCGGTGCAACGCTTCCTCGGTGACGCGAACGGGAACGTCCGATCCATGGTCCTCGCCGAGGTCCGGGTCACCCGCGAGGACGGCAAACGCATCATCACACCGGTCGGCGAGGAGATCGAATTGCCCTGCGAACTGGCGCTTTTCGCGATCGGATTCGAGGGTGTCGATCTCGGACCGCTGCTCGACGACTACGGGCTGTCGCCCACCCGGCGCGGATCGCTCTCCTGCGGACCGGATTGGCAGACCACCGCACCCGGGGTCTTCGTCTGCGGGGACGCGCACCGCGGCGCGTCGCTCGTGGTGTGGGCGATCGCGGAGGGCAGGTCCGCGGCGCACGCCGTCGACGTGTATCTGACCGGGGCGTCGGACCTCCCGTCGCCGGTGCATCCGACGGCGCTCCCGCTGGCAGTCGTCTAAATGGAGAAGGGCGCGCGGGACGACTAGGCTCGAGGCCGTGAACCGACGCACGAAGATCGTATGCACACTTGGACCTGCTACCGCCACCGGTGACCGTATTCGCGAGCTCGTCGAAAGCGGTATGGACGTGGCGCGGCTGAATTTCAGCCACGGCGAACACGCCGACCACGAGGAGAACTACAAACGCGTCCGGGCCGCCTCGGACGCGACGGGCAAGGCGGTCGGTGTCCTCGCCGACCTCCAGGGCCCGAAGATCCGGCTCGGCCGGTTCGCCGAGGGTCGCACCACGTGGGCCAACGGTGAGGAAGTGCGGATCACCGTCGACGACGTCGAGGGCACCCACGACCGGGTGTCGACCACGTACAAGCAGCTCGCCGAGGACGCCAAGCCCGGCGACCGGCTGCTCGTCGACGACGGCAAGGTCGGTCTCGTCGTCTCCGGTGTGGAGGGCAACGACGTGATCTGCCGGGTCACCGAGGGTGGCCCGGTCAGCAACAACAAGGGTGTGTCCCTGCCGGGGATGAACGTGTCGGTCCCGGCGCTGTCGGAGAAGGACATCGCCGACCTCGAGTTCGCGCTCGGCCTCGGCGTCGACTTCATCGCGCTGTCGTTCGTGCGGTCGCCGGCCGATGTGGAACTGGTTCACGCCGTGATGGATCGGGTCGGTCGCCGGATCCCGGTGATCGCGAAGCTCGAGAAGCCGGAGGCGATCGACAACCTCGAGGCGATCGTGCTGGCGTTCGACGCGGTGATGGTCGCCCGCGGTGACCTGGGTGTGGAGTTGCCGCTCGAGCAGGTGCCGCTGGTGCAGAAGCGGGCGATCCAGATCGCCCGGGAGAACGCGAAGCCGGTCATCGTGGCCACCCAGATGCTCGAGTCGATGATCGAGAACTCGCGGCCCACCCGCGCCGAGGCGTCCGACGTCGCGAACGCGGTCCTCGACGGTGCGGACGCGGTGATGCTGTCCGGTGAGACGTCGGTCGGTAAGTACGTGATGGAGACGGTGCGCACGATGGCGCGGATCGTCGAGGCGGTGGAGAACGAGTCCACCCAGGTGCCGCCGCTGACGCATGTGCCGCGCACCAAGCGGGGTGTCATCTCGTACGCCGCCCGCGACATCGGGGAGCGCCTGGACGCGAAGGCGCTGGTCGCGTTCACCCAGTCCGGGGACACGGTGCGCCGCCTGGCGCGGCTGCACACGCCGCTGCCGTTGCTGGCGTTCACCCCGTTGCCGGAGGTGCGCAGCCAGTTGTCGCTGACGTGGGGAACGGAGACGTTCATCGTCGACCCGGTCGACAGCACGGACGCGATGGTGCGGCAGGTCGACCACGCGCTGCTCGGGTTGGGCCGGTACCAGAAGGGTGAACTGGTGGTCATCGTGGCCGGGTCGCCGCCCGGCACCGTAGGCTCGACCAACCTGATCCACGTCCACAGAATCGGCGAAGAGGACCACTAGGTGAGCGAAGTCGCGGCGAAGACCGATCTCCAGACCCTGCTCGAACTTCTCGATCTCGAGAGGACCGGCGAGGACACGTACCGAGGTCGGCATCCCGCGCAGGTGGGGAGCCGGACGTTCGGCGGCCAGTTGATTTCCCAGGCACTGGTCGCCGCCGGCCGCACCGTGAGCGGCGAGCGCGCTGTGCACGCGATCAACGCCCACTTCATCCGCGGCGGCGACGTCAAGGAACCCATCGAATACCGCGTCGAGCGGCACCGCGACGGCCGGGCATTCGCGAACCGTCAGGTCACGGCGCTGCAGAACGGTGAGGAACTGTTCGTCATGCTGGCGGCGTTCCAGGATTGGGGCAAGGGTCTCGAGCACGCGGTCGAGGTGCCCGACGTCCCGTTCCCGGACACGCTGCCGCCGCTGGGCGACCACTTCCTGGGTTACGAGGACCGGCTGAAGATGTTCGTCGACGCCCTCAAACCGATCGACATGCGTTACGCGAACGACCCGTCCTGGATCATGAAGGGCACCGGGGAGAAGCTCACCCACAACCGGGTCTGGATGAAATCGGACGGCGACCTTCCGGACGACCCGCTGATACACGTGGCCGTGATGGGCTACTCGTCGGACACCACGGTCCTGGATTCCATCATCACCACCCACGGATTGTCGTGGGGGCTGGACCGGATCGTCGCAGCCACCGTCAACCATTCCATCTGGTTCCACCGGCCGTTCCGGTTCGACGACTGGACGCTCTACGCCACCGAGTCGCCGGTCGCCGCGGGGTCCCGCGGCCTCGCGACGGGGCGGTTCTTCTCCCTCGAGGGCGAGTTGCTGGCCACCGTCGTCCAGGAGGGTCTCATCCGCCACTTCCCGCCGCGGAAGTAGCGGCCCGTCATTCCTTTGCCACCGAACGGTTTTGAACGGTAGTTCAACTGGTGGCTGCGGCGTATGGTCGGTCTGGAATCTCCGAAACGGAACGGACGTGCACAATGAGCGCAGACGCACCCGAGCAGAAGAACTCCGGCCGACAGGCCGAGACCGAAGTGCCCCTTCCCGACGACGAGGCGCTTGCCGAAGCCAAGAAGAAGGTGGAGGAGATCGACGCCCGCTACGAGCCGGGCGCCCGCGAGACGGTAGTCCTGCCCGGCTCCGACGGCACGGTGTCGGGTACCGCCTTCGACGATTACGTCGACGACGAGGGCAACCTGAAAAAGCCTGAGCCCGAGAAGGACTCGTAGACTCCCCGTCGTCGGGGCCCGTTCTCCCTGCCCGGTGTCCCACCTGTGCGGCGAAACCGCCCAAATGGGACATCGGGCGACGTGTGTGTGCGGATCGACGCGTGTCCTGCGCGTCTCTCTCGCCGACGACCGAGGTCCGGGGTTAGACTTCGCCATCTTTTCTGGTGAGTTTCACCTCGTGATCGGGGATATGGGTCGTGGACTGGAACAACGTCGTCTGGGACAGCGCAATGTGGCTGCTCAAGGCCTACGTCATGACTGTCGTCGCGTTCGTCGTCGTAGTGATACTGCTCGCGCGGTTCACCAAATGGGGAAGGCAGTTCTGGCGCTTCGCCGCGCCGTACTTCAATCCGCGGCGCAGCCTCAAGCCGTTGACCATCCTGGCGGTGTTGCTGCTGTCGACGGTCTTCGCGGTGCGGATGACGGTGCTGTTCTCCTACTGGTACAACGACTTCTACGATTCGATCCAGAATCTGGACGAATCGGCGTTCTGGCACTTCCTCCGCGTATTCGCCCTTCTGGCGACGGTCCACGTGGTGCGGGCCCTGATCGAGTACCTGATCGGGCAGACCCTCGACATCGACTGGCGGACGTGGCTCAACCACCATCTCGTCGACGACTGGCTCGACAGCCGCGCCTACTACCGTGACCGGTTCCTGGACGACGCGATCGACAACCCGGACCAGCGCGTCCAGGCCGACATCACCAACTTCGTGACCACGTCCCGCTCGCTGCCGATGGGCGCGGTGACCGCGGTGCTGTCGATCGTGTCGTTCACGGGAATCCTGTGGGATCTGTCCGGCCCGATGACGGTGTTCGGCGTCGAGATCTCGCGGGCGATGATCTTCCTCGTCTACATCTACGTACTGGTGACCACGGTGGTGGCGTTCTGGATCGGCAAGCCGCTCATCAAGCTGAACTTCCTCAACGAGAAACTGGGCGCCAACTTCCGCTACGCGCTGATCCGGGTGCGGGAGTACGGCGAGAGCATCGCGTTCTACCGCGGCGAGAACGTCGAGCGCCGCACACTCGCCGGACGGTTCGCGGACGTCATCCGGAACATGTGGCAGATCGTTTTCCGGACGTTGAAGTTCAGCGGATGGAACCTCACCGTCAACCAGACGGCCGTCATCTTCCCGTTCCTCGTGCAGGGTCCGCGACTGTTCACCGGTCAGGTGTCGCTCGGTGACGTGATGCAGACGTCGCAGGCGTTCGGCCAGGTCCACGACTCCCTGTCCTTCTTCCGTGAGTCGTACGCCGACTTCGCGAGTTTCCGCGCCACCCTCATCCGACTCAACGGTCTGGCCAACGACAACCAGCATGCCGCCGAACTTCCGATCCTGAAGACCGGCAAGTCGGGCGACGACCTCCAGGTCGAGAAGCTGGACGTGCGCATCCCGACGGGGCAGACCCTCATCGAGGGCCTCGAGCTCACCGTGACCCCCGGGCAGTCGTTGCTGGTCAAGGGCCCGTCTGGCTCGGGCAAGACCACCCTGCTCCGCACGCTCGCCGATCTGTGGCCGTACGCCGACGGCACGGTGTCGCGGCCCGCGGGGGAGGCGATCTTCCTGTCCCAGCGCCCGTACCTTCCGCTCGGTTCGCTGCGGACCGCGCTGGCGTACCCGAAAGAGCCGACGGCGTCCGACGACATCGTGCGCGACGCGCTGTCGAAGGTGTCGCTCGGCAATCTGGGGGATCGGCTCGACGAGACCGCCGACTGGACGCGGATCCTGTCGCCGGGTGAGCAGCAGCGTCTCGCGTTCGCGCGGGTGCTGATCGCACGCCCCGCGGTGATCTTCCTCGACGAGGCCACGTCGGCCATCGACGAGGGCCTCGAATACACGCTCTACACCCTGCTCAGGACCGAACTCCCGGACAGCATCGTGGTGAGCGTGGGCCACCGCAGTACCCTCAATCAATTCCATTCCCGCGGTGTGGAACTCGAAGGGGAGGGGCGGTGGACGGAGTCGGAACTCGTGGGGTGACGAGCTACCCGGCGGCCGGTCGAGTCGTGAATTGCAGGACGCGGTAGGGGTCGCCGGTCGTCGTGTTCCATTGCGACACAAGCAGATGCAGCTCGCCCAACGTGGACCCCGGGTGGATGAATCCGCCGTAGATCTGCGCCCACGTGCCGTCCGCCGCTCCCCAGTCGCCCCCGGCGACCTGCACGGTCGGTTCCGACCACAGTCCGTCGATCCGGTCCGCGGTGCGTGTGACGATCGCGTACGCGGTGGGGTCGAAGTACGCGAGGACCCAGGTGCCGTCGATCCGTCGCAGGCACATCTCCCCGACGGGGCCCGGCAGGATCGGGGTCGCGGGCTGTCCCCACGCCCACCCCGTACCGCGGTCCCAGCCCCAGTCCTCGTAGGCACCGGGCTCGAGGATGCGCGATTCGGGGACCCGCCGGAGGATCATCCCACCCGGATTGGTGCGGTCGAACGCGCTCGAGACGACGTAGACGTAGCCGTCGTGCCGTTCCATGGTCCACAGCTGATCGAGTGACCCACCGCGGTTGTCCCAGCGGGCGGGTGAGCGGTGCCAGTTCTCGCCGCCGTCGTCGGACCAGGCGAGATACGTGAAGTTCGTCGGCCACGCACGCGACCGCCACGAGTGCACACTGACGACGGACAGATAGGTCCGGTCACCGATCGTGACGGCGTCAGCGGGAACGACGGTGAACTCGCTGCCCGCAGATTCCCGGTCGGGGAGTTCGCGGACGTCGTGCGCGTTCGGCAGGATCTCTGTCGCCGTCCGGCCGCCGGCCGCGGATTCGAACTCGATGCCGCCCCGGAGATCGGTTGTGGTGGAGCGCAACATCACGGGGCTGCGCCACCGTCTACCGCTTCGGCCGCGTGAGCTGAACGTGTCGCCGAAGAAGAACGCGACTCTGCCGTCGGCCAGGCGTGTGGGACAGCCGAGGTCGGTGCCGTGCACACCCCAACGCCGCGTCGCCTCGCCGGTGACCTCCTTGACGAACGTCGCTGCCGGTGTGGTCGTGCTGCCCGGGATACGCACTCCTCCCGTCGGTGAATCCGGTGGTCAGGACGTCTTGCGGTACGACGCCGCGAGTTCGTCGGCCCGATCCCACGGGGACCAGTCGACTTCGCGGCCGTCCAGTTGCGCTTCGACCACCTCGAGTCCCGCGTGCCAGCCGGCGGCGTGAGCGTAGGCGGATTCCTCTTCTTCCACGGTGTGGGTGAGCGTCAGCCAGCAGCCTCCGCTGCCGTCGGGGACGAGTTCCCAGTGCAGGGTTTCGGCGTCCCACAGGTATTCGAGGATGTGCGCGGGATGCACCGAGATGACCGTCCCCGTGGTGGTCTGATCTGCGGGCAATCCGAATCGGCGCACCTGCTCCGGCGTCACACGGAAGACGAGTTCGGCACCCGGAGTGAGGTCGAACTCGACGTCGGCGGGGAACCAGGCCTTCAGGTACTGCGGGTCGGTGAGAACACGCCACACCTTCTCCGGCGAGTGCGAGAGCGCTTGCTGGAATCGAAGGGCTACCCGCCCGTCGTAGGTGAAAGTGACGGTGCCGAGCTCCATGGGTGACCTCCGTGCTCGAGGGCGTACCTGTCCCACCATGGTACTGGCAGGACGGCTCAGATCCCCAGGATCGGGCACAAAAAACCGCCGCTACCTGCGGGGTCGTCAGTCGCCTACGGAAGAGAGTCCGAGACGCTGCAGGCGGTGCGGGTCGGCGAGGATGTCGATCCGGGCGATCTTCCCACCTGCGACGGTGAAGGCCATGACCGACATGGCCTTTCCCTCGGGTGCGGTCACGACTCCGGCGGCGCCGTTCACCAGGGCGAGCCGGGCGAACGGAGCGAAGCGCGAGAAGGTGAGGGCCTGCTCGCTGACGGCGCGGGCTCCGCGCACGAGAGAGGATCCGTCAGCGCCGCCGTCGGCCCGCAGGACGATGTCCGGGTCGAGCAGGGCGAGGAGGTCGTCGAACCGGCCGGCCCGCGAGGCGGCCATGAACGCCTCGACCACCTCGCGCTGCCGGGTCGGGTCGGTATCCGGAACGGGCCCCGACCCCTGGACACGGCGGCGCGCGCGGCTCGCGAGCTGACGGGACGCGGCGGGGGTGCGTCCGGCGATCGGGGCGATCTCGTCGAAGGACAGGGCAAACATGTCGTGCAACACGAATGCGAGCCGCTCGGCGGGTGTCAGCGTGTCGAGAACGACCAGCAGCGCGAGTCCGACCGAGTCGCCGAGCACCGCCTCGTGCTCGGGATCGGCCACGTCCAGCTCACTCACGCTCGGATCCGGCACATGGACGTCGAGTGGCTCCTCGCGGCGAGTCTTCCGTGACCGGAGCATGTCGAGGCATACCCGGGCGACGACCGTCGTCAGCCAACCACGCAGGTTCTCCACATCCGACGTATCGGCACGGCTGAGCCGGAGCCAGCCCTCCTGCACGGCGTCCTCCGCTTCGCTGATCGAGCCGAGCATCCGATAGGCGACCGCCGACAGGTGCGTCCGGTTCTCCTCGAAGCGATGCGCCAGAACTTCGTTGTCGGTCATCTGTCACATTCTGCCGTCGCGGTTCGTCATGTCAGTGAGAACGAAAATCAGCCGGTGTGACATCACATCACCCGAATACCTTTGGAGGCAGGCAATCATGAAAGCCCGGATGACCAACCCCGCGATGATCGTTCCCGACGCCATGAAGTCTCTGCTGGCGCTGGGAAAGGCTGCGTCGAACGCGGACGTGCCGCCGGTGACCCACGCTCTCGTCCATCTGCGGTCGAGCCAGATCAACGGCTGCAGCGTGTGCGTGGACATGCATTCGCGTGAGTTGGAGAAGGAAGGGGAGACCAACGAGCGGATCTTCGCGGTGGCGGCGTGGCGGGAGGCTCCATACTTCAGCGACGCCGAACGCGCGGCCCTGGCGCTGGCCGAGTCGATGACCCGGTTGAGTGATCGTCCGGATCCGGTGCCCGACGACGTGTGGAACGAGGCCGCCCGGCACTACGACGAGCAGGCGCTCGCGTCGCTGGTCCTGTCGATCGCCACCGTGAATCTGTGGAACCGGCTCAACGCCGCCACCCGGCAGGTCGCGGGCGGCCAGTGGTGACGAGGACACCGTAACGGGGGACGAGATGCGAATCGCAGGTCGGAGTAAGTATCCGACCTGCGATTCGCGGAGAAATCCTGGCAGTGCCCTCGGTGAGACTCGAACTCACACTGGACGGGTTTTGAATCCGTTTCCTCTGCCAATTGGGATACGAGGGCGTGTTGCGCTGTACCACTGTAGAAGATCGCCGTCGGGAGTCAACCACCGGTACCCTTCTAACGTTCGCTCCCCGTGCCGGGGTCGTCCGAGCAGAGGAGAATGGTGGCCATGAACGCTCCCCAGCAGCAAGGTGTGCCGTCGCAGCCGCGACGGGTCGTGGTGGCCGAGGACGAGGCGCTGATCAGGCTCGATCTGGTCGAGATGTTGCGGGAAGAGGGCTACGACGTCGTCGGTGAGGCGGGGGACGGGCAGGCCGCCGTCGACCTGGCGGTGGAGCTCAAACCCGACCTCGTGATCATGGACGTGAAGATGCCCCGTCGCGACGGCATCGATGCGGCCTCGGAGATCGCGGCGAAACGCATTGCGCCCGTGGTCATTCTCACAGCGTTCAGTCAGCGCGAGCTGGTGGAGCGGGCCCGCGACGCCGGGGCGATGGCCTATCTCGTCAAGCCGTTCTCCACAGCCGACCTGGTGCCCGCTGTCGAGTTGGCGGCCAGCCGGTTCAAGGAAGTGACCGCGCTCGAGCGGGAGATCTCCGATCTGTCCGAGCGTCTGGAGACCCGCAAGATCGTCGAGCGGGCCAAGGGCGTGTTGATGGAGAAGCAGTCCCTGACCGAGCCCGAAGCGTTCAAGTGGATCCAGCGGGCCGCGATGGACCGCCGGTCGACCATGAAGGCGGTCGCGCAGGTGGTACTCGAGACCCTCGGTGGGGAAGCTCCCACCAGCTGACCCGCGAGATCGGCTACAGCCGATGCGCTTTCGACGCGTCAGGCGCCGGTGGGGAAGTCCGCGGATCGGCTGACGTCGGCCCACCGGTGGGCCTCGGCGGCGCGTTCGCGGGACGACTTCTCGGCCATCTCGACGGCACCGGCCCCGAGCAGCAGGCGCAGCGGGGCGTCCTCGGCGGCAACCACATCCATGATGATCCGAGCGGCCCGGGCGGGGTCGCCGGGCTGGGTGCCGTCGGTGGTCTCCCGGTAGTGGTTCATCGCGCCGACCGTTGCCTCGTAGTCGGGGCCGACCGAGCTGCGTGTCATCGACGAACCCTGCCAGTCGGTGCGAAATGCGCCGGGTTCCACGATGAGCACCTTCACACCGAACGGCTCCACCTCCGCCGCCAGGACTTCGGAGAATCCCTCGACGGCGAACTTCGCTGCCTGATACGCGCTCAGCCCCGGCGTGCCACCGACGCGGCCTCCGACGGAGGAGGACTGCACGAGGCAGCCGCCGCGCTGTTCGCGCAGGATCGGCAGTGCCGCGCGGGTGACGTTGACGACGCCGAAGAAGTTGGCCTCGACCTGCTGGCGGAAGTCCTCGTCGTCCATTTCCTCGATCGGGACGCTGTTGGCGTAGCCGGCGTTGTTCACCACCACGTCGAGGCCCCCGAACTCGTCGACGGCGGTGGCGACCGCCGCCCGGGCGGCCGCGGCGTCGGTGACGTCCAGGGCGACCGCCCGAACCCGGTCGCCGTACGTGTCGACCAGGCCGATCAGCTGTTCGGGCTGCCGGGCGGTGGCTACCAGGTTGTCGCCGCTGCCGAGGATTGCTGTCGCGAGTTCCCTGCCGAAACCGCGTGAGGTTCCGGTGACGAGCCACGTCTTCGCCATGGTGTACTCCATCCGCTGGTTGCAACTGACTGGTTGGATGCTTACGAAATCCATGGAACACCCGCCGGGAGGAACTGTCAACCAACTATTTGGTTGATACTCTGGACGCATGGTGCGCGATGCAGAGGCAACGAAGAAGCGACTACTCGACGCGGCGGCGGCCGAGTTCGCCGAGTTCGGCATCGCCGGGGCGCGGGTCGACCGCATCGCCCTGGCCGCCAAGGCGAACAAGTCGATGATCTACGCGTACTTCGGCGACAAGGGGCAGCTGTTCGACGCGGTCTTCTCCGCCCACGTGGTGGCCTTCACCGAGCAGGTGCGGTTCGACGCCACCGACCTCCCTGGTTACGCGGGGCGCTCGTTCGACCTGTACGAGGACAACCCGGCGACGCTCCGGCTCGCCACCTGGTACCAGCTGGAGCGGCCCGACGGTGAGCCGCTCCAGGTGGTGGTCGCGTCCAACCGGTCGAAGCTCGCCGACATCGAGCGAGCGCAGAGAAGTGGTGTGCTGCCAACCCGATTCGAACCCGTGGAACTGCTCACCGTCGTCCGGTCCGTCGCGATGTCCTGGCACACGCAGACACCGGAACTCGGCGCCTCGGCCCCCGCGGACCGGGCCCGCCGGCGCCAGGTTGTCGTCGACTCCGTGCGCCTTCTCGTCGGCGGCTGAGGCTCGCCACGCTACGACCGCGTAAACACTCGTCGTATTCAGATCACAGTAAGGTCACGAGCCTTTCCGGACGGATCGCGAAAGCCGCCGGACCGCTAGCGTCTGATCCCACAGCGGACGCCAACTCGGGTGGCGCCCGCACTCAGGTGATCTAAGGAGAGTTTGGATGGCTAAACGGACCCTCGTGCGGGCGGCCGCGGTTCTCGGCGCGGCATCACTCGCACTGGCAGGTTGTAGTTCGGACAGTGGCGACGACTCCGCGAGCGGGAGTGACAGCTCTGCCTCGGCCACCACTGTTTCCACCGATTGCACGCCCGAAGCGGCGGCGGCAGCGGGTGCCCCGTCCACAGCGCCGCTGAAGATCGGCACTCTGCTTCCCGACACGGGAAGCCTCTCCTTCCTCGGACCGCCGATGGTGGCGGGCACCCAACTCGGTGTCAACGACGTCAATGCGGCCGGTGGAGTTCTCGGCCAGCCCGTTCAACTGATCCCCGGCGACTCGGGCGACACCACCACCGACACGGCGAACACCACCGTGGACCGGGAACTCGCCGCGGGCACCCAGGTGATCATCGGCGCGGCGTCGTCCTCGGTGTCGCTGAAGGTCATCGACAAGGTGTCCAGCGCCGGCGTCGTGATGTTCTCCCCGGCCAACACGTCCGACCAGTTCGTCTGCTACCCGGACAAGGGCCAGTACTTCCGCACCGCCCCCACCGACGTGTTGCAGGCTCAGGCTGTGTCGCAACTCATCTCGGACGACGGCGGCCAGCGCGTGTCCATCCTGGCCCTCAACGACCCGTACGGAACCGGGCTCGCCGACAACATCCAGAAGAACCTCGTCGACGCGGGCATCCCCGAGGACCAGATCCAGAAGATCATCTACGACCCCAACGCGCAGTCCTTCAACTCCGAGATCGACCAGGTGAAGGACTTCGCCCCCGACGCCGTCGCGGTGGTCGGATTCGAGGAGTCCGCGAAGATCATCACCCGCATGCATGAGGTCGGCATCGGCCCGTCCGACGGGATGAAGGTCTACGGCGTCGACGGCAACATGGGTAACGCTCTCGGCGAGTCGGTGGCCGCACCGTTGCTCGACGGCATGCAGGGCACCACGCCGCTCACGGACGTCGGCCCGGCCTTCCAGGATCGTCTCAAGGGCATCAACCCGGGACTGATCGACTTCAACTACGCCGGTGAATCCTACGACGCCGTAGTCGTTTCCGCGCTCGCCGCGGAAGCCGCGAAGTCGACGGCCGGTCGCGACATCGCCGCGAACATCAACGCCGTCACCGAAGGCGGAACCCCGTGTACGTCGTACCAGGAGTGCCTGCCGCTCGTGCAGGCCGGCACGGACGTCGACTACAACGGCATCACCGGCAAGCTCGACTTCACCGCCGCGGGCGAGCCGTCCATCGGTTCGTACGGCAAGCTGAAGTTCGGTGCCGACAACAAGCTGACGACGGACGGATACATCGTCGTCGGCGGGTGATCGCACTCCCCTGAAACGGACTGTGGGCCAGGGAAACCTGGCCCACAGTCGTATCCGGAACCACCGGACCTACTTCTTCTCCTGACTTCCCGCGAGGGTCCCCAGGTACAGCTCGATCACCTTCGGGTCGTGCATCAGGTTGGGTCCCGAGTCGGTGTAGGCGTTGCGGCCCTGGTCCAGGACGTAGCCGCGGTCGCAGATCTGCAGGCACCGGCGGGCGTTCTGCTCGACCATGATCACCGAGACTCCCGCCGCGTTGATCCGCTTGCAGCGAATGAACACCTCGTCCTGGAACATCGGGGACAGTCCGGCGGACGGCTCGTCGAGCAGCAGCACGGACGGTTCCATCATCAGCGCACGTCCCATCGCGACCATCTGCCGTTCACCGCCGGACAGGGCGCCCGCCTTCACCTTCTTCCGCTCGACGAGCAGCGGGAAGAGGTCGCCGACGAACGCGAATCGCTCCGCGAAGAGCTTGGGCCGCAGATACATCCCCATCTCGAGGTTCTCCTCGATGGTGAGCGACGGAAAGACGTTCTGCGTCTGCGGGACGTAGCCGACGCCCTTCTGCACGAGAACGTGGGCGGGTTTGGACGTGATGTCCTCGCCCCTCAGGGTCACCGATCCCTCACGCACCGGTATCAGCCCGAACAGCGACTTCAGGAGCGTGGACTTCCCGGCGCCGTTGGGACCGATGATGCCGACGATCTCACCCTCGCGCAGGAAGAAGTTGCATTCGCGGAGGATGTTGACGCCGGGGATGTAGCCGGCCACCACACCGTCCGCGCGGACGAGGGCACCCTCGGCGAGCCGGGCATGCTCCTCGGGTGTGGCCGCGAATTCCGCAGGGGTCAGTTCGGTCATGGGTTCTCACGCCTCAGCTCGGTGATGTCGGGTTCGGAGAGGTCGCCGCCGGTCTCGAGGGTTTCGGCCTCGGCGTTCTCGAGTGCCTCGGCCAGAACGGCCGTCGCGCCCACCGGGTTTCCCTCGTCGTCGAACTCGAGTGCCTGATCGTGGTGGCTGCCCAGGTAGGCGTCGACCACCGCGTTGTTGGACGAGAGGTGTCCCGGTGTGGACTCGGCGATCACGCTGCCCTGCGCCATCACCACCACCCAGTCGCTGATGTCGCGGATGACGTCCATGTCGTGTTCGACGAACACGACGGTCATGCCCTCGTCCCGAAGCGATTTGATGTGACCGAGCAGGCTCTGGGTGAGCGCCGGGTTCACGCCGGCCATCGGCTCGTCGAGCATCACCACGGTCGGCTCCGTCATCAGCGCCCGCGCCATCTCGAGCAGCTTGCGCTGACCGCCGGACAGCGAGCCGGCGAGGTCGTCGGACTTGGTGTCGAGCTTGAACCGCGCGAGCAGTTCGTTGGCCCGTTCGGTGACGGCCCGTTCCTGCGCCTTCCACGTCCACGGCAGAAGCGTGTTGAAGATCCGCTCGCCGCGTTGCCCGGTGGCGCCCAGCCGCACGTTGTCGAGCACCGTCAGCTTCGACAACGCCTTGGTGAGCTGGAACGTGCGGACGACGCCGCGGCGGGCCACCTGGTGCGGATACATCCGGCCCAGCGAATGGCCATCCATCGACCACGTGCCGCTGTCCGGCCGGTCGAAACCGGTGAGCAGGTTGAACAGGGTGGTCTTACCTGCGCCGTTCGGACCGATCAGTCCGGTGATGCAGCCGCGCTGAATCTCCAGATGCGCCACGTCGACGGCCTTGAGCCCGCCGAACGTACGGGACACGTTGTCGACCACGAGGATCGGGTCGGGTTTCGGTGCGCCGGGGGAGTGCGGGACGTCGGCGAAGATCGAGGCCCGTTCCTCGGCGGTGAGCACGGTGGCGGTCTGCAGATGATCCGGCAGTCTGTGGTCAGGCATTGAGCTGCACCTCCCGCTTGTTGCCCAGTATGCCCTGCGGCCGGAAGACCATCAGCACCGCGATCATGATGCCGAGCAGGACGAACCGCATGGCCCCGACCTGCTGTTCCGTCAGCGGCAGCAGCGGATCCGGCCCGGAGATGGCCTGCCGCAACAGGGCGTCCGGGATGGCCAGCAGGAACCAGAACAGCATCGCGCCGACCACCGGTCCGAAGACCGTCGCCGCGCCACCGAGGATGAGGGCGCCGAACGCGAAGAACGTCTGCGCGGTGGAGTAGAAGTCGGGGTTGATCGACTTGGTCTGCAGCGCGTTGAACACGCCGCCGAGCCCGCCGATCATGCCGCCGAGGACCAGCGCCTGCATCTTGTAGACGAAGACGTTCTTGCCGAGTGCGCGAGCGGCGTCCTCGTCCTCGCGGACGGCCTTGAGGACACGGCCCCACGGACTGTGCGTCAGGAGGAACACGAACCCGCACAGCACCAGGACGAGAGTCCATCCGACGACCATCGACCAGAGGTCGTCGCCGTAGAACTTCACGCCGAGGAAGTTGTACTGCTTACCCGAGTCGAACGGGCTGAGCGTGGTGAACGGGTCGGCGAAACCGAACAGGCCGTTGGTGGATCCGGTGATCGAATCCGAAGCGGTGGACCGGAAGATCAGCCGCAGGATCTCGGACGCGGCGATCGTGACGATGGCGAGGTAGTCGGCCCGCAACCGCAGCGTCGGGATACCGAGGACGACGGCCAGCAACCCGGCCGCGGCGAGACCGACGAGGATGCCGACCCACAGCGGCTGCTGGTAGGTGACGGTCATGATCCCGACGCCGTAGCCGCCGAGGAGGGCGAACCCGATCTGACCGAAGTTCAGCAGTCCGGCGTAGCCGAAGTGCAGGTTGAGGCCGATCGCCAGCAGCGCGTAGAAGATCGCCGACGGGCCGATCAGCTGGGCGAGCGAGACCTGGAGTGCTCCTGCGATGTCCATGCCCTCACCCGATCCTTTGCCGGCTGCCGAGAATGCCCTGGGGCCGGACGACCAGGATGACGATCAAGATGAGCAGTCCTCCGATGTACTTGAGGTCGGGGTTGATCACCAGCGTCGACAGCTGAACGAGCAGACCGACGATCACACAGCCGAGCAGCGCGCCGTAGGCGGTGCCGAGTCCGCCGAGCGTGATACCGGCGAACATCAGCAGCAGGAGCTTGAAGCCCATCTCCCACTGCACGCGGCCGCCGAGTTCGGAGATGCCGAACAGGACGCCGCCGAGCGCGGCGAGACCGCCGCCGAGACCCCACACGAAGCGGATCACCCGTTCGACGTCGATGCCGGACGACGCGGCCAGGTCACGGTTGTCGGACACGGCGCGCATGGCCTTGCCGATGCGCGTCTTCTGCAGCAGCAGGGCCACTCCGACGAGAACGACGAGACTGATGCCGATGCTCACGAGGTTGGCGTCGGTGATCGCGATCGGACCCCAGTGCCTCTCCACCTGTGCCTGGTAGTCGACGAACGGCTCCGCGCGATCGGAGAAGAAGATCAGGATCAGGTAGCGCAGGGAAATCGCGAGTCCGATCGACACCACCAGCTGCGCTATCAGGCCGGTCTTGCGTCGTCGCAGCGGTTTCCAGATCCCGGCATTGTTCAGCAGTCCGATCAGGATTCCCACGAAGACCGCGAGGATCGTGGCCGGGATCAGCTGCACACCGAACGTCACGTTGATCACCCACGCCGCGACCGCACCGAGGGTGACGAGTTCGCCGTGCGCGAAGTTCGTCAGGCCGGTGGTGCCGTAGATCAGGCTCAGCCCGACACCGGCGATGGCGATCACGAGACCGAACCGGAGCCCGTCGATGGTCTGGCGAATCAGCTTCTCGTAGAACGGGACCGCGGAACCGGTGCGGGCCTCGCCGAACGAGAAGATCACCGTGTTGGTGCGACCGGCCACCACCTCCCGCTGCACCGTGGCCTGCACGCTGACGTCGTCGGGAAGCGAGTCCGCCACGATCTCGAACGTGTACGTGCCGGGCGCGACCTGGAGTTCCCAGCGGCCGTTCGACTCCGACGTCGCCTTCGCCACCTCGTTGCCCGACGAATCGAGAGCGCGCACCTCGACGTCCGCGAGCCGTTCGCCCGCGTTGTTCAGATTGCCGCTGACCCGCACCGCGTTCTCCGGGGGCGCCGGTTGCCCGCTCGTCGCGGGCGGTGGGGGCGGTGGGGTAGGTTCCTGCGCCGCCGCGGGACCGCCGAATGCGATCGCCGCGACGAGGCCGAGCAGGACGAGGACGAACGCACGGCCGAGCTGCCGGGTGACCGACCCTCGCCTCGTGCGTTTCCTCGCGGATTTCGGTCGCGTCCTCACTGCTGGGAGTCGCTTCCTCACGGTTGGGGCCACGCAGGTCCTCCGGGGACGTGTAGATCGGTCAGGAACGTGCTGCGACGGACTCGACTACCGCCCGTGCCGCAATTTCCGGACTCTAACGGCTCCGGTCGCGCGAAATGGGGTTCTCGGATTTCCGGCACGTTTCGGTTGGGTATCGAACCATCCGGCTGATCGGTGTCGGATCGGCTCCCTAGACTGGGCAACCGTGAGCCCTGCAACCACCCCCCGGTCCACCACGTCCCCCGCGTCCGGCGCAGCCGCGTCGTCCGACGATCGCCCCACACTGATGCTGCTCGACGGCCACTCCCTGGCCTTCCGTGCGTTCTACGCCCTGCCCGCCGAGAACTTCAAGACGCACAGCGGTCAGGTCACCAACGCCGTCTACGGGTTCACATCGATGTTGATCAACCTGCTGCGCGACGAACAGCCGAGCCACGTGGCGGCGGCGTTCGACGTGTCCAGGCAGACGTTCCGGGCGGAGAAGTTCCCCGAGTACAAGGCGAATCGCAGCACGGCTCCGGACGAGTTCAAGGGGCAGGTCGAGATCACCAAGGACGTCCTCGGGGCTCTCGGCATCCCGGTGATGGCCGAGGCAGGCTTCGAGGCCGACGACATCATCGCCACGCTCACCACCCAGGCCGAGGCGCTCGGGTACCGCGTCCTCGTGGTGACCGGCGACCGGGACTCGCTCCAGCTGGTCACCGACGGGGTGACGGTGCTGTACCCGAAGAAGGGCGTCTCGGACCTCACCCGGTTCACGCCCGCGGCCGTCGAGGAGAAGTACGGGCTCACACCTGCGCAGTACCCCGACTTCGCGGCACTGCGCGGCGACCCGAGCGACAACCTGCCGGGCATCCCGGGTGTGGGGGAGAAGACCGCCACCAGGTGGATCAAGGAGTACGGCGATCTCGTCGGCCTGGTCGACAACGTCGACAAGGTCCGCGGCAAGGTGGGTGACGCGCTGCGGGAGAACCTGCCGAACGTCCTGCTCAACCGGGAACTCACCGAGATGGTGCGCGACGTCCCGCTGCCGTACACCCCGGACCAGCTGATGCTCGCGCAGTGGGATCGGGAGAAGATTCACGCGCTGTTCGACGACCTCGAGTTCAAGGTGCTGCGCGACCGGCTGTTCGCCACGTTGGCGCCGGTCGAAGCGGAGGCCGAGGAGGGTTTCGAGGTGCGCGGGAGCGCGCTCGATCCCGGGGCCGTCGCGGACTGGTTGTCGGCGCACGCGTCGACGGGCGAGCGATCCGGCGTGTCGGTGGTCGGCACCCGCACCCCGTACGGCGGTGACGTGACGGCGATCGCCATCGCCGCCGCAGACGGTGAGGGCGCCTACATCGCCACCGCGTCCGCCACCCCGGAGGACGAGAAGGCGCTCGGCACCTGGCTCGCGGACGCGGATCAGCCGAAGGCCCTGCACGAGGCCAAGTGGGCGATGCACGCCCTGCGCGGACGCGGCTGGGTGCTCGGTGGTCTCACCAGCGACACCGCGCTGGCGGCCTACCTGGTGCGCCCCGGGCAGCGCACGTTCAACCTCGACGACCTGTCGCTGCGGTACCTGCGCAGGGAGCTGCGGGTGGAGGAGACCGGCCAGGAGCAGCTGTCGCTGCTCGACGACGCCGACCAGGTCGACGCGGAAGCCGCCGAGACCGAAATTCTCAGCGCCCGCGCCGTCCTCGACCTCGCGGCCGCGCTCGACACCGAACTCGCGAACATCGAATCCACGGCGCTGCTGTCCGAGATGGAGTTGCCGCTGCTGGAGGTGCTGGCCGTCATCGAGGCGTCCGGCATCGCCGTCGACGGTGACCACCTGCACGACCTGCAGAGCCGGTTCGCGGCCGAGGTCTCCGCGGCGGCGGAGGCGGCCTACGGGGTCATCGGCAAGCAGATCAACCTCGGGTCGCCCAAACAGCTGCAGGTCGTGCTGTTCGACGAGCTGGAGATGCCCAAGACGAAGAAGACGAAGACCGGATACACCACGGACGCCGAGGCGTTGCAGAACCTGTTCGAGAAGACGTCGCACCCGTTCCTCGAGCACCTGCTCGCGCACCGCGACGCGACGCGGCTGAAGGTGACCGTCGACGGGCTGCTGAAGACGGTCGCCGAGGACGGGCGCATCCACACGACGTTCAACCAGACCGTCGCGGCCACCGGCCGGCTGTCGTCGACCGAGCCCAACCTCCAGAACATCCCGGTGCGCACCGACGCCGGCCGGCAGATCAGGGACGGTTTCGTCGTCGGCGAGGGCTACGACTCGCTGCTCACGGCCGACTACAGCCAGATCGAGATGCGGATCATGGCACACGTGTCCGGTGACGAGGGGCTGATCGAGGCGTTCAACACCGGGGAAGACCTGCACAGCTTCGTCGGCGCGCGTGCGTTCGGCGTGCCGATCGAGGAGGTCACGCCGGAGCTGCGCCGCCGTGTGAAGGCGATGTCCTACGGGCTGGCGTACGGGCTGAGCGCGTTCGGTCTGGCCGCCCAGCTCAAGATCTCGACCGAAGAGGCCAAATCGCAGATGGAGGCGTACTTCGCGCGGTTCGGCGGGGTGCGCGACTACCTGCACGAGGTCGTGGAACAGGCCCGCAAGGACGGCTACACGTCGACGCTGTACGGGCGTCGCCGCTACCTGCCCGACCTCACCAGCGACAACCGCCAGCGTCGGGAGGTCGCCGAGCGCGCCGCGCTCAACGCCCCCATCCAGGGCACGGCCGCCGACATCATCAAGGTCGCGATGATCAACGTGCAGCGCTCACTGCGCGAGGCGGGCCTGAAATCGCGGATGCTGCTGCAGGTCCACGACGAACTCGTGCTCGAGGTCGTCGATTCGGAACGGGAACAGGTCGAACAGCTGGTCCGCGACAAGATGTCCTCGGCCATCGAGCTGTCGGTGCCGCTCGACGTGTCCGTCGGCACCGGGCGCAGTTGGGACGCCGCCGCACACTAGGCGGCGGCGGTCCTCCGCCCTATTCGGCCGGCGCCTGCTCGGCGATCTGCTTGCGCACCTCGTCCATGTCGAGGGCCTTGACCTGCGTGAGAAGATCCTCGAGCGCCGCGGGCGGCAGCGCGCCGGGCTGGCTGAACACCAGCACACCCTCACGGAACGCCATGATGGTCGGGATCGACCGGATGTTCGCGGCGGCGGCGATGCCCTGTTCCGCTTCGGTGTCGACCTTGGCGTGTACGACGTCGGGGTGCTGCTCCGACGAGGCCTCGAAGGTGGGGGCGAAGGAGCGGCACGGTCCGCACCACGATGCCCAGAAGTCGACCAGAACGACATCGTTGCCGGTCACGGTCTCGTCGAAGTTCTGCTGAGTCAGAGTCTTGGTGGCCACGAGGGTCCTTTCTTTCGGTGACTGCTTTGCGTGTGCAACGCCGCGTCGCCGTCGATTCTTCCCTGCGGCGTCGTCAGCCGGTGCGCTCCGTGTCCCGGAACGTGCGGCGGTAGGCCTGCGGGGTGGTGTGGCGCAGCCGCAGGAAATGCTGCCGCAGGACGGCTCCGCCGCCGAAACCGACCCGTTCGGCGATCACGTCGACCGAGAGATCCGAGTTCTCCAACAGATGCTGCGCGGCCAGCACCCGCTGATCGCTGAGCCAGCGGGCCGGGGTGGTCCCGGTCTCGGCCTGGAACCTTCGCGCGAACGTGCGGGGAGACATGTTGGCCTTGGCCGCCACCGCGGTCACCGACAGGTCGAGGGCGAGGTGCTCGGTCATCCAGTCGAGCAACGGCCCGAGGGTGTCGATCGTCGTCGACGGCAGCGGCATCGCCACGTACTGCGCCTGACCGCCGTCCCGGTGCGGCGGGACCACCATGCGCCGCGCGATCCCGTTGGCCACCCGGCTGCCCTGTTCCTTGCGCACGATGTGCAGGCACAGGTCGATGCCCGCGGCGGTGCCCGCGCTGGTCAGGACGGGATCGTCGTCGACGTACAGGACGTTCGGGTCGACCGTGGCGGCCGGGTGGAGGTCGGCGAGCCGCTGGGCGTGCCGCCAGTGGGTGGTGCAGGTGCGTCCGTCCAGCAGCCCGGCCGCGCCGAGCACGAAGGCGCCGCTGCAGAGGCTGGCGACCTTGGCGCCCCGGTCCACCGCGGCCCGCAGTTTGTCGAGGAGGGGGTCCATGCACGGGTCGGGGTCCTTCGCGCAGACGAAGGTGCCGTCCGCCTCGGCGTAGGTTCCGCCCGCGGGAACGACGATGAGGTCGGCGTCGTCGAGCCGGTCGAGGTCGTACGGGACGTCGATGCCGTATCCGAAGCGGGTGCGGATGGGTTCCGGTGAGCCGGCGACGAGCGAGAAGTCGTACGTGGGGAGTCCGTCGTCGGATCGGTCGAAACCGAACACCTCGCAGGCGACACCGAGCTCGAACGCTTCGGTGAGCGGCATGAGCGGTACGACGACTTTTTTCAGCACCGTCCCAGTGTGGCAGAAATCCGGTCAACAATGTCGTTTCTGCCACTTTTTCTCGGAGGTCGATGCTACGAGGCTGAAGACATGACAATCCTGGTCGTGGTACTCCTCGTGTTCCTGGCGCTCGACGCGCTGGCGCTCGCCGGCCGCACGCCCGACACGCACAACGAAGTCATCCAGCACGGGGACTTCCGGTTTTGAAAGGGAATCTGGCGGTCCAGTATGCGGGCGCGGCGCTCGCCTGGGGCGCGAGTTTCCTCTTCATCAAGGTCGGCCTCGAGGGCCTGTCCTTCACGCAGGTCGTGCTGTGGCGACTCGTGTTCGGGGCGGTGACCCTCGGTGCCGTCCTCGGACTCACCCGGACACGGTTGCCGCGCGAAGCGGCGACGTGGGCGCACCTGTCGGTCCTGGCGGTCGCCCAGTGTGTGGTGCCGTGGTTGCTGTTCAGCTGGGCAGAGCAGAGCATCAGTTCGGGCCTGGCCAGCATCTACAACGCGACCACGCCCCTCATGACGATGTCGGTGGCCCTGGCATTCCTGCCTGGGGAGAAGCTCACGGACGCAAAGCTGTTCGGCCTCCTGCTCGGATTCACGGGGGTGGTCGTGGTGCTGGCGCCGTGGCAGGCGGGGATCATCGGCAGTGTCCCCGCCCAGCTCGCGTGCCTCGGCGCCACCGCGTCGTACGGCGTGGCACTGGTCTACCTGAGGCGGTTCATCCTTCCGCGGGGCGTCGGCACGCCCACCATCGCGTTCATGCAGGTGTCGATCGCCGCAGCCGCCATGGTCCTCGCCGCCCCATGGGTCGCGAGCACGCCGATGCACCTGACTCCCGCGATCGTCGCGTCGATGATCGGGCTCGGGGCGTTCGGCACCGGGCTGGCGTTCGTGTGGAACACGAACGTGGTGCGCGGCTGGGGGCCCACCGCGGCCTCCACCGTCACCTACCTGACACCGGTGGTCGGCGTCGTGCTCGGTGCGGTCGCACTCGACGAGCACATCTCGTGGAACCAGCCCGTCGGGGCACTCGCGGTGATCGCGGGAATCGTCGTCACCCAACGGTCTTCGCGCACGGCAGCCGAGACGGTCGCCGCGGACGCGCCGTGATCATGGTGGTGCCGTGACGACCCACTCGCGTTTGGCGTCCCCGTCCCACCGGCGCACCACCGACGCCCGGCCGATGATGTCGCCGCCGTCGAGGAGCCGCGCGGCCTCTGCGATCTGATCGGCAGGCAGTCGCCGTGCGAGAGTCACGTGCGGCGTCCACTCGCCCGGGCGGATGTGCGGCGTGATCTCCGTGGCGTGCGCCGCGAGATCGAACACGCTGCGGTGCAGGGACAGCAGCGCCTTCGACGGCACCACCAACCGGGACAGCGTGACGTGCCTGCCGCCGAACATCACGAGCCCGCCCAGCCGGATGTGGAACGAGGGCGTCGCGATCCGGCGGCCCAGCAGTTCGTCGATCTCGGGTGGGATGTGGCGTGCCACGAACAGGGTGATGTGGGGCCGATTCGATTCGGCGCGAACGCGAGTGCGGCTGGGCATCCCGGCATCCCACAGGCGTTGCCACTCCGCGCGCACGGCAACGTCGGTCGCTTCGTCGAACAGCAGTTCCACCGACTGGACCATGGTAGGCAATGATGGCCTCATGAGCGGTGCTACGGCAAACATTTCCGATACCCGGATCGGGGTGCTCCTCGGCGACGGCATCGGTCACGAGATCGTCCCGGCAACCCAGCGGGTGGTCTCGGCCGCGGTGACCGCGGCAGGAGGCGGCGACGTCGACTGGGTGGAACTGCCCCTCGGCCTGGGCGCCATCGAGTCGCACGGAACGCCGATCCCCGAGTCCACGCTCTCCGCGCTGGACGAACTCGACGCCTGGATCCTGGGCCCGCACGACAGCGCCGCCTACCCGGAACCGTTCCGCGGCCGGCTGACCCCCGGCGGGGTGGTGCGCAAGAGATTCGACCTCTTCGCGAACATCCGCCCCGCGCGCTCGCTCGAGGGCGTCGCGTCGACGGTCCCGGACATGGACCTGGTGATCGTCCGGGAGAACACCGAAGGCTTGTACGCGGATCGGAACATGTTCGCCGGCAGCGGCGAGTTCATGCCCACTCCGGACGTGGCGCTGGCGGTCGGCGTCGTGACGAGGAAAGCGTGTGAGCGCATCGCGCACACCGCATTCGCGCTGGCGCGCACCCGCGGCCGGCACGTCACGATCGTGCACAAGGCCAACGTGCTGTCGATGACGACCGGGCTGTTCCGCGACGTCTGCCGGGAGGTGGGGGAGCGCGACTACCCGGACGTGCGGATCGACGACGAGCATGTCGACGCCATGACCGCGCACCTCGTCCGCAGGGGACGCGACTTCGACGTCGTGGTGACGGAGAACATGTTCGGCGACATCCTGTCGGACCTGACCGGTGAGCTGTCCGGCTCGCTCGGCACGGCCCCGTCGATCAACAGTTCCGAGACCAAGGTGATGGCGCAGGCGGCGCACGGAGCCGCCCCCGACATCGCGGGCCACAACCGGGCCAACCCCACGGCGCTGATGCTGTCGGCCGCGATGATGCTGGAGTGGCTCGGGGACCGTCGCAAGGACCGGCATCTGGGCGGCGCGGCCCACCGGATCCGCGACGCGGTCCGTGTGACGATCGCATCGGGAGTCGCCACGGCTGACCTGGGTGGACTCGCGTCGACCGGTGAATTCACCGAGACGGTCCTCGCCCGCACACTCCGTCGCTGAAACCGCCGCCACGGGCCGGGACAGGCCGTTAATGTTCGGTAACGACGTCCGCAGATGCGGGTGCCGTAACCTACCGTTCGACTATTCGGAGTTCGCGAGTTCTCCGTCGCCGTAGCTCGCTCGGTGTACCACGATTTCCTTGGAGGACATGCCAGTGTCTGGTCGATCCGTCTTCGCGCGAGGCCGAGTGGCCCGCACCATCTGTGCACTGGCGGGCGGCAGTGCTCTGCTGCTCGCCGGATGCGCCAGCAACACCGAGGGCGGTGGTACGCCTTCCGGAGAAGAGACCGTCGCCGTGGAAGTCGACAAGGTGGATGCCATCGCGGCGACACTGCCCGAGAAGATCGCCTCGTCCGGCAAGATCATCGTCGGTGTCAATATTCCCTACTCGCCCAACGAGTTCAAGGATCCGAGCGGCAAGATCGTCGGCTTCGACGTCGACCTCGTGGACGCCGTGAGCAAGGTGCTCGGCGTGACACCGGAGTACACCGAGGCGGACTTCGACAAGATCATCCCGTCGATCCAGGCCGGCAGCTACGACATGGGTATGTCGTCGTTCACCGACACCAAGGAACGCGAGCAGTCGGTCGACTTCACCACCTACTTCAGCGCCGGAGTGCAGTGGGCGCAGCCCGCCGGCAAGTCCGTCGACCCCACCAACGCGTGCGGCCTGCGGGTCGGCGTGCAGACCACCACCATCGAGGATCTCGAGGAGGTGCCCGCCAAGAGCGCGGCGTGCGTCGCAGCCGGGAAGCCGCCCATCGAGATCGTGAAGTTCGACAGCCAGGACGACGCGGCCAACGCCGTCGCCCTCGGCAAGGTCGACGCGATGTCCGCCGACTCGCCCGTCACCGCGTACGCGATCAAGCAGAGCGACGGCAAGATCGAGGCCGCGGGCGAGGTCTTCGACGCCGCGCCGTACGGCTGGCCCGTCGCGAAGGGGTCGCCGCTCGCACAGACCCTCCAGCAGGCCCTGCAGCATCTCATCGACGACGGCACCTACCGGACGATCGCGGAGAACTGGGGTGTCGAGGCGGGCGTCATCACCACGTCCCAGATCAACGGCGCCACGAGCTGAGCGGTTGACGAGTGTCTGACGTGGAGAAGGCCCCGGACCGGTCCGGCACCGAGACGGGGCAGGAACCGGAACCGATCAAGGCGATCCCGCTGCGGCGGCCCGGCCGCTGGATCGCCGCGATCGTCGTCGGCCTGCTGCTGGCGTTGTTCGTCAACGGTGCGCGCACCAACGAGGCGTACCGCTGGGACGTCTACGCCCGCTATCTGTTCGATGCACGGATCTCGGCCGCGGCGTGGAACACCATCCAGCTGACGATCCTGTCGATGGCGATCGCCATCATCCTGGGTGTCGTCCTCGCCGTCATGCGGCTGTCGCCGAACCCGGTGCTGAAGGCGGCGTCGTGGGGGTATCTGTGGATCTTCCGCGGGACCCCGGTCTATGTGCAGTTGGTGTTCTGGGGACTGTTCCCGTCCATCTACAAGCAGCTGGATCTGGGCATCCCGTTCGTCCACCAGTTCGTGCACATCGACCTGCAGGGAATCAACGCGGCGTTCCTGTTCGCGGTGATCGGGCTGGGACTCAACGAGGCCGCGTACATGGCCGAGATCGTCCGGGCCGGCGTGAACTCGGTGGCCGAGGGGCAGACCGAGGCGTCGGTGGCGCTCGGCATGACCTGGTCGCAAACCATGCGCCGCACGGTCCTGCCCCAGGCCATGCGGGTGATCATCCCGCCCACGGGCAACGAGCTGATCAGCATGCTGAAGACGACATCGCTGGTCACCGCGGTGCCGTACAGCCTGGAGTTGTACGGACGTGCCAGAGACATCTCGGGCGCGAACTTCCAGCCCATCCCGCTGCTGATGGTGGCCGCCACCTGGTACCTCGCCATCACCAGCCTGCTCATGATCGGCCAGTTCTACCTGGAGCGGTACTACTCGAAGGGTGCGTCCCGCAAGCTCACCCCGCGGCAACTGCAGGCGCTCGCCGACGCGCAGGGCAAGCCGCTCGTGATCGAACCCGGGCCGGAGACCTTGCCCGACACACCCGGAGGGGAACGACGATGACGCCGATGGTCAAGGCGGACCGGGTGTGCAAGAACTTCGGGGCGCTGAAGGTACTCAAGGGTGTGTCGCTGGAGATCGACGCCGGCCAGGTCCTGTGCCTGGTCGGGCCCTCGGGCTCGGGGAAGTCGACGTTCCTGCGATGCATCAACCACCTCGAGCAGGTCAACGCCGGGCGGCTGTACGTCGACGGCGAGATCGTCGGGTACTCCGAGCGGGGCGGCAAGCTCTACGAACTCCATCCCAGGGCGGCCGCGAAGCAGCGCCGCGACATCGGGATGGTGTTCCAGCACTTCAACCTGTTCCCGCACCGGACGGCACTCGAGAACATCATCGAGGCGCCCATCCAGGTGAAGAGGCTGAGCAAGAAGAAGGCGCTCGAGCGAGGGCGTGATCTCCTCGAGCAGGTGGGACTGAGCGAGAAGGCGGACGCATACCCGGCGCAGCTGTCGGGTGGTCAGCAGCAGCGCGTCGCTATTGCCCGCGCGCTGGCGATGGACCCCAAGCTGATGCTGTTCGACGAGCCGACGTCCGCCCTCGACCCGGAGCTGGTCGGGGAGGTGCTGACCGTGATGAAGGATCTCGCGGCCGGCGGCATGACGATGGTCGTCGTCACGCACGAGATGGGTTTCGCGCGCGAGGTGGCCGACCAGCTCGTGTTCATGGACGCCGGCGTCGTCGTGGAATCGGGCAATCCCCGCGAGCTGCTCGCCAATCCGCAGCACGACCGCACCAAGTTGTTCTTGTCGAAGCTGCTGTAGTGGCCTCCGGCCCCGTGAGTACTTCTCAACCGCGGGCGGTTAAGAAGTACTCACGGGTTTGCGGCAGCTGAAGATGGCGGTGCCGGGGAAGATTTGTCCCCGCAGCGGGCTCCACTGCCCCCATTCCCGGTCGAGCCACTCGGGCCACTCCGGCTCGATGATGTCGCGCACCTCCAGTCCGGCCGCCACGATCTCGCGCACCCGGTCGCCGATGGTCCGGTGGTGCTCGACGTAGGTGGGGACGCCGTCGCCGTCGACCTCCACGTAGGGCGTGCGGTCGAAGTAGGGAAGCGACGCAGTGAGTCCACGGGGGCCCGGATCGTCCGGGAAGATCCAGCGGATCGGATGGTTGACGGCGAAGACCCACAGCCCACCCGGGCGAAGAACCCGGGCCACCTCGCTCATCACCTGCTGTGAGTCCGCCACGAACGGAACTGCTCCAAAAGCCGAACACACGATGTCGAAGCTCGCGTCGGCGAAGGGGAGGTGCTCGGCTCCCGCATGAACGAGCGGCACGGTCGTGCCGCCGGCCCGCATGGCCTCGACCCCGCGGGTCAGCATCGACATGGACAGGTCGAGCCCGACTGCCCGGGCGCCCCGGCCGGCGAGCCACCGCGCGCAGGGAGCGGAACCGCAGCCCACCTCGAGGACGTCCTTGCCCGCCACGTCACCGAGAAGGTGGTAGTCGCCCTCGTGGAGTCCCTCCGGACACCAGACGAACTCACCCTCGGACGAGTCCACGCCGAGGAACTCGCCGTGGGTGCGGTGGTAGTCGTCCGCATCGGCGTCCCACCAGGCACGGCTCGCGCGTTCGCTGGACTCGGAATCGACGCGGACGCGGCTCACCCCGGACGTTCCGAGGACGCTGTTGGCGGTGCCGTGACGGTCGTCTTCGGGCGAGAGGGGAGAATCGGACGGGCGAGGATCGGGCATGGGCAACAGAGTAGAGCGTGGGAACGTGCCCGGGTTTGCCCAGCTTGCCCACGGGCGCGTAGCCTATTGCACGCGAGTGTCTCTGTGTGCGGCATCGGATTCGGTTCAGTTCGAGTTTGTTCGGTTCCAGTCGGGTGTCGTTCACTGCGCTTGCGGTGATCTGATTCGGCGGAATGTTTCGTCGGTTCAGGTTGCTTGTCCGACAGAACACCATCAACCGACCACAACCCGTCCGGAGCAACTCAACACATGCCCTCCACCACCGTGACCTCGCCGCAGGTAGCCGTCAACGACATCGGCTCCGCCGAGGACTTCCTCGCCGCCATCGACGCAACGATCAAGTACTTCAACGATGGCGACATCGTCGAAGGCACCATCGTCAAGGTCGATCGTGACGAGGTCCTGCTCGACATCGGTTACAAGACCGAAGGCGTCATCCCTTCCCGTGAGCTCTCCATCAAGCACGACGTCGACCCCAACGAGGTCGTCTCCGTGGGCGATGAGGTCGAAGCTCTCGTCCTCACCAAGGAGGACAAGGAAGGCCGACTGATCCTGTCGAAGAAGCGCGCTCAGTACGAGCGTGCCTGGGGCACCATCGAGGAGCTCAAGGAGAAGGACGAGGCCGTCAAGGGCACCGTCATCGAGGTCGTCAAGGGCGGCCTGATCCTCGACATCGGTCTGCGTGGCTTCCTCCCCGCTTCGCTCGTCGAGATGCGCCGTGTCCGCGATCTGCAGCCGTACGTCGGCAAGGAGATCGAGGCCAAGATCATCGAGCTCGACAAGAACCGCAACAACGTCGTCCTCTCGCGCCGTGCGTGGCTCGAGCAGACGCAGTCCGAGGTTCGCAGCGAGTTCCTGCACCAGCTGCAGAAGGGCCAGGTCCGCAAGGGCGTCGTGTCCTCCATCGTCAACTTCGGTGCCTTCGTGGACCTGGGCGGCGTCGACGGCCTGGTGCACGTTTCCGAGCTGTCCTGGAAGCACATCGACCACCCGTCCGAGGTTGTCGAGGTCGGCACCGAGGTCACCGTCGAGGTTCTCGACGTCGACCTGGACCGCGAGCGCGTCTCCCTGTCGCTCAAGGCGACGCAGGAAGACCCGTGGCGTCAGTTCGCCCGCACGCACGCCATCGGCCAGATCGTGCCCGGCAAGGTCACGAAGCTGGTTCCGTTCGGTGCCTTCGTGCGCGTCGAAGAGGGAATCGAAGGCCTCGTCCACATCTCCGAGCTGGCCGAGCGCCACGTGGAGGTCCCGGACCAGGTTGTCGGCGTCAACGACGATGCACTCGTCAAGGTCATCGACATCGACCTCGAGCGTCGTCGCATCTCGCTGTCGCTGAAGCAGGCCAACGAGGACTACAACGCCGAGTTCGATCCGTCCAAGTACGGCATGGCGGACAGCTACGACGAGCAGGGCAACTACATCTTCCCCGAGGGCTTCGATCCCGAGACCAACGAATGGCTCGAGGGCTTCGACAAGCAGCGTGAAGAGTGGGAGAACCGCTACGCCGAGGCTGAGCGTCGCCACAAGATGCACACCGCTCAGATGGAGAAGACCGCTGCAGACGAGGCCGCCGAGGCTGCCACCGCTGCTGCCGGCTACTCCTCCGAGTCGGGTGCCGGCGACGCCGACGCCGCTTCGGCCGCCAGCACCTCGTCGTCCGAGTCTGCCGGCGGATCGCTGGCCAGCGACGCACAGCTCGCCGCTCTGCGCGAGAAGCTGTCGGGCAACGCCTAGCAAGTCCGCCTGACGCGTCAGGCAAAGCCGAAGACCCCGCTCCTGCACCGCAGGGGCGGGGTCTCGTCGTTGCCGGACATCCGAACATGACTGTGGCCCAACCTCTCCGGAGGTTGGGCCACAGTGGTGTGTCGGGTGAGGAGGGTGCTCAGTTCGCGGTGGCGGGAATCCAGTAGCCGGACGACGACTGCACCTCGGCACGCTTGCGCATCGTTGCGAAACTGTGCCTGCCCTGGCCGATGAGTGCGGTGAGCCAGGTCCGGCGATGCTCGGCGAGTGCGGACGCCACCTCGGGGATCTCGATGCAATGCACCCCGCCCGCGATGCCGAGGCGGTGCCGACCGAACTGGTTGCGGTGATCGCGCATGGCGTTCCTCTTCTTCGAGAAGGTGCAGGTCGGGTGCGTTCGGTCGAACATAACCGACCATGTCGGAGATCTGTGGTATTTGGGGCAGGTGAGTCTGCAGAGAGGGAAGAGGGTGGAGATCGGCGAGGGACGTGCGTACTCGGTCCGCGGCGGGTGCAACACTGGGAGGCGTGTTGAGAATCGGCCTCACTGGAGGCATAGGAGCCGGTAAGTCCACCGTGTCGAAGGTCCTCGCCGAACTCGGGGCCGTCATCGTCGACGCCGATCTGATTGCGAGGGAAGTTGTCGAACCCGGAACACCCGGCCTCGCTGCCCTCGTCGACCGGTTCGGTGAGGAGATCCTGACGGAGGACGGCGCACTCGACCGGCCCGCCCTGGCAGCGCGTGCCTTTGCCGACGACGAATCACGGCTGGCGCTGAATTCGATCGTCCACCCGCTCGTCGGGGCGCGCACCACCGAGACGATCGAATCGGCGCCAAAAGACGCGATCCTCGTTCAGGACATTCCACTGCTGGTCGAGGGCGGAATGGGCGCCGCGTTCCACCTGGTCGTCGTCGTATTCGTCGATGCCGAGGAGCGGGTGCGGCGGCTCGTCGGATCGCGGGGGATGCCCGAGAACGATGCGCGGGCGCGGATCGCAGCTCAGGCGGACGACGATCAGCGGCGGGCGGCGGCCGACGTCTGGCTCGACAACAGCGGCGCCCCGGGCGCGCTCGAGCCGGAGATCCGGGCACTGTGGTCGGAGCGACTCGTGCCCTTCGAGTCCAACATCCGCACACGGTCCGTCGTCCGTGTCCGGCCCGAACTCGCCCCGCCGAATCCGCAGTGGCCCGCGCAGGCGGATCGGTTGATCGCTCGATTGACACTGGTGTGCGGTGACCGCGCCGTCCGGATCGACCACATCGGGTCGACGGCCGTCGAAGGATTGCCCGCCAAGGACGTCATCGACGTCCAGGTGACCGTCGCGAACCTCGAGACGGCCGACGACCTCGCAGAATCTCTCGCCGACGCCGGTTTCCCTCGCATCGAGCACATCACCGCCGACGACCCGAAGCCCTCGTACCAGGGCGGAGAGACGGACCCGGCGCTGTGGGGCAAGCGGATCCACGGCGGCGCGGATCCGGGACGGCCCGTCAACATCCACATTCGTGTCGACGGATGGCCCGGACAGCAGTTCGCGCTCGTGTTCCGCGACTGGCTCCGCGCCGACGCCGACGCCCGGACCGAGTACCTCGCGGTCAAGGAAGGTGCGGCGGAGAAGGCGGCCGGTCACACGGACTACCGGGACGCGATCACCGCCTATGTGGACGCGAAGTCCCCGTGGTTCGACCGCGCCTATCACCGGGCGTGGGAATGGGCCGAGCGGACCGGCTGGAGCGCGTAGGTCACCGCCAGTCGATCGGCATTCCGATCGAGGCCAGCCAGCGGCCGAGGTCGTGGCCGTGCGCGGCGATGCCGTCGATCGCCGTGGTGGCGGTGAGGATCGCCTGCTCGACCGTCGCGGTGTCGAGCAGGCCGGTGCTGTGCGCCTCGATCAGCTCGTCGACGTCGAGGAGTTCGGTGTCGCGGCCGGTGCGGACGACCAGATCCAGGTAGTGGTCCTCCGACTTCCACACGTCGTCACCGCGGATGAAGGTGCCGATGTCGACATAGTGGTCCTGATCGCGCTGGTGGTAGGGGTGGTAGTGGAAGACCGACGCGCGCAGACCGAGGTCGGGGAGCAGCCACGACTCCAGGTAGTGGAACTGCCGGTGGTCGGAGGTGCGCGCCATGTACAGCCCCCACGGTTCGACCCGGTAGTGATCGACGTGGCGGACGAAACCCTTGGGGTCGGTGTTGGTGTGATCTCTCAGGTCGAAGTATTCGACCTTCGGTGGGTGGATGTCGTGACTCGCGCCTGCCATGGTGGGGAACCTACCGGGTTTTTCAGCTGACCGAGATCGTCGGGGAGTTTGTCGGTACCTGCGCCTACCCTGGTTGCATGGCGTTTGCATCCGAGCACCCCGTCGTGGCACATTCCGAGTTCCGTCCCATCGGGGACATCGAGCGGTCGGAAGCGCGGTTCGAGGTCGTCAGCGACCACAAGCCGGCCGGCGACCAGCCCACCGCGATCGCCGATCTGGAACGCCGCATCAACGCCGGCGAGAAGGACGTGGTCCTGCTCGGCGCCACCGGTACGGGTAAGTCCGCGACCACGGCGTGGCTGATCGAGAAGGTGCAGCGGCCCACCCTGGTGATGGCGCCCAACAAGACGCTCGCCGCACAGTTGGCCAACGAGCTGCGCGACATGCTGCCCAACAACTCGGTGGAGTACTTCGTCTCGTACTACGACTACTACCAGCCCGAGGCGTACATCGCGCAGACCGACACCTACATCGAGAAGGACTCGTCGATCAACGACGACGTCGAGCGACTGCGCCACTCCGCGACGTCGAGCCTGCTCTCGCGACGGGACGTGGTCGTGGTGGCGTCCGTGTCGTGCATCTACGGCCTCGGCACCCCGCAGTCGTACCTCGACCGGTCGGTGCAGCTCGAGGTCGGTGTGGAGGTTCCGCGCGACGCTCTGCTGCGGCTGCTGGTCGACGTGCAGTACACCCGCAACGATCTGGCGTTCACCCGTGGCTCCTTCCGGGTGCGCGGCGACACCGTCGAGATCATTCCCTCGTACGAGGAGCTGGCGGTCCGGATCGAGTTCTTCGGTGACGAGATCGAAGCGCTGTACTACCTGCACCCCCTCACCGGGGACGTGGTGCGGAAGGTCGACTCGGTGCGCATCTTCCCGGCCACGCACTACGTCGCGGGTCCCGAGCGGATGGAACGCGCCGTCAAGGACATCGAAGCCGAACTCGAGGAACGGCTCGCCGACCTCGAGAACAAGGGCAAGCTGCTCGAGGCGCAGCGTCTCCGGATGCGCACCCAGTACGACCTCGAGATGATCAAGCAGGTCGGGTTCTGTTCCGGCATCGAGAACTACTCGCGTCACATCGACGGTCGCGGGCCGGGCACGGCGCCCGCGACGCTCATCGACTACTTCCCGGAGGACTTCCTGCTCGTCATCGACGAGTCCCACGTGACGGTCCCGCAGATCGGCGCGATGTACGAGGGCGACATGTCGCGCAAGCGGAACCTCGTCGAGTTCGGGTTCCGGTTGCCGTCCGCCACCGACAACCGCCCGCTGACGTGGGAGGAGTTCACCCAGCGCATCGGGCAGACGGTGTATCTGTCGGCCACGCCCGGCAAGTACGAGCTGGGGCAGGCCGGCGGGGAGTTCGTCGAGCAGGTCATCCGCCCCACCGGTCTCGTCGACCCCCAGGTCGTCGTCAAACCGACCAAGGGGCAGATCGACGACCTCGTGCACGAGATCCGCGAACGCGCGGACCGGGACGAGCGCGTCCTCGTCACCACGTTGACGAAGAAGATGGCGGAAGACCTCACCGACTATCTCCTCGAGCTCGGTATCCGGGTGCGGTACCTGCACTCGGACATCGACACCCTGCGCCGGGTCGAGCTGCTCCGGCAGCTCCGGCTGGGGGAGTACGACGTTCTGGTGGGTATCAACCTGCTGCGTGAGGGCCTCGACCTTCCCGAGGTGTCGTTGGTTGCCATCCTTGACGCCGACAAGGAGGGGTTCCTGCGGAGTTCGACCAGCCTCATCCAGACGATCGGCCGTGCGGCTCGTAACGTCTCCGGCCAGGTCCACATGTACGCCGACAAGATCACCGACTCGATGCAGCACGCGATCGAGGAGACCGAGCGTCGGCGGGAGAAGCAGATCGCCTACAACGAGAAGATGGGCGTCGATCCGCAGCCGCTGCGGAAGAAGATCGCAGACATCCTCGACCAAGTCTACGAGGAAGCCGAGGACACGGCCAGCGGAGTCGACGTCGGCGGGTCCGGACGCAACGCCACCCGCGGGCGCCGCGCGCAGGGCGAGGCCGGGCGCTCGGTCAGCGCCGGGGTGTACGAGGGACGCGACACGAAGTCGATGCCCAGGGCGGAGTTGGCGGACCTGGTCAAGGAATTGACCGATCAGATGATGAACGCCGCCCGTGATCTGCAGTTCGAACTCGCCGGACGACTGCGCGACGAGATCGCCGACCTGAAGAAGGAACTGCGCGGCATGGACGCTGCGGGCCTGAAATAGCGACGGCGCCGAGGCAGTACGGTCTGAAGCATGGATGCACACAGCGCAGGTCGTACCGCCCGGTCATTGGAGCTGCTTCATTCCCTCAGCTACTTCGTTCCCGAGGTCGAGGATCGTCTGGTCGAGGCAGGTCTCGAGCCGGGTCGGATGGGCTACTTCGCGGGCCGCTCCGCGCCGATGGGCGCGGTCGGTGCGGGCGTTGTCACTGCGACCTTCTTCAACTTCAGTCCCGTCGTGATCGAGTCGGTCATTCCGCGTGCCTGGGGTCTGACCACGCCCGGGGCAGTCGTCGAGGCGCGGTACCGGGCGGTCGGGGAGGCGTACGTGCGACTTCTCGGCGAATCGGTGACGAGTTCACCGGAGATGGCCGAGGCCGCCGAACTCGCGTCGATCGCGGCGCGGGGGATCCCGGGTGTCGAGGGCAGGCCGCTGTATGCGGGGTACGCGGAGGTGGCGTGGCCGGACGCACCGCACCTCGCTTTCTGGCATGCCCTCACACTGCTGCGGGAGTACCGCGGCGACGGTCACGTCGCCGCCCTGCAGACCGCGGGACTGAGCGGACTCGAATCGCTGATCACGCACACCGCGACCGGGTTCGGCTTCCAGAAGAAGTTCGCGATCACGCGCCGCGCCTGGACCCAGGACCAGTGGGACTCGGCATGCGACAGTCTCCGTGACCGGGAGATCCTGGACGCCCGGGGCGAACTCACCGCCAACGGTAAGGAACTGCGGGAACTGGTCGAGGATCTCACCGACGATCTCGCGCTGGCCCCGTGGGCCGCGCTGGGGGAGGACGGGGCGGCCCGGCTCGTCGAACTCGCGACCCCGTGGCGTGACGCGATCGTCGCGGCGGGGGTGTTCCCCGCCGGCGTGTTCGGTCCCAAGGTCGGCACGTCGCACTGACGCTGATCACAGCCTGCGCGCATCCGGAATGGGATCCGTCATGCACTGGGGATCTCCCTTGTGGCATGTGTTGCAAATGCACCTATGCGGGCACCGATACGGCTAGGGTCAGCGCAGTGGCTGCTGGGTCCAGGCATGACGTATGTCCGGACCCCGGCCAGTTGACCACCGCAGACATGGAGGAATGAATGAGCGCCTACCGGACCGTTGTCGTCGGAACCGATGGCTCCGAGTCGTCGTTTCTGGCCGTCGAGAAGGCTGCTGCCATCGCGGGGGACGCCGGTGCCAAACTGATCATCGCCTGCGCGTACTACCCGGCCGATCCGAAGGACGTCGGGCAGGCCGCCGACGCGCTCGGTGACGAGGCCTACCAGATCACCGGTTCCGCCCCGACGTACGACATCCTCCGCACCGCGAAGGAGCGCGCCCACGCGGCCGGCGCCAAGGAGGTCGTGGAGCGGGCTGTCGTCGGTGCCCCGGTCGAGTCGCTGCTGAACCTGGTCGACGAGGTCGAGGCCGGTCTTCTGGTGATCGGCAACCGCGGACTCAACACCCTCACCGGGCGTCTCCTCGGGTCCGTTCCTTCGGATGCCGCACGCAAGTCGACGTCCGACGTCCTGATCGTCCACACGGTGCGCTGAGACCGGAGACGGCTCAACAGTAGTTCGCCTCGGCGGCATCGAGATAGACCTGCGCCACCTGTTCGGTGGTGAGGCCGATATCCGATGTCGCCGAGGCGAACTGCGCCATGGGGGTCAGATGCGCGAGGATCGTGGCCTCGTCGGTGCCCTCGGACCGTTGACCGCAGATGCCGTTGGCCAGCGCCATCACCGTGTCGTCGGGCAGCGCCGGTATGCCGGACTCGATCAGCGCCTCCTTGTAGCGCAGGCCACGCGAGTCCAGGTGTGATGCGGACGTAGTGGACGCAGGCGGGGCCGTCGGCGGCGGGCCGGAGGCGGTGGCCTCCGAGCACGCGGTCAGCACGATCGTGGTGAGGGCGAGCCCACACCCGATCAGCCGACCGCGACCGCCCGGTGTCACGACAGGATCCCGACCTCGGCCGGACCGAGTTCGGACAGCACCGCGGGCAACGCCTTCGTGTGCACCACACCGAGTCGTTGCGTCGCGCGGGTCAGGGCGACGTAGAGGTCGTTCATTCCCCGCGGCGACTCGTCGAGAATGTCCTGTGGCTCGGCGATGAGCACCGAGTCGAACTCCAACCCCTTGACGTCCCGCACCGTCAGGACGCTGACGGTGTCCGACTTCAGATCGGCCAGTGCGGCGACCAGGTCGTGGCCCCCGATCACGACAGTCGTGCCCGGTCCCGATTCCCGGGACACGCAGGTGCGCACCGTGTCCGCGAGTTCGGATTCGGACACCTGCAGTGCCCATGGTGCGAAACCGGATTCGCGCACCGACCGCGGCACGGTCTGCTCGGCGTCGATCTCGACGAGAACTCGCCGTGCCGACGTCATGATCTCCGCCGGAGTGCGGTAGTTGACGGTCAGTTCCGTGAGCTTCCACCGCGCGGCCACGTACGGCTCGAGGATCCGTTGCCACGACGACGTTCCCGCCGGGTCGCCGGTCTGCGCCGTGTCGCCGACGAGCGTCATCCAACGATTCGGTATGCGCCGCATCAGCATTCGCCAGGCCATCTCCGAGAGTTCCTGCGCCTCGTCGACGATGACGTGGCCGTAGGTCCAGGTTCGGTCGCCCGCTGCGCGCTCCGCGGTGGTCTGGTGCTGTCCCACGTCGTGGCGTTCGGCCAGCTGGCTGGCGTCGATCAGGTCGTACGCCATCAGAATTTCCGGGTCCAGCTCGTCCTCGAGATCCTGCGGCGCCGAACCTGTCAGGATGTCCAGGGCGCCCTGGGCATCCGCGATCTGCGCTCGCCACTGGCGGCGGGCGCGTTCCCGTTCGGCGGCGTCGTCGACGCCGAGCAGTTCAGCCAATTCGTCGAGGAGTGGCGCGTCGGCGGCGCTGAAGCCGCGCATGACGGGGCGTCGCAACGACTCACGTTGCGTTTCGGTCAGATTCGGGGCGGCGTCGGCCAGTCGCTTCGGCGACGCATACAGCTCGGCGAGGACCTGCTGCGGCGACAGTTCCGGCCACAGCGCGCTGATCGCCGTCATGATCTCCGGGTCTTCACGCATCTCGTCCCGCATGTCGGCGATGTCGTCCCGGCTCAGCAGGTTCCCGCCGTCGACGACGTTGGCGCCCAGTGTGTCCGCGAGTTGCTGGGCGAGCGCCTCGATGACCGACGAGACGAAGATGGGCCGGGCCAGGTTGTGCGGGCGCCGCGACGACCTCGCCCGGCCACGAGCGCGGGTGACGACTTTGCGGTCGAGGGTGATCCGGTAGGTGTCGAAGGTCAGCTCGACGGGACGCGACGGCACTTCCTGCCGATCCCGGACCGCCTTCTTGAGCACGTCCAGCATGTCGAGCGAGCCCTTGATCTCGCCGGCGTCGAGGCTGTCCTCGACGGTGGCGCGGACACCGGGGTAGAGGTCGCCGATGGTCGAGAGCAGCACACCGGTCTCGCCGAGCGACGGCAGCACCTGGCCGATGTAGTCGAGGAACGTGGCGTTGGGGCCGATGATGAGGACACCGGCTTTCGCGAGCTGCTGCCGGTAGGTGTAGAGCAGGTAGGCGGCGCGGTGCAGCGCGACCGCGGTCTTGCCGGTTCCCGGTCCTCCCTGGACCACCAGCACACTCTTGTGCTCCGACCGGATGATGGCGTCCTGCTCACCCTGGATGGTCTCGACGATGTCGTTCATCTGACCGGTGCGGGCCGCGTTGAGCGCGGCGAGCAGTGCACTTTCACCCGCGACGCCGTCCGAGCCGGTGATCGTGCCCGCGGCCTCCGCCGCCGCCAGATCCAGATACTCGTCGTTGACGGCCGTCACTCGGCGGCTTCGCGTCCGGATGTGCCGTCGACGGGAGACGCCGTCGGGGGCTGCGGGGGTGGCGAGGTAGAACGGGCGGGCCAGGGGCGCACGCCAATCGAGGAGCATCGTCTCGTAGTCGTTCTCCTCGTCGAGGATTCCGAGTCGGCCGATGTAGCGGTGCTCGCCGTCGAGATCGATGCGCCCGAAGCACAGCCCGTTCTCGGCGGCGTCGTACTTGGCGAGGTCTTCGGTGTAGAGCTGGTTGAACGACTCCCGCTCGCTGCGGGCCTGCGGGGTCCCGCCGGTTTCGAGCAGTACACGGCTCAGCCGGTTCGCCGCGTATTGGCGAAGGCCGTCCAGTCGGGTGTAGAGCATCGTCACGTACTGCTGCTCGAGCTCGCGCTCGTCGCGTGACGTGTCCTCGTCGGGCAAGAGGTCTCCTTGACTGGTTCGGCTGCAACCGGATCGGCTGCAAAAGTGCCTGGACAGTCTAGTCGGCCCCGGAGGCCGCCCGCTGACATTGCAGGTCAGGGGCGGTCTCCGGGGCCGATCAGATCGATTATCCGGCGCAGGTCGGCGCCGCGACTCGGGGGTCAGTGGGACAGTTCGTCCCGCTTCGCTCGGGCCTTCTCGAGCGCGGCTTCGGCTTGCTTGCGGGCCCGCTTGCTCAGCACCTCGCCGCGTTCTGCGGCGGTGCCGGCCCATTCGCCGCCCTTTTCGCGGGCGACCTCGGCCCACTCCGGGCCGCGTTCCTTCGCGACGTCGACGAGTTCCGCTCCGCGTTCCTTCGCCAGTTCGACGAGTTCCGCGCCGCGCTCCTTGGCGACCTCGGCCCATTCGGAGCCGTGTTCCTTCGCGACCTCGGCCCATTCGGAGCCGTGTTCCTTCGCGACGTCCGCCCACTCGGGGCCGCGATCCGCCGCTACCTTCGCGAATTCGGCGCCACGGTCTTTCGCGACCTCGAGGATTTCGGACCCGCGCTCGGCGGCCTCACCGGACAGGATGCGTGCGCGCTCCGACGCCGCAGCCAACGCTTCCCCGATCTCGGGACCGTGATGGTCGTGACCCGATCCGAGCGGCAGAGCCGCGGCCACGGCCTCCTGTGCGTGCCGGGCGGCGCGACGGCCACGCCAGCCGAGGGACGGCTTGCCCTCGGTGTCGACGGCGGCGATCAGCAGTCCGCCGAGCAGGCTGACGTTCTTGAGGAACTGAGTGCGCTGCGCCGCCTTCTTCGCCGGGTCGGTCTCGTTCCAGAAGTCGTGCCCCACAACGGTAGTGGGGACCAGGCTGCCGGCCAGTGCGAGCGATGCGAGTCGCGGCGCCTTCCCGGTGGCGAGAAGCACTCCGCCGCCGATCTGCACGGCGGCGTTGATCTTGACCAACGTCTCCGGGTCGGACGGGATCTTCTGCGTGACGGACTCGGGAAGCGTTTCGGTGGACTTGTCGATCAGTGGTGCGGCGGCCTGTGCTCTCTGCGCCGGATTTCGAAGTGCATCGATCCCTCCGCTGATGAAGACTGCGGACAGCAGTGGGCGAGCGATACGACGGACAAGCATTCCTGGCCTCCCAATCTCGAGTTCTCCCGTCTCACACTAACGAGAGTTCAGGGCAGTCGTCGGCGTACGACGATGTTGCCGAACCGACGGGCTGCCCATTCACCAGTACCCAGGGAGGCCGATCGCCAATCGTGGACCGTCCGGTGCGCAATCGGCGATCGGATGCGGTCACCAGCCGCGCGCGCGCCACTCCCCGAGGTGGGGGCGTTCGGTGCCGAGGGTGGTGTCGTCCCCGTGGCCGGGGTAGACGACCGTGTCGTCGCCGTAGCGGTCGAAGAGCTTGGTTTCGACGTCGGAGAGCAGTGATGCGAACTTGCCGGCGTCGGCGGTCTTGCCCACGCCGCCGGGGAAGAGGGAGTCACCGGTGAAGAGGTGGGTGCGTCCGCCGCCGGCCTCGGTGAGCGCGAGCGCGACGGAACCGGGGGTGTGGCCGGCGAGATGGATCACGTCGAGGGTGACGTCGCCGACGGTGACCGTGTCACCGTCTTCCAGGAGACGGTCGGGCCGGACGGGCAGTGCGTCGGCGTCGAGTGGATGCGCGGCGGTGTCCACGCGGGTGGCGGCCGCGACGTCCTCGAGCGCCAGCCAGTGGTCGCCGTGCTGGTGCGTGGTGACGATCAGCTCGAGGGACGGAGCGTGTTCGCCGATTAACTGGTTGACACGGTCCGCCTCGTTGGCGGCGTCGATGAGGACGGATTTTCCGGTTGTGGAACAGACGACCAGGTACACGTTGTTGTTCATGGGGCCGACGGACATCTTCGTGATCGTGGCTCCCGGAACCGTGCGGCGCTGTGGCGCCGAACCGGGGGAGACGTGGCCGGTGTACGAGTCTTCTATCACCATGGGCTGCTCGGTCATGATGGGGAGGCTACCGTCGAATACAGGCAGGTGAGTGGCAGGGCGGCCATCCGTCCCACAGAACGTGTCGGTGCCCCGGCTTACCATGGCACGGCCAGAGGGCCCAGCGTTCATGCGCGTCCTCGGCTGTCGAACAATGAAGGGACTTGGAGTGGCGGATCGCCTTATCGTGCGGGGTGCCCGTGAGCACAATCTGCGAGGGGTCGATCTCGATCTGCCCCGCGACAGCCTGATCGTGTTCACCGGGCTGTCGGGCTCGGGCAAGTCGAGTCTGGCGTTCGACACGATCTTCGCCGAGGGCCAGCGACGCTATGTCGAGTCGCTGTCGGCGTACGCGCGCCAGTTCCTCGGTCAGATGGACAAGCCCGACGTCGACTTCATCGAAGGTCTGTCGCCTGCGGTGTCCATCGACCAGAAGTCGACCAACCGCAACCCGCGGTCGACGGTCGGCACCATCACGGAGGTCTACGACTATCTCCGTCTGCTGTACGCCCGGGCGGGCACCGCCCATTGCCCGGTGTGTGGCGAGCAGATCGCGCGGCAGACGCCGCAGCAGATCGTCGACCAGGTCCTCGACATGGAGGAAGGCACCCGGTTCCAGGTGCTCGCTCCCGTCGTGCGTACCCGCAAGGGTGAATTCGTCGACCTGTTCGACCAGCTCAACATGCAGGGCTACTCGCGTGTGCGGGTCGACGGCGTGGTGCATCCGCTCTCCGATCCGCCGAAGCTCAAGAAGCAGGAGAAGCACGACATCGAGGTCGTCGTCGACCGCCTCACTGTCAAGGCCGGCTCCAAGCAGCGGCTCACCGACTCCGTCGAGACCGCGCTGCGGTTGGCGGAGGGCATCGTCGTCCTCGACTTCGTCGACCGCGAAGAGGACGCCGCGGACCGGGAACGCCGATTCTCGGAGAAGCTGGCGTGCCCGAACGGCCACGCTCTCTCCATCGACGACCTCGAACCCCGGTCGTTCTCGTTCAACTCCCCGTACGGCGCCTGCCCCGAGTGCACGGGTCTCGGAATTCGCAAGGAGGTCGACCCCGACCTCGTGGTCCCCGACCCCGAGCTGTCCCTCGAGGACGGAGCCATCGCGCCGTGGTCGATGGGGCAGAGTTCCGAATACTTCGGCCGCCTGCTGTCCGGGCTCGGCGACATTCTCGGCTTCGATATGAAGACGCCGTGGAACAAGCTGCCCGCGAAGGCACGCCGGGCGATCCTCGAGGGCAGTGAGGAGCAGGTCCACGTCCGGTACAAGAACCGGTACGGGCGTACCCGTTCCTACTACGCCGAGTTCGAGGGCGTCATGCCCTTCCTGCACCGCCGCCTCGAGCAGACCGAGTCGGACCAGATGAAGGAACGCTACGACGGCTACATGCGAGACACCCCCTGTCCCGCATGTGGCGGCGCGCGTCTGCGCCCCGAGATCCTGTCGGTCACGATCGCGAACGAGAAGTTCGGCATGAAGTCGATCGCCGAGGTCTGTGAATTGTCGATCTCCGATTGCGCCGACTTCCTGAACAGCCTCACGCTGGGCAGTCGCGAGGAGGCCATCGCCGGTCAGGTGCTCAAGGAAGTTCAGGCACGTCTCGGCTTCCTGCTCGACGTCGGCCTCGAATACCTGTCGCTCGCCCGCGCCGCCGGGACCCTGTCCGGTGGTGAGGCGCAGCGTATCCGCCTCGCCACTCAGATCGGCTCGGGCCTGGTGGGCGTCCTGTACGTGCTCGACGAACCGTCGATCGGTCTGCATCAGCGCGACAACCGGCGTCTCATCGAGACCCTGACGCGCCTGCGCGACCTCGGGAACACGCTCATCGTGGTCGAGCACGACGAAGACACCATCCGCACGTCCGACTGGGTGGTCGACATCGGACCGCTCGCCGGCGAACACGGAGGCAAGGTCGTCCACAGCGGGCCGTACGAGGAACTGCTCGACTGCGAGGAATCCCTCACCGGGGCCTACCTGTCGGGCCGCAGTCACATCGAGATTCCGGCCATCCGCCGGCCGGTCGATCGCAAGCGGCAGGTCACGGTCATCGGTGCGCGCGAACACAACCTCGGGGGCATCGACGTCAGCTTCCCGCTGGGCGTGCTCACGTCGGTCACCGGTGTGTCCGGGTCCGGTAAGTCGACGCTCGTCAACGACATCCTCGCGACGGTGATGGCGAACAAGCTCAACGGCGCCCGCCAGGTGCCGGGCAGGCACACCCGCATCAACGGGCTCGACCAGCTGGACAAGCTCGTGCAGGTCGACCAGTCGCCGATCGGCCGCACCCCGCGGTCCAACGCGGCCACCTACACCGGGGTGTTCGACAAGATCCGCACCCTGTTCGCCGCCACCACCGAGTCGAAGGTGCGCGGCTACCAGCCGGGCCGGTTCTCGTTCAACGTCAAGGGCGGCCGGTGCGAGGCCTGCTCCGGCGACGGCACGTTGAAGATCGAGATGAACTTCCTTCCCGACGTGTACGTGCCGTGCGAGGTCTGTCACGGCGCCCGGTACAACCGCGAGACCCTCGAGGTCCACTACAAGGGCAAGACCATCGCCGAGGTGCTGGACATGCCGATCGAGGAGGCCGCGGAGTTCTTCGAGCCCATCACCTCGATCCACCGCTACCTCAAGACCCTGGTCGAGGTCGGTCTCGGGTACGTGCGGCTCGGTCAGCCCGCACCCACGCTGTCCGGTGGTGAGGCGCAGCGCGTGAAGCTCGCCGCCGAGCTGCAGAAACGGTCGACGGGCCGCACGGTGTACATCCTCGACGAGCCCACGACCGGTCTGCACTTCGAGGACATCCGCAAGTTGCTCGGGGTCGTCAACGGGTTGGTCGACAAGGGCAACACGGTGATCGTGATCGAGCACAACCTCGACGTGATCAAGACCTCCGACTGGGTGGTCGACATGGGGCCCGAGGGCGGGTCCGGCGGCGGCACCGTCGTCGCGCAGGGCACCCCGGAGGAGGTGGCGCAGGTTCCGGAGAGTTACACGGGTCGGTTCCTGGAAAACGTCCTCGAGGTGCCGGCGCCTCCCGCTGCGGCGAAGTCGAAGGCGGCCAAGTCGTCGTCGCGGAAGCCCGCTTCGACGAAGAAGACTGCCGCGGCCGCCACGGCGACACCGCGCAAGCGGGCGCCGAAGAAGGCCGCAGCAGTCAGCTGAGTTCGGTCAGTCCCTCGCGGCCGCGTCGATCGCGGTCGCGAGGTCCGCGGGCCGCGACCACATCGGCCAGTGGCCGGTCGGCAGATCGACGTAGTCGACCTTCGTGATCTGCGCGAGTTCGGCGGCCATCGGATGACCCGCGCCGGCCATCTGCTGGATGACCTCCGACGGGAAGCTCGTGCAGATCACCGTGGTCGGCACGTCCAGACGGCTGCTGTCGACGAGTTCGAGCTTGTCCCTCGCCGGGCCTGCCGGTTCGGGCACTGCGCGGCTGCGAAATATCTCGAGCGTGGCGTCGTCCAGCCCGTCGAGGCTGCTGCCTTCGGCCTCGAGTTCGGACCACGACGGAAGCGGGATCTCGGTGACCGAAGCGTCGAGATCCTCCCGGAGCGCGGTGCCGGTCTGCAGCGGTCCCGAGTCGACGTAGACGATGCGGGCCAGTCGGTCGGGCACCCGATCGCTCGCCGCGTAGGCCACCGGACCCGCGCCGCTGTGCGCCACGAGCACCACCCGCTCCGAGGACGGTGTGGCCGCGACGGCGTCCGCGATCGCGGAGATGTGATCGTCCAGTCGGATGCCGGCACGGTCGCTGTCCGCGGAGTCGAGTCCGGGCAAGGTCACCGCGGTGACGTGGTGTCCTCGCCGGACCAGGTCGGAAGCCACTGCCTCCCAAGCCCATGCGCCGAGCCAGAATCCGGGAGCCAGGATGATGTGAGTGCCTGTGCTGTCGTGTGCTTCGCTTGTCTGGGTCATGAGACAAGAGTGAACCCGTAACGGTGACAACTGCGTGTCACCGTATGTGTCACAGTCGCGTAACGGAATCGGTCGGCGAGAATCGGGACTTTGCCGCGGTCGTTCGGCAGACTGCCCTCATGGACCGTCCAGCCCGCCTCCACGCCCTGACGGAAGAACTGCGCCGCGCGGGGAACCGGGGCCGGACCGCGGAGCAGTTGGCGGCGCAGTTCGAGGTGACCACCCGGACGATCAAGCGGGACATCGCCGTGCTGCAATCCTCGGGCGCCCCGATCCGGGCCACTGCCGGGCCGGGCGGGGGATACGGGATCATCGGGAACGGCACGTTGCCACCGGTGAATTTCACTCCCGCTCAAGCGGTCTCGGTGGCGTTGGCCCTCACGGCGTTTCGCGATGCGCCGTTCGCGACCGACGGCCGGGCCGCGCTGGCCAAACTGCTCGACGTGATGGACGCCGAGTCGAGGGAGCGAGTGGAGCGACTCGGCGCGAAGGTGTGGATCCGGCGAGACGCCGACACGGCGAGCGCGGAACCACGCATCCGCCGCGTCGTCGAGGACGGCGTGCAGCGCGAGCTGATGGTGTCGCTCCGGTATGTGGACCGGGACGGTGAGCGCACCGAACGCGTCGTCGAACCGCACCTTCTCGCTCACACGAGGGGATCGTGGTTCCTCGTCGCGTGGTGTCTGAGCCGCGCGGGTGTGCGGTGGTTCCGGCTGGATCGGGTGTCCGACGCCACCCTCACCGGCCGGTCGTTCGTCCCACGCGATCCGAGCCTCTTCGGCGAACCGCCGGCCGACGCGCGCAGCGTGTTCGAACGGTGAGATCCGATCAGAGCGCGCGGGCGGCGGCCACGGATCGGTTCAGCAACGAGACGAGAACCGACTCGTCGACGTCGGCGAGCTTCTTGACGTAGAGGCAGCCCTTGCCGAGTGTGTGCTTGCCGAGGGTGGCGAGTTCGGCCTCGTGCTCGGTGAAGTCGAGCGAGAGGTACAGGGTGAGTGCCGCGGCCCGGGGCGAGAAGCCGATCAGTGCGGTATCGCCCTCGTGTCCGCTGGCGTACCTGTAGTGGCGGGAGCCGAACCCGACGATGCTCGTGCCCCACATCGCGGCGGGCTCTCCGCTCGCGGCGGTGAGCAGTTCCACCAGTCGTGCGCTGTCGGCGCACTTGACCGGGTCGGCGATCGTGGCGAGGAACTCGTCGACGCCGGCGGGCGTCCGCGCGGTCTTGTTGCGGCTCGCCATGTCAGTACACGGGGCCGGTGTACTTCTCGCCTGGACCCTTGCCCGGCTCGTCCGGGTGCGACGACGCTTCGCGAAACGCGCGCTGCAGCGCCTGGAGGCCTTCCCGGATCGGTCCCGCGTGCGGTCCGAGGTACTCGATGGACGCGGTCACCAGGCCGGCGAGGGCGGTGATGACCCGCCGGGCCTCGTCGAGGTCGCGGTGGGGGCTGGAGTCGGGGTCGGCGTCGGAGAGGCCCAGTTTCTCGGCTGCCGAACTCATGAGCATGACCGCGGCGCGGCTGATGACCTCGACCGAGGGAACGTCGGCCAGTTCCCGGACGTCGGTATTCTGGTCACCGCCGGTCAGGGTGCCGTCGTTCGGGGTGTCATCGATGTTGTCCGTCATGCCTTAGAGGATTCCACCAGCGTCCGCCGGCGCAACGTCCCGGTATCGATTAGCTCACGACGTGCGCAAATGTTACTCTTGACGCAACGACCGCCTTCGGATTTGTCGGGGGCAGCAAGTGGAGTCCGACTCCCACCTCTGCGCGGCAGGTAAAACTGCAGTTCAGTGGTCCGGTCGCTCGGTCCGAGGCTACTCGGTTCGAGTTCCTCGAGTGTGAGGAGACGAGGGATCGGCGTGAGCCGTGAGTTCGTCTGACCGGTCGACATCGGGCCCCGCATGGTGAGAGTCATTCACCGCAGCGGGGCTTTTTTGTTGGGAATCCGGGCGTACGGGCTGCTGGCGGTCTCGAGACAAGACCGTTCAACCTAGGAGGCCCCATCAGCACTGAGACCCGCATCAACGATCGCATCCGAGTTCCCGAGGTCCGCCTCGTCGGACCCGGAGGTGAACAGGTTGGCATCGTGCGTGTTGAAGATGCACTCCGCTTGGCCCTCGAGGCCGATCTCGACCTGGTCGAGGTGGCCCCCGACGCTCGCCCGCCGGTCTGCAAGATCATGGACTACGGCAAGTTCAAGTACGAGGCCGCGCAGAAGGCGCGTGAGTCGCGCAAGAACCAGCAGCTCACGGTCATCAAGGAGCAGAAGCTCCGCCCCAAGATCGACGATCACGACTACGAGACGAAGAAGCGCAACGTCGTGCGCTTCCTCGAAGCCGGATCCAAGGTCAAGGTCACGATCATGTTCCGCGGACGTGAGCAGTCGCGTCCGGAGCTCGGATTCCGGCTGCTGCAGCGTCTCGGTGCAGACGTGGCGGATCTCGGGTTCGTGGAGACGTCCGCCAAGCAGGACGGTCGAAACATGACGATGGTGCTCGCTCCGCACAAGGGCGCGAAGACCCGTGTGAAGGCGCAGGAAAGCGCCGCTGCGCCGCCGGCGCAGCGGGCAACTCCCGCGCCGGCCGCGCCGGCACAGGCTCCTGCGGCACCTGCGGAGCAGGCGGGCGACAGTGCGCCCGGCGAAGCGCCGACCAGCTAGTCCGACTACACCAGCACGACCCGGATCACGGTCCGGATACAGAGAACTGAGGACTCCATGCCCAAGTCGAAGACCCACAGCGGCACCGCGAAGCGATTCAAGGTGTCCGGCAGCGGAAAGATCCTGCGCCAGAAGGCCGGTCGCCGCCACCTGCTCGAGCACAAGGCCTCGAAGGTGACCCGTCGCCTCGATGGCGTGGCTGTCGTCAGCAAGGCTGACACTCCTCGCATCAAGCGCCTGCTCGACATCTGAGTCGACACCCTTTTACTGACCACCCGGGGCAGCTCACCGCCCCAAGATTGACAGGATTTTTCAGTGGCACGCGTAAAGAGGGCGGTAAACGCCCAGAAGAAGCGTCGTTCGATTCTCGAAGCCTCCAGCGGCTACCGCGGACAGCGCTCGCGCCTGTACCGCAAGGCGAAGGAACAGCAGCTCCACTCGCTGACCTACGCCTACCGTGACCGCCGCGCGCGCAAGGGCGACTTCCGCAAGCTGTGGATCACGCGTATCAACGCTGCTGCACGGGCGAACGACATCACGTACAACCGCCTGATCCAGGGTCTGCGTCTGGCCGAGATCGAGGTCGACCGCAAGAACCTCGCCGAGCTGGCCGTTTCCGACGCGGCGGCATTCGCCGGCCTCGTGGCCCTCGCCAAGGCGGCGCTCCCGGCGGACGTGAACGCTCCGGCCGGAGAAGCAGCCTGAGTCTCGCAGCACCCCGGCCTTCAGAGCCTCGGAAACGACCCGTGGACCCGCTCACCGAGCGCACCCCACGGGTCGTTTCTGCTGTCAAGCTGCTGCGCACCGCGGAACGCCGCAAGGTCGGGCGCTTCCTGGTGGAGGGCGAGAACTCCGTCGGCGAGGCACTCGACACCCGCCCCGTACACGACCTCTTCTACACCGAGGACGCGGAGCAGCGGTACTCGCGGCTGATCGACCGGGCACACACGGCGGGCGTCCGTACGTCGCTGGTGACGGACCGGGCGGTCCGAGCTCTCAGCGACACGGTGACCCCGCCGGGTCTCGTCGCGGTGTGCGATCTCCTCGACGTTCCGCTGGCGGAGGCGATAGGCCCCGGAACTCGTCTGCTCGCGGTTCCGGTCGCGGTCGCGGAGCCCGGTAACGCGGGCACCGTCATCCGGGTCGCGGACGCGGTGGGCGCGGACGCGGCGATTCTCGCGGGCGACAGCGTCGACCCGCACAACGGCAAATGTGTCCGGGCGTCCGCCGGAAGCCTCTTCCACCTTCCCGTCGTGCGTGAACGGGACACCGCTGCGGTCCTCGACAGCATCAGCGCGGCGGGAATTCAACTGCTCGCCACGGCGGCCGACGGCGAAGTCGATCTGGACGATGCCGACGAACTGCTGGCCCGCCCCACGGCGTGGCTGTTCGGCAACGAGGCCCACGGCCTCGACGCAGCCACCTCGGCGCGAGCCGATCATCGTGTCCGGATTCCGATCCACGGTCGAGCCGAGAGCCTCAACCTGGCGACGGCGGCGTCGATCTGCCTGTATTCGAGCGCGCGGGTCCAGAACCGCAAGCGAACCGACAGCTGAAACGGCGAGAATCGGATCGCATAGGATTTGACGGCGAGCTGTTTCGGTTTCGTCGAGAGTGTTGACTGAAAGAACTTAAGGAGTGGCACCGGTCGTGGCTAAAAAAGAGGGCGCTGCCTCCACGGGGGTCGAAGGCGGCGCGGTCGATGCGAGTGCGCTCACCGAAGACGCTCTGACTGCGGCGGCGGAGAGCGCCGAGAAGGCGTTCGCGTCGGCGGCGGATCTCGACGACCTGGCGAAGGCCAAGGTCGAGCACATGGGTGACAAGTCGCCGATCGCCCTCGCCCGCCGCGGACTCGGAGCCCTCCCGGGCAAGGAGAAGGCCGACGCAGGCAAGCGCGTGAACGTCGCCCGCACCCGGATCAGTGCGGCGTTCGACGAGCGCCGCGCCGTCCTGCTCGCCGAGCGCGACGCGGCCGTCCTCGTGGCCGAGGCCATCGACGTGACCCTGCCGTCGCAGCGTCAGCCGGTAGGCGCCCGCCACCCGATCAGCATCATCTCCGAGCAGGTCGAGGACGTGTTCGTGGCGATGGGCTGGGAGGTCGCCGAGGGCCCGGAGGTGGAGACCGAGCACTTCAACTTCGATGCCCTCAACTTCCTGCCCGATCACCCCGCGCGGACGATGCAGGACACGTTCCACATCGCACCGGAGGGCTCGCGCCAGGTGCTCCGCACGCACACGTCGCCGGTACAGGTGCGCACGATGCTCTCGCGCGAGGTGCCGATCTACGTGGTGTGCCCGGGGCGGACGTTCCGCACCGACGAACTCGACGCGACCCACACCCCGGTCTTCTCTCAGGTGGAGGGACTCGCCGTCGACAAGGGCCTCACCATGGCCCACCTGCGCGGGACACTCGACGCGTTCGCCCGCGCACTGTTCGGTCCCGAGACCCGCACCCGGATGCGCCCGAACTACTTCCCGTTCACGGAACCGTCCGCCGAGGTGGACGTCTGGTTCCCGAACAAGAAGGGCGGCGCAGGCTGGGTCGAGTGGGGCGGCTGCGGAATGGTCAACCCGAATGTGCTGCGCGCTTCCGGAATCGACCCCGACGTGTACACCGGGTTCGCGTTCGGCATGGGGCTCGAGCGCACACTCCAGTTCCGGAACGGGATCCCGGACATGCGCGACATCGTCGAGGGCGACGTGCGATTCACACTGCCCTTCGGTGTCCAGGGCTGACCCCGCGTTACCCGGATCCCGTCCACCACAGTCACGACATTTTCACGAACGAGAGAGCTGAGCAGACGTGCGAGTAGCGCAATCCTGGCTGACCGAGATCCTGCAGCGTGCCACCCCGGACTGGGACGTCACCGCCGAGGAACTCGACGCAGGTTTCGTCCGGGTCGGGCTCGAGGTCGAGGAAGTCGACCGGCTCGAGCCCGTCGACGGCCCCCTCGTGGTCGGCAAGGTTCTCGAGATCACCGAGCTCACCGAGTTCAAGAAGCCGATCCGCTTCTGCAAGGTCGATGTGGGGGCGGCCGAGCCGCAGGGCATCGTGTGCGGCGCCCGGAACTTCGACGTAGGCGACCTCGTGGTGGTCGCACTCCCCGGCGCAGTCCTTCCCGGTGGTTTCGCCATCGCGTCCCGCAAGACGTATGGGCAGGTCTCCGACGGGATGATCTGCTCGGTGGCCGAACTCGGCATCGGCAAGGACCACTCGGGCATCCTCGTCCTCGAGCCGGGCACCGCGCTCCCCGGCGCGGACGCCAACGAGTTGATGGGCCTGCACGACACGGTCATCGAACTCAACATCACCCCGGACCGCGGCTACTGCTTCTCCGTCCGCGGGCTCACCCGTGAACTGGCGTGCGGGTTCGACCTCGACTTCGCCGACCCGGCGTCGGTGGCGCCGTACCCGGCGGAGGGGGAGGCGTGGCCGATCCGCGTCGAGCCGGAGTCGAAGGCGACGCGTTTCGCGGCCCGCCGGGTGACGGGTATCGATCCGAAGGCGGTCAGCCCGTGGTGGCTGCAGCGCCGGTTGCTGCTGTCGGGGGTCCGCCCGATCTCGCCGGCCGTCGATGTCACCAACTACGTTCTGCTCGAACTGGGCCAGCCGTTGCACGCGTTCGATGCTGCGAAGATCAGCGGCGAACTCGTCGTGCGCCGCGCGGTGGCGGGGGAGAAACTGACCACTCTCGACGAGACCGAGCGCGTCCTCGACCCCGAGGACGTCGTGATCGCCGACGATTCGGGCGTCCTGTCGCTGGCCGGGATCATGGGTGGCGCGTCCACCGAGGTCGGCTCGGAAACCACCGACATCCTGCTCGAGGCGGCCACCTGGGATCCGCTCGCGGTGTTCAAGACCGCGCGCAGGCACAAGCTGTCGAGTGAGGCCGGCAAGCGTTTCGAGCGTGTGGTCGACCCCGAGATCCCCGTGGCGGCACTGGACCGGGCGGCCGCGCTGCTCGTCGACATCGCCGGCGGGCGGGTCGATCCGGCGCTCACCGACATCGGTGAGGTCACCCCGCACGAGCCCATCCACATGGACATCGACCTCCCCGACCGCGTGGCGGGTGTCGACTACCCCAACGGCACCGCTGCACGCCGGCTCACGCAGATCGGCTGCAACGTGGAGGTCGGGGTCAGCGACAGCGGACACGGTCAGCTCGTCGCCGGCCCGCCGTCGTGGCGGCCCGATCTGGTGCAGCCCGCCGACCTGGTGGAGGAGGTGCTGCGCCTCGAGGGACTCGAGAAGATTCCGTCGGTGCTGCCCGCAGCCCCCGCGGGTCGTGGGTTGACTCCGGCGCAGCGCCGCAAGCGCGCCGTCGGCCGGGCCCTGGCGTTCTCGGGATACGTCGAGATCCTGCCTCCGGTCTTCCTGCCCACGGCGATCTTCGACACGTGGGGGCTGGATCCCGAGGATCCGCGCAGGAACACCAGCAGGGTGCTCAACCCGCTCGAATCCGATCGGCCGGAACTGCCCACCACGTTGCTGCCCGGACTTCTCGAGGTCCTCGCCCGCAACGTCTCCCGCGGTCAACGCGACCTGTCGCTGTTCGGCATCGCGCAGGTCGTGCTGCCCGGTGCGGACACCAAGCCGGTCGAGGCGCTGCCGGTGGACCGGCGCCCGACCGACGAGCAGATCACGGCACTGCTGCAGTCGTTGCCGGATCAGCCGGTGCACGTGGCGGCGGTGCTCACGGGGCAGCGTGAGCCGAGCGGTCCGTGGGGCGCGGGCCGAGCGGCCGACGCCACCGACGCGTTCGCCGCCGCCCGGACGGTAGCTGCCGCTGCCGGTGTCGAACTGGAGTTCCGCGCGACGCAGTACCTGCCGTGGCACCCGGGTCGCGGCGCGGAGCTGCTCGTGAACGGTGTCGTCGTCGGACACGCGGGCGAGTTGCATCCCGCCGTGCTCGAGCGCGCCGGACTTCCCCCGCGGACGAGTGCCGTGGAGATCGATCTGGACGCCCTGCCGCTGGTGGAGAACCTGCCCGCGCCGAAGGTCTCGCCCTTCCCCGCGGTCCTTCAGGACGTGGCGGTCGTGGTCGACGCCGCGGTACCCGCCGCCGAGGTCCAGGCGGCCCTGCGGTCGGGCGGAGGGGAGCTGCTCGAGGACATCCGGCTGTTCGACGTGTTCGAAGGTGAGCAGGTCGGGGAGGGCCGGAAGTCGCTGGCGTTCGCGCTGCGATTCCGCGGCGTCGACCGCACCCTGACCGAGGACGAGGCGAGCGCCGCCCGCGACGCCGCGGTGGCTGCGGCGTCCGCTGCCGTGGGTGCCGAACTCCGCAGCTGACCCGTAGCCTGGGTGGAGGGCCAGGGACGGTGAGGAGCGGTGCGATGACCGAAGTGCGCGACGTCGTGGCGGCGGCGAGTCAGTTGACCGACGCCGAGTTCCTCCAGGTGGTGCGTGCGGTGGCCGCGGGTCGTCCGGGCCTCGGTGCGCTCCTCGCGGCGGTGGACGTGGGTGCGGCGATTCCGGCCGAGGATCCGGTGACCGCGGAGGTCGTGCCCCACATCGCACCGGATGTGCCCGAGCCGGACTACACGCCGGGTGGGGTCCCGACGTTCGACCGGGTGCGTGAGCGGATCGAGGGACGGTTCGGGACGGCGATGGGCTCCTCCGAACTCGCGCACGACAGCCCGTCGGGGCAGTCGCTGGACGAGGCGTGGGAGAAGCGGGAGAAGGCGGGTAAGGCCAAGCTCGACGAGATTCGGCGGTCGCTCGGCAAGCAGTGACCACGGATTGCGGCCCGTCCAGAGACCGCGGTGTGTATTAGCTTGCATGATGATGCATAATCAATCGTATGACTGAGCACGCGGGAAAACCGATCAGGATTGCTGTCGCCGGCGCGAGCGGATACGCCGGTGGCGAAGTGCTGCGTCTGCTGCTGGGGCACCCGTCGTATGCGGACGGTTCGCTCGTCATCGGCGCGCTCACAGCCGGCGGCAACGCCGGATCGACTCTGGGCTCGCACCATCCGCACCTGCTTCCCCTCGCCGACCGAGTGCTCGAGGACACCACCGTCGAGACGCTCGCCGGACACGACGTGGTGTTTCTCGGTCTGCCGCACGGTAATTCGGCGCAGTACGCGAAGGCGCTGCCCGAGTCCACCGTCATCATCGACTGCGGTGCCGACTTCCGGCTGACGAACGCCGAGGACTGGGAGCGGTACTACAAGAGCCCGCACGCGGGCAGCTGGCCGTACGGACTTCCGGAACTCCCGGGTGCCCGCGAGAAACTCGTCGGCGCCACCCGCATCGCCGTCCCCGGGTGCTTCCCGACGGTGTCGAGCCTGGCGATGGCTCCGGCGGTCGCGGCGGGTGTCGTCGAACCGCGGGTCACGATCGTCGCCGTCACCGGCGCCTCCGGCGCGGGACGCGCACCCAAGGCCGATCTGCTCGGCTCCGAGGTGATGGGTTCGGTCCGTGCCTACGGTGTCGGCGGCGTGCACCGCCACACCCCGGAGATCATCCAGAACCTCTCCGAACTCGCCGGTGAGCGCGTCACCGTGTCGTTCACCCCCGTGCTGGCGCCGATGCCGCGCGGCATCCTCGCCACGTGCACCGCGGCCACCACCGCGTCCGAGGACGAGGTGCGCGCGATCTACGAAAAGGCTTACGCGGACGAGCCGTTCGTGCACGTGCTGCCCCGGGGCGTGCTGCCACAGACCGGTGCCGTCGTCGGATCGAACGCGGTCCAGATCGCGGTGACGGTCGACGCCGACGCCGGTCAGATCGTCGTGGTCGCGGTGATCGACAACCTTGCGAAGGGCACCGCCGGGGGAGCGGTGCAATCGATGAATCTTGCGCTTGGACTACCCGAGACCGCCGGTCTCTCGACAGTGGGAGTTGCCCCGTGAGCAGTGACAGCACGATCGATCCGCATCCGACCCGGGAGGTCGCCGGCGGCACCCTGGTCCGAACCCAGGGAGTGTCGGGGCCCGCGGGCTTCCGCGCGGCCGGGATCAAGGCGGGTATCAAGGCGAGCGGCAACGCCGACCTGGCTCTCGTCGTCAACGAGGGACCCGAGCTTGCAGCGGCGGGCGTCTTCACCGCGAACAAGGTGAAGGCCGCCCCCGTGCTGTGGTCGCAACAGGTGCTCACCACGGGCAGGCTGCGCGCCGTCGTGCTCAATTCCGGTGGAGCCAACGCGTGCACGGGTGCAGGCGGGTTCCAGGACGCGCACAAGACGGCCGAGGAAGTGGCGTCCGCGCTGAGCAACTGGGGAACCGAGACCGGCGCCGTCGAGGTCGCGGTGTGTTCCACCGGCCTGATCGGCGACCGCCTGCCCATGGACAAGGTCCTGGCCGGTGTCACGGAGGCCGTGCACGAGCTCGCCGGGGGAATCTCGGGTGGCACCGACGCCGCGTACGCGATCATGACCACCGACACGGTGCCGAAGCAGGCCGCCCTGCACCATGCGGACAAGTGGAACGTGGGCGGAATGGCGAAGGGCGCGGGCATGCTGGCCCCCGCGCTGGCGACGATGCTGTGCGTGGTGACGACCGACGCCGTCGCGACCGCCGCACAACTCGACGCCGCGCTGCGGGCGGCCACCCGGGTGACGTTCGACCGGCTGGACGTCGACGGCGCCACGTCGACCAACGACACGGTGCTGCTGCTCGCGTCCGGTGCGAGCAACGTGACACCGACCCAGGAAGAACTGAACGCGGCTGTGACGGCCGTCTGCGACGATCTGGCCGATCAGATGATGGCCGACGCGGAGGGCGTCACCAAGCGGGTGCGGGTCACGGTCAGCGGCGCCCTCAGCGAGGACGACGCCTTGATCGGCGCACGGACGGTGGCGCGGGACAGCCTCGTCAAGACGGCGCTGTTCGGATCCGACCCCAACTGGGGCCGGGTGCTCGCCGCAATCGGCATCGCGCCGATCGAACTGGACCCCGACACGATCTCGGTGTCGTTCAACGGCGCCCCCGTCTGCATCGACGGCGTCGGCGCACCGGGTGCGCGGGACGTGGACCTGAGCGACATCGACATCTCCCTCGACATCGACCTCGGTCTCGGCGAACACGCGGTGACCATCCGGACCACCGACCTCTCGCACGCGTATGTCGAAGAGAACTCGGCGTATTCGTCATGACAGCGACCAGCGAGGCACTCAGCGGCATCACCGATCACCAGAAGGCGCACGTCCTGGCGGAGGCGCTGCCGTGGCTGCAGCAGTTCCGCGACAAGGTCGTCGTCGTGAAGTACGGCGGCAACGCCATGGTCGACGACGCGTTGAAGACGGCGTTCGCGGCCGACATGGCGTTCCTGCGGACGGTCGGAATTCAGCCGGTCGTCGTGCACGGCGGCGGCCCCCAGATCAATGCCATGCTCGGAAAGCTCGGCATGACAGGTGAATTCAAGGGCGGCTTCCGCGTCACCACCCCCGAGGTCATGGACGTCGTCCGGATGGTGCTGTTCGGTCAGGTCGGCCGCGAACTGGTCGGACTGATCAATGCGCACGGACCGTACGCCGTCGGCATCTCCGGCGAGGACGCGCACCTGTTCACCGCCACCAAGCGCACCGTGATGGTCGAGGGCACGCCGACCGACATCGGTCTCGTCGGCGACGTCACGACGGTGAACCCGGAGGCGGTCCTCGATCTGATCCGTGCGGGCCGAATTCCCGTGGTGTCCACCATCGCCCCCGACTCGGACGGTGTGGTGCACAACATCAACGCGGACACCGCCGCCGCAGCGCTCGCCGAGGCCATCGGCGCCGAGAAGCTCGTGGTCCTCACGGATGTCGAAGGGCTGTACACGAACTGGCCGGACCGCGATTCGCTGGCCACCGAGATCGACGTGGACGCGCTCGCGCAACTGCTGCCCAGCCTCGACGCCGGCATGGTGCCGAAGATGGAGGCCTGCCTGCGCGCGGTCCGCGGCGGCGTGCCCACCGCGCACGTCATCGACGGCCGTGTCGCCCATTCCGTTCTGCTCGAACTGTTCACCGGCGAGGGCATCGGCACGATGGTCACGCCCGGCCCGACTTCACCTACCGAGGGAGTTGCCTCATGACCGGAACCCCGGAACTCCAGCAGCGCTGGTCCGGCGCTCTGATGAACACGTACGGCGTCCCCCGGGTGGCACTCACGCGCGGACAGGGAGCGGTGCTGACCGACGCCGACGGCAAGGAGTACGTCGACTTCCTCGCCGGCATCGCCGTCAACATCCTCGGACACGCCCACCCGGCGATCATCGAGGCCGTCACCACGCAGTTGTCGATCCTCGGGCACGTGTCGAACCTGTACGCCAGCGAGCCGGCGATCGAACTGGCCGAGAAGCTGCTCTCCCATCTGGGCGCCCCCGGACGTGTCTTCCTGTGTAATTCCGGCACGGAGGCCAACGAGGCGGCGTTCAAGCTCGCGCGGGCCACGGGACGATCGAAGATCATCGCCGCGGAGAACTCCTTCCACGGCCGCACGATGGGTGCTCTCGCGCTCACCGGCCAGGCCGCCAAGCGCGCGCCGTTCGAGCCGATGCCCCCGGGCGTCGAGCACGTGCCGTACGGCGATCTCGACGCACTCGACCGCGCCGTCGACGCCGACACCGCGGCCGTGTTCCTGGAGCCGATGATGGGTGAAGGCGGTGTCGTCGTTCCGCCGGAGGGGTACCTCGCGGGCGCACGGCAGATCACCGCCGATCGCGGCGCCCTGCTCGTGCTCGACGAAGTGCAGACCGGGATCGGCCGCACGGGCTGGTTCTACGCACACCAGGCGGTCGGGATCGTGCCCGACGTCATGACCCTCGCGAAGGGTCTCGGTGGCGGGATGCCGATCGGCGCGTGCATCGCGACCGGCGCGGCCGCGGACCTGTTCGGGCCGGGCAAGCACGGCACGACGTTCGGCGGGAACCCCGTCTGCGCGTCGGCGGCGCTCGCCGTGCTGCGGACGATCGCCGAAGACGACCTCATCTCCCGCGCCGACACGCTCGGCAAGTCGCTGTCGGCCGGTATCGAAGGTCTCGGACATCCGTTGATCGACCACGTCCGCGGGGCCGGGCTGCTGCTCGGCATCGTCCTGACCCAGGACGTGGCCCCCGCGGTGGAGAACTCCGCGCGTGAGGCCGGATACCTGATCAACGCCGCACAACCGGGCGTCGTCCGGCTGGCTCCGCCCCTGGTCCTCACGGACGATCAGGCCGAAGGATTCGTCGCGGCGCTGCCCGCGATTCTCGACAACGCGCAATCGGCCGCTCAGCCGGGAAAGCAGTGACGACCGTGGTGAAACACTTTCTCCGGGACGACGACCTCACCCCTGCACAGCAGGCCGAGGTCCTCGAGCTCGCCGCCAGGCTGAAGAAGGCCCCATTCGCGGAGCGCCCGCTCGAAGGCCCCCGCGGGGTCGGCGTGATCTTCGAGAAGAATTCGACGCGTACCCGGTTCTCGTTCGAGATGGGCATCGCCCAGCTCGGCGGTCACGCGATCGTCGTCGACGGGCGCAGCACCCAGCTCGGCCGTGAGGAGACGCTGCAGGACACGGGCCGCGTCCTGTCGCGGTACGTCGACGCCGTGGTGTGGCGCACGTTCGGGCAGAAGCGGCTCGAGGCGATGGCGTCGGGCGCCGACGTCCCGATCGTCAACGCGCTGTCCGACGAGTTCCACCCGTGCCAGGTCCTGGCCGACCTGCAGACGCTCGTGGAGCGGAAGGGTTCGCTGAAGGGACTGAAGCTCACCTACCTCGGCGACGGCGCCAACAACATGGCGCACTCGCTGATGCTGGGCGGTGTGACCGCAGGCGTCGACGTGACCATCGCCAGCCCCGAGGGGTTCGCACCGCTGCCGTGGGTGGTCGAGGCCGCCCGCGCGCGGGCGGGCGAGACCGGCGCGACCATCACCCTCAGCGGTGACCCGCAGACGGCGGTCGTCGGCGCGGACGCACTCGTCACCGACACCTGGACCTCGATGGGCCAGGAGAATGACGGGCTCGACCGGGTCGGTCCGTTCCGCCCGTTCCAGATCAACGAGGCGCTCCTCGCGAAGGCCGACGCCGACGCGGTGGTCCTGCACTGCCTGCCCGCCCACCGCGGGGAGGAGATCACCGACGAGGTTCTCGACGGACCGCAGAGCGTCGTCTGGGACGAGGCGGAGAACCGGCTGCACGCGCAGAAGGCCCTGCTCGTGTGGCTGCTGGCGCAGCGAACCGGGGACCGTCCGTGAGTGCGGCACCCCCGCAGCGTGCAGGTGCGGCTCAGCCGCAGCGTGCAGGTGCGGCTCAGCCGCAGCGCGCCGCCAACGCGGCGACGGCACCCACTCGGGCGGGACGGCAGGCGCGCATCGTCGCGATCCTGTCGAACAACCCTGTCCGCAGCCAGACCGAACTCGCGGCGCTGCTCGCGGCCGAGGGCATCGACGCCACCCAGGCCACGCTGTCGCGAGACCTCGAAGAACTGGGTGCCGTGAAACTTCGCGCCGCAGACGGCGGCGCCGGGGTCTATGTGGTGCCCGAGGACGGAAATCCCGTCCGCGGCGTCTCCGGCGGAACCGACCGGCTGTCGCGGTTGCTGGGGGAGTTACTGGTGTCGACCGATGCCAGTGGCAACATGGCGGTGCTGCGAACTCCCCCGGGGGCAGCGCACTATCTGGCGAGTGCACTCGATCGGGCATCATTACCTGACGTCGTGGGAACCATCGCGGGGGATGACACCATTCTCGTGGTGGCACGCGAGCCGCTGAGCGGGGCGGAACTCGCGGCCAAGATCGAATCCCTCGCCTGACAACTGAATCATCTCTACAGATCTTCAACCTAAGGAGCACAAGGACCATGGCCGATCGCGTCGTACTCGCCTACTCGGGCGGGCTGGACACCTCAGTCGCCATCAGCTGGATCGGCAAGGAGACGGGCAAGGAAGTTGTTGCTGTCGCCATCGATCTCGGCCAGGGCGGCGAGGACATGGAGGTCGTGCGTCAGCGTGCACTCGACTGCGGTGCGGTCGAGTCGGTCGTGGTGGATGCGCGCGACGAGTTCGCCGACGAATACTGCCTGCCGACCATCCAGGCCAACGCCCTCTACATGGACCGCTACCCGCTCGTGTCGGCCATCAGCCGCCCGCTGATCGTCAAGCACCTCGTCGAGGCGGCGCGCGCCCACGGCGGCACCACGGTCGCGCACGGCTGCACCGGCAAGGGCAACGACCAGGTCCGGTTCGAGGTCGGCTTCGGATCGCTCGCTCCCGACCTCGACGTGATCGCACCGGTCCGCGACTACGCGTGGACCCGTGAGAAGGCGATCGCGTTCGCCGAGGAGAACGAGATCCCGATCAACGTCTCCAAGAAGTCGCCGTTCTCGATCGACCAGAACGTGTGGGGCCGCGCCGTCGAGACCGGGTTCCTCGAGGACCTGTGGAACGCGCCGACCAAGGACGTCTACGACTACACGCAGGATCCGACCGTCAACTGGCAGGCCCCGGACGAGCTGATCATCAGCTTCGAGGCCGGCCGCCCCGTCGCGATCGACGGCAAGCCGGTCAGCGTCCTCGAAGCGATCCAGGAGCTCAACCGCCGCGCCGGCGCTCAGGGCGTCGGGCGCCTCGACGTCGTCGAGGACCGTCTCGTCGGCATCAAGAGCCGTGAGATCTACGAGGCTCCGGGAGCCATGGTCCTCATCAACGCCCACCAGGAACTCGAGCACGTCACGCAGGAACGCGAGCTCGGCCGCTACAAGCGTCAGACCGAACAGCGCTGGAGCGAGCTGGTGTACGACGGCCTCTGGTTCTCCCCGCTGAAGGTCGCGCTGGACACGTTCATCGAGAAGACGCAGGAACGCGTCTCCGGCGACATCCGGCTGGTGCTGCACGGCGGTGCGATCATCGTCAACGGCCGCCGCAGCAACCAGTCCCTGTACGACTTCAACCTGGCCACCTACGACGAGGGCGACACGTTCGACCAGTCCTACGCCAAGGGATTCGTGCAGATCCACGGACTGTCCTCGAAGGTCGCGGCGAAGCGCGATCTGGGCCTCTAGGTATGAGTGCTCACGGCACCAACGAAGGAGCCCTCTGGGGCGGCCGGTTCGAGTCCGGACCGGCCGCCGCCATGGCGGCGCTGAGCAAGTCCACCCACTTCGACTGGGTGCTGGCTCCGTACGACGTGCGCGCGTCCCAGGCCCATGCCCGGGTGCTGCACAAGGCCGGCCTGCTGGCTGACGACGACCTGGCGGCGATGCTCGACGGTCTCGGCAGGCTCGCGGCCGACGTCGCGAGCGGCGAGTTCGTCCCGAGCGAATCCGACGAGGACGTGCACGGGGCGCTCGAGCGAGGCCTGATCGATCGGGTCGGTCCCGAGGTCGGGGGACGCCTGCGCGCCGGGCGTTCGCGCAACGATCAGGTGGCGACGCTGTTTCGGATGTGGCTGCGGGACGCCGTCCGCCGCGTGGCCGCGGGTGTCCTCGACGTCGTCGACGCACTCGCGACGCAGGCCGCGGCGCACCCCTCCGCGGTGATGCCGGGCAAGACGCACCTGCAGGCCGCGCAGCCGGTGCTGCTCGCGCACCACCTGCTGGCACACACGCACCCGTTGCTCCGCGACGTTCAGCGGCTGCGGGACTTCGACGTGCGGGCGGCCGTGTCGCCGTACGGGTCCGGAGCGCTGGCCGGATCGTCACTCGGACTCGATCCCGAGGCGATCGCCGCGGAGCTCGCCTTCGATTCGTCGGCCGAGAACTCGATCGACGCCACGTCGTCGCGGGACTTCGCGGCCGAGGCGGCGTTCGTGCTCGCGATGATCGGCGTCGACCTGTCGCGGATGGCCGAGGAGGTCATCCTCTGGAGCACTCCGGAATTCGGCTACATCACGCTCGCCGACGCCTGGTCGACCGGCTCGTCGATCATGCCGCAGAAGAAGAACCCGGACGTGTCCGAGCTCACCCGCGGCAAGTCCGGGCGGCTGATCGGCAACCTGACCGGTCTGCTGGCCACCCTGAAGGCGCAGCCGCTCGCGTACAACCGGGATCTGCAGGAGGACAAGGAGCCGGTCTTCGATTCGGTGGCACAGCTCGAGTTGCTGCTCCCGGCGATCACCGGACTGGTGTCCACTCTCGAATTCCACACGGACCGAATGGCGGAACTGGCACCGGCGGGCTTCACGCTGGCCACCGACATCGCCGAGTGGCTCGTTCGTCAGGGCGTCCCGTTCCGGGTCGCGCACGAGGCGGCGGGGGCGTGCGTCCGCGTTGCCGAGGCGCGGGCCGTCGGACTCGAGGATCTCACCGACGACGAACTCGCCGGGGTCGATCCGGCGCTCACTCCGGACGTGCGGGAGGTGCTCACCGTCGAGGGCTCGATCGCCTCGCGTAACGCCCGAGGCGGTACAGCCGGTATCCGTGTGGCCGAACAGTTGGGCGGGGTCCGTCAGCTGTCCGAGTCGCTGCGTGAGTGGTGTCGATGACGCCCGTGTCGGACGCCCCGGATTAGGGGCTGTGTGACGCGTCGAGCGCAGTAGGGTGAGGGCGGGCGGCAGTGAGACGTGCGTCACAGTTCGAGAGTCTGGGAGAGTGTTCGTGGGACTGAATACCGAAACGGTGATGGGCCCGATCCGTCGCGTGGTGGCGACGGCGCAGAACGGGTTGGAGGTAGTTCGCCTCGGTGGACTCGAGACGGACCTCACCACGTCGCCGTTCGAGGTGGTCGAACGCGCACCGATGTATCGGCTCCGCAGGTATTTCCCCGACACCGACCCTGCCGACGCCGGGCCCCCGATCGTTCTGGTCCCGCCGATGATGATGTCGGCCGACGTCTACGATGTGACCCGCGATCAGGGCGCAGTCGGCATCCTGCACTCGATGGGGATCGACCCGTGGGTGGTCGACTTCGGATCGCCGGATTCCGAAGAGGGCGGGTGGGATCGGAATCTCGCCGACCACATCGTCGCGATCAGCGAGATCATCGACCAGGTGCGGGCGCACACCGGTCGTGACGTCTACCTGTCCGGATACTCGCAGGGCGGCATGTTCGCCTACCAGGCCGCCGCCTACCGCCGCAGTCGCAACATCGCCGGCCTCGTGACGTTCGGCAGTCCGGTCGACACGCTCGCCGGGCTGCCGTTCGGTATCCCGGCGGGGTTCGCCACCGACGCTGCCGGCTTCCTCGCGGACCACGTCTTCAATCGGCTCGCGGTGTCGGGGTGGATGGCGCGCACCGGTTTTCAGCTCCTCGATCCCGTCAAGACACTGAAGTCGAGGCTCGACTTCCTGCGTCAGTTGCACGACCGGGAAGCGTTGTTGCCGCGGGAGCAGCAGCGGCGGTTCCTCGCGACCGAGGGCTGGGTGGCGTGGTCCGGTCCGGCTGTTGCGGAGTTGCTCAAGCAGTTCATCGTGCACAACCGCATGATGACCGGCGGGTTCGTGATCAAGGATCAGGTGGTGTCGCTCGCGGAGTTGACCTGCCCCATCCTCGCGTTCGTCGGGGAAGTCGACGACATCGGTCAGCCGTTGGCTGTCCGCGGTATCCGCCGGGCCGCCCCACGGGCGAATGTGTACGAATCAACTTTGCGGGCAGGACATTTCGGCCTCGTCGTCGGTTCGGCTGCGGCGACCCACACGTGGCCCACGACCGGGAAATGGGTGCTGTGGAACGAGGGTCTCGGCCCACGGCCCACCACTATCGAGCTCATGCGCTACGACGAACATTTCGGCAGCGAATCCGGAGTCTCCATCAGCGACCGCATCATTCACACCGTGGCGTCGGTCGCCGAGGTCGGCGTCGGTGTCGGCAAGGGGATCAGTGATTTCGCTTCGGGCGCGCTGCGGGGAACGGTGGAGCTGTCCGGCGAGGCCACGCGGGCGCTACCGCGGCTGGCCCGGCTCGGTCAGATGCAGCCCCACACCCAGATCTCGCTCAGCCGGTTGCTGGCCGAACAGGGGCGGAAGGCGCCGGGCGGCGAGTGCTTCCTCTTCGACAATCGCGTCCATACCTACGCGGCGGTCAATCAGCGGATCGACAACGTGGTGCGCGGTCTGATCCAGGCCGGTGTCCGTCCCGCCGCTCACGTCGGCGTCGTGATGCAGACGCGCCCGAGTGCGCTCGCCGCCATCGCGGCGCTGTCCCGTCTCGGTGCCGTGGCTGTCTTGCTGCCCCCGGGCCGGGAGGTCCACACCGCGATCCGCATCGACGGTGTCGAACGCATCGTCACCGACCCGGAGAATCTCGACGCGGCGATCGCGACCGGGATGCAGGTCCTGGTTCTGGGCGGTGGCGACCAGCGCGACCTCGACGTGGATCCCTCGGCGAACGTCGTGGACCTCGAGAAGATCGACCCCGCCGCCGTGACACTGCCGGGCTGGTACCGGCCCGATCCCGGTCGCGCTCGTGAACTGGCATTCATCATCTGCAGTGAGTCCAACGGCCACTGGGAGACGAAACAGATCACCAACTACCGGTGGGCGCTGTCGGCGTTCGGAACGGCCTCGGCCGCCGATCTGGACCGTGGCGACACCGTGTATTGCCTTGCACCCCTGCATCATTCGTCGAGCCTACTGGCCGCGATCGGTGGTGCCGTGGCAGGTGGCTCCCGGATCGCGCTCTCACGCGGAGTCGATCCCGAGCGGTTCGCCGAGGAAGTCCACCGCTACGGGGTGACCGTGGTGAGCTACACGTGGACGATGATGCGAGAAATCCTCGACGCCGAGAACCTCGCGCTCGACGGCAGTCACCCCGTCCGGCTCTTCATCGGATCCGGAATGCCGCAGGGGTTGTGGCGTCGCACGACGGAGCGGTTCGCACCGGCGAAGGTCCTCGAGTTCTACGCGTCCACCGAGGGCGACGTGGTTCTCGCGAACGTCGCAGGCGCGAAGGTCGGGGCAAAGGGGCGCCCCCTCCCGGGGAGCGCGGAGGTCCGGCTCGCGGCCTACGACCCGATCGCCGGGCGACTGCTGGAGGATGAGCAGGGGTTCATCCGGGAATGCCAGGACGACGAGGTCGGTCTGCTTCTCGGCAGGGCGGGCGTGCACGCCGAGATGTCCGGCGGCGCGATGCGGGGGATCTTTGCCGCGGGCGACGCCTGGATTCCGACGGAGAACCTCTTCCGTCGCGACGCCGACGGGGACTACTGGCTGGTCGACCACAGGAAGACCGTCATCGCGACTTCGAGGGGAGCCGTGTTCACCCAGCCGATCGTCGATGCGCTCGTGTCCGTCGATCGCGTCGACCTCGCGGTTGCCTACGGGGTGGAGGTCGGCGGCCGGACACTGGCCGTGGCCGCGTTCACCCTCCGCGAAGGGCGGGCGCCGAGGCTGGCGGAGATCTCCGACGCCTTCGAGGTGCTTCCTCCCGCGCTGCGACCCGACATCTTCCAGGTGGTGGAGGACATCCCGCTGGGGTCCTCGTACCGTCCGAACGCCGAGGCGCTGAGCGCGGCCGGACTGCCCAAGCCGGGAACCCGTGTGTGGTACGTCGATCCGGAATCGCAGCAGTACAAGCGACTGACCAAGGCGGTGGCCGCGGAGTTTCGGAACGGCTCGGCCGGGGTGCCTGCCGGTGCGCGGTAACCTGACACTGCTCACCCGAACGGTTGGAGAGGACTTCCGTGGTTATTGATCCGACGTTGCTCGGCATTCTCGCGTGCCCACAGGACAAGGGTCCTCTGCTGTTGGTCGGCGACGAGCTGCTCTACAACCCTCGACTGCGACGGGCGTATCCCATCGAGAACGGGATTCCCGTCCTCCTCATCGACGAGGCCCGGGACGTCGGCGCGGACGAGCACGAGACGCTGCTCGCCCGGGCTGCCGGCGAGGCCTGATCACACCGGACTCGGGCGAGCCCGATCACACCGGCAGAGCTCCGGTGAGGTAGCGCTGCAACGTCGGTCCGACGATCGCGACGAGGTCGTCGACGGGCAGCGACGCGAGTGGCTCGAATTCGAGGATGTACCGCGTCACCAGAACCCCGGCCATCTGGGATGCCACCAGCTGCATGCGCAGCATCCCGGTTCCCGGTGGCTCGTCGACGCGCGGTCCGAGGTCTCGGAGCACGACCTCCAGGAGGAACGTGCGAATGAGATTGGGTTCGTTTCCCGCCATCGCGGACCGGAACGCCGCGACCACGGCGGGCTTGTGCGGCGACTCCCAGATGGAGAAGACGGCCCGGGCGAGGTGACTACCGACCTCGCCCGTCGGAATGTCGAGCACCGGAGCGATCACCTGCGTCGGATCCACGGGAATGTCGACCGAGGCGAGGAACAGATCTCGTTTGGTTCCGAAGTAGTGGTGGATCAGGGCGGAGTCGACGCCGGCACCGGTGGCCACGGAGCGCACGCTGGTTTTGTCGAAGCCGTTCTGTGCAAACAGTTTCCGTGCACTCGCCAGGATTCGTGACCGTGTGTCCGGGTTGCCCGGGCGTCGTCCCGTGCGCAGACCCGGGGTGGCGTCCGCGCGTGTCGCGGGGCCGGTCATGGTGTGCGACGCCTCAGAGTCGCGGCGCCCAGCGACAGTGCGAGGAGCGCGAAGGCGGCGACCACCGCCAGGTCGCGCCACATGAGCCCCGTCGCCCCGGGATGGGTGGCGACCTGCTGCAGCGCCTCGACCGCGTAGCTCAGCGGGAGGGCGTTGCTGATCCACTCGAGCCAGGTGGGGAGCTGATCTCGCGGAACGAGCAGACCGCACAGGAAGAGCTGGGGCACCACGACCACCGGCATGAACTGCACCGCCTGGAACTCGGTGCGCGCGAAGGCGCTGCACAATAGGCCGAGGGCGACGCCGAGTATCGCGTTCAGCACGGCGATCAGCAGCACCCACGTCACGCTGCCCTCGGTGGTGAGGCCGAGGAATCCGAACGAGACGACGCAGGCGAGCGCCGCCTGCGCAGCAGCGGCCGTGGAGAACGCGGCAGCGTAGCCGCCGAGCAGGTCGAGTTTGCCCATGGGGGTCGTGAGCAGGCGTTCGAGTGTTCCCGACGTCCGTTCGCGCTGCATCGCGATCGACGTGACCAGGAACATCACGACGAACGGCAGGATGCCGAGCATCGTGATCGCGACGCGCTCGAACAGCGACAGCTGACCGGGTGGCGCCGGAACGTTCTGATACAGGAAGTACAGCAACACCATCAGCAGACTGGGTACCACCAGAATCATGGCGACGGTGCGGTGATCCGTCCGTAGTTGCGCGAGGATCCGGCCCGCAGTGGCTGCGAAGATCGTGACGTTCATCAGTTCTCGCTCCCGACATGTGATGCGCGAATGAGGTTAAGGAAGGCGTCTTCGAGGCTCGCCTCACCGGTCTGCTCCCGGAGTTCGCCGGGGGAGACCTGCGCGAGAACGTAGCCGTCGCGCATGAGGAGGAGCGAAGCGCAATGTTCGGCCTCGTCCATGACGTGGCTCGACACGAGCAGGGTGGTACCGGTGTCGGCGAGAGCGTCGAACCGTTCCCACAGTTCGACGCGCAGGAGTGGGTCCAGGCCGACGGTCGGCTCGTCGAGGACGAGGACCTCGGGGCGTGCCACCAGCGCGCAGGCGAGGCTGACCCGTCCCAGCTGTCCTCCCGACAGATCCGCCGCCTTCTGGGTTGCGAAGCGTGTCAGACCCACCGCCTCGACGGCTTCGGTGACCGCGTCCGACGGTTGGCCGTAGAGCGCGGCGAAGTAGGCCACGTTCTTCTTAACCGTGAGGTCGGCGTACACGCTGGGTGACTGGGTGACGTATCCGATGCGGCTTCGCAACGAGACCGAGCCTGCAGGGGCGCCCAGCACCGTGACCGTCCCCGATTCCACGATCTGCGTGCCGACCACGCACCGCATCAGCGTGGTCTTTCCGCAGCCGGAGGGTCCCAGGAGGCCGGTGATGGATCCGCTCGGCACCTGAACGTCGATGCCGTGCAGCACTTCGTTCCTGCCTCTTCGCACGTGCAGATCTCGGATGTCGATCACCGGGCTGCCGGTCATGGCGGGCCTCAATTCATCACTGGGTGAATTCATTGCTTGATGAATTATGCGACCGACGGGGTGGCGAAGTCAACGGTTGTGGAGAATCGGGACGTGACCATCGATCGACTTGACCGGGCGGACCCCGTCGACGCCGCGCGATTCGTTCTCGGATCCACGCTGATCGTTGGAGACGTCCGCATCCGCATCGTCGAAGTGGAGGCGTACGGCGGGGAGAAGGACGGCCCGTGGCCCGATCCGGCATCGCACTCGTACCGAGGGAGGACGCCGCGCAATGAGGTGATGTTCGGCCCGGCCGGGCACCTGTACGTCTACCGCAGCTACGGGATGCACTTCTGCATGAACGTGTCGTACGGGCCGGTCGGAAGCGCGGGCGGGGTGCTTCTCCGGGCGGGCGAAGTGCTCGACGGCTGCGCCACGGTTCAGGCGCGCCGGCCCCGCGTCACGCGACCTGCGGATTGGGCGCGCGGTCCCGGCAACCTGGGGTCCGCGACCGGCGTGACCCTCGCGGAGAACGGTGCGGCGTTGTTCGAGCACGATTCGCCGGTTCGGCTGGAGGTCGCGGAGTCGGACGGATGGGCGAGTGGCCCCCGGGTCGGCGTCAGCGCGGCCGCGGACCGGCCGTGGCGCTTCTGGATTCCGGAGTCGCCGGCCGTCTCCGTGTACCGGAGGAGCCCGCGTGCGATGCCCGCCGACGAGCAGATGGGATGATCGGACCCGTGACTGAGAACATCATCGATGAACTGACCTGGCGCGGGCTCATCGCCCAATCAACCGATCTGGACGCGCTGCGTCGTGATCTCGACGCCGGACCGGTCACGCTCTATGCCGGTTTCGATCCGACCGGGCCGAGTTTGCACGCCGGCCATCTCGTGCCCCTGCTCGCACTGAAGCGATTCCAGCGTGCGGGCAACCGCCCCGTCGTGCTGGCCGGTGGAGCGACGGGTCTGATCGGCGATCCCCGCGACGTCGGTGAGCGGACGATGAACTCCGCCGACACCGTGGCCGAATGGGCCGATCGGATCCGGGGTCAGCTCGAACGTTTCGTCGACTTCGGCGACTCGCCGAGCGGCGCGATCATCGAGAACAACATGAACTGGACCGGCAAGCTGTCGGCCATCGACTTCCTGCGCGACGTGGGCAAGCACTTCTCCGTCAACGTGATGCTCGCGAGAGACACCGTCAAGCGGCGCCTCGAATCCGACGGCATGTCCTACACCGAGTTCAGCTACATGCTGCTCCAGGCCAACGACTACCTGCACCTGCGGCGCAGTCACGGCTGCTCGCTGCAGGTCGGCGGATCCGACCAGTGGGGCAACATCATCGCCGGCGTCGAATTGAACCGTCGCATCGACGCCGAGTCGGTGCACGGTCTGACCGTCCCGCTCGTCACGTCGGCGGACGGCAAGAAGTTCGGGAAGTCGACCGGAGGCGGAAGCCTGTGGCTCGACCCGGAGATGACGAGCCCCTACGCGTGGTACCAGTACTTCGTGAACACCGGCGACGCCGACGTCATCAAGTACCTGCGGTGGTTCACCTTCCTCACGGCCGAGGAGTTGGCGGAACTGGAGACGGCGACGGCCGAGCGGCCGCATGCACGGGAGGCGCAGCGCCGGCTCGCCGCCGAAATGACGACTCTCGTGCACGGCGAAGCCAACACTCGTGCCGTGGAGCTCGCGAGCCAGGCGCTGTTCGGCCGCGCGGAACTGCAGGACCTGGATGAGCCGACGCTCGGTGCCGCCCTTCGGGAGGCGTCCGTCGCGGAACTTGCGCCGGGGGAGCCCGCCGGCATCGTCGACCTCCTGGTTCTCAGCGGATTGTGCGAGAGCAAGGGTGCGGCCCGCCGCACCGTGAAGGAAGGCGGCGCTTCGGTGAACAACCAGAAGGTCTCGAGTGAGGACTGGACCCCCGCACCGACCGATCTGCTGCATGGAACGTGGCTCGTGATTCGCCGTGGAAAGCGGAACTTCGCCGGCATCAAGGTGCTGTCGAACTAGCGTGCGGCGGGTCACACCGGCGTAATTCGGCGAATTCCGGTCCGGTGGCCCGCGCGCAGCACGGGCCACCAGCGGATTTTACATACCGGATGCCTGTGACCTGGGGATTTGACGCTCCGTTTCCCGTCGCGTAACTTATTCCAGGTCAGAGCGACACGGACACCAACCCCGACCGAGAGGCCGGGGACACGAGGTTGGACGCAGGCGCCTGAACTTCCCGAGAATACCGAACCTGGTTCGATGCTTTCGAGATGTCCTGACGCCCCGGTTTGCGCCGGGATGCGGCAGGGGATAAGCTGGAAAAGTTGCCCCGGAGCGGCTGGCGAGTGAGCCAGAAGTGATGGTGTGTGCGTGTTCTTTGAGAACTCAACAGTGTGTCGATGAATGTCAGTGCCAAATGTTTTTGGTACTCCGCATCACGAATTGCTTTCGGGGCCTTCGGGTTTCGGGGGTTGTGTGGTGTGGGTATTTGCTGGCTCTTCTCCTTCCGTCGGAGGGGGGTCAGTGTTTGAAAATGCTAGTTTGAGTTTTTGATTGCTAGTGATTTGACTCGATGTCTATGACTGATTAGGGACCCTGTGGGGTTTCGAAATCTAGAGTCTTCAACGGAGAGTTTGATCCTGGCTCAGGACGAACGCTGGCGGCGTGCTTAACACATGCAAGTCGAGCGGTAAGGCCCTTCGGGGTACACGAGCGGCGAACGGGTGAGTAACAC
>NZ_JAAXPA010000026.1 GCF_012396235.1 Rhodococcus opacus | reverse complement strand
CCGCTTACGGCATGCGCAACGAGGCCGTCATCGCCTACCTCTCCGACCACGTCGACACCGCCCGCCTGCCGAACCCGTGACAGTTCAGGCGTCACCTCGCACACGTTCGCGCGAACATGTGCGCTTTGGCCAAATTTTGGCTCGCCGTGCTGACCGAGATCCGCAACCGCGGCGTTGCAGATGTCTGCATGATCGTCTGTGACGGGCTCAAGGGGCTGCCGGAGGCGATCACTACCGTGTGGCCTCTCGCGGTGGTACAGACGTGTCTGATTCACCTGTTGCGCAACACGTTCCGTTATGCCTCGCGGCAGTACTGGGACGAGATGTCGCGGGACTTGCGTCCGATCTACACCGCCGTCAACGAGTCCGCGGCCCGGGAGTGTTTCACCGAGTTCGCCGTCAAATGGGGTCCGAAGTATCCGGCGATCGTCCGGCTGTGGGAGAACGCCTGGAGTGAGTTCGTGCCGTTCCTTGATTACGACGCCGAGATCCGACGGGTCATCTGTTCGACGAATGCGATCGAGTCCCTCAATGCTCGCTACCGGCGGGCAGTCCGGGCACGTGGGCACTTCCCCAGCGACCAGGCCGCGCTCAAATGTCTCTACCTCGCCACCCGTGCGCTGGACCCAACCGGCAAGGGAAGAGCACGATGGGTGACGAGGTGGAAACCAGCCCTCAATGCGTTTGCTATCACATTCGAAGGCCGAATCACCGCAACTGGAAACTAAATTCATATGCCAGAGCTAGTTCCACCGAAGTTCTGATAGTCCCTGAAACCTCGATGTCAGCGACGTTTTGGCTCCGTGGGAGCGGGCGCTGATCGACTCGATGAGGCCGGTGTCCGTGGTCGCGGGTGTTGCAGTCGTTCCCTCAAGGGCGTTGTGGGCGTGGGCCAGCGGGGAACAGATCGGCGATTGGTACCGGCATCAGCCGGGCACATACTGCGGCCAGGGCCGTGTGTTGGCCGTCGCTGAGAATGCAGACGTGGCCTCACGGAATTTGCAGACGCAGGTGTCGCCGTTCGTCGGCAGGCTGACGGGCTCGTCGGCACGGTGACTGCTGTGGCGTCATTGTGAACGCCGACGATCGGCACGATGACGGACGCAGCCGGGCACGGCAAGACCGGATGGGACGGATCGGGTTCGGTGCTCGCACCGGGGCGGGTTCGGCACGAAATGTCAGCCGCCGGTGCCGGTGGTTGCCGTCGCGCCGCCGACGGGCGTCGTGGTCGGAGAAGCGCCGCCCGTCGCTCCGGGCACCGCGGCCGGGTTCCCGGCGGGCACCGAACCCGCACCGTAGAAGACCGGCAGGATGCCTTTGAGGAGCGTCAGGGCCGATCCCTCACCGGAGGGCACGGTGGCGAGGTTCGTGCCGATGACGATCCTGAGGTCGGTGTTCGGGTCCACGCCCATGAAGGTCATGAAGCCCGGAATCTGGCCGTCGTGGCCTATGAGGGGACCGAACCGGGCGATACCCAAGCCGTATCCGGCGGCGGTGGGGTTGGCCGGATCGGTCGGTTGGATGCTGTCGAGGCGGATCTTCTGCGTCTGCTCGTCCAGGAGTCCGCCGCCGACCAGTGCCTTCACGTAGGTGGCCATGTCTGCGACCGTCGAGATCGCGCCCCCGGCCGTCCACGCCCATGACGGGTTGGCGTTCGTCTCGTTGTTCGGCTTCAGGGTGCCGGCGACGGCAGCGGCCTGCTCGTCCGCCGGAAGCGCGTAGGTGTCGATGGTGGAGACGTTGGTGCCGAACGAGTAGCCCTGCGGATGCGGTTCGGGGATCGAGGAGTCCGCGGGCGCGGGCAGCGAGGTGTGCTCGAGTCCGAGGGGTTCGAAGATGCGCTGCGCGAAGGCCTCGGCCGCCGACCTGCCGGTGAGCTGCTCGATGATGACGCCGAGCAGGATGATGTTGGTGTTGCTGTAGTCGAACTTCTCCCCGGGCGGGAAGTTCACCGGGTGGGAGAAGGCGATCGCCAGCAGCTCGTCCGGCGTCCACACCTTGTCCGGGTCCCGGTCGAGTGTCGCGTTGAACTGCAGGTCGAAGGTGTAGGAGTAGAGCCCGCTGTGCATATCCGACAGTTGCGCGATGGTGATCTTGTCGCCGTTCGGCACGCCCGGGCGGTACTTGGAGACCGGATCGTCGAGGCTGAGCCTGCCCTCCTGCACCAGTTGGAGGATGACCGTCGACGTCATCGTCTTGGTGTTGCTCCCGATCCGGAAGTGGTCGTCCATCGACATCGGCTTGTTCTCGTCGATCGTCGTCGTGCCGAACGTCGCCGACCAATCGCCCTGATCGGGCGAGGTGATCAGAACCACCGCTCCCGGAATGGCGTTGTCCTTCATCAACCGGTCGATCAGTGGTTCCAATGTCGCCGCGTACGCCGGCTCAGTGCCCGTGGTGGCTGTCGCCGACTGGGTGGACGTCGGTTGGGACGTCCCGCACGCCGCGACCGTCATCACGGCGGCCGCGACGAGGGAAGCCGCGATGGTCTTCGTGCGTTCCATGAGGTCGCCCGATTCATGTGTCGTTCTGTATGGGTGGGGGTGTGCGCGTGATGCCGATGCTCGCCAGGTGGTGTCCTCGCGACGGGAGCGGATTCCTGAGCACACCCTAGCGTCGTACAGGGAGGACTCGGGTGAATTTCGGCGGCAAGAACCTCGCGCACGAGTTGGGTTACGTGCACCGAGTAGCGGCCGCCCGCGTGTAATGGACGGTCCGGGTAACTGTCCCCATGGCGTCATACGGGTCTGTGTGTCCTGACCGCCCCGACCGAGGAGTCCCGTGAATGCCGGGTTCCGTTGCGGTGTCACCGGACTCGGGATGCACCCACAAGCGGGTTCTCGTCGCCGTCAGTCGTACAGCCTGGCGACGAAGCGCGTGCATGTTGCCGCAGACCCGCTCGATCCTCCCTTGGGGGCGAGTTCCCAGGCCCGGTCTGCCGTCGATTCCACCGCGGACGTCGACGCCGCCGACGTGTCGCGGGTACGCATCCCCGATGGCGACGGCCGCGACAGTGGTGCACGGCATTATCCGGAAAGTAGATGCACGTCACTGCGCCGCACGCCGACCAACTCTCCGCGCCGCAGTCCTGCCCGCGAGAGCACCAACACGATCAGCCGATCTCGTGCGGACCGGCACGATGCGAGTCGTTCGCCATGCAGGTCATGAGAATCCGCCAGCTCGTAGAGCTGTTCGAGAAAGATTCCTGGTGCGCACTTCGCCGCAGGTCGTCGCCGGTGTCCTTCGGCGTCCGCGCCACCACGACGGGTGAGGTTTTCGTGGGCGCGACGTTGTAGTCCTGCGCGATCTCGGGGTCGGCCGGTTCAGCCTGCCACGATCCACCGACGAGCCGGTCGTGCTCAATGCCCGTCGAGATCCGTGGGGTTCGGCTTGGGCGCGTTGAACACCAGTTGCGGGCCGGGTTCGGCAACGACGGGCCATGGCGGATCGGGAGAAGTCGTGGTCGGCCCGGGTACGTGTCACTGTTGGCGACCGAACTCGCCGCCCGCGCTGCGCTACCCGGACGAGATGCTGGCGGTGTTCATCGACAGCAACGCCGCCGCCACGGTCGCCGGGATCAGTGAGCTCGTCGCCCAGCTGACGATCAACGCGGACGTTCGTGCCGGCGTGGGCGGGCTAGGTGATGCGTGGTCCCCGGACGCGTTCGGCGTTGCGCGGCGGAAAGGGTTCGCCATTGTTGTATTCGCGTTCGAGAACGGCGAGGTAGTGGGCGAGGGCTTCGTCGACGAGGTTGGACCAACTGTTGGGGGCGCCGGCGATGTGGCCGATGGCGGCGACGGCATTCTTGCCGTTTTCGGCCTTGGCGCGGTTGATGAAAACCAATTCCTGCTTCGTGTCCGCGGGAACCCGTGTGGTGGTCTTCTGTTCCTCACCGAGGGCCACCGGCCCCGATTGGGTTTCGGCGATGGTGGCCGCTTCTCGCGCGACGTCCACGCCCTGTTCGACGAGGTTCGGCAGTCGCCGCTTGCGGCGTTCGACGGGGCTGTTGGCGAGTCCGGGCTCACGTGTCACGCTGATCAGGAGATCCTTCCGACGAGTTCTCGAGCACGTCCCACCCTGATGGGCGCCTGCGCGGGACTGGGGGCGGCGTTCGAGGGGGTTGTTGGCGAGTCCGGGCTTACGTGTCACGGTCATCGGGGGTCCCTTTCGACGAGTTCTCGGGCGGCGTCGCGGTAGGCGCGGGCCGCGGACGAGGACGGCGCCCACCTGACGACGGGTTCTTCGGCGCTGTAGCTTTCGCTGACACGGACGGACTTCGGGATGATGGTCCGCATCGTCTGGTCGGGGTAGGTCTCGCGGAGCGCGGCGAGGACCTGCTGGTCGATGACCTGGCCGAGTTCGACCCGGCCGCACAGAATGTGATTGAGCCGTGCCGTGGGATTGAGCAACTCGACCTGCTCGGTGATGTAGTTCTCGATCCGCATGAGCGCCTCGAGTTCCATGGCTCCCGTCATGACAGCGGCGAGCACCTCGGTGCAGGCGACGAGTGCGCTGATGGTCAGGTGGTCGAAGTCTCCGGGGCAGTCGAGGAGGTTGAAGTCGACGTCGGGTGCACTGGCGAGGGCTTTGCGCAGGACGCCGTGCGCACCGGGCTTCTTGAGGAAGTAGGGCCCGACGGAATCGAGTTCCTTGGTGGCAGGAACGAGGTGGATCCCGGACGCGGTGATGGTGGTGGCATCTTCGATGCTCGCCACCATCATCAGTACCGACAGGACATCGTTGTCGACGGCTTCGGGCGTGGCGCCGAGCCAGGTGGTGGCGTTGCATTGTGGGTCGAGGTCGACGACGCGAACGGTGTAGCCGGCTTCGACGAGGGCTTGGGCGAGGTTGACCGTGCTCGTGGTTTTGGTGGAGCCGCCTTTATGGTTGACCAGTGCGATGGTGCGGGTCATGGGCCTGTCCCTTCGTGAAAATTTAGTGACGTGACATGTACCAATCCTGAAGTTTCTCGTTCCGGCGGATTTCTGAGATCCTCTCTGTCGGAGGACGATCTACCGTGACCATCGTGACGAGTAACAGGTCGCCCCTCACTGCCCAGACCGGTGATCCGTCACCGTCCTGATCTGCGGGGTTCCGCGGATTGGTGTGTGGCGGCCTGTTTCTCGTGAATCGATGCCATCAGCTCGGTCAGGCCGGTGTCGGCCGCGATTAGCGCCGCGATGTAGTCGTTCGCGGTCATGCCATGTGCCTTCGCGGCGCTGGCAGCTGCTTCTTTGAGCTCTGGTGGCACCAGCGCCTTGACTACAGCACGGGTGCCCTTACTGGGCCGCCCTCGGCGGCTGGAAGCAACGATCTCGGCCATGCCCGCAATTCTGGGACCAGAAAGTCGAACAACCTAAACGACACGCCGCACCCTCAGAATTTCTCCGCGGCCGGTCATGGCTTGCATCGTTGCAGAACTCGACGACAGGAAATGCTGACCTACAAACGTTTTCGGACGGGTTTTGCGACATCAACGATTTCGATAACGAAAGATCGCCGGCGACTGCCCGCCAGCGTCCGAGAAAGGAACGAATGATGGACGCAGCCGCCTCAATAGGAACAACCGATCAATCTCGGAAGCCGTCCCCCTTCGTCGCCCCGATCCGGGACTTCTTCACCAGACGGGGCGGTGACCGGCGAGGGCACCTATCCCAAGGCCCGCAAGGGCCGAAGCAGGCGTGGTAGATCGGCTGAGCGGACGATGACCGGTCGGTGAGCACTACCTGGCCGGCTCGGACAGTGACTTCCCTGACGATCGGCCACTGCACTGCACATGCGGACGAGCTCCCCGAGATACACGTCGGCGCGACGTAACCTCCCAGCGTGCGGCCTACTTCTGGTGTCGCGGATTCTGTCGACGCGCGGTGAGCGTGTCGTTGATCTCGTCCACGTCGAAATGTGCCGGGTCGTGCTGGCCGGGTCGGTCGATGCCGAGCCAGTCGAGCCGCTCGCCGTGTTCGGCATGGGCTGGGTCGGCGAGGATCTCCAGCAGCTCCAGGTATGCCCAGATGCCGCCGCAATCTTCGGGTGGGGCCTTCCGGCGCCCGCCGACGCACCGCGGGGAGGTCGCGCCATCGGCTCCCGGCGTGGAGTCCTCGACGGTGATCACGTGTTCCCAGTTGTCGCCGAAATCGTAGGTGTAGGTGAGTTTCGTCCCGGGACCGGTCGCGACCTGTTCGAGAGTGACCTTCGTGTCGGATCGCAATCCCAGCTCCGGGTCGGGAACACCGAACAGGCCGTAGGCGGTGTCGAAGGCGTACATGTGCGTCGAGTGCCAGTCGAACGCCACCTGCAACAGCTCGTGCAGCTCGCGCAGCGTGATCTCGCCGGGAACCAGCAGACGCCGCCAGATCGGCGGTTTGGCGCCGCGCAGGTCGACGCGCAACTGCAGAATGGGGGCCTGGCCGTTGCGTGTCTTGCGCTTGGCGGGCAGCTTCGGGATCGAGCCCACCGGGGCGGCTGAGGCCTTGCCGCCGAACACGCCGGGCAGGTCGGTGAGCAGATCGAGTGTCGCCAACAGGTCGGTGCCGTCGAATTCGTCACACCCGCCGTGCGGCTTGGGTTTTGTCGACAGCGGCAGTGCTCGCAGCCGGGCCCGGAGCAGCGACGCGAGGCCGTAGTATCCGGGACCGTCCTCGTCGAGCAGGTCCGCGTCGTCGAACAGGTCGTCCGGGTCGGTGAGGTCGTCCGGATCGAACGGGTCGTCCTCGTCGTCGCGGTCGTGATGGTCGCGCGTGTCCATCGCGACTTCGGCCCGCCACCGGAATTCGGCCGGGTCGAGGGTCGTCGTGGTGAGCCGGACCTTGTCCCGTTCGACGTTACGGGCCAGCTCGGCGAGCGCTTCGGTCAGATCGCCCGAGTCCAGCAACATGATCTCGGCGGCTTCCCCGCACTCCAGGGGGTCGAGCAGAATCATCACCGCATGGCCCGCGCCCGCGCGGTCGAATCGGGCGGCAAGCACCAGCGCCTCGCTGTCCGCGGACAGTTCGACGCAGTCACGTGCGGTCACCGGAGCCGACAGTGCCCTCGTCCACTCGGGGGCGGTGACGCGGTGTGCCCGCAGTCGGTTCAGTCCCGCAGCAGCGGCCTCGCCGATTCGTCCTTCACCGAGCGTGGCGAGCGCGGCGAGCATCCCGGCCGCCTGTGGGTCGCCGACCGCCTCGATAACCGGGATGAGCTCGGACGTGGCTTCCTCGGCCGCATCTGCGCCGAGGAAGCCTATAGTTCCGAGGAACATCGAGCCGACGATTTCCGCCTCGACCGGATCGGTGATCTCGGCGAAACCGGTGAGGACTGTCTCCATCACGGCCCTCGGATCGCTCCCGTCGTCGGCATCGTCGGCACGATCGTCGGGCGGTTGAGCTGTCGAGTCGACCAGTGGTGACGGCCAGTGGTTTCCCGGGCGTTTAGCGGGCGGCGTGCGCTTGCTCACGGCTGACTACTGTTGCACATCGTCCATCGTGGACATTGGGCAGCCGCCGAAATTTTTCGGAGTCGACCCCAGGATCCTCGACCTGATGCGCGCGGCGCCGCATCCACCCGACGCTCGCCACCCTCCAGTGTCGGTTGGTGACTGCTGCCGGGGCCGGTGGTTGATCAGATTTCCCTCGGCTTGCTTACCCGCGACGGTGCCGGCGTGATGCGGTGGGGGTCGCGATCGCCGAGCAGGGCCGTCAGGCCAAGCGTCGGGGTGGGACGTTGCCGCCGTACGTGATGGTGCATTACGGCGGTGCGGCTTTGCACCGCCGAGAGTGGCGGCGGTCGGTGGTCAGCTCTCATCAGAGCGACGGGCTGCGATCTTCGGGCTTGCGTGCTCGCGGATCCGGTCCCGATGCATCCGTACGGCACGCTCGTGGGTCTCGGCGTCGTACTTCTTCGGTGCAGGGGCAAGCTCCGATTGGGGATCTGGGACGCCTGGCGGGCCGGGCACCACGGCTGATGATGTCGGTTGTACTCGGCACAATGATGACCATGACCGTTGCGCGATCTTCGCCCGATGCCGCACCCCAGGCGGTGGTGGAGGGGGTGCTCGAGCGGATCACCTACGCCAACGAGGACACCGGCTACACCATCGCCCGCCTGGCCACCGAGCGGTCCGGCCCGGATCTGGTGACCGTGGTCGGGCCGCTGCTCGGTGCCCAGATCGGTGAGAGCTTGCGGCTGACCGGTCAGTGGGGCCACCACGCGAAGTACGGCAAGCAGTTTCAGGTGCGTTCCTACACCACCGTGCTGCCCGCCACCATCGCGGGCATTCGCCGTTACCTCGGCTCCGGGCTGATCAAGGGGATCGGGCCGATGATGGCCGAACGCATGGTCACCCACTTCGGTCTCGACATCCTGACCATCATCGAACACCAGCCGCAGCGGCTGATCGAGGTGCACGGGCTCGGCCCCAAACGCACCCAGAAGATCGCCGATGCGTGGGAGGAGCAGAAGGCGATCAAGGAGGTGATGGTGTTCCTGCAGGGGGTGGGGGTGTCCACCTCGCTGGCGGTACGGATCTACAAGAACTACGGCGACGGCGCCATCGGTGTCGTCCGCGCCGAACCGTACCGGCTCGCCTCCGACGTGTGGGGCATCGGGTTCAAGACCGCCGACACCATCGCCCGAGCGGTCGGGATACCGCACGAGAGCCCCGAGCGGATCAAGGCCGGGCTGCAGTACACCCTGTCCCAAGCCGCCGACAACGGGCACTGCTACCTGCCCGAACCGAACCTGATCACCGAGGCCGCCAAGATCCTCGAGGTCGACCGGGACCTGATCGGCCCCTGCCTGGACCAGCTCGCCACAGACGACGGCGTGATCTGCGAACCGGTCCCTGCCGGTGACGGGAGCGTCCCCGCGGTCTATCTGGTGCCCTTCCACCGCGCCGAGAGCTCCCTGGCCGGCGGCCTGCTCGGCCTGCTCCACTCTCCGGCCGACAGGCTCGCCGCGTTCACTCAGGTCGACTGGGACACGGCGTTCACCTGGCTGCGAGGCCGGACCGGGCAGGACCTGGCCGACGAGCAGAAAGGCGCGGTCACACTCGCCCTCACCCGCAAGGTCGCGGTACTCACCGGCGGGCCCGGCTGCGGCAAAAGCTTCACCGTCCGCTCCATCGTCGAGCTGGCCACGGCGAAGAAAGCCAAGGTGGTGCTGGTGGCGCCGACCGGGCGGGCCGCCAAACGGCTGGCCGAGCTGACCGGCCACCAGGCCTGCACCGTCCACCGCCTGCTGGAGCTGCAACCCGGCGGCGACCCGAAATACGACCGCGACAACCCCCTCGATGCTGACCTTGTGGTGGTGGACGAGTCGTCGATGATGGACGTCATCCTGGCCAACAAACTCATCAAAGCCATCCCGGAGGGGGCGCATCTGCTGCTGGTCGGTGACGTCGACCAGCTCCCCTCCGTCGGTGCCGGAGAAGTACTGCGCGACCTGCTGGCCGCCGACACGATTCCGCGGGTGAGGTTGACGAAAATCTTCCGGCAGGCCCGCCGGTCCGGGATCGTGGTCAACGCCCACCGCATCAACGCCGCAACCGGCCCGCAGCTCACCGGATTCGACGACTTCTTCTGGTTCGCCTGCGAACCCCCGGAACAATCGGATCTGCACCCGGCCGAGGAGACCGCCAAGCTGGTGGTCGACATCGTCGCTCGCCGCATCCCCCACAAGTTCGGGCTCAACCCGCGCCAGGACGTGCAGGTCCTGACACCGATGCACCGCGGCCCCGCCGGTGCCGGCAACCTCAACGCGTTGTTGCAGCACGCGCTCACCCCACCGAAGGACGGACAGCCCGAACGCCGCTACGGCGGCCGGGCGTTCCGGATCGGCGACAAGGTCACCCAGCTCCGCAACAACTACGACAAAGGCACAGCCGGGGTGTTCAACGGCACCGTCGGCGTCGTCACCGCCATCACCACGGAGGACCAGACGCTGACCGTGCTCACCGACGAGGACGAATCCATCGACTACGACTTCTCCGAACTCGACGAACTCGCCCACGCCTACGCCGTCACCATCCACCGCTCCCAAGGCAGCGAATACCCCGCCGTCGTCATCCCCCTCACCACCTCGTCCTGGATGATGCTCCAACGCAACCTGCTCTACACCGGCGTCACCCGCGCCAAGAAACTCGTCGTCCTGGTCGGATCCCGCAAAGCCCTGGCCGCGGCGGTCCGCACCCCGGGCGCGGGCCGCCGCCACACCGCCCTCACCCACCGACTCCAGACCAGATAACTGAAGCTTCCCCTGCTTCTCTCCGGAGACCTTTCTCCATGGCTCCGGTGAGCTCAGGTTCGATGATATCTGCCTCCTGCAGCTCGGGCCGGACATGGCAGGCGCGTGCGTACTTGTCCGGTGACAGTCCCGCGGGACCGGCCTGGATCCTGCGCGGGCTGTACCGGTGTCGATATACCGGAAAAACGCCGACTCGGCCTCCACGCTGGTGGCGAATGTGATTGCGGGCCAATCGATCAACTCGATCTCGAGGCTCGTCCACAGATTTTCGGCGAGCGCATTATCGAAGCTGTCCCCGACGCTGCCGGTGGACGGGGCGATGCCGGTGTCCGTGATTCATCGACCGCGAACACGCGCGCGCCGATCATGCCGCACACCTGGCCGAGGCCCGGCAATCGGCCTCCGAATGCGTAGATGCCCTGACCACCGCGCTGCGCGCCGCCGAGCAGACGATCGAGGAATTGCGGCGGCAGCCCGGCGGCCGGGGGGAGGCGGGGCGACATCCATATCGCTGCTGCGCGTGGTGCCTACGCCGGCAAGCCGAGACCCGTGGTCATCGTCCAGGATGATCGGTTCAACGCAACCGCTTCGGTGGCGGTGTGCCCGCTGACGACCAATCCGGTCGAGGCGCCACTTGTCCGGATCCCGGTGGAGCCGACCGACAGCACCGGGATCGAGAAGCCAAGTCAGATCATGGTCGACAAGGTCACGACGATGCCGCGGATGAATGTGCGCGACCGCCTCGGCCAACTCGCCGATGCCGATCTGGTTCGGCTGGACCGCGCTCTTGTGGTATTTCTCGGGCTTGCCGATTGAGCCGGCTGGCTCGGCGGCGCGATGTCGCAAGCGGATCCGCTACTGAGGGCTGGGTGGCGGAGACTCTGCCGCGGCGCAGGGGGAACATGGGCCCCCGCCGCGCAGACACCGAGAGCGTCGGTCCGATCCCGGATCGAGCTGAGCGTTGGCGGTCGGCCACACATGCGGACCGGACGGCCCGATACCCGGTGGTGGCAGCTGCGCAGTTGCGCCCGGCCGCGCCCACCGGGGCCGAGACCGCGCAGGCGAGCGGGCCCGTGCCATGGCGCGGCGTGAGCGCTCATGAATCGCAATGCACCGTTCGCCCTGGAAATCATCAAGATATCCGGGAGTGGGCCACGCAAAGGTGTGATGCAACTCGACCTCACGGCGGCCAGCCTCACAGGGTTGGCCAAGCTGGAGGACGTCACCATGCTGCCGGAGCGGAACGTGCGGCAACTGCCGAGTCTCGCCGAGCACCGGCCGCTGGTGGGCCCGACCGTGTGAAACAACAGCGCCCCGACCTGCGATAAGGCTGATAGGGGCGGGGTCGTTTCACTCGAAGAGGTGATCACAATGGGTTCCGCTGGAATCGACTTCAACCTGGCGTTCCAGGCGTTCCTGCACTGGCTCCACGTCATGTTCGGCCTGAACGTGGGAGTCTGACCGCCGCACATCGTGGACCCCCCCGGCATGGCTGCCTCCGATCACCAGCGCCGGGGTCGGCTTGTGGTCGACTGTGGGGTGGGCCAGCGCTGCCGGAAATACCCAATTCTGCGCGACGACCCAGCACCTCACCGGGCGGTCCGGCACCCTCGAACTCGCGCTGACCCGGCTCACACGCTAGGGGGCCCGGCAGGGCGCGAGGTGTCACTGTGGCCCAGGTCACAACGAATTGTGGCCGTGGTGCCGTCGACGCCGGAGAAATCGTTCGCGCTGCTCGTCGAGGACGATGACGCCCCGGTGCTGGCTGCGGTGTTGCTTGCGGGCGATCAGCCGCTCCCTCGGCCCTCCGGCGTTCACGTAGACCGACCACCTCGGGGTGCCGACATCTCCGGTGCGGCCGGCGGCGGGGCACCCTCAGCTACGTGGTGCGCCGCCTCGGCGGCGGCGCTCGTTGAACCGGGCCCGCTGCTGAGCGAGCGCCATCAGCCGTTCGCGGTAGATCCGCTCCTGCTGGTGGGCGATGGTGAATCGGACGGTGGTGGTGTGGCGGCGCAGATCCGCGGCGCGGGCGGCGGCATTCTCGTCACCGAGCAGGTGCGCGGCGGCCCGGTCGCAGTCGATCAGGAAATGCTCGAAAGCCAGCCGGGCCGGCGCCCGCTCGTCGATCCGAGACATCCCCCGGTCTTCGATCACCTGCAGCGGAATCCGTAGCAACCGGTAGTTCAGGCGCGCCAGTGCCACCGGCACCGAATCCAGTCGCATCGTTGCTCCTTGTTGACCCGGACCGCACGGATTTCACGCAGGTGAGGGTTCGCGGGTTCCTCAGGTGGTGGAGGACCGACCGAGGACCTGGTCCCACCAGTCGGCGAGCGGGCTGGGCTCGGGCCAGATGATCGGATCGTCTGGGTGCGAGGAGGATTCGCGCGGGTCCTCGTCGTCCGGTTCCGAATCCGGATCGGCGTCGACCGGGGTCCGCCGCACGGCCCCGCACCGGCCGGTGGTCACCGTCGGTGACCGGTCCGGACGAGTCGTTCGCTGGCGCGGCGGTGGGTCGGCGGGCCGGGAGGGGGTGCGAACTGGGTGGATTTCGTACTCGAGCACGACGTTTACTCCTTCGCTGCACGCCTCGACCACCGGACGTTGGTGTCGGCCGGTCCCCATCGCGGGGGTGACTCACCTGCGCCGGTGTCGATGCCTTCTCTCAGTTCTATCCGACCCGGGCCCGCCCTGTCAGCCATTCATTACTCTGTACCGAGGGTCGAGAAAATCCCGCCAAGGGGCGGGCGGGATTCATTCGGGTAGCGGGTCCGGGAAGGGCGGCGTCTCGGCGTCGAGCAGCGCGTCGAGCCAGATCAACGCCTCGACCAGGGTGGTGGCCCGCACCGCCGGATTCGGGTCGCGTTCGGCGGCCGCGAGTTGTGCCCGGGCGAGGGCCCGGTCGCCGGCGAGCAGCGGCAGCACCGACCGCCCCACCCGGCTCTGCCGCGGCGGTAGCTCACCGGCACCGACGGTGCGGCCGGCGGTGGTGCGGACCTCGAGCACGAACGCCTCCCCGTCCTGTGCGGGACCGAGGCGGGCGACGACCACGTCCGCGAGGGCGGTGACCAACCAGGTCAGGACCCCGCGGTAGAGGGGTCGCCGCACCGGCTGGCCCCTGGGCGTCTGTACCAGCGCGGACAGCTCCGCCGACAACGCCGTGAGATGCCGATCGGCCACCAGGGTGAGCAGGTGCCCGGCCACCCTGGCCTCCGGATCTGCCCGGCCACTGACGTCCGAACCCATACCCGCCGGGTACCCACCTGGTCCGTGGGCACACCCCGGTCGCGTGCTGTCGACGTCCTCGGGAGGCCGGAAGGATTGAGGTTCAGTCGATGATCTCGACCACACCCCGCCGCACCAGCACCCGCGTACAGCTCCCGCAACGGCGGAGTGAACACCCGCGTCATCGCGGAGCCCTCGTCACATCCGAATGTTTGGCATTCCAAACTATAAACTTCAACGTCCGAAACATGCATGGCCCGATGCGGGCCCCCCACGGACACATCTGCGAAGCGATCGGGGTTGACGTGGCGGTCGGCCGGGGGGAATCGGTGTGAGGTACCGCGGGTCGCGGCCGGGGTCCACAATCCACACCCCCGCCTCGGCGGTCGTGGCGGCCGGCAGGAATCCGGCATGGCCGCCGTCGGCGGCGACCGCGGCGACCCGGTCGAACACTTCACCGTGCGTGCACCAGAGGGCGCCGTCGACGGAGCGGGCGAGGGTGAACAGCAGCCGGTCGATGGGGGCGTCCACCGTGAGCAGTGGGTGGTCGACGATCGGCAGGTGCCGTGCCACCGACAACGCTTGCAGGGTTTGCCGGCAGCGCAGGGTGGGACTCGAGAACAACGCGGTCACGGGCAGGTCGGCGAGGACATCGACGAGGTGGATGGACTGCCGGTCGCCGAGGGTGCTGAGCGGACGGTCCGCATCCAGACCGGGCCAGGCGCTCGTGGCTACCGCGTCCGCGTGCCGCACCAGAACGAACATCTCTGCCCCCTCCCGGCGTCACACCGCCTCGTGCGGTGCCGCCGCCGCACAGCATAGGTGCGCGCCGGTCGCCGGGCAGCGCGAATACCCCGGCGATCGATGCGCGGCACCGGCGGGTCGGGCATGGTCCTGGTCGGCAGACGGCATGTCACATGCTGTCGAAGATGCGGTGTTCGGGGATACCGGCGGTCTGTGCTGCGGTGACGGCGTCGAAGAGGTCGTCGGTGAGTTGCGCGAAGGTGTCGGATCGGACCCGTTCCGGGGGTCGGTCGCTCGGGTGGGTGGTCAGGAAGCTGTGCAACATGGTGCAGGTGTCGCGGACCCGCTCGAGCGCCCGGCGTTGGTCGTCGTTCATCGACGGTGCGGCCGGAGGACGACGCTCGGCGTCGGCGCTTCGTGCGGCACCCTGCGCGGGCAGGCGTGACTGACCGCCCTCAGCAGGTCGTGCATGAGTCGTTGGTAGGTGGTGAGCCATCGGTGGTCGACGGGTTCGTCACGCAGATACGCCGTCAGGACGGCGGTGTTGTCGCCGGTATCCAACCATCGGCGTACGTCGGTGGTGCGATCCTGGACACGGCGCAACGATGTGTGGGGTGAAACGGGCATCGGGTCTCCTCCGATTCGGGCTTCCCTTCGGCGAGAATGAATTCGGCGTTGCCGGGAGGTGTCCCGGCGTCGCGTGCTTCCGGAGGCCAGTGTGACCGACGGCGGCGCCCAGCGCCCGGTGTTTCCCGAGCGAACGCCACCGGCAGGCCGCTGCGGCCCCGAGCACGTGGTCACCGGTCCGCCGGTAGCGGTCATGGAGTCCGGGTGGGCGTGGGGCGGGGCGAACAGCGGGGACCGCGAGGATCCGCTCCGCCCGGGTCGATACCCGCGGCAACACCCCCGGTGTCCGGTTTCGCTTGCGCCTGACAGGCATCGGACTACCGTCCGTGACGAACACGCTGGCAATCCCCCGGCGCACACGCCCAGAAGGAGGCCCACCGTGCCCCGACGGATGTACAACGCCACTATCGAACTCGCCGAACGGTTCGACCAGCTCACCGAGCGCGACCTCGACCACCGTCTCGATCAGCTCTGCGGGTTTCATCCCGCGATCGGGCGGGGTGAGCGGGGGACCGCGATCACCATCAGCCTCATCGCGGACGGTCCCGCCGAGGCCGGTGAGGTCGTGCGCACGCTGATCGCGCAGCGGGCGAACCCGAACCAGGTCGACATCGTGAACTCCACGGTGACGACCACCGACGAGTTCGACCGGGCGAACGGCATCGAGCCGGTGCCGACGCCGCCCGTCGACTGACCTGACCCACCGGCGTCGACGAAAGCCCCGTCCGTGGGGTGGGCAAGTTTTCGGTCAGTGGCTCAGGTTTCGCGCATCGCCTCGAACACGTCCGTCCGGTCGACCTTTTCGATCGCCTGGGCGGTGATCATCTGCGCGAGGCCGTCGAGGAGCGGCGAACATGACCCTAACCCCGTACCGAAACACGCTGTGGACAAGCAAGTATGGCGTCGCTGGTGACGTCCCGCCCCGTCCTGCGCCCGAAGCGCAGGGGCGGTGCTCTCAGCGGTGTTCGCGTTGACCGGTGCCGGGGGTGCGGGTGGGTCCGTCCCGCCTGCGGGAGCGCTGCCCGGGGGCCGGGCGCCGACGGGTCTGCGCGAGGGGCGGCGGGGCTTCGCCCGCGGCCCAGCCCTGGTCGGCGTCGTCCTCGACTTCGGGGGACCGTGCGGTACCCGTGTGGTCTGTTGCGGTGGCCGGGGCACGCTCGGCGCGCAGTTGCGCGTTGTCAGCTTCCAGGCGGCAGTTGTCGCGTTCGAGTTCGTCGGTGCGGGTTTCGAGGTCGAGAACCCGGCCGATCCCGACGAGATTGACGCCGGCGTCGATCAGTTCGGCGATGCGCCGAAGCCGGGCCAGGTCGTAGTCGCTGTAACGGCGGGTACCACCCCGGGTGCGGTAGGGGGTGATCAACCCGTAGTCCTCGTATAGCCGCAGCGCCGCCATCCCGAACCCGGACAGCTCGGCGGCCACCGAAATGCCGTAAACACCCCGCAGCGACGGTGATTCGGAGTCGTACCGGCCGGATCCTTCGGGCATCTTTTTTGCTCCGATCGGGAATTTTCTCGCACACCCTCTTGTCATAGTCTACGACAGATGCTATACCGAACCTACAGCATCTGCTGGAGTTTACCTGGTGGAATGAAGCGGTTTCAGGAGGTGGACATGATGTTGATGCGCACGGATCCGTTCCGCGACCTCGACCGTCTGACCCAACAAATCCTCGGCACGACGGCCCGTCCGGCGGTGATGCCGATGGACGCCTGGCGGGAAGAGGACCGGTTCGTGGTGGAGTTCGATCTGCCCGGCATGAACGCCGACTCACTGGATCTGGACGTCGACAAGAACACGCTGACGGTGCACGCCGAACGGTCCGCACTCGACGACAACCAGGAGATGGTCGCCGCCGAGCGTCCGCGCGGGGTGTTCAGCCGGCAACTGTTCCTCGGCGAGAACCTCGATGCGGACAAGATCGAGGCGAACTACGACGCCGGGGTGCTGCGACTGACGATTCCGGTCGCGGAGAAAGCCAAGCCCCGCAAGATCGAGATCAGCAGCGGACAGCCCGAGAAGAAGGCGGTCAACGCCTGAGGCGAGGCCGACGAGGCGACCGTCGACACTCGACCCGAGGCGACAAGCTCGGGAGGGGGTGAACAGCGATGACATTGGCGAACAGGGTCACCGAGGTGAACGCCACCGTAATTCCGGAGCGCCCCGAACGCGAGACGGTGTGGCCGTGGCACGAGCTCGACTACGCCCAGCTCGAGGCCGATTCGGACCGCATCCTCGCCGACGCACTCACACCGCAGGCCGTGGTCCTGCTCACACGGTTGGCCACCGCACCGGCCGACCCGCCGCGCCCCTCCCCTCCCGCGTCGATGCCGGGGACGGTGTCCACGCCCCCGGCCCCGGAGATCCGGGCCACACAGCGCTCGCCACCGAAACCCGGAAAGTCCATCCGCAAGAGCATGTTTCGTATGTGATGTAGTTCGGGAAAGGGGTGATGAATCAGACGACTGAACCAGCTCACGGGGTTCGACCGCTCCCGCCTCCGTCACCTGTCAATGCTTCGCGAGCGGCGCGGCGAACCCCGGGCACACCGCCCGGCACCGCCGATCAACGAAAGGACCACACGACGGCGCCGACCGCGAATCCGAGAACAACCGTGGTGGTTGCGTCGGATCGACCGGGGCGCACGGCCATGAACTGGCAGACGGCATTCGTCGGCCGTCCGGGCGGGGAGTGCCCACAGCATCACACGGATCGTGAATAGCGGCGGGCCCTTCGTGCGGTCGGGCCCCGTCCCGTCCTGGTGGTTCCGGCACCCCGACGCCGGGAACCACCTTCTTCGTGCGCACGGCGAGCAGGGACACAAGCGATGGCAAACGAGCGAGATCCGTATCAGGTGCTGGGACTGTCCTCGTCGGCGTCCCAGGCCGAGATCGCCAGCGCCTACCGGCGGTTGCTGCGCGACCACCACCCCGACACCCGCACCCACCACCACACCCCCGATCCGGCGGCGGACGAATACCTCCAGCGCATTCTGTCCGCCTACGCCCAGTTACGTGACCCCGCACACCGCGCCGCCCCCGACCCGGCAGCCGCCGACCCGGCAGCGGCCGAACCCGATGCCCAACCTCGGCGACCGCCGCGGTCTCCGACCCCGCCGGCCGCCCCGACCCGCATCCACGTCGTCGTGCGCGGTACCCCGCCGCCGCGGCGGCCACCCGCCACCGGGTTGTGGGTCAGCCCGGTGCGATGGCACCGCTGACGTGCGCCACCGGTCCGGCGGCTGTCGCCGGCCCCGTTTCGCATCCATTCCTCGTCGATGAGGCCAGGTTCCGGGACGCCGGCGTTCCGTTGCCGCCCGCGAACACCGCCATGGCCGAGCACGCTCGGCCAAAGCTGCTCACCGTGGCGCGGGGCCGACCTGACCCGGCTCTGCGGGGCGGGTCTGTTGGAGGTCGGTGTTGATGCGTCGGGCCTCGGCGAGTTGGTCTTCGAGGATGATGATGCGGCACGCGGCCTCGAGTGCGGTGCCCTGGTCGATCAGTTCGCGGGCGCGGGCGGCAAGTCGGAGCTGGTAGCGGGAGTAGCGACGGTGACCGCCCGCGGAGCGGCCGGGGTGAGCAGCTTCGCGGCGTCGAGGCTGCGGAGGAATGCCCGTGTCACGCCGAGGATCTCGGCGGCATGACCCATGCTGTATGCCGGGTAGTCCTCGTCGTCGAACTTCCCGGCCGGGCTGCGGTCGGGGAAATCTTCCGGAATGGGGTGACACCTTTCAAACGGGACGGGGCCCCCGGCGCCGTGAGGCACCGGGGGCCGGATCGGGTTTTCACTACCTTGTTCCTGCACTTCCACTTACTCACTACACCTGCGGCGGTCCGGGCCCTTCGCTCTGCCCGGCCGCCGAACGGAAAGCGCCGGGTCCTTACACACTCACAACCCTCGCCCCGGCCACCCGACGGGCGGTACTGCTCTGCGGGTAGTTCATCCTCTCCCGCACTTCGTGAACTCTTTCCTTGCGACGAGACAAACTCGACAACGGCAACTCCTTAATGTCTACATTCGTGACTACAGAAATTCTTTCGTGGGGTGGCGGGGGTTTGATGGCCAGCGGTCCGCGCGGCCCGCCGGCCCGGGTGGGACCGCACACGGACCAGAGCCGAAGAACCCGGACCCAGCGGACCCATGCCGCCACTCTCGACGCCTCAGGGAGTGCCGTCGTCGCTGTCGTCGTGGTCGTCGTCCGGGAGCGGGACGATCACCGCCTGCTCGAGCTGGTCGGCGTCGTCGGCGTCCCATGCCGGGGGTGTCGCGAACGGGAAGAGGCCGACCGAAGGGTCGGTGTCGCCGTCGTCGACTTCATCGCCTACGGGAGTGTTCTGCTCGATCCGATCGGCGTCCGGGACTTCGGGCGGGAGTGGCTCGGTCATGACGGGAGGTCCTTTCTGGACGGGAGGTCCTTTCTGCTCGGAGGGTGGCGTTGTCGGTCGCGAGGGCGGTGTTGGCGTCCTCGAGTTCGAGGATGCGGGCAATGCCGGCCAGATTTGATCTCGGCCCCGACGAGTGGGGTGATGCGCTGGAGCCGGATCGGGTCGTCGTCGCTGTAGCGGCGGGTCCCGCCCGCGGTGCGACCGGGAGTGAGCAGCCCGTGCCGTTGTAGAGCCGGAGCGACTGGGCGGCCACCCCGGACAGCTCGGCGGTCACCGCGATGCCGTAGACCCCCCGCCCGGAACGCGGGGCGAGCTCCGGTTCGTGTGATATCTGCTGCTCCACAGGGTCTTTGGAAGGTTCCTTCTTGCCTCACGATACGCGAGCACCGCCCCAGCCGCCCTTGTGCGCGGCCCGGTCCGCCACCACCGTTGCGCAGCGCCGGGTCGCGCGTCCGGTCGCGGCACCGTCGACCACATCCGTGGGGCACAACGGCACCCCGCATACCGGGTGAAGGCACACAGTCAGAGGGCACGAACCCACCGGGCACCCCGCCGAGAACGAGAGGAAGAACATGACAGCGGCACCTGCCCCCAATCCGGCTCGGATGGTGGAATTCGCGTTGCGATGGTCGGCCTATGGCTGCGGCCCCGCAGACGAGATCGAACACCGCTTCGGGATGAGTAGCGCCGAGTACTTTCGCCGACTCACCGAGCACCTCGACGGCAATCCGTCGATGCCGCTTCGTCCGGAGGCGGTGGAGGCAATGAAAGCCGTTGCCCGGAAACGGCTCTAGCTCGGCACCTGAACCCCATCACACCGAAGCGTGACCTCGATCGGTGCGACGTCGGATACCCGTCCACAACCACGGGCCTCCGCTTTCCCGGACCGCCCCCCAGCCAGTGGCGGCGGCGAATTGCCGACTTCACCAGGCACACTGGACGATCCGATCGCGAACCAGGACAAAAACCATGTCGACACCCACTCGGGAAGCCTGGGGCGTGCGACCACGCGAGAAGGTCGGCAGCCGTTAATCTGGTGCTTCGTCACCGGCGTCGACCGGGATCGTGTCCGCACGCTCGGCCGCGTCACCGGGCACGGCCTCGGATCGGCGTTTCTCGGCGACTCGATCCTCGATATCGTCGACCAGATCCGACAATTCCTTCCTGTACTCGGCCCGCTCGGCAGGACCATCGGTGCAGCGTTCGTCACCGACCTCCCCCCGTCCCGAGTGTCCCTCGTCCTCCGGCGTGCTCATGTGTCGTGTCCTCTTTCCTCCGACGGTGATCAGTGGCCGCGCGAACGGAAGCTGTGTCCCCGGCCATGGTGGGCTTGCGCGGAATGACCGGCCAGCGCCAGGGTAACCATCTCGGCCACACCGTGCCGATCACGCCCGCCGGACACCACCCATGCCACGCAAAGATTCACAACCCCAGCTCGAAGACCAAGAACTGTACGAGCAACTGCACGGTACGAGGAACTGCGCGATCAGGGCGATTCGAAAAGAAGGCGCCAAGAATCTCCGACGCCGCCGCGGGCAGTCTCGGCGAGCACCGAAGCGGACCCGGTCATCACCGCCGCCGCCGACTTGGCCATCGGCACCCCGAGATCGGCCCGAACGCGACGACCACCGTCCGCAAACTCTCGCCATCGGTGGACCGATCGACGGCCGCCGGTCCAAGCTCGGGTGTCCTACTCGCTCTCCCGTCTCACCTTGACCTCGGCGATATCGGCCAAATCAGCCGAGCCGAGCACGCCCTGGTACTCCCCTCGGCTGCCGCGGCACGAGGTGTCCGGCTGCGCCAGTCTCGAGGCAGTCAACAAAGATGCATCCGGACGCTCCTGCATACTCCAGGATCTCAGCGCTTTCGACGAGAAGCCCCCAGTCCCCACCGGAACGCTCCCGTGCCGGAAGCCCGCCGACGCGTCCCGTTCGGGCATGCCGGCGGACACCCTCCGACTCAGCGGTCGCTCGGCATCGACGGCAGAGCACCAAACACCGAACACCGAACACGGAACACGGAACACGGAACAGCATCCACGAACCGATCCGCATAGTGCGCCCCCCGAATCACGACTCTTCCAGGACCGCGTCGAGGGCCTTCTGCAGGGCGGACGGTTGCGCAGGAGAAGTCGGTGCCTTCGACTTCAACTCGAGCAACTCCGCGCCGATCTCCTGCAGCTTCTTGCGGCCGAGATGTTCACGCACCTGCGGGAACCACTCGTCCTCCTCCTCCTGGATGTGGTGTTCGACGTTCTCGATCAGCACCGTGGTCTTGGCATCGAAACGCTCGTCCCCGGGCGACATCGTCGCCAACTCCGTGACCAGAACGTCGGCGACATGATGCTCCTCATACGACTCGAGGATGTCGTCCTCGAGTTCCGGGACGAGCTCGCGGACCCGCGGATACATGCCCTCGTTCTCGATGTAGGTGTGCACGGTCAAGGCCTCGATGATCTTCTCGACGATCGTGCCCTTCTCCTTGTCCGCGTTCTCCCCCGCGCCGCGGAAGGAGCGGAACAACTTCCGGATCTCCTTATGATCGTTCTTCAAGATCACGATCGCATCGGACGACATGGCACACCTCACCTCATCAACCCGGCATGCGGGCCCGGACGGGACACCTCACCGCACAAGTACCCGACGGCGTCCCCGGGGAAACGGCGCCGGTCGAATCCCACCCTCGGACTGCACATCCGACCGGATTCTTCCCGACCGGCGCGTGTAAACCGCTGGCACACAACGACACGGCAGCAACCCCGCAGAAACCTGGAGCGAAGAACCCCGGAGAAACCGCACCATCAGCCCAAGTCGGCCACGACCCGGACGAAACGGAGGACGAGAACCGACACCGCCGTCGCACGATCCGCGTACCCACCGTCCCCGCAGGATCGAAAAACCCCTGCCCGATGGCCGCGAACATCGGCGAGATCCACCGATCGGAACGGTTGCGGACGGCGTATCCTAAGGGGTGCGGATCAAGGAAACCGCGGGTCACGGTCACCTTGTGAAGCAGAGATCAGGCCGAGGGTGTGAAGTCACGACCGCCCCCGGCCCGACCGCTGTTCGGGGGTGTCACAACCGGCGCGAACAGACGGTCTGCAACCTCGATCCGTCCGGACGGCCCGCGATGGCACCCCACCCTGGTCGAGGACACCGTCGGTAACGGTTCTCGTACCTGCGATCGGTGATCTTTCGTCACCGGATCTTCATCGAGGACAGGTATCGGTGCTGTGCGTTGCGCAACCGTCCGGATGACGTCGGTGAGGGCGCCGGCGCGCAGCACCCCGATGCTCGCCTGGTGGCCCGGTTCGAGGTCACCATCGTCGGCGAACACCAGACACCCCGTCGCCGACCGCGAAACCCAACCCCCGGTGCACCTGGACCCGGTCGTGACTCGGGGACCGGCGGGTCGGGGTGACCTTGTCCTCTGTTGCCACACCCGGGGGTGAGGTGATTGTTGTACTGATCGGACCCTTCGAGCCGAGGAGACCGTCATGACCACGACAGCCCCGGACTCGGTGCTCCCCGTGGCCGAGTGCATACGCCTGCTGCGGTCGGTTCCGGTGGGGCGAATGGTCTTCACCGAGAACGCGGCGCCGGCGCTGCGTCCGGTGACCTTCGCCGCCGTCGGGGCGGAGTCGTCATCCCCACCGACGACGAGTGGTTCGAACGCTTCGATGGGGAGTTTCTCGCATTCGAAGCGGGGGACCTCGATCCGATCACCCGAATCGGATGGAGCGTAACCGCCATGGGCCACGCCACCCATGTGTCCTCCGCGGACGCCATGACCCGATTTCACGGTCGGCGCACGGTCCCGTGGTCGATCAATCCCGGCGACTACCACCTCGTCATCGACATGGAATACGTGAGAGGCCGATGTGTCACGCTGATACGCCGTCACGGTGACAAGCGATGAAGGTGTGTGACCAGACGCAGGAAACCGGAACCGGATTCGAGTGGGCTCGCGCACTGCCCTCCGGATCACTTTTCGGGGCGTTCCCTCCGGACGAGGAGGACGGAGTCGCCTGCGGGCTTCCACGGCAGAAAGACGGCGACCGCGACCGCGACCAGCAGCGAGGCCGAGACGGTGAGGTAGGAGGCGAGTTGGAAGCCTTCCAGGCACGCGGATTTCATCGCGTAGATCAGGTCGGCCTTCTGTTGCGCAAACGCGGGATTGGTCGGGCGGTGGACGATCTCGAGCACGCTGATGACGGTTTCGCGGGCGAAGCTCTTCTCGTACGGGGTCATCAGCAAGTCCGGGATGGCATCGATCCGCGGGCCGACCTCGCTCGTGTACACCGACGCCACGATCGACCCGAGCACCGCGACGCCGAGGGTGCCGCCGGCCTCGCGGGTGGTGTCGTTGACCGCCGAACCCGCCCCGGCCTCCTCGGGCGGCACCGACGACATGATGGATTCGGTGGCCGGGCCCTGGACGATGGCCAGACCGAGCCCCATCAGCACCATCGAGATGACCACCGGTCCCAGGTAGGGCGTCTCGACCTTCACTTGGCCGGCGATGAACATTCCGATACTCATCACCACCAGGCCGAACACGATGACCGCGGTGGTGCCGACCTTCTGGGCGATCAGCGTGGCCAGCGGCGCCCCGATCGCGATGGCCGCGGCGAACGGTAACGAGTGCAGCCCGAACTGCAGCGGTGTCAACTCCATCACCCCCTGGAAGTACTGGGTGATCATGAACAGGAACCCGAACATGCTGAAGTAGGCGACCGCGATCGCCAACGCCGGCAGGGAGAACCGCCTGATCCGGAAGAGCTGCATGTTCAGCACGGGGAAGGCGGTCCGCAGCTCCCACCGGACGAACGCCGCGAAGCACACCAGGGCGAACGCGTAGCCGACCAGGCTGATCGGGGACAGCCAACCCCGATGCGGCGCCTCGATGATCGTCCACACCAGCGCGGTGACGCTCACCAGGGACAGGGCGATTCCGAGCAGATCGAGCCTGCCGACGTGCGCCGCCTTCGATTCCGGGACGAGCGCCCGGGTGAGAATCAGGACGAGCACGGCGACCGGCACGTTGATCCAGAACACCGAGTGCCAGGAGAAGTGCTCGAGCAGCCACCCCCCGGCGGTGGGGCCGATCGCGATGGCGAATCCGGCCATCGCCGTCCAGGCGGCGATGGCGATGGCCCGTTCCCTGGCATCGGTGAAGATATTGATGATCAGCGCGAGGGTGGCCGGGAACACGGCGGCGGCGAACACGCCCATCGCGGCGCGGGCGGCGATCACCTGGCCGAGGTCGGTGGCGAGTGCGCCGCCGACGGACATGACCGCGACACCAGCCAGTCCGATCATCATCAGCGTGCGCCGGCCGTACCGGTCGCCGAGGTGCCCGAACGCCAGCAACAGGCCCGCGAAGGTCAGTGTGTAGGCGTCGACCACCCACTGCAAACCGCTCATATCGGTGTGCAGCTGCACCCCGATCGAGGGCAGCGCGACGTTGACGATGGTGTTGTCGAGCACCACCAGCAATTCCGCCAGGCAGATCACGACGAGCGCGAGGTAGCGGCCCCGCCGGCCCGGTCCGGTCGCGGGGGCCCGATGCGCGGCGGAGTGAACAACCGTCGAGTGGGACATGGTGGAATCGACTCCTCGTCACTGATATGCCGGTCAGCATATTTCTGAGGGAACAGTAACTGTAACTATTAGTATCAGTCAATGCCGGGAGATACTGACTCTCAGGCAGTTATGACAGCGGGAGCCCTCGAGCGCTACATATCGCCCGCGGCGTTCGGGCAGGAAAAGCTATGCTGAACGGCATAGGAATCGGCACTCAGCGAGGGTGGGCATGGGCACACGCACGTCGGCACGCGAGAACATGATGCTCAGCGCGGTGACCCTGTTCCGCGAACGCGGCGTCGACGCGACCTCGCTGGCGGATGTGATCGACCACGCACACGCCCCCCGGGGCTCGATCTACCACCACTTCCCCGGCGGCAAACCGCAACTGGCCGAGGAGGCCACCCGCCGCGCGGGCGGCCTCATGGGATCGATGATCAGCGCCAGTCTCGCGGACGGGGAACCGGCGCAGACCCTCGCGCTGATCGTCGACGTGTTCCGTCAGCAACTCCTCGACACCGACTATGCCGCCGGATGCCCGGTGGCAGCCGGCGCGCTCGAAGGCGGCGAGTATCCCGCGGCGAAACAGGCGGCGGGCGAAGCCTTCACCTCGTGGGAGTCGACCATCGCGGCAGCGTTGTGGCAGCGCGGCGTGCGGATGTCCCGCGCGCAGTCGGTCGCCACCCTGTCCATCGCCGCGCTCGAGGGCGCCCTGCTGCTGGCGAAAGCACAACGCAGCACCCAGGCACTGGATCGGGTCGCCACCGAACTCACCGCCGTGGTCGATGACGCGATCGAGGACGCAACATCGACCAGCCCGCGACGCGGCCGGTAGCAACCCACACAGTCCGGTTGTCGCCCGTCCGCACCCAGTGGGAAACTCGCAGCCCGGCAGGCCCGCCCGCCCCCGCCTAAAACCACCGCGCCCCTATGGCGTTCAGCGGCTGCTCAAGCAATGTGCCCGGGAACACGTCGATTCGGGCCACCCATGCGCACGCGTTGTTCGCTGCCGCCGCCGCGAAACTGACATCGCCGCCGGAAGCAGCTGGTTTCCTTCGCCAAGGGTGAATTTGCTCGGTTTTCTCACCACCGACATCACCCCTTGGGCGCTTCAGGACCGAGAATTGCGGGGGTTCGGCGCCGCTCCCCGAATCCTGTATGCCAGGGGGTGGCCGGACCGGGCGCCTACCCCCACCGGGTGCCGCGTCCGGTTCCCGGGCGGTCACAGGTCGATGGTGAGGGAGGCTGACTTCGCGCGGTCGGTGCAGATGAGCATCGTGTCTGGTTCGTCGAGGAAGGCCGATCGTCCGCGGTGGTCGACGTCGCCGGAGAGGACCCGCACGCGGCAGGTGCCGCAGAATCCCTGCTGGCACGAGTACGGCACATCGGGTATCGCCTCTCGCACGGCGGCGAGGGCCGATCTGTCCGCCGGGACCTCGAGGGTCTTCGCGGTGTCGGCGAGGCGAAGCGTGAACGGCTCGCCGCCGACGACCGGTTCGGGGCTGAACCTCTCGAAATGCAGTCCGGCCGCTCCTGTCCGGTCGAACCGGGTTCGGATGTCGGGGAGCAGTCCCGGCGGTCCGCAGAAGTAGACGGAGGCGCGGGGACCGGCGTGTGCCAACAGTTCGGCAGCCGTGCGGCGGGCACCGGTGAGGATCCGGACTCGATCGGGGTCGAGTGCGCCGATCTCGTCGAGGAATGCCATCGTCGCGGTGTCACGGCCGAGGTAGGTCAGGTGCCAGTCGACACCCGCTGCGGCCGCGGCCCGGACCATGGGCAGGATGGGGGTGATGCCGATGCCTGCGGCGATGAACACCACCCGGGAGATGTCGGCCCGGGCCAGGTGCGGGTAGGCGAAGGGGAAGGCGTTGCGGGGGCCACCCGCGGTGACCGGTGCACCGGCGGGCAGCTGGTCGTGGATTTCGATCGATGCGCCGCCGCCGTCGGATATCCGGCGGACCGCGATCCGGTAGCTTCCCCTATCGGCGGGATCGCCGCATAGCGAGTACTGCCGGACCTTCCCCGAGGGCAGCGTCAGGTCCAGGTGCGCGCCCGGGTGCCACGGCGGCAGGGCGGACCCGTCCGCAGATTTCAGGCGCAGGCTGAGCACTCCGTCGGCCTCGACGCGGCGGTCCGCCACGAGCAGGCGCAGCACCCGGTCGACGGGGGTGGGTTCGGTGATGCGCGCCCGGCTGGTGACGGCGGCGTAGCCGCGGACCGCGAGGCGGAAGCCGGACATCAGCCGGTCGGGTTTGTCCGGCCGGCGCAGTGACGGCGGGACCGGTGTGAGGAAGTGTGCGGTCATGAGCGGGCTCCAGTGCGTTTGCGGCTCAGGCTGCGGCGCGCGCGGCGGGAGAGGAGGCGAGGTAGGCGACCGCTTGGCTGGTCGAGCCGTACTGGGAGGGGTGGTAGCCGGGCCGGAAGTATTCGACGAACATCTTGGCCAGGCTCCACGGGCTCGGCATCAGGCCTTTGCGCCAGGTCCGCCGGACGTCACGGAACCGGATGCGCCGATCCCTCTCGGCGAGTTCGGGATCGACGGACATCAGGTAGCGGATGCCGCGGGTCCACAGGATCGCGAGGGTGGGCGCGGCGATCAGCCACGTGCGCACCCGGCGCGGGTAGCGGCCGTCGAGGTGGGTGAAGAGGTCGAATGCGACATGACGGTGTTCGACCTCTTCGGCCAGGTGCCACCGGAGCAGGTCGAGGACCTGCGGCGCGAGGGCGTTGTCCCAGGCGCGGGCGTTGAGTCCCCAGTCGCCGAGATAGGAGGTGAAGTGTTCGAGGGCGGCCACGACGGCGATCCGTTCGAGGAGCCAGGAATGGGCTTTGCGGCCGGCGAGGTCCCGGTCGCCGAGGAGACGCCGGAAAAACCACCGAACCTGCTCGACGTACGGATCCGTGTCGAGCCCCTCGGAATTCAGATGTTCGAGCAGTGATTGGTGCGAGGAGGAATGGGTGGCTTCCTGGCCGATGAACCCGATCACGTCCTCACGTACCGCGTCGTCCTCGATCAGCGGCAGTGCCTGCTGAAAGACGTCGACGAAGAACACCTCACCCTCGGGCAGGAGCATGTTCATCCCGTTGGCGTAGTGCGTGGCGAACGGGTTGGCGTCGAAGTAGTGCATCGGCAACCCGGTCCAGTCCCAGGACACGTTGCGGGCCGTGAGGGCGACCTTGTCGGTATCGGGGTGTGTGCTCATCGTGCTTCTCCGATCGGGTTGGTGTTCGACCGCTCGTGCTCGTCGATGAAGGAACGCACCCGGTCGGCGATGGCCGTCGGGTGGAATGCCGGGACCCAGTGCCCGCCGTCGACGGAATGGACCTGCGAATTGACTGCCCAGCGGCCGATGTCGATTTGGCTCGCGGGGGTGATGAAGATGTCCCGGCGCGGAACCAGAACCTGAACTGGCACCTGGGTGGTGCGCTCCTGTGGGCGCAGCAAGCGCGGCAGCAGGTTCGCGGTGTAGATCCCCAGGGCCCCGCGATTGTCGCGGGCCCGGTGCGCCGGGGCGTCTGCGGGGCGGGAGCCGGTTTCGAAGTGCGCGGCCAACGCGATCGCGGCGTCGACCAGACCCAGTCGGCACACCAACGGGGCGATCCAGGGGATCTGGAAGAAACCCATGTACAGCGGCGACTTCCACTGCCCCACCAGGTCTTTCCACCCACGGGGCCCGGCCGTGAGCCGGGACCGGATCCAGTAGGGAACGTGATCGAGGCACGGACCGGACACCGAGGTCAGCGACGCGACACGATGGCGCTGCACCGGATCTGTGGCGACGTGCCACGCCTGTACCGAACCCCAGTCATGGCCGAGAAGGTGCACCGGCCGGCCCGGAGAGACCGCGTCGATAACCCGGCCGATGTCGTCCGCGAGCTGGTCGAGGCGATAGTCCCTGATCCGTCGCGGTTGCCCGGACGCGCCCGACCCCCGCACATCGAAGGTCACCACACGCAACGTCGACGCGAGCTCGCCCGCCACCCCGTCCCAGACCCGGTGATCATCGGGAAACCCGTGCACACACAACACCGTCGGCGCGGCGGCGTTGCCCCGCACGTGCACCGCCAGCCGAACCCCGTCCGAGGCGTCCACGTAGGTGGTCATCACGCAACCCCAGCCGTCGCCCGACCGCACGCGGCGTCCGGCCCGGTATCCGGGTTTCGCAGGATGCGCGGTGCGACCGGCAGTCGGATTGTCGATGGTGTCATGCGAAGTCCTTCGTGGAAGCGGCGGCGGACGTCCCCGAAAATGCCATTCGGGGCGAACTAGGTGTTAACGTCAGTAACACTTTTTCCACGATAGTAGACTGATCGAGCTACCGCAAGAATTGTTCGCTCAACACGAGGAGGGGAACCATGGCTCCGGGTCCGCGTGACCGGCTCATCGCCGGCACGATCGCACTGGTGCGCGAGCGCGGCGTCGCCGGCACCGGCATCACCGAACTGCTGGCACGTAGCGGCACCGCGCGGCGTTCGATCTACCAGAACTTCCCCCGCGGGAAAGAGCAACTCATCGAGGAATCGACCCGAGCGGCCGGCCGGTTGATGAGTGCGCTCATCGCCGAATTCACGGGGTCCGGCGACCCCGCCGAGGGCCTCGTTGCTTTCATTCAGATGTGGAAGGACACGCTGCTGGCCAGCGATTTCACCGCCGGATGCCCGATCGTCGCGGCGGCCCTGTGTGGGCCCGAGGTACCGGCGGCGCCCGCCGTGGCAGCCGAAGTTTTCGGCGACTGGGAGAGCCTGCTCTCCGATCAACTCGAGCGTGTCGGCGTTGACGGGCCGGTCGCCCGGTCGCTGGCGACCACCGTAGTGTGCGCGGTCGAAGGTGCCGTCATCGTGGCCCTCTCGTCACGCTCCGTCCAACCACTCGATCGAACCGGAACGCATCTCGCCGAACTGATCCGGCTGCACCTCTCCTAGTGCTCCGGGAGGAATCGGCACCATCGCCGCCCTGCACATCCGTGTGGGGCGAACCGGCAGCCGCGGTGCGTCGTGGCGGCACGGCGCCGCCGGTGATACGCCCGGATCTGCCGGTCGGCGCACCCACTAAGTTGTTCGGCCGAGTCCGAATATCGGGTACCAGGTGTGTTGGTGTCGAATCGGGGGCGCAACGCCGCGATATTCGGCGAGGCCATGGCGAAGTTCGAGGCGCAGCACGAACTCGACCCCGATTCATCCGCCGGGCGCGGCTTGCTGTTACCGCACGCGCCCACGATGCCGAAGACTGCCGAACCCTGCTCTCCATCCCGGGAATCCCGCCCGAGCCCGACACCCCGGCTGATCCGCAACGTCTCCTACCCCCGGTGCGGTGCCGCGTCCGCCGGCGAACCGGCACCGTGCCCAGCCCGTCGCACGGGCTGCTTCCCCGAGCGCCCGCCCTTCGGTGGCTTCCCACGGTCATCCTCGCCCGCGAGCAGGGACCCACGTCGGCCGAGCCCGTTCACGGTGACCACCACCATGTCCTCGTCGACCGGATCGCCGTCGCGCGCCCGAGTCCGTCACCGCCGTGCGGCCGCGGCTCGTGGTGCCGGTTAGTTCGGGTCGGTGACGCGGTCGCGGCCGACGAGTTCGTTTTCGATGTCGGCGAGCCGATCGAGGGCGAGGTCGCGGTCGGGTGCGCCGGTGGGAGTGTCGCCGGTGACGATCGAGGTGAGCCAGTCGCCGTCGAGGGTGAGCGTATAGACGGGCCGGTGTGCGGCGGCGGACTCGATGATGGAGGCTCTGGTGGCATCGATGAGTTCGGTGGCGGCAGTGCGGAGGTCGAGGGCCGCACCGGTCTGGGCGGTCGTGCCGCCTTCGGCGGCGATGGTGAGGGTCCAACTGATCATGGCGATGCCGTCTCTCGGTGTGTGGTGGGGGGGCTGTAGTGGTGTGAGTATGCCGGGGAGCTCGGACGTGTTGCCGGGACCTGGCCGGCCGGACCCGGGTCCCGTGGAGGATCACCGACGGGGTTCTCGGTATCAAGTACCGGGCACGCAACGACGAGGACAGGTTCTCGTCGTCATGACCATCAAGCCCAATGCCGGTGTGGGGCTGCATGACCTGGTGGCCGTGCCCCGGGGCCCGATCATGCTCGATGACCGGGCCGGGTTGGAGCTGGTCAGATCCCATCTCGCAAAATACAACGCCACAGTCATCTAAGCATCTACGTCGATCTCCCACTGTCTGCCACCGGTGTGGCGGGCGGTATCGGACGGCGCGTTTGACGCGGCCGGGCCTACCGTGACCAGTGACGATCACAAGACGGCACTCCGGGCACCCGATGTGGATCTGCTGGGCTGCGGCGATGCCATCGGCCGACGGCATCTGCAGTCCAAGACAGCGACGTCGGGACGGTGCCGATACGCCTGCCCGCCCGCTTCGCCGCCACTTGACGCTTGCCCAATCACGACCAGATCGTCGTGCAGTCCCAGGAGGGCCACGAGTGCGGTCTGTAGTCGGGGCGTGCTCAATTCGGACAATGTCGGAAGCGAGCAACCTGTGCATAGAAGCAAAGTGCACCATCGGCCTCGGCACGCAAGCGCGGGCTGGACGCCGGCGACCCGGTTGAGCACGGCCGGGCGCTGCGAGCTACGGCACCTGCACCGCATAGTCGGTTCGCTGCTCGACGGCGTGCGCGGCTCGACGCCCACGTCCTGGTGGCCGCCCCCAACCAGACACACAATTTTGCGGCACCACGCGGGGCGGCTCATTCGAAACCTGCCGCGCGCACCTATGAGGTCGTCGCCCACGCGATTCGACCTCACCGGCGACTCCGCGTCGTCTCCGTCTAGGATCCGGCCATGGGAGGCGAGTGGATTCAAATCGATCAGGACTGTGTGACGTGCGGCGAGGCCGCGTTCCGGCACCATATTTATGCCAGCCTCGGCGGCGTGCTGATCGAGACTGACCTGTACGAGTGCGCCACCCCGGGTTGCCCCGGGCCTGTCGCGATCTGCGAACCGATCGACGGCTGATCGCAAAGAAACCCCACCGGCTGAGCCGTGACGCGCTGCGGTGGGTTCTCACTGCCGCCAGTCGCTCAAGGCCGCAGCAGGCGAAAACCCGCCGAGGTCGGCAGACGTAGGACGGAGTCTCTACACCGACCAAAAACGGCGAAGTTCGGAATCGGTGCGCGGGCAGCCTATCTGCGGCGAACCGACGCCACTGCCGATTACGAGCGAACCTCGACCATCTACTGCGCACGACCACCTGGAATTGTCTTCACGATCTGGGACCGCACGAACACGGTTGACGGGAGGCCTCGTCGAGGGTCGGTTGCACGCCGCCGCGTATTGCGATGATTCCGAGTATCACCGCATCACCAAGCAGGACAGCGGCGATCGCGCCGAGAACACTGCTGTCGTACGCGACTGCGACCAAAGTGCCCATCGGGAACGCCACGGCGCTCGCGACAGCACACGACTTCCACAGCCAGCGATAACGCCTCACGCACAGACTGTAACTGAACGATTGCCCAGTACGGAATCCGCTACTGCGATGGCATGTGTCACAGCGGGACCGGTGGCCAGAAACCGAGGCGAGTCGGCCTGGACGGAGTTGGTCCGGGTCGCGCGGTGAACGTCGGATGGGCGAACCCCGCCAGCACCGGGAGTGCGCTCGAAGCGCCTGAGTAAACCAAACAAGGACTGGCGCGAGCGAGGCGGGATGGGTCCACCCGTTGATGGTGCTCAGCAGCTGCCAATACCATTCGGCCCGAGGGTCATTGGCCACCTCGAGGCGAAGCGCCAGGGACTTTCGGTGGTGAGTGCTCTCCGTGGCGTCGGAGGTCGGCGCATACCGCGCGACGAAATCGTCCACGACCGGCCCGTCCTTCGAGCTACTGGGACCTGATGCCGTCCCCAATTGCCCGAGTGACTGTGTCCCGGAGACATTCGGCGAGGTCATCATGTAGCCCGGCTGGTTATCGTCGGCGCGCTCGACCGCTAGGCGGTGGGGCATTCGGCGGACACTGCGCGGAAATCGTCGACGACGACGAGGTAGGCCAGCTCGACCCAGGCCTGGACCCGCTCCGGGATGGGCCGTCCCGAAGCACCGGCATCGCTTCGCGCTCATCGCGAGCGCGGCCGGCTCCGGATCCTGACCGTGGCCCTCTCCGCACCCACGAGCTCTGACCCGCCTGGCCGCCTCTGGCCCCACTCTCTAGGGGAAAACCCAATACTCCAGCAGATCACCAGAGCGCTCTGGCAGCCCAGTCACCACGGCCACCCAAGCGGTGCTTCTTGGGGCTACTTGTCGCGGGACTCACCCACACCCTGGCGCGGGAGGACACGTTGACCGGTGAGTGCTTCGACGACACCGGCAAGATCCTGGGGAGAGAGTTGACCGGCCGAAGGCGGGCGCGGAGACGGTGGGGTCCGGGATGTCTTGTTGTCCATGAGCGGTGACCCATCGGATTGGTGTGGTGAATAGGCACCAAGCGTACGAGTCCGGCGCATCACACCTGTTGCGGGAAGGTGAGATCGGCGTGACATCTCTATCAGTGTTCCAGCGGCAGGTGGATACGGGTGCAGGTGCCACTCCGCCCGAATACCGAGCGGCACCTGCACGCCACCCCTCGCGCGAATCGCCCCAGCGACTCATGTCGTCATGGGACCCGCCATGACCAACCGAACCCTACCAGAAAACAGGGAGGATGGTCTTTTTTGACAGCGGTGGGCGCATAGTGGACACGGGCACCTCGTAGGAAGGCGTGCGAACACGTACCGCCGGTAGCGTTCGCGCAGGCTGTAGGGGCGCGACCCGATCAACCGGGCCTCACCCGAGGTGGCACGGAAGGTGCGGCGAATGGTTCAACCGCAACGCGCGGCGGCGACCCGAGCGCAGATCGTCCGCGGGGCAGCGGAGATGTTCGACAAGTCCGGGTTCGAGGGAGCCAGCCTCATCGAGACCACCGAAGCCGCCGGAATGACGAAGGGCGCCTTGTACTTCCATTTCCATTCCCAGGAGGAGTTGGCCCGGCACATCATCGCCGAGCAACACCGGATCTCCATCGCCGCGGTCGAGGCCATCGCGGCGCAGGAGGCATCGGCGCTCGAGCAGATCGTGATGCTCTGCCACGAGAAGGGGTATCGACATCGCCGCGGGGCGACCGGAGTGGTCACGCCAACGTTCGGACGCGGAACGCATTTCCATGGAGCGGGTGAGCACCCTGAGGACGTCGACGTGCGGGTGCGCGGGCGCTGAAAGGTCCTTCGCGCTGGTGATCAGCTTGTGATTTCCACCAGCTCCCACTACCTGCGCACAAGTTGCCACCCAACACGTGTCGACTTCCGTGACAGATCGTCAAACTGATCGACATACTCGAGTTAATGACTATCCGGATAACGCTCGACGGCTTTCACAAGGATGCGATCTCGATGCGAGAAACCCGGTCCTCGGCCTCACCTCTGCAGCTCTACGCCGCGTTTCGCCGCCATCACCCCACAATCGTGATGCCCGTCGACTACGTCACCGAATGCGGTTTCCGATTGGGACTTTGGCAGGACCGCCAGCGGGTGGCCCGCATGCTCGGCACCCTTCCGCCCCAACGCATTGCACAACTCGATGCGATCGGGTTCGTGTGGAGCGATGACGATCTTCCCCTTCCCGCCGTGTCACCGGCCGACGGCAAGCGGCGACGGATGCTGACCGAAATCGCCGCCTACCGCGAAGAGCACGGCAACGCACTCGTTCCCGCGAACTATGTCACCGCCGACGGTGAACAGGTAGGCCAGTGGCTCTACCGGGCGGTCAAGAAGTGGCGAGCCAACGCCCTGCCCGACGACGAGCGGCGGCCACTCGCTGCCCTCGGGGTCTCCCCCGGCCCACGCCCACGGGGCCCACGAACATCGGCACAATCCGTCGGATAGACCCAGGCAACAGTACGGGCAGTTGCGCCACCCAGCCACAGGCTTGCTAGCTACGCTAGCTATGCGCGCAAAGCGAGCTAACGTGCGGTCGGCTACCGCGAAGCACCCAGCACACTCGCCGAGGAGCCGCCGTGACGGCACTGATCACTGTGCGTCAGTTGCCCCCGTAGGGGACACCGGTGGTCGGCGTCGTCGAGGGCTCCCGCCCGGCCGCCCAAGCTCTCCAGGCCGACTGGCGCGTCGCTTACGTCACTGTGACGAACGCTCGAGCATTGGGGGTCCCCACTGCGGCACCCGGTCGAGCGACCGACCGGGTGCGCGACCGACCCTCGACCCACACAATCTCGCAAAGTGGAGCCGCCGACTCATCCCGGTGAACACGCAGACAGGCACCATCCGCTTCTGGGACCGAGATCGACGTCGAGACCGAGATCAAGACCGAGGTCGAGGTCGAGGTCCGCGAGGAACCCACATGTGTTGCAGTGCTTCAGGGGTCGTTCACGAGATCTCCTCCGGTGAACAGCCGCACCCGCCGAGAACGACAGATGTCGTAGACGGCGGTGTCGCCCCGGCTGCCCCGGGCGACACCGTCCTTGACTGCCTGGACGACGCCCTCAGCCAGGTGCCGGAGTAGAACGCTATTCGTCGCCGGGGATGGACGGTCGAAGAGACCAGGCTAGCGCCGCCGAGCGTCACCTCGGTGTGCAGGTCGCTTCCGAAGTACCCCTCACGGTGTTTGGACCCACCACTGCACCTGCGCTTCAGAGCAGCGATAGCGCAGCGCAATAGGTCCTTTCGGGTGTGTGCTCTCATGATTGGCCCCTGTCGAGAATGTCGAGTTGGACGCGGTTGTGGTGGCTGATTTCCCACCGGCCGGCTTCGAGGTCGTGAAGGAGGTCGCGGCACCGCTCATCGGTGCTCACGTCCGCGACTTGCCCGTTGATCGGGCCGCGGATTCCGTTCCGCCAGTCGATGACCGTGTAGACGAAGTCACCTGTGGTGGCGAAGTCGCGTGGGCGGGTGCACACGACGAAGTGCTCCGAGAGTGCGCGGACGGTGTAGGGGCGGCGGGGTTCGAGACCGAAGCGGATTCGCCCACCAACATCGAGTGGGATCGGAGGTGTGGGTGATCCCTTGGCGTTCATCAGTGTCACCGCGCACCCCCGCCCGCAGACCTGCCTTGGAGCGCTGCCCGCTGATTATCGGCGCGCGTGTCCCGGTCGATGTGGCCGCGGCCCAACCCCTCCGGCCGGTGCCCGAGGTGGAAACCGACCTCGCCGTCCTGGTGTAGGTGGGGGCAGGGGTAGATCGCCAGGCCCTGGCATTTTTCGTGGTGGGTGCGGGCCGCACGCGCGGCCCTGCGGGTGAAGTAGGTGCGTTTGCCGCCACAGTGCGGGCAACTCACCCAGCACGATGTCGGGCGGTGTGTTCGACGGGCCACTTTCCGGTGCTCCTATTCGACTGGGAGATATAGGTTCTCGGACCGAACGTCAACGCCGGGGCGGTGACCTGAACTGCGGCGTTTCTTCGTCCGGGCCAGGTCGGATTTCGACACAGCAACCGCTCTATCTGCGAGGTTCTCGGTTCCGTGGTCGAGGTGAAGTTCAAATGAAGTCGGCCGCGAGATGAAGCACGCAGTGGTGGTCCTACCGGGACGATGTCGGATCGTCAGGCGGCGCGGGTGATCTGCAGGTTCAGCCAATCCGAGACCCACTGGATGGCGTTGCGGCCGGCGTTGTCGACGACCAGGTTCTGGTAGCTCTGGTGTGCCCCGGAGGCGAAGAAGCTGGCCGCGTTCAGGCCCTCGCCGACAACGTGGGCGAGATCCTCCGCCCCCTGCGACTGCGCCATCGTCGACACCGCCCCGGCGAGTCCTGCGAGGTCGAGCGTCTGCGCCTGCGCGGTGATCGCGTTCCCGACGGGATTGGTCTGCTTGCCGAGCAGCGCGGGGTCGGTCTTGCCGGCTGTGCCGGTGAGCATGTTCGCGGCCACCGAGGCGAGTTCGAGGCCAAGAGGGATCAACGCCGTGGTCTGCGCCGCAGCACCGACCGGGTCGGGCAACACCCCGGGCGGAGGAAAAAGCTTGTCCGCGGCGGCCCACGCAATTTCCTGGGCTTGACCGGCGATGTTGGCCAGCTTGATCACATCGACGTTGCCGAGAATGCTGGTGACCAGCGCCGCGATCTGGGTGTAACCGGACGGGTCCGGGATGATCGCGAGGATCTGGGAGACCCACTTCAAGTCGACACCGGCGACCATCTTCACCACCGGCTCGAACTGCACGTTCAGCTCTCGGGCGGCGTCCCGGGCGGCGCGGACATCTCCGGCGGCAATTCTTTGCGGGAGCACGATCAGGTTGTGCAGGATCTTCGGAATATCGAGGGCAGTGACGCCGGTGACGACATTGAGTGCCTGGTCGACGACGACTTTCGGTTTGAGGACCGACAGCACGCTCGACGCGGAGGAGAGGGCATCTGCCGGGGTGGCGGCGACGGGTGCGATCTGGGTACCGAGTGATGCGGCGGTGCCCGCGAGTTGAGAGATTTCGGGTGCGGTGGCGGGCAGGGTGGTGGTGCCACTATTGGCGAGTTTGGCTGCGGTGTTCGCGATCGTGGCCGCCGAGTCGAGGGCACCGGTCAGGTTCGCTCGGCTGGCTGTGGTGAGGACCTGTGCGGCCGCGTTCTCGGGCGTACCGGCTGGGGCTGCGGCCAGGCTCGCGGTGGCGGCGGTATTCGCGGCCCCGGACTGCAGCAAGTCGACCAGTGGGCTGAGCGTCTTCGACAGTGAGGTCGCGGTGTCGGCGACCTCATGCACATCCACCGTCCCGCCGGTGTCGGTGCCGGACAGTTGCTTTCCGAGCGCGTCGACATTCGATCCGAGACCGGGCAGGTCGGCGCCACTGAAATCCGAGGTCAGCACGTGGGCGACCGCCGCATTACCTCCGCCGGTACCGGCACCGGTGTTGCCGGGGGTCTTCGACAGGATCGACCCGAGGGACCCGAGGAACGGGTTCGCGCCCTTGCGGATCGAGCAGTACAGGTCGTTCGGATCGCAGATCGAGGCGACCCGCCCCGACAGCGTGCCCATGCCCTGCGACCGGGGACCGGCGATCCCCTCCCCCGACGTCGTCGGCCCCACCGGTGCGGCGCCCTTCGTGCCGGCACCCGGGTCGGCGATCAGCGCCACACCGAGGACCCGGTCCGCATCGACCGGACCTTGATCGTTTCCGATCGCCGACGCGAGATCGCCTGCAGCGTCCGCACCCTGGGAGTATCCGGTGATCGTGATCTTCGCGCCCCGACACTCGTCGAGGTAGTTGCGCAGCACGGCGGTGGCCTTGCTGACCGCGTCGGTCTTGCTGTCGGCGTAGGTGTGGCCATTGTCGAACGCGGACGCCATATACGGCAGCGAGTATATCTGCGCGCGGGCACCGTTCTGTGCCTTAATCGCCTCTGCGACCGGGGCGAGCATGCCTACCGGCCGGGTCGGGTCGGCGTTCTCGTTGGTCTCCCACGTGCCGGGGATAAACAAATTGAACGTCGCCGCACAGCCCACCGGGGCGGCGTTGGCGATCGCGGGTGCGGTCAGAGCGACGCCGACGACGACGGTCGCAGTGGCGATCAGTGCGACCGTGCGACGGGTTCGCGAACGTCTGGCGGGCATTGGCACCTCGAATTGCCGGAAGGGACACTGATGCCTACCTTCACCCATGTCGGCGTTTCCCCTCAACGGGGTGTCGGGGTGCCCGGCGCTCCTTTTTAGGGCGCTGACCGGCGAGAATGGGCCGGAGTCGGGTGTTTTCACGTGCGATGCGACAAGGGCCACCCGACCCGTGCCGCGGCGGGCTGGTGGGGGGATGGTTCCCAGCGTTTTAGATCCAGTCGATGTGGACGGAGTCGATGTGGTCGAAGTGGAATCCGAACTGGTCGCTGTACTTGTCGAAACCCTTGTTCTCGGGGTAGTCGAGGGTGGCGTGCCGCTCGAGCAGTGCGACCACGCGGGCGTGATCGTCATTGGCCAGTGCGGCGGCCAGCTCGCGGGACTCCTCACTGGTGAACGGTGTGTCCGAGTTCGCGAAATCCAGGGTCCGGACCCGGTAGTCGTAGCCCTCGTCGGCGCCGTTGCGGACCATGACGCCACCTTTGACGCGGATGACCGCTTTTTTGGGGGTTCCGTCCGGCCGCAACACTCCGGCGCGTTTCATGATGTCCTCGGCTTTGACGTTGCGGAGTTTCTTGCTGGCGTCGGCGCGCAGCTCGTTCGTTTCCCCGGAGCGATATCGGGAGACGGCGGAGCGGGACCGGCCGATCTTCGCGGCCACGGCGTCGACGCCGCCGAGGCGTTCGATCGCGGCACGGCGTTGGGCTCGCTCGAGGACGTCGGCGTGTGGGATGCGGCCTTGCTGCGCCCACCGGCGCAACGTGCGAGCCGACGGGGGTGTGCGGCCGGCATCGATCGCGGCCTGACGCAGGCCCTCGTTGCCGAGTTCCTTGCGCAGCTGCTTGACGGAGACCTTGCTGGTCAGTCCGGCCAGTCCCCCACTTTTGACTTGCTTCGATTTTTCGACGCCGCTGGTCGCGGCGTTGGCGACGGAGACCTTGAGGCCGTCGAGGCCGACCGCCTCCTGCGCGGGTTTCTTGGTGCGCGGCTTCGGAAGATGCAGGGCCATCAGAGCACCCCCTCCCCTTCGTCGTCGGCGTCCTCGTTGTCGGCGAACGCCGCCTTGATCGCGAGGTTCACCTCGTGCACGTCCTGGGCCGAAGTGAAGGCGGACAGGAGTGTGTCGGTGAGGACCACGTCCTTCTCGACCGACATCTTCCCCAGCGCCTCACTCGGATCGGCGATGTCCTCACCATCCGCGAGGAGGTACACCCAGGAGTCGGTGACGGTGCGGACCGGCCAACGATTGTGTTCGCGGGCAATCCGCATCGCGACGCGGCGGCCGCGCCACCGGCAGTGCGCGATGATCGCCGCACGCCAGAGCGGTTGGTGGTGATGTTGCATCTGCTTCGCAGTCCACATGTCCGGGTTGACCATTCGCCCGATGTAGCCCTTGTAGCAGGTGCCGAGGAACCGCTTCGTCGCTTCGTCTTCGGTGTCCACCGCGGCCTTGCGGGCCTCGCGCAGGATCTTCGCCCACTTGTCCAGCGTCCGGCCCTGCTGTGGGTAGACCCACGCCTCGGCGATGTCGAGGTCGTCGAGGTCCGCGCCGATTCCTCCGTCTGCCACCGGGGAGCACAGCCCGTCGAGGCTGACCGTCGTCACCCAGGTCTGCACCGGCTGGTCCGCGAGCATGTGCGGATGCGGCAACGGGAGTTTCGCGGGAAGCGACAAAGTTTGCCCGGGCGGCAGGGTGATCCGCCACAGCCCGAACGGGGCACCCTTCTCCCCCACCGCCGCAGCCGCAGCAGTGTCACCAGTCAGGTGTTTGGGCTGCCCGTAGCCGAACTCGAGCATGCCCGCGGAGGCGAGGTAGGCGGCGCGTTGGTCGATCGACACCAACCGGCTCGCCCCGTCCACATCCTGCGCGTCGGGGACGCGGGTCCAGCCGACAGCGGGTTCGAGATCTCCCCGCGGCGGGCCGTCCAGCGGTGGGACCAACCCGGGTGTGGTGACCACGATGCCTTTGCCGCTGCGGGTGCGTTCACGCTTGATCTTGTCGACGAGGGCGGCGCCGGTCCGCGCGGGCGTTGGTCCCGGGAGCACCCCGAGGTGCTTGGCGCACCAGGCCAGTCGGCGACCGAGTTCCCGTGCCGCCGGGAGGTCGTCGTCCGGGAGATACGTTCCGGCCGTCGGTGAGCCGAGGATCCCCATGTCACCGACCCGGTTGTGCCAACCGAAGTCCTTGTTCCAGTAGGTCCACACGTATGGTTCGATCACCACATCGACCATCGAGGTGAAGTTCCCGATCGAGCGGGACAGGTGCACCACGTGCCCGGGGTCGCCGCGCAACTCCCAGCCCGCATTCAGCAGTGGGGTGAGGGTGGCGTGGAGGACGGCGGTCAGTTCCTGGGCGGCGCGGTTGCGGAGGGCCTCCATGTCGTCGACGTCGTCTTCGCTGCCCGGATCAATAATCCACCCGAGCAGCTCGCACGCGCCCTGTCCGACGATCCAGATCTGCGCGGGGGCGCCCAACGGGGTCAGCGAGGCCCAGCGGATCAGTTTGTCCAGCTTCTCGACCGAGTCGACGGGACCGGTCAACTCCCGCCCGGAGGGTGTGTAGGTTCCGTCGGCGGTCACGATCAACGCATGGCCATCGGCGTCTTCTCCGGCGGGCAGCGTCTCCCACACCGGCTTATCGGCCGCGTCGTTGCCAGCCTCTTCGCTGCCAGCCTCTTCGTTGTCAGCCGTGTCGTTTCCAGCCGTGTCGCTTTCAGCCGCGTCGTCGTGCACTTCGTCGCCGTCGACCGCAGCGTTGTCCACTTCTTCGCTGTCCGTCTCGGGTGTCGGCGGGGACGGGGCTTCGGCGGGGTCGGCGGCTTCGGCGACATCCGACCGCTCGGGCGATGCAGGGTGGGCGGCAGCGGCCGGCTCAGAATCCGCATGATCGGCTTCGACGAAGACATCAGCATCGACGGCGACAGCGTCGTCGTCGGGAAGAAAGTCGTCGTCGGGAAAAAAGTCGTCGTCGGGAAAAAAGTCGTCGTCGGGAAGAACGTCATCGTCAGGGAGAACATCATCGGTGGAGGAGGGAGATGTCGTCAGGGTTGTCTCGGGCAGTGCGAACAGGGGTATCTGTTCCCACGGACTGCTCATGACTCCTGCTCGGTGATCTGGCCGTCATGATCTGCCGGCGGGACGCTGCAGCGGTCGAAGAACTCCTGCAGGGCCACGTCCACGACGTTGGTCACCGTGGATTGGCGATCGTTCACCAGCCAGTTCAACCGGGCCTCCGTCGAGGCCAGGACCCGGGTATTGAGCGGAACCTTCGTCGGGCCCTTCCGTGGTTCCAGCTTCGCCGTCAATTCCGGACTCGGCGTTCTCGCACCACCGAACTCTCCCGCACCGGACGCGCGCTTCCCCGAGCCCGTGGCGCCTCGTCCGGCCCCGGTCGGGCGGCGGCGGGCGCCGCCTTCGGAATTTCCTGTCTTCGCCATCCCCACCCACTCGTGTTCGGTGTGCCGCCCGTGTACGTGCGCGGACCTCACCCTACCCACTACGCGCCTTCTTACCGGTATTTTCGCTGGCATGTTTGCGTGCAGAGTTGCGCCCAGACTGTGACGGGGTGGGGTGTTACCCGCCGAGGGGTTGACGCCGCTGGTGGCGACCTCGCCGGAGACACGGCCCGGGCACGTCAGCGCAGGAAACCGTCACGACTCGACAACTGCGGAGTCGTCATTCCACCAGCGTGATCGGCACCCCGGGGGTGATGAACAGGTGGTGCCGGGCGCCGTCATGGAGCGACATCGCCACTCCCAGGGTGTTTCCCTCGGCGAACCGTGCGAGCAGCTCGCGGGTGGCCTCGAACCTGGTCTGGCTGATGCCGTAGGTGACGCCGCCCAAAGATGAGGCTGGGCACATACCCTCCTTCTGCTCGGCGGTGGATCGTTGCCGAAAGTCTCGCGGACACCGACTCCTCCACGAGGGCGGACACACCGTCGCGACCCGATGGAGGTAGCTGCTGCGGGTGGGGTTACCAGCGGTGGACGACGGTCGGGTTCGGCTCGTCGCTGCCCCGAATCGCGATCGGAGTCGCCGGCGTGATCAGCAGGCGAACCGTCGAGTTCTGGCTGACGAAGCCGACGAATCCGCCGTTGCCGTTGTCTGCGAAGAGGCCCCGGATGTCGTCCTCGAGACTGTGGGCGGCGGCCGCATCAGCGAGCGGATAACGGACCCCGTCGTAGATCGCTTCGTAACTCATGATCCTTCTCCCGCCGGTCTCGTCTCGTGGTGCTCACCAGCGTAAGAGCGCCGGGCCGCCGGTCGTGGCCGCCGCCGACGCCGACACGTTGTCCGCAACCGAGATTCGACCGGATCGCTGCACCCCCCGGCGACTGCGGTCAACCCGCCCACGCGCCACCGTCGACCTCGCCAGGAGCACTCGACCGGCGGTGACCCCTTTAGCTTCTTTTAGCGTTGCCAGGGACCGCCACCCGGCACAAGGCCTGGCCGGTTACCGTCTGTCGGTATGGGGACCACCTTCCACGGACCGAGTCCGTGGCCACACATCACCCGCGCCATCCGCACCCGCGGCGCCCGGTACGCCGCGATCGGCTACCTCGGACAGGACGCACCCGACCTGCTCCCGCTGCGCGCCGGGGACGTCCTGGTCGTCAACGCCTCCAAGGCCGCTATCCGTGCGCACGCCACCTCCCCCGCCGCCCTCGCGTACTACCTGAACAGGGGGGTGCGGGTGCTGTCCTCGCCGACCCTGCATGCCAAGGTGATCGTCACCAACACCCGGGCGGTGATCGGGTCGGCGAACGCGTCGGAAAACTCCACCCTCGCCGACGACGCTGTGGTCATCACCGACGACCCTGAGATCATCGCCGGTGTCCGTAAGTTCATCGACGGCCTCGACGAGATCACCGAGGTCGATCAGGTGTTCCTCGACGACGCGATCCTGGAGTGGGAGATCGGCCGCGCGGTCCCACTGCCCGGGGTCACCGGCAGGGTTCGCATCGAGACAGATTTCCTGCCGACGCCGGTGACTCGGATGTTCGTCAAACACGCCGTCGACTACGAACCCACCCGCACCGAACAACAGGTCCTCGACGAACTGCGGGGCCGCCATCACAGCCGCGGCGGCCCGGCGGCGAAGTACCAGCTCGAATCGCTTCGTCTCGACAGGCCCAGCGGGGTGAAGCGGGGCGACGTGATCGTCTTCGTCTCGGCCGATGACGAGTGGATTTACGCGCCGGCGGTCGTGGTGTCCGACCCCATGAAGCTCCCGCGGTCCGGTGGAGCAGTTCTGTACTTCCTGCGCCTGCGCACCGGCCTGTCTCCACTCCGCCTCTCCGATGCTGAGAAGGCGCTGACCGAGCTCGGGCATCCCGGGTCACGGCTGCGGACTGACCACTTCGTCCGCTCCCCTGGCCTTAGGTCCGCGTTGCTGGGGTTGTGGGACCTCTGATCGTCAGCGAGCCTGTGTCAGTGTGAGAGTGAGCGCCGCAGAACCGACGAGCCCGACTGTTGAAACACTAGACGACACTAGATACCGCGACACTGCTGCGCGCCGCTCGAACGGTGCTGATGCGGTGCTGCCAGCATCAGCCTGGGTAGTACTACCTTCCACATCTCGTCGACCCGTTGTTCGAGGTCGGCCCGGTGAGCCAACAATCGAGGGACGGTCTGTAAACACGACGGGTGCGTTCCGTTGCGCAATACGTAACCTACAATCGCAATGCTAGCTAGCGTAGCGGAGTTAGCTATCTCCGCCTTGCGGTCACGGTCGCGGCGCGTTCCGGAGCACAATTCGTGACGTTGCCATTTCCGCGGCAGCCATCCGGCCGCCGGTGAAGAAAATAGACAACCGTCCAGGCCCGGGCATTTACGTCACAGTGATGAAATTCTGTCCGCTCTCCCCTGCCACCAGCGCCGCGTGAGATGGGTTCGCCAACCGTTCCGCAACTGATCGATACCCACCCATCCAAAGCGTCGGACCGCGCACTGACACCCCGCGGCACCGTCGAACGACTCAAGCGGCCGCGAAGGCATTTGCCGAGACCGGGCTCAACCAGCTCGTGACCTTAATGTGCCGCGCCGACGGCGCTGACGTCCGAAACAACATTGGCCCGAGGGGCGATGTGGAACCGGATCTACTCGCCCACTTCGAGATCGAGTGGCTGGATGGGTGTGCCTGCGGCGGATGTCAGCGTCACCAGGTACCCCCGAGGAGACCGCAACTACAACTCGACGGATATACGTTGCTGCATCGTGCGGGCGTGTTGTTGCTTCGCGGTGATGGCGGCCTCGATACGGCAGCGCAGGTTTTCGTCGCTGAGGTGTGGATTGTCGAACCCGGCCACCACCGCCAGCTCTGTTCCGATACGGATGTGGGCAGTCTTATTGACCACCGACCCGTCGTCGCGGCGCGCCAGCTCGCGCCCAGTGGCGATGACCTGAGTCATGGCGTCAACGCGATTGGACGCTTCCCCCGCGCGCACCGATGTCCGCTGAGTCTCCAGATCCCAAAACGATACGAACCATTCCACAACCGCTCCCTCATCCACTCTTCTTAGGTGAACTGTGTAAATCACCAGCGTCCAACTTGCAACGCGGCGCTCGCCCACCTGCAATGCGCAAATGATCGCCGACGTTGTTGCGTCCGCTTAGCGGCCCACACGTCCGGTTGTCCGTTGCATCCGAATCGAACATTGCGTTGCCAATTCGCACTGTCGGCGTTGCGTTGCAACTCCATCTGGTTGGTCTGCAACGTCGGGCCGTGTTGCGGTCAGAGGCGCTGGGTGTTGCGGCGGTTCGGGATTCCCTGGGTGTGGGGTGTGCTTCGTTCTGTTGGTCGGTCGTCTCCCCAGTCGAGCCGCGGAGAGCAGGGACTGGCGGTCGCCGCCTTGCCGGGGCGTGTGATCAGGGTGTCCCGACCAATGTGTACTGCGGATCGAGCGTTGCCGCATTGCGTCCGTCCGCAATCTCCTCGAGTTCCGGCAACGGGGGCGTCCGGAACCCGGCGTCGACCGCGCGTTGCGCAACCTTGTCGAACCGGCGCATTGCGGTGCTTGCGGCCTTAGCCCGCGTGAGTGTCGCGATCTCCGCGTAGCTGTGCTGTTCGATGATCCGCAGTCGGGCCGTCTCCTTCACTACAGGCTCGAAGTCGGCGCACGTTTCGATGAAGTCGAGGAGGTTCTCGATAGTCTGGGCCTCGTCCGGCAACACGAATGGCTCCTGCGAGTCCTCGAGCGCATTGCCGACCTTCAGTGCATCGGCATTGCGTCCGTCCAGTGCACTGCGCGCAACGTGCTCCTCGGTGAGGGTCGCAACATCGGTGAGGTCATCTGGGTTCGTTGCGGTTGGTTGCGCGGCATCCGCAACGCGCGTGGAACTCTCAGGTCCGGTCACGGCGGCCTCACTGCTGTCGTCGACTGCCGAGGAGTCGTCTTCCGTGGCACCGTCGGCGAACTGCGCAACGGTCTGAGCAATGCGCGCCGCAACGTCAGGGTCCTGAGCAATGCGCGCCGCAACGTCGGGGTCCTGCGCAACATCGGGGTCCTGCGCAATGCGCGGAGTAGTGATGTCCGCAATATGGCCAATGTTCAGTTCGGATGCCGGCATCGACTCAGCCACCACCGTCGGGTAGTGGGCCGCGTTGTCCTCGCCGTTCCGATGTTCGCGGTCACGAGTGTCTCGGACGACCGCGGTGTACTCGGTGTGGGCGGTGCCGATGGCTTTGATGAGGATTCCGACGCCGTGGGTGAAAGCTAAGACCAAGAGTGGCGGGATGACTGCAATGAGCGATGCGCCGGTTGGAGTCAGTGGGGTGTATCCCAGGTCGATGCCAGCTGCAGCACTCCGTGCGGCGGCTTCCCCGGCGCGGTAGGCGTGGTAGGCGTTGCCGAAGACGCTGATGAAGACGACGACCACTGCGAGCCAGAGGAAGAAATGCTTCCCCGTTGCGCTGCCGTTGATTTTGCTTAGCGCAACGATGGCGATCGTTGCGCCGAGGATTGCGCCGTCGACAATGGCGGGGAAGATCCAGGTGAGGTAGTGCGGGATTCCGGCCTGCAATGCGAGGTCGCGTTGCACGGCGAACGAGAGGACGAACGCTCCGGTGGTGATGCCGACCGCAATGGCGATCGCAACGATTAGGGCGGCAATGAGGGCGCGGAGCTGGATTCGTGCTGCTCGGATACTAAGGTCGTTCATGATCGGGGTGTCCTTCCACGGGGTCCCGGTCCACGAGGCCCCCGCCGGTCCAATCGGCGGGGGCCTCCTTGTGTTGGTGCGGCCTGTGTGTTTCGGTGGGCGTACCTCGAACCACGAGCGCTCACCTAGCACCGATAGCTAGTGTCGCTATTGGTGCTAGCAGCCGTTCTTGGTCAGGTACTCGATGAGCGCGGCGTCGGTGACCGATGAAATGGTGATGCTCCGGTCCCCGGTCTCGTAGCGCAACTTGTCCACACCGCGCGTCAGGCGCGCCTTAGTCGAGGGCCGCAACCGTACGTTGTGTTGTTCGCTGAGCTTCTCGACAGGCGATGCCGCCTCGGGTGCAGGAGACAAGACCGGCGTGACCGGCACGTCGGCGACAGGTCTGATGGTCGATTCGGTCGGAAGTTGCGTCGGCTGCTCGTCGACGGCGGACCTGGTGGGGTCTTTGACGACCCGGGGGCGCTCAGGAAGATCTGCGGCAGGGTGCGCCGGCCTGCGGATAGCGGGTTCACGTTGGACGCTCATACGGTCGCTCCTGCGGTCTTGATGGGTAGTTCGTTGAGAAGGTCGGTGTAGGCGAGCTGCAATGACAGCGATTTTCCGCCCGTGAACTTGTGGATCGGAGTGCGCGCGCTGTGTGCGTCCTGCCGCGTTGCGTATTCCGGGATGGTGGTGCGCGCGACGAGATCGCCGTAGACCTCGCGCAGTTCGCTCTCCCGGAATCGGTGCTCGCCTGTCCCCCGCTGTCGGCTGAGGACGATCTTGTCGATAGCCAGGTTCGGGTTGGGGCGTCGCTGGACGTTCTCGACGGTTTCGAAGAGCTTGGTGACGCCTTGAACGCTGTCGATGGTGGGCTCGGTCACTGCAATGACCCCGTCCACTGCACAGAAAACAGCAAAGAGGAGTTTGCCGAGCGACGGTGGGCAGTCGAAGAGGACTGCGTCATAGGCGGAGAGGTCGAGGCCCTCGAAGGCGATGTCGAGGCGGAAGATGAGGTCGTTGGCGCCATCCGACTCGATGTTCGCGAGCGTCTGGTCGGCTGGGATCAGATCGACGCCGTCCCATGGGGTGGCAATGACGGCGTCGATCGCCGTGCCCGACTCGGTTCGGCTCATCAGGTCGTAGGTTGTCAGCATCTCGTCGGTGATGGTGACGCCTACGCCGTTGGTGGCGTTGCCCTGGGGGTCGACGTCGACAATGAGGACGTGTCCGCCGGCGTTGCTTATTGCGCTCGCGAGACCGAGGGTCGTGGCGGTCTTGCCCACTCCCCCTTTCTGATTGCAGATCGCGCATTTGCGTGTCATGACTTGGTTCCGTTCCGTCGAGGCCAGGAGACTTCCAGATGCGCGCGATGAGCGTTAGTGCAACTCCGCACGCTCGCGTAGGGAGCATAGCCAGGCTTGGCTGCTGAACTAGCTCGACACGCCGAGCAACGCTAGCGTTCTTTGCTAGGTGAGCTAGCGCGAATAACGCAGCTAGCGTCTCTAGTTTGGCTGTCGTAGCGATCGACGCTGTGGAGGCAGGCATAGCTATGGTTTCTATGGTTGCGGCCATATCTAAGTTGTCTGTAAACGCTTTGCTCGCAACAGTTACTGCACTAGTCTTCATAGCGCGGTTAGATACGTCTGCTCTTATAGCTATGACCGCAACGATCGATAGTTGAACTTCTCTAGCAAGCATCGCCCTCGTAGTTTTGTTCGCACTCATAACTCTGCAAGCAATCCTAGGACTCCTAGACTGCGTAGCCAGCCTTGTAAGGCTGGTATTGCTAGAAAGGCAAGTCAGCCTAGAGGTGCGAGCGTCTATAGAATGCGGCGCTACTGTAGCGCTTATACGGGGTCTAGCTCGCGTAGATATCGTTGCTGGCATCTCTCTGATAGCCACGATTGCGAGACTTGCTGCGCTAGAACGAGTAGCCGTGATCGTCTCATTAGCAGAACTATCCGCGACATGAAGGCTAGAGCCGATAGCCCGGGTAGCCTGGATAGTTGCGCTTCCCTTGCTACCAAGCAGATCCCGTCAATGCTATAGGAGCTAGCGTTGATATTTCAGCAGGTCAGTGGGTCGCCACGACAACTATGCACGAGGCACCGTCACGCGAAACGCTTCCCTCGACCAGATCGCGTCTGCCTGGGTGCGGCGGAACCCATTGAAACGGAGCCGGCCGGCTTTGAGTCTTCTCAGCTCGACAGGCTCCCCGAGCGGATCTGGCCCCCGATCAACCCAGCACGATTTTCGGGCTAGCCGCGCCCCGCTAGCTAGGCTAGCGTCCCTATCTCTATGCGCGAGAACTGCTATCTTCGCCAGCGTCCTTAGTGCAAAGGTCGCTTCACCGCTAGCTACTGCGTAGCTCCTAGTAGCCTTAGTCGGGCGAGCAATCAACGCTCGCATCGCTAATTTAGCTAGCTCGAATAGCGTTACTTTGCTATCTAGTGTCTCTAGCACCGATAGATGGCCTGACTAGCATCGCACTGTGGGGTTACGTAGCTTTCCCAACGAGCGCACATTCGCTGGGCAGCGCGTCGCAGGAAGCATTCCCAGGTTCAGAAGGAATCGGCACGACGTGTGAATCGGGTGTGCTCACAGCTGACGGTTCAGGGCAGTAATCGGTGGGCGAGTTGTTCGGCGTTGAGTTGCCGAATGGCGTCGTCGACGGCGTGGCGGTCGGTTAGGTCGATGCCTCTCTCGGAAAGCGCTGCGGCCACCTGTTTGCCGGGGCCCCAGGCAGTTTCATCGTCGAACGCGTCCTGGAACTCAGGTGTGAAGGTGTCGACAGCATCAACGACGAGACTGATCCACTGGCGGTCGACCCCCCGTTGGGTCAACGCGAAGGTTAGCCATCGGCGCAACACGAAGGGCAGTGCGTTGCGTTGGTCGGCGTCGAGGACTGCTTTGCGGGGAAGCCAATCTGTAAGCAGCAGCATTACCTCGCCCGGGCTCCAGCACAGCGGTCCGGCGCCGATGTAGCCGTCGCCGTAGTCCAGGAACAGCTCGGCCAGCGAACGGCTCACCTCGTCGTCGCTTCCGATGTCGGTGAGGAAGTCCTCGACCAGTTGGCGGCGCCTTTGCTCGGGGAGTCCGGTGTGTTCGGGCCATTCTGGCAGGTAGTCCCGGCAGCGGGACCATGCGAGCGCCCGGTGATCGCAAAAGTCCTCGTCGGCGGTGCGGGGCCAGGTCATGTCGGTGGTGCGCAACGCGTGTGCGAGATCGGCGAGCACCTCGGCGACCGGGACCGACTGGAGCGGCATCGGTGCCTCGTCGGGCTCACGCAGCTGGTCCCACGTGGTGGCTGCGCCGGGATTCAGGAGAGCGAGCTTGTCGATCATCAGGCCGCCGACCTGGTAGATATGTGCCATCAATGTGTGTGGGTGGGGTCCGTCGAAGTCAATGAACAGGACTCGTTCGCTGTCGTACACGTCGACCGCCCGCCACGCCGCGGTCGGAGTCCACGCCGCGACAGTGTGCCAGGCCGGCGGTGGTTGAGTTTCAGCCAAGATGCCGAGGGTTTCAGTCAGCATGGAGATGTCGGCCGCAGGTGCGACCCGCGCAAGCGCGTCGACCGCGGCCAGCGCGTGCGGAGACGGTGTGGAGCATGCTCGGCCGGTGACCTGCATACACAGTTGATGCTCGGGCTCGCGTTCGGTCACTGCCGCCGTCGACCACGCCTCGCCGAGCCAGCCGCTGGCCCAGGTCTCGGCAGTGAGCACATCGTCGATTTCGAGGAGTTGCCGAGCGTCGCGCAGCAGAAGATCGGCGGGGTGAACTTGCCTGGGAGCACGGCGAACGGGTCGGCTTTTGCCGCCCTTGCGGCGGCCACGGCTCTTGGGCATAACCGCAGTCCACCACAGACACCGACTACGGCGCCATCACGACGCGCCGTCCGGTGAGATCCGGTGCCGTCCGTATCTGCCGTCACGTGACAGAAACCGTAGATAGCCGGGACATCGGCGCTCGCCTAACTATTCAGGGCCGCTAGAGTCGTCTAGCGACGCTAGCTCGCATTGCTAGCAACGTCAGGTTGGGTTGCGTAGCTTCCAGGCAGCCAAGAGGGATAGAGCACACCGCTCTTGAGAGGGCCGACTTCGACAGCCAGGTATACGAAGGCCCTCTTGGAACTGCTGTTGGACAGGTGGTGCGTCAAGGGAGCCGAGTCTGCCGATGATCGGGAATCATGTTGTGCCCCAGATGGTGATGTTCTTGCGGGCCGGACCGCGAACCTCAACTGCGGTGTCCACGACTGCGCGTGCCTCGTCGGACAGGGCGAGAATCGTGTGATCTCTAGCCTGGACGGTGGCCTCGTCGTAGGCGTGAACAACGACATTGTCGTCGGCCCACACAGTGGAGTGGTCACATGCTCTGATGAATGCGTGATTGTGAGCTACGACCCTGCACCGGTCGAAGGCAGTTACTGTCGCGTGGGTGTAGGCCCAGACATGAACTTGCCCTGTGACTTCCACGGTCGTTGCGTCGGTGGCGACGATGTGCGCGGTGGCGGGTAGTGGTGAGTCGAGATGAATCCGTGCTTGCGATCCAGCGGTAAATCGTAGGGTCCACTCATCGCCGGCCGATGCGAATGTTTTGTCGTCGAGTTCGATTAGCTGACCTGCAGTGTCAACTACGACCGTTTTGGCGCCGTTGCGGAGGCGTTCGCGGATCGAGTCTGCGTTGCGGCTGATGTGGGGAGGCGCCTGGACCCGGCTGACATAGACCCGTGGGTGGCGGTGGGTCGATCGGGACGCGGTGTTCTTCTTACCCACGAGCGCACTCCGTTCTGTGCGAGTCGGCCACGATGATTCTCGCAGTATAAGGCCGAGACTTGGCGATGAGTGGTACCTCGGTCGGCGCGGTGGTGATCGTCCGCGGCCAGTCCGACCAGCGTTGCCCTATGTGCAGGGTGCGCCAAGGATCGATGGGCATTATTAGGCCGCCTGCCTCTGGGGTGCCAAGCTAGCGCGGATCTGTTCCATGAAAGCTTTTCGGTGCTCAGGGGAGGCCGCTGCGCGACGGGCCCGTTCGCGTTCGGCGTCACGCTCAGCGCGGCGCTGTGCGCTGTGCGCGGCCTCGGCGGCGCGTCGCTCGCTCGGGGAGGGGCCCGACCAGTCGATTCTGGACAAACGCCAGTTCAGATATCCGATCGGCGAGCGAACCGTGTTCGGCCAGAGCTCACCTCGCGAGACGGTGTCAGCTGTCAAAGCTTGGGCGATATCCCGCCCTGTCCAGCGGGTGGTGTCGATTCCTGAACGATCGATGACGTCGCACACGGCTCCGATGTGGCCGCTGGGTGCGATAACTGGAGCTGCGGCGACCAGCGTCGAGGCGGCTCGTTGGAGATTTATTGCGCGTGGGTTCGTCTGATTCGGGGATGAGGGTTGATTCTCGCGCGCGCACGCGCGTTTGGTGATTACTTCTCTACAAGAGATCCCCTTCGGGGAAAAACCACTCAAAGATAGGGGGTCACGGTCGGGGGCTTGGGGATTGTCATTCGAACCCGGCGTAGTGGTGTGGCGAACCAGCTTCGCCGCGCGGTGTGTCCTGCCCTGGGAGCTGCCGCGCTTCTTCGGCTTTGGGGGAGCGGGAGTGGCCGCGACGAGGTCAGGTGGGGAGGATAGAGCCCACACGCTGGCAGCGCGGTGCTGACGCCCACCGTGGTGGACTTCTGCGGCTTGGAATTCACGCGCAGTCAGGGTGCGGCCCCGCACCAGCTCGAAGCCGAGGTGTAGTGCTTTCAGCACACGGCGACCTCGTTTGACCACCGATTCAGACACACCGGCGCGGGCCGCGAGGTTCTGGACTGTCGCAGTAACACGGCGCCCAGTTTTCGAGTCGGCTGACGACGCGTGCGCGCCAGCGATGGCGACCATACTTTCGACGCCGATCCTGTGTCGGGCGGCTGCGGCGCGGCCGGCGGCGGTCTTGGTGACTGCGTACCGGACCTGTCGCATCCATCCGTCGCGGCTTGTCCAGATCGGGATGCGTGCTTCTTGGCCGGGATTGACGGGCAGCGTCCAGGAATTTCCGCGCTGATCGGTATCCGTATTGAGTCGTCGCAGCTCGTCAATCCAGGGGGTCTGAAGTGGTTGCGTAGCTGGTTGCGTAGCGGTTTGTGGAACCGGTGAGTTGTGTGATTTATCCCACGACACGCCGCGATCGGAATGTTGCACCGTGGAAATCGCGTCAAGACATGGGTTATCCTCAGACGTACCTAGCACAGGTAGTCCCTTCGGGGAATGCAGTACCGAGTCGAAGAGGCTGCTAACTTCTTCTACTCACCTCAGGGAATGACCGTCCTGCCAGACGATCGCCCTAGACGGGGAGGACCTGCCAGTCCTCCCATCGGGATTCATTGGATAAACCCACCCCCGCCGGGGGTCCCTTTGGCTTGTACCGCTGCTTTTGAATTAGCTATCGAGTTAGTTCCAATGCGCTATTCGCCAGGCCCACCGCCCTCCTCGGTCAGAAGGGCCGATGCGCGCATAGGCGGCACCGGAAGTCGCAGCTCAGAACCCGCAGATTCCGTCGCGTAATGGGCGCCCTGGAAAGCCAACACAGGGGCAGCGCCGTCGCAGTGTTCTGGCGCGTGAGGGAGCGCCGTAGCCGGCATGTGGTCTCGTTGAGACAGACACGTTACGGAGTGGAAGTTCGCAGGCAGGCCAGACTTGCGGCCATGCGTTATCATCGAGTAAGCACCGCCTCTTCCTTCCGAGGTAGTGGTGGTCAGGGAGCTGGCAAGGTCCCGAAATTTCATAACCGGACAACCCCCGATGCCGCCAAGCCCTGGGGGTTGTTCGCTGTCTAGGTGTCGTTCATGCGCCCATCGCCAACTGCTCGATCTGGTGCAACGACCCTGATGCCTCGACTTCGAGTAGCCGGAGCTGTTCCGGTCGAAGTTTCTCGCTGATGTAATCCGGGATGTCGAGCCCATGCGTGATGGCGAGGATAAGCACGGAGTAGTCGCCAGCAGGGATGCCGAGTTCGGCTGCCCGACTCTCGTAAACCTTGTGGTGTCTGAGGGGTGCGCGAGTAGCGATCTGACCGCGGGGCCCCTTGTTGTGCTGTGCCATGAGGAAACCCTAGATCGAACCTGTAACCGATACGGGTAACCGGCGCTCTTCGGTGTGTCGCATGTGACTGAAGTGGACATCGAAGGGGACTGCCTTTCGTGAACGATTCGGCGTATCAGGACTGAACGGACTTGGTCGCAGGTTTCAGCGACCCCGCTTCCAATGAGGGCGACAAGATTGGGTGATCGGGACGATCTACCCTGCTCTGAAGCGCGCTGAATCTGTACTGCTACGCGGGATATCGGCGGAGAAGTAGACAGGCGAGCGAAGCGACCTCACGGATCTGCTCAACGGAAGCCGTTTCAGGGTTCGTCACGACCAAGTCGATGACATCGGTGAGCTTCTCTCGGGCGCCCACACTCAGAGTCGGCGCCTCAGCCGAGATCACCAGAGGACATTCGGCGAGAAGTTGCTCGGATCTCCGGATTGAGTTGCCGCTGGCCGGTCGTTCGAGGGCATTCTGTGCGGGCGCGTCCAACAGGCGGAAACCCGTGCGGGCTCTCATGCCGCCCCGTTCCCGAAGTGCGCGGGCTGCCGCGCCGGAGCCGGAGTGGGGGCCGGGAGTGAGGCAGGGGGCTTCTGCTTCTTCTTCGTCCTCCCTCGGGCAACTGCGAACGCATCGACCCCAGCGGCTTCGATCTCGCGGCCGGTGACGGTGAACAGCCGTCCGGCCATGATCTGCTCGCGAACTTTCACACCAGTAGCGAGCCTGTCCTCCAGTTGCGTCTCGCACTGCGCGAGCAGCGGGCACACCGAGCAGGCCGCCATCGCACGCTTCCACGCCGCGGCTGTTGTTCCGGTGACGGTCCAACCGGAACCCTTACCCGCGCACAGCCCCTGACCTATGTGGGGCTGGGTCACGGGCGCCTTGCCGCGGGTCTCGAGTTCGGCGGCGATCCGCCGCGACGTCGGGCATAGACGCACCTGACTGGCGTAGACGAACCCGCACCGCCGGCACCGGCCCTCGCCGGTGTGTTCGCGCGCTATCGCGCGGAGTCGACCGGTCGTGTAGTGGCCCAGAGACCGGTCCTGGGACCGGAGGGCGCCCGTGGACAGCTCGCGCAGAGCGCCAGCGACGGGCGGGCACAGTGGGCGGGCCGGGGTGTAGACGAACCCGCAGGCCGTGCAGGACGTGTGGTCATGGTTAGGACGATGCTTGGCCAGGATCTCGCGGAGAGGGCCGTTGGTCACGCGGTCGTGCCCGTCGACCTTCTCTCTACCGGCATGAGAACTTGCAGTCGCTAGGCGTAGAGCACCAGCGCCATCTAACGTGTTCATTTGCAGGCTCCGATCTGCATTCGAGGCCGCGGGCCGCTAACCCGCTGGTCTCATGGCTTGTCCGACTGCGCTAACAGTCGACTTGCTGTTCTGACGGTCCCCTGGCTGCGCTAACAGCTGGGGGACCGTTCACGTTTGACGAGAACTTTCCATCACCCTTCTCCGAATCTATACCTACTGATTCATAGGTACCGTTATGTGCGCATCGTAACGAGGGGATTGCACAGTGTCTAGTGATGACGACTTTTCTGGTAAGGCTCAGTCTGTGAGCCGTCGAGTTATGCGCGGATTCCAGCCTGATCAACTGGAGAAAGCCCGCCGATCTGCTGGTGTATCGCAGCGCGAACTCGCGCGCCTGGCGCGACTCAATGCCGACACGATTCGGCGATGGGAGCTTGGCGACTCGTCGCCGCAGGTTGATTTGCTCGCCCGTGTCACCGCCGCGATTGGGGTGCCCATTTCCGACCTCGTGAAGGTTCCGGAGGGTGACCGCTACCCTGGCGACTGGCGGATTCTGCGAGGGCTCACCCAGCCACAGCTCGGCGCCGCTGCCGGCGTCACCACCCAAATCGTTGGAAGTGTCGAACGAGGCGAGATTTCGCTGTCTGACAACGTGGCGAGGAAACTCTCTGCAGCGCTTCAAATTCCTGAAAGCGAACTGCGGGCGAGCTACGAGCGGGTACGAACCCGCCCCGCCGGCACTCCCGCGTAGCCCTCGGGCGCCGCAGATGCGAAGAGGACGGTTCCAGTCGTACTGGACGTGGGTGTTGGCGACCGTGGTGGTGCAGTAAGCAAAGTGAGTAATCATTCGACCTTCTCGCGAGCATGACGAAAAGCCCCTTCGAGGAGGGGCTTTCTGCGTGCTGCGCGGGCAACGCGAGAAGGTCGCGCCGCAACCTCGGGTGAGGTGCGCTGACGTCGGCCGACCGGGCACGTGCCGGAGGGGGCATCGCGCAGTCAGTCCGCTTGGCGGACTCTATGTCGAACCAACGTCGGAGGGGATATTACATAGCTTCCTCGGATTGGTGGTCGCGCCATGCCGTGAGGATGTAGTTGCGATGCCAGGTGGCTTGGGCGACAGCGAGAGCCAAGAGACTTCCGGGTGCGACGAAGACACGCCAGTTGACCCAGGTGTCCGTGGACATCGTGTAGGCGACCACGATATTGACGGCGCCGACCGCGACCAGTGCCACGAACCAACTCCAGCTCAGGAAGCGCCAGACAGCGTCCGGTGCGCTCACACATCGTCCGATGATGACACGCACCGGGTCCCGCTTCGCGACCATCAACGACGTCAAGAAAGCGCCGGCAATTAGCCAGTACACCCCTGTGGGACGCCACTTTATGAAGGTCTCGTTGTGGAACAACAGAGTCGAACCACCGAGGACGAGCACAAGGCATAGACCGATCCACTGCAGTTTGTCGACCCGTTGGCGTCGGGCCAGCGTCACGATGACCTCGCCGACGACGCCGACCATGACCACGACCGTCGCCGCGAAGATTCCGGCGGTCTTGTAGGTCGCCATGAACGCAACAACCAACGCGGCGTTGTAAAAGACTCTCCACACGAGCTCAGTCCTCCGAAATATATTCTTCGTCAGGAGGTTTCGTCAGGGATGGTTTCGATCTCGGGGGAGATCACCGCGACGCCGATCGAGTCGCTGACGAGGGGATCGAGAAGGAAGCCCCGGAATTCGGCCTTCAGCCAGCCGCCACCGCCGCGTCGTGCCCGCACCGTGCCGGAGACCGGCCCCTTACGCACCTGCTGGACCCACTCGATGATCTTCGGCCAGTCTTCCTCATGGAGCGCGAAGGTCTGTCCGGTGCTCACACCGTGTCCGAGACCGGGAACGTGCTCGGTCACCCACTTCAGCCAGTACGGGTACTGGTACGACAGATCCCCGACCGCGATGTACATCCCCGATGTCGATGCCAACATCGTCGACAACCACGCGTCGAGCATCGATTCGTGGACAAGGGCTTCGTCGGTGCCCGCATCCCAGCAGATCCCGCGCACGCGTCTACCCACAGGGCCCTCCACACACCGCTCGGCGTAGCGCAGCTCGCAGGTGACATCGGTCTCAGCCCGGATGGTGAACGTGCCGTCGAAGGTGTCATCGACCTGGCAGTCTCGAATTTGGCGTACATGCCGCAACGTGTCGGACAGGCGGGCCGAACGGGTGTAGAGATCTGCAGGACCGAAAACCGATCGATCCTGATGCCGGGCGGACATCCCGATGAGCTCGATAGCTCCGGGGTCCAACTGCAGCTGCGGTGGGGGCGGGTTGTCCTCCGAGCTCAGAACCCACTCCCATGCCCCGACATTGGGGCGGTCCGGCGGGTTCTTCTTCGGGTCACCGCTCCAGATCTGAACTGCTACGACCATGCTCTTGTCGGGAGTCAGGATGGGGTGGGCTGCCCCGACCGGGCCCAGGGCGTCGGCGACCTTGCCCTCGAACGACTCGATCTTGAGCTCGCGATCGGCGATGCACGTACGGATCAACCCCAGGACAGCTGTGCGGGCAGGTCCGCGAAAGACATTGCCGATCTTTCGCCAGTCGCGGTGTTTGGGGCCTTCGGCGACGACATGGTGCTCGTCACCGGTGCCGACGAAGACGGTCGTCCATTCGCGGATCGGGTGGGTGGGTTCGGCGGGGGCGCGCACGAGGGCATCAACTGTCATCGGTTTATCCGTTTCTCCCGTACTGGCTTTCGGGTGGTCAGGTCAGGTTTACTGGCATCTCAGTGGGGCCGTGAGTGCGCCACGTATGTCGCCGGTCGAGTGTTTCCCATGGCTTCACCAGGGACAGTCCCGGGTGGCGTTGGAACAGGCGGCGAGTAGCGATGTCGAGCTGCATCACGGCGAGATCGGCGCCGAGACAGTAATGAGGTCCGCGGCCGAAGGCCAGGTCCGGGCGCTCACCGCGGGCGGGGTCGTTGGTCGCCGCGCGCAGGGAGAGATACAGAGGACTGCCGGCGGGGATGCGAATGCCGCCGACGGTGATGTTCTCAACCGGGAATCGCCGTATCGCATAGGACCCGGGCGCGGCGTCGAGGACAAGCTGCGTCACCCGGGCGCGCCAGAGCTGGTCGTCGGCGATTTCGACGAGTAGCTGGTCCCGATCGAGTCCGGCGAGAATGCCGATGGCATTGGCGATCTGGTAGACGGAGTTCTCGAATCCGGCGAGAAACGTCAGGAACGCCAGGGAGATGAGTTCCTCTTCGGTCAGGCGGTCTTCGGCGTCGCGGGCGGTGATCCAATCGGTGATGACGTCGTCACCGGGCGATTTCCGTTTGGCCGCGATCACACGCATGAGTACGAGAACGATCGTGGTCATGGCCGGGATGCGAGGGTCGTCCGCGGTGGGTTCGCCAGGATTCATTGCCATCACGGTCGCCGCGGCGGTACGGAACTCGTCGGCGTCCGTATCGGTCACGCCGAGGATCTCGGCGATGATGTCAGCAGGCAGGGGAGCGGCGTAGGCGGGAAAGAGGTCGACAACACCGGTTTCGTTCGGGTCGAGGTCGTCCAGGAGTCCGTCGGCACGGGCGGTCACCATCTGCCTCACCGCTCCGATTCGTCGCCGTGAGAACGCGGGCGCTGCCAAAGCGCGGACGCGCCGGTGATCATCGGGGAGCATATTGAGCAGGTTGCGGGCCAGTGCCGGTGGTAGGGGAAGACCCGGGCTGCCTGATGGGCCGCCGGGCCGGACATTGACGATTCCGGGGTCAGCGAGCAGTCGAGAGACGTCGTCGTACCGGGTGATGATCCAGACGCGCAGTCCGTCGGCGTCGGTGGCCTCGACAACTGGGCCGACGGCGCGAAGGTGCGCATGCAAGCGATCGGCCTCCGCGACACTCAGGCCGGGCGCAAACGGATCGAGCACCAGGTTCCCTTCTGTGATGTGGCAAATACCTCAGGACGAAGATACCGGCTGACCGGGATTCTGCATTGCTCCGGCGGCTAGGGTGCGCTACGTGAGTGCTCAGGTCGACACCGTACTGGATGAAAACGTGCACAAGGCGGATGCCGCCGACCGTCGGGGTTGGAGGAGATCCGCAGCGGTCTGCACTCTCGTCGCGCTCGGCTCGTGCCTGCTCGTCGTCGCTGTCTTGGTTCCCACCTACGGTGCCGCCAGGTTGAAGGTCATCCCGCTCGACGTGCAATCGGCGACAGTGTCGGTTGCGGAAGACGCGGCGGTGCTCAAGGCCACCTCGGTGGCTATGAAAGGTCCGCTGAAGACCGACCGGGGTGTCCCGCTGCGGATTCAGGTGTACGTGACGACAGAGGATCCAGTTTCGGCCGCTTCGACAACTCTGCAGGCGGCGCAGAAGACGGTCCGGACCGACTGGGGCGAGGGGTTGGGCCTGGTCTCGGCAATGGTCGATCGCGTCACGATCGACCGACGATCAGGCATGCCTCTCGCCGAGCCCGTCCCGACCACTCAAGCCGAGCAGGGCAAGCCCCCGACCGAGACGCCTCGCGCCGGAATTCAGTACAAGTTTCCGTTCGACGTCGAGAAGGTCAGCTACCCGTACTACGACGGGACGGCACGGGAGACGCATCCGATCGAGTACGTAGACGACGATCGCATGGTCGACGGCATGCGGCTGTATCACTTTCAGCAGACGATCGGCCCCGTGAACCTTGGGAAATCGATCGGCAGTGTCGCGACGACGACCTTGCCCGCTGAAAAGTGGGGGCTACCTGGCACGGAGCCGACAACGATGGATCTGCACTACTCCACGACGCGCGATGTGTGGGTCGAGCCTGCATCTGGTGCGATCGTTGCTGTGGAGGAGCAGCCGAGGCGATGGCTGGCGCGGTCGGTTGACGACCCGAATGCTGTGACCACGCTCGAAGCGCACACCCACTTCGACAACGAAACAATCAACGGCCTTGCCCAACAAGCGAAGGACGCCCGTACCGCGATCCTGTGGGGAACCCGATATGGGCCCGCCCTCGGTGCCGTGGTCGGCATCGGGTTGGTGGGGACCGCGATCATCCTCGCGCGCCGCTGGTCACGAATGACTCCCAAAACTTTTGTCTAGCAGGTGAAAAGACAATCACCGGATTCCGAGAAGAGACCTGGCCTGGCACCCACCCCCGTTCACATCAAACGGCGGACAGGACGCCGGGCCAGGCCTCATCATCTACTCCCCGCGACTGCGTCAGCAGCGGTGAACTGGAGAGAGATCAATGTCGTTGACTGGCGCAAACGACACGGCCCCATTCTTGTTACTGCGAACCGCGCAGTTCGGCGTACGCGGCCTGGGCCTTGGGTAGGGCGGCGCCGTACTCGGTGCCGGCGGTCTCGCCCTTTTTGTAGAAGTGTTCCTTCTCGTTGTAGCCGCGGGGGTCTGCGAGCTGGACGGCCAGGGCGTAGGCAGCCGGGTCGTCGGCGCTGACCGTGACGGTGGCGGCGTTGTCCATGAATGTGTTGGTGGCGGCGACGACTATCTCAGCGGAGTCGGCCGGAAGGTTGTACGCGAGCCGCCAGCCGAAGATGTCCCGGACGTCCGTTGCTGGCGGGGACATCCGCAGTCCGGATTGCCAGCCCGTCTCGGCTTCGCTGGAAACGAGAGCAGCGATCGCCTGTTCTCGTGTGCCGCCGCGTTCCTCCACTGTCTCGACGATCGCCCTCGATGAGTTGAGCAGCCGGTTGGCGATGAACTCGTCGGTGCCGAACACAGACACCGTCGTGGGCGCTATCGGTGCGCTGGTGGGGGTGGCGGTGGTCGACTCATCTCTGCTGCACGCGGTCAGGCCGACGGCGAGAACAGCGGTGATCAGTGCTGCGGCAACGGTCTTGCGGGTCACGGGCCCTCCGGGTCAGTAGCGTATGTCGTCGATGAGCCAACGGCCGCCCTCGCGGACGACCCGGACCCACACGGTGGTGTCAGGTTCGACCGTATCGGTGTTGCTGCCGGCGATCGCGGTCTGCTTGATGGTGGCCACGCGCTGGACGACGGTGTCGGTGTCCTCGGGGCAGCCGGAGCATCCGATACTGACGTCTGCGATGACCTTGGCGTGCTGCTGTGCCCACTCGTCCCACTGCCCACCTGGCCCGCGCTCGGTGCGGGCGTCGATGATCATGCGGTCGGCGAGCTTGCCGGTCAGCCAGTTTCGGGCCCGCCCGTATGCGTCGTTCTGGTTGGTGTCGGTGGCCGGGTACCAGGTGAACGCCACGGTCAGGCCCTGTTGGGCGGCCTCTTCAGCGTCGCGGGAGGCAGTCGGCGGCTCGGTCGTATCGACATCGGCCGGCGTCGCGGCCGGCGTGGTCGTGGGCGCGCTGGTGGTCGTCGACGCCGCCACGCTCGCCGAGTCCTCGCCATCGTTGGTTCGGGAGAGATACATGTACGCCAGGAATCCGATGACAGCGACCACCAGAACCACGACGACGAGCCTTCGTGCCCTCACATCATCCTCCTTCCCAATGGCCGAATTCGGCCTTTTACCAGGATAAATGACACATCCTTCCTGCTCCGAATGGGTGGCTGTAGGTTCTTCCTTCTTTTCGGCCTGGTCGTGGCTGGCCTGGGCTGATGGTGTGGTTTCCCATGGGTTCTTCGCTCCAGGTTTCTCATCGTTTATTCGCCTTCTCGGCCTGCCGAGGCGCGGAGGCGCGGAGTCCGTCGGGACGAGCCGGTAGTTGGTGCGGCGCAGGCCGAGTCCGCGTCCGTCCGGGGCTCCGGCGCGTCATGACGAACGGGCCGCAGATACGCCTCCGGATTCTCACCGATCGGCCGGAAGCGAAAGGCCGGCGAAAACTATGTGAGAACGGCGAAATGAATTTTGAGAACCTACAAGTTGTAGGTTCTCGTCCTTCTTGTCGTCCTGGTCGTGGCCGGCCTGGGCTGATGGTGTGGTTTCTCATGGGTTTGTCGCTCCTGGGTTCTCACTGTTCTGTCGCTTTCTTGGCGTGTTGAGTTCGCGGAGGGCGGCGCGGCGCCCGTTTGGGGTGAGTCGGTAGTAGGTGCGGCGTCGTCCTGGTCCGCATCCGGGTGGGGCGCCCGCGAGCCAGTCGGCCTCGTCTTCGTCGCGGCTGGTGAGCCATCCGGCTTGTTCGAGACTTCTCAGGAGTGGGTAGAGGGTGCCGTGTTGGATGCTGGTGCATTGATGCAGGCCGTGGCCATAGAACTCCTCGGCATCGGTTGTGGTGAGGTGGCGTAGCAGGGTGAGCGTGGTGCGGGTCATCCGCAGCCGACCGACGGGGATATCTCCGAAAGGTTTGAGGAGGCCAGGGTTTCGTGGCGGTGTCATTGCTTCGCGCACCGCGTGTGCGAGGGTCTTCGCGTCGGGCATTGCGAGGGCATTGCAGGCATGCAGGGCGGCGGTCATCAGTGGCTGAACGTGCTCGTTGTCGAGTTCGCGCAGCAGCGTCTGTCCGTGTGGTGTGGGCTTGTGCGCGGTGCCGCGACGGGATCGGTGGAACAGGGGTGCTCCGACGTGACGTTCGAGGAGTCGGAGTTGGTGGAGCAGGCTGTTCGACTTGATTCCGAGGTAGCCGGCGGCGGTGCCCAGGGAAGGGAACGCCATCGTGATCCGGAAGCGGTGCAGCCGAATCCAACCGTGCAGGGTGCCCTCGACAGATGCGCGGATGATCGGTGGGAGGTGGTCGAAGGTCATGATCATCTCGGTGCGGCTCGCGACGCCTTGCGGCCGAACCGGGATGCCGTGCTGATGCAGGGCATTGTTGACGCGCATCTGCTCGGTGCCGAGTTCGACGGCGATGTCGGCGGTCGAACGAAGCTGCGCGCAGTATTGCTCGCGCAGCCAGACCGGGTCGATGCGGAAGGGTGCACGGGCCCTGCGCAGGGAGATCCCGGCTTGTTTGGCGAATCGGGTGACGATGTGGCGGCCGATGCCGGTGTCGGCGGCGATGTCGTTCAGGCTGCGTCCGGCCTGGATGTATTCGCGATCGAAGAACTCGCGGGTGAACAGCCTGGCGGCGTGTTGTTCACGCAACCATGCGGCGGGTGCCGCATGGGGCGCCCACTGTCGTCGTGGTTGGTCGAGACGTTCCATCGCGATGCGGACGTGTTCGAGGTGGACGCCGAGAACCTCGGCGGCCTCCCGCGAGGAGCGGTGTTCGTCGACGACCAGGCGACTGACCTTGTCGGGGTCGAGGTCGCCGGTATCGATGCCCGGCAGGGCGAGCCCGTCGGCGAGGTCGGTTGGTGGCGACCAGGTCAGTGGTTCGTCGATGGCGAGGTTAACCAGTATGGATTCGGCGTGTTCGTTCAGGGCTCGGCGCAGCGGCGCTGCCATGGCGGTGGTGAACTCGACGAAGGTGCCGCGGTCATTGGGGCTGCGGAACGCCAGTGGGTGGCGGTGGTCGGCGAGGTCGGCACCGGACAGCAGTTGATGCAGGTGGCGTTGGGCGTGCCGCAGCCGTCCTTGACGGTGCTTGCCGGGGTGCGCTCCGACCGAACAGGCGAGGTCACGCCACTGGTCCCAGGTGAGGGTTTCGGCGGGGATCTGCTCACGTCTCCGCTGGTAGTCGATCGGTGTGCCGTGTTGGTCGAGGTGTTCGGTGATGCGGCAGAGAAGCACGAGGACATCGGTCAGCGCCGATCCGCTGGGAAGCTTGTCGAATCCTTGTAGGGTGATGCTCAGGTTGGCGGCGGTGACGCGGGGGTTCAACAACCCGGCGTGGGTGTCCATCCGCTGCGAGGGATCACCGGGGACGGTCAGCAGGACACTGAGAGCAGCTCGGAACAGGTCGGTGTGGAAGCCGCCCGCGACGGGCAGCAGACGGCCGGCCCAGTCGGGCCAGAACAGTTGCGGCAGCATCCGGATCCGCGCAGCCCCATCGGCGCGCGGTATTGCGGCCGAGGCAGTGATTGTCCGCATGCGCAGCCGGACGGCTCCGGGTAGATCGGCGTCGACGGCGCGCAGATAGCGGTTGGGAAATTGGCTCGGCATGACCACAAAGTGTCGCTTGATGAACTCTGGTGGCGAGACCCGTTGTGGATTAGGATGTTTCGTCACCAGTGTGCGCAGCTCGTCGATCGCGCTAGCCTCGTCGTCCCCGAGAACAGTCCTGGCGCGAATCAGGAGCGCCGCGGTCAGTGCCGCATCGAGGTCGGGCGGGCTGCCGTTGCGCGGTTGCGGCGGAGTCGCGTGCCGCCGCGGGTTGATCGCGCGGGCCGCAGCGATCGCGGCCGCGGAATCCAGGCGCAGCAACCAGGCCACCACCAGATGCAGATCGGTCAGTGTCGCATGGGCCGGATCGGGGCGGCCAGGTGCGCGGGCCGCGGCCATCAGTTGATCGATCCAGGACTGGGCATCGAGGACTTCGTCGGGGGCGGGTAGGTCCGCCGCGGCGAATAGCTCGACGCCGCAACGCAGCCACGACCGACTAATGGGTCGGCTGCAGGTCGACGCCGGTGGTGCGGTGGCGCCGCCGACGATCTGCACTCGGGGTGCCGCGCGGCAGTCCGGTCCCGGGCAGGTGTCGTGCAGCAGCAGCCGGTGCCGACCGCAGACCATCGCCCAACTCGACCGCCACGACAGTTGCCAACGCCCGTCGGCCTCGGCCAAACAGCGCGGGCAAAACCGTGAACAATGCATCGATATCCGTTCGATCCCGGGGACGGCGGGACCGATCGCGGCGTCGAGACGATGGGCCGGCAGCCCGGTCGCGGCTTCGATGCGGCGCAGCTCCGTGGAATCAAGTTCATCGACCAGCTGGCGGATCGACTGACCGTGGTGATCGATGCCCAAGGAGCGCAGCACTTCCCGCGGGGAGGTGTCGTTGCGGCGGGCCAGCGCGTCGATCCAGGAATCCAGGCTCTCGCCGGCGGTGATCGGTGTTCGCAACGGCAGAGTGGTGATCGTGGTCATCGCCTCACCTGCTTGCGCTCGACTCTCGTGCGGGTCGCGGCTTCGAGCCGGTGGCGTGCCTTTTCGGAGGCTTCGTCGATGCGGACGGTGTCGAGCAGCTCCTGTGACATCGCCTCGGCTCCGGTGCGGATCGCTTTGAAGCAGCCGCGGTTGATCAGCGTCATCAGCGACCCGATGTGCCCGCCGGTGCGGGCGAACAGGTAGTCGGCCAGGCCGGTGAGCTGTCCGGGCTGCCAGCAGGTGAGCACCAACTGTTTGTCGACCGCCTTGACCAGGGATTTCCAGTGACGGTCGTGGGCGAAGGTGCCGACTTCGAGGCGGGTCCAGCGCCGGGCGCTTTGCGCCAAAGCGGCCGAGGACCCGGACAGGCCCTCCTCGAAGAAACGGCGTTCTCCGAGACCGACTCCGGCGTAGATGAACGTCACCGGCAGCTCATTGGCCAGCCATTTCAGGTGATTGCTGACGGCGAGCCCGTCTCGGCTGTTCTGGTCGATGAAGTGAATATCATCGATGATCCCGACCCGCGAATCACACGAGAGGACGCAGTCCAGGGCGTAGGTGGCCAACTGGGCGGCGCTGCCGCGATCGGCGCCGGGATGCCCGTAGAACTGGCAGATCATCTTGTTCAACGTCCGCAGCGTGGTGTTCGAGGTCAGACCGACCCGGAACACCGGAATGTGCTCATCACCGGACTCGGTGACCGGGCCGCGGCGACGCAGGGCCTGGCGGTGATAGTCGCGGCCGAACAGGTTGACGATGGTCGTCTTGCCCAGACCGGGGAACCCGTCGATGACCGCCGCGCCCCGAACACGATCGGGATCTTGACGATTCGAGGCGACGATCAGCTCCAGTTCGTCGCGCACCTCTTTCAGCTGCGGGGTGGCGATGGTGCCGAAGTTGGCGTGCCAGTCGTGGCGGGCGTCGTCGTAGTCCTCGCGGGCGTCACTCCCCAAGGCGGACAACGCTGTAGCGGTAAGGGTGTCGGGTCGGGCGCGGGGCGCGGTGTCGACGAACCGGCGCCACCCGTCCTTGCGGGAGAGGCTGTAGGCGCTGCTCACTCGAGCACCTCCAGCGCGTCGGCGTAGAAGTCGTCGACGTCGTCGAGGATCTCGCTGTCGTCATCGTCGTCGCCGACCACCGGCGGGGCCGAGCTGGTGGTGGCAGCGCTCAGCGCCGGAACAGGGTCGGCGGCCAGTTCGAGCTCGGCTGCCGCGGCCAGGCCGCTGCGCTCGGCCGCCAGCCGGGCGGCCATGCGCCGTTCGCGCCGGTCGAGAACCTCACCGGCATCCCACCGGCTCAGCAATGTGGCCAGCGTCTCGGCGGGGTCGGTGAAACGATCGGTGCGGCGGGCGAGGATGCGGGCGTAGCGGGCGGCCTCGTCGGAGAACGGTGTGCCCAGCATCGGCGCGTGCTCCCAGTCGAGCTGATGCCACTGCCCATCGCCCGGGTCTTGAAAGTAGATGTGGCGGACATCGTCGTCGTTGACGCGAAACGGCCATTTCCCGGCGTCGAGGCCGCCGTAGGGGCTGGTCGCGTTGCGGTAGCCGTCCAGTGCTGGACCGTTGTAGCGGCGGCCGTCAATCTCGACGCCGTAATGCTGGATGGTGCGTTTGACCACCCGCAAGAACTCCAAGGCGAGCTCCGGGGCGGCCGGGATCCGCAACACTCCCGCCTTGGCGATGCCCAGGGCGAACATGTCATTCGGCGACATCGCCAGATTCGGCCACTCCGCGACCACGATCCCGTCATGGTCACTCGGGTGGTAGACCGTCACGATCCAGTCGCGGATCACATCCTCGAGCTCGTGCAGGAACAAAAACGCCTGCTCCTCGAGACCTTCTCCGCGGCTGTGCAGGTCTGGGCCCTTGTAGGCCGGAAGATGTTGTATCAGGCCCTCTCTCAACGAACGGAAGAACCTCTCGACCGTGGGCTTGTCGGTGGGCTTGCGCGGTTGGGCCGGCTGGATCGAGATCCCCAATCGGGCGCAGACCCCGATCACATGGGCCGACAGGAACGCCTTGCCGTGATCGATCACCAGGGTTTCGGGCGGGCACCAGATCTCGGCGTCGGCGCCGGTGTTCTCCTCGGTGAACACCAGATGCTTCGGCAACCCGTGCACCGGCCCCAGCGCTGGGCGCCCCGCGCTGCGGCCTGTGACCGACTCGAACAACACACTCGCGACATCAACAGATTTCGTGGACACCGGGGTCACCTTCAACCCGAGGATCTGGCGGTCGAAGAGATCCTGCGCGACCGTGAGCTGTGCCCGCACCCACCGACAGGTCACCGGCTCCATCGCGAACACGTCCAGATCCTGGGTATCCAGAATCAGATACTCACCCGGACGCGTGGCGCGCAGCCGGCCGTAAACGCCCTTCGGGCGTTGGGCGATCGAACGCCGCGCCTTCGCCGACCCGCTCACCGCGTTCGTGCCCTTAACCAGCTCCGCCAGCCGCCGATAGGCGGTCGCCTGCGACGGCAGCGCCACCACCCCGACCCCGTGCTCGCGCTCGAGCCGCTCGGCGGCTCGCATCAGCACCGCCGAGCGGGTCGGTGTCGACGCCGACACCCCCGCCGCCAGTTCCGCAGCCACCGCCGCCTCCCAGCGCGGATCCACCGTCGAGCCGCGGCCACGGCGGCGCCGGTCATCGACCAGCCCCGCCTCACCGGCATCCCGGTAGGCGGCCACCCACCGCTCGACAGTGCGCGACGCCACCCCCAACTCCGCGGCCTTGGCCTCGCAGCGTGCCTTCAGCCCCACCACCGGCGCATAGTCGGGGCGGGGCTCACCTGTGCGCGCGGCCTCGGCGTAACCGGACCTGTAGCCGGTCAACACCTCCCGGACATGCTCGCCTCGCGCTGCGGCCTGCTCCCGCTCGGCCGGTGACAGCCCCGCCAGCACCAGCCCCGGATCCAGACCTTCCTCGACCGGCTCCAAACCACGTGCCCGCGAGACGAACTCCGCCAAAGCGAAGCTTCCGTAGCGGCCGTCCGCGTACTCAACGACCACCTTACGGCCGTCGAACTCCACGACCCGCGCCGCGTCGCCGTCGACCATCAGCCCCGCCCCGACCGCGACCGTCACCGTGCGCGCGTTCACGCCACCACCTCCGCCGACACCAGCGTGTCGCCGCCGAGAACCCGCGACAGATCCGCCACCAGCCACGATCGCCACAACAGGTGCAGGATCACCGGTCGCACCAGCCACTGCGGCACCGACAGGCCCAGCCGCCGTTCCAAAGCGGAGATCGCCACCGGCACGACCGCCGCATCGATCACCGCCGGCACCAGTTCGGTCGCGATCGTGGCAGGCCGCCGATACCCTGCCAGAAAGCGCAAGTTCTCCACCAGCACCGCATCGGCACCCGTCCATACCTCGAACCCGAAACCGTGTCGCTCACACACCGCCCTCGTCCACGCGAACTGAGCCGCAACCTTCGGATCGGCAACGCGGGCAGCTGCCTTCACGTCCACCACCGTCAGCGCTCCATCCTTGTGCGCCAGCAGCAGATCCGGCACATGCCGTCGTTTCCGATCGCCATCGACACCTTCGAGCAGGAACGGTTGCGCCGCGATCGCAACCACGGTCGGGTCCTGGTCCGCTAGAAGGATTCTCGCCAGTTCCAGACGGCTCTCGTAGACCACATGACCACCCGTGGTAGCCGACCAGTACCAGCCCGAATAGTGCCGCCGCCCCTGCCACGACCGGAACTCCCGCACCGGACGGCCCGCCAGCACCTCCTCCACCGGTAACCGCCGCAACGTCGTATCGACGAACGCTCCGTCGTCTCCCCGGAACCGCACGGCCACTTCCGTCCCCGGCACAACTCCCGCCAAACCAGCCCACATCAGGCTGCCCTCATTAGTCATGGCGGACACCCAACCGCCCAAGCCCAGGATCAGGCCGCAGACACGCCGAGATCGATTCTCACTAAAATGTCGGAAGCGACATCTGGGCGACAGATCGATGAGAAAAGCGACATCAATCATGAGAACCTACACAAGTGGCGGAGATGGCCCGTCCCTACAACACGCGGCGAGCCTTCATCCCTGCCTGGAGTGGAGCTTCCTTGACGACATCGCCCTGCGTGGGGGCGTGGATCATCTGGCCGGTGCCGGAATAGACACCCACGTGTCCTGGCCCGTTCGGCCCCCAGCTGCCGAAGACCAGGTCGCCGGGCTTGGCTTGGTCGATCGGGATCTCGATGCCGACACCCCACTGTTGCTCGGAGGTGCGGGGGAGGGAGACCTTGCCTGCGCTAGCCGCGTGCAGGGCGTACGAGGTCAGACCTGAGCAGTCGAACCCACCGCCGGAGGGTCCGCCGGTTCCGCCGCCACCCCACACATACGGGGTGCCGAGGTATTCGCGAGCGGCCGTGACGACTTGGCTGCTGTCACCAGAAGTGCTCGGGATGAATCGGCCGCGGGCATTGGGATTGGTGAACCCTGTGCGGGCCTGCATGATCTTGGGGACGTAATTCTCGGTCTGGGCGAAGGGCGGGATACCGCCGTACTGCTGCACGGCGCCGGGACCGGCATTGTAGGCGGCAAGTGTCAGCTCGATGGGGTCGCCCTTGGCCTGGCCGCTGGCGATGTAGCCGGAAACGTCCTGGTACAGGGCGCACATGAAATGCGCCTGTGACATCACCGCGTCACCGATGGAGTTCGGGTCGGCCTTCCCGTCCTCGTCGTAGTCCTTACCCCATGTTGCCCAGGTGCCGGGCATGAACTGTGCGGGACCCATTGCTCCGGTGTCCGACACCGGGGCATGGGGGCCGTGCCGGAATCCGTTCTCCTGCTGGAGCTGTGCGGCGAGCAACGGAGGGTCGATCTCCGGGCAGACACTGCCGGCGCGGCGTAGCCACGGCTCGAACTCGGCCGGCACGATCCCGAATGCCAGCTCGCCGCCGCCGGCCATGCCGAAGCCAGAGCAGTCAGCCGTGGACCGGGATGCGGCCACGAGTTGGATGGGACTGTTGCTGGCGGTGCTGGGGTCGCCTCCACTGGTGCCGTTCTGCTTGGCGATGTCGGGTAGGACGGTGACGGGGTCGAGGGCTGTTCCGCCCTGCAGCCGGCCGCCCTGCCAGTACTCGAAGTGCAGGTGCGGGCCCGTCGATCCGCCGGCGTTGCCGATGTCGGCGATGTGGTCGCCGGCCTTGACCTGCTGGCCTGGTTTGATGTGAATTCCATCGGCGAACATGTGGCCGTAGACCGTGCTCACGGGCTTGCCGTCGACGTTCGAGTCGATGACCACCCAGTTCTCGAACCCGACCCCGGGCCCTTCGCCGGAGTCCCCGGCTTTGACGACGTTGCCGTCGAGCGCGGCGAGGATCTTCGTGCCTGCCGGCCCGGCAAGGTCCACGCCTTGGTGCTGGGCTCCCCAGCGCTCACCGAATCCGGAAGTGAACGTGGTGGTCCCAGGTTCGACCGGCAGACGGATTGGTCCTGACACGGTCAGCGCCGGGTCCTCGGTGGTCGACCCCGTGCTGTTGGCGCTGTCGGAGGTGACGGTCCGGCACGGGTCTCTCGGGATGACTGGTGCGCCCAGTGAGCACGCCGATGTCCCGATGATGATGCCGATGGCGCCGGTGAGCAGCAGCGCCCGCTGGGCGCCGCCGATGTTCACCTTCCTCCGGGGATCGGGGTGTCGAGTTCCGGGATCGGGATCGGACCGGGAATCGGTGTCGGGTCGTTGCCTCGGCTCGGGGCGGTTGCCGATTCGTCGAGATCGAACGTCGGCTGCGGCGTCGTTGACAGGCTCGACGTCGATGTCGGCTGCGGCGGTGTCGTTTCGGCCGCGGTGGTGGTCGGTGTCGTCGATGTGAGTGGTGTCGCAGTGGTGGTCGCCCGGGTCATCGTTTCGAGCTCGGAGAGGTCGAGGGTCGGTAGGGGAGTGTCAACCACCCACCGCTTTTCACCGTTGACCTCGTCGACGGTGAGCGTGATCCGCAGATCTCCGGCCTGCGTCGGAACGGTCACCCGCGCGGTCCGCTCGCCGTCGGGTCCGTCGGTGAGTGTGCTGACCGTGGGGCCGGTGATGACCACCGGGGTCCGTGGCCGGGCTGCTACGACGTGCTCTCCCGGCATGTCGGCGGTGTGGCTGCCGATGGTGCTGGCCCACATCGGATCCGACGGTGTGGTGTCGACGAAGGCGTGTGCGTACGCCATTGCGGTGGCGGGCGCGCTGGATGCGGCCCAGGCTGTGGTCTTGGCGGCGACCAGGGACTCGTTCACTTCGTCGAGGTCGTAGCTGATCGTCTTCGTGGGCGTGACTGATTCGACGGTGGTGTCGGCCTGGTGGGCGACTGCCCGCGGCGGAGGGTTCTCTCCGAAGGCCGCGCCGGCGGCGAACAGCAGCGCCACGGTGCCGGCCACCGTGATCGCCAGGTGGGTGCGGGAGTAGAGCACCCATCGGCGAATCGGTGCGAGGGCAGGGTTGGGTCCGGATGACGACATCAGATGTACCGGTCCTCAGGTGTCGTGCGTGTGGGGGTGGCGGCGTTCCACACCCTCGCGGTCGGCGGCGCCTTCGCCGGTGAGTGGTGCGGCGTGGATGCGGTGGCGGGATGTGCCCCTCGCTGGCCGCGGGTGGGGGTGTAGACCTTCATCGGCGCGATGGCCGAGCGGTCGCCGCCGTCCCACCGTTGCCCGACGCTGGCGGTCAGCAGTTCCTTGCGGGCGCGGCGTTCCTGGACGAGGTTGTCGGCCTCGTTCTGGTCGAACCTTTTCCACGCCGCGGCGCCGGACCTGACCGCGCGATCGGCGTCCTTGCCGTCGACCCCGCCCTTGCCGCGGGCGATGTCGCGGCTGGCCACGGCAGCGATCCCGGCGAGACGTGCATCGCGATCGGCCGCGGCGTCGGAGGCCTGGCCCAGGCGTGCGGACCGGCCCAGCCCCTGCGCCGTCCGGGCATCGGCCCGTGACTGCGTGAGCGCCTGCTGGCGGCGGTTGCCCAGCGCGCGACCCTCGGGCCGAGTGACCGTGCTCGCCCCGTCGTCGTCCTCATGTCCGTCGCGTCCACGGCGGGCGAAGTGCTCGGTTGCCTTTTCCGTGATCGCCTGCGCCGACCCGCCGACCGCGAAGCTCGCAGCGTCGAATGCCTTGCGTTTGATGGACTTCTTGGCGCTTCGGGCCTTGCGGTTGACCATGCTCGCGCTGTTCTGTGTGAACGTCTGGCTCATCCGTTTGAACGGCCGCATGATCGCCCAGCACACGACGGTCAGCAGCACCATGAACCACAGTCGCCAGGACCCGTCGACGGCCCCGTTCGAGTTGACGTAGAGCTGGACCAACGCCATCAGATAGAGCGCGACGATCACCGAGCCGGCCACGCCCCACATGTAGGCCGAGGCGAGCATTCGCATCACCCGGGCCAGCCACCCGCCGTAGGCGATCGCGACCGGAATCCAGATCGGGGCGAACAGGACCGCGAACCGGATCGCCAGCAGTGCGGTCAGTTTCAGCAGGGATGCGCCGATCCACAGCAGCGAGGGCATGGCCAGCTTGATCATGCCCATGAAGCCGGTGGAGGTGCGGCCGGAGTCCTTGCCCTGGAACTGGTAGTAGGAGAGCTGGTAGTCGGTCTCCAACTTGGAGACGATGTCGCGGAACTGGTCGGCCTTCTCCTCGGCGAGCTGCGCCTGGGCCCTCGGATCGTCCTTCACCGTGTTCTGCTGGTCGTAGGTGAACGCCAGTGCATCCCGCAGCTTCGGCCCGAGTTGGTCCTTGTCCTCCGGGTCGTAATTGGTACCGAACCATCCCTTGCGCCAGTCGGGAAGAAAAATCTGGTCGACCAGCACGTTTCGGGGGTCGGTGCTGCCGCCGGCGAGCGTGCCTCCGTCGTCGCCGAACTGCACCGCGAAGATCTGGTCCTGCGTCTCGGTGATCAGCGACCCGAACGTCTCGTCGGCCAACTGGAGCGCCTTCTGCGGGGCCCCGACCATCAACGCCCCGAGCGCGAGCCCAGCGGCGGCGATCGCCGCGGTCTTCGTGACTCCGGCTGTGTCGGCTTTCAGGGCTTTCCACAGGACCATCGCGGCCACGACGACCAGGCCGATGCCGCCCCATTGCCCGTAGAGGTCCCGCATGCCCTCGGTGATGGAGAAGACGATCTGGTCGAACCGCTCCAGGGCGGGAGTCACCCCGGCCTCGGTGGCGTCCTGGCCGGTCTTGGTCTGGTCGTCGAGCCAGAACGCGGCGGCCGCCATCGACTTGCCGATGGTTAAGAACGTGTTGCCCAGGGTGGTGTCGCCGACCGCACCCGGTGCCTTGACCAGGTCCGCGCCGCAGCCGAGGTCGTAGGTGTGCCACTTGAGCCCGGCCCACCCGTAGGTCTGATAGCCGGTGCCGCCGGTGGTCGGCCGGTCGGCGCTGGTCGAGTCGAAGGTGGTCTCGATGACTTCGTTCGGGAACTCCGGCGGCGGGACGTCCTGGCAGTCGAACCCGCCGGCCGCCGCGACAGCGCCACCGAGTCCGATCAGCGACACCGCGGCCAGCATCAGCACCACCAGAACACGCCCTACGAGCCCCGTACGCCACCCGAAACGGCGCGGGGAAGGGGAACGGTCCGTCCGTGCGGCTCTGGGCCGCAGTGGGCTCACGCCCCACCCCCCATGGCGGCGCGGGTTGCTCGCGAGTCCAGGGCGTCGAACACGTGGGCCAGGTGCACGTAGTGCGTCCAGTCCGAACGGATCAGCTCGATGTCGTCGGCCATCTTCACGATGAACCGGCGGGCCTGGTCCAGGTGTTCGGTGTCGGTGTCCTCGTCGAGGGTGTCCTCACCGCCGCCGCCGAGGCCGGCCAGGAGTGACTCGTAGCCCTCGCCGGGCGGAAGGTTCAGCAGCTTGAGCGCGCCCTCGATCGCGTGGGTGTTGCCGCCGAGGTCACCGATGATCACCTCGTACGTCAGCGCGGACTTGTCGTCGGTGCCGTCGATGCCGAGGTAGTCGTCGGGCAGCTGCGAGCAGACCAGAGCGCGAACCTTGTATTTGCGGCTGTCGCGGGCGATCCGCAGGTTCAGGGTGCGTCCGGCGCCGGTCTGCTCGAGGTACTTGTTCTCGTCGAGAAAGAGCACCTTGCGTTCGTAACGCGGCAGCTCGTAGACGAGCCGGTTCGCCATCCACGCCGCCATGTGCATCAGGGGGCCGGCCATGCGCTGCTGCGGGGTCCACTGCGCCGGGTCGGTGCCCTCGGGGGGTAGTTGCAGGCCCGGCATCGTCAGGACCGTCAGGCGCACGTTGCGGTCGATGTCCTCGTCGTCGCCGATGGTTCCCTCCTCCGGGAAGAGCACGCGGGCCTCGGCGAGCTGGGACATCATCGCCAGGTCCTGGTGGATGGACCGGGCGCAGGAAATCAGGTCGAGGTTGGTTTCGTCCTTGCCTTCGCCGATCGTGGCGATGGCGGCGAGGACTTCGCTCAGGTTGTGGCGGCGGTCGCCGCCGACCATGTTCGCCGCGGTCTGTAGGACCGTCTCGGTCCATTGGTGTTCGAGGCGCGAGGGTGTGAGCATCATCTTCAGGACCGACACCGCCACCGAGATCCGCTCCGCCTCCGCGGCTCGCAGATCCGCCTCGTACTGCGACTGTGCGGCGGCGACCGGATCGGCGTCGTCGGTGTAGTCGGGATTGGACGGGTCGTACTCTGGGTCGTCGCGGCGGGGGTCGACGATCACTCGGTAGGGGTTGAGTGATCCCGGACGCGAGGTGCGACCGGTCAGCGCCTGCACCTCGGCGATACCCCGGAACTCGGGTAGCTGCGCAAGCTTCTTCAGCGGCCCCGACGGGTCGAGCACCACACCATAGGCACCCGCCCGCACCGCCTGGTAGACGAGCATCCCGGCGAGGAACGTCTTACCCGAGCCGGGCACCGCGACGATCGGCGTCAGACCGGACTTGTGCTTCTTCTCGTGCGCGGCAAACAGATCCCACACCGCAGGCCGCGGAGCGATCGACGCGGTCTGCCCGACCACCACACCGGTGCGGTCACCGATCCGGTCACCGACCGCGGCCATGCCAGCCGACAGCGCCTTCACGTTCATCCGCCGGCAGTGCGCGATGTTCGCCAGCGGCTCACCCGGGATGAACTCGCGCAGCAGCTGGTACTGGCCGTGCTCGGGTTCCAGGCGAATCCGCGGCGCGTACATCTCCTGCAGCAGCGCGACCTTCTCCTTGGCCTCCTCCGGCGACGAACCGACGACGAGGACGCGGTACCAGCCCTCGGTGCGCACCGACAGGCCCGAGTGGTCCTCCTCGATGTCGGAGATCACCCGTTGGGCGAGTGCGTGCTGTTCGGCCAGTTCCTGCGGCGGGACCTGGTCGTGTTCGACGGTGTAGTGGTCGAACTGGGCCTCGATCTTCGACGTCAACCGGCGCAGGCTGCGCAGCGTCTGCCCCTTGGTCTTGAGCGAAATGCGCTCGGACCATTCGAGGGGTTCGCCGGACGGATCGCCGATCACCTGCCACGGCAGCATCTTCTCCGGGATCGGCAGCGGCGCCATGCGCCCGACCGTCAGGACGATCGCGTAGCCGGTGTAGTCCCGGCCGCCGACCTGCCCGCGCACCGTGGTGTAGCCGTCGCCGGGGGTCAGCTCGAGGGTGGTGAGGTCTTCGAGTGCGGCGACGTCGGATTCCTCCCAGTCGCCCGCACCGGAGATCACACCGTCCGCATCGAGCGGCAGCCCGAGTGTCGCCGAGCGCAGCATCAGGTAGTCCATCTGCGCTGCGGTCGCGGGTTTGGCGTTCACACCCTGCCCGGACAGGTGCCGCTCGATCGTGGCGAGATGGTCCGCGATCGCCTTCTGCTCGCCGAGGAACGCATCGCGCGCCCACTTGCGCCACAGCTGAGCGAACTTGCCCAGCAGTGGCCAGTCGACGACAGGAACCAGCCACTGCCCGACCGTGTCGAGCCCCTGCGCGAGCACCGAGCGCGGCGGCAGCTCCACGCCCCAGTAGCGGCCCTTCTGGGTAGGGTTGCCCCACAACATCGCGTGCTGTTGCCCGCGTAGGTAATCCGCCCACGACAACGCACCCGGCACGTCCGGGATCGGATCGGCCCACGCGTCATGCGCCTGCGCCCACTGCCGCACCGGCCACGGTGTGCGCACCAGCCGCCGGTGCAGCCCCGTCACACCGGCCTCGGCGAGGTTCGCCACGACAAGGCCCTCGTTCTGGATGTAGCGGCGCTGCTTGCCGACCGGACGCATGTTCCACGGCCCCGGCGGCTGCACGAACCACGCCGTCGACTGCCGGCGCGTGCGAGTGACGTTGCCCTCCACCCCGACCAGCGCGAGACGCACCGCCTTGCGTTCGCGGTCCGCGCGCTTCTTCGCCGCCGCGGCCTGCCTGGTGAACTCCGCCTCCGGGTCGCCGCGGCGACCGCGCTTCTTCCCGCGCCGCTTACCTTTCGCGGTGGGTTCTGGCTCCGCGTCAGGTGCGGGGGAGGAGGCCACGGCCGGTGCGGGGGCTGCGATGTTGCTGTTCGGAGCCTGTGACCAAGCCAATTCCTGGGCCGGGGCCGGCGTGGCGGCCGATCGGTTCGCCGCCATCGCCGCCGCCCACGACGGCGGCAACGCACCGGGCGGAACGATGACCGGCTCGGGCTCGTCGAAGTTCGGATCGAACAGTGCGGCGATCTCGTTGTCGGGCTGCAAAGTCATCGGGAGGACTCACCTTCGATCGGCGTGACGGCATGTGCGCTGCCGGCAGCGCGGGAAATGGCGGGAATGCGGAGCACGACGGTCTGGCCGGGCTTCGGTGGGCGCGGTGCGTTCAGGTCGTTCCACGCGGCCCGGATCACCGCCCGGACCGGGCGGTCGGCGTTGACGAACTTCGTCACCCGCGCGGTGAGCACGACGGTGATGACCACCATCACGACGAGGGACTTGAAACCCAGCGGCACGTGCACGATGCCGCGGGCGATGACGAAGACGGTGACCATGAATGCGGCCCCGAGCCCGAGCGCCGCGTACCGAATCCGGACGGGCAGGGTGAACCCGGTTGGGCCGAGGTAGTGCTGATCCACCCGGTGCAGCAGGTCGTCGTTGTCGATCACAGTCGGCTCCCTTCGATCGTCGATTGGTGATCGGGCACGGCAGGTCAGACCACTCGGATGCCGAACAGGCCGAGAATCCAGTTGCCGATGCCGGTCGCGGCGCTCTCACTGCTCGCGAGGGAGAAGAACGCGATGCCGACGAGCGACAGACCGCCTACGGTGAAGACCTTCGACAGGTTGCCGCGCAGGCCGCCGAGGAGGACGACGCATGCGATCAGGGCGAGGATCGTGAAGATGATGTTGTCGCCGATCCACGCGCGCAGGCCGCCAGTGGTGACTTCGGTGTTCTGGGCGAGTACGTCGACGCTTCCGGGCGGGGTGGTCGCCAGTTCGGCGACTGCGGACGTGAGGGACATGAGCACACTCCATCGCTGAGTTCGGTAGGTGCATCTGAATGTGGATGCGCACGACCGTAAGTCGATTTCGCTTTTCATCTCAACGGGGTGTCCGCGCCGGGATCGGGTCATCGGCGGAGGCCGATGGGCCTGTGGGGTACTGGGAATGTCGTCCCAGCGACGGGCGCGCAGCGGCGGCACGGGCGGGGCTGCGCACGACCTCGATGGGCAGCCGGTAATCAGGCTGCGGGTGAGGGGATTCCCCGCGGTGATTCGAACGATGGGGGCGGCCCGTGTGTCGTCGCGGTGATCAGACCCTATGGGGCGCAGGGGGTTGGAGGCTCGTGTATAGGAGCGCGATGGAGCTTCGAGGCTATGGGTACACACACGGGCTCTGTGGGCGTGAGGTCGGGCGGTGTGCGCACGCGGTGCAGACGGCGGGTCCAAAGGCCGCGCCCAGAAGGGCTGACGCGGCAGGTGCGCAGCGAGCGGATCAAGCACCCGGTGAGCCGGTGCGTGGAGACTGCGCTCAGATGCGCGGTGAAAACGGCGGTGGATTCGAGCGCTCGAAAAAGCGCCTCCCAGGCCCACCCCCTCCGGGGGCCACTCCCCCCCGGCGTTCCTTGGGGGGGAGTGTAATCCAGAATTGCGCTCAGCGCCAACGCTATTCGGAACACCCACGTACAACGCTATGAGCAGTGCTTGAACCAGTGCCGCGGCGAGCACTCACCGCCGCGCATGTCCACGCCTTCCGCGGCGCTCACAACACCACTCGGTCGATCGGGCACACCCGCTCGCAGACGCGCGTGGCGAAGCACTCGAAAAAGCACTCGAAAAAGCACTCGCGCGAGCGCTGAATCCCGCGCCTCACACTGCCCCGTGAAGCACTCGGTGAACGCCCCGCAGAGCGCTCGAACGAGCGTGCTGAACAGCGGTCGATAGAGTGCCCCCGGCGCAAGAGTCGACATACCGATGCAACCACCGCTCACACAGGCGGTGAACAGAGCGCCCGTCAGGGTGCGAGTCGAACGCGTTGAGGGTTCGGCAATCCGGCCTGGAGATCGTGCACGAGAGCGGTGTTCGCCGCACCGCCGGGGTGCGCCACACGAGGGGGACACCCCGTTGAGGAAAATCGCGGGTTTCTGTCACTGTGCTCAAAGACGCCTCCTCGGACGGCGTTCAGGATCGAGACGATCGAAAGGCACAGGCGGTGAGCGGAAATCACGACCCACTCAAGGACTGGTTGGTCGCGACGTGGCGCGATATCTTCGGCGATTCCGGCGACGGTCGCGGCAACGAGGTCGGCGAGAACGGCCAGCCGACGCGCATCCGCCGTTTTTCCCCGCTCTCGCCCATCGCCGTCGTCGCCGCGGGCGTTGCTGTGTACTCCCAGCGCCTGATGTCGGCGGCCGCCGGCAACGAGACGGTCGTCGAGGTACTGACGAAGCTGCACGGCTACCGGGTGCTGCTCGTCGCCGCCGCTGTCCTGCTCGTCATCGTCGACGTCCTGCACCACCGCACGCACAGGTGGTCGCAGATGCTCGAATCGGTGGTCCGGCAGGGCACCGGACACCTGCCGAAGACGATCGTCGTCTCGTTCCCGCCCGGGTGGCGTGTGATCCGACGCGCGACGATCACATTGCGCCGCGGCACCGTCATTCGGCCCAAGCAGTTCGAGGAGGTCTCCCGCGCGATCGCGGCCGCGTTCCCCGGCAGTGACAAGTGGGAGGTCAAGGTCCGCCACGAGGCCCACCACGATCGCATCATCATCGCCCGTAAGACCATCACCCCGGACACCCGCTCCGACCGCCAGAAGGTCCTCCAGGGCGCGCTCGATGACGCCTCGATCTTCAAGGACCCGAAGGTCACTGTAGAGACTGTCGACGAGGCCGGCGTCGAGACCGGCTACCGGATTGCGTTCGAGAAGTCGATGAACGCAGGCGCCAAAGGCTTCCAGCTCAAGGTCGAAGAAGCCCTCGCCTCCCTGGCAGGGCAGCACGAGTCCGGCCGCAACTGGACCACCGACTGGTACCCCGACAAGGGCCACCTGGTGATGCGTCTGGTCACCGCGATGCCCTCGCGCGTCGACCACCCGCTCGAATTGGTCGACGAGAACCTGCGGCACCTGCCGTATGCGACCGGTGCCGCGGACCGAATCATGTACTGGGACGTCTCCACCAGCTCCAACAAGCCGCACTGCCTGATCGTCGGCCCGACCGGTGGCGGCAAGACGTCGGTGATCCGTACCCTGCTGACCGAGGCCGCCCGCCGCGGAGTTCCGTTCGTCGGCGTCGATCCGAAGATGATCGAACTCGACGGCCTTGAGGGCTACCCCGGCTGCGGCGCGATCATCTACGACGCACTGCGCGCAGCGATATTCGTGCGCGCACTGCACACCGAGATGATGGCCCGCAACGCCTACATCCACCAGATGAAGATCGAGGGCTCGCAGCTGCCGCTGATGATCGCGGTCCTCGACGAGTTCTTCATCCTCTCCGGCAAGTGGCAGCGCCTGGCCAAGACCGGTGACGACGAGACCCGCGAACAGCTCAAGGAACTCGACCCGCTCGGCGCGTGGGCCGACCTCGCCGTCCTTGCCCGTTCGGCCGGTATCCGGCTGCTGCTTGGTGTGCAGCGCCCCGACGCCAGCCTGTTCGGTGGCGCGTCCGGGAACGCGCGCGACAACTTCGGTACCCGCATCAGTCTCGGCAACCTGTCGCAGGACGGTGCGCTGATGATGTGGGGCGACTCGACTGTCGGCCGTGAGGTCGACACCTCCGTCAAGGGCCGCGGGATCGCGCTCGGCGACGACGGCAACCCCGTCGACGCACAGATGTGGTGGACCCCCAACGTCGACCGCCACCCCAACAAGTGGACCCAGCTCGCCGCGAGCGAGAAGGCGATCATCGACGGCCTCAAACCTACCGAGGCCCCACAGTTCACCTGCTACTCGCAGGAGCTGGCCTCGTTCATCGAAACCGAACGCGCCCTGGCCACGCGGACACGCAGGCACGGCCGTGCTCCCGAGCCGATCGTCATTGGCGCGACCGCCACCAACGACGGCCCGTCCGCCACGTCACCGACTGTGGACGCCGCGCCCACCGGCGATGCCGACTTCTCGGACGTCATTCCCGCCTCCGCGGTCGAGGCCGGCCAGACCGTCCTTGTCGACGACGACCACGGCGAACTCGTCCCCGTCACCGTCGACTCGGTCGACGTCCGCCGCGGCGCCACGGGCGAGGTCGTCGAAACCGTCCTGACCGTTGGCACCGGACGTGTGAAGACCCGCATCACCTTCGACGCCACCGGCGTCGTCGTCCTCCCCGAACCCGACCTCGTAGGAGCGCCTGCATGACCACCGCGAACCCGCCTGAAGGGACCGACATGCATCCGCCCTACGCGACGGCCGCTAGTGGTGAAACCCTGTCCTGGAACATCTCCTCCCACGCAGCCGGGCCGCACTGCCTGATCGTCGGCCCGACCGGTGGCGGCAAGACGTCGGTGATCCGTACCCTGCTGACCGAGGCCGCCCGCCGCGGAGTTCCGTTCGTCGGCGTCGATCCGAAGATGATCGAACTCGACGGCCTTGAGGGCTACCCCGGCTGCGGCGCGATCATCTACGACGCACTGCGCGCAGCGATATTCGTGCGCGCACTGCACACCGAGATGATGGCCCGCAACGCCTACATCCACCAGATGAAGATCGAGGGCTCGCAGCTGCCGCTGATGATCGCGGTCCTCGACGAGTTCTTCATCCTCTCCGGCAAGTGGCAGCGCCTGGCCAAGACCGGTGACGACGAGACCCGCGAACAGCTCAAGGAACTCGACCCGCTCGGCGCGTGGGCCGACCTCGCCGTCCTTGCCCGTTCGGCCGGTATCCGGCTGCTGCTTGGTGTGCAGCGCCCCGACGCCAGCCTGTTCGGTGGCGCGTCCGGGAACGCGCGCGACAACTTCGGTACCCGCATCAGTCTCGGCAACCTGTCGCAGGACGGTGCGCTGATGATGTGGGGCGACTCGACTGTCGGCCGTGAGGTCGACACCTCCGTCAAGGGCCGCGGGATCGCGCTCGGCGACGACGGTCGGCCCACTGCCGTGCAGATCCGAACCCCTGAGCAGGCCCCAGCAGAAACAACCTTTACGCCGATGACCTGGTACTCGCGGGAACTCCCGAACTTCCTCGACAACGCCTTCCGGGGCGACTGACCTCAGCTCCACCAACACCACCACCGAAAGGGAACACCCATGAGCCGCCGTATCTCCCAGTCGATCACCCCGACTACCGAGGACGTGGCCGCGCTGCGCGGACCGTTCGTCGCCAAGGGGGCGAACGACCCTGTCATCAAATCGCTGCGCGAGTACTTCAAGAGCTCGGTCCCCGTGTGGCTGACCAAGCTCAGTGAGGAGCAGGAGCTGACCCGCGAGCGGCTCGCAGAGATCCGGGACGCCTCGTCCAAGCGTCGCGTCGTCATCGAAGCGCTGCCTGAGGGAAGCGCCCGTGACAAGGCCCTCGCCGAGCTGGAAACGGCCGAGGCCGTCGTCGACGACATGGACACGGCACTGTCCGGCGCCAGTGCTTTCGGGGGCAGCTGACGATGACGCCGCCGACCGTTGATGTCGAGATCACCTCCACGACCACTGCCCGCGCCACCCTGGCGGACGCCGACGTGCCTCCGATGAATCTGGAGGCGAACGAGAGCAAAACACTCTCCACTGTTGTGCACGAGTTCCTACACAACATGGCGCAGACCCAGGGCGTTGACGTCGAGGTCGTCTACCGGACGGCAAAGGACACTCGGTTCCTGACCGTCGGCCCGGACGGGAAGACGGAGGAACGCGCCCTGAGCATGCCCCTGCCGACCGTCACGCAGACCGGGCCCGAACCGGTGGCGGCGGAGCCTGTCGCCACGCCGCCGGGCGGGCCGGTGGTCGTGGCGGCCGAACAGATCGCCTACGAGGCGGCCCCGCCGCACTTCGGTGCCTCCACGCCTTCCCCAGTGGGGCAGCGGCCGACCGAGCCGATCACAGGCCCAATCGCGGGCCCGTTGGACGTGCTCCCGCAGCTGTCCGCGCCGCGCGCGAACCCTGCGGCGAGCGACCCTGCTCGGCTCGGTGTGCGTGGCCGACTCAACGCCATACTCGGACTCAAGCTCGCACCGAAGACGGACTCGCTCGAGAGGCGACTGCGCGATTCGCAGACAACGATCGCCCGCCCGCTCCCCGAGGACGCAGTGATCACCTTCGCCAACCTCAAGGGCGGCGTAGGCAAGACCCCGATGTCGATCAGCCTGGCCGAGACGCTGGCCGAGCACCGAGGCCCCGCCACCGTCACGTGCATGGACCTCGGCGAAGTCGGCGGCAGCTTCGCTGATCGCGTGGCCGTTCCTCCAGCCGCGGGCAAGGACGTGGTCGGCCTGCTGGCTGCGATCGACCCGGCGGCCACCGACGTCCGGCCGTCCACGCTTGCCCGCTACCTGACGCGTCAGCCGTCCGGCTCCGACATCATCGCCGAGCGGGACGGGGCCGACTCGCCCCTGAGCTACGACGACGCCGCAGCGCTCGGGGCGATCCTCGGCCGTCACCGCGACGTCCTGGTCGCTGACACCGGAAATTCCAGCCATGCCGGGAGTTGGCGCTGGGCGATCACGGCCGCGCACGCGGTGATACTCCCGGTTCCGCTGCGCCGCGACGCCGCCGCGGCCGCCCAGCGCACCCTCGCCACGATCGCAGCAGTCCGGCCCGACGTTTTCGCCCGCACCGTCGTTGTCATCACCGCCGGGCCCGGGGACGTTCCGATGGTCGAGATCGAGGTTGTCAACGCGCTCCCCGCGCTGAGGGTGTGCCGGATGCCGTTCGAGCCGTTGTTCGCCTCCGGCGAGCGCATTGCGCTCAGCCAGTTGCGGCGGGAGACGCAGGACGCGTTGACCGTGTTCGCGGCCACCGTTGTCGACCTGATGGCGGGCGCCGTGGGCTGATGCGCTGGCCCGGCCAGCCAGGTCGGGCGTGACCGTCCTACCTCCGATCCTTCCCATTCCATGAAGATCCGGCCCTCCCATGGGGCGAACCCAGATGAAAGGCGATGCTCGATGAGCAACGACATCAACACCGATAACCGGGCTGCCCGCCGCGCCCGAGGCCGGCACCGCCGCCGCAGCGCCACCCAGGCTGCCACCGCGCTGGCAGTGATCACCGCTGCCCTGGCCTCCGGCATTGCCCTGTCCCCGTCCGCGTTCGCCGACCCGATCCAGGGCGGTGTCACCGGCGGCAGCAACCAGGAAGGTGTCACCGGCGGCGACACCCCCAGCGGAACCACCACCACCCCCACACCAACACCAGAGCCCGCATACGTGCCCGAGACCCCGGCGGAACCGGTGTACTGGGTCGAGCCGCCCGCCGAGTACCAGAACATCGAGTACCAGCCGCTCCCGAACTACGACTACGACACCAATGCGTATGTCGAGCCGGAGAACTACTACCTCGCGCCGGTGCAGCTCGACCAGCTGCACCTGCCGACCCCGGTGGAGCCGACCGCACCGTTCATCGCGCCCCGAGACACCCTTCGGCTGGGTGAGCTGCACATCAAGCAGCCGAACTGGATCAGCGACCTGGACAGGGACCGCACCAACAACACGATGTCGGTTGTCCAGGCAGGGGTCTCGACCGGTTGGCGGTCGATCGGCGTGGAAATGAACCGGGCCGACCGGATCGCCGCCGCACAGGTCGGTGCCGGCGCGCTGGGAGTGGTCACCGGTGCTGCTGCCGCCGGTGTTCCTGCCGCCATCGCCGGCGGGGCCGCTGTCGGCACCGTCGCAGGACTCGTGGGTGCTACCGCGGGCAACGCGTTCATCCCCGGCATCGGCTGGGCACCGGTCGGGGCCATCGCGACCGGCGCCGGTGCTGCGGCCGGGGCCGCGGCATTCGGGCTTCCCGCGGCAGCGCTCGGCGCGGTCGTCGGTGGCGCGGTCGCGGTGGCAGCGGTCACCCCGATCGCCGCCGGCGACAAAGGCGAACCCCGGGAGATCGAGGTACCGGACATCGACTCCGAGGCCGTGACCGCACAGACCGAGACCGTGCTCACCGACTGGGAGAACTCCGGCCCGGTCGGTCAGGCGGCCGCCGGCGCCGTCCAGGACACAGCCCAGGCTGCGCCCGCGATCGACCAGCAGGCCCGCGATTTCGTCGCTGCCCAGCCCGGCGGCGAACAGATCATCGACCAGGTCGATGGCGCCCTGAACACGTTCTTCACCGACGCCACCGCCGGCCTGGCCGGGAACCTGCTCTCGAACGCCATCGGCGGCGGAATTCCGACCGCTAACTGACACCGAGGAAGGCGGGTGCACACCATGAAGAAGCCGACCCTGAGCCGAAAGCCGTCGCGGCATCCCGCCGTGATCGACCTCCTCGACGGCTCACCCACCGCCGGCAACCCGCCGGGCGCCCGCACCACGGCGCCCGGCGGCCCGGCCACACCACCACCCCCACCCCGGTCTCCTCTACTGCCGGCCCGCGGCGGCCGCGGGCCGGGAAAGAAAATGGTGGCCGCCGTCGCGGTGGCCGCCGTCACCGTGACCGGCGGGGTGGCCTTCAGCCAGCTGCGCAACGGAGACAGTGAAACCGCACCGACCGCGGCCACAACCAGCGCCACCGCAGCTGCCGAGGAGAACGGGCTGCCCATCCTGAACCTGCCCGAACCCGAACAGGCCGAACAGACATCCGCGTCGGACAGGGAATGCCGGGCCGACCGCGGTGACCAGAAGAGCGGCGCGGGCGTGATCGCAGCGTTCAACCACGCCTACTACAGCCAGCGCAACGGCGAAGCCGCCCGCGGCCTCGCCACCCCCACCTCCTCGGTGCTGCCAGGTCCCGAGCTGCAGAAGGTCATAGACGCGGTCCCGATCGGCACCAACTATTGCCTCCGCACCGTCGCACTGTCCGACGGGGTTTACCTCGTCGATTTATCCGTGATGCAACCCGCCCAGCCGGTCAAACGCGGCACCCAGACCGTGACCACCCAGAAGGTCGACGGGCGCTGGTACGTCGATGTCTTCACCTGAGTCGCCAGCCCCGAGGTGGAGTGAGAGCCAACGGACCCGACCGAATGGGGACGTAGTCCGGGCGGAGCGCTCGACCACCGGCCACGGTTCAGCCCTACCGCCAAGGTTGTCCGCCAGCCGATCTCACGAAAGGAACGCATGAATAGCTTCTCGATCCTGCCAGGTCACTCGTCATCGCCGGTGATCCTGCACGTACCGCACGCCTCCCGCACGATTCCCCCGCACGTCCGCGCAAAGCTGCTGCTCGACGACGCGGCACTCGACGCCGAACTGGACGAGGCCACCGATACTGACACCGACCTGATCGCCACACTCGGTGCCGACCACGCCCGCACCCATCCGTGGATCGTGAAGAACGCCTTGTCCCGACTGGTCGTCGACCCCGAACGCTTCCCCGATGCCTCTGAACCGGCCACTGCCTTTGGTCGTGGTGCCGTCTACACCCGCGCATGCGACGGAAGGCGGCTTAGGGGTGAACTATTCGCCGACACTGACGCGCTCCTCGACGAGTACTTCCGTCCGTACGCCCTGGCTGTCGCCGAGCTTGTCACCGACCGCATCGTCGCATGCGGACGAGCAGTGATCATCGACGTGCACTCCTACCCCGAACGCCCGTCGGGCTTCGAGAACCCGACTGCGGTGCGACCAGCGCTGTGCATCGGCACGGATCCCCTTCACACACCGGACTGGTTGACGAGCGCAACCCGCCGGGTCTTCCGGCCCCTCGGAGAGATCGCTGAGAACACCCCCTACGCCGGGTGCTACGTGCCACTCGACCGCTACGGTCACGACGAACGCGTATCCGCCGTGATGATCGAGCTGCGCCGCGACACCTACCTGCCCGACGATGGTCGCCCCGGAAAACTCTCGGTCACACAGCTCGGCACTCACCTTGCCGAACTCATCGACACCGCAACCGAGGTCGGCTCCGATGTGTAAACCCAAGCCCGGACCACGCTGCACCCCGCACATGCGCAACCGCCTCAACCGCGCCGCTACCCGGCTGACCGAAGCCCGCCGAGACCTCGAAACCCATCCGAACGCCGTCCACCTACAGCAACGGCTGACCAAGGCCGAATCCAACCACGCCGAAATCCAAGCTCTCTACGACGCCACACCCGGTGGCCAACAAGAACTGCGGTCGGCGATCAAGAGCGAAGCCGGGCCTGCACGAAGCGACCTCGAGCGCCGCTTGGCTGCAGGTGACAGACTGCGTGCGAACCAAATCGAAGCACTGAACCGCGCCCGGAACGCTGGGAAAGATGTCCAAACCGAAGGAGCTGACCACCATGAATCACGAGCAGATGACGCAGGAGCGCAGGGAGGCGTTCTGGCGGAAGTACCGGTGGACGCCCGATCTGCCGCCGGAGCAGCGCAAGGCGATCGAGCAGGTCTGGACGGACGAGAAGATCGAGGAAGCCGAAGCCCTCGGCTTCTGATTGGTGGCCGCCGCGTCGACCCGCTCGCCGCATACAACCGGCCTGAGTCCGAACGAGCCGACTTCGCGGCGCGCGGGCTCTCGAGCCCGACGCTGTACGAGCTACCGCCGTCGGAGGCGGATCTGTACCGGGCACAAATGCTGGAACTGACCAGCAACAACCGCTACGCATCCTCGGTCTACGTCTATGGCGAGAGTGAATATGCCGAAATGCGGATGCTGGTCACCGAGGATGGAAAAGCTGGCGTCGCTCTGAAGGACGATGAAGTCGTCTCGGTGTTCTCCCACAACGACGGCGCGCATCCCAACGCGGCACCATCGATGCTCCGCCAGGCTACCGTCCTCGGAGGAAGGCGACTCGACTGCTTCGACACGGTTCTGCCGAACATCTATGCCGACGCCGGATTCGTCCCCGTCGCCCGGCTTGCATGGAACGATGACTACGCACCCGACGGCTGGGACTACGACACCTACAGCCGCTACAACAACGGACGGCCCGACGTCGTGTTCATGGCCCACGATCCAGCAGCGGTCGGCTCACTGTATGACCGGGCGGCCGGTGAATACGTCAGCGACTACGACGACGGTATCGCTGCGGCGAAGGCCTACCGGTCCACACAAAAGAGGACGTAGATGCTGGTTCTTCAGAAGCCGTTCGCTGCCCCTGGTGAGCTTCCGGGGGCCAGTTCGGCTGGGATCGTCCATTCCCAGCCGATGTCTTTGCCGAGCATGTCGATGTAGAGGCTCTTCGTTCCGGCGGGGACGTCGAAGGCGAAGCTGCCACGGTAGGTGGAGGCGGGCGCAAACGGCTCACGGAGGACGTCGTCGTTCATTTCGTCGCAATTGAGGGCCGCGGTGGACACCAGGTTGGAGAGGACCACATCGTCAGGTCCCACCGCCCGCCAGTTTGCGGCGCTGAGGCTGCGGTCTGCCATCGCCTTAATGCTGCGGTTGTTGGCGCCCGTGACGGCGTCGGCGTATTTGTCGGTCGTGGTGACTTCGATGTCGACGAACAGGTATTGGTGGTCGGGGACGAAATTCCAGAAGCCGGTGCATTCAGGATTGGTGCGAGGATTGCTCACGGTGAAGGTGAACGCGGGTTGTCCGGTTCTGGTGTCGTTCAGCCCGGCCGGTTCGCCAAATTGCTTCTCTATCCGGCCCTGCGCGTTCCGGGGAGGTGCACCGACGGCTGACTCGGTCGAGGGTGCGGCGGGCGACGCTGTGGCTGGCTCCGTGCCTTCGGTCGAGCATCCCGTGAGGAAGGCGACGGCCGCGAGCACGTAGATTGCTGACGCTTTCATTTTCGACCTCCAGTACGGCGACCCGCTAGAGTGCGAGCGGCTTGAAGATTGTTCCAGGTAGTGCGCAATTGTCGGGATCGACACACGGTTGCCGTCCCGTGCCCACGTCATGAACTTGGCGATATCTGAGAACGAAAACACGGCAAGTATCATTCGGATGAAGGACAGTTTGGTTGGGTGGAACCCGATAGCCCACGCAATTGGAGTCTTCGGTTCCCGCCGTCCTCATCTCCCGCTAAATACTCTCTCTCGCTTGATAATTCTCGGCCACGCCGAGGTCTTCCATGCCTTGTGATAGTCCGGCAGGCGCGTATGCAGGCCGCGTGGTGCCCTCGCTCACTAGCTGTGATCGCGTATGTACTCCTGCAGTGATCGTCGTATCACATCGGAGATTGTTTCGTCGCGTCGATAGGCGATCTGCTTCGCTGTCTCCCATAGCTCCGGGTCGACACGGATCGCCTTTTGTGGTGTGCCTTTGCTCATTTGGTGTAGAGGGCATCGACGGCGTCGATGACGGCCTGAACGTCACTCGTGGGCATGTCTTTTGCCCAGGTGATTCCGAGGTTTCCGGCCTGGCGCTGTGCGGTCATGTGCATGACGACGTCGGGGGTGCCGTATTTGGCGGCGAGGGCGGGGATCCAGTCGTTGAGTGTGCGCATTTCGTGGTCCTTCCGTGGGGTGTATAGACACCATAGCATGGTGTCTATACACCCCACGTGACGTATGCACGGTCGGGATGGCAGCGACGAGGGCTGCTGAGCTGCTCGCGTCTGGCGGTGAGTAGGCACTCAGTTACCAGATCAGGCAGTGAGTGAAGCCGTGACCGTGGCGAGCGCGTCGTCGAGGGGCACGTGTTCCCAGATTCGCAGAACGCGCCAGCCTGCCGACTCCAGGAGCCGGGTCTGTTCCCTGTCTCGCTCGGCGTTGCGTCGCAGCTTGGGGGACCAGTAGCGCTCATTGACCGTGGGATTGCGTCCGTGTTCGGGGCACGAATGCCAGAAGCACCCGTCGACGAACACGACGACCTTCCGGCGTGTGAACACGATGTCCGGACGGATCAGCCTGCCGTCGATGCGGATCGGGAAGTCCTTGCGGTATCGGAACCCGAGCGCGTGCAGGGCCGATCGCAAACGAATCTCCGGCTTGGTGTCGGCGCGCCGGATGGCCTGCATGTTGCGTGACCGGCCCGCCGATGTCGCCACGACGTCGTAGCTCGGCGCACTCCGTCCGCTCCTCGGCGGTCGCGTCTCGGATGCCATGTCCGCAGGCTAGCGCGAGTGCCGTTCGGTCTCCCAATGCCCCGGCGGGGCATGGGAGAACCGCCGTGGCAAGACCCGCAGCGCCGGAATCGCGTGCGTGCTGTTCCGGTGCTGGCCGGGTCCGCCTGCCCCTGGCTCTTCCTATTCGTCGTCCTTGACGAACAGCGGCGCCGGTTCGGTCACGTTCTCACCCGGCGTGGCCCGCCGCCAGTGTCCGCCCTTGATCTCGGCGCCGGTGCCTGGGTCGGAGGGCACGATCCGCACCGAGATGTATTCCTTCCGGCCCGGGACAGGGACACCGAGACCAGCGGCGATCTGCTTCTGCTGGTCCCAGGTGCCGCTGAGAATGATGTACCCCTCGGGCGCGAGGGCGGAACGGGCGCCGCCGTTGGCCCGGACGCGTTTCTGGTCGTCGAGTTGCATCGCGACGGTCCGAACGGCGCTGCGGTGCACCAGCTGCCCTTCGGCAAGGCGGAAGAGCTGGTTGGTCCGCTGGGTCCCGTGCTTGCGGGTGAAGAGGTCGTCCACGGTGGGGCGGGGGAGCTGCAGGAGAATATTCGCGGGCATCGCGGCGTCCTTCCACAGCCAGCGCACCGAGGATCTGCCGAGGGCGTTGAGGGTGGTCTTCTTGTCCCGGTTCGCCCCCTCGGAGCGGTACTCCTGCCGGACGCGGACCAGGCCGAGGGACCAGATCGCGCGTTCGTCGTTGCCGGTGGCGACCAGAGCGAGGCGGTCGAACACCTCGGGGGGAAGCATCCAGGAGCCTTCCTTCTGGCTCCACTTGGCATCGACCTGGTGACCGGCGATCCGGTAGTCCGTCTGGTCACCGCCCTCGAACTCGAATTCGCGTTGGGCATTGATCTCGAACAGGGTCCCGAAGTGGGTCTTCTCGGTTTTCATCAGCTGGTCCCAGCGGTAGCGCCCGGTCTCGGCGCCGTTGTAGATCATGTCGTAGGTGTGCCGGACCACGGCGGCCCAGCGGGCTCCGTCCGGATCGGTGCGCAGGAGTTCGTCTGCGACAGCGTCCATTTCGGGGTCTGGGGCGGCGAAGGCGTCCATTGTGCTCACAGGTTGGGTTCCTTTCCGGAAACTGATTCGCGCCGGTTTGGCGCAGGGGTGATCGCGCGGGGTGCGTGTTGCACCTCGCGGTTGTCAGGTGGTGAAGAGAGGGGTAGCGGTTAGCCGTCGTCGTCGGCGAGGACCTGCTTGCCGAATTCCTGCATCACCCGCAGTTGTTCGGCGTGGGGAAGCCGGCACCAGTCCAGGAAGACCAGCTCGGTGTCGTCAGGGTCCTTGCGGCGGGCGACCATCCAGGCGAACAGCCGCTTCTTCTCCTTGCGGCTGCGGATGTTCCTCGCCCGGGTCAGGACGAAGTCGGTGGTGGGCGGGTCGAGGGTGTTGTCCCGGGACTCGTCACCGCAGCGCTGGCATTCCGCGCGGAGGTTGTTCTCGTCGTCGGTGCCGCCGCGGGCAACGGGAATGAGGTGCCCGATGGTGAGCACCGCCCGCCGGCTGGGGGCGTCGGGGAACGGTTCACCGGCGGGCACGCCGCAGATGGTGCAGACGTGGCCGTCGCGTTCGAGGATCCGGCGGCGTTTGGCTCCGCTGACGGTCTTGCGTGCGGGCTTGGGCGGGCGTTCGCCGAGGTCGATCCGGACCCCGATCTCCCGGACGAGGTATTCGTCCGGTGCCAGCGACGGGTTGACCTTGTAGTTGTCGATGACCCATCCGCATTCGCGCAGGTCCCGCATCCGGCGGTCGGTCTGGGCGTAGAAGGGGACCGCCTCGTTCAGTTGGAGCTTGGTGAACTTGTTTCCCTCACCGACCCCGGCGATGAACTCGGCAACCAGCACCCGCGAGGTGCGGCGAACTTCTCCGTTCGTCACAGCGGTGTCCTTCCGCGAGGTGGGTGAGTGAGGGGGCCTGGCCCGGTCCGGCCCATGAACAACAAGTACCTGGCCAGCGCCAAAAAAGCGCCGGTAAATGTCCGGCAACGTTCGGCAAATCTCCGGCGCTGTTCGGCAAACCAATGTGTTGAGACGCGCCGGCAAACCACGCATCAAACGCATGTTCGAAGACGGGAGGTACCATCGAGAAGTTCGGCGTATAGGAAGATGGGGCCCATGCCAGCGAAGAAAAAGAGCGCCAAGCCGAGGTCCGACTACCAGGTCGTCGAGATCTGCGCCGGTGCCGGGGGCCAGGCCCTGGGCCTGGAAAAGGCGGGCTTTTCGCACAAACTGGCGGTCGAGCTGGACACCAACGCCTGCGCGACCCTGAAGCTGAACCGGCCGGACTGGGACGTCGAAGAGGGCGACGTCGCCGACCCCACGGTATGGAAACCCAGCGAACACGAGGGCGTCGACCTCCTCGCCGGTGGTGTCCCGTGCCCGCCGTTCTCGATCGCCGGCAAACAGCTCGGCGCCTCCGACGAGCGGGACCTGTTCGCCTGGGCGGTGGAGACCGCCGGGCAGATCCAGCCCCGGGCCCTGATGCTCGAAAACGTCCGCGGGCTCTCCGCCCCGCGGTTCGCCGCCTACCGGCAGCGGATCCTCGACCGGCTGACCGAATTCGGGTACGTCGCCGACTGGCGGCTACTGCAGGCGTCGGACTACGGAGTCCCGCAGCTGCGCCCGAGATTCGTCCTCGTCGCACTGCGACAGGAAGACGCCGCCTACTTCCACTGGCCCGAGAAAACCCCCACCCAGGACACCGTCGGGTCAACCCTGAAGGACCTGATGGGCGTGGACGGGTGGCGTCACGTCGACGACTGGGCCGCGCTGGCCAACGACATCGCACCCACCCTGGTCGGCGGCAGCAAAAAACACGGCGGCGCCGACCTCGGTCCCACACGTGCCAAGCGGGCCTGGCTCGAACTCGGCACCAGCGGCATGGGCATCGCCAACGACCCCCCGGCGGCCGATTCCCCGCACCCGGCGGACGTGCCGCCGAAGCTGACCCTGCCCATGGTCGCCCGGCTGCAGGGCTGGAAGGACGGCGAATGGGAATTCTCCGGAGGCAAGACCGCAAAGTACCGGCAGATCGGTAACGCGTTCCCCCCGCCGGTGGCGCAGGCCATCGGCCAGTCGATCGTCGCCGCCTTCGACAAGACCGCCGCCCGCCGCGAAATCCCCGAGCTCGCCCCCGAGACCGTGCACGACGCCGTCTACCGCGTCCTCAACACGACGGACGGATTCGTCACCGCAACAAAGCTTCTCAAACTGTCCGACGGACTGGTGGAAGAGCACGATCTCGAACGGCGGATCGCGAACCTGTCCCGCGACTTCACTGTCGACATCAAGCAAACCAAGTCGGGTGTTTCCTACCGGCTGGGCGAATTCAAGGGCTTCACCGGCCAGGACGACCACCAGCGCCACGAGTACATCGCCGCGTTCCGGTCCCGGGTCAGCTAACCCCCGAGATCACGTTCCGTCGAACTACTCCCCATGGGCCCGGCGGGCCGACCGACCGCCGATACGGCGTCAAGGACATTTCAGTGTCCGGGCGCACCTCACAGTAACGCGCCTCGTTTGTGTTGCGGTCGAAAACTGGGCGGTGGTCTCGTATTGCCGGTAGGTGTCCGAGGTCCCCGTGTTCGTCGTCACACCGTCCGAGGCGTATGCGCTTCGCCAATCTGGTTGCAAACCACACCCTCTCGCTATCCGGGGATGAGGTGGCTTCGAACGCGGACGGGAGCCAGCGCACCAGCAAGGCCATCGCGCTCCGAATCGCACGCGACCTCAAGGCACTGACGGTACCCAAGAAGCTCGACGGTCAGCGCGCCGGTAAGCAGTTCGAAATGGCCGTCGAAACCTTTCTCCACGAGACCTTTCCCGCTCTCCAATCACTCCGGCCGGGGAGCTGGCGAATCGAGAACGTGGGTGGGTCGCGAGCGGGGTACCAGATCGCCAAGTACGAGCCATACACCCACCTCGATGACCTAGCTCATGCCATCGAGGCGAACCCCACTCGGGCTTCGGTCCTGGGGAACTCCTACGAGATCAGCCGGATGTCCTGGTACTACGGCACCCAGAACCAGACGACGTGATCAACAGCCAGGGCAACAATCGTCGATGCCGGTTCAGCTTCGTATGCCGCCGTCCGGCGGGCGAATCAAGACCGGGCGATAGTTCACGCCATCGTCTCGTGCAAGTGGACTCTACGCAGCGACCGTGCCCAGAATGCCCGTTCGGAGGCGCTGAACTCATCCGCAACCGCAAAGGCCGAACACCCCACATTGCGGTCGTGACTGGCGAGCCGACCCCGTCCCGGCTCGCTTCGCTTGCCCTGGGAACGGCGACGTCGATACCGTCTACCACTTCGCGTAACCGGAACTGATCGACGCTGTGGAGCACACGGGCAACGACGAGGCGATCAGCATGTTGAGCATCCTGGTTGATGGCAAACGCCTCCGCGACATTAAAGATGTTTCGGTAATTGAGTGAGTGCCGATCATAGGGGAAGCCCGGTGTGGTCGAGGAAGCTGTGGCACAGGTCGTAGTTCGAGCCGATCCGGGTCAGGCCGGTCTCGGTCGCGATGCGGACCTCGTCGAGGATGTCGGGGCAGAGGTTGGCGAGTTCGGTGGATTTCATGTTGCCCCAGACTTGTTCGATGGGGTTGAGCTCAGGCGCATACGCAGGGAGGCGTTCGACGTGGAGCCAGTCGCGTTGGGTGGCCAGCCACGCGGTCATCGCCTTGGATCGGTGGGCCATGAGCCCGTCCCAGATCAGGATGAGCTTCTCCCCGGCGAAGTGGGCGCGCAGTTCGGTGAGGAAGTCGATGAGCTTGTCGGTGTTGTAGGCGCCGTCGGTCATGGAGAACACGAACGCGCTGCGGCTGCGATCGGGCCGATATGCCAGCACTCCGGCCATGGACATGCGCTTCCAGGAGAATCGGTGATGCAGCACGGGTGTGAGGCCTTTGGGCGCCCAGGTTGCGCGGACGACCGGGAGCAGCGACACACCGCTTTCGTCCTGGAAGCAGATCCATGCCCCTCGGCGCCGCGCTATTTTTTTATCCGCGGCCACTCGTTCTCGCGCCAGGCGACGATGGCGTCCTCGTCGCGTTCGACTGCCCGACGTGCGGGCCGCTGCCGGCTCCACCCGAGCCGGGTCCGCAGGATCGTCCACGTCTGGGTGGGTCCGTAGGTCACGCCGGTGAGCCGCTCGATCACGATCGCGACCCGGCCCAGGGTCCACACCCCGGTCGCGAAGCCATTCGCTTGGGGTCCCTTGAGCAGTTCCTCTCGGATCGCCTCGATCTGGGCGTCATCGAGCCGGGGTCGGCGTCCAGCGCGACCGGCACCTTCCAACGCCTCGTTGCCCCCTTCGGTCCACTGTCGATGCCAGCGTGAGGCGGTCTGCTGGGAGACCTCCAACTCGACCGCGACATCGATCTGTCGTCGTCCTGCGGCAAACATCTCCGCCGCCCGCATCCGCCGGTCACGCAACGCGTCGAGATCACGGCGACCGCCGCGCTGCTTGACTTTCCGGGCATCCGCGCTCTCGCCCGACCCGGTTTCCTTCCCTGCCATTCATCAATGATCAAGCAGCACGGTGCGAATCACGCGCAACGACACACCCTATTACCGAAACATCTTTAGCGATCTTCCCCTCGATCTCGCTGTCTAACCTGCAGCCATCCGCGGGTCGTGAGCACGGCGAGGACCCGCTGCACGCATCCGTCGATGTCCCGGTTCGACGTCCCCGTCCCAGATCCGAACTACCTCCCAGCCCGATGCGTACGATCTTCTGCCAGGGGTCGTCCCCTCGCCCGATCCGGCATCGACGCCCTGCACCCACGCCTGTAAAGAGACCGACCCTATCGGTAGGCCGTGTCCCTATAAGCGGTCTGTCGACACCACCACACCCGGCGACACCACCCGGATCATGCGTGAGATAGGGCAAGAAGTCATACCGGGTCTGGCGACCGTAGTCCTTCTGCGAAGGACCGTAAATGACGTAACGGGGCAGCTGGCAGCACATCATATTGAACCGAACGGTTGGATACATTCACTTCGGAAGGTATTCGCGTCGTCTATAAAACAGACTGGTTTGTTTCCCTGGTATCTAGCGTAGATCGATGGTTGAATTTGCGGGTGGGTGGACGTCCAAAATGAGGCGGGCTCTCGCGGAATACCATCGATTTTCGGGGTCTCCGCGCATCGTTATGGCGTGCGGATTCCGCTGTTCGAAATTGGCTGAGGATTTTCGTTACTCTCGCAGATGGTTCATCGTATTGGCATCCATGGCTGAATGTGGCATCAATTACTGTCTAGTATCGTCTTAATTTTCGAACTTAATGAGACGCAAGTCCATGCGGTTCGAGATAATGTACTCGGTAACGGATAAGAGCAAGGAGTTTCGCGCTACTTTCTTTGCTTTGTCGTCCTCTGAGTCGAAATTCTTCATATTACTTTCCCAAGCCTTCGTCATTTCCTTCTCTACGCTCGGATTCAAGTTCTGATTCTCAATATGGGATTTCATTTTGTATGCATACTCTCTCAGCTCGCGCGCGTCAGAGTCGGGACCGTATATTGCATCCTTGATTCGATCCCGGGCCCGCTCGTCGAGTATGCCTTGAATCCACCTGAGTATTGCACCAAGCATCGAAGCCGTTTCGTCGATGACCCTGTTTGCGTTTGTAGTCTTAACTATCGAGCCAGTTCCCTTGTCGGATCGAGAATTTTTGCTTGATCGCATTATGAATACGCCCATTAATCCAAATATTAGGCCGTTCAGCAAGGATGCATAGAATGGGCTGGTTAAGCTCAATGCTTCGGGAAGTTTTGACTGTATAGCTAGTCCGGCAATCCAGCCCAAAGATCCGCCCAGCACTGCCGAGGATACGATATAAAGTGCGATAAAACCAACGGATGCGTTACGTCTTGGCCAGGTTGTCTGTTCCTTATCGAGATTGTGCCACCATTTATATGTAGAATAAGGGAAGGCGGTGACGCCTCCCATGCCTGCTATAACGATGGCCCAGACCAGTGACACCTTCGCTCCGTCCCGCACTCCTGCGTGGTGGTCATTTGCGTGCAGTTGACCCTGCGTAAGGGTACTATTCCTGCTGCTGATAATTCCCGTTTCGCGACAGAATACCGAGGTTTGGGTGTCGAGAATCCAGGGGGCTCGTGAATCACCCTCTCGCAAAGTCGCCTACCGCCGGGTTACGCGTGTTTGGTCTCGCATCGGCCAACCGGATGGGCAGGTGACAGAGGAGAGCTACGATCAGCTCTTAGGTGTAGTCGTCGATCACGTCGTGGAAAGATTTCAGGCAGGAGTCGATCGCGAGTCTGCACACGAGATCGCGCATGGATGCCTCGTACGCTTTCTGGCCACCCTGCATGTGCGGCACTGGACCGGGAACACGGTGTCTCCGGAGGACCTCTTTGTGGCGTTGGATGATGTCACGCTAGGCGCTATCACCGGTCGGCCCGCCGCCCTGGGGACCGAGAGGTCTCTGACTGACCACGAGGTCCTTGGGAAGATCTTCGGAGAAGGTACCAAGGTCGCGCACTACCTACATTGCCTACGAGAACTCGAAGGCCGACACCTTTTCAAGGACCGTTTGATTATAATCCAATACGTCGACATGTATCACCAAAATGGAGTTGCGCCAACTCATCGTGCTGTCATAAACAAGCTCAAGCGTTCAGATATATCAGTGGCTGATGTGACACTAGCTATTCTGCGCTTTGCTCAGATGCTTAAGGCGGGTGATCGGCATGGATGGGAATCCTTCAAGGTGGATCGAACTTGAGGATGAAGCTCGGAAGATAGCTCGTAATGAGGATGATCAAAATCTGGCGGAGTTTTCCTCGCAGTTGGAGAACCAGATACGTTCCCGGTATCCGCGAATTTCTCAGCTGGAAGCGCAAGAAATAACACAAGACGTTCTCTTGCGGTATCTGAAGCTTCGTGACGCCAATAAATTGGATCCGGATGGGAATCCATACGGATACTTGCAGTCAATTATCAGGACGACGGTAATTGACCGCCATAGGCGCGATTCGCGGCTTGCGCGTTACGAAGAAACTCTGGATCCGGCAAGGCTTTCGTTTGTGTTGGGTGATCGAAATATTGATGACCCATTTCATGATTCGGGTACGATCCACTTGGTGCAGGCTGCTTTAAGTCGAGCTGTGGAGGCAAAGGATTACACCGCGTTCCGTGTTGCAGTCTGTTTTCTGGACAAATCCGAAAGCGATGGCAGAACTCCGAGTAATCGTGCCATCGCCGATGAGTTGCAAGTGAGTCATACCGGTGTCGCAAAAGCGCTGAAGCGATTCCGTGACTATGTAATCGAAATATCGGGATCGGTGTGATGGCAGTTCTGGTCACTAGTATGTCCAGAACTGCCATCGATTACCGGATACTACTCCGCCGCTTTAGGCGACGTTGCTCCGTGTTTCGACTCGACTTGTTCGGCTGGGTTGGACAGGGCATCTTCCCTTTCTGTCCAGTCGTCGAAATTGTGAGGGTCCGCACTCACCTGTCTCGCCAGATGCTCCATAACCTCATAGGCAAGAGGTGTCAACTTTAAGGTGAGATCTCCGTTCTCTTCTGTCCCGCTTCCCACCTGAATAGCAAGCTTCGCGGTTAACAGTGCTGCACGCGAGCCCAATGGAAGCAGCTGGACCACAGCGCCCATGACGTCGCGGGGCGCACCGCGCAGGTTGGTCAGTGTGGTAGCAAGGTCGGGCGTCAACAAGTTGTTGACGATATGAGCAACCTCAGCCTGCCGGCGGGCATTTGGGCGGAAGAACCTCGTCGGTCTCATTGCGCACCCCTCTCGACATGTTTCGTGTTTGACGCGGCTTCACTTGTAGTACGTAGCGACCGCCGTAAATGGCAACCTAGTCGAGATCAAGTAATAGCATTATGGCACCTGAGAGGGAATGGATTCTGATCGTGCAAGTCACGCATTCCAGGGCCCCTGGGGTAGCCTCAGACCATGTCCAACCCGTTCGGGCACCTCCAAGATGACCAACAGTTGACGCCCCATGTGGCCCGCAGTCAGCTACTAGATAGTGTGAGGAGAGGTTTTGTTCCTCTTCGCAATGTATTCGTACAGCTTCCCAGGTCATCGCCGGTTCGGGGAGCGCTGCTCGGCGACATGGTCACGGCGAGGCAAGGACGCGCCTTAGATGCCCTACTGCTGCTGCATGCTCTGTGGCCTGTGATCGACGGAGATCCTCTCCCTATCGCTACATGGGCGAATCTGTTAAGCCCTGCGCACGGGCAATGCAGCGCATCCTCCGCATCGAAAGCCTTCGGAGTCCTGTCTGACTTCAATCTGGTAGATCGACGTCGCGAAGGTAAGAGGTCCGTTGTTACCCCGCTCCTCGAGGATGGTTCTGGGAAGGTGTGGAGTCGGCCACGGGACCACTTCTTCGTGATTCCCCATGCGTACTGGAAAGGAGGGCTTTTCGATCGGCTTCATCTCCCAGGCAAGGCGATGCTCCTCATCATGCTAAAAGAGACTCAGGGAATACCGTCCTTCGAGATGGCGGTCGAACGTGCTTCCGCTTGGTACGCAATCTCTGAGAGAACTGCCGAGCGAGGCTATCGCGAACTCAGCGACAGCGGACTGCTCCTTACGCATATTCAGTACGGTGTCTCGCCCCGACTTCCTCCCGGGGTACGTCGCCGACGGTTCCATCGGGCGCTTAGAGAGCCTTTCAGCTCAGACTCACGTACCCGGCTCCAGTTACATGCCACGACTGGAGCTAAGGCTGCTTACGGAGGTGCGGAGGAGTCCGGTCGGCGACTGAATTGATTTCAGAATGCCCCTCAAGGATAGGCGTGTCAGGACCCTGACCAGGCATTTGCGCGTGATTCTCGCTATGAGATCGACCTTAAACCCCCCGGTGATCCAAGCGCAGGCGAAGACCAACACCCTCGCTGGGCGGCCCACCCTCAATTTGCCCGAACCCGAACCGACCGAGCAGCCAGCCGATTCGGACGGGAAGTGTCGGGCCGCCCGCGGCGACCAGAAGAGCGGCGCCGGCGTGATTGCAGCGTTCAACCACGCCTACTACAGCAAACGCAACGGCGAAGCCGCCCGAGCACTCGCAACACCCAGCTCATCAGTGCTGCCTGGACCGGAGCTGCAGAAGTTCATCGCACAGCCCGTTTCCCGCGGCACCCACCGTCACCACCCAGAAGATCGGCGGCCGCTGGTACGTCGACGTCTTCAAATAGGGCGCTCGAGGCTCGACGTCGACCGCCCGCCACCGGACCCGAAAGGACCGAACGAGCGATGTCCCTGCCGCCACGCAAGCAGGCCCGTCCCGCAGCCGCCGTCGCAGTACTTCCGGTGGGCGCTCTCGCCCACTGACCGCCTGCGGCGACGACGACGGTCGCGCGGCCGCGTCGGTCACCGCCTCGACCAGCGGTTCGGTCGTCACCGACGCCAGCACCGATCTTGGCAGCATCGTCATCGGATGGGGGAGACGCGCTCGGATACAGCGATCACCACGCCCCGACCCGACGAGATCTCCGCCCGCTGCCACGGCCTTGGCCACGGCCACGGAGAGCAGTTCGCCATGGACATCACAGCCCCGCAAGGTTGGGAGATCCACGCCCGACGGTTCCCGGACCATTACCGTCGCGAACACCGACCAGAATTTCGACGCGGCCGAACTCGACACCACCAACCAGTTCCTCGACACCCTCAATCGGTGGACTGGTCCACGTCCGGGCAAGTCGACATCGACACCGTCGCCGACGCACCCGACAACTGGACTTCCACCGACGGACCCCGACGCATCTACCTGCCTCTGCACGTCAACTGCTCCGAATACCAAGGGAAGCAAAGCGATGAACAGTGAAAACGATCCGATCGGACTTCCGGAATCCGTCCGCGACGCTTTCCATGTCCGGATCTTTCTCGGTGCCCTTTCAACCGAGTCGGCACCTCAAATGTGGAACGACGATGCCACAGCAAGCACCGAGATGAATCATTGGTAGCTCGTCGGCGCACAAGACCCGCATGGGCCTGGTTAGTCCAGTGCCGCATGCGGGTCTTTGCTGCGCAGAGGGCCCGTCGGCGATGGTCGCCGATGTCGTCTGTGGTCGCGATTTGAAAACAGAACGACACCGAGTTCCTCGGTAAGATCCACATCCCGCTGCTGAAGGCGCAAAGCCGACGGATGTCCAGGCTCTGCCAGTACAGGACTGCGCCTCGGTGCCAGAGAGATCGACACTTTGCGCTGGTAGGTGGTGTTGCCGGGTTTGGCGGCGGCCAACTCCTCACGGATGTCCAGGCTCCGTCGGTGGAGCTGCTCGGCTTCGGGGCCATCCCTCAAGGTGTGGAAGGTCATTACAACTATCGAGCCCACGCTGCCGTCGGAAACGACAGGTGGTCAACGCCGACGGAAACGCCCGCCACGCATTGCCATGTCCGATTTAATAGTGGGGACTGAAAATGGCCAGGAGGGGAGCAACGCATGGCACCGGTAGTTGGCGTGCATGGCATCGCCCAACAGAGGTCGACGTCCGAACGCCAGCTCAAACTATGGTCCGATTCGCTGCGGCTCGGGGTGATCCGGGCCGACTGTCCGACGGATTCGGTTCCCACACTCGCGGTTCCATTTTACGGCTGGTTATTCCGCAAGAATTCTCCCTATCTCGGTGGCGAGGAAGAACAACCGTTCGATGACGCTGAGGAAGCATTCGTCACCGAGGTTCTTGACGAGAGCATCGAAGCCCTATCCGACGCAGAAACCGCCGAACTCGAACAGAGCGCGAAGACCCTCGGGCTTTCGAGATTTGTTCCTCCTTGGCTACTACGCGGTCTTGCCGCCCTCGACAATCATTGGGGCGGCGGTAAAGGTCTTCTGCTCGTAGGTGTGCTCCGCCAGGTCTATGCCTACCTGTATCGAAAGGGTGCGGGCGATGTGATTCGCCAGGTTGTCCTAGACGAGGTCGCCGAAGACACCCGCGTGTTCGTCGGTCATTCGTTGGGAAGCGTCGTCGTGTATGACCTGTTGCGACGCGGCCTCGCACCGCAGGTGACGACGCTGGTGACCTTGGGATCACCGTTGGCGTCCGGAACAGTGCGACGTGCACTCGCCGATTCCGCGAACGGAGCCGGAGTCGGAATCAGTGACGAGGTCAGGTGGTCGAACGTGTACGACCCGTGGGACGTCGTCACGATGGGCAAGGGACTCCACCCACAGGCGCAGGATTATCCCGTTGACAACGGCTTCGCCGACCCGCACGCCCTGGCGCGATATCTCGGCCGAAAGGAGACGGGATCATTGATTTTCGCTGGCACAGCCACCGACGGCCCGTCACTATGACCGCCGACGAAGGATGTCGGCGACGACTGGTCACGGTCGCAGTCCGTGGCTATCCGTACGAGCCCGAGTCGTTTCGCAGCAGTATTGACGCACAGGTTTCTGCGCTGACCGAGTGGCTGACTGCCCCCGCTCTCGGGGAGCGCGCATTCGAGCATCAGTTATTGAACCCGATGACACGCGACGCCATCGAGGACTTCGTCAGACAGGCCCGACTTCGCGAACTTGGCGTCGAAGAAGTTCTGGTCCTGTACATAACCGGTCACGGCATCCGTGGCGGCAGTGGACACTTCCTTCTACTCCCCAACAGTGACGAGGACCGTCCACTGACCGGGTACCGGACCTCGGACCTGCTGGCAGCGGTCCTCGGCTCAGACGCCGACCACGTCCTGGTGTTGGTCGATTCCTGTCACGCGGGTGCACTGATATCCGAGTGGGGGCACATCCGCGAGGATCTTCCGAAGCATCGCCGCGACCTGCCGACGTTGCGGGTGTTAGCGAGCGCTGATTTCGATGAGAAGCCGAGAATCGGCGAGTTCGCGAAGCTGCTAAATCTCGTCTACGAACGACTGTGCAAGCACACCGAAATCACCGGTCGGCACCTGTCCTTCGATCAGTTGCTCACTGAGATCGCCGCCGTGAGGCAGAAACATCGCGAATTGGGCAGACCGATCCCAGTGTGGGCGCCTGGCGGAACCTCTCCCGAAGAGAGTTTGTGTTTGCCGAACCCAGGGTTCAAACCGTCCACAGATCTGGTTGAGCCACCTCGTCGACAGGTCGCCGTCACCACTTCCGACTTAGAGGAGTGGGTCTCCCGCGCCTCCGGACGGGTAGATCCGGGCGAGCGCGGCTGGTATTTCTCCGGGCGTACCGCATTGAACGAGGCCGTCGTGTCCTTCCTCCGGGCGGGTGAGGGACTGCTGGTGATCACCGGCGTTGCTGGTTCCGGAAAGTCGGCCGTCCTTGCGAGGGCGGTCACCCTGTCCGACCCCACCTTTATACGGAATCATGCCGACCTGATGGATGGCATCGACGCCAGAACGATGCCTCCGGAGGGCAGCATCGACGCCGCCGTCTCGGCAAGGGAACAGGACACTGAGCAGGTATGCGCCGACCTGATCGAAGCGCTCGGCGGCATTGTGAAGGCAGATGGTGGTCGGGTGTTGGATCAGCTCAGAGAGCACCTGACGGCGGAGGGAGCGCGGCGGACCCTGGTTGTCGACGGTGTCGACGAAGCGCTCCACCCCGATCGACTCATCGCCGAATTCCTCGGTCCATTGGGTAATTTGCGAACCGCCGACGGGACCTCGCTCGTCCGGCTCCTGCTCGGGCTGCGAAGCGCGGCGCCGGCGCAACGAGACGAACACGATGGCGACGGACAAGGCCTGCTTGATCTGCTGCGCCGCTCGACCGGTGAATTGCCGCTGGATCTGCGACGCACCGACAATCAGCCCGCGGTCACCGACGACATCGCGGAGTACGTCGCGTCGCTGCTCCGCGGCCGGGGGGCCTATGGGAAGGACATCAGCGCAATCACCCCAGTGGTCACTACTGTCGCGGAGAAAGTGACGCCGTCCTTCCTGGACGCCAGGATCGCGGGCAAGCAGTTGCGCGAGGCAGCGGAGCTGCAGGATCTTGAAGATCCCGAATGGCTTTCCACCCTAGCGGACGGCACAGCCTCGCTCTTCCGTTCAGATCTGGCCCACGTAGCGACCGCCGTTGAGCGATCCGTGGACCACATCCTGGCGGTACTGCGGGCGACAGCCTTCGCGCTGGGCCGAGGATTACCGCGGTCGCAGGTGTGGCCAGCCATTGCGGCGGCCCTGGCCGACAGTCCAATGCCCGAGGCGGATCAGGTCATCGATTCGGTCCTCCACAGTCGTCTCAGCGGCTACCTGTATCGCGACGTCGAGGACGGCCGGGTGGTGTACCGGCCAAACCACGAACGGCTGGCCGAGGCTCTACGAGACGACACCGGCTCCCTCACGACAATGCAACCAACAGTCACATCGCCGGCACGTCCGCGACTAACCGCGGACGGAGCGCAGGTACACCGACGAATCACCATCGCGCTCGCCGACCTCATCGACCCATCCGAATTGCCGCCGCACCCATATTTGCGGCGGCATCTCATCGAACATGCTTATCGAGGCGATGTCCTCGACGACAATCACATTCCGTCGGCGTTCCTACCCTGGGAACAGGGCTCACGGGTGCACGGCATGCTTGGATTGCCACCGCCGGTCGATGCATCCAGCAGTCGACTTGCGATATGGGCGAGTATCGAACCCTATCTCGGAGAGGCGGACATCGCTTCGCGCCGAGCCAGTCTGGCGTTTGCCTGCGCTGCCGCCGGTCTCCATCCTGAGTCCGACGCAGAGAGGAAGTCCAATCGCTTATTCGTCTGGACCGGCCTGGCGCTGGTTCCGGTGTGGGCACGGTGGCGATTGCCGCCGGGCAATGTGCTGACTGTCCTCGATCGAGCGGTGCAGGCATTGACCACCCTGACGCTGCGTAGCGGACGGGTGCTGCTGGCCAGCGGCGGGTCCGATGGGATCGTGCGGCTCTGGGACCTCCAAACCAGCACATCCGCCGGTGATCCCTTGACCGCCCACAGGGGCAGCGTGCAGGCATTGACCACCCTGACGCTGCGTAGCGGACGGGTGCTGCTGGCCAGCGGCGGGTCCGATGGGATCGTGCGGCTCTGGGACCCCCAAACTGGGAAACCGGTGCGAAAGCTCCTCACTGGTTCCTTCGTTGACGGGATGGTGTACAAACTCCTCGGGGGTCGCGAGATGGTGCTGGCGTTGACCACCGTGACGCTGCCCCGGGGGCGGGTGCTGTTGGCCAGTAGCAGCGCAGACGGGAAGATGGCGCTGTGGGATCCCGAGACCGGGAAACCCGCAGGTGACCCCCTCAAAGCCCGCAGGGGCGGCGAGCAGGCATTGACCACTGCGACGCTGCCCAGCGGACGGGTGCTGCTGGCCAGCGGCGGGTCCGATGGGATCGTGCGGCTCTGGGACCCCCAAATCGGGAAACCCGCCGCTCATCGGCGCATCTTCAAAGGCGATGCCGTGCGGTCGTTGACCGCCCTGAAACTACCCAACGGACGCGTGCTGCTCGCCACCGGCGACTACGACGGGACCGTGCGATTGTGGGATCCCGAGACCGGGAAACCCGCACGTGATCCCTTCACAGCCCGCAGGGGCAGCGTGCAGGCATTGACCACCCTGACATTGCGCAGCGGGCGAGTGCTGCTGGTCATCGGCAACCTCTTCCATGGCTCCGTGGAGCTGTGGGATCCCGAGACCGGGAAGCTTGCGCGAGAGTTGGTAACCCAGCAAGGGGCGTGGGCCGGCATGCGCAAGTACTTGACCGGAATACACGTCGGCAACATTGGGCCGGCGTTGACCGCCCTGACGCTGCCCAGCGGAAAGGTGCTTCTGGCCGCCGGCGGCTCCGACGGGACCGTGCGACTCTGGGACCCCCAAGCTTGGAGGTCCGTGCGAAAGAAGCTCCCCACCGGCCAAACCGGCAGTGTGGAGGCGTTGACCACCCTGACGCTGCCCAGCGGGCGGGTGCTTCTGGCCGTCGGCCGCTCCGACGGGACAGTGCAGCTGTGGGATCCCGAGACCGGGAAACCCGCCGGTGACCCCCTCACCGGCCACACCGGCGGCGTGCAGGCATTGACCACCCTGACACTGCCCAGCGGAAAGGTGCTTCTGGCCGTCGGCGACTCCGACGGGACCGTGCGACTCTGGGACCCCGAGACCGGGGTTGAAGCACTGCGTCTGGTAACAGGTCGGGCTGTCACACAACTAACCGGGCTCGCCATCGATGCGCGCTGCGGCCTCGCGATCGGCGGTATGGACGGTGTCGCATGCCTGACGGTCGACGACGGTACTGCTGACACCTCGATTAGCCCACCGTGACCTGTGGTAGGAACCCAGCGATATCGGTGGCTAGCACACCGTATCCACCCGGGTAAGTCATGGCGAATGACCGAAAATCAAGGAACCGCGCGCTTTCGAAGGTCGCCGATCTCGTGAAGGTGCATGCCGGTGTTGCGGTGTTCTCCATCGTCAGCATCGACGGTGAGGATGTTGTGAATCGAGTCCGTTTGTCGAGGCGGCCCCGGGGCGCTTTCCGTTTCACTGCAAATTGGCGCGGTTGGTACCCGTCGGGTCCTGACCCCCGTCACAATCAGCTCTGAAATGGGTAAATGACACGTCCCCTCTGCGGGCGCTTCACCTGTTCGTGGTGGTGACGACGCTCGGCGATCTGACCGCGTTGCTCGGCTGTGAGGTCGCGCATCCTCGTCGGGTCGGCTGCCGCCGGGAACATCAGGCTCGCCTCCGAACTCGCGGTGCTGCTCGCGCTCGGCGCCGCCCACGGCACCGACGCACTGATCGGCGCGTTGAGCAGGGCGGTCGCATTCAAGCAGTTCCGTGCCGCCGACGTTCGCTCCATCCTCGCCGCGAGAGCCGGGACCCGCAGCCCACCGAGGCCGGCGCCGCGTTGGTGATCGACCTGCCCACCGCTCCGACTCGCTCCCTCGACGCCTATGCAGTCCCCGCCCGCACCCACCGACCGGGAGCACCGTCATGACCCCACCGGCACCAGCGAAGACAGATGTAGTTGCACCGCAGTCCGTTCCGGAAACTACCTGCCGATCTCGACAGTGGACTCCGGCTGTCAGCGGTCATGTAATTCCCCAGGTTGAGGGGTTTGTCCGTCACGTAATTCCGACTTGTATGAGTGTCAGCGGTCCGTGGTCGGGTCAGCTACCCGTAGCGTGCCGTAGCAGACCGGAAGGGCTGACTCGCGTAATTCCTGTCAGCCGCCCGTTGGGTTGACCCTGGTAGGGGTGTGTCCACCCCTTCCGGTCTGCGTTCGCGGAGTGACTGAAGAGAGGCGTGACCCCAAGCTGCTGTGAGAGGTACTTGAAGTCGGATTGTCCTCCGCGGATCCCATCCTGACAGAGAAGGGAACCGTCTTCCATGATCGTCATCGGTATCGATCCCCACAAGTCCACCCACACCGCAACCGCGGTCGACCCGGCCACCAACACCGACCTCGGCTCGATCCGCATCGACGCCACCCTCACCGGCTACAAGACGCTGATTGCCTGGGCAAAGTCCTGGCCGCAACGCCAGTGGGCGGTCGAGAATGCCTACGGTCTCGGACATCACCTTGCGCAGTGGCTGCTCGTCCTCGGGGAGGTCACCCTCGACGTTCCGACCACCGCCACCGCCCGGGTCCGGGAACTCTCCCGCGGCGGCCGACGCAAGAACGACCGCATCGATGCGGCGGCAGCGGCGTGCGTCGCCGCCGCACAGGGCGACGCCCGCCCGGTTGATCCGGAGGGTCCCACCGACATCCTGTCCCTACTCGATGAGCGACGAACAAACCTGTCGGGCAGCTGAACTCGCATCGTGAATCAACTCCACGCGCTCCTGCGGCAGCTGCTCGCCGGGGGTGCCCCGACCTCGCTCACCGCGGCCGCGGCCACGGCCTTGTTGCGGGGCTTCCGCATCCGCAGCGAGGTGGACCGGGCCCGGGTCGGGCTGTGCCGCGACCTGATCGCCGACATCCGGCGCCTCGATAGTCAGCTCGCGGCGAACGAGAAGCAGATGGCCAAAACGCTCGACGAGCACGGCACCCATCTGCGGGAGGTGGACGGGATCGGTGCGGTGACCGCCGCCCGGCTGATCGGTCCCACGGGACGGGCCAGCCGGTTCCCGACCGCGGCGGCCTTTGCGAATTACAACGGCTCGGCGCCGGTACAGATCGCCAGTGCCGACACCGACCGGCACCGACTCTCCCGCTACGGCGACCGACAGCTCAACAGCGCGCTCTATACCGTCGCCGTGGTTCAGATCCGGATGCCCGCCAGTGCCGGGCGCACGACAAGAAGATCGCCGAGGGCAGAAAGCCCGCTGCGGCGAGGCGCGCCCTCAAACGTCACCTGTCCGATCACGTCTGGCGGATCATGCTCGCCGACGAAAAGCATCGTCTTCGACCAGAAAAGAATCAATCCGCCAGGGCCGCTCGACAAATAGAGAGACACCCCACCCTCGGGGCGTGTCGACCGGGGTTCCGGCGCTGCTGCAGGTTCGCTCCTGACTGGGCCACCGACAACGGCCCGGGAAGGGGCCTGACGGTGGCAAGGAGAACGTGGACGATGACCGATCTGATGGAGTTGTTCCGGCACTGGCATGCCGGCCGGTTTCAGGTGCAGATCTCGACGGCCCTGGGGATCGACCGCAAGACGATCCGGAAATACCTGGCACCCGCGTTGGCGGCCGGGCTGTCGCCCGGCGAGGGCGGGAAGTTCGACGAGGCGCTCTGGCGGGAACTGATCTCGGGATGGTTTCCGGAGGTCGGCGACCCGGCAGCGCGGGCGGTGACGTGGCCGGCGATCGCCGCGCACCACGACCGGATAAACGGGCAATTGAAGGCGTCGGTGACGGGCGCGACGATTGCGCATCGCCCGTGCGTCGACCACGGTGTCGCGGTGTCCGATTCGACGGTACGTCGTTATGTGGCAGTGCAATTCGCCGATCAGGTCGCGGAGTCGAAGGTGACGGTGCCCGGGCCCGGATGGCGATTATCGCGTTCGCCCGGTCGGTGGCGGTAGCGCAGGCCTCGCATACCGGGCGGAGTTTGCGGTCGCGGATTTGGCGGGTCAGCGTCGGATACGACAGCCGGTAGCCGAGCTCTTCGAGCTCGTCGCACAGGGTGCGGGCCCACAGGTGCGGATCCTCGGCCAGCCCGGCGGCGACCTCTCCGGCTTCGACGCCGCCTACCAATCCGATGACAGACCGCTGCTGACATCGATCAACCGCTGGGGCCACACTCCGCTCATCCCGGCGCCACTGACCGCACGCGCTATCACCGCTATCACCCAGGCCCGCCTGTACGGCAGGACACCCGCACACATCATTCCGCAACGACGGGCACGGTCGGCATCGGCGCCCACTACATCGCCGAGCGAATCGGACCATTCCCTCGACCCGCACTAAACGAACGGGGAATCGAGGGCCGCCGCGACGCCCATCAGGGCCTGAGCGACGTCACCGACCTTCTCGACGACATCGAAGACCGCACAGACCAGCTATTGGCCGAGCTGCTCGGGATCCTCGACGACGTCACGTGAGCGACCACTGTCAGGTGCGCGTACGGCAGTGAGTCCGCCGGCAACGGGAACTCGGTGTCCTCGCCGGGGACAATCCGCCCGCGGTTCGACGATAGTTCGGTCACAAGCCCTGGTGCGTCTCGGAGTTGTGAGTCCGGCCACGACCGCAGCCAGATAGACGGAGAAGTGAAGTGGCTGCTCAAGCCATGCGGTGCGGGCTTGTCGTATGACGATCACAGCCGATGACTCGCGCTCATGGTGGGACCAGTGTCGACGACTATATCCAATCGCACCGGGGACCATTCGTGGTGGCGGCAGCGCTTCTCGCGGCACGCCTCACGCTGGCCCGAGGAGGCCGGCACCCTGCGATGCCCGCAGTGCCGGGACGCGGTGTCCAGGTGGGGACACCGGCGTGCCCGTGCCGTCCGCTCGGTGGGCGAAACACACTGACCGAAGCGACCACAACGGGTGCGCTGCCGGCGACTGCGGCGCCACGCACATCCTGCTACCCACCGCCCTGCAGATACGCCGCGGCGACACCACCGAGGTGAACGGGAATGCGTTGGGGTGGAAAAGGCCAGAATTCCGGAGGATTGCCGAGCGGATGCGACGCCCGCAATCGACCGTGCCTGGCGACGCCGCACTACCGGTGAACAACAAGTCGCACGTTCGTGAGTGCGGGCAGGCCCTGCCCACGCCCATAATGTTACGCAGGCCATCTCGACCGTCTTGCCTTCCCGTAGATGAGCTTCGAGATTCTTGAACTCGCGGCCAGCGCCCATCCGCACCTGTATGCGATCCTTCGCGGCCTGATTGCCCGCCCAAACGACCTTCGAAGCGACCTTCGATGAGTAAGTTTGTTTCGTTGACCTAGTTCGTCGCTGTTGGATTGATGCGCGTCAGGAAGTCCGGCAGGGCGTTCCATCCGTCGAGCCATATTGTGTTGACGCCCAATGAACGCAGGTAGCGATCCTTGACGGGGTTCCGACTGCCTTGCACTGTGTAAGACGCCGGGACATTCATGCCGTAGACCAGACGAATGTCGTCGTGAAGCAGGTTGAAGTTGGGGTCGCTGAGACTGAAGCCCACGAACAGGAAGGCTGCCTCTGCCAACTCCGCACGGAGGAGGCCCAGCATCTCCTTGCGGTCGGCTCGGGCCCGGGCGTAATCACTGCGGGTAAGCACGATCGTCTCAGGCTGATCGATCGACCCGTGCAATTTCACGAGATGGTGTGCCGGTCGTTCAGCTCGTCTAGCCTTGAACTGCTCCTCTGAGACGCTAACGCGCACCTGTTGCCCTGCATCCAGATACGCCTTCTCAATCAGCTCGTCGTAGTTCGTAGTGAACATCAACGGTAGGTTTAGCCGCACCAATGCTTCGTGGCTAGGCGTCGTCCGAATGGACGGCTGCCTGGACGAGTCGAACTGAGCGAGCAGGAAGTCCCGGTAGTTCGCGTCACCCACTGTCTGACGAAACAGCTGGGCACAGTCCAGTGGCCCTTCCTCGATGAAGAAGGTTCGCAACGATGTGTGCTCGTCAGTCGACGTCTGGCTAAGTATCTCGCGATACATGCGGTTCACCAGCCAGGGCCATGACGGGAGTGGCAGGCCGTCATCATCTGGGGTCAGATCCCCGGTTGGGAAGTCGCGCGGCCACCAGGGGTCATACCGGTCGTAGTCGAACCGTGCACGGCTCTGGAGTCGTGGTCCACCGAACGACAGACCCGCCCCGAGAAATACCATCAGCCGACCCTGTGCAGAGATCACACCCCGGAGTCGGTGGATTAGCGACGCGTTGCCGGGGTTCTCGTGCCATGCCGTCATAGCCTCTAGTCTTCCAGCGCCTTGCCCCTCAGACTGCGTTGACGCACCACGACGCCGCTGGGCAAACATTCTTCGATGGGACGCTTACCTCGATCGGCTGGGGCAGTCCGCGGGCCTATGAGTGGTCGACGACTTCCGGCATTGTTAGCAAGGCTTTGGGACTCGCGGCTGACAGACGACGCATCGATCTTCTGCGAGAGCGCATCCGCGGGGGCCCGTTAACCCCGTTGACTCTGTTGACCCGTGAACCAGAACGCGACATGACAGACTCAGGCGGCCCGACCTGGTCTCCGACCGCCCGGAACGTCGTATTGCCATCCAGGGTCTGGATCTTTAGCACAGCCATACGTAGCGCTTCGATGCGCTATCGACAATTACTGCAGATGCCTTCTACCAGATCGCGGCGAGGAACGGACACGAAGCAGATTGTGCATCGGTCGGTGAGAGACGCACGGCGCTCGCAGTCGCAGCGTTGACATCTAGGACAAAACGGCTTGCCGCATTCAGTGCAGGGGAACCCAGCGGCGTTGCCGCTATAACCACAGGAACAGGTGATCGTGCGAGTCGTTCGGGTAGACGATGGAAGTTCCGGAGTGTCCAAGTGCAGATTGCTGAGTCCCCACAGGTCCACTTCGGCCAACACGCTATAGGTGCGCTTTTCTGTGGCGGTGGCGTTGAGGTAGTAGTAGCTTCGCGTTCCCCACGGTGTGGACCAGAATGATTTCGTGATGATCTGTTGGCGAGGTCGGATGCGGGCGAGCGGATGATCGCTGGGCACGGGTTGGCGGCTTGCGGGGTACACACCGGGTTCGCCGACCAGAGCAGCGTGGACGACCGTGTTCGACAACCGATCAGTAAGTAGCACTGCACCGGTGCAGGTGAGTCGCCGGGCTAGGGCGATCGCACAGACTATTTGGCTGGCCTCGCTGGCAACGAAGAGGTCGAGAAGGTGTTGGCCCGTGATTGGGGGAGTACCGACAATGCTGGTGAGCAGTTCTTCTGGGATCAACAGTCCCGCGGCGATGTCGTCGCAAAGCCGTTCTAGTTCGGTCTTCGGATCTTCTCGATCGGCGAGCCAGATCATCGCTTGATCATCATTCTCGACGAGAAGGTGCGCATACTCGTGCAGAAGAGTGAAATTTTGCCGACGGGAGTCCGTAGGCGCGTAGAGCACTGTGCCATGTTCACTGAAGGACATGCCGTCGCACATGCCGCCGGCCCCACGGGAGGAACTCAGTGCCCGGACAGCTCGTACGACGAGACCTTCGGTGGTCATCGCAACGAGCGGTGCACGCTGGAGTTCGGCGCGCAGCTCCGGCGACAGTGCACCGACTATGCGGGTGGCGTGCTGCTTTCTCGTCATCGGTCGTCGAAGTAACCGGGAATGGAGCGCATTGTTCGTAGAACGTCGAGCATCGCTTCGACTGATCCTCCAGTTCTGTTGCGATGGGCGGCGGTGGCTAGGGTCCTGCTGACGCGTTTGCGCATGGCCTCCGGTTCTAGGCCGCACTCGGTGGCCCAGTCCGCTATGAAGGTCGCAATTCTTTGGTCGTCGAACAGATCCGCGTATTCGCCAAGAGCTCGGTTCGGCCTATCAAGAAGTAGTGCATCGTCGTTGACGGACAGTTCTTCTGCTATGGCAGTGATGAGTGCAGGGGAGAGCTCTGGGTGACCGAGTTCCCATCGAAAACACTTCTGAAGACTCAGATCCCAGCCGCGAGCTAGTAGTCGGTCGACAAGCTGTTGGAGGTTCAAGCGAGCCCGCTTACGCGCTGCGGCCAGTTTGCTTCCACTGACGACAAGGGCGGGATCGGGCACAAGGCCAAGCATCAAGGCGACAGGGTCGTCGGCACGAACCGGCACGCGCCCGGACGGCTGCGCGTCGGACTGTAGTTCCACGACTGTATGCAGAGCGGCTTCGTGGATGGCGTCGAGCCAGGGGAGAACATCGTCGACAAGTTGTTGGTCTTCTGGGGCGAGAGTGGGGTTCGCTGAGGGTGTTCCCTCCCGTCGGGAATGGAGGGCACGTTGGATCGGAGTGGCATCCGGATCGAGGCGCCGCTCATTTCTTTCGTCGTCGCCAGTCATGAGTTTCGGTCTACCTCCTCCCTGAGTTGCTTGAGCGCTTGGTCGTACAGTTGGCCCACCCGCTGCCCGGATAGCCCTAGCTCCACGCCGATGTCGCGATTAGTTCGTTCGTAACCATCCTTGCCGATCACTATCAAGCGTGAACGGTCATCAAGGGTCTCGAGTGCGGCCGAAGCCCGAACTACTCGATCAGCGTGTTCAACGAGATGTACCGCCGTCTCTCCCGTCGGGTCGGTTTCAGCGTCGCGATGGGTTCGAGGATCATTGTCATCGATCTCGTCGTTGTTTCGGGCAGTCTTGATGAGGTCCTGGCATGCGCGAGTGACAGCAGCGACCAGGAATGCTTCCCAACTCCGAGGTTCCGGTAGTCGGTCTTCGGCTCGAGCCTGGACCAGTCGAGCAAATACTGTCATGAGGGCCACGTCGACTTCGTGGTGGAAACTGCTTGGGAGTCGCGCCTGGGCGTGGCGCCGAAGCCGGACGTGGTGGGCTTCGTAGAGTGCGCCGATATCGATGGGCGGAACCGCGGCAGCCTCGCCCTTCTCATACTGTCGGCCGACGCTCACCACTGAAGTATGCCGTGAGCTGACGCAGGCACATCGTCAAGACGCGCCGGAAGCCATAGGAGGTTTTTCGTACAGTTCGCGATACCACCGAATACGGGTACCGGAGCGACATAAGCATCGACCAGTGCGGTCTGCGGCTATGCGCCTGACAAGCCCAGGAGGCAGACCGGTGAGGTCTACATCGACCCGGCGGTCGACCACCGGAAGTCCTTGAACCTGTTTGACGATCTCGGCAGCGGCTAGGACCCCGGCGAACCAAGATACTTGTGGTGCGGCCACTGCGACCACGCCATCTCCGGAAGGTGAACGCACCTCGCCCTCGGCGTAAGCCTGGCGTACCAAGTCATTGATCGTCGCGCCGATGAGTGCATCACGGCGGTGCGCAGGAACTTTGCCTGCTGCAATTGCCTGGTCGACGTCTGAATCGGTGAGGCGGGCGCCCTCCTGCATCAGCGATAGGACGCGGGGGACCGGTAGGCCAGTGGTTACCGCGTGAACGTCAGCCTGGGTCATCGGAGGTTGGGCGCTGACGTAGTCACAGAAGGGGCAGGCAAACCCGTCCGCGAAGAACTCTCGTTGGGCGTGAAGTGACAGCCCCGACACGCCAAGAGACAGTGTTGAGCGGGCGAGAGCGTCTGTCACTTCCAGACGCCCCGTGAGCGTGTCGACGGAGGACAGCAGTAGTCCGTCAAATCCCGGCTGGTCCTGACTTCGAACCCAGTCAGCTACGGTGCCAGGGGCAGCTTGTGCCTCGAAACCGAGTTTGGTGAGCCGGTCTGCGAAGTACTCGGCTTTAGATCCAGTCTCGGTTCCGAGTAGCGCAGGATACCGAAACGGGTTTCGGGTGGGGTCAATAGTGTCCGCGTCGATGGTCGTGATTTTGGCCAGCGTTCCTCGTGGGACAGGCGTGCCCATAGTGTCTTGGTTCCCGAGCGCGGTGGCGAGCAGGGCGAGACTGCTGCTGCCGACAGAGCCCACGCCGGCGACTGCGAGATGTAGGTTGTGTTGACCTGCATTCGGGGGTGCTTCGGGCGCAGCGGTCAGGTTGTAATCGATCAGGTTGGCCACGTAGGACTCAACTACTCGGACTCCCGAGAAGCCGACAGATTCGAGTGCGATCAACAGGAGTTGGCTGACTGCTATGCATACAGCGCCGTGCACTCCGAGCGCGTGTGAGGCGTTCTGCCCAAATGGTTGTGGCTTGGTACCGAGGCGAATCGTGTAATCGTCTCCTCCTATCCCGATCACGCCGGCAGGGACTCGGTCGCCGAAGGTCACAACCAGCTCACGGCGCGGTTGCTCAGGGGGACGTGGGCGCACGTTGTCCAGCGCGGTCATCAACTGATCAGTGTCGGTGGCGCCCCACCAGTTGTCTGCGAGGGAGACTGGGCGTTCCAAGACCACTTGGCCGAAGAGCCGGGCGGTCATTCCCATGAATGCGGCTAGAGCGATGGTGTACCTGCCTGCCATATCAGGTCCGGTTCGGATCGCGATGCGCACGTCATCGAGTGCGTGCAAGAGGGTCGAGGTGTGTGCGACGGACTCGTCACCGAGAAGCCGCAGTCGAGGATCAGTGGGCATCGTTTTCTCCCGGGCTTGCTTGGATCCACCGATCGCGGTCTGCCCCGACTGGTAAGGATCGCCAGCGGCCACCTTCGCGGCGTAGTACGGCGCACGCATTCAATCCCAAACGAAGGCCGAGTCCGAAGAATGGGACCACGATGGAAAGGGCGCCTTCGTGTGTCAGCACGGGGTTCGCGTCGTCGGTTTGCGAGTGGTATGCCTCGGCTGGGTGAGAGTGGATTCGTGCAACGTACAGTTCGTCGGCGCCGAGGGCTTGGGCTAGTTGCATCTGTCCACGGCGGGTGACCTCAACGGAGACTTCGCCTCGGTGACCTCGCCACGGCTGTTGTTCTGGTATCACCAGTTCGGCCCCGTACGGGCTGTGCTTGATCATGGCCGTTCCCTCGTGTCCCCGCGTGCCGCAGTCTTCGAAGAACGTTCGGGCAGCGGTACACAACTCATGGGGTAGTACCAACGTGCTCATAGGCCCGCCTTGGTCAGTAGGTGCGCCAATAGGCTGTCGGCCCGATGTGCGTATCGGACGGCATCCCATCGTTCAGCGAAGTGGCTTTCGTGTGCGTAGTACGCGCGGGTGCCGCTTACGCACACCCAGGGGATTTGCAGACTGCTATGTATTCCGTGGGCGTATCCGGGGATCCATTGTTCGAGCGGGAGGATAGAGCCATTTTCATCTACGAGTGCGACGTCGAAGGGCTCCGCGTCGTAGCGTGAACCGTCGAGTCGGAGCGTCCAGGATCCGTCTGGGCGGCGCAGTGTCAACAGCAAGTCGCTACCAGCGCGGCGAAGGTCGTGTGCCCGATCACCCAGTCTGGATCGGGCGTGGCGCACCTCGGTGTCGAGCAGATCTGCCAGCACCGCAGGATGCAGTGCCATTAGCCATCGACCTGAGGCTTGCGATCCACTAGTACGAGTACATCACCGTCCACGACGCTGACGTCACGCAGTCTCGCGGTCGGGTCGAGTTCACCCTCGCCACCAAGGCGCGGCAAAGCAAGCATGTAGTCGCCAGCCGGCAGCTCGCCTTTCGCGACGAAACGTTTCACGGACGAGGCGGTGATTTCCGCCACGGTGTCGTTCGGTTTGACGGTCTCGGAGGCACTGTGTCCGGCGAGGGTTCGGATCGTGACCTTGATTGGGTGGTTGTCCTTGCCGCCGCTCGACGTACCCTGCTCCGGATGCAGCTTGTTCGACACACTCATCGACTTTCCTCTCATTTACGCGTCTAGTGTTGACGCCGTCTACAGAGAAGACGACGAAGACGGTCAGAGTGAAAATCGGCGGCGTCAGACATGGTCGGCGCCCGCGAGTTTTGCCGCAGTGTCGGATCCAACCTGCGAGAAGTACGGAAGCGTGCAGCTCATCAGGAGGTGTTGTCGTACGAGGGCGAGCAGGTTCGGGCAGTGGGGCAGGGAGGGTGCCGATCCTGACGGTGGTTCCGGGCGGGGTGGTGGTGATGTCGTCGAGGGTGAGTTCGGCGATCCTGCGGACGGGGATACCGTAGAGCAGGAACAGGAGTGCGGCGATACGGGTGGACAGGGTGATGTGGTCGGCTTCGATGGTGGTGCGTGACGCACTCGCCAGGGGGCGTCCTACCGCGCTCACTCGTGCGTTCACCGGACGGTGGGCGCGTGACATCCGTAACCGATTCCTCGATCAGCACACCGCCACCGCACCCTCGACCGAGATCCACTATGCGACGTCGCCGCTGCGCACGGCCGCGCGTGAGAGAAGCTGCTTGATGCTGCACGCGCGGAGGGGTTTGTCACGGTTCGTCTTGAGTCGCTGCGAATTATGACGGCGGCGCATGCGTTGTATCGGTCTGAGGGTTTCGTGTAGACGCCGCCGTTCGTCGGGTCGGAGGCGGCGAGTGCTGGGCGCGAGTCGCGGCGGTGTTTATGGCGATCCGCCTGTAGGTCGGCGGTGGCCCCGTCATGGGGTGTGGTCGGCACTATGCCTCGACCGCGAGCCGTCGCGGACTATTCGCGTTACGGGTGGGCGACCTGATTCCCGGCCGCACGTGCGGGGACCGCCTTCTGCTTGTCACCCCGCGTGCGACGTCGTATTTGCGAGGGCTGGCGGCGGAGGGGGTGGTGGATCTGATCGCGGTCGAGGAGGGGCGTGTCGTCATCGGGGGTGTCGAACACACCGCGGCGGCGTCGACCGAGGCCGGGTCGGGGGACCGGGGTCTGCGGCGTGGTCGTCGGCCGTGGACGCGGTGGGCGGACCGGACCCTGTGGCGCACCGCGGCCGCGGCGGCACAACCGACGGCGCGGGTCGATCCGACCGCGATCGACGAGGTGCTGCCAGTGCGGGTCGACCCGATCATCGCGTTGCACGATGTGCTCGCCAGCCCGGGCCCGGATGCGGCGGAAGCCGGCGAGCACCTGCGTCGGGCGATCCTGGACGGAGCCTGGCGTGGCTGACGTGGTGCGGATCGATGTCGCCTCTCGTGCGGCGGAGCTGGGCTATGGACGACGACGTCGCAGTCCTAGACGTGTCGGACGGGAATGCCCGGTCGCAGTCGGGCAACGGCTAAATAGGTGTATTGAACTGCACTTATTGCGTTATATAGTCGCAGGTGCGACCATATATGTATGGGTGAGATGTCGGTGTCGGCGGCGGCTGCCGAGCTGGGCGTGTCCGGCCGGCAGGTCACTCGTCTCGCGCGGGCGGGGGAGTTGGTGGTCACGCGGGAGGTGGGGAAGGCGTTGTTGTTGGATGCGGGGTCGGTGCACCGTGTGGCGCAGACGGACCGCCATCGAGGCCGGCCGTGGAACGGGGATGTGGCGTGGGCGGCGTTGGCGATGTTGTCTGGTGTGGGGGTGGATTGGATTTCTCCTTCGCAGGCGAGTCGTCTGAGGCATCGGCTGCGCCGGGCGAGCGCGACCGAGGTGGCATTTCTTGCCCGCCGGCGCGCGCGGGTGCACCGGATGCGGGGATGGGGCGATGATCTGAACACTCTTGTCACCGGCGGGTACGTGGCGGCCACCGGTGTCAGTGCGCTGACCCATGTTCCGGGGGTGGCGGGCCGGTTCGGTTTGTCGGGAAGGGCTGGTGGTGCTGTGGACGGGTATGTGGTCGGCGACGACCTCGCCGGCGTGATCGATACCTTCGGTTTGGTGGCGGACGGTGAGGGGGACGTGACGTTGAGGGTGGTCACTGCGCTGGACCGGTTTTTCACGACGACGACGTTGCCGGTGGCGACTGTTGCGGTGGATTTGATGGAGTCGCTCGACACCCGGGAGCGCAGCGCCGGGGCGCGGGTGCTGGGGGAGTTGCTCGATGATTTCCGGTGAGCGGCCGGTGTGGACGGTGCAGGCACCGGTCGGTGGGTGGGGGCCGCCGTGGCCGCAGGCCGCCGAGATCGCCCAGATGATTCCGTCCGAGCAGTGGACGTTGATCGGCGGGTTGATGGTTCAGCTTCATGCGGTGCGCGCGGGTGTGCCGCCGACCCGGGTGACCGTCGATGTCGACATGATTCTGCATGTGGAGACCGGTGCCGCGACGTTCGGCGGTGTCCGTGCCCGGCTCGAGCAGATCGGATACGAGTTGCAGATGCCGGTGAGGGGGCGGGTGCACCGTTTCGTACGTTCGGGTGGTGTCGAGCAGGTCGATGTGATGGTCGCCGATCACCTGGCACCCCGGTTTCGGCAGGGTGTCGGGGCGTGAGGTGTTCGCCGTTCCTGCGGGCACGTCCGCGTTGCGTAAGACGGTGGACTGCCTGATCGAGATCGATGGAGTGTCAACCAAGTTGAGTGTGCCCGATATCCTGGGGGCGTTGGTGCTCAAGGGCGCGGCCTACCTGGAAGATCCCCGCGATCGGGGGTGTCATCTCGACGATGCCGTGGTGTTGGCGTGCGCCATCGAGAACCCCGTGGCCGATCGGGCACGGATGAGGGGAAGTGATCGGGGCAGAGTCCGAGCCCTGGCCGAGGTGTTGGCCGATGCGGATCATCGCTCGTGGCTGTCGATGCCCGAGCAACGCCGGAGACGAGGACGTGATGCGTTGCTACTGCTGGTTCAGGAGCCGAAAACGAGAGCTCCTCTGCAGCAACGAAATACACGATAATGAGACACTTTGTCGACTGCCGCTCTACCGGGCGCGGACGTGGCGCAGATCGCAGGTCCCCCCCGACGGCGGTGCGGGGTGATCCTGGACGCCGAGGCGGAGGCGCTGAACGCCCTTCTGACGGCGATAGGCCCGGATCGGGACCTGGTTTCGACGAACCGGAGCCGCTGCCCCCTGGGTGGCCCGCATGGGACCTGGAAACCGCCCTCCGCGGCCTGCGGGACGTGGGCGGGATGAAGGCGACGAAGTTGATTGCCCGTAAACGTCCCCGGCTGTTTCCGATCTTCGGTTTCGGTGGTCAGTCAGGTGCTGGGCACCGAGCGGGCACATCTGAACCCGGTCCGGGAGGCACTTTGCGCCGACGACGGCGCGTTGCGTCACCGGCTGGTGTCGATCCTCGGGGACGCGGGCCTCGCCCGAGGAGATCTCGGTACTGCGGGTGTTCGACGTGATCGCGTGGATGGACGGGGAAGAATCGCGGCCTGGGCGAGCCGTCGGACCGGGAAAGATGACACGTCCCGGTGTGTTGTCTTCGGCAGGTGCACGAGGATGATGGTTATGCGGATGAAGTTTCACGAGCAGCTCGACGAGCTGACCGACCGTCTGGCGTCGATGTGCCGGCTGGCCGGGGATGCGGTCCGGGCGGCGACCGATGCCTTGGTGCGGGCTGACCTGCCCCTGGCCGAGCGGGTGTTCGACCTCAACGAACAGATCGAGGAGTTGCGCGGTCCGTGCGAGGACCTGGCGATGGCGCTGTTGGCGTTGCAGGGCCCGGTGGCGCGTGATCTCCGTCAGGTGGTCACCGGTGTGCACCTGGTGAGCCGGATGGGCGGGCTGGTGCAGCATGTGGCCGAAAGTGTCCGCCGGCGTCATCCCGAGCACGTCGCGTCCGGTGAGGCGGAGGAAGTGCTCTCGCAGATGGGGCGGGTGGCGGCCGAGTTGGCCGGCCTCGCCGAACGGGTTCTGCGCACGCATGATCTCGAACTGGCCGCCGAGATCGGTAGACGCGACGACGAGCTCGACGACCTGCATCGACGGTTGCTTGCCCTGATCGAGGATCCGGCCTGGACCGGCAGCATCCCGGCCGCGGTCGATGTCACGTTGTTGGGGCGTTTCTATGAGCGCTTCGGTGACCACACCGTCACCGTCGGGCGCCGGGTGATTTCCCTCGTATCCGGGGAACAGATGACCCCGTAGGTCGTCGCCGTCACGGGCCGCATCGCCGCGGCCGATCCGAGCGTGGACTTCGCCCTGCCCGTTGGTGACGTTGGTGACGTTGGTGGTGTGGTTCTTCATGTCGGTGGCGCTGTTCTTCACCCCCGACTGAACCTGCTATTCGGGTTGTTCGAGGGCGTCGGTGATGCGGTGTGGACCGGAGGTTTCGAGGTGCTGGCCAGCGGCGCGGGGGGCAGCGTGGGCGCGGGTGTATTCGTCGTCGCTGAGCCGGATGGGGATGCGGTGGGCGGGGCCTGGAGTGGGCTGCTGGGCCAGTTCGCGTCTGAGGTGCTCACGCATCTCGCTGATGGGCAGGGAGGCAAGGTCGGTGAGGATTTGAGCGCCGGTGGAGGCGGGGTCGTCGAGCAGGGCCAGGAGGAGGTGGTCGGGTGCCGATCCTCTTCGTGCCCGAGCAGGGCAGTCTGGCGCAGGCTGGCTTCGAGGACCTTCTTCGTCTTCGCCGGTGTTCGGGATGTGCTCAACCGCCGGAGCGGAGCCCGCCGGTGCGCTGACACCGCCGAGCTTGCACTCGAGGGCCGGCGCGGTGACACCCCACGAGGTCAGCGCCGCCGCTCCGGGGCCGCCAGCGTCGAAGATCCCGACCCGCAGGTGTTCGGTGCCGACGGAGTTCTGGTGGTGGGTGCGGGCGGCGCCGGCGGCGAGGACGACCACTTGACGGGCTTGATCGGAGAATCTCTCGAACACCATGACGCGCTCCCTCCCAGGCGTCGCCGCGAGCTACGCGAACTACTGCTGAATTCCCTGCTGCCCATTCTGGGCGGTGCGTAGGTGGTTAGGGGTGGGATCGATGCGACCTCGGCACCGGTGGGCGTAATAGTGCTGTGACCTGGTGTGATGGCATGCCCCCGGTTTGTGATGTGGGGGTCGCCGGCGACCTGTTCGGGGAGTGGCGGCGCCGGGGTTCCGGCGGGCGCGCGGGTGTCTGTTGCGTCCGGTTTTGAGTCGTTTTTGAAAGACGTTGATTTGCAACATGTTTCGGTAATTAGTTGGCGAGTAGGTCTTTACGTGTTTTGTGCACAAACCTCAGCTGGTTAGGTTCGGAAGTTGTTGTTGATC
>NZ_JAAXPA010000025.1 GCF_012396235.1 Rhodococcus opacus | reverse complement strand
CGATCGTCGTCTACCGCCTGGTCAGCTTCCTGCTCATGGCCACCATCGGCTGGATCGTCTTCGCGGCACGCTTCCGGGGTGCGCAGCAGCAGGGCGAGGAGGGCCCGGACCCCGCACCACTGTGGCGTCCCGGCACGTGAATATGTCCCGCTGAGAGAGAAACCCGGGCCGAGGCGGCCGACGACGGTCCTACGGTCGAGCCGTGACGGAACCGGAAACACAGGAAAAGCAGGTTGTCGTCGTCACCGGCGCGGCCTCGGGAATCGGGGCGGGGATAGCCCGGCACGCGCACGCTCGCGGTATGGCAGTGCTCCTCGCCGACATCGATACGGCCGCGCTGGATCGTCTGGCCGCAGATCTGGGCGGAGCCGCCCTCACGTGCGCAACCGACGTCGCGGACTCCGGGTCCGTCCACGCCCTGGCCGATCTCGCGTACGACTCGTTCGGCCGGGTGGACCTTCTCTTCAACAACGCCGGAATCATGCGGGCCGGATTCCTCTGGCAACTCGGCGAATCCGACTGGGACGCCGCCCTCGGTGTCAACGTCACGGGTGTCGTCAACGGGATCCGGGCGTTCGTTCCGCGCATGATCGACCAGGGCGGCGGACGCGTCGTCAACACGGCCTCGGTCGGTGGATTCGCGCCCGGTCCGATGATGTCGCCGTACAGCGCATCGAAGTTCGCGGTCGTCGCGATCACCGAGTGCCTGCAGATGGAGTTGACCATGGTAGGCGCCCCGGTGTCCGCGAGCGTGCTCGCGCCGGGGCCCGTCGTCACGTCCGTCTTCGACAACCCGTTCGGGGCGGTCTCCCATCCGGCCGTCGATCGGATGGTCGCGCAGATGCGCGAACTGCTCGGCACCCACGGTCTCGACGCAGACACTTTCGCGGAATTGGTCTTCGCAGGCATCGACCGGGGCGACTTCTGGCTCGCACCGCAGGGTGAGCACCTCGACAGCATGGTGCGCCAGCACACCGCCACCATCCTCGAGCGGCGAGAACCGGTAATCCGGCAGTCGTTTCGCTGAGCGCGCGAACTAGCCGCCGAGGCGCCGGAACACGAGACGGACCGCGAGCCCGAGGTGAGCCATCACCTCGTCCACCGAGATGCGGCCGGCCACCCAGGACACCAGGCTCGACATCCAGACGTCACCGATCACCCGGATGGCGTTCAACTGGTCGTCGGAGATGTGCTCGACACCGATGGTCTTGGCGAACATTTCGGTCATCAGCGCGCCGAACGCATCCAGTTCGGCCGAGGCCGACGCGTCCGCGAACATGAACGCGCGCACCAGGGCCTCGTAGCGCGGCCGGTCCTTCTCGAGGACTTCCGTGTTCTTCCGGAGGACGAACAGGATCCGCTCCGACGGCGTGTCCCCCGGGATCGCGACGTCCTCGAACCGGGACCGCATTCCCTCGAACACCATCAACAGGCCCATCACCAGCATGTGGTTCTTCGACGGGAAGTAGCGGTACACGGTGCCCAGCGCGACGCCCGCCCGATCGGCGATGGCCCGCATCTGCACGGCGTCGTACCCGCCCTCCGAGGCGAGTTCCATCGCTGCGGCGACGATCCGCTGATAACGCTCCCGCTGGGGGGCTTTGGCCCCACGCGAGGGCAGCTGCCCGTTGCGAAGCAACGACAGTAGCCCGTCGCGGCCCGCCGTCAGCGGCTCTTCAGCACTGCTCATGGACGTCAGCCTAGCGACAGTCACCTCGGTGCCGTCCGGCGACGGCACCGGTTCCGGTCGTCACGATGTCCGGATTGCGTGGGCCACCCCCGGATAGACTCGCCTCGACCGCCGGAGGTTCCCGTGCCCAGAGTTCATGTCGGACCCGAGGATCGTGTGATCCGGCTGCCCGACGGACGCCTGATGGGTTTCGCGGAGTACGGCGACCCCCGCGGATTCACCGTCGTGAACGCCCACGGCGGGCTCGCCGGCCGTCTCGACGTCGCGGCCGCCGACCGGAGTGCTCGCGACGCGGGCATCCGGCTCCTGTCCCCCGACCGTCCGGGGATCGGACTGTCGGATCCGCAGCCGGGCAGGACGGTCCTCGACTGGGCCCGGGACGTCGAAGACCTCGTGAATCGCCTCGGCGTCGGCCGTTTCGGTGTCCTGGGGTGGTCGATGGGCGGGCAGTACGCGCTCGCGGTGGGCTCCGGCGTGGCGTCGCGCGTGACAAGTGTCGCGGTGATCGCCGGGGCCCTGCCCCTCACCGAACCCGGGGTGTTCGCCCAGCTTCCCGCCGGGGACCGCGTGTTCACCCGGCTGTCCCAGCACGCCCCGCTGGTGGCGCGGAGCTGCTTTCGCGTCATGGGCGCCGTCGCGCTGCGTGCTCCGCGCCTGTTCCGGCGACTCGGCGCCCGCGACCTCGGCGCCGCGGACGCAGCCGTTCTCCGCTCCGAACCCGTCCGGAACTTCTCGCTCATGTCCGGTGAGGCTCTCCGGACGGCGCCCGGGATGGTGGAGGACTACTGCGCGTGGATGCGGCCGTGGGGGTTCGCGCCGGAGGATCTGACCGTGCCGGTCGACGTCTGGGGTGGAACCGAGGACGAACTCGTGCCCACGACCTGGCCGCCCGAGCTCGCCCGCCGGATTCCCGGCGCCAGGCTGAACATCCGCACCGGTGGTCATTTCATGGCTCACCTGCACTACCGCGAGATCTTCGACACCCTGCGGCGGCGCTCGGAGTCCTAGGTCGCTGCCGTTAGTTTGTCGAGCCACTCCCGCATCACGAGGAGTTCGCCGGCACTCAACCCGGCCCGGCCCGCGTCGGCGTCGAGGGCGCGCGCGAGCGCGTCCGCCTTCTCGACCACCTCCCTCGAGGTCTCCGACAGCACAGTGGGCGCCGGCCGGATCAGCCCGGCGATCACGTTGTCGCGCAGTTCCCGTGACAGGGAGAGGTCGACGCGGCCCTCCGGCTGCGCGATGAGGTGCAGGGTCATGCCGACGTTCGCCGCCACGAATTGCCCGGCGGCGGCCGCAGGCGTCACGCGCAGGCGTCCCTGCTGCGCGATCTCGGTCAGCAACTGGAGGAGCCTCGTCTCGGCGACGGAGGTCACCGCACACGGCTTGCCTGGAGCGACCTGCCCGTACAGCAGGACGTAGAACGAGGGATTGTCGAGCCCGTAGCGGACGTGATCGTCCCAGCCGTGCCGCAGGTCGTCGACCGGGTCGTCCCCGCGCCGATTCGTGGCCCGGACGTACTGGCCGAAACCGTACTCCACGACCGCGTCGAACAGGCCCTGCTTGCTGCCGAAGTGGTGGTACAGCGTCGGGGCCTGCACGCCGGCGAGGTCGCAGACGGCGCGGGTGGACACGGGCTTGCCCTTGGCCTCGTCGAGTAGTTGGGCCGCCGCCTTCAGCAGACGGTCGCGGGCGTCACCGGCCACACTCTTCTTTGTCACACCGCTATGCTACTTCTATAGCGTCGCTATACGCACGGACTGCCGGGCCGGCAGGGACAACGCACAGGGACAGGGAGATCACCATGAGCACCACCACGACACCCGAGATCGTCACGCGCTACTTTCGGGCAGCCGACGCAGGAGACCTCGATGCACTCACAGCATGCTTCACCGACAACGCGGCCGTGACCGACGAAGGCCGGACCGTCCGCGGGCGCGACGGCATCCGGCAATGGCGCAGGGACCTCGAATCGAAGTACACCTACACGGTCGAGGTGACCGGAACGGAAACGGCCGCCGACGACACTTACGTGATCACCACCACGGTGAAAGGAAATTTCCCCGGGAGCCCGGTGGAACTGAAGTACGAGTTCGTTCTCAGCGACGGCCTCGTCGACACACTGCGGATCGCACCCTAGCGACACGGACAACGAAAAAACTCCGCTGTCGACGTTCTCGACAACGGAGCTTCGGTGAATCGTGGTGGCCAGGGCCGGGATCGAACCGGCGACCTTCCGCTTTTCAGGCGGACGCTCGTACCAACTGAGCTACCTGGCCGGACGGCACCCGAACCGAATGCCTATCGCATTGTGTTGCCGATACTCGGTATCGGCAACACACTTGCGACCCTGACGGGACTCGAACCCGCGACCTCCGCCGTGACAGGGCGGCGCGCTAACCAACTGCGCCACAGGGCCTTGCTTGTCCTGCTGTTGCTTTACCAGTGTAAAGCGTTACTGCGTGTCACTTTTACTGCCGTCGAACCATACCGCATGCTCGACACCGGTCAAACGTACCCCCTACGGGATTCGAACCCGCGCTACCGCCTTGAAAGGGCGGCGTCCTAGGCCGCTAGACGAAGGGGGCCCGCCGGATTTCTCCGAACCAGTACCTCAACGGCGTTCCGTTGGGAGCTTGGATAGCTTAGGACACGGATCGAGAATTTCCCAAATCGCCAGGTCAGACTACGAATCGGGAAGTTCCGAACCGGAATCCGGCCAGCCTTCCCTCGCAAACTTCTCCAACCATTCGGGTGAAGCCATCGCTTCGAGGATCACTTCGAGCGATTCCGCGAACCGCTCGCCGAGGTCACCCTCCAGCGCCGTCATGTCGGACATGTACCGCTGGCCGGCGAGGGACGCCGCCAGGACCCTGGTGAACTTCTCGGGATCGGCGTCGGCGCGCAGCAGTCCGTCGCGCTGAGCGCGGATCGCGAACTCGTGCGCGGCGCGCCCCCACACCTGCGAGCCGCCGGACTGTACGTCCGGATAGAACTCGGGTTCGACGATCAACCGGAACTCGGCCCGCACGATGACGCTCGAATGGAACAGCTTCGCCAGATCGATCACGAAACCGTGGAGGGCTTCGAACGGCCCGATGTCCGTGCGACTCGTCCACCTGTCGGTCAGCGCGGTGAATTGCTCGACTCCGGACTGAAGAACGGCACGGGCAAGTTCTTCCTTCGACTGAAAGTGGAAGTACATCGCCCCCTTGGTGGCGTTCGAGCCCTCGAGGATCGTGTTGACGGACGCCGCCGCATAGCCGCGCTTGGCGAACTCGATGGCGGCCGACTCCACCAGCGCAGCGCGAGTGCGTCGCGCACGTTCCTGTTGACGTGCCATGACGGTAAATCCCTCTCCGAGATGCAGTAGCCCTCTTTCCGCCCTACTGGGACGAGCATGGAGCCATACATAACAGTATCCCCGTTTTGAAAGAACCGACAGAGCAGTCTGTAGATCATGGAAACTTCCCAGAAACCAACCCAAAGACCTTTATGGAGCTGAAACCGGACTGCTGCCGAAAACACACCAAGTGGTATAATTTGGGTCGGCTCGGGTGCGCTGCAGGGGGTGCGCACCCGAGCCGACCCTTTTCACCCCCCGCGCGGCGCGCCGTGCCGGGGGTCCTGTTTTCTCGGTCACGGTCTGCGCACTAGACTCTGGCCCCGCGCCCCTATAGCTCAGTTGGTAGAGCTACGGACTTTTAATCCGCAGGTCGTAGGTTCGAGCCCTACTGGGGGCACTCTCCCCTTACTCGGCACCATGCCGGGTAAGGGGCACGAGCACTCATTCGCGGCCCGGCGCTTCCGCCGCCGCAGGCGTCCCGATCAGACGACGAACCGCCTCGACAGTGGCCTGCCGCCGCTGCGCCACCGTGCGCTCCCCCGACTTTGCCCCCGCCTGCTTGCGGCCGCCGCGGGCGGTGGCCAGTGACAAGGCGATGTCGGTGATCACGAGCAGCAGCTCGCCCGCGTTCCACGACGGATCGACGAACCCCTCCTGCTGCCCACGCCGAATCTCGGCGATCTTGGGGCGCAGCGTGAGGATCCGCGCATCGTCGGCGATCTGCTCGCGCACCTCCAGGTCGGCCCACTTCTGCAGCCTCGCGTTCTCGGGGTGCGCCACGTAGTCGTCGAACAACCGGCCCGCGTAGCCCGGCAGATCGTCGCCCCGCAACGCCGTCTGTTCCGTCGTCTCGGCGATCCATTGCGTGATGACGGCGTCGAACAGCGTTTCCTTGCTGTCGAAGTACGCGTACAGACGGTCCTTGCTTGCCCGGGCCGCCTCCGCGATGCGGTTGATCCGGGCTCCGGCGACTCCGTGGCGGGCGAACTCCGCCTTGGCCGCGGCGAGGATCCGTTCTCGCGTGGCTTCTCCCGCTGTTCGCATTCCGACATCCTAAATTGCCCGTTGCCGAACCATCTGGTTCGGCGTAGCGTGCGCAGTTGACGAACAGTTTGGTTCGTAAACCTCGCGCCCCTCACCCCAAGGACCGTTTTCATGGACATCGATCAGGCCCGCAGCACGTTCCACGAGCTCCGGGGGCGCGAGAGCGGCGTCTCGCCCGACGAACTCGACGCCGTGTGGGCGGCGCTCGACACCGTCAGGGCCGAAGACATCCTCGGCAGCTGGAAGGGCGACGACTTCGCCACCGGACACCGCCTCCACGAGAAGCTGTTCGCGAGCCGCTGGCACGGAAAGACGTTCCACTCCCTCGAGGACGCGAAGCCGTTGATCTGCCGGGACGTGGACGGCAACCTCTATTCCGACATCAAGGGCGGCAACGGCGAAGCCAGCCTGTGGAACATCGAGTTCCGGGGTGAGGTCACCGCGACCATGGTGTACGACGGCGCACCCATCTTCGACCACTTCAAGAAGGTGGACGACTCCACCCTCATGGGCATCATGAACGGCAAGTCCGCACTGGTCCTCGACGACGGTCGGCACTACTACTTCCTGCTCGAAAGAGACTGAGCTCCAATGCAGGTCACAGCAGCGGTCTCACGCGGACCCGATTCTCCGTTCACGCTGGAGACGGTCGAACTCGACGAGCCCCGCGCGGACGAGGTACTGGTGCGCATCGTCGCCACCGGCCTGTGCCACACGGACCTCTTCACCAAGGCGGCCCTCCCCCGCGCCGCCGGCCCCGCCGTCCTCGGGCACGAAGGTGCCGGGATCGTTGTCGACGTCGGGTCACGCGTGAGCGGGGTGGCGCCCGGTGATCACGTGATTCTCAGTTACCGCCACTGCGGCGATTGCGACCAGTGCCGAAGCGCGGGTCCGGCGTACTGCGTCGACGCGCACCGGCTGAACAGTTCGGGCCGACGCGCGGACGGTTCGGCCACCGTCACCCAGAACGGCGAGTCCGTGCGCGCCGCGTTCTTCGGCCAGTCCAGTTTCGCCGAGCACGTCCTCGCAACCGCCGACAACGTCGTCGTCGTCGACAAGTCCGTCGACCTGGCCGCCGCGGCGCCGCTCGGCTGCGGGTTCCAGACGGGTGCCGGTGCGGTACTGAACGTGCTCCGGCCGGGCCGCGATTCGAGTGTGGTCGTCTTCGGCGCGGGCAGTGTCGGGTTCGCCGCGCTGCTCGCGGCCCGATCAGCCGGCGTCGCAACGCTTCTCGCCGTCGATCCGGTACCCGCGCGACGTGCGCTCGCGGAGGAGTTCGGCGCGGTCGCGCTCGATCCCGGGTCACAGGACGCGGTCGCATCGATCCGTGCGGCGACGGGCGGCGGCGCCACCCACGCCCTGGACACGACGGGGATCCCCGCCGTCATCGGCCAGGCATTGTCGTGCCTGCGCGCGCGGGGCAGCGCGGTGGTCGTCGGCCTCGGCGCACCCGAAGTGGTGGTGAACATTCAGGATCTGATGCTGAGCGGCAAGACCCTCCGCGGCTGCGTCGAGGGCGATTCTTCGGTACAGCAGTTCATTCCGCAGTTGCTGGCGCTGCACGCGGACGGGAAATTCCCGTTCGACCGTCTCGTCACCGAGTATCGATTCGACGACATCAACCGCGCCGTCGCCGATCAGGCCGCGGGCACGGTGATCAAGCCCGTGCTCGTGTGGTGAATTCGCTCAGGGCGTGGCAGGTGACGGTCCGACCGGCGGCCCGTCGCCCACCTGTCCGTCCTTCGCTTTCGAATCTCTTCGCATCTCGGCGAGATCCTCGCCGCGCTTGCGGTACGTGAAGCTGACTCCGGCGACGCCGAGGAACAGCACCACTCCGATGATGGCGCCGGCGAGCGATGCGCCGCGGAATCCGGGCGCGTCGACGTCCATGATCCGTTCGCCCGCGTGCGCTGCGCTGTTGCCGCCGAGCACCACACTGAGCGTCAGCAGGTTGGGCAGCACCACCAGGACACCGAGGATCAGCAACACGATCTGCACCGGCTTGAACCGGCGCCGGCGGAACAGCCGCCACGCTCCGCGGACCAGCAGCAGCGGCAGGAGGGTGCACAGGGTGCCGAACAACAGTCCCCACAGGATGCCGCCGCCGAAGCTGCCGTTCGCCAGTCCACCCACGTTCTGGGCCCACGCCCGCGGGAGGTAGGCCGCGAGGATGAAGTAGGCGATGACCAGCACCACCAGGAGGACTGCGATGCCGATGGCCTTCTTGGCCCACGCAGGCAGGCCCGATTTCGCCGGTGTGGAAGTGGATGCGCTGTCCTCGGTCGTCATGACTGGTCTCCCTGCGTCGGCAACGGTTCTTCGTCCAGCACCTGCTCGGCCAGTCGCTTCGGGGCGACGAGCGTGTACGACGTCCTGATCCACTCACGCAGCTGTTCCCACCGAGGCTCGTCCGCGTCCGCGACGTCCAGTGCGATCCAGCCGTGTCTACCGAGACCGTATCCCGCGGGCTCGGCCCCTGGTTCCGTTGCGACGACCGCTTCGGCCTCGTCGACGGTGAGCTTCACCGTCAACCGGGTGGCCTCCACGTCACTGAACACGAAGTTCTTCCCCCGCACCCGGAACGTCAGGTGTCCATCCCATTGGGCGACGTCCACGCGCACGGCTTCGGGCAACTCGGCGACGATCTGTTCCAGGCGGCTCATGTTGTTGCCCATGTGACGATTGTCGGCAGCGCCCAGACCGACCGCAACCGGCATAACGGACATACGCGGGATTTCCCGCCGCCGAGACCGCGGTGAAGTCGGCGCTGCCGACGCTCGTCGGCGGGCTCGACGGGGTCCTGGGTGGCCTGCTCGGAAAGGGTGCGGGCGGCGGACTGGGCCCGGGTGGCGATATTCACACCTGGGGTGGATCGAATTCCCAGGAGACCGACAACCCGGACGAACGGGTTCCGCGCAACCGCCGACACGGCTCGAGTTACGACAGGGAATCTGTGGAGACCGACAAATCTGTAATCGTCCACAACTGTCCGCGCGTCGCTGTGATGATCTCTCCCTGCGATGATTACGCTGGTCACCGCGTACGCACGCTCATCAGTACACTGTCATGTAACGGTTCGCCGCGTGGCGGCGACACATCCCGGAAGATCCATTACGGATCGGTAACTTGGACGGTTCCCGGGCCGCCGACGGCGTTTACCAACCTACTTACGGTGCCGTAGGCTGAACAAAGTCAAATTGAGCTACTGGAGGCATTACACATGGCGAGGGATCTGACCCAACTCGAACTGCTGCAGGAGTTGTCGCCGGTTGCAGAAGAGAACGTCAACCGCCACATCTCCATGGCCAAGGAATGGCATCCCCACGACTACGTTCCGTGGGACGAAGGACGCAACTTCGCCGCGATGGGCGGCATCGACTGGGATCCCGAGCAGTCGCAGCTCGACGAGGTCGCCAAGGCTGCGATGATCACGAACCTCCTCACCGAGGACAACCTGCCGTCGTACCACCGCGAGATCGCCGAGAACTTCTCGCAGGACGGCGCGTGGGGAACGTGGGTCGGTCGCTGGACCGCCGAGGAGAACCGTCACGGCATCGTGATGCGCGATTACCTCGTCGTGACCCGCGCCGTCGACCCCGTCCAGCTCGAGCGTTTCCGCATGGAGCACATGACGAACGGCTTCGCCTCCCCCGCCGACGTCGACGCCGGCTTCCTCCACTCCGTCGCGTACGTGACGTTCCAGGAACTCGCCACCCGCGTCAGCCACCGCAACACCGGTAAGGCGTGCAAGGACCCGATCGCCGACAAGATGCTGCAGCGCATCGCCGCCGACGAGAACCTGCACATGATCTTCTACCGCAACATGTGCGGTGCTGCCCTCGACCTCGCGCCCGATCAGGCGCTCGAGGCCATCAACATGATCGTCCAGAACTTCCAGATGCCGGGCGCCGGCATGCCGAACTTCCGGCGCAACGGTGTGCTCATGGCCAAGCACGGCATCTACGACCTGCGTCAGCACCTCGAAGAGGTCTTGATGCCCGTCCTGCGCAAGTGGAACATCTTCGAGCGGACCGATTTCACCGCCCGCGGCGAAGAGGTCCGCGAGAGCCTCGGCAAGTTCCTCGAGAACCTCGAGGGCCAGGCCACCAAGTTCGAGGAGCAGCGCGACCGCATGCTGGCCCGCGAGGCCAAGAAGCGCGAGCAGAAGGCTTCGTGACGTAAACAGTTATCCTGTGCCCGGTACCGGATTCGGTACCGGGCACAGTTTTTGTTCCAGCACTTTCCCAGAGGTCGTCAATGTCATCCCTTCGTATCGGATCGCTCGAGCTGCGCAGTCCGGTGGTTCTGGCCCCCATGGCCGGGATCACCAACGTCGCGTTCCGCACGCTGTGTCGTGAGCTCGAGACGGAGCGCGCGGGCAGCACGTCCGGCCTGTACGTCTGTGAGATGGTGACCGCGCGTGCGCTGGTGGAACGACAGCCCGCGACCCTGCACATGACGACGTTCGGCCCGACCGAGACCCCGCGGTCGCTGCAGCTGTACACCGTCGACCCCGACACCACGTACGCCGCGGCCAAGATGATCGTGGACGAGAACATGGCCGACCACATCGACATGAACTTCGGCTGCCCGGTTCCCAAGGTGACCCGCAAGGGTGGTGGCGCGGCGCTGCCGTACAAGCGCACCCTGTTCGGCCGGATCGTCGCGGCGGCCGTGAAGGCGACCGAGGGGACCGACGTCCCGGTGACCGTCAAGTTCCGCGTCGGCATCGACGCCGAGCACCACACGCATCTCGACGCCGGCCGGATCGCCGCCGGCGAAGGCGCCGCCGCGGTCGCACTGCACGCGCGTACCGCCTCGCAGCGGTACTCCGGCACGGCCGATTGGAACGAGATCGCCCGGCTCAAGGAACACGTCACGGACGTGCCCGTACTCGGGAACGGCGACATCTTCGCCGCCGAGGACGCGGCCCGCATGATGGAACAGACAGGGTGCGACGGCGTCGTCGTCGGGCGCGGATGCCTCGGGCGCCCATGGCTGTTCGCGGAGCTGAGCGCCGCACTGAACGGAAACCCGCAGCCCACTCCGCCCAATCTCGGCGAGGTGGCCACGATCATCCGCCGGCACGCGGAGCTCCTTGCCGATCACCACGGCGAGGACAAGGGCCTCCGTGAACTGCGCAAGCACGTGTCCTGGTACCTGCGGGGCTTCCCCGCCGGGTCCGAACTGCGGGTCGCGATGGCCCTCGTGAGCACCCTCACCGAACTCGACGACCTCTTGGTTCAGCTCGATCCGACCATCCCGTTCCCCAAGGACGCCGAGGGACCACGGGGACGTCAGGGGTCACCCGGGACGGTCGCGCTCCCCGAGGGATGGCTCGACGACCCCGACGACTGCCTGGTACCCGCCGGCGCCGACCTCATGCATTCTGGTGGTTAGCAGCACGAACGCGCGTCACCTCGCTACATGTGTGGAGCCCCGACGTTCGATAAGTACTATGGCTGGAATCCGTCGAGGCCGACGGAGGTCGGAGTCGGCGGAGAGGTCAGGTTGCATCGGTGGGTGATGATCACAGCTCGGACTCACCGACTCCCGAATCCCGCGCCCCCTGGGAGCGTCCTCTCGCGGATCCCAGCTACCGAGAAGCCCAGTCGGGACGGCCGCGGCGACTCCCGCCGCGGCAGCCACCACCCGAGCGGACCGCGCCACCCGAACGGACCGCGCCACCCGAGCGCCGTGCGCAGGTAGAGCGCACCGAACCGTCCCGCCACGACAGTGGCCGGATCGGCCGCCGGGCCGCGGGTGGACCCACCGAAGCGCTCTCCGTCGCAGACCTGGTGAAGAAGGTTTCCGGGGAAGAACCGAGCGAGCCGGACGATCCGGACAAGACGGAGATCATTCCCCCGATCGACGAGCGGCAGCCGCCGCCTCCCGGGATTCCGCCGCGGGAGACCCCTGCCGCGCCTCCGCCGCCGGATCCGGAACCCCCGCAGAGCACGCCCGAACCCGAATGGGTCGCGGATTCCGCCGAGACCACTGCGGTACCGCAGGTGGTCGGCAACCCGGGCACCACCCGCCTGGCCCTCAACAAGACCCGTAAACGCAAGCGTCTGCGTGCAGCAGGACGGGCCGTCGTCGCGCTCGTGGCGGTGGTCGCACTCGCCGGAACCGGCATCGTCTGGGGTTACCTCCGCTCCACCGAAGGCAAGTTCGACCAGATCGCGGCACTCGACACGGAGTCGACCGACATCGTCGACGCCGTCGGGCAGACCGGTGACGAGACCTATCTCATCGTCGGCAGCGACACCCGCGCCGGCGCGAGCGGCGAAGTGGGTGCCGGAACCATCGACGACGCCGAGGGATCCCGCGCCGACACGGTGATGCTCGTCAACATCCCCGCCGACCGAAGCCGGGTGGTCGCGGTGTCGTTCCCCCGCGACCTCGACGTCGAGCGGCCCGTCTGCCAGGGCTGGGACAACGCCAGCGGCACCTACACCGAGGAGACCTTCCCCGCCGCCGACGGCGACAAACTCAACGCCACCTACGCGCTCGGCGGACCGAAGTGCCTGGTGAAGGTGATCCAGAAGATGTCGGGTCTGAAGATCGGCCACTTCGTCGGCATGGACTTCGCCGGCTTCGAGTCGATGGTCAACGAGATCGGCGGGGTCAAGGTCTGTACCACCCAGCCGCTCGAGGACGGCGTCCTCGGCACCGTTCTGCCGGAGGCGGGCACTCAGATGCTCGACGGCAAGACCGCACTGAACTTCGTCCGCGCCAGACATGTCGAGGCGGAGGGCAACGGCGACTACGGCCGCATCAACCGTCAGCAGAGATTCCTGTCCGCCCTGCTGCGGGGCGCCCTGTCCAGTCAGGTGCTGCTCAATCCCGGCAAACTGAACGGCTTCATCAACGCGTTCACCCGCGACACGTTCGTCGAGAACATCGACACGAAGTCGCTGGTCACGCTCGGACGCTCACTGCAGAACGTCGATGCGGGCGCGGTCACGTTCCTGACGGTGCCCACCGCAGGCACCACCGAGTGGGGTAACGAGATTCCCCGCACCGACGACATCAAGGCCATCTTCCGCGCCATCATCGACGACGAGGCGCTGCCCGGCGAGAAGCGTGCGGAACCCCTGCCCTCCGCCCCCGAACCGCAGGCCGCGCCGGCGCCGCTGTCGGTCCAGGCCGTCGACCCGTCCAGCGTGACCGTGCAGGTGTCGAACGCATCGGGTGAGTCGGGACTGGCCGCGACCGTGGCCGACTCGCTGGCCGCCGAGGGGTTCCAGATCTACAACGTCGGCAACTACACGGGAACCAGCGGCGAGACCGTCGTCCGGTTCTCGCCGGGCCACGAAGCCGAGGCGGCGACCCTGGCGTCGTCGTTCCCGGGTGCGGTGCTCGAGTCGACCACCGGACTGGGGACGGTCGTCGAGGTCGCGCTCGGTTCGAACTTCTCCGGGACCGTCCAGACACCGAGCCCGATCGACACACCGCTCAGTATGTCGGACGTGCGAATCGGCCAGCCCGAGGACGTGGAAATCCCCGCGGACCTTGCGGTTGTGAACGCAGGCGACACGTCCTGCGAATGAGCGCCCGCCGGGTTGCGTCGTTCACCCCGCGTTCACCGTGTGATCGTGACTTGGTTTCCCGTGCACCGTAGGCTGTGAACTCATGCGCGTGGCTTACAACGAACAGATGACCGAGCTTGCCGACTTGCTCGGTGAGATGGCGGGGCTTGCGGGGGTCGCCATGGAGCGCGCCACCCAGTCGCTGCTCCAGGCAGATCTTTCCCTCGCCGAGCAGGTGATCGGCGAGCACGACAAGATCACCGAGCTCAGCACCATCTGCGAGGAGCGGGCGTTCGCCCTCCTCGCCCTGCAGGCACCGGTCGCCGGCGACCTCCGCTCGGTCGTCAGCGGGATCCAGATCGTCGCCGACATCGACCGCATGGGTGCGTTGGCTCTCCACGTCGCCAAGATCGCGCGCCGCCGACATCCCAACCACGTGCTTCCCGAAGAGGTCAACGGTTACTTCGCCGAGATGGGACGCATCGCCGTCTCCATCGGCGCCGCTGCCCGCGAGGTTCTCGAGACGCGTGACCCCGAGAGGGCCGCCCGCTTGCGTGAAGAGGACGAGGCGATGGACGACTTGCACCGTCACCTGTTCACCGTGCTCATGGACCGCGAGTGGAAGCACGGCGTGGCCGCTGCGGTCGACGTCACCCTGCTCGGCCGCTTCTACGAGCGTTTCGCCGACCACGCAGTCGAGGTGGGCCGCCGGGTGATCTTCCTCGTCACCGGCAAGCTGCCCGACGACACCGAGACCGCCGTAGCCGACGCCGACAGCCTCACCTCGTACCCGGAACTGTAGAACTCCGCCAACACTTTTCGCGCGAACGGGACGCTCGTACGGTCTGACCGTACGAGCGTCCCGTTCGTCCGATGCCGCCGTCCCCGGACACGAGAACGCCCCGGCCGGATCTCCGGTCGGGGCGTCCTCGTGTGCTCGGTCTATCCGAAGCGGCCCGAGATGTAGTCCTCGGTGGCCTTCTGCGTCGGGTTGGAGAAGATCTTCTCGGTGTCGTCGATCTCGACGAGACGGCCCGGCTTGCCGGTGGCCTCGAGGTTGAAGAACGCGGTCTGGTCACTCACACGCGCCGCCTGCTGCATGTTGTGGGTGACGATCACGATCGTGAAGTCCTTCTTCAGCTCCGTGATCAGGTCCTCGATCGCGAGGGTCGAGATGGGGTCGAGCGCCGAGCAGGGCTCGTCCATCAGCAGGACGTCGGGCGAGACCGCGATGGCCCGGGCGATGCACAGACGCTGCTGCTGACCGCCGGACAGTCCGCCGCCCGGCTTGTCGAGACGGTCCTTGACCTCGGTCCACAGGTTGGCGCCGCGCAGCGACCGCTCGGCCACCTCGTCGAGACGCTTCTTGTTGCGCTCGCCCTGCAGCTTCAGCCCGGCCACCACGTTGTCCTTGATGGACATCGTCGGGAATGGGTTGGGACGCTGGAACACCATGCCGATCGTCTTGCGCACGCCGACCGGATCGATGCCGGAACCGTAGATGTCCTCACCGTCGAGCAGGATCGAACCCTCAACGCGCGCACCGGGAGTCACCTCGTGCATGCGGTTCAGCGAACGCAGCACCGTCGACTTGCCGCAGCCGGAGGGGCCGATGAAGGCGGTCACGTTCCGCGGGGGGACGGACAGCCCGACATCGGCGACGGCGTGGAATTTGCCGTAGTAGATGTTGACGTCCTTGAGATCCAGACGCTTGGCCATTACCGGCTCCCTACTGATTGGTGTTCGAAATCGAGTGTATGTGTCACTTGCTGCGGACCTGCGAGAAGTGGCCGATGACCTTGGCCAGGATGTTGAGGACGGCGATGAGGAGAATCAACGTCAGCGCCGCACCCCAGATGCGGTTGGTACCGGCATCGGTCGGGTTGTTCATCTCGGCGACCATGACGCCGGGCAGCGTGCCCATCTCGCCACCGAACAGGTTGAAGTTGATGAAGGGTGCGTACCCCACGAGGATCAGCAGCGGCGCAGTCTCACCCATCACCCGGGCCAGCGCCAGCATGACGCCCGTGATGATGCCGGGCAGTGCGGTGGGCAGCACGATCTTGGCGATCGTCTTCCACTTCGGAACGCCCAGCGCGTACGACGCCTCCCGCAGGTCCTGCGGAACGATGCGGAGCATCTCCTCCGTGCTGCGGACGACGACGGGGACCATCAGCAGCACCAGAGCGAGTGCTACCGCGAAGCCGGACTTGGGGAAACCGAACGTCGCGATCCACAGGGCGTAGATGAACAGGGCGGCCACGATCGACGGGACACCGCTGAGGATGTCGACCATGAACGTGGTCAGCTTCGCCAGCCGCGACTTCCGGTCGGCGTACTCGACGAGATAGATCGCGACGAACAGTCCGAGAGGAATGGACAGCACCGCGCAGACGATTCCCTGCAGAATCGTGCCGATCAGCGCGTGATAGATGCCGCCGCCCGCCGCCGAGGACGTCAGTCCGCTGAGCGAGTGGGTGAACCAGGTGGCCGACGTCAGGGCAGGGATTCCCTTGATGACGGCGGTGATCAGGACCCACACCAGCGGGACCAGCGCCACGAGCACTGCCAGCGTCACGAGGACGGTGGCGGTCAGATCGATGATGCGTCGGCGGACACCGACCCCCTGGAAGGTGGGGGCCTTGACCGGCTTGTCGAGTGTCGCGGTCATGGGTCAGTCCTTCTTTCCTGCGATCACGGCGCGGGCCGCGGCGTTCACGACGAAGGTGAGAACGAAGAGCACCAGACCTGCGGCGATGTAGGCGCCGGCCTGAATGTTGTTGTTGAACTCCGCGTAGCCGAGAGCGATCTTCGAGGCGATGGTGGCGCCGCCGTCGAACAGCGACCACCCGAAGGGCTGCGACGTGGTGCGCAGGATCAGGTAGAGCGCCATGGTCTCGCCGAGGGCGCGACCCAGGCCGAGCATCGATCCGCTGATGTAGCCCGACTTGCCGAACGGAATGATCGTGGTTCGCACCACTTCCCACCGGGTGGCGCCCAGTGCGAGCGCAGCCTCGATGTGGGACGTCGGTGTCTGCACGAACACCTCGCGGGTGACCGCGGTGATGACGGGAAGGATCATGACGGCGAGGACGATGCCTGCGGTGAAGATGGTGCCACCGCCGGTGATGGAACCGCTTCCGGTCGCGAACAGTGGGAACCAGCCGAGTTTTTCGTTGAGCCACACGGCAAGCGGCTTGATCGCGGGAGCGAACACGAGCAGACCCCACAGGCCGTAGACGATCGACGGCACGGCGGCCAGCAGGTCGATCACGTACGCCAGTGGCCGTTTGAGCCAGTTCGGCGAGTACTCGGTGAGGAAGATCGCGATGCCGAGGGCGACGGGCATCGCGAGGATCAGAGCGAACAGCGAGACGAGGACGGTCACCTGGAAGAGGTCGAGGACACCGAACGCCATGGCGTTGATGTTCTGGGTGACCCACTCGCGGCTGGTGAGGAAGTTGACCTGATTCCGGCTCAGTGCGGGAACTGCGCGCCAGACCAGGAAGATGCCGATCGCGGCGATCAGGATGGAGATGAAGATGGCGGAGGTGGTCGCGAGCGACTTGAAGATCCGGTCCCCCGGCCTGGCGGCGGCCTTGCCGCGGGGTGCACCTGTCGGAGTCGGGATTTCGGCCTTGGTGGTACTCAACTCGGCCTCCGGGGTGCCGTTCGGACCGCCCACCCCGACTCCGCCGGAAGCGGAGCCGGAGGCGCGAGGTGCTGATTCGATGTGCGCTTCACTCATCTGCGCTCGCAATCTTTCCTGGTCAGAATATCGAGTCATGGGCGGGTCCGAACGATTAATGGTGCGATCAGCCGATTGCGGCGACCGATGCGTTCAGCTTCTCCTTCATGGAGTCCGGCAGCGGCACGTAACCCTGCTCTGCCAGGTTGCCCTGCCCCTCGTTGGCAGCGCTGGTCAGGAACGACTTGACCGCGGCCGACGTGTCGGCGTCGTAACCCTTCGAGCACACGATCTCGTAGGTGGCGAGCACCAGCGGGTACGCGCCCGCTTCCTTGGTACCGAAGATCGAGCCGAGGTCGAGGGTCAGATCGCCCACACCCTGACCCTTGAACTGCGCACCCTCGATGGCCTTCGATGCCGACTCGTCGGACAGCGCGACGGGGCCGGAGCCGGTGTCGATCTGTGCGGTAGCAAGCTTGTTCTGGTCGGCGTAGGACTTCTCGACGTAGGTGATCGAGCCCGGGGCGGAGGCCACTGCCTGAGCGACACCGGCCGAACCCTTGGCGCCCTCACCGATTCCGCCGGTGAAGTCGGAACCGGCACCGGTGGTCCAGGCGCCGTTGGAGGACGCCGTCAGGTACTGCTGGAAGTTGTCGGTGGTTCCCGACGAATCCGAGCGGATGATGGCGGTGACGTCCTGGTCCGGGAGGGTGGCGCCGGGGTTGAGCGCGGCGATGGCCGGGTCGTTCCACTTCTTGATGGTGCCGTTGAAGATCTTGGCGGTCACCTCGCCGTTCAGCACCAGGTCCTCGACGCCGTCGAGGTTGTAGGCGAGCGCAACGGGTCCGAAGACCAGCGGCAGGTTCCAGGCCTCGCCGCCGACGCACCGGGCCTTGGCCTGCTCGGCCTGCTCGGCCTTGATCGCCGAGTCGGAGCCGGCGAAGTCGATCTGGCCCGCGATGAACTGGGTCCGTCCGTCGCCGGAACCGCTGGGGTTGTACGCCAGGTTGACGGTCTTACCCTTTTCCTGGCAGACCGAGATGTAGGTGGAGACGAACTGGTCCATGGCGTTCTTCTGGGCCGAGGAACCGGCCGCGGAGAGGTTGGCCTTGCCCTCGCACGTCGCGTTGGACGACGATGCGTCGACGCCGCTCGACGCCGCGTTGTTGTCGCTGCCACACGCGGCCAAGGTCATGGCACCCAGGGCCACTGCACCGAGCAGGGCGCCATTGCGCTTGAGATTCACCTAGTCCTCCGGAAATACCGTCTCGCCCGCGATCGGGCGGCGACATGAGGTGCGCTTCGTTGAAATCTGCACCAGGCAACACGGCGCTGCCCACGGAGAAACCTAGGGGTAGCTAATGTCCAGTTGGACCACGATCGGTGAACGGAAGGTGAACAGACCGAGCATTTGTCCACATTTCCGAGACGAACAACCGGTGCGGAAGTAGAGGAGCGCCTCAGGCGCGCGCGTACGCGACGTCGGTATAGAACCGCTCGAACCCGAGCCGGTCGTAGGTGTGCAGCGCCGACGCGTTGTCGCCTTCGACGTAGAGCAGCACCGCACCGAGCCCGCGGTCACGCAGGTAGTGCAGTCCGGCGAGCGTCAGCAACCGGCCGAGACCACGTCCCTGGGCGTCGGGGCCGATCGCCACCACGTAGACCTCTCCGATGGCCGGCTCGTCGCCCTGCTTCGGGTGCACCTTGGTCCAGTGGAATCCGAGCAGTCTCTGCTCGTCCGAAGCGGCGAACGCCATGAACAGTCCGGACGGATCGAACCAGGCCTCCGAACGACGCTCGGCCAATTCACGTTCGGTCCACGACCCCTGCTCGGGATGCCAGGCGAAGGCAGCGGCATTGACCCGCAGCAGCTCGGGATCGTCCTCGACGCCGCGGTACTCGCGGAGTGAAATATCTTCCGGCACAACAAGTTCTGGGAGTTCCACATCGGCGAGCGGACGCCGGAGCTGCAGAAGTTCGCGCGCACCGGTCAACCCGAGGCGCTGCGCTACCGCCTGCGCCGCAGGCAGGTTTCCGTGCGCCCACACCCGGGCGTCCGGACCACCCTCGGACAGGACCTCGGTGACCAGCCGGCCACCGATCCCACGGCCACGCGCCTCGGGGTCGACGGCGAGTTCAGCCATCGCGGGATGATCCCCGCGCCCCGGCTGCAGCTGCGCGTACCCGACGATCCGATCGGCGTCGGTCTCCACCAGATGACGGACAGCGGCGCTACCGGCGCCGGACACGGCGTGCACGCCCTGCTCCGACACCGGCGCGGTTCCGTCCGCTGCCGCCGCGCGTTCGAGTAGAGCGGACACGTCCGCGGCCTGCTTGCCGTCGAGTCGATCAGTCCAGGACTGCACCGGATCACTCACTGGATCGCCGGCCCTTCCGCGGATTCGAAGTCCGCATCGTCGGCGTCGAGGTCGTCGACGGGCGGCACCGGCGCACCCGACTTGCTGCGGGTGGGACGGACGGCCTTGTAGCCGACATTGCGGACTGTACCGATCAAGGATTCGTACTCGCTGCCCAGCTTGGCGCGCAGACGACGCACGTGAACGTCGACGGTGCGGGTACCACCGAAGAAGTCGTATCCCCAGACCTCCTGCAGCAACTGCGCGCGGGTGAAGACGCGACCCGCGTGCTGTGCCAGGTATTTGAGGAGTTCGAACTCCTTGTAGGTGAGGTCGAGTGGGCGTCCGCGCAGACGCGCCGTGTACGTGCCCTCGTCGATGACCAGTTCGCCCAGCGTGATCTTGCCGGAGGCCTCCGGACTGGCGACCCCGCCGGAGCGTCCGACCAGCAGTCGGAGACGGGCGTCCACCTCGGCCGGGCCGGTGCCCGGGAGCAGGATGTCGTCGAGGCCCCAGTCGGAATTGACCGCCACCAGACCGCCCTCGGTGAGGACCGCCACCACGGGAACCGCGGAACCCGTGCTGCCCAGCAGCCGGCAGAGGCCGCGAGCCGCCGCGAGATCGGTGCGCGCATCCACCAGGGCGATGTCGGCGGAGCTCGCTTCCAGGAGAGAGGACACCTCCGTCGGGGCAGGCCGCACCGAATGTGCCAGCAGGGCGAGGGCAGGCAGCACTGCCTCGGGGTTGGGGTCGGAGGTAAGAAGCAGTAGCTCCACACAGCCTCCCATCTCGTCGCCGTCGTACCCGGCCGGCCGACGGATGGTTCATCCGCCGGTCCAGGTAGATCGACACTGAAGGTATCGACACTTTTGTCGGTGACAGAGTAGCGCGCCGTCGTCGGCGTTCGTTGCACCGAACCCCCCCGGCAACGGGCGCGGAGGTCGCACCGACACTCCCCCGACCGGCGTCCGTCACAATGGGGCCGTGCGGAAACTCATCATCGGAATCGTCGTCCTCGTGGCTCTCGGTCTCGTCGTCGACTTCGGTTCGGCGGCCTACGCGGAGTACCGGGTGTCGCGGGAACTGCGGGCAGGCGCGTCGCTCACCGCGGATCCCGAGGTGACGGTTCACGGTTTTCCGTTCCTCACCCAGGCGTGGGACGGAAAGTACGAGAACATCGAGATCCGCGCCCAGGGAGTACAGAGTGACGTCGTGGGCGAGGTGACGATCGAGTCCACCCTCCTGGGTGTCTCCGCGCCGCTGTCCAACCTCGTCGACGGCTCCGTGAAGACCCTCCCGGTCGATCACCTCTCCGGCCGCATGCTCATCGACGCCACCGACCTGGGTCGCTTCCTCGACATCCCCGACCTGCAGGTTTCGGCCCCGCCCGCCAGCAAGTCGGACGGCACCGGAGGCTCCGGCGGCTCGGGGATGCCGACCGCGGGCGGCGTCGTCCTCACCGGCACCGTCCCCGTCGGGCCCATCGAGACCACCGTCAGCGTGCAGGCCGACCTGGTACTCGACGGCGGTCAGGTGAAGATCGTCGCCAGCGACTTCTACTTCGGGCCCGAAGGCCACGCCGACTTCACCATCCCCGAGCCCCTCGCCCCCGCGATCCTCGGCCTCTTCACCCGGACGATCGACCCCCGGGAACTCCCGTTCGGCGTCCAGCCGACGGAGGTCTACGCGGAAGGCTCGCAGATCGTCATCGAGGGCGTCGGCAACAACGTCACGATCGACCTGAACGAACTGCAGAGCCGATGACCGGAATCACACTGTTACTGATCGCACTGTTCGCCGCCGTCGTGTTCGGGCTCGTCTGGCAACGCCGCCAGGGGACGGTCCGGAGCACCGGCGAGGCTTCCGCGGTCGTGACCGACCAACGACGGCTACTTCTCGAGGCGGCGGGTGTCGGGCCGGGGTCGCCGGAGCATCCTCGACGGGCCACCGTTCTCCACTTCTCCGCCGACTGGTGCGGACCCTGCGCTGCGGTGCGCAGGGTGGTGGGACAGGTCGTCGAGGACCTCGCCGGCGAGCCGGAGCCGCCCGTCGAAGTGGAGGTCGACATCGACGAGTATCCCTCTCTCGCCAAGGAACTCGGCGTTCTGTCGCTGCCGACGACCTTCATTCTCGACGCCGACCTGCAGCAACGCTTCCGGGTGTCCGGAGTGCCCGCCGCGACCGACCTGCGGGCCGCGCTGGGACCCCTCACCCGGCCCCCGGCTTCAAATTCCTGAAGAACCGGGTAAACTCGTCGTCGTGCAATCCAGCCACGAGCTCATGCTCACCCGTCGCCGCACAGTAGACCTGTGCCGCCTCGGGGCTTGTTGCTGTACCTGTTGCTGATCACCAGGGCTGTCGCTTTCTGCTGACACCGCGGATTCCGCGCACGTGATCGAACCCCCGATGACGACGTCTTCCGTCGCCGTTCGGCGCCAGGCAAGCATTCAGGACTCAACGCAGGAGCACTTCTCATGTCCACAACACTCGAGCTCGAGCAGGTCGACGTTCGTGGCCCCCGGTTCGCCGCCTGGGTCACCACCGCAGTCCTCGTCGCCGTGCTCGTCGTGTCGACGTTCTCGCTGGTCGCAGCAGGGATTCTGCTGGCGCTGCAAGCGGTCGTCTTCGCGGCAGGCGCAGCCACCGGACCGCGCCGCAGCCCGTACGGCCGGATCTTCGGCACCCTCGTCGCGCCGCGACTCGCCCCGGGGAGTGAACGCGAACCGGTCGCACCGCTCCGCTTCGCGCAGCTCGTCGGCTTCGTCTTCGCCGCCGTCGGCACCGTCGGCTTCTTCGCCGGCTCCGGCGTCATCGGGGCCGTGGCCACCGCATTCGCCCTGTTCGCGGCGTTCCTCAACGCTGCGTTCGGTATCTGCCTCGGCTGCCAGATCTATCCACTCGTCGTACGCTTCCGCACCGCGGCCTGAAAATTTCACACCGAGAACCACTGCACGATCCACCCGACACAAGTAAGTACACACCGAAAGGAACACCATGGCTCGCTCCGATGTCCTAGTCTCCGCCGACTGGGCTGAGCAGAACCTCAACGCCCCCAAGACCGTTTTCGTCGAGGTGGATGAGGACACCAGCGCATACGACGGCGGCCACATCGAAGGCGCCATCCGCCTCGACTGGCGCAAGGACCTGCAGGACGGCGTCCGTCGTGACTTCCTGAACCAGCAGCAGTTCTCCGATCTTCTGTCCGCCAAGGGCGTCGCCAACGACGACACCATCGTTCTCTACGGCGGCAACAACAACTGGTTCGCGGCGTACGCGTACTGGTACTTCAAGCTCTACGGCCACCAGGACGTCAAGCTGATCGACGGCGGCCGCAAGAAGTGGGAGCTCGACGGGCGTCCCCTCTCCAAGGAGACCGTCACCCGCGAGGCCACCCAGTACAAGGCCGAGGCCCCCGACCTGTCGATCCGCGCGTTCCGCGACGAGGTCATCGACGCCATCGGCAGCAAGAACCTCGTCGACGTGCGTTCGCCCGACGAGTTCTCCGGCAAGATCCTCGCTCCCGCTCACCTGCCGCAGGAGCAGGCGCAGCAGCGTGGACACGTCCCCACGGCCATCAACATCCCGTGGAGCACCACCGCAAACGAGGACGGCACGTTCAAGTCGGACGACGACCTGGAGAAGCTGTACTCGGAGAAGGGCTACGACGAGTCCAAGCCCACCATCGCGTACTGCCGTATCGGCGAGCGCTCCAGCCACACCTGGTTCGTGCTCAAGGAGATCCTCGGCAAGTCCGATGTCAAGAACTACGACGGCAGCTGGGTCGAATACGGCTCACTCGTCGGCGCACCCATCGAGTTGGAGGTTCACTGAGCCATGTGTGGAGCACCTGTACAGACCCAGACCCTGCCCGCGGGCGTCGACGTCGAGAAGGAAACGGTCATCACCGGCCGCGTTCTCGCCGCTGACGGACAGCCGATCGGTGGAGCGTTCGTGCGTCTCCTCGACGGCGGCGGAGAGTTCACCGCCGAGGTCGTCGCCTCGGGCACCGGAGACTTCCGCTTCTTCGCCGCTCCCGGCGAGTGGACCGTGCGTGCACTGTCCAGCTCCGGCAACGGCACCTCGACGGTGAGCCCGTCGAGCGCAGGCGTGCACAACGTCGACGTCACGGTCGGCGAGTAGTCACCAGCCGACGACACCAGAAGGGCCCCGCTCCGATCCGGAGCGGGGCCCTTCTGTCGTGCCGGATCTACTTGCCCGGCGCGGCTGGAATGGTCTCGCCGTCCTTCTCCGACTGCGCGAGCGCGGTGATCCAGTCGACGACCTTCTCGCTCTCCCAGTACCAGGGGTCGTTCGGATTGTTGTTCCAGTAGAACAGGTGCTGGATGAAGCCCAGGAAGATGTACGGCTTGATCACCAGTTCGAAGACGTCCCTGTTGTCCTCGACGAACCCCGGGCCCTCGTCCGCGAGCTTCGCCTTCACGACCTCCGAACCGGGACCCATCGCCCAGTTGAGCGCCTCGACGATCTGCTCCTGAGACACCTGCATGTTCCGGTCCGGGCCGTCGGGGTCGTAGGTCCGGTCGGCGACCTTGCGGAGAACGTCCAGGAAGGACTCGTCGGAGGCAAACCAGTCTTCGTGGGTGACGATGTGCACGATCGACCGCGCCGCCATGTTCGTCACCGCATTCGCGAAGTCGGAGACCGTCTGGCCCGGGTTCAGCAGGGTGAAGTGCATCTGTCCCAGCACCCCGAGCGCCAGTTCGAGGACGGCGATCTCCTGCGGCGCGTCGCACGCGATGTCGTAGGGGCGGCAGGCGTAGGTGATCTTGCCGTCGAGAGCGCCGTAATCGGCCGGCTCCGACGACATGAATCCGCCTCCGGGCGGGCCGGGTTCGCCCATCGAGGGGGTGCCCGCGGGACGGTACGGGTCGCCGATCAACGCGACGCCGGCGATGTCGTCGGCGGTAACCAGAGCATTACTGTCGCGGTGGCCGAGTTCGCGCGACACCCTTTCGACCACCTCGGCGCCGACGCTGTATCCGAGCAGCACGTACTTGGTGGCGTCGCCGCACTTCGCCTTGTTCTCGTCGAGGATCCTGTTCGTCGACGCGACACCCGCCGCCATCGAATCCTGGTATGTCGGAACGGGTTGCAGCAGACCCAGGCCGTACGTGGACGGGTAGGGCACGTACATCCACCCCACCGTCCCCGGATCGTCCTTGTTGGCCTCGCCGGTCGGCACCGTCACGTTGCCCACCCAGTTCGACCAGAGCTGACGGTTCTCGTCTGCCAGAGGGTTGCGGTCCTCCGTCGAGTCGGTGGCGCCGGACACGGCGACGATCATCACGTCGGGGCAGTCGGCGGCGTAGTTGTTCGGATCGACACGGTCCGTGTCGGCACTTCCCGAATCTGCACTTCCCGAGCCCGCGCTCCCGGTGTCGGGCGCGGCGACGGCAAAGCCGGGAGCACCGAACGCGGTGGCGGTCAGCAGCAGCACCGTCGCCGCGAGCGCGGCCCGCACCGGACCGGTGACGGCAGTACTCGATCGAAGCATGGGACCTCCGGGAGGGACGGGAGACGAGACGACCGCATGAGAATGTTCGGAACCGACCGGGTGGTCGCCTTCGAGAAACCGTAGCCGCAGTGACGGTAAGCCGCCTCCCGTTTCGACCGTTCGACGGGTTCGGTTTAGGATGTCCCCGTGGTTATCTTCTTCGAGGTACTTCTTGTCCTTGCCGCCGTGTTGATCACGTGGTTCTCGCTCTACACGATCTACCGCCTGGTCACCGACGAGTCGTGAGTCAGAACCCGGACGCAGGCGCAGATCCGCCTTCCGAGCACCCGACTACGAGCGCGCCCGCTGGGGACACCCCCACCGTGCGTCGTGGTAGCGGTGACGCAGCTGTCGCGGACGCCATCGAGCGTTCCAAGACGACGGCGTCGCGGAACATCCCGCAGCTTCCGGACCTTCCGCTGCCCGAGGACACCGCAAATCTGCGGCTCGGCCCGGATCTGAACAACGAACTCCTCGCAGTACTGCCCCTCGTGGGTGTGTGGCGCGGTGAAGGGGAAGGCCACGACCCCGACACAGGCGACTACCCCTTCGGGCAGCAGATCATCGTCTCCCACAACGGTGGCAACTACCTCAAGTGGGAATCCCAGACCTGGGTTCTCGACGCCGACGGCGAATACGTGCGCCCCGACCTCCACGAGACCGGCTTCTGGCGGATCAGCGGAGACGGCATTCCCGGCAGCACCGACGAGGAAGTCGTCGAACTCCTCCTCGCCCACAGCTCCGGCATCGTCGAACTGTTCTATGGCCAGGCCCTCACCCAGTCGTCGTGGGAACTCGCGACCGACGTCGTGATCCGCAGCACCTCCGGTGTTCTCGTCGGCGGCGCCAAGCGCCTCTACGGCATCGTCGAGGGCGGCGACCTCGCCTACGTCGAGGAACGCATCATCGCCGACGGTGAGCTGCGTCCCCACCTCTCCGCGCGGCTGTCCCGCTACGTTGGCTAGCGCCCGTGAGTACTTATTAACCGCGGGCGGTTAACAAGTACTCACGGCTCGGGTTATCCACAACCTGAGGTTCATCCACAGGGCAGTTGAGATCGGCCTGTTTCGGCCGAATCCTGTCGGTCGGCTTCCGCACCGTCGCGTCCATGACGACTGCGACGATCGACTTCCGGCCCGAATTCCAAACAGTCCTCGACTATCAGCACGGCCTCGTCACGGCCCGGCAACTTCGCGGACTGGGCATCTCGACCCGGCAAATTCAGCACATGGTGGAGTCCGGCCAGTGGTCGGCGGTTCTGCACGGCGTCTACGCCGTCACGAACGGTCCGCTCGACCGGCCGATGAGGCTGTGGGCGGCGCTGCTGTTCGGCGGTCCCCGAGCGATCCTCAGTCATCGGACTGCGGCCGAGGAGTGGGGGCTGATGCCCGTCGACCCTGACGGGCCGATTCACGTCACCGTGCCCTACGGATTGTCTGCGGAGCCGCAGGAACCGACGTATCGGAAGGTCGGCCGGCGATCCGACCGTCCCGTTCCCCGCGAGGGCGATCTCCTGCACCCCGGGGTCGTGGTGCACCGGTCCCGGGCGCACGCCCACATCCTCGTCCCGACGCTTCCGCCTCGAACGTCCCGGGCCGACACCGTCGTCGATCTCGCCGTCGCGGAGCCGTCGGCGGTGGCGGCCGCACGGGTCCTGGTCTCAGCGGTCACCGGCAGCGACATTCCGGTCCACGAGTTGCTCCGACGGATCGAGCAGCGTCCACCGCGCAGATACCGCAGGGCTCTCACCGATGCGCTGACGTTCGTCTCCGGCGGGGTCCAGTCGATTCTCGAGCACCGGTACGCCGTCGACGTCGAACTCGCGCACGGACTACCGGCCGCCCGACGACAGTCGCCGGTTCTCGTCGACGGAAGAACCCTCTACGAGGACGTGGACTACTCGGACAGCGGCGTTCCGCTCTTCGTGCGCCTGGACGGACTGCGGTACCACTCGTCGCGGTCGGTGGCGCTGCGCGACCGTCGTCGCGGCAACGCGGCGGAACTCGCCGGCAAGGCGACGCTGGTCTACGGCTGGGATGAGGTGACGCGGCGCTCGTGCGAGGTCGCGGCCGAGGTGCGGACGGTGCTCGAGCGGGGCGGCTGGAGTGGGCCGAACCCGTGCCCGCGCTGCCGTGAGTACTTGTTAACGTCGGGCGGTTGATAAGTACTCACGGGCGCGGAGCGCACAACGGCCCCCGAGCCTTCCGGTGCGTGTGCACCGGGTCCGATCTGGACCAGACCGGGGGCTCGGGGGCCGGGTAGCTGCCTGGGATTCGCTCGCCGCTCGCGCGGTCAGTGAATTCCGTCAGCGGTAGCGGCTAGCTGGCAGCCACCTCACGTGTCCGTCTGTCATTCAATTTCAGACCACCTCCTTCCTCGTGTACTGAAGAAAGTACGCCGCACTCACGGAGTCGGCAACGCATTTTCGCTCTCAACTTTCTCCACTCGTATCACCAGGTCAGCGCTGGTATCCTCCGGAAGCTGGTGGGTGACCACCACGACGGTGCGCTGCGCAGACACCAGTCCGCCGTCGCGCGCGAGCAGTCGCCGGAGCAGGTCGGCGCCCGCGTCGGCGTCGAGGTGTTCGGTCGGTTCGTCCAGCAACAGCACCCGCGCGGGCGAGAGCAGCGCCCGGGCGAGGAGCAGCCGGCGACGCTGTCCACCGGACACCGCCCTGGCACCGCCGGCGAGGGTCGTGTGCACGCCCTCCGGCAGCCCCGACACCCATCCGCCGAGCCCGACGGACTCCAGGACGGTCAGCGCCTCCGCGTCCTGGAGGTCGCCGCGCGCCACCCGCAGATTCTCGAGGACGGACGTGTCGAAGAGGTGTGCGTCCTCCGCGAAGAATCCGACGTTCCGGCGGAGAGCCTCGGACCTGATGCTGTGCAGGTCGAGTCCGTCGACCCGCACCGACCCCGATACCGGCGGGAGCAACCCGGCCAGGGTCATCAGGGTGGTCGTCTTCCCGGACCCGCTGCCGCCGACGATCGCGACCCGGAAGCCGGGCCGCAGGTCGAGGTCGAGCGGGGCGGTGACCTGCCCTCCGGGCCAGCCGCACCGCAGGTCCTTCGCGACGACCTCGGCGGGCCCGTCCAGTTCCCGGTCGCCGGGGTGCGGATCCGCGACGGCGGCGTCGAGCACGGCGAGTATGCGGCGCGACGCGATCCGGGCCCGGGTCAGCGCGACGGCCGCGGCGGGCAGCGCGACCGTGGCCTCGAACGCGGACAGCGGCAGGAGCACGAGGATGCCGAGCGCCATCGGGCTCATGGTCCCCGACGAGTACAGGCCCATCCCGATGAGCAGTGACGCGATCACACTCACGCCCACCGCGAGTGGTGTGGCGGCGTCCGCGAACGCGCTGGGTGCGGCGGCGCGGTCGGTGGCCGCGACCGCGGCGTGTTCGGAGCGGACCGCCCGCGACACGGTCCGGTCGAGGCGACCCGCGACGCGGAGTTCCGCGGCGTGATCGAGTGCCGTGACGGCGTCCTCGCTGAACCGGGCACGCGCGTCGGCGCCGGACGTCTCGGCCAGGCGGGCGGCCCGCGCGGACAACCAGGGCGCCGCGACCCCCGACACCGCGAGCGCCACCGCGAGCACGAGTGCCGAGGCGGGCGAGATCACCGCGAGGATGCCGACGGCGGCCACGGCCAGGACGACGGACACGGCGATGGGGACGAGCGCGCGGACGACGACGTCACCGAGGGTGTCGACGTCGGCACCGGTGCGGGTGAGCAGTTCGCCGCGGCGCAGGCCGGCAGCGGCCGCGGGGTCGCCGTCGGCCAGCCGCTGGTACAGCTGGGTGCGGGCGGACGTGGTCCCGCGCAGCGCGGTGTCGTGGGTGGCCAGCCGCTCGAGGTAGCGGAAGACGCCGCGGGAGATGCCCAGCGCCCGCACCGCCACGACGGCGACGCTGAGGTCCAGGACGGGCGGCATCTGCCACGCCCTCGTGATCAACCACGCCGACAGCGCCGCGAGTGCGAGCGCACTGCCCAGCGTGGCGACGCCGGCGGTGACGGCCCGCACTACCCGTCCCGGTTGCAGGTCGAGGAGCGGCAATGCCCGGATCAGCGGGTCACGCGACATCGGCGCTCACCTCGATCACCCGGTCGGCGGCCGCGAGCACGGTCGGCCGGTGCCCCACCACCACGACGGTGCGGCCGGCGGCGGCCAGGCTCCGCAGCGAATCGAGCACGGTCCGCTCCGACGCGTCGTCGAGGTGTGCAGTGGGTTCGTCGAGCACCAGGACGGGCCGCCGGGTGGCCAGCACGCGAGTGAGTGCGAGCCGCTGCCGCTGGCCGAGCGACAGTCCCGTTCCGCCGGATCCGACGCGCGTGGTCCAGCCGTCCGGGAGTTCGGCGAGAACCTCGTCGAAACCCGTCGCCGCACAGGCCTGTTCGAGGTCGACGACCTCGCCGATGAGCCGAAGGTTCTCGTCCAGGGTGCCGGGAACGAGGACGGGGTGCTGCGGAAGCCACGCCACCTGCGCCCACCATGCGGACCGGTCGAGCGCACTCACGGCGGTGCCCGCCACCCGCACCTCGCCGTGCTCGGGTTCGACGAGGCCGAGAAGTGCCTGCACCGCAGTCGACTTCCCGGAACCGTTGGGTCCGGTCAGCACGGTCACCGCACCGGGTTCGAGGGTTCCGGTCAGTCCGTGCGGTGCCAGGCCGCGCCGGGACCGGACGTCGAGTCCGTCGAATTCGATTCGCGCCCCGGCCGCGTCGACAACGACCGCACCGTCGGCGGCGTCGTCGTCGTCGGGACGATCGGTATCGATGACGGCGAAGGCGCGGCTCGCCGCGGCCATTCCGTCCTCGGCGGCGTGGAACTGGGTTCCGACCATCCGCAGCGGAAGGTACACCTCGGGCGCGAGGATCAGTGCCACGATTCCCGCCTCGAGTTCCATCCCCCCGTACACCAGCCGCAGTCCGATGCTCACGGCGACGAGTGCGACGCAGAGCGTGGCCAGCAGTTCCAGCACCATCGACGACAGGAACGCCACCCGCAACGCCGACATCGTGGTGCGGCGGTGGGCGTCGCCGAGTTCACGCACCCGCGTCGCCGGCCCCTGTTCGCGACCCAGCGCGCGGAGTGTGGGCAGGCCGGCCAGGAGGTCGAGCAGCTGGGACGACAGCGTGGTCATCGCGGTCAGCGTCTTGGCGGCCTTGCCCCTGGTGAGCAGGCCGATGAGGATCATGAAGACCGGGATGAGCGGCAGCGTGACGAAGATGATCGCCGCCGACGTCAGATCCTGAAACGCGATGACCGCGAGTGTCGCCGGTGTGAGCGTCGCCGCGAGGACCAGCGCCGGCAGATACCCGGTGAGATACGGTACGAGACCGTCGATTCCGCGGGTGAGCACGGTTGCGATCTCGTCCCGCCGCGGGTCGAGCTCGCGCGGTCGCAGGCGGGTGGCGACACCGAGGACCTCCCCCTTCAGCTCCGCCACCACCCGGGTGGCGGACCGGTGCGCGAACCGGGACTGCAGCCAGGTGCCGAGCACTCGCACCCCCACCGCACCGGCGAGCACCACCAGTTCGGTGGACCACCGCCCGAGGTCGGTGGCGTCGTCGACGATGACCCCGCCGAGCACGCGGCCGATCATGAGCGCCGACACGATGACCATCGCGACGTTGACGATCGACAGCGCGACCGTGAGGACGAGATACCCGCGCGCCGCCGCGGAGTAGCGCCACAGGCGGGGATCGACGGGGCGCCGGGAGCGTCGCGCCCCGCCGGGACGTTCGCCGGCCGGGCGGGGTGCGTCGCCTACCACTGTGCTCATCTGCGCTCGAGCGGGAGACCGATCGACGGCGGGATGTGCTTGGTCGAGATCCGTTGGCGGAATACCCAGTACGTCCAGCCCTGGTAGATCAGCACCACCGGAGTGAGGAACGCGGCGGCCCACGTCATCACCTTCAGCGTGTACGGACTCGACGACGCGTTGTCGATGGTCAGGTTGTACGCGGCGTCCAGCGTGGACGGCATGACGTTGGGGAACAGCGAGCCGAACAGCAGGGCCACGGTGGCGACGACCGCGATCGACGTGAGCAGGAACGCCCAGCCCTCACGCTCGGCGCGGGTGAACGCGACCACCCCGAGGAGTGCGGCGGCGGCGATCGCGACGAGGATCCACGTCCAGCCCTTGCCGTGCGCCAGCTGCGTCCACAGCACGAACGCGCCTGCCACCGGGACGGCCGGGATCGCCAGCTTGGACGCCAGTTCGACGGCATCCGTGCGTACTTCGTCGGCCGTCTTCAGGGCGAGGAACACCGCGCCGTGCAGGGCGAACACGAGTGCGGTCGTCAGACCACCCAGCAACGCATAGGGATTGAGCAGATCGAAGAGGCTCGAGGTGACCTGCTTGTCGGCGTCGATGTCGACGCCCCGCACGATGTTCGCGAACGCGACACCCCACAGCACGGCAGGCACCCAGGACCCGAAGACGATGCCCCAGTCGCACCGCCTGCGCCAGGTGTCGTCGTCGATCTTGCCGCGGTACTCGATGGCGCAGATCCGGACGATGAGCGCGACGAGAATGATCAGCAGCGGCAGATAGAAGCCGGAGAACAAGGTGGCGTACCACTCCGGGAACGCGGCGAACAACGCGCCGCCACCGGTGATGAGCCATACCTCGTTGCCGTCCCACACGGGCCCGATGGTGTTGAGCACGACCCGCCGCCGCGTGTCCCCGTTCGGGTCCTTGCGCCTGCCCAGCACCGGCATCAGCATGCCGACACCGAAATCGAATCCCTCGAGGACGAAGTACCCGATGAAGAGCACCGCGATCAGGATGAACCACACTTCTTGAAGTCCCATGACCGTCTCCCCTAGTACGCGAACGAGAGTTGCTCGGGCTTGCCCGGTTCTTCGGGCTCGTCGTGGTCGTCACCCGGTGGATGCGCGTCGTGTTCGAGTGGTCCCTCGACCGTGTAGCGGCGGATCAGCGTGAACCACACGACGGCCAGCGCCCCGTAGACCACCGTGAACGTGATGAGCGAGACCCAGACGGTCCACGGGGAGTGATTCGAGACGCCCTGGTCGACAGTCAGTCTGATCATGTCGACACCGGTCGGGTTGGGTGCCACGACCCACGGTTGGCGGCCCATCTCGGTGAAGACCCAGCCCGCGCTGTTCCCGAGGAACGGTGTCGGGATGACGGCGATCGACAACCAGCCGAACCACTTCTTGTCCGGGACACGGCCGCCGCGGGTCATCCACAGACCGACCACGGCGAGCAGCGCCGACCCGGCGGCCCAGCCGATCATCGCGCGGAACGTCCAGTAGGTGACGAACAGGTTGGGCTTGTAGTTGCCGGGCCCGTACATCTCCTCGTAGCGGGCCTGGATCTCGGTGACGCCCTCGATGGTGGAGTCGAACGTGCCGTCCGCCAGGAACGAGGTGAGCCCGGGGATCTTGATGAGCTGGGTGATGCTCTCACAGTTGTTCTGGGTGCCGACGGTGAGGATCGAGAAGTCGGCACCGGTTTCGGTGTGGCACAGTGATTCGGCCGATGCCATCTTCATGGGTTGCTGTTCGAACATCAGCTTGCCCTGGATGTCGCCGGTGATCGCGAGTCCGATGCCCGAGGCGACCATCACCCACAGGGCGAGGATGGTGACCGGACGGAACATCGTCCGGGCGGTCTCCTCGTGCTTCTTCGCCACTTCGGGTTCGGTGGCTTCCTTCGATTTGCGCATGCTGCGCACCATCCACCAGCCGCCGACGCCGGCCACGAACGTGCCTGCCGTGAGGAACGCTCCGGCCACGACGTGCGGGAAGGCCGCCAGCGCTGTGTTGTTGGTGAGCAGTTCCCAGATGCTGGTGAGTTCCGCGCGCCCGGTCTCGGGGTTGTACACGGCCCCGACCGGGTGCTGCATGAACGAGTTGGCGGTGATGATGAAGTACGCGGACGCGTTCACACCGATCGCGACGAGCCAGATGGTGGCGAGGTGGACGAGCTTGGGCAGCCGTCCCCAGCCGAAGATCCAGAGGCCCAGGAACGTCGACTCGAGGAAGAAGGCGACCAGTCCCTCGAGGGCGAGGGGTGCGCCGAACACGTCACCGACGAAGCGTGAGTACTCGCTCCAGTTCATCCCGAACTGGAATTCCTGCACGATGCCGGTGGCGACGCCGAGCGCGAAGTTGATCAGAAAGAGCTTCCCGAAGAACTTGGTGAGCCGGTACCAGTGGTCCTTTCCGGTGACCACCCACATCGTCTGCATGACGGCGATCAGCGGGGCGAGCCCGATCGTCAGCGGAACGAGGATGAAGTGATAGACGGTGGTTATGCCGAACTGCCACCGGGAGACATCCAAGGCATCCATGGCTACTCCGAAACTGGGCCCGTAGGACTGGCTTCAGGGCCGGAGCGTGGGCTTCCGCCCGACCCTTGAAAACAACGTACTGCGAGGTCGTTTCCCCCGCAGGACTTTGCTACTACGAAATGTAGTAGACCTGTCAAGCCTCCGCGGACTCGGCACCCGCCGTCTCGACCGCGAGGTCGACCAGCTCGACGATCTCGTCGGCGAGCGGTGCGTCGGGCAGGGCAAGGCCGTCGATCTTGCGCACGCGCGCGGCCATGGTGACGCTGGAGATGAGCCAAACACCTTCCGCCGTAATGAGATCCGCCGGACGCAGCGCCGCGTACTCACAGCGAAACCCCTTGCCGGACGCCACCTCGTACAGCGCCTGCTGCGTCGTTCCGGGCAGGATTCCGTGCTCCGGCGGCGGCGTGAGGAGGTGCCTGTCGCGGGCGATGACCACCGTGGAACGTGGCCCTTCCAACACATTGCCCTCACTGCTGACGAAGATCACATCGTCGGCGCCGAGTGTCGCCGCATACCGCAGCGCCGCCATGTTCGTCGCATACGACAAGGTCTTCGCCCCGAGCAGCTGCCACGGCGCACTCGCCGACAGATCCACCGAATAGCCGCGGGCCAGTGTGAGTACCGACACCCCGTCGCGTCGTGCCTCCCGAATCCGCTCGGACACCGGCCCGACGGTGACGAAGGCGGTCGCGTCGCCACCGGACTCCCGGCCGCGGCTGAGCACGAGTCGCATCGCGCCCTCCCGCTCCGACCCCCACTCCTCGACGGCCAGCTCGAGGGCCAGGCGCCACTCGTCCAGGTCCTGAATGGGCAATCCGAGGGCGCGCGCCGACGCGACGAGACGGGCGAGGTGGGGCTCGATCTTCAGGGCGCGACCGCCGCGCACCAACAGGGTCTCGAAGACACCGTCGCCGCGCACCACCGCCAGATCGTCCGCGTGCAGCAGCGGGGCATCCGCGTCCCGCACCTCGTGGTCCAGTGTCACCAGCACTCGATCAGACATGACACCCAGCCTATCGACCCTGCTGACCGCCACCTGTGGTCCATGGTCCCTAGACTGGGTTCGTGGTCGACAAACTGCCCGTCTCACCCAGTCCACTCCTCACGGCCCCGGGCGCGGTCCCTGCGCCCGAAGGCTCTCCCGACGCCGGCGTCGCCTGGCATCACGGCGATCCACTCGGCGAACAACGCAATGCCGAACGTTCCGCGGTGGTCGTCGACCGTTCCCACCGGTTCGTCATCGCGATCAGCGGACCCGAACGACTCACCTGGCTGCACACCATCTCGAGCCAGCACGTCGCCGCGCTCCCCGACGGCGGGAGCGCCGAGAACCTCAGCCTCGACGTCAACGGCCGCGTCGAGCACCACTTCGTCCAGACCGATCTGGACGGCGTCACCTGGATCGACACCGAGGCCGACCGCGGACCCGACCTCCTGTCGTTCCTCACCAAGATGGTGTTCTGGTCCAAGGCCGAGCCCCGCGAGGGCAACGAGCTCGCGGTCCTCAGTGTGATCGGCCCCGTCGCCGTGACGGTCCTCGACGCAGCCGGTGTCGTGGCACCCGCCGAGCCGTATGCCGCCGCCGCGGTGCCCGGGGGCGGGTTCGTCCGCCGCATGCCGTGGCCGACCGCCGAGTCCTTCGACCTGCTGATCCCGCGGGAAGGACTCGCGACGTGGTGGGGCCGGCTCACCGCCGCCGGCGCCGCTCCCGCGGGAACGTGGGCGTTCGAGGCACTCCGGGTGGCCGCCGCACGGCCCCGGATCGGACTCGACACCGACGACCGCACCATCCCGCACGAGGTCCGCTGGATCGGCGGTCCCGCCGAGCACGGCGCCGTCCACCTGGAGAAGGGCTGCTACCGCGGCCAGGAGACGGTGGCCCGCGTCCACAATCTCGGCAAACCGCCCCGTCACCTCGTCCTGCTGCACCTCGACGGCAGCGCCGAGGGCAGGCCCGAACCGGGCGACCCGGTGACGGCGGGAGGCCGTGCGGTCGGACGGATCGGCACCGTGATCGACCATCACGAGCTCGGACCCATCGCGCTGGCCCTCGTCAAACGGTCCATCCCCACCGACACCGAATTGGTGGTCGGCTCGTGCGCCGCGTCGATCGACCCCGACTCCGTGCCCGCGGACGACACGGTCCAGGCGGGCCGCGCCGCCGTCGACCGGCTCCGGGGCCGATGAGCGAGGCGACCGCGACGGCAGGCGAGGTGCTGGCCGTCTGCGTGCTGCACACCGAGCGGGACAGCGGCACCCGGCGGGTCACCCGGACGGCGATCGACAAGCGGCCGGTCGACGGCCCCGTGCGCGTCACGACCGCCGGACTGGTCGGCGACCACGTCTGCGACACCGAATACCACGGGGGCCCGTTCAAGGCCGTCTACGCCTACCAGGAGGACGAGGCGCAGCGCTGGGCGTCGGAGCTCGGCCGCGAACTGCCCCCGGGATGGTTCGGCGAGAACCTCCGTCTCGACGGGATCGCCGCGACCGACGCCGTGATCGGCGAGCGGTGGCGGATCGGCACCACCGAACTGGAGGTGACCAGCCCGCGGACGCCGTGCGGCACGTTCGGCGTCTGGGCCGCCGAGCCCCGATGGGTCAAGCGGTTCTCCGAACGCGCCGACACGGGCGCGTACCTGCGGGTGGTGACGGAGGGGTCGGTCACCGCCGGCGACACCGTCCAGCGCATCCACGTGCCCGGCCACGGCGTCACCGTGCGCGATCTGTTCACCGGCCGCGACCCGGAACGGTTCGTGGCGCTGCTCGAACAGCAGGAGAACCTCTCTCCGACCGTCGCGGACAAGGCCCGCCGACGGATCGCCGGACTGGAAGTGCAGGTCACGTATTGAGCATCGAACTGGTCGAGGTCGTACGTTCCGGATTCCGTGAGTGCGTCCACCGCGGTTCCGCGGTGATCCTCCGCGCGGACGGCGAGATCGCGCTCACCCTCGGTGAGGTGCACACGCCGATCTATCCGAGGTCGTCGAACAAGCCGTGGCAGGCCGTGACGATGCTGCGGAACGGCTTCGAACCGTCCAGTTCCGAAGAGCTCGCGATCGCGACCGCATCCCACGAGGGCGAGTCGGACCACATCGAACTCGTCGAGCGGCTGCTCGCCCGGTACGGCCTCGACGAGGACCAGCTCCGCTGTCCCGCCGATCTGCCCTCCAACGAACTCGCCCGGGCCGAACTGCTGGCCGCCGGTGAGCTCCCCCGCCCGGTGTACATGAACTGCTCCGGCAAGCACGCCGCGATGCTCGCCACGTGCCTGGCCAACGACTGGCCGTTGGACAGTTACCTCGAGCCGACGCATCCGCTGCAACTCGCGGTCGTCGAGACGCTCGGGTCGATCAGCGGCGACGTCGACGCCGAGCTCGGCATCGACGGATGCGGGCTGCCGATCGTCCCGCTGTCGCTGACGCATCTGGCTCGGGCGTTCGCCCGGCTCGTCACCGCCGAGCCCGACTCCCCCGAGCTCGCCGTCGCCGACGCCGTCCGCGAGCACCCCTACCTCGTCTCGGGCACCGGCAAGGACGACGCGCGCCTGATGCCGGTCGTGCCCGGGCTGATGACGAAGGCCGGAGCCGACGGTGTCTACGCCGGCGCGCTTCCCGACGGCTCGGCGTTCGCACTGAAGATCGACGACGGCCACGAACGGGCCCGGTTACCCCTCGCCGCAGCACTTCTCCACAGGATGGGCGCCGAGTGGACCGAGGATCTGGCGGCCCTCGCATCGCAGCCCGTGCTCGGCGGCGGCGTCCGAGTGGGGACGGTCCGGGCAATTCCGGGAGTCTTCTGAAGGCGAAATACCGGCATCGGGGCAGCTCGCGAGCCCGGTGAGACTAAACCGACACCGCTTCGGGGTGTGGATGGAAGCGCGAGGGACTTTTCCACGCTAGAGTGTGGGGCAGGAACTTACACACTCAAACGGGGCCGCCAAATTCCCCAGGCCGCCCCGCGAAAGCGCGAGGGGGTCAGCCATGGGCCGCGGCCGGGCTAAGGCAAAGCAGACCAAGGTTGCACGCGAGCTGAAGTACAGCGTACCGACCACGGATTTTGACAGCCTGCAACGAGAGCTCTCAGGTGGGTCGTCCAACTCGCATCGGGACGAGGTCTTCGCTGACCAGCGTGCCGACAGGGAGGGTCACTCCCGGGAGGACGACGACGACTGGCGGCGCTGAGATCTGAAGACAACGAAATGAGGGGGAGCCGACACCGGCTCCCCCTCATTTCCACATCTTCAGCCGGTCGGGGCCACTAGCTCGCCCCGTTCCGACAGACGGCGACCGACCCTAGAACCTCGGGTGATCGCCGGCGAGAATTGCGCGCTCGGCCGACACGTCGTGCGACTTCTTGATGCTGCCCAGCGTCCAGCAGTCGATGTGGCGCGCCGTCAGGACGGCCAGGGCACGATCGACGTCCTCGGGCGCCACGATCGCGACCATGCCGACGCCCATGTTGAACGTCTGCTCCATCTCGGCCCGCTCCACGCGTCCGCGCTGCGCGATCATCGCGAAGATCGGAGCGGGGCTCCAGGTACCGCGGTCGAGTTCGGCGACCAGCCCCTTCGGCATGACCCGGGCGAGGTTGTTGGCCAGTCCACCGCCGGTGACGTGGCAGAACGTGCGCACGTCCGTCTCGGCGGCGAGGGCCAGGCAGTCCTTGGCGTAGATCTTCGTGGGCTCGAGCATCTCCTCGCCCAAGGTGCGGCCGAACTCGTCGACGTGCGCCGTCAGGCTCATGTGGTCGATCTCGAGCAGGACCTTGCGGGCCAGCGAGTAACCGTTGGAATGCAGTCCGGACGAACCCATGGCGATCACGACGTCGCCGGGACGGACCCGGTCGGGCCCCAGCACCTGGTCGGCTTCGACCACACCGACGCCGGTCGCGGACAAGTCGTAGTCGCCGTCCGCCATCACACCGGGGTGCTCCGCCGTCTCGCCACCGAGCAGCGCGCACCCGGCCTGGATGCAGCCTTCGGCGATACCGCTGACGAGTTCGGCGACACGCTCCGGGACGACTCGCCCGACGGCGATGTAGTCCTGCAGGAACAGTGGCTCGGCACCGCAGACGACGAGGTCGTCGACGACCATCGCGACCAGGTCGAGGCCCACGGTGTCGTGCTTGTCGAGTGCCTGAGCGACGGCGAGCTTGGTGCCCACACCGTCCGTGGACGCCGCGAGCAGCGGTTCCTTGTAGTCACCCTTGAGCGAGAACAGACCCGCGAATCCACCGAGACCACCGAGAACCTCGGGACGGCTGGCGCGCTTGGCCAAGGGAGCGAAGAGTTCCACCGCCCGATCGCCTGCGGCGATGTCCACTCCTGCGGCGGCGTAGGACGCGCCAGGGCGACTTGTCGGATCCTCGGTCATGTGGTTGTTACTCCAGCCTTCTGTTGCTCGTCAAAATCGTGTCGGTCGGGCAATCGAGTGCTGTGATTGCGTCCTTACGGTACCGGAGTACGTTCTCCGGCCGGATCCCGATGTACCGGCCTACGGCCGACTGAGGGCGTTCGCGTTGTCGTTCTCCCGCGTCGCGGGACCGCCTGCCGCGCTCTCGAGCATTCCCTCGAGAACGTTCTTTCCGATCGACGTCTCCGTGGGGAGCGCGATGGGGTACGTGCCGTCGAAGCAGGCCGCGCACAGTCGCGTCGCAGGCTGCTCGGTGGCGGCGATCATGCCTTCGGTGGAGATGTAGCCGAGGGTGTCGGCGCCGATGGAACGGCGCACCCCTTCGAGCATCTCGTCGAAGCTGCCGGGCTCGCCACCGCCGCCCGCACCGTTGGCGATCAGCTCGGCCGGCGAGGCGAAGTCGATGCCGTAGAAGCAGGGCCACTTGACCGGCGGCGACGCGATGCGGACATGGATCTCCAGTGCGCCGGCCTCGCGGAGCATCCGGATGAGCGCGCGCTGGGTGTTGCCGCGGACGATCGAATCGTCCACCACCACGAGGCGCTTGCCGCGGATGACTTCCTTGAGCGGGTTGAGCTTGAGGCGGATACCGAGCTGGCGGATCGTCTGCGACGGCTGGATGAAGGTGCGGCCCACGTAGGCGTTCTTCATCAGACCCTGGCCGTACGGAATGCCCGACCCCTGCGCGTAACCGACCGCGGCCGGAGTGCCCGATTCGGGGACCGGGATGACGAGGTCGCCCTCGGCGGGGTGTTCGGTGGCGAGGCGACGGCCGATCTCGACGCGGGTGGAGTGCACCGAACGTCCGGCGATGACACTGTCCGGACGAGCCAGGTACACGTACTCGAACACGCAGCCCTTGGGCTCGGGGTTCGCGAAGCGGGAGGAGCGGACGCCGTCGGCGTCGATGGCGAGCAGTTCGCCGGGCTCGATGTCGCGGACGAAGGACGCGCCGACGATGTCGAGTGCGGCCGTCTCGCTGGCGACGACCCAGCCGCGGTCCAGGCGTCCGAGGCACAGCGGGCGGATCCCGTGCGGGTCGCGGGCCGCGTAGAGCGTGTGCTCGTCCATGAAGGTGAGGCAGAACGCGCCGCGCAGTGTCGGCAGGAGCTTCATGGCTGCCTGCTCGATGGTGCTGTCGGCGGCGGCGTGCGCGAGGAGGGCGCCGACGACGTCCGAGTCGGACGTGGCGCCGCCGGGACGCTTGTCGTTGACCAGTCCGGCTTCACGGGCGCGCTGCGCCAGCTCCGCCGTGTTGACGAGGTTGCCGTTGTGCCCGAGGGCGATGCCGCTGCCCGCGGCGGTGGTCCGGAAGATCGGCTGCGCGTTCTCCCACGTGGTCGATCCCGTGGTGGAGTAGCGACAGTGGCCGACGGCGACGTGGCCCGGCATCGCTGCCAGGGTCTGCTCGTCGAACACCTGGCTGACCAACCCGAGATCCTTGAAGACCAGCACCTGCGAACCGTCGGCGACGGCGATGCCCGCCGCTTCCTGCCCACGGTGTTGCAGAGCATAAAGTCCGTAGTAGGTGAGTTTCGCCACATCCTCTCCCGGCGCCCAGACGCCGAAGACTCCGCATTCCTCGCGGGGCTCGTTCTCGTCCTCGTCGGACGGGTTCGAAGAGAGAAGATTAGGACTGTGGACCGACAGATCGGCTCTGGTCACCGGGGTGCTCCCTGGGGATGGGCGTGTGAGGGGCAAGGTCAGTCTACGTGCCCTGCGCCGTCGCTTCCCCCACGGTGCCGATCGAACCGGCCCGACTCCCGGACGGACAGCCGGAAATAGGTTGGTTTCGGTATCGATCAGCGTCCTCGAACCACAGAGCGGGGGCTTTTCCGATGGACGTCCGCAGCACGGCCCCGACCGCCGCAGAACGCCTGCTGAGCGCGTTCGAAGGTGCGATGGGCATCCCCATTCCCGTGCACGTTCGCTGCTGGGACGGCTCGGAGGCCGGCCCCGACTCGGACGTCACCATCGTCTTCCGCAACCGCCGGGCCATCCGGCGGGTGCTGTGGTCGCCGAACGAACTCGGTCTCGTCCGCGCCTACGTGTCCGGTGACCTCGAGATCGAGGGCGACGTCTTCCGGCTGCTGACGCTTCCGGATCTCGTCGACCGGCTGGGGACACTCGGCGTCCGCGGATCCGACCGCGGCACCATCCTGAAGTCGCTGTCGACGTTCGTCCGGCTCGGGGGCCTCGGCCTCCGTCCGGCACCGCCGTCGGTGGAGGTGGCCCGGCGCCGCGGTCCCAAGCACAGCAAGGCGCGCGACGCGTCCTCGGTCTCACATCACTACGACGTCGGCAACGATTTCTACTGCCTGTTCCTCGGGCCGACGATGGTCTACTCCTGCGGGTACTGGGACCAGCGATCCGGCGACCCCGGTGCGATCGGGAGCTCAACCACGCCATCGCCTCGGTCCGGTCGCTGACCGGCACCGGCAACTCGTCGGGGTTGATCGAGAACTACATCTTCCCGGACGGCGAGGTGCTGCCGCTGAGCAGAACGATCGACGCGTTCCAGCGCGCCGGACTCGAGGTGCGCGACGTCGAGGCCCTCCGGGAGCACTACGTACTCACGCTGCGGGCGTGGGTGGGCAGACTGCGCGACTCCTGGGACGACGCGATCCGGCTCGCCGGCGCGGAGCGGACCCGCACCTGGTTGCTGTACCTCGCGGCCAGCGCCCTGGGGTTCGAGGAGAAGGGCCGGCTGACGATCCATCAGGTACTGGCCGTGCGCCCGTCCGACGACGGGTCGAGCGGCCTGCCGCGCACCCGCTCGTTGTGGCTGGGCTAGCTATACGCGTAGCAGCGGCAGCCAATGGGCGATCTCGCCGGCGCGACTTCCCGACACCGACACTCCGCCGTCGGCGGTCGCGCTGTCGAACTCCAGCAGTCCCGTCACCAGCAGCAGCCACGTCCGGGGGTCGGTCTCCACGACGTTGGGCGGGGTGCCGCGGGTATGCCGCGGGCCCTCGATGCACTGGACCGCGACGAACGGCGGAACCCGCACCTCCACGCTCGAACCGGGCGCGACCTGCTCGAGCGTCCGCGCGCTGAGCCGGACCGCCGCGGCCAGCTGGGTGCGGGACGGTTTCTCCTCCGAATCGCCGCGCAGCCACGGACCGACCTCGAGTACGGCGGCCCTCAGTTCGGCGGGATCTACGGCTCGGCGCGACGGCATACGCTCAATCTACTGTGCGGGCCCGCGCGACCTCGGCGGCCACCGCCCCACCGACATTGACCGAAAGGTGCAGCAGTGCAGGGGCTACGACGCTGCCGCTGCGTCGACGCAACCACTCGAACAGCCACGCGGCGGACCCGGTGAGCAGAACGCTCGCGGTGACGCGGTCACCGGCGATCCGGGCAGCGCGCACGTGCCACAGCCCGAACGTTGCGGCGTGCAGAACGTAGGCCGTCGGGGGCGGCCAGGCCCGTCGCAGCATCGCGGACAGGACGCTGCGGAACAGCAGTTCCTCGTGCGCCACGGTCCCCACCGGGATCCGGAACCCCACCCAGCCGGCGAAATCGGTGACGCCGTCGCCCGCCGGCACACGCCTGCGCAGTGTGGGCACGCTCAGCGTGATCGTGTATCCGGCGAGCGGGACCACCGATGCCAGGGCGCCGTATCGCAGCCCGGACCGGGCCTTCGACGCGGACAGGCCGAGTTCGTCGACGCCGTACCCCGCGGCGCGCGCTGCTCCCACGACCGACAGTCCGAGCGCACCTCCCGCGACGGCCCGCCCGTACGGGCCGAGCCCCGAACCGGGCAACACCACGTTGTTCCACAGCACGGCCGCCGCCGCACCGGCAACGGAGGCGAGCCTGCTCACTTCTCCGGACCCTCTGTCCCGGCAAGGGATTCGAGAGTGGACCGGACGCGTTCGGTGTCGACGGGCGTCCACCCCTCGGGCTGGGCGACCGTGATCCAGCCGTCGAGGACGAGTGTCCCGTAATTGTGGCCGTGCCCATCCGGCACGCCTGCGGCGTTGGTGAGGTCGGCGGACACCTGCCAGAACGTCACGAACGGAAACCACTTCATGGACGGCGAACGATCCTCGCCCGGTGGTTCCTTCAACCAGTCGGGCCGGGTGAACGCGAGGTCGGGCGACCACCACACGACGGGATCCGACGGGTGCTGGACGTACAGGATGCGCGGCGACAACCACTCGCCGGTGTCGTCGACCATGTCGGCGGAGTCGTCGGCGAACCGCACCACCAGACCTGCCGAGTACTCGGGGTCGACCTCGGGAGTGCCGGGATCGCGACGCTGGATCAGCTGCCCCCACAGGCGGTTCGAGTTGGGCGGTCCGACCCACAACACGCCGTCGACGGTCTGCCGGATGTCGCTCAGCGTGCCGAAGGCACCCTCCCCCGCCTGGGTGCCGAGACTTTCGCCGTAGACGAGCAGCTTGGGTCGCGTCGCCTCGGGTTCCTGCAACCACCGCTCGTGCACGCGGTCGATCAGTTTCTTCCCCGCCTCCGCGGCCTTCTCACGGTCGGCGAGGAACGAGATCCAACTCGGCAGGAACGAGTACTGGCTGGCGACCAATGCCGTGTCACCGTTATGGACCAACTCGATCGCTTGCGCCGCAGTCGGATTGACCCAACCGGTGCCGGTGGTGGGGATGACGACGAGGACCTTTCGCTGGAACGCGCCGGTCCGCTCGAGTTCGTCGATGACGACGTCCATGCGCGCGTCCGGGTCCTCGGCGGTCTCGAGTCCGGCGTAGACCCGGATGGGGTCCTTGGCCGGTGTGCCGTTGGCTGCCGTGAGTTCGTCGGCGTCGAGCCCTCGGGACACGAAGTTCCGGCCCTCGTACCCGAGGGTGTCCCAGGGTGCCAGCGACTCGGGGCTGCCGGACTTCTCCGGGTCGAGTGGTTGCTCGACGCTGTCGCGGGTGGTCGAATTCTGCAGGCTGAACGCCGCATTCGTGGCGGCGTAGACGCCGCGCATCAGAACACCGTCGACGAGCAGGAAGAACAGCACCGTCACGATGAGGATGCCGACGGTGGTGGCGGTCGGGATCGCGAGGTGCCACCGCCGGATGAGTCGTCCCGCGATCCACCGCACCAGTTCGCGCAGCAGCCGCCACACCGAGATGATCGCGGCGCCCACGAGCAGACTCAGACCGCCCGTGCGGATGTAGCCGGTGGTGGTGGTGCCCTCTGCCCCCATCAGCGCGGCGAGCTCACGCTGCCATGCCGCGGAGTACGCGAGCATCACGAGGCTCACGACCACGCACGTCACCGTCACGACGACGCGCAGACCGGTGGACCAGGGTTCCGGCAACGGCCACCACGACCGGTGCCGCAGGAAGTAGCGACGCACCAGCCAGCCGATCGCCGTTCCCACCGTGTAACCGATCGCAGCGTTGATGCCGCCGATCAGCCCCTGGAACAGCCAGTCGCGGGGCAGCAGCGACGGCGTCAGCGACCAGCAGAAGAATAGCGTCGCGAACGCGATGCCGGTGAAATCGAGCCGAAGGAAACGCCAGGTCCGGTCGAGTCGGGGACCGTGGAGGAGTGCAGGATCAACCAGCCGCGAGAGTTCCCGCGGCCCCCTGTCAACCCTCTCCAATGCCCCCGATTCGACCATTCATCACCCGAACAATGCCGGCAGAGTTCCCTCGAACGTCGTGCGCAGCTCGGCCAGCGAGACCGAGAACTGGCCCTGGACCTCGACGGAATCGGACCCCTCGTCCACCACACCGATGCGCACCCACGGGAGATTACGGGCCGTGCACATACCGGTAAAGCGAGTTTCCTCGGTGCGCGGGACCGCGACGAGCACGCGGCCCGACGACTCGGAGAACAGGGTGACGAACGGGTCGGCGTCGTCGGGAAGCAGGATGCGGCAGCCCGTCTCGCCGGCCAGCGCGGCCTCGACGACGGTCTGCGCGAGACCACCTTCGGACAGGTCGTGCGCCGCGGACACCAGTCCGTCGCGGGACGCCGCCAGGAGGATGTCGGCGAGCAACTGCTCCCGTTCGAGGTCGACCTTCGGCGGCACACCGCCGAGGTGACCGTGCTCGACCTGCGACCAGATGGACCCGTCGAACTCGTCGCGGGTGTCGCCGAGCAGGATCAGCGTTTCACCCGGTTCCAGTCCGAGACCGGTGGGGATGCGACGGTGCACGTCGTCGATGACGCCGAGCACGGCCACCACCGGGGTGGGCAGGATCGGGGTCGAGCCGGTCTGGTTGTAGAAGCTGACGTTGCCGCCGGTGACGGGGATGCCGAGCTTCGCGCAGCCGTCCGCCAGGCCGCGGACGGCCTGCTGGAACTGCCACATGACGCCGGGATCCTCGGGGGACCCGAAGTTCAGGCAGTTGCTGACGGCCTTGGGGGTGGCGCCGGTGACGGCGACGTTGCGGAAGGCCTCGGCGAGCGCGAGCTGCGCGCCGGCGTACGGGTCGAGCGCGGTGTAGCGGCCGGACGCGTCGGTGGCGAGCGCGATGCCGCGTCCCGTCTTCTCGTCGACTCGGATCACGCCCGAGTCGGCGTTCTCGGCCAGGACCGTGTTGCCGCGCACGTAGCGGTCGTACTGCTCGGTGATCCACTTGCGGCTGCACAGCGCCGGGGACGCGAGCATCTTCAGCAGGGTGGCCTTCAGTTCGTCGGCCGACTCGGGACGCTTCAGTCCGGCGGTGGTGTTCGCGACGAGGGCGTCCTGGCTCGCGGGACGCTGCACGGGGCGCTCGTACACCGGGCCCTCGTGGGCGACGGTGCGCGGCGGCACGTCGACTACGGTCTCGCCGTGCCAGGAGATGGTGAGCCGCTCGCCGTCGGTGACCTCACCGATGACGGTGGCGAGGACGTCCCACTTCTTGCAGACCTCCATGAACGCGTCGACGTTGTCGGGGGTGACGACGGCGCACATGCGTTCCTGGGACTCGCTGGACAGCACCTCGGCCGCGGTCATGCCGGTGGCCCGCATCGGGACCTGCTCGAGGTTGATGTGCATGCCGCCGTCGCCGGCCGCGGCGAGCTCGGACGTGGCGCAGGACAGGCCGGCGCCGCCGAGGTCCTGGATACCGACCACGAGCTTCGCGGCGTACAGCTCGAGACAGCACTCGATGAGCACCTTCTCGGTGAACGGGTCACCCACCTGCACCGCCGGGAGCTTCTTCCGGCTTTTCGATGCTCCAGCTCCGCCTTCGGCTTCGTGTTCGTCCCCGCTCTCGTCGCCGTCGAACGTCTCCGACGCGAGCACGGACACGCCGCCGATGCCGTCGAGGCCGGTGCGCGCACCGAACAGGATGATCTTGTTGCCGGCACCGGAGGCGAACGCGAGGTGCAGGTCCTCGACGCGCATCGCGCCGGCGCACAGGGCGTTGACCAGGGGGTTACCGGCGTACGACGCGTCGAACACGGTCTCGCCGCCGACGTTGGGGAGGCCGAGCGAGTTGCCGTAGCCGCCGACTCCGCGCACCACACCGTCGACGACGCGTCGGGTGTCGGGGGCGTCCGCCGCACCGAAGCGCAGCTGGTCCATGACCGCGATGGGCCGTGCACCCATGGCCATGATGTCGCGGACGATGCCGCCGACGCCGGTGGCCGCACCCTGGTAGGGCTCGACGTAGGAGGGATGGTTGTGGCTCTCGACCTTGAACGTGACGGCCCAGCCGTCGCCGATGTCGACGACGCCGGCGTTCTCGCCGATGCCCGCGAGCATCGAGGAACGCATCTCGTCGGTCGTGGTCTCACCGAAGTACTTCAGGTGCACCTTGGACGACTTGTAGGAGCAGTGCTCGCTCCACATCACCGAGTACATCGCGAGCTCGGCCTCGGTGGGGCGGCGGCCCAGGATCTCCTTGATGCGGGCGTACTCGTCGTCCTTCAGCCCCAGTTCCTTGAAGGGCTGTGCGACGTCGGGGGTCGCGGTGGCGGCGGTGACGGTGTCGACCGGGTGTGCTGACACTGGAGGTGGGGTCCCTTCCCTACGGGAGTCAAGAGAGGCAAGCCGGGAGTCACGGTCGGCGCAAGCCGGGTGGCGACGAGCCGTACGTCAGTCTATCCGGCGGCTCCTTCCGGTACCGACCTGGCGCTCCTCGCCCCGCTTCCTCACGCCGTCGGTGTGAGGAAGGCCGCAAGGGCGTCGGAGTAGGCCCGCACGTCACGGGCGCCCATCAGCTCCCGCGACGAATGCATTCCGAGCTGCGCGGCGCCCACGTCGACGGTGCTCAGCCCGGTCCTGGACGCGGTGATCGGGCCGATGGTCGAACCGCACGGCAGATCGGCCCGGTGCACGTACCGCTGCAGCGGCACGCCGGCCTGGTCGCAGGCGAGGGCGAACGCCCCGGCTCCGGCCGCGTCGGTGGCGTAGCGCAGGTTCTGGTTGACCTTGAGCACCGGTCCGCCGTTGACGGCGATGTGATGGGCGGGCTCGTGCCGCTCCGGGTAGTTGGGGTGCGTCGCGTGCGCCATGTCTCCGGACGCGCAGATCGATCCGGCCATCGCCTGCAGGAATTCTTCGCGACCGCCGCCGCGGCCGAGGACGATGCGCTCGAGCACGGTGCTCAGGAGATCGGAGAACGCGCCCCGATCGGACATGCTCCCCACCTCCTCGTGGTCGAACAGCGCGAGCACCGGCACCCGGTCCCCGGGGTTCTCGGCCGCCGCCAGCAACGCCTGGGTGCCCGCGTAGCAGGTGCCCTGGTTGTCGAGCCGCGGCGCACTGACGAGGTCCTGTTCGGTTCCGACGAGCGCGCTGGGCGCGAGATCGTGGGTCATCAGTTCCCACCCGAGCACCGCGTCGGCAGGCACCTCCGCCCGGTCGGCCACGAAGTCGATGAACGAGCGGCGTTCGGACCCCACACCCCACACCCCGTTGAGGTGGCGCTGCGGATCGAGGTGGACGCCCTTGCGGTCCTCGGACAGGTGGATCGCCAGCTGCGGGACGCGCAGGATCGGCTCGTCGACGCGGACGAGCCTCTCCTCGACCGTGTTGCCGGCCCGCACACTCAGCCGCCCGGAGATGCCCAGGTCGCGGTCGAGCCACGAGTTGAGCCACGCACCGCCGTACGGTTCGAGACCCACCAGCTGCCACCCTGCCGACGACAGGTCGGGGTGCTGTTTGACGCGCAGGTTCGGGCTGTCGGTGTGCCCGCCGACGATGCGGAACGGCGCCGTCCGGCCCAGCCCTTCGGTACTCCACGCGATGAGGGATCCGCCGCGCACCAGGAAGTACCGGCCGGGCTCGCCGGGCCACGAGTCGGCCTCGTGCAACTCGGTGAAACCGTTGCCGGTCAGCAACATCGACACCGTCGCGCACACATGGAACGGCGACGGTGATGCATCGACGAAGGTGCAGAGTCCCTGGGCGTCGGCCCACGTAGTGGAAGGCATGGGGTCAATCATGCAGGACCCGCTGTCACGTGTGGGGACCCGAGACGCAGAACTGGTTGCCGTCGGGATCGGCGAGCGTGACCCACCGGAAATCGCCCATCTCGTGCCGCGCGACCTCCGTCGCGCCCTCGGCACTAAGCCTGCCCACCTCGCCGTCGAGGTCGTCGGACGCCAGGTCGAGGTGGATACGGTTCTTCCCCGGAGTGGGGTCGCCGACCTTCTGGAACGCCAGCTTCTGCGCGGAATCCGGGAGGGCGACGACGTAGAACCAGCCGTCGTTCTCCTGCTCGATCGTGCCCGCCGTCTGCTTTGCCCACCACTTCGCGAGCGGCCCCGGGTCCGTGGTGTCGAACGTGATCATGCCGAGTGTGAGTGCCATGCCCGCAGAGTAGACGTGACCACCGACACGTTTCGCGGCTTCACAGGAACTCCTCGATCACCCGGACGGCGGCGTCCACTCCACCCGCAGAACGTAACTCGGCGGCGAGCTCCGCGCTGCGGCGCCGGACCGGCTCGGCGTCGACGTGCGCGAGCGCGTCCCGCAACTCGGCTGCCGACACCTCCGAACTGTCCACTCGCACCGCGACTCCCGCGGCGACGAGCGCGTCGGCGTTCTCGAACTGGTCGGTGGCCTGCGGCGCGGCGATCATCGGCGTTCCCGTGAACATTCCCTCACTGGACCCGCCCATGCCGGCGTGGGTGAGGAACGCGTCGGCCTGCCCGAGGATGTCGAACTGGGGCACCCACCGGTGGACCTCGACGTTGCCGGGCACGGTTCCGACTTCGGCGACGTCGACGTGCTGCCCGATCTGCAGAACGACGTGCCAGCCGTCGAGGTCGCCGAATGCGTCGATGCAGCGCCGGTAGAAGTCGGCGTGATCGGTGAACGCGGTGCCGAGCGAGATGAGCAGCACCTTTCCCGCGTCTGCCGGACGCTGCCACCGGCCGTCGGCGGGCCGCCGGGTGGTCAGTGCCGGTCCGACGAACGTGTAGACGTCCTCGTCGACGCGGTCGGCGTTGGGCTGCATCGATTTCGCGATCAGCACGACCGCCCGGGCCGGGTGCCCGTAGAACTCGTCCGGGTCCGTCTCGACACCGTTGTCCCGCAGCAGCTTCCCTTGCCGCTCGTACAGCGCGGCGCCGCGCGGGTCCGCCCGCATCGTGTCCACGAACGACTTCATGTCGTCTTCGTAGCCTTCCCACGCCACGTACGTCGGCGACAACTGCACGATCGGGACGCCCCATTCCTCGGCGAGGACGCGTGCGGGACCTCCCGCGATGTCGTAGAGGAACAGGTCGGGGCGGTCGTCCTCGTACAGCGCCCGCAGTTGGGGCAGCATCGACTCGTACTCGGCCTGAAAAAGCGTGAGCTGATCGATGGTGTCGCCCTCCCAGGACTTCTCGGACTCCTCCGTCGCACCTGCGGTGTTCACGCGCGGCAACGTCGAGGCGTATTCCTTGAATTCCGCTCCGGTGCTCTCGACGACGTCCTTCACGGCGGGGTCGTTGGCGTACGTCACGCGGTGCCCGCGCGTGACGAGTTCGCGGAGAATCTCCAGGCTCGGGTTGACATGCCCGGGCGCCGGAATGCTGACCATGGCGATGTGTGAGCGGGTCATCTTCATCCTTCCGATACGGAACGGTCCGTCTCGGTTCAGAGTGACACGTGCGAACAGCCGAGTCAAGACGATACGTCTCGTCTGGTCTACGATCCGTTCATGCCGTCCGCCGACAATCCCCGCCGTTCCGAACGGTCCCGCGCCGCGATACTGCAGGCCACGCAGGAACTGATCCGCGAACAGCCCTACGCGAAGATCAGCATCGAAGGCATCGCCGCGCGCGCCAAGGTCGGGAAACAGACCATCTACCGATGGTGGCGATCGAAGGGCGCGCTCGTCGTGGACGCCCTGCACGAACAGAACGCGGCCGGCGCCCAGCAGACCATGGCACTGCCGGACACCGGCAACCTCGCCGCCGACATGCGGCTGGTCCTGCGGGCCACGGTCGACGAGTTCACCTCACCCGATTTCGAACCGCTGTTCCGGGCGCTGGCCATCGAATCCCTGCAGGATCCCGCACTGCAGGAACAGATCGTCGAGCGGATCTACCGGCCGCAGTTCGAGTTCGTCGCGGCGCGGTTCCGCTCCGCGCAGGAAGCGGGGCAGGTGCGGCCCGACGTCGACCTCGCCCTCGCGTTCGAGTTGTTCATGGCGCCGTTGTTCTACCGCTGGCAGAGCGGAGCGCATCCCCTCACCCACGACCACGCGGACGCCGTCGTCGACCTGGCGATGCGCGCCCTCGCACCCTGACGGCCGGGATCAGCGGGCGTCGTCGACGAATCCGAAATCGCCGTCCGCCAGGTCTTCGAGGTGGACGGCACGCCCCGACGCGTCGGCGAGGGGAATCTTCCAGTTCGAGTACTGGGTCTCGTCGGTGCCCGGCTGATTCTGCACGCGGTACTCCCCCACCAGGTCGGCGAGCGCGACACCCGTCAGCAACGACGGGCTCCGGTCGATCAGCCGGTACAACGCCTTCACGGTGTCGGGTATCGACGCGTCGGCGGCCAGCAGTCCGCGGTCGCGCGCCAATTGCAGCACGGCCTCGCGCTGCCGGGCGTCGTGTTCCTTCTCGAGTTCGAGGTCGCGTTCGAGGAGCCCGAGCCGCGAGCGCAATTCGATGTGTTCGCCGGCCAGGTATCCGGCGGTCGGCGGAAGATCGTGCGTGGTAACGGATGTCAGGCACAGAGTCCGGTACTGCTCCGGTGGTGTCGGCCGCTCGCCGTCGTGCTCGAACCACAGGATCGACGTCCCCAGGATCCCGCGCTCGGCGAGGTAGTCCTGGACCGCGGGTTCGAAAACCCCGAGGTCCTCGCCGATCACCACGGCGCCTGCCCGTTCGGCCTCGAGCGCGAGGATCCCGACGAGAGCCTCGTGGTCGTAGGAGACGTACGTTCCGTCCGCAGGCGACTCCGCGTCGGCGGGGATCCACCACAGCCGGAACAGCCCCAGGATGTGATCGACCCGCAGCCCACCCGCGTGCTTCAGCACGGTGCGCAGCATGTCGCGGTACGGGGCGTACCCCAGTTCGGCCAGCCGATCAGGACGCCACGGCGGCTGATTCCATTGCTGACCCTGCTGATTGAAGTCGTCGGGAGGAGCGCCGACGGTAATGCCCTCAGCCAGAGCCGTTCCCAGCGACCACGCGTCCGCACCCCCGCGCTGGACCCCGACCGCGAGATCGTGCACGATCCCGATGTCCATGCCTGCCGCGCGCGCCGCGTCCTGTGCGTCGGAAAGCTGCTCGTCGCATACCCATTGCAGCCACGAGTAGAACTCGATTCGCGGCGCGAGCTTGCGCCGCTGCGCCTGCACCCAGTCGCTGTCGGGCGCACCGGCCTTCGTCGTCCATCGCGGGTCGTCCGGCGACAGTTTCTCGGTGAGCGCACACCAGGTCGCGAAGTCCCGCAGTCCGTCCCCCTCGTCGCGGCAGAACTGCTCGAACGCGTGCTGCCTGCTCGGGCTGCGCTCGATCCGGAAGACCCGTTCGAGCACTCGGAGTTTGGCCCGGTACGACGGGTTGCGGTCGATCCGGTCGGACCGGTCGTTCGCCCGCTCGAATCGCGCTGCGGCGTCGCGCATCCGCGCATGACGTCGCGTCGAGAGGTACGCCGTCTCCGGGATGTTCTCGACACGGATGTACATCGGGTTGACGTAGCGGCGGGTGGTCGGCAGGTACGGCGACGCCTCGATCGGTGGGCGGGGCTGCGCGGCGTGCAGTGGGTTGACCAGCATGTAGTCGGCGCCGTGGACGGAACCGAAGATCGATGCGAGATCCGCGAGGTCGCCGAAGTCCCCGACACCCCAGGAACGACGTGACCGAATCGAGTACAACTGCGTGAGCACACCCCAGCGCCGGCGGTCGCGCAGCGCGTCGGACGTCGACAAACGTGCCGGTGTCACGACGAGCGTGCACGACGAGGACGTGTGCGAGGTGGACGCCCGCACCGTGTGCCACCCGCAGGGGACGTCGGCGGGGACGACGAACGTCGCCCGGCCGACCAGGGCGCCGTCGACCTGCCGCGGATCGACCCACACCTGGAGCTGGCGCGCCGGAACCGTTCCGCCCGACTCCGTGTCGATCGTGACGTCCACCGCCTCACCGTGTGGAACGTGGACCATGAAACGGGTCTCGAACCCTTCCCTGCCGACGACGACGGGCGGCAGCATTCGTCGCCACGGTGCTACGTCGCATTCGGACAGGGCGTGTCGCACCTCCTCCTCAGTTCCGGCGGGAATGTCCAGGGCCGAGAGGACGCTGCGGAGCGTGTCGTCACGCACGTCGTGGCGCTGCTGATCCCAACCCCGGTACGACGTCGCGACCCCGTGCCGGGCCGCGAGGTCACGCAACTGCTCGGTGTACGTCACCCCACCGATCGTGCCAGGTCACCTCGGAATCTGCGCGGCTAACGGCCGGTGCCACGGCGGTCGGTGCGTCACGGCGTGATTGGCCCTGCGCCCGGCTGGGTAACTGTGGAGTAATCAGACGCACGGCGTCCACGGTGAGCTCGCGAGGGAATGCCGTGGACGCACCACGATGCGACCGGCGACCGAGGAGTCTTCGATGCTGCTACGTCTTCCCGGAGTCTATCGCCCGCAACATGATACGCAGTTGCTGGCCGACGTCTTGGCGGCGGAGCACCTCGGTCCCGAATCCCGGGTGCTCGATCTCTGTGCGGGGACCGGCGCGCTGAGCGTGCGCGCCGCCGCCGCGGGTGCAGGCCGGGTGACCGCGGTGGACGTGTCGAGGCGAGCGGCGATCAGCGTCAGACTCAATGCCCTTGTCGGAGGGCACCGGATCCGGGTGATCCACGGGGATCTCATCGAGCAGGTTCGCGAGGAACGGTTCGACGTCGTCGTATCCAACCCGCCGTACGTTCCGGCACTGGTCGACGCCGTACCCGACCGCGGTCCGGCGCGGGCCTGGGACGCAGGGAAGAACGGTCGCGCGCTTCTCGATCGGATCTGCTGCCAGGCCCCCGACGTTCTCGTCGCCGGTGGGGTTCTGCTGCTGGCGCAGTCCAGCCTGAGCGGAGTCGAGAAGACACTGACGACGCTCGAGGAACAGAACATGCGGGTCGACATCGCCGCGACCGCCGAGATCCCCTTCGGACCGGTCCTCGTCGAACGCAGAGGCATGCTCGAGCGGAGAGGGCTCATCGAGGTCGGTCAGACCCACGAAGAGATCGTGGTGGTCCGCGCCGTCAAGTAGACATCGAGTTCTGTGCCACAACACTTTTCAGTGCCGACGACACTCCGAGGGAGCCGACATGCCGTCATCCACTCGCCTTCCCAGCCCCAATACCGAGGCCTGGGACTGGCAGATCCACGCCCTGTGCCGGGGCATCGAATCGTCCGTGTTCTTTCATCCCGACGGCGAACGGGGTAACGCCCGCAGCAACCGCGAACGTCGCGCGAAAGCGATCTGCCGGCGCTGCCCGTTCTCGTCGAATGCCGGGACCACGCCCTGAGCGTGACCGAACCGTTCGGAATCTGGGGCGGGCTCACCGCGTCCGAACGCCGCGGCATCGCGCAGCACGGCGAGGGAACCGTCGCCGTCTGACCCGGCACCGTGCAGGCCCTCGGCCACACACGGTGCCGATCGGCTCAGGCGGAGATGACGCTGTCGAGGACGGAGTAGAACATGCCGAGTCCGTCGTCGCTGGGGCCGGTGAGGGCCTCGGTGGCGTGCTCGGGGTGCGGCATGAGGCCCACGACGCGGCCGTTGGCCGAGGAGATGCCTGCGATGCCGCGCTGCGAACCGTTCGGGTTGTCGCCGACGTAGCGGAACACGACGCGGCCCTCACCCTCGAGTTCGTCGAGGACGTTCTGCGACGCCTGGTAGCGGCCCTCGCCGGACTTGAGCGGGACGAGGATCTCGGCGCCCGACTCGTAGCGCGACGTCCACGCCGTCGACGTGGCCTCGACCTTCAGCCACTCGTCGCGGCAGATGAAGTGCAGGCCCTCGTTCCGGGTGAGCGCGCCGGGCAGGAGCCCCGCTTCACACAGAACCTGGAAGCCGTTGCAGATACCGAGGACGGGCATGCCACCCTGCGCGGCCTGCACGACCTTGCCCATGACGGGCGCGAACCGTGCGATGGCGCCGCACCGCAGGTAGTCGCCGTAGGAGAAGCCACCGGGGACGATGACGGCGTCGACACCCTTGAGGTCGGCGTCGCCGTGCCACAGGCTCACGGCCTCGCCGCCGGCGAGGGTCACCGCGCGGGCGGCGTCGACGTCGTCGAGGGTGCCGGGGAAAGTGATGACTCCGACGCGGGCGCTCATGCTTCGACGCGCCTCACGGTCCAGTCCTCGATCACCGTGTTGGCCAGCAGGGCCTCGGCGATCTTCTCGAGCTGAGCGTCGTCGACACTGCCGTCGACCTCGAGCTCGAACCGCTTGCCCTGACGGACATCGGAAACTCCAGCGAAGCCGAGCCGCGGCAGCGCTCCGACAATGGCCTGCCCCTGGGGGTCGAGAATCTCGGCCTTGGGCATGACTTCGACGACGACACGGGCCACGTGCTGCTCCTTGTAGTAGTGCGCGAGCCCAGAGTGGAACACCGGGCACCCGGAAGTTTACCGGGCTACCTGCCTGCGGTTCGCATCGGACGAACGGGACGAGCCATGCATGCAGGCGCATACTCGAATTCATGCGACTGACTCACTTCGGCCACAGCTGCGTCCTCGTCGAGTTGAACGGTTCCACCATCCTCTTCGATCCGGGCAACTTCTCCCACGGATTCGAGGGCATCACCGGACTGGACGCGATCCTGGTGACCCATCAGCACCCCGACCACGTCGACCAGCAACGACTGCCCGCCCTCGTCGAGGCGAACCCCGGCGCGGCCCTGTACTCGGACCCGCAGACCGCGGCCCAGCTCGGCGGCGCGTGGACGGGGGTGCACGCCGGCGACGAATTCGACATCGGCGACGTGCACGTCACCGGCACCGGCGGCAGGCACGCGGTGATCCACCCCGACATCCCGGTGATCGACAACACGGCGTTCCTGCTCGGCGATGCCGGCAACCCCGCCCGACTGATGCACCCGGGCGACTCATTGTTCGTTCCGGAGCAGAAGGTCGACGTGCTGGCGCTGCCCGCCGCGGCGCCGTGGCTGAAGATCTCCGAGGCCATCGACTACCTGCGCGCAGTCGCACCGCGGGTCGCGGTGCCCATCCACCAGGCGATCATCGCGAACGAGGCCACCGGCATCTTCTACGGCCGCTACTCGGACATGGCTCCCGAGGGCACCGAGTTCCGCACGATGCCGAGCGAGTCGAGCGTCGAGGTGGCCTGACGGCCCCGTGAGTACTTGTCAACCGCCCGCGGTTAACAAGTACTCACGGGTCAGGCGGCACCGATCTGCGGGATCCGCGGCTCCCAGCGGTACACCTGCGGCCGCGCGTGGTGGTAGAGCGCGAGGTCGACGGCGTCGAGCATCGCCTGCCGAGGTCCCGACGTGCCCAACTGCTTCGCGGTGACGGCGAGGCGCACCACGCCCCCACGCCTGGCGGTCCGTCCGGAGCCGAGGACGAGCGCCCGGCACCACCACGGTTCGGCACGGAAACCCTCACCGATCCCCAGCACCCGCGACCGCACCGACGTCTCGCGTTCGAGGTCGTGGACGGCGGTCATCACGGCCAGCAGCCGGAAGCCGGCGGACGGCAGAGCCGCGACGGCACCCTGCGACGCCAGCCAGCGGGGAGGAGCGAACAATCTGGTGCGCAATCCGGTCTGCTCCATCACCCGGTCCGCCGCGAGCAGCCGCAACCGCGCCTCGTGCTCGGGAAGCGAGGCGAACTCGGCCCGGCGACGCTTGGTCGCGGCCTGGTCGTATCCGTGCAGGACGACGGCGTCGCCGCGGGATCGGCGCGCGCGGACCCAGTCCTGCGTCGCGGGGTCGTTAACCAGTCGATACTTGTCTTTCAGGCGCGGGGCGACGAGCAGCGACAGCGGTACGCCGCGCGCATCCATCTCCTCGGCGAACGCGGCCGCGAAGTCGCGCGTCTCGTCCTTGATTCCTGACACCGACACGATCAGCTGTCCGGTCATGACCCCAGCGTGACAGGTGAACGTGAACAGCGAGCAAAGCTCGTGCGCCTTTCCGGTAGTGGGAGCTACCGAAAAGGCGCACGAGCGCGGAGCGCCTACTACTTGGGCAGGGCTGCCTCGATGGCCTCGACGACCTCGGGGGCGTCGGGTTCGGTGCGGGGACGGAACCGGTTCACGACGGTGCCGTCGGGTGCGACGAGGAACTTCTCGAAGTTCCACTGGATGTCGCCCGCGGTGCCCTCGGCGTCGGCGGCCTTGGTCAGTTCTTCGTAGAGCGGGTGCCGGTTCTCACCGTTCACCTCGATCTTCTCCAGCAACGGGAACGTGACGCCGTAGGTGGTGGAACAGAAGGTCTCGATCTCTTCGGCGGTGCCGGGCTCTTGACCCATGAACTGGTTGCACGGGACGCCGATCACGGTCAGTCCGCGGTCGGCGTAGTCGGTGGCGAGCTTCTCGAGGCCCTTGTACTGCGGGGTCAGTCCACACTTCGAGGCGACGTTCACCACGAGGACGGCGCGACCGTCGTATTCGCCGAGTGAGGTCGGCGTGCCGCCGAGTGTGTTGATGCCGATGTTCTGAACAGGTGTCGTCATGCGAACCAACGTAGCCAACAAACCTCTGTGCGCCCAGGCTTCGAATCGCGCGGGCGCACAGAGGTTTACTTCGGAGTGGGCATCAGCTCTTCACGAGAACCCGCGGCTCGTCGGCGGCAGGGGTCTCGGTGACCTGCTCTTCGACGACCTCGCCGTGGCCGTCGTCGACCATCGTCGACTCGTCGAACGGGAGCTTGCCGTCGAGGACGGTGCGGACGCGATCGTTGTCGATCGTGTTGGTCCAGGAACCGACGAGCAGGGTGGCGACAGCGTTGCCGGAGAAGTTCGTGACCGCGCGGGCCTCGGACATGAACCGGTCGATACCGACGATGAGGCCGACGCCGTCGAGCAGTTCGGGACGGTGGCTCTGCAGGCCGCCCGCGAGGGTGGCGAGCCCGGCGCCGCTGACTCCGGCAGCACCCTTGGACGCGATGATCATGAACACCAGCAGCGACAGCTGCTCGGGGAAGGACAGCGGCTGGCCCATTGCGTCGGCGATGAAGATCGACGCCATGGTCAGGTAGATGGCAGTGCCGTCGAGGTTGAACGAGTAGCCGGTGGGGACGACGACACCGACGGTGGTGCGCTCGACGCCGACGTGTTCCATCTTCGCGATCAGGCGGGGCAGTGCGGACTCGGACGAGGACGTGGCGAAGATCAGCAGGTACTCACGGGCCAGGTACCGGACCAGCTTGAAGATGGAGACGCCCGCGACGACGCGGAGCACGGATCCGAGGACACCGAACACGAAGATCAGGCAGGTCAGGTAGAAGCCGAGCATGAGCGTGGCGAGCTGGACGACGGCGCCGAGACCGGTCTGGCCGACGACGTTCGCGATGGCACCGAAGGCACCGATCGGTGCGAGCCACAGGATCATCGACAGGATCTTGAAGACGAGCTTCTGCACGGAGCCGACAGCGCGCAGGATCGGCTCACCCTGCTTGCCCAGGGCCTGCAGTCCGAAGCCGACGAGCAGCGCGACGAACAGGGTCTGCAGCACGCTTCCCTCGGTCAACGCCGACATCAGCGACGTGGGGATGATCGACTGGAGGAAGTCCATGGTGCCGCCGGCGCCGTGGGCCTTCTCGGCGAGCGCCGCTCCGGTTCCCGCGGTGTCGGCGCTGATGTTCAGGCCGGAGCCCGGGTTGAGCAGGTTGCCCACCAGCAGGCCGATGCCGAGCGCGACCGTCGACATGCCGATGAAGTAGGTGAGGGCGAGTCCGCCGACCTTGCCGACCTTGGCGGCGGCCTTCACCGATCCGATGCCGAGGACGATCGTGCAGAAGATGACCGGGCTGATCATCATCTTGATGAGGTCGACGAACATCGTGCCGAGCACGCCGAGCGACTTGCCGACTCCCGGAGCCAGCCATCCGACGAGGACGCCCGCGACGACGGCGACGATGACCCCCATGTACAACCAGTGTGTCCGGTCGCGCTTCTTGGTCTTCCCTGTCGCAGTACTCATGGGATTGTCCTCCAATTCGAGTGGCAAGCTGATCGGTGAGGCCGGTTAGTGACCGCGATCACGTCTTGGAAGAATCTTCTAAGCGATCGCTTGGCTGGAGAAGTTTGTGTTCATTACGTTCAGGAGAAATGCATTGCCGCACCATCCGCCGAGACGGCCCATGAGCGTCGCGAGGCAGCTCTTCCTCCTGCAGCTCGTCGTGTTGGTGCTGGTCATCGGGGCCGGGACCGCGCTGGCCATCGTCGACCAGCGTCGCGACAGCGACGAGACCACCCGACGCGCCGTCACGGCCGTCGCCACCACGCTCGCGATGTCGGACGGCACCGTCGAGGCATTGCGGTCTCCTGACCCGACGGCGGTTCTCCAGCCCCAGACCGAGCAGATCCGTGCCGCGACCGGCACCGATTTCATCGTCGTGATGACGCCCGCCGGTATCCGCTTCACCCACACCAACCCGGAGCTGATCGGTGGTGTGTTCTCCGGGAACATCGACCGCGCCCTCCGCGGGGAGACGTTCACGGAGACGTATGCCGGTTCGCTCGGACCGTCGATCCGGGCCGTGGCCCCGGTGTACGACGGCGACCGGATCGCGGGTCTCGTGTCCGTCGGCGTCACACGCGAGAAGATCGGCGACCAGTTCGCCGCGAGCCTTCCGACCATCTTCGCGGTCGCCGCGATCGGTCTGGCGGTGTCGGCGGCCGGATCGTTCCTGCTGAGCCGGCGCCTGCGCCGTCAGACGCTGGGGATGGCACCGGACGAGCTGCGGCAGATGTACGAGCATCACGACGCCGTCCTGCACTCGATCGGCGAGGGCCTGGTGGTGCTCGGCCGCGACAGCGGTGACACCGCGAGGGCCGAAGTGGTGAACGACGAAGCACGCCGCCTCCTCGATCTCCCGGAGGGGCCCGTCCCGGTGGCCGCGCTGCCGGAGTCGTTGCGGCAGTCGCAGGACGACGATTCCCGGGACGAGGTGCACGTGACCCCCGACCGCGTGCTGCTCGTCAGCCGGGAGCCCGTGACGTGGGAGGGACGGCGTCTCGGGACGGTGCTGAACCTGCGCGATCGCACCGAATTGCAAAGCGTCATGGGCGAACTCGACTCCGTGCGCGGATTCGCGGAATCGCTGCGGTCGCAGGCCCACGAATCGGCGAATCGTCTGCACACGATCATCACGATGGTCGAATTGGGCCGCTACGACGACGCGATCGCGTTCGCCACCGAGGATCTACGGTTGTCGCAGGAATTGATCGACCGCCTGATGACGGCGGTGCACGAACCCGCCCTGGCCGCACTGCTGCTCGGCAAGGTGGGTGTGGCCGCCGAACGGGGAGTCGACCTGACCGTCACCGAAGACACCGCCCTCGGACCCGTCGCGCCGCTCAGTGCGCGTGAACTCGTCACGCTGGTGGGTAATCTCGTGGACAACGCGATCGACGCCGCCCGCGGTGCGACGGAATCCCCGGGAGAGGATGCGTGGGTGGAAGTGACCGTCCGTCAGGAGAATTCGATGATGGTGGTGCGGGTGGCCGACAGCGGCCCCGGTATTCCCGCCGACGAACTCGACAAGGCGGTCACGCGCGGCTATTCCACCAAGTCGGGTCAGCGCGGGCTCGGGCTGGCGTTGGTGGCCCAGGTGGTGGCGCGGCACGGCGGGACGATCCACACGGAGCCGTCGCTCGGATCGATGATCGTCGTCGAGATCCCGATCGAGGGGGCCGCCCCGTGATCCGCGTGATGATCGTCGAGGACGAACCACTCATCGCCGAGGCGCATCGCGCGTACGTGGAACGCATTCCGGGCTTTTCGGTCCACACCGTCGTTCACGACGGCAGCAGCGCCATGCGCGCGGTCGCCGCCGCGAACGGCAGCGACGACCCCATCGACCTCGTCCTCCTCGACATCGGCCTGCCGGATGCCAGCGGACTCGACGTGGCGGCGGCACTGAGCGGCGTGCGACCGAGTCCCGACGTGATCGCGGTGACCTCGGCCCGCGACCTCGAGATGGTCCGCACCGCCGTGGCGCGCGGTATCGCGTTGTATCTGCTGAAGCCGTTCACGTTCGCGGCGTTCCGCGACAAACTCGAGCGGTACCGGGAATTCCGCGACGCGCTGCCCGCCGGAAGCAACGCGCTGAGTCAGCACGACATCGATCGGGCGATGTCCGCGCTGCGCACCTCCGACGAGCGTGCGGCGTCCCCGAAAGGCGTTGCACCTCAGACACTCGACCACGTCTCCGCGTGCATCCGTGACGCTGCCGGACCGCTGACGGCGGCCGAGGTGGCAGCCGACATCGGTGTCTCCCGGGTCACGGCCTGGCGGTATCTCGAACGCCTCGCCGACGACGGGGTGCTCACCCGGCACACCGAGTACGGCCGGGCGGGGCGCCCGCAGATTCGGTACGCGCTGCGCTGACCCCCGTAACGAACCGGCGGCGCCACGCGAGACAGTGAGTGGGGCGAAGTAATTCCTGTCGGGGACGATGCAGGGAGAACACATGAAGACTCACGTGGCGGCATTTCTGACCGTTGCGGCTGCGACCGCACTCACTGGGTGCACTGGAAGCGACAACGCGGCAGAATCCGCCGCCTCCCCGGTCCCACAGGCCGCTTCTGCCGCAGAAGTACACAGCGGGCCGTGTCTCGACCTCGATTCCGCACTGGTCAGCGACGCGTTCGCGACGCTCGGCAATGCACCGGGTGGCGATCCGTGGGTACCCGGAACCGCGTCCGATGCCGCCGGCGAGGACTGCCCCACGCTGCTGTGGGCCACGGCGGAGACACCCATGGGAACGGTGAGTTCGCCGACCCAGGTGCTGTTCTTCCACGACGGCACGTATCTGGGCACCGCGACAGCCGAATCGTTTGCCTACACCGACGTGGTCGGATCCACCGACGCCTCCGTCTCGGTGCAGTACAGGTGGCTCGGCGAGCAGGACGCCAATTGCTGCCCGTCGGGCGGACCTGCGGTCGTCACCTACTCCTGGGACGGGTCCAGGGTCGTCATGGAGCAGCCGTTACCGCAGGAGATGCTCGACTCGTACAAGTGACATCCGACTATCACTGCGGCGCAACAGCATTGACATGGCACGGGAGGGACTACCGGAGAGGGTCGAGAAAAGCTCCGCCAGAGGTTGTGGCCTGCATCACATCGGTGGACGATTGGAGAGGAGTCACCTCCGGCTCGCAGTAACTCAGTCAAGGACCTTCACATGTCTAGCAGAATTGCCACCACACTCGCCGCAATCGCAATGACCCTGTCACTCGGCGCTCTCGCCGCCCCCGCAGCTGTCGCCGCACCGCTCGCTCCCGCACCGACCCCGGCAGTCGGTTCGATCGCCGTCTGCCTCAACTTGCCACTGGGGTCGGCCAGCATCAGCTTCTGCATCTGAGCCGTGAGAGGCGGAAAGCCCCCTCACACTCCGATTTCCGCCTCGCCCGCCGATGCTTTTCACACGCCGAGATATCGCATCCTCGGCGCGGGTGCCGCCCGTACCTACTCGCCGATCGTGTCGAGCACCCAGGCGAATTCGAACGCTACTTCTTTCCACTTCTCGTAGCGTCCGCTGACACCGCCGTGCCCGGCGCTCATCTCCGTCTTGAGGAGGAGCGGCGAGTCGCCGGTCTTGGTGGCGCGCAGTTTGGCGACCCACTTCGCCGGTTCGACGTAGAGCACCCTGGTGTCGTTGATGCTGGTGATCGCGAGGATCGCCGGGTAGTCCTTGGCCTCGACGTTCTCGTACGGGCTGTACGAGCGCATGTATTCGTAGACCTCGGGGTTCTCGAGCGGGTTGCCCCACTCGTCCCATTCGATGACGGTCAGCGGCAGTGAGGGGTCGAGGATCGACGTCAGCGGGTCCACGAAGGGCACGTTGGCGAGGATTCCGGCGAACAGTTCGGGTGCCAGGTTGGCCACCGCACCCATCAGCAGGCCGCCTGCGCTGCCGCCGTCGGCGATCATCTGCTGCGGCGTGGTGCGTCCGGTGTCGATCAAATGCTGTGCGCTCGAGACGAAGTCGGTGAAGGTGTTCTTCTTCGTGAGCGTCTTGCCGGTCTCGTACCAGTGCCGGCCCATCTCGCCGCCGCCACGCACGTGCGCGACCACGAACACCACTCCGCGGTCGAGCAGGGACAGCCGCGCGACGGAGAACGCGGGATCCATGCTGGCCTCGTACGATCCGTACCCGTAGAGGAGGGTCGGGGCGGGGTCGTCGACGCCGTTCGTCTTGCGCCGGACGATCGAGAGCGGGATGCGCGTCCCGTCCTCGGCGACGGCCCAGTCGCGTTGCTGCTCGTAGTTTCCGGCATCGAATTCGCCGAGCACGGGTTGCGACTTGCGCAGGGCGAGTTCACCCGTCGACAGCACGTAGTCGTAGACCTGGCCGGGCGTGATGAACGACGTGAACGCCATCCGCAGTGTCGGCTGCCGCCATTCCGGGTTGGCGCCGAGCCCGACGCTGAAGAGTTCCTCGTCGAATTCGATCTCCGTGAACTCGCCGTAGCCGTCCTCACCGAGCGGCCAGATAGCCAGCCGGGTCAACGCTTCGCGGCGGTAACCGAGCACGAGGTGGTCGGCGAACGCGTCGACCTCCTCCAACCGCACGTCGGAGCGGTGCGGAATGAGGATGGTCTGCGACGTCGGGTCGGACACCGGCGCGTCGGCGAGCACGAAGTTCTCGGCCTTCTCACCGTCGACGACGTCGTTGTGCATGATCAGGAAGCGGTCTTCCCCCGCGACGACCGCGTGCTCGACGCCGTACTCGACGCCCTCGCGTCGCGGCAGCACCACCCGGAACTCGCCCTCGGGGTTCTCCGATTCGAGCACCCAGCCTTCGCTGGTGATCTTCGACCCCACCCAGATCATGAGGTACTTCTCGCTCCGGGTGGACCCGACCGACACCCAGAACCGCTCGTCCGGCTCGTGGAACACGGTGACGTCCTGCGCACGGTCGGTGCCGAGCTTGTGCCGCCACACCGTGTCGGGACGCCAGGAGTCGTCGACGGTGAGATAGAAGACGTGACTGTGGTCGATGGCCCAGGTGGCGCCGGGCGCGGTCTCGGGGATTTCGTCGGGCAGCAGTTCGCCGGTCACGAGGTTCTTGAAGCGCAGCGTGTACCGCTCGTCGCCGACCACGTCGACCGAGTACGCGAGGAGCGTGCCGTCGTGACTGAGGGAGAAGGCGCCGATGGAGAAGAAGTCGTGACCCTCGGCCTCGGCGTTGCCGTCGAGTAGCACCTGCTCACCGGGGAGTTCGACACCCGGAGCCAGTTCCGGCGGGGTCCAGTCGTCGGGGCCGTCGATCGGTGCCCGGCACTGGACGCCGTACTGCTTGCCCTCGATGGTGCGGGCGTAGTACCACCAGTCGCCCATGCGGGTGGGAACCGACATATCGGTTTCCTGCGTACGGGACTTGATCTCCTGGAAGATCTGGTCCCGCAGCGGCGCGAGATGCGCGGTCTGCTGCTCGGTGTACGCGTTCTCGGCCTCGAGGTACGCGACGACTTCGGCGTCTTCCTTGTCGCGCAGCCACTCGTACTCGTCGACGAACGTGTGACCGTGGTGGACGCGTTCGGTGGGAACCTTCTTCGCGACCGGCGGGGTGAGTTTCGCGCCTTCGGAGGTCATGTCTCAGCCCACCCAGTCCGCGAACGACAGACCCGAGATCCGCTCGTACGCTTCGATGTACCGCTCGCGGGTCGCCTCGACGATCTCCGCGGGCAGCGGCGGCGGCGGAGTGTCGGACGCGCGGTCCCAGCCGGATTCGGGGCCGGTGAGCCAGTTGCGGACGAACTGCTTGTCGAAGCTCGGCTGCACCTTCCCGGCCTCGTACCCGTCGGCCGGCCAGTACCGGGACGAGTCGGGGGTGAGGACCTCGTCGGCGAGAATCAGGTTGCCCTGCGGGTCCAGTCCGAACTCGAGCTTGGTGTCGGCGAGGATGATGCCCCGGTCCGCGGCGAAGTTGGACGCCCGGCCGTAGATGTCGAGGGTGTCGTCGCGCAGCTTCACGGCCAGGTCCTGGCCCACCTTCTCGACCACGGCCTCGAAACTGATGTTCTCGTCGTGCTCGCCCAGCTCGGCCTTGCTGGCGGGCGTGAAGATCGGGTCGGGAAGCTGGCTCGCCTCCACCAGCCCCTCGGGCAGTGCGACGCCGCACACCGCGCCGGTCTCGTTGTAGTCGATCAGCCCCGACCCCGTGAGGTAGCCGCGGGCCACGCACTCGACGGGGACCATGTCCAGCTTCCGGACCACCAGCGCGCGGCCGAGAACCTCTTCGGGGATCCGCCTGTCGTCGGGTTCACCGGCCAGATGGTTGTTGCCACCGAGGACGCCGAAGAAGAAGACGCTCATCGCGGTGAGCACCCGCCCCTTGTCCGGGATCGGGGTGCTGAGGACGTGGTCGTAGGCGGAGATCCGGTCGCTCGCGACCAACAGAAGGTGCTCGTCGTCGATCGTGTAGAGGTCGCGGACCTTGCCACCGGCCAGATGGGCGTATGAATCGAGTGAGGGGCGCACGGTGACCCAGCCTATCGGTCGGGCACCGACCGGCGGCCGCTGACCTTCGAGCTGGGGAGACATCCCGCCGTCGACTTCCCCGTCATCTCGTCGCGCTCGACGAGGACATCGAACTGCAAGTGGAGGCGCAGCGGCTTGGTGATGGACTGCGCCAGGTGAGCCGGTTCCCGTCGAGCGCCGGGTCGGTGAGCGGGACTTCCTCAGCGGCCCCACGACACCGGTTCAAGCGCGTCGTCGGGACCAGCCCCCACTCCTACCGCGCGGCGTCCGCGGATCCTCGGCGACCGTGTAGCGGCGTCGCGGGCACAGCCGCGGAACACTTCGTCTCCCGTTGTCGTTACCGTTGGTCAGGAACTCTTGTGAGCGCGGTAACCGGAGAAGGTGGGTAATGGCGACGGACACGACCCCGGTCGACGTCGGGTTCCGTTCGGAACGCGGACCGATTCTCGTGTCACTGATGCTCACGACGTCGCTCGTCGCGCTTGATGCGACCATCATCTCCACCGCCGTCTTCACCATCGTCGGGGACCTCGGCGGTTTCTCCCAGTTCCCGTGGCTGTTCTCGATCTACCTGCTCACGCAGGCCGTGTCGGTGCCGATCTACGGCAAGCTGGCCGACATCTTCGGCCGGAGGCCGGTGATGCTCCTGGGCATCGCATTGTTCGGCGTCGGCTCGGTGCTGTGCGGGATCGCGTGGAGCATGCCCGCTCTCATCGCGTTCCGCGCGGTGCAGGGTCTCGGCGCCGGGGCCGTCCAGCCGATGAGCATGACCATCGCCGGAGACATCTACACCCTCGCCGAACGTGCCAAGGCCCAGGGCTATCTGGCCAGCGTGTGGGGCATGTCGGCGGTGATCGGCCCGACCCTCGGCGGGGTGTTCTCCGAGTACCTGTCGTGGCGGTGGATCTTCTTCGTCAACATTCCTCTCTGCCTGCTCGCGGCGGTGATGCTGATCCGCAACTTCGACGAGAAGCGGGCGCGCACCCAGCGGTCCATCGACTACGCCGGCGCCGGAATCCTGGCAGTCGGGGCGACACTGCTCATCCTCGGACTCCTCGAAGGCGGGCAGGCCTGGGCGTGGAGTTCCCCGATCAGCCTCGGCATCTTCGCGGCGGGTGTCGTGTTCCTCATCGTCTTCGTCCTCGTGGAACGGCGCGCCGCCGAACCGGTGCTGCCGCTGTGGGTGTTCACCCGGCGGGTTCTCGCGGCGAGCAGTCTTGTCTCACTGCTGGTCGGGGCCATCGTCCTGGGCCTGACCACTTACGTGCCGACCTTCACCCAGGGCGTCCTCGGGACGGGCGCCCTGGTGGCCGGGTTCGCGCTGGCCACCCTGACCATCGGCTGGCCGATCGCCGCGTCGCAGTCCGGGCGCGTGTACCTGCGCTTCGGCTTCCGGGTCACGGCCACCGCGGGCAGCCTGCTGGTCGTGGCGGGCACCGCTCTCACGTTGAGCCTGTCCATCGACTCGGCGGTGTGGCAGGTGGCGATCTGCTGCTTCGTCATCGGCGGCGGCATGGGTCTCGTCGCGAGCCCCACCCTCATCGCGGCGCAGTCGAGCGTCGACTGGTCGGAGCGCGGCGTCGTCACCTCGACCAACATGTTCGCCCGGTCCATCGGCAGCGCCGTGGGGGTCGCCCTGTTCGGCGCCCTCGTCAACGCGCGACTGGGCGGCGCCGACAACCCCGCCCCGGCCGACCTGGCCGGCGCCCTGCATCTGGTGTTCGTGGCCGCCCTCGGCGCGGCCGTCGTACTCGTCGTCGCCGCGGCGGCGATGCCGAAGTCTGCCGCCGCGCCGGAGGCCGAGCCGAGCGCACCGACGTCCGAACCGCCGGCGGTGAAGGAGTGACCGTGCCCGACCCGTGCGTCGACGTGCTCGTCGCGTCGTATCTCGAGCAGGACCTGGTCGACAGGATCGCTGACAGCGACCCTCGGGTCCGGGTGTCGTACGCACCCGACCTGCTCCCCCGGCCTCGATGGCACAGCGATCACGTCGGGGTGCCGCGTGATCTGACGGCCGTCGAGCACGACCGGTGGTCGTCGATGTTGCGGACCGCGGACGTGATGTTCGACTTCGACTGGCGGCACCCCGAACGCACCCTCGAACAGTCGCCGAATCTGCGATGGATTCAGGCGACGTCCGCGGGCGCCGGGCAACTGATCGAGAAATTCGGGCTGTCGCGCGCTCCGCTGACGGTGACGACCGCCGCGGGAGTCCACGCCGAACCGCTGGCGGAGTTCGCACTCGCCGGCATTCTGCATTTCGCACGCGGCCTCCCCCGGCTGATCGCCGACCGGCAGACCCGGACCTGGCGCAAACAGGAAACGACCGAGCTCGCGGGACGCCACGCGCTGATCGTCGGCGCCGGCAAGATCGGCTCGCGCACAGCGGAACTCCTCCGGTGCTTCTCCGTCACCGCAAGCGGGGTGGCCCGCACCCCGCGCCCCGCAGGCGCCCCTTTCGACAGCATGACCACCACGGACCGGATCGCCGAGCACCTGCCCGCCGCGGACATCCTCGTGATCTCCTGCGCCCTCACCGACGACACTCGTGGACTGATCGGACGCCGGGAACTCGCCGCCCTCCCCGACGGCGCACTGGTCGTCAATCTCGGACGGGGACCGATCATCGACGAAGACGCTCTCGCAGAAGCACTGTCGACGGGACGGCTGGGCGGGGCGGTCCTGGACGTCACCACCACCGAACCCCTCCGAGACGATTCGCCGTTGTGGACGGCCGACAACGTCATCCTCAGCCCGCACAGCGCCGCCAACGTGCCGTCCGAGAACGCGAAGATCGTCGATCTGTTCGTCGAGAACCTCGGACGCTACCTGTCGGGTGACGCCACGCTGATCAACGAGTTCGACTTCGACGCGGGATACTGACCGCACAGAGCGGCCGAAGCCGCTACCGTGGGTATCCACCATGACCGACCGTGACCTCGTCGACCGGATCGACCGGCTCGTACACGACCAACTCGCGAACCACGACCACCGATCCGGGCACGACTCGAACGTGAACCAGGACCCGTGCCCGCACTGCGGACGCGAATGGCACGGGCTCGCGATCACCGTGCGCGTGCAGCAGATGCGGCACGCCCGGGCTCTCGACCCGAAGTACAGCCACGCCCACGACCACAGCCGGGTGCTGTGCGCGGGTTCCCCGTTCATCGGCCCGATGCCCGAAGAGGTGCTGATGCTCGGGGGTTTCGACGTGCACGCCGCCTGGCGGGACATGGTTGCAGCGGCACGGCAGGCGCCCGATCGGATCGAGCAGCCCGACCCGTTCGACGCGTATCGCACCGTCGGTCCGCCCGGAGACGAACCACCGGCCGTCGGCCTCGCCGGCGGATGCGACCGCGCGTCGTGGCACTGCCCGCAGTGCGGCGACCGAGCGCATTTCCTCGACGCCGGCCGCGAACCCAACGCCTTCGCGGTCGCGCTGCGCGCCTACGCCGCGCACATCGCTTCGGCGCACGACCCATCCGTGGACGACGGGGACGACGCGTCCGCGTTCTCCAGCCGGTGGGCCCTCCCCACCCGCGGGGTGCTCTGGGACAGCCGGCACACCGTGATCGGACGATTCGGGCCCGGCGGCAGCACTTTCGAACCCGGCACCACCGCCCGCGACCTCCGCGGCTTCGGCGGTCCACCGCCCACCCGAGCCTGACGGGAGGTCACCGACCTGACCACCTCTCGGAGAGCGCCGGCGAACGGAGACCCCTGATGGACGCCCGCGACGCACAGTCGACGCAACGCACTGCGCGCCGCCGGACGGACACGCCGCGGTGGTGGCGGTCGGCGACCGGAATCGTCCTCACCGCCCTCGTCGCGTTCGTCTGCGCTGCGACGCTGGTGATCACGATTCCGATCGACCCGGTCTTCCCGTACGTCGTGCTGGCTGGTTTCGCCCTGCTCATTCTCGGTGCCGTGTGGCTGATCCTCGCCGGCGTGCAGCTGGGGCGGTACCGGTGGGATCGACGCATCTGCCTTGCGCCGGCCATGGTGGCTCTGACCGCGACCCTCGTATTCTTCGGTGTGCCTTCTGACCTCGGGTGGCGGCTGTCGGTGGGCGAACTGACCGCATACGCGCAGGCGTGCACACCGTCGTCCGACGACCAGCGGATCGGCCTGTACGACACCTGGCGCGTCGAGCCGCTCGACACCGGGTGCCACTTCTACCTCGAAGGCGGCCTGGTCAATCTTGTCGGAGTCGCTCAGCTGCCGGGCGGCACCGACAAGATCGGCCCACCCGAGCGTGACGGTGAGATCGGATATCAGCACATCGAATCCGACTGGTACCGCTTCGTCCAGATCTTCTGAACCGTGCCGGTCCACCGGTCGTGTGGGCGGGCGTACGACCGGACGGTCCCGGGACGTCTCTGTTCAGAATCCGGTAGCCGCGACGATGCGGGCCCCCGTGATGGCCTCGAGGAGGGCAGCATGGTCTCGGGTGTTCTGCTCTGCGTACGTTTCGGCGAATTCCGCTATCGCATGATCGAATTCGGTGTCGTCCCCGAGGTAGGCGGCGATCGCGATCCGGTCGCCGGCCCGCGCGTGCGCATAGGCGAGGACCCGTGCACACAATCGCCCGTACAGCATCATGACGGTGGGTGTCTGGGATTCGACCACCGCCGAACCCTTGCCGTCCCGCAGTTGGCGCACGTAGAAGTCCCGCTCGACGCCGTCGGGGCCCGCGCCACGTTCCCAGCCCAGGAAGATGTCGCTCGCGGCCTGCATCAGCCGCTGTCCGCTGACCACTCGCTCGCCCTCGGCAGCGAAGGACGGGCCGTCGACGTAACTCGACAGCACGGACGGACCCGCCTCCTTCACCTGCAGAAACAGCGGATCGTCTTCGTCAGCGCCCAGCATCAGAATGATCCAGGTGCGGGTGCCCACACTGCCGACCCCGACCACCTTGCGGGCAATTTGAATCATCCGGAACTGGTCGTAGAGCACGCGGTGGTCCCACCGCAGAGACTGCACATACACGTTCAGGCGATGCCGTAGGTCTCGGTACAACGATTCGAGGTCTTCGCCCGCATACAACTCCTCGACCGGCACCAGCAGAGGCGGGTTGCTGATGATCCGCCTCTCCCCGTCGACGACGGCGGTCAGCTTGGAGAGCGCTTGGACGCTGTCCCGGCGGCGCGCCTTCTCCAGAGCTGTGCGAGCGCGTTTCCTCTGCGACTTGTCCAGCTCGTCTCGAAGCCCCACGAGTTCCGCTGTGGGCTCGATGTGGGAGTACCAGACGCCCAGGTTTCCCAGTTGCGCCTGACTGGCCATGGTTTCGCGGTATTCGGCGGCGCAGGCACGGGTGATGTTCCTGGTCTTCTTGCTGCTGAAGCCGTTCTCCTGCGCCGCGATCGCGAGGCTCGCGACGAGGCGTTTGACGTCCCATTCGAAAGGACCGGGATGTGTCTCGTCGAAGTCGTTGATGTCGAATGCCAGCCGACGTTCCGGGGTGGCGAAGATTCCGAAGTTACTCAGGTGCGCGTCGCCGCAGAGCTGCGTGCGCAGGCCCGTGGTAGGCGAGTGGGACAGATCGTCGGCCATGATCGCGGCGCCGCCGCGGTAGAAGGCGAAGGCCGTCGCCGCCATGCGCCCGTACCGGATCGGAACGAGTTCCGCGACTCTCTCCGTCGCCTGCTTCTCGAGGAGGCCCACAGGGTCGCGCCGATCGGCTACACGGTGTTCCGCGAGCGCAGCCGGCGGGGTGTCTCGGCGGGCGTCCGCCCCTCGTTGTGCGCGCTCGGTCCGGCTCGGATGTGCCACCGGTTCGTCGTGTTCCGCGGACATGGTTGTCTGCCTTCCTCGAGTGACGCGATATGGCCTGGTTACCGCCAATTTTCCGCCGGTCGGAGGGTATTGGCAGCACAGCGTTTCGGCAGTGGAGTCCGAATGCAGCGCAGGTCCGCCGGGTGACGATTCAGACGCGCTACGTGCGGATCACTTGGCGGTGCTCTTGCGGGGCCGCCCACGACGCGCGGTCTTGACCGGTGGCGGACTCGCCGTTTCCGGTTCCGCGTCGGCGGTCGACTCTTCGGACGGATCGTCCCGCCAACTGATTTCGATTTCGATCTCGGTCTCGTCGCCGTCGACCTCTATCTCGAGCTCCCACCGGACCCGGTCGGCGACGACGATTTCGATCGAGTCGCCACCCGAGCCCAGCTCCACCTCGGAGCCACTCGCGAGGGCCTGTCCGAGCGCGATGAGCCGGTCGGACACCTCTTTCCGGGAGAGCTCGGACTTCCTCTTGATCTCCAGCTTGGGCACGGCGACTCCTGACCTCGGGGCAGTGTCTCATCACCGTAACTGCCGCGCGACCGGTTGCCGGATCGAACCGAGAACAAACCACCCGGTGGCCGAAATACGGGGCTCCGTCCCCGGATCGGCAATTGCACAAGCATCCGCCGGGGCGATCGAAGAACGGCGGAGTGTCTCGATCCTCGATCCATCACGGAGTAGGGGCACGACTGTCATTCAGGAGATGTGCGGGCTCTCCGCTGCGGGCGCATCCCAGGCTGCCGGTGTGCGTTCTGCGTACTTTCGTGCCTCGTCCATGAGCGTCCGCGCGGGTGGCGTGAGATGGGTTCGCCGGCAGACGGCGGCGATGTGCAAGTAGGACTCGGGGACGATGCGGTGCACGGTGGCGCCGGCCTGCCGGGCCGACGGCGCCCACGACGACGGCATGACGGCCTGCCCGAATCCGCTGAGGACCATCGGCAGGATCGAGGTTCGGTGGGCGACCTCGGCGACGATGGTGGCGTCGACGCCGCTGGCGAGGACCTCGTCGACGAGGGTTCGCATCAACGATCCGCGCTGCGAGACGATGAGTCGAAATCCGGACAGTTCCGATCTCCGAATCTCCGGGCGGCTCGGCGTCTCGGCGCCCGGTCCGGATAGGAGGATCAGCGGCTGGCTTTCGAGTTCGACGACGTCGAGTTCGGGGGCACGCACCTCCGCGGGTGAACCCAGGATCCCGACTTCGCAGACGCCGGTGCGCACGGCGTGCAGCACCTCTTCGGGGGTGAACGCCGCCTCGGCATTGACGGTGACCGAAGGATAGGTGCGACTGAAGCTGGTGAGGATCGTGGTGAGGGGTTCGATCCCGGGTGACGGCATCGTGATCAGGTCCACGCGACCGGCGCGCAACCCTTTCAGCGCATCGACGGATGCCTTCGCATCCTCGAGATCACGCAACACCACGCGGGCCGGACCGACGAGCGTTTCGCCGGCGTCACTGAGCACCAGCCGGCGCCCGACGCGGTGAAAGAGCGGCACCCCGAGTTCACGCTCCAGTGCGGATATCGACTGGGACAGCGAGGGCTGCGCGATCAGCAGTGTTTCCGCCGCACGGTTGACACTGCCCTGATCGACCACAGCCAGGAAGTACCGCAACTGACGCGCGTCCATCCGAACCCCTCATTCCCGTCGATGTGCGGCCGAACCCTCGAGCGGTGCTCTCGGCGACCGCCGCGTGGACACTCACTCTACCTGCGAAAACACGACTCGATTAGGTGAAACCTATAAGCCGGATCGACTCTTGGTCATGGACGCTGCGTGATTGTGACGGGTTAATGAATGCATCACACACTGTGACGAGCACAACACGATGGAGGCAACGACATGGCACCGCAGACGTTCACGATTGCATCGATCCCCGCCGACGGCGTCGGCAAGGAGGTCGTCGCTGCCGGACGGCGCGTGCTCGACGTCCTCGCAGAACAGTCCGGTGGGCGTTTCGCCTTCGAGTGGGAAGAATTTCCCTGGGGATGCGGGTACTACGAGCAGACCGGGAAGATGATGGCCGACGACGGCCTCGACACCCTGCAGGCATTCGACGCCATCTACTTCGGTGCGGTCGGATGGGAGAACGTCCCCGACCACATCAGCCTCTGGGGGCTGCGGCTCAACATCACCCAGAACTTCGACCAGTGGGCCAACGTCCGCCCGGTGAGGTTCCTCCCCGGCGTGCAGTCCCCGCTGCGCAAGGCCGACGACACCGAACTCGACTGGGTCGTCGTCCGGGAGAACAGCGAGGGCGAGTACGCCGGCCTCGGCGGACGTAACCTCAGCGGCCGCGGACCGGGCAACGAGGTCGCACTGCAGACCGCGCTGTTCACCGAGAAGGGCTGCGAGCGCATCATGCGGTTCGCGTTCGACCTGGCCCGCACCCGCACCGTGAAGAAGGTTTCCAGCGTCACCAAGTCCAACGCCCAGCAGTACGGCATGGTCCTGTGGGACGAGGTCTTCCACCGCGTCGCCCTCGACTACCCCGACGTCGCGACCGAAAGCGTCCTCGTCGACGCCATGAGCGCCAAGTTCATCCTGCACCCGGAGGATCTGTCCGTGGTGGTGGCGTCGAATCTCAACGCCGACATCCTCTCCGACCTCGGCTCCGCGCTGGCGGGAAGCCTCGGTATCGCGGCGAGCGCGAACCTCAACCCGGAACGACGCTTCCCGAGCATGTTCGAACCCGTTCACGGTTCCGCACCCGACATCGCGGGCCAGGGCATCAGCAACCCGATCGGCGCGATCGCCAGCGCCGCCCTGATGCTCGACCACTTCGGGCTGCACGACGAGGCCCGCCGTGTCGAAGCCGCCATCGAGGCCGCCACCGCGAGCGGAGCACTGACCCGCGACATCGGCGGCTCGTCGGACACCGACGCCGTCACCGAGGCGATCGTGCACGCGCTGCAGACCGCGCTGACCCCGGCCTGACCGCCATCCACAGTTCACAGCCGGCCCGACTCGGCAGGATCTGCCGGGTCGGGGCCCACCCCTCGAACGGTCGGTAACTCTCGGCCACCCCCGTCTTCACACCTGAACACTCTCACCCGAGGTGAATGTCATGGAAACACCAAGCAGCGCAGCGAGTTACCAACCGGCGACTGTGAAGAAACCTTGGTACAGGCAACTGTACTTCTGGGTTCTCATCGCGATCGTGCTCGGCATCCTGGTCGGGTGGCTCTGGCCGGACACCGGCGAGGCGATGGAGCCGATCGGCACCACCTTCATCACCGCGATGAAGATGCTGATCTGCCCGATCGTGTTCCTGACGATCGTCGGCGGCATCGCGAGTGTCGCGGATCTGAAGAAGGTCGGGCTGACGGGAATCAAGGCGCTGACCTACTTCCAGGTCGGGACCATCCTCGCGCTGCTCACCGGTCTCGTCGCGATCAACGTCTTCCGCCTCGGCGACGGGGTGAATGCCGACGCCGCCTCGCTGGAAACGACCGACTCCGCCAACAAACTGATTCAGACCGGTGAAGAGAAGCAGTGGTGGGAGTTCATCACCCACCTGGTCCCGGACAGCGTGTTCGGCCCGTTCGTCGAGGGTGACATCCTCCAGGTCATCTTCCTCGCCGTCATCTTCGGTGTCGCCATCAACGCGGTGGGCCAGATCGCCGCACCGATCCGGGATGCCGTCGAACGCCTCACCGCGGTGGTCTTCAAGGTCCTGAGCTTCATCATGAAGCTCGCACCCCTCGGTGCGTTCGGCGCCATGGCCTTCGCCATCGGCAAGTACGGTGTCTCCACCCTCACCAGCCTCGGCAGCCTGATCCTGCTGTTCTACGTCACGTCCGCGTTCTTCGTCTTCGTGGTCCTCGGATCGGTCATGGCGTACCTGCGGCTCAACATCTTCCGGATGCTCGGCTTCTTCAAGGAAGAACTCCTGCTCATTCTCGGCACCTCCACTGCCGAGCCCGCGCTGCCCGGTCTGATGCGCAAGCTGGAGTACGCCGGCGTCAAGAAGACCACCGTCGGTCTCGTCGTGCCCACCGGCTACAGTTTCAACCTCGACGGGGCAGCCATCTACCTCTCGCTCGCCGCGCTGTACATCGCGCAGGCCACCAACACCGACCTGACGATTCCGCAGCAGCTCGGCCTCCTCGGCGTCATGCTCCTCACCTCCAAGGGGGCCGCAGGTGTCGCCGGAGGCGGGTTCATCGCGCTGACAGCAACATTGAGCACCCTTGGCACCATCCCCGCGGCCGGCATCATGCTCATCTTCGGTATCGACAAGTTCATGTCCGAATGCCGCGCCCTGGTGAACTTCATCGGCAACGCCGTCGCCACCCTGTTCGTCGCCAAATGGAACCACGAACTCGACGTCGACCGTGCCCGCCGCGTCTTCTCCGGCGAAGTCCTTCCCCCACCCGACGGTGACGTCGAGAACGACTTCGACATGGAGATCCTGGAACAGGAACCACGAGACAAGCACCACCACATGATCGAGGAACCGGACGCTGTCCACATCGACCACGAACGGCTCGACCCCGCGGCGACGACGCCCGCGCACTCCACCCAGCGATGACCGCATCCGCACTGCACACGAGAAAGGAAGGCCGATGAGGGTTCTGGTTGCCCCGGACAAGTTCAAGGGCTCGCTCTCCGCAGCAGCTGTCGCCGAACATCTCTCGGCCGGCCTCGCTTCGGCGGGAATCGACAGCAGGCGACTTCCTCTCGCCGACGGAGGCGACGGCAGCGTCGACGCGGCGGTGGCGGTCGGATTCACTCCGCACCCCGTCACGGTCGCCGGCGCAAGGGGAACACCCCAGCGCGGACGCATCGCCGTCAACGGCACCACCGCGGTGGTCGAAGTCGCCAACACTTGCGGACTGGCCACCCTCCCCAGCGGGCGCACCGCTCCCCTCGACGCCTCCAGCCTCGGATTCGGCCAGGCCATCGGGCACGCCCGCCGCCACCACCCGCGCCGCCTCGTCCTCGCCCTCGGCGGCAGCGCCGGTACCGACGGCGGAACGGGGATGCTCGCCGCCCTCGGGTTCACCTTCTCCGACAGCACGGGACGACCCCTGCGGGCGTGCGGGCGAACCCTTCCCGAGGTCGCGACGATCGATTCCTCCCGCGCGGTGAACCTGTCCGGAATCGAGATCGTGATCGCCGGCGACGTCACCAACCCGCTGACCGGACCGCACGGCGCCGCCGCCGTGTACGGCCCGCAGAAAGGCGCCACCGAAGCGGACGTGCGCTACCTCGACTCCGGCCTCGACAACCTCGTCGAGGTGTTCACCCGCAGCGGCTACCCTCAGGCGCGTGCGGTGGCCGACTCCCCCGGCGCCGGCAGTGCCGGTGGGATCGGATTCGCCGCCATGCTGCTCGGCGCGCGCATGGTCTCCGGCGCCGATTACTTCCTCGACCTACTCGATTTCGACGGCTGTCTCGCAGGAATGAACCTGGTGATCACCGGCGAGGGCAGCATCGACGAGCAGACCGAACACGGCAAACTGCTCGCGGTCCTGGCCCGCCGCGCCCATCCGGTCCCGGTGATCGCCGTCGCCGGCCGTAGCACTCTGTCCCGGAAGTATTGGGCTCCTGCCGGTTTCGGGTACATCCATTCCCTCGGCGACTACACCGACCGGAACACCGCCGCCGACCCGGAGCTGACCGGCGAACTCCTCACCCGCATCGGGCGTGACATCGGCCGGGGCTCGCTTCTGCACAACGAAGGACCACGATGACTCTCACCGACATCCACTCGCTGCCGATGTCGACTCGGCGTCGCTGCTGTCGCCTCGCCGGGCGAAGATCGTCTGCACGCTCGGGCCCGCCACCGCCACGGACGAACGCACCCGCAGTCTCGTCGAAACCGGGATGGACATCGCCCGACTGAATTTCAGTCACGGCGACCACACCGACCACGAGGCCAACTACCGGCGCGTCCGCGCCGCAGCCGACAGCACCGGCCGAGCTGTCGGAATCCTCGCGGACCTGCAGGGACCGAAGATCCGCCTCGGCCGCTTCACCGACGGCGCGACCGTGTGGGCGACCGGCGAACAGGTCCGGATCACCGTCGAGGACTGCGCGGGCACCCACGACCGGGTCTCGACCACCTACACCCACCTCGCCCAGGACGCACGCGCCGGTGACCGACTGCTGGTCGACGACGGCAAGATCGCGCTGACCGTGATCGCCGTCGACCGCAACGACGTGGTGTGCCGGGTGACCGAGGGCGGCCCGATCAGCAACAACAAGGGCGTATCTCTGCCCGGGATGAACGTCTCTGTCCCCGCCCTGTCCGACAAGGACATCGACGACCTCGAATTCGCCCTACGCCTCGGGGTCGACCTGATCGCCCTGTCGTTCGTGCGCGCCCCCACCGACATCGACCGCGTCCACGAGGTGATGGACCGGATCGGCCGCCGGGTCCCGGTGATCGCGAAGATCGAAAAACCCGAAGCCGTCGACGACATCGAGGCGATCGTGCGGGCCTTCGACGCGGTCATGGTCGCGCGCGGCGACCTCGGCGTCGAAGTCCCCCTCGAGCAGGTGCCGCTGGTACAGAAACGCATCGTGCAGATCGCCCGGGAGAACGCTCGACCGGTGATCGTGGCCACGCAGATGCTCGAGTCGATGATCGACAACTCCCGGCCCACCCGGGCCGAGGCGTCGGATGTGGCCAACGCGGTCCTCGACGGCGCCGACGCGGTGATGCTGTCCGGTGAAACCTCCGTCGGTGCCTACCCGACCGAGACGGTCGCGACGATGGCGCGGATCCTCTCCGCCGTCGAACACCAATCCACCACCGTCCCCGCCCTGACCCACACTCCCCGCACCCACGGCGGGGTTCTCTCGTTCGCCGCCCGCGACATCGGCGAACGCCTGAACGCCACCGCGCTGGTCGCGTTCACCCAGTCCGGGGACACCGTGCGACGACTCGCCCGGCGCCACACCCCGCTGCCACTGCTGGCCTTCACCCCGGTACCCCAGGTGCGCAACGAACTCGCCCTCACCTGGGGCACCGAAACCTTCCTCGTCGACCCGGTGGAATCGACCGACGAGATGATCCGCCAGGTCGACACCGCCCTCCTCCGACTGGGTGCCTACCGGCGCGGCGACCTCGTCGTCATCGTCGCCGGCTCACCCCCCGCACACCGTCGGATCCACCAACCTCATCCACCTCCACCGCATCGGCGAGAACGACTTCACGAAGTAGACGCTGCCGCCCTCTCGAGGAGGTGCGGGCGTGTGGCTCCGACGGGGTTCAGCTGCTCGTAGGCCCGTGCCACGTCGAGCAGGAACAGGTCGTTGCCCGGGGCCGCGACGATCTGCACGCCGACCGGCAGACCGTCGGCGCTGAATCCGGCGGGAACGGAGATCGCGGGGCAACCCAGCACCGTCACGGTCAACGCCGACGTCATCCAGTCGAGGTAGTCGTCGCAGCGACGGCCGTCGACCGCTGCCGGGTACTCGAGTTCGGCGTCGAACGGGAGCACCTGCGACACGGGCATCACCAGGATGTCGTGGTGGGTGAAGAATTCGACGGCGCGATGCTGGATCTCCGCCTGCGCCACCATGGCTTTCGCGACGTCGTCGGCGGAGAGCCGGTCTGCCTGCCGGATGTTGTCGAGCAGCGACGGCTTCAGCAGTTCGGGGGTGGCGTCGGCGCGGTCACCGAGGTCGATCTTGAACCGCCACGCCCGCAGGGTGCGGAACACCCACTCGGCGTCGGGAATCGACGGTGCGTCCTCGGCCACCACCGCACCCGCGGCGGCGAAGATCGAGGACTGCCGGTCGTGGATCTCGCGGACCGGCGCATCCACGGGGAAGATGCCGTTCAGATCCGCGGACACCGCGACGCGCAGACCCTGCAGGCCGGCGACACCGAGACGCGGCGCGAGGGCATCGGCGCTGAGCGAACTGCGGATGCGCGCGTCGGGTCCGGAGATCACCGATAGCAGCAGTTCCAGGTCGTCGACGTTCCGGGCCATCGGTCCCTGCGTCACGAGTGCGTCCCAGGGCGCGCTGTTCGGCCAGCACGGCACACGGCCCGGAGTGGGGCGCAATCCGACGACGTTGCAGAACGACGCCGGGTTGCGCAGCGAACCGCCCATGTCGCTGCCGTCGGCGAGCGCGACGAGTCCCGCGCCGAGCGCGGACGCGGCGCCGCCGCTCGAGCCACCCGCACTCTTGGTGGGGTCGTACGGGTTGGTGGTGGTCCCGAAGACGGGGTTGAACGTGTGCGAGCCGGCTGCGAATTCGGGGACGTTGGACTTGCCGATCGTGACGGCGCCGGCCGCGATGACGCGTTCGGCGATCAGCTCACTGGTCTCGGGCACGTTGTCGACGAGGAGCGGCGAGCCGGCGACGGTGGGGAAACCGGCGACGTCGTGAGTGTCCTTGAACGCGAACGGCAGTCCGTGCAGCGGCCCCACCGGGGTTCCGGCGGCGGTCTGTGCGTCGGCGGCGGCAGCGGTGGAGTGCGCGCGGTCCAGGTCGAGGCTGACGAGCGCGTTGACCGTCGGATTCACCCGCGCGATCCGGTCCGTGTGCAGGTCGAGCAGCTCGCGGGCCGAGATGTCCTTGCGACGGAGTGCGGCGAGCATCTCTCGCGCGGTCGAGTAGTGATCGATGGTCATTTCGAGGTCTCCAGGATCGGGGTGGTGGCGGGAAGGTCTTCCGACGACGCGGGGGCCGGGGTGCGGGGACGGGTGGCGCGGACGACGGCCTCCACGACGGCGATCACCGCGAGGTTGAGGACCAGGCCGCAGATGCCGGCGTCGATGTTGGCGAGGTTCAGTTCGAAGACGGTCATCACGATGACGGTGAGCATTCCCACGACGAGACCGGCGAACACGGATTGCTTGGCGAGCAACGGCTTCTCGGGCAGAGCCAGCGCCAGACCGGGGGCGAGCTGGCTGAGACCACCGAACGTGAGCAGCAACAGGTTGGCCAGCAGATCGGGGCGCGTCAGGCCGAGCACGAGGGCCATGGTGGCAGCGGCGATCACGACCAGGTGGTTGAACCGAAGCTTCGTGCGCTCGCTTTCGATCTTCACCAGGTTGTGCGACGCCAGCGTCGAGATGCCGATGCAGATGGCGCCGGCAGGCAGCATCGCGGCGGAGGCCGCGGCGATCGCGATCAGTCCGAGCGCCCAGTTCGGCAGCGCTCCCCCGGCCAGCGTGAGCAGGACGGCGTTACTGCTGGTATTGGGATTCAGTGCGAGGATCCCGACGAAGCCCAGCATGATCGGAAGAATCATGACCACCTGGTACATCGGCAGAAAAGTGTTGTTGGAGCGGATCACTCGACCGTTCTTTGCGGCCAGCAGCGGCGGCCAGAGGTGCGGGGTGGTGAGGAACCCGCAGCCGATCGCGGAGATCAGCAGGCTCGTGGTCCACCAGACCTTGTCGTAGTCACCGGGGTTCACGGTCAGCATCTCGCTGTGGGTCTGGGCGATCTGGCCGAACACGTCGCCGATGCCACCGGCGAAGTGCAACGGGATCACGATCGACAGCACCACGACGGCGAGCAGGATCAGGACGTCCTTGACATAGGCGGTGCGCGCGAGGCCGTGAATGCCGGCCCACAGCACGAACCCGACGACGAGGACGGTCGCGACGATCATGCTCAGAGTGCCCGAACTCGCGCTGCCCGTGACGAGTCGGACGATCAGGCCGAGGCCGGTGATCTGCAACTGCAGGTACGGCAGCAGGAAGATGATGCCGCACAGGGCGACCAGCCGGCCGAGGAGCGGGCTGCGGTACCGGTCCGCGAAGAAGTCGGCCTGGGTGATGTATCCGCGGTCCTTGCTGAGTTTCCAGATTCGCGGTCCGATGAAATACAGGGCCACGTAGCCGAGCGGGATGTACGGGATGGCGTAGGTGGCGCCGATGCCCGCGGTGAACGCGATACCGGCGACACCGAGGAACGTGAACGTGGTGAACGATTCACCGGCCTGCAGGAAGAAACTGGTGACCACACCGAAGTTCCGTTTGCCGACCGTCCACTCACTCAGGTTCTGAGCGCGTTTCCGGCGTCCACCGACCGCGATCACGGCCAATCCGATCATGCCGGCCAGCGTGATCCACAGAGCTGAGTTCGTCATAGCGTCGCCTCCTCGAGCTGGAGGTCGTCGCTCCGCTCCTCGTGCGGCCGGACGAGGCCGAACTCCACCGCCGCCAGCGCGGGCAGCAGCAGGAGCACCCAGGCCGAGCACCAGACGAGCAGCCGGGGCATCCCCAGCCACAGATCGGCCGTGTTCACAAACGGCAGCCACACGGCGGTGACGAGTGCGAGCACCGGGGCGACCGGGACGAGCAGCAGCCAGCGGCGCTGCGGCGAATCCTCGATCGCCCCGAGAATGGCGTCTCGTTGCATGCTGTTCCTTCTTCCATCCGGGGAGTAGAGGAAGCATGCGTGGTGCGGATCACAGCACTCAACCGCTGTACGAGGTTCGGCGAAATCGGCCACCAGCATGTCGGAGATCGCAATCAGGCGCGCCGGAGGGGCGGTCCGATGTCGAAATCCGTCACATTGTCCGTCCGCTGCGTTTGACCGCCTGCACCACCATGTTGGTTTCCAGGGCCGCCGCGTCCGCCACCCACGGCGCGGTCGTGATGTAGTCGTAGAGCACCGACTCGTCCGGCGCGGCGATGTTCGCGACCACCTGGTACTCGCCCGCCGTGCCGGCGGCGTACCGCACGTACGGCATCTCGAGCATCCCCCGCACGAGCGGTTCGATCCGGTTGCGCTGGGTCTTGATGAACAGCATCGCCTCGGCACGCAGCCCGAACAGGGCAGGATCCACCACCACCCGGAGGCTGATCGCACCCTCGGTGAGCAGCGACTGGACACGTCGCCGGGCCGTCGCCTCGGAGACACCCGCGGTCCGGGCGAGCGCCGTGGTGCCCACCCGCCCGTTCTGCATCAGCTCGCGGATGATCGTCCGGTCGACGGGATCCCGGGTGCCGCGTTCCAGGTCCGTGAGGAAGGTCGCCGGAGGCGACACCCCGCCGATCGCGTCCTTCTCGGCGGGGGTCAACACCCCGGCCTCCCATTCGCGGACCGTGCGGAAGTACCGCAGCACCGGGTCGGTCCAGCTTCGGACGACGCCCATCGTCGCGGGCAGTTCGTCCATGACGAGCTTCGGGAGGCGATCCCGGGACACGTGGATCTCGGCCACACAGTCGGCGGTGCCGGTGAGGATGTACACGAAGATGCAGTCGCTGCGCTGAGCGAGGGCGCTCGCCGCCACCCGCACCGTTCCCGGGGAGCACTGGAGGCGCACGATCGCGGTGCCGCCGCTGTTCGCGACGGCGGTGACCGCCACCCGCCCGGACTCGAGGAGCGCGATGCCGTGCCGGGTCACGTTCCGCTCGGGTTCGCCGAGCGCCTGGGCAATTCGGCTCCAGGAACATCGCCCGTCGACCTGGAGGGCGGCGACGATCCGCTGATCGAGCGAGAACCTGCGTTCGGTCATTGAAGCCGCCTGCCCTCCATGCAACGTGTGCATGCGATGGTAGGCCAGTCGGTGGTGGCGAGAATCCAGACCTGTTCGCAGGTGATATCGGGCCCGCGCGTCGTGACTCGAAACTGCTGGTCTGCAACGGAATACGCCTCGCACCAGAACCGCAGGCGGACACGCTGAATCACCAAAGGTTAGGCTAACCGTATATGGTCTGAACGTGACGGTGCGCATCGCCACGCGCACCGCAGTTGTCCGCTACGAAAGGTGATCGCATATGCAGTCGACGGCCGTTGCCGAGTCCGCAGAGACTTCGGTGGACCTCCCGCCGGGCGCGCCGTTCGTTCTCTCCCGCCCGCACGGCACCGTGATCGCCGACGGCATCCGCACCGGTTACGACTCCGCCCGCGACGCCGCCGCGGCCCTGCGGAGCGGCACCGCGACGTCGGTGGTCGGCGCGCTCGCCTTCGACCCGTCACATCCCGCCGCGCTGATCGCACCACAGACGCTGCGTCATCACCCGCGAAGCTGGTCCCCTCGTCGGCAGGCCCTTCCACACATACGCGCCGGCGAGTCGATTCCCCCGGAGGACGAGCACGTCGCCCGGGTCACCGCCGCCATTCACCTGCTGCGAGAGCCCGAGGCCGCACTGCACAAGGTGGTGCTCGCCCGATCGGTCGTCCTGCACGCCGGCGAACCGCTGCATCCGCACGCACTGCTCGCGCAACTCGTCGCGAACGACCTCGGCGGCAACGGCTTCAGCGTCGATCTGAGCGCCGCGGGCACCGGCTGGTCGGGACGGCACCTCGTCGGCTCGAGTCCCGAGGTGCTCATCCGTCGCCGCGGCGACACCGTGACCTGCCATCCGCTCGCCGGATCCGCTCCCCGGCACACCGATCCCGAGATCGACAGGCTGACCGCGGAGAACCTCGCGGCGTCGGAGAAGAATCTGCGCGAACACGCCCTCGTCGTCGACGCGCTGCGCGCGAGCCTCGAACCGTTCTGCACCGAACTCGACATCCCCGACCGGCCCACACTCACCAGCACACCGCAACTGTGGCATCTCGGCACACCCGTATCGGGACGACTGCGGGACCGCTCGGTGACCGCACTGGACCTCGCCGTCGCCGTGCACCCGACCCCGGCCGTGTGCGGCACCCCCACCGACGCCGCGCGTGCACTGATCGGCGAACTCGAGGGCGACCGCGGCTTCTACGCCGGCGCCGTGGGCTGGGCCGACGCCGACGGTGACGGCGAATGGATGGTCACCATCCGGTGCGCGCAGATCGACGCCGACCGCACCACCGTCACGGCGTACGCCGGCGGCGGCATCGTCGCTGCCTCCGAACCGGACGACGAACTCGCCGAGACCACAACCAAACTGGGCACCGTCCTCGCCGCACTGGGACTCCCCCGATGAGCGGCACGACACTGGTCGTCGGGGCGGCCCAGGGCATCGGACGGGCCACGGCCGTCACGCTGTCGCGGTCCGGCCACCGCCTGGTACTGCTCGATCGTGATGCCGACGGCCTCGCCGCCACCGCCGCACTGCTCGACGCTCCGCCGCTCGGCACCGCCGTCACCGACATCCGCGACACCGCCGCCGTCACCGACACCGTCCGCCGGATCGAGGACCAGCACGGACCCATCACCGCGCTCGCGCACGTGGCGGGTGTGCTCGAGACCGGCTCCGTTCTCGACGCCGACCCCGAGAGCTGGCAGCGCGTGTTCGACGTCAACGTCACCGGCCTCGTCAACGTGCTGCGGGCGGTCGGCACCGGAATGCGCGAGCGTGCAGCCGGTTCCATCGTCGTGGTCGGTTCCAACGCCGCGGGCGTCCCCCGCACCGGAATGGGCGCGTACGGCGCGTCCAAGGCCGCCGTCTCGATGATCGTCCGGGTACTCGGCCTCGAACTCGCCGAATACGGGATCCGCGCCAACATCGTCGCCCCCGGCTCGACGGACACCGCGATGCAGCGGTCGCTGTGGTCGGATCCCGCCGACGACGCCGGAGCACGCGGAGCGATCGACGGAGACCTGGGCTCGTTCAAGGTCGGTATCCCGCTGGGCCGCATCGCCGACGCCGCCGACATCGCCGACGCCGTCGAGTTCCTCCTGTCGGATCGGGCACGTCACATCACCATGCAGGCGCTCTACGTCGACGGCGGCGCTACCCTCCGAGCCTGACGACCCCGGACAGCCGTGCCCGTGAAAGGACTTTCGATGACCACGAGCGTTCGCGCTCCCCTGGAGACCACCGTCGGCTACCCCGCCGACCTCGCCGCACGCTACCGTGACGCCGGGTACTGGACGGACGAGACGTTCCAGCAGTTCCTGGGCGCCCGCGCCGAGCAATTCGGGGACGCGATCGCCGTGACCGGACCAGACGCGTCCGGGGCGGACCGTGCCGTCACCTACCGGGAACTGTCCGACCGCGCCGACCGGCTCGCCGCCGGGCTGCAGTCGTCGGGGGTGCAGCCCGGCGACCGGGTCGTGGTGCAGTTGCCGAACATCGTCGAGTACGTCGAGGTGATCTTCGCGGTCTTCCGGCTCGGTGCACTGCCGGTGTTCGCGCTGCCCGCGCACCGCGTCCAGGAGATCTCCTACTTCTGCAGCTTCACCGACGCCGCGGCCTACGTCGTCACCGATACGCACGCCGGATTCGACTACCGCACACTTGCCCGCGACGTGGTGGCCTCGGCCGAGAATCCGCCCAGGATCATCGTGGCCGGGGACGCGGAGGAGTTCACGCCACTCGACGAACTGCGGGCGGCGGAACCGATCTCGGGCGGGCCGGCGGTGGGTCCGGAATCCGTGGCGTTCCTGCAGCTCTCGGGCGGGACCACCGGGGTGTCGAAGCTGATCCCGCGCACCCACACCGACTACCTGTACTCGGTGCGCGAGTCGGACCGCATCTGCGGCGTCGACGAGAGCACCCGCATGCTCGTCGTTCTGCCTGCGGCGCACAACTTTCCGATGAGCTCACCGGGCATCCTCGGCGTGCTGCACGCCGGTGGTCGCGTGGTGCTCGCGCCGGATCCGAGCCCCGACACCGCGTTCGCGCTCATCGAGAAGGAGGGCGTCACGATTGCGTCTCTGGTGCCGCCGCTCGCGTTGGCCTGGCTGGCCGCCAGTGGTCGCACCGAACGGGACCTCTCGAGCCTCGAGGTGCTGCAGGTGGGCGGTGCCAAGTTCAGCGCCGAGGCCGCGAAGCGGGTGCGTCCCGAACTCGGGTGCACGCTGCAGCAGGTCTTCGGGATGGCGGAGGGACTCGTCAACTACACGCGGCTCGACGACCCGGAAGACACGATCGTCACCACCCAGGGCAGACCGATCAGCCCCGACGACGAGGTCCGGGTCGTCGACGACCGGGGCGAACCCGTCCCGAACGGCACGTCCGGTCATCTGCTCACCCGCGGTCCGTACACCATTCGCGGGTATTACCGGGCTCCCGAACACAATTCGACGGCCTTCACCGAGGACGGCTTCTACCGCACCGGCGACATCGTCCGGCTCACGGACGACGGCTACCTCGTCGTCGAGGGCCGCGCGAAGGATCAGATCAACCGCGGCGGCGAGAAGGTGGCCGCGGAAGAGGTCGAGAACCATCTGCTCGCACACCCCGCCGTCGCCGACGTCGCGGTGGTGTCGATGCCCGACCCGTATCTCGGCGAACGGAGTTGCGCGTTCGTCGTGGTGCAAGGTGGGCAGCCGAAGGCCGTCGAACTCAAGAAGTTCGTCCGCGACCGCGGACTCGCCGACTACAAGGTGCCGGACAAGGTGGTGTTCGTCGACGAGTTCCCGGTCACCGGGGTCGGCAAGATCAGCAGGTCCGATCTGCGGCGGGCACTGGAGAAGACGTTCGTGGCCTCGTGACCCGACCCGGCTATCGGGACAGTCGCCCCAACAGCGCGGACGCGACGGCGATCCCGAGCACCGCGGCTGCCACGAGCACCCCGAAGTCCAGCCAGTAGTTCGTGGGCTGGCCGATCAGCAGCCCCCTGAGTGCGGACACCTCGTAACTCAGGGGGTTCACGCGGCTGATCGCCTGGACCCACCCCGGCATGAGTTCCACCGGGTACAGCGCGTTCGACGTGAAGAACAGCGGCATCGTGATCGCCTGGCCGATCCCCATCAGCCGGTCACGTTTGAGCACCACCCCGGCGATGGCCACCGACAGGCACGAGAAGAACGCCGCGCCCAGCACCACGACCGCGACGACACCCAGAAGACGAACCGGATTCCACGTCATCCCGACCCCGAGAAGCGCAGCCACGACCACGACGACCACGGCCTGGGTGACCGCGCGGACGCCGGCCGCGAACGCCTTGCCCGTCACGAGAGCCGCCCGCGGCGTGGGTGTCACGAGCAGCTTGGTCAAGACCCCTGCGTCGCGTTCCCAGATGATCTGGATGCCGTAGAAGATCGCGACGAAGAGCGCCGACTGGGCGATGATGCCCGGTGCCAGGTAGTCCAGGTAGGGGACGTCGCCGGTCGGGATCGCGCGGATGCGGCTGAACGTCTCTCCGAAGATGACCAGCCACAGGATCGGCTGGATCGCCCGGGTCACCAACTCGGTGCGGTCGTGGCGGAGTTTCTGCAGCTCGACCAGACAGAACGTGACGATCCGCGACGACAACCGGAGCACACCCCGGGTCGGCGGTTCAGCCCAGACGGCGGGCAGTGCGGCGGGCGCTACGGACATCCCGGAGCCCTCCCTTCTCGTCGGCGGTGAGACTGTCACCGGTGAAGTGGCGGAAGACGTCATCGAGCGTCGTGTCGGGCCCCAGTTCGGCGACGAGCCCCGACGGGGAACCGACCGCCCGCAGTTCGCCGCGGTGCATCAACGCGACCCGATCACACAGTGCCTCGGCCTCTTCCATGTAGTGGGTGGTGAGCAGGACCGTCATCCCGTACTGCTTCTGCATCTCGGTGACGCGGGCCCACACCGAATCCCGCGCCACCGGATCGAGCCCGACCGTCGGTTCGTCGAGCACCAGCAACGACGGCCGGTTGACCAACGCCTGCGCGAGTTCGAGTCGCCGGACCATGCCGCCCGAGAAACTCGACGCCACCCGGTCGGCGACGTCGGCGAGGTCCACCATCTCCAGTACCTCGTCCACCCGGCGCCGCCGTTCGGACCGGGGTACGTCGTAGAGGCGGGCGAACCAGGACACGTTCTCACGGGCGGTGAGCGCGCCTTCGATCGACAACTGTTGCGGCACATACCCGAGCAGCCGTCGAACGGCCATCGCCTGGGTGCGCACGTCGTACCCGAAGATGCTCACGTCGCCGTCCTGCAGCGGAAGAAGCGTGTTGAGCAGTCGGATCGTGGTGGTCTTCCCCGCCCCGTTGGGGCCGAGAAGGCCGAAGCACTCCCCCGCCTCGATCACGAGGCTCAGGTCCTTCACCGCGGTATAGTCCCCGAACGAGTAGGTCACGTGCGACAGTGCCAGCGCCTCGTGGGCCGGCCGCTGTCGTGCGGCGGTCTGCGCCCTGCGAAACATCATCTGACGACCTCCTGATCGCTCGGCCCGGCCTGATCCGGGTGAAGCGCTCCGGCGAGGCGGGTGATGGCGGGTATCGCGGATTCGATGGCCTGCCTGTCCTCGGCACTCAGTCCGTCGAATGCGGCCGCGACCTCGATGTTGCGGCGGTCGCGCCAACGCTCGACCTGCGATCGTGCCTCGTCGGTGAGCGCCAAGCGGGCGACGCGACGGTCGGACTCGTCCCGCACCCGTTCGACCAGCCCGGCGTCGGTGAGTTGCCGCACGAGGGTGGAGACGGTGTTCGCCGCGAGGCCCAGGGCCGCCGCGGCTTCCGCCACGGACGTGCCGGGCCTGCGGCGGAGCAGCCGCACCAACTCCACCTGCGACCCCGTCAACGGTGTCTCCGGCCACGGCCGCCCGACCCGCCGGCGCGTGTGCCGGCGCAGCAATCCGATTGCGGCGAAGAGCTGTTCGGCAGGCGACTCGTTCTGTGCCATGGATTCAATATAGCTCTGTTTCAGAGGTATTTCGAGGGCAGCTACGCTCGGGCATGCACACCGAGTTCGGATGATCGAGGTGACGAGGAGACGTCTGCATGTGCCTGGTCCTGTTCGCCTGGCATACCCGCCCCGACCTCCCCCTCGTCGTCGCGGCCAACCGCGACGAGTTCTACACCCGCCCCACCGAACCGCTGAGCAGGTGGGACGACGGGTTCGTCGCGGGCCGCGATCTACTCGCCGGCGGCACCTGGATGGGAATCGCCGACTCCCTGCGATTCGCGGCCGTCACCAACGTCCGCAACGGCGCACCCTCGACCGGGGCACGGTCGCGTGGGGCCCTGCCCGTCGACTACCTCCGCGGTCGGCTGTCCCCCGCCGACTACGCCGCACAGGTGGCCGCGACGGGCGCCGAGTACGGCAGCTTCAACCTGCTCGTCGGCGACCCCGCGGAACTGTGGTGGGCCACCAACCGGCCCCACGGTCGGCGGCAGCGAGTGGAACCCGGCGTCCACGGCCTGTCCAACGCCGAACTCGACACGCCCTGGCCGAAGGTGACCGGCGGCAAGCAGGCGTTCGCCGCTGCACTCGCCGCCGACGACGGCAACCCCGATGCGGATCCGGGGGCATACTTCGACGTGCTCGCCGACAGCGACCCCGCACCGTGGGAGGCGCTGCCCGACACGGGCATCGAACCCGAACTCGAACGCGCCCTGTCGTCCCGGTTCATTCACTACGGCGACTACGGGACGCGGGCGTCGACACTGCTGCGGGTCCGGCCGGACGGCACCTTCGACATCACCGAACGACGGTTCGACGAGAACGGCCGCACCGGCGAGGTCCACTACCCCGCACGTGAGTGACAAAGTGTGCTCCCGCGCGCTTTGCCACTCACGTCAGGTGAGGGAGGAACGGATGACGCCCGCCGTCTGATCGAGCGCGATCCGGCTCGGCGACTTCGGCATTCCGCGCAGCCCGAACCCGTCACCGGCCGTGCGGGGAACGACGTGCAGGTGGACGTGGAAGACCTCCTGGCCGGCGGCGATCCCGTCGGCCAGGAACAGGTTGACGCCCTGAGCCCGCATCGGCCCGTGGCGCAGCGCGGTCGCGATGCGCTGCCCCACCGCGAACACCGCCGCTCCGTCACCCGGGTCGAGGTCGGCGAGCCCGGTCGCGTGCCGCTTCGGGACCACCAGCAGGTGTCCGGAGGTCCACGGCCGGATGTCCATGAACGCCATCACGTCGTCGTCCTCGTGCACGACGCTGGCGTCGGATCGGCCCGACACGATCTCGCAGAAAATGCAGTTCACGGGTTAGGCACCTCCGGTGCTTGTGCGCCTTTTCGGTAGCCCCCGCTACCAAAAAGGCGCACGGGCGCTACGCGCCTACAGGATCGGGGACGGCTGGTAGGCGGCTGCCTCGGGGTTGGCATCGACGAGCTTCTGCACCTGCGCGACGACCGTGGCGACCTGGGACTCGGCGGCACCGATGAACGCCTTCTTGTCGGCGAGGGCCTCGTCGAGGGCGGCCCGGTCGAGGGGCAGGCGGTCGTCGGCGGCCAGTCGGTCGAGGAGGTCGGGTTCCTTGCCTTCTTCGCGCATCGCCAGCGCGACAGCGACGGCGTGTTCCTTGATGACCTCGTGCGCCGTCTCCCGGCCCACACCGGCCCGCACCAGGGCCATCAGGACCTTGGTCGTGGCGAGGAACGGCAGGTACCGGGTGAGTTCCTTCTCGATGACGGCGGGGTAGGCGCCGAATTCGGCGAGCACCGTCAGGAACGTCTCGATCAGTCCGTCGATCGCGAAGAACGCGTCCGGCAGTGCGACGCGGCGCACCACCGAGCAGAACACGTCGCCCTCGTTCCACTGCGCGCCCGCGAGCTCGGCGGCCATGGACGCGTACCCGCGCAGCACGACCTGCAGTCCGTTGACGCGCTCGCAGGAACGGGTGTTCATCTTGTGCGGCATCGCGGACGACCCGACCTGGCCGGGCTGGAAGCCCTCGGTGACCAGTTCGTGGCCGGCCATCAGGCGGATGGTGTGCGCGAACGACGACGGCCCGGCCGCCACCTGAACCAGCGCGGACAGCACGTCGTGGTCCAGCGACCGCGGGTACACCTGACCGACGCTCGTGAACACGTGGGAGAAGCCGAGGTGCTCGGCGACCTTCTGCTCGAGCGCCTCCAGCTTGGACGCGTCGCCGTCGAGGAGGTCGAGCATGTCCTGCGCTGTGCCCATGGGGCCCTTGATGCCACGCAGCGGGTAGCGGTCGATCAGCTCGCGCAGCCGGGTGAGCGCGACGAGCAGTTCGTCGGCCGCCGACGCGAACCGCTTGCCCAGTGTGGTGGCCTGCGCCGCGACGTTGTGCGACCGGCCGGCCATGACGAGGCTGCCGTACTCGGCGGCCCGCTCGGCCAGCCGGGCGGCGACCGCGACACCGTGCGCGTGCACGTGCTCGAGCGACCGCAGGATCTGCAGCTGCTCGACGTTCTCGGTGAGGTCGCGGCTGGTCAGACCCTTGTGAACCTGCTCGTGCCCGGCGAGGGCGTTGAACTCCTCGATGCGGGCCTTCACGTCGTGGCGCGTGACGCGCTCACGGTCGGCGATGGAGTCGAGGTCCACCTGCTCGAGCACCCGCTCGTAGTCGGCGAGCGCCTCGGCCGGCACGTCGATCCCGAGTTCCGCCTGGGCACGCAGCACGGCGAGCCACAGCTGACGCTCGAGGACGATCTTGTGCTCGGGCGACCACAACTCGACGAGTTCGGGGCTGGCGTAACGGTTGGCAAGGACGTTCGGGATGCGGCTCACGAGTCCTCAGTTTACGGCGGTGCTACAGCTCGACGTGGTCCGGCCGGTCCAGGGCGGGCGCGACGACGTCGACGACGTCGAGCAGCATGGCCCGGGCGAGGGCCCGCAGGTCGGGGTCGTGTTCGCCGAGCGCGGTCACCAGGGCTCCGTCGACGACGGCGACGAGCCGCCGGAGTTGCTCCTGCCGGACGTCGCGGTCGGAGCGTCGCAGGGCCTCGGTGAGTACGTCGTCGAGTTGTGCGCGCAACCGCAACTGGACCTCACGCAGTTCGGGGCGACGCGCGCAGGCCGTGAACCGCTCGTACCGGGAGATCAGCCTCTCGCGGCAGTCCTCACTGATCAGAGCCGGTCCGACGAGTAGGTCGAGGAGGAGGTCGACGGTGGATTCACGACCGCGGCGCCGGTGCGTGACGTCGTCGACGCGGCCGCGCATGACCGCGAGATCACGGTTGCCGTTGCATTCGACGGCCTTCGCGATCAGGTCGTCCAGCGACTCGAAATAGTAGGTGGTCGACGCGAGAGGAAGGTCGGCCCGGGTGGCCACCGAGCGGTGCCGGACCGCGTCGAATCCGCCCTCGAGCAACAGATCGGCGGCAGCCTCGACCAGCGCCTGTCGGCGCCGTTCGCCCTTCGGAGTTGCCGCAGATGACACCAATTCATCCTGCCAGCCGCGGGTGCCGCACCAGGGCAAATTGGACGACAGACCGCGAAGTATGTGGGCTGCGGAGGCCACCCGCGGGGCGTCGGGACCATGCGGGTGTCCGTGCGAATGCTGGCCCTGGGATGTGCGGTGACCGCGCCGATGGGCCTGGTGTCGGCGTGCGGATCCCGGGGTGGCTCCGCACCGGGATCCGGACCCCTCGTCCGCGGCCACGTACACCGCCGCGGCGTGCCCGTCCCCGAACGTCGCCGGGGTGCCGCAACTCGATCTCGGACCCGGCTTCAGCTGTGGCACCCTGACCGTGCCGGAGGACCGATCGCGTCCGGACGGACGACGGATCGACCTGGCCGTGACGCGACTGGCTGCCACGTCTCCGACCCCGCGACCCGACCCGCTCGACGTCCAGGCCACCCGATCGTGCCGCGACCGGACGGCCGGTGGCGGCTACGACCTGGGCGCGTACGACACCACCGCGAACGCCGCCGACGTCGCGGATCTGCGGGTGGCGCTCGGCCTCGACGAGTGGAACATCTACGGCGTCTCGTACGGCACCCACCTCGCGCTGACGCTGCTCCGCGACCACCCGGACGGCATCCGCAGCGTCGTGCTGGACTCGGTCGTACCGACGCAGAGCAACATCATCGAGGGCTTCTGGCCGGGCGCCGCCGAGGGATACCGCGCACTGTTCGACGCGTGCGCCGCTCAGCCGGCATGCGCCGCCGCCTACCCCAGGCTGCAGGACGAATTCACCGGGACCGTGAACCGGCTGGCCGCCTCGCCGCTGACCGTCGGCCTGTCCGGCAGGCGCGTCGTCCTCGACGGGTACACGTTCACGAATCTGGTGATCCAGCAGAGTCTGGCGCCGGGGAACTACGCAGGGCTTCCCGCGCTCATCCACTCGACCGCCACCGGCGACGGCGTCCGGGCCGCCACCGCGCTGCTCGGCACGGTGACACCGCCGGGCCTCATCGGCTGCGGGCTGACGTTCGGGGTGGGCGGTGAGCAGACGGCGTTCACCGACCGTGAGCGGGTTGCCGCCACCGCGAAGCGGGTGCTCCGGGACTTCCCGGACCCCGTGCTGTCGCTGGTGCCGCAGGCGGCCCGGATCTTCGACGACTGCGACGTCTGGGGCGTGCCCGCGTCCGACGCCCGCGTGCACGAGCCCACGGCGAGCGACGTGCCGGCCCTGCTCCTCACCGGTTCACTCGACGCCGTCACCCCGCCGTCGCAGGCGCGGACCGCGGCCGAAACCCTGTCGCGGTCCGAGGTCCTCGAGTTCCCGGGGCTCGGTCACGACGTACTGCAGTCCTCGGATTGTGCCCCGGCCGTCACGGTCGGCTTCCTCGAGAACCCAGCCGGCGGCTACCACACGAGTTGCCTCGCGCGGGTGCAGATGCCGGTCTTCACGACCGGATGAGCACCGGGGGTCGGCCGGCGAGGCGACGGAGCCGCAGGGCGATCGTCACCAGCGCGGGGAACGTCACGGCGAGAAGGGTGAACCGCTGGAGAAGCCCGGCGACATCGTGCAGTGGGGCATCCTCCGGCATCGCGAACCGGCCCAGCATCACGAAGCACCCCAGTCCGACCACCCCGACGACCCCGACGTACCGCGCCAGGCCGCGCCACCGCGGATCGGCGGCGAACCGGCGCGACAGCATCACCAGGGCGAGGGCACTACAGGAGAAGAACGTGATCCCCGAGATCACATGGTGGCCAGGGTCGTAGGGCTCCCCGGCCGGATCCTCACGCAACGGGAACACGGCGGCGAGGATCAGCCCCACCGCTGCCACGCCGAGCAGGGCCGGCCCCGCCCAGCCGAAGCGCGTCGCCGCGATGCCGCGGTGCAGTCCGGCCGCGAAGATCAGCAGTAGCGCGGCGAAGGCCAGGAAATTCAGCTGCTGGATCCACCCGCTCGGGTCCGCCTCGAGGGCGCTGATCGGGTCGGCGATCGGGCTGTAGTCGTCCCGGAGGACTGCCTCCTGGGCGACGAACCCCGCGGTGAACACCAGCGGTCCCGCTGCGCCCGCACGGGCGGCCCACCGCTGGAAGTCGGGGCGCGACACGAGAACTGACGTGGTGACCATGCCATCGACGCTAGAGCGACGCCACCGCCCAGGCATCGGAAAATTCACCCATCTCGCCCCGGGCGGAACATGGGTCGTTCTACCCACTGCGGTCAGTTGTCGGGAACGACGGCTCCTGTCGACGCGTCGACGTTCACGTCGTAATCCCAGCCCTTGGCGTCGCGGATATGGATGTGCCACACCGTCTTACCGTCCCGTTGTTGCTCCTCGGCGTTCGCGACCGTTCCGCCCGGGACTGTCGCGACAGCGATCTGCTCAGCCTGCTGCTGGGTCACCGCTCCGCCGGCGGGAGGAGCGGGTGCGGGTGCAGCTGTGGTCTCCCCGTCCCTGCTCTCGGGGACCACCGCGCCGGTCGCCGCATCGACGTCGACGTCGTAGTCGTAGCCCCGTGTGTCGCGGATGTGGACATGCCACACCGTCTTTCCATCCCGTTGCTGTTCCTCGGAGTTCGAGACGGTGCCGCCCGGGACTGCCCCGACAGCGATCTGCTCCGCCTGCTGCTTGGTGACCGCCGACGCCACCGCCGTGCCCGTGGTTGTCGGCGCCGCCGTCGTGGCCGTGGCCGACGCCGTGGCACTGGCAGATGTCGACGAGGTGTCACTGCTGTCGGAACCGCATCCACCCAGCACCAGCGCGGACGCCGCGACAACCGGGATCAGGCTCGCACATCGCACAATTCTGGTGGTCATCGTGGCTCCTCGATCGCTCGACGGCGTGGACCTGCCTGTCAGAGTACGGGAGCGACAACCGACCTCGCGGTAGTTTTCCGCAGTTCTCGCCGGTCCGAGTCAGCGCGTCACCACGCTCGGCACGACCGCCTGCCGAAGCCCCGACGGGCCAGCACGAGCCAGACTATGGGCAGGAAGACGAGTGGAGGGACGCGCACCAGGGCGACCCACAAGATCGCGGCGAGCACGGCCACCACGAACACCAGCGTCCGCAGCGCCGCGGCCTCCCGTCCCGGATCGCGGCGCACGCGATCGGGTTCGGGCGCGAAGCGCTGTTCGTCCGGGAGGTCCGCGAAGAGCGGCGTGAGGTCGGCGGCGGTCTTGGCGAGGTACGCCTGGCGCACCCTCGCGTCGAACTCGTCGGTCTCGAGCCGTCCGGCTGCGAAATGTTCGGCGAGTGCCGCCGCGGCTTGCTCCCGTTCCACGGTCCCGATGCGGACTCCGCCGGGAACGGGTGGCTGTGGATGACTGATGTCGCTCATGTCGTCGCCTCAGGGCCGGTGTGTAACAGTGTAATCCTAGCCACAGTGTAGGCCTTCTACTCCTGGTCGTGCCCGTGGAAACCTTCCCGGCGCTGCTCCTCCGCCCGTTCCCGGCACCGCCGCACGAACTCGGCTTCCTCCGGGTCGGCGGGCAGCCGATCGCCCGGGTCCTTCGGCGGCCGTCCGACGACGAGCCACAACACCGAGCCGACGAGCGGAAGCAGCAGCACGATCACCAGCCAGCCCTCCTTCGAGAGGTTCCGGAACTGGTCGTCGGCGGTGGTGATGGCGTCGGCGAAGCAGAGGACCCACAACACGAATGCGAACAACGCGATGTACAGCATCGCCGTTCTCCTTGCCTGGCACACCGAACACGCAGTGCGCCCAAGTCCATCGAACAACTGCTGCGGCGGCGCCGCAAGAGCCAACTGCGGCGGTGCCGCAAGAGCTGTCGTCGGGAAACTCCGCCTACAGCCAGCGACCCAGTCGCACCAGCGATTCCCGGACCTCGGCGGTGGATCCGGCGAACGACAGCCGGACCGTCCGGTCGCCGTGGACGGTGTCGAAATCGATGCCCGGGGCCAGCGCCAGACCGGTGTCCTGCAGCAGTCGCGAGCACCATTCCGTCGACGTGCCGCCGTGGGATCCGCCGAGCAGGTGCCCGATGTCGGCGTACACGTAGAACGCGCCGTCGGCGGGCGCCAGGTCGGTGATGCCCAGTTCCGGAAGCCCGGTGAGCAGCAGCTCCCGGTTGACGGCGTAGCGCTGGACGTGGCCGTCGAGCTCGGCCCTCGATTCCTCGGTGAACGCGGCGATCGCCGCGTACTGGGAGATGGCCGGCGGGCACACCGTCATGTTCGAGGCCAGGCGCTGCAGCGGCCGGCGCAGCCCCTCGGGGACCAGCATCCAGCCCAGCCGCCAGCCCGTCATCGAGAAGTACTTGGACACCGATCCGACGACGACGGATTCACGCGACGTCTCCCACGAGCTCGTCATCGCCTGCTCGCCGTATCCGATGCCGTGGTAGATCTCGTCGGAGATCAGCAGCGTCCCGTGGTCGTCGCACCAGCGGGCGAGGGCGGCCAGTTCGCCGGGGTCGATGACGGTGCCGGTGGGGTTGGCGGGGCTGGCGACGATCAGTCCGGCCGGCGGCTCGGGCAGGGCGTCGAGCATCGCGACCGTCGGCTGGAACCGGGTGTCTGCTCCGCAGTCGATCTCGATGACGTTGCAGCCGAGCGCGGCGAGCGTGTTCCGGTAGGCCGGGTAGCCGGGGCGGGCCACCACGACGGTGTCGCCGACGTCGAAGGCGGCGAGGAACAGCAGCGTGAACGCGCCGGAGGATCCGGTGGTCACGACGACGTCCTCGGCGTCGACGTCGATACCGGATTTGGCGGAGTGGTAGCCGGCGATCGCCTCCCGCAGTGGCAGGATCCCGAACGTCTCCGTGTAGCCGAGCAGGTGTCCGTCGAGCACTTCCCGCGTCGCGCGGAGAACCGGCTGCGGAGCGGGAGTGGACGGCTGCCCCGCTGCGAGCGTCAGCACGTCACCGTGGGTGCGCTGACGTTCGGTGGCGGCCTTCCACACGTCCATCACGTGGAAGGTCTGGATGTTGGACCGCTGGGATTCTGGACGCACCCCTTGACGCTAGCGTGACGCGCTCACTGCCCCGCCAACGCGTCCCGCTGCGACTCCACCGTCTCCCTGATCGCGCCCACCACCGCCGCGACCTCCGGTCGGCGCAACGACTCGGGTCTTGCCACGAGCCAGTACGCCAGCGTGGCCTCGACCTGTCCGGGCAGGACCCGCACGAGGTCGTCGTGGCGGTCGGCCATGAAGCACGGAAGCAACCCGATACCTGCCGACGCCCGGGTGGCCTCGACGTGCACGAACACGTTGGTGGACGTCACCGATTCGCGCATCGAGACGGTGAGGCGGCGTGCGAGGTCGAGTTCGTCGACCTGCAGCATCGAGTCGATGAAGTAGACGAGTGAATGATCCGCCAGATCACCCACCTGCCTCGGGGTGCCGTGTGTGGACAGATACGACTTCGCGCCGTACAGGCCGAGGGTGTAGTCGGCCAGCCACAGCGCCTCCGCCCGGTGCACCTGCGGCTTGCCCACGACGATCTCGATGTCGAGCCCCGAGCGATGCTGTGAGGCCCGGCGGGTGATCGCGACGATCTCCACGGACACCTCAGGGTGCCTGCTGCGGATCAGCGCGCCGGCGGGTGCCGCGATGTACGCGCTGAACCCGTCGGTCGCCGATACCCGGACCACGCCCTTCAGGTGGTCGGCGCGGCCGGGTTCGGCGACGAGTCCGTGGACGGCGGCCTCCACGCGTTCGGCCGCGGTCAGCGCCTGCCGCCCGAGGTCGGTGAGTTCCCACCCGCCCGCGGCCTTCACGAGGACCCGGCCGCCGAGGCTTTTCTCCAGACTCGCGATCCGCCGCGAGATGGTCGTGTGGTTGACGCCCAGGTCGTCGGCGGCGGTGTTGAAGCGGCCGGTCCGCCCCACTGCCAGCAGTACGAGCAGGTCGTCGGCGCTGGGCATGGCTGTTCCGGAGGTCACTTCTGCATATTTGCACATGCCGACTGCAGGTTGCGTCATTGTGTGCGCACAAATATGCATCAATACTCGGCAGGACCAACGAACTGTGTCCCCAGTCACAGCGGGGTACGGAGTGTAACGAGGAGCGACAGATGAGCGTCGACGAAACAGCGCACGCGAAAGAAGCCCCGCCGTCCGGGCTGAAGAAGGTGGTCGGCGCATCCATGGCCGGCACCGTCGTCGAATGGTACGAGTTCTTCCTCTACGGGACCGCGGCGACGCTCGTGTTCAGTAAGGTCTTCTTCGCGGCCGGCGGCAACGAACTCGACGCGATCATCGCGGCGTTCGTCACCTACGCCGTCGGCTTCGTCGCCCGGCCTCTCGGCGGCATCGTCTTCGGTCACTTCGGCGACAAGTTCGGGCGCAAGCAACTGCTCCAGTTCAGCCTCCTCCTCGTCGGCGCGGCCACGTTCCTGATGGGCTGCCTGCCCACGTACGGCCAGATCGGGTACTGGGCCCCGGCCCTGCTCGTCACCCTCCGCTTCATCCAGGGATTCGCCGTCGGCGGCGAGTGGGGTGGCGCGGTGCTGCTGGTGGCCGAGCACAGCCCGAACAAGTCCCGCGGCTTCTGGTCGTCGTGGCCGCAGGCCGGCGTTCCTGCGGGCAACCTCGTCGCGACCGTCGTCCTGCTGATCCTGACGACGACTCTGTCCGATGCGGCGTTCCTCAGCTGGGGCTGGCGCGTGGCGTTCTGGCTGTCGGCCGTGATCGTCCTCGTCGGCTACTACATCCGCACGAAGGTCACGGACGCCCCGATCTTCATCCAGGCGCAGAAGGAAGCGGAGCACATCAAGGAGACGTCCTTCAGCGTCTTCGAGGTCCTCAAGCGCTACCCCCGCGGCGTGCTGACGGCGATGGGCCTGCGTTTCGGTGAGAACGTCATGTACTACCTGGTGGTCACGTTCTCGATCACCTACCTCAAGGTGGTCGTCCACACCGACACCGCGCAGATCCTCTGGTGGATGCTGATCGCGCATGCCGTGCACTTCGCGGTGATCCCGCTCGTCGGGCGGCTCTCCGACACCATCGGCCGGCGCCCCGTCTACATGATCGGCGCCCTGACCGCGGGCACGTGGGGCTTCTTCGCCTTCCCGATGATGAACAGCGGGCACAACGCCGTCATCCTCGGAGCGATCATCATCGGCCTGGTGTTCCACGCCTTCATGTACGCCGGCCAGCCGGCGATCATGGCCGAAATGTTCCCGACCCGCATGCGGTACTCGGGTGTCTCCCTCGGCTACCAGGTGACGTCGATCGTGGCCGGTTCGCTGGCGCCGATCATCGCGGCCAGCCTGCTCAGCAAGTACGACTCGTCCGTTCCGATCGCGATCTACCTGGCGATCGCGTGCCTGATCACCGTCGTCGCCGTCATCGTCGCCCGGGAGACCAAGGGCATCTCGCTCGAATCGATCGACGCGGCGGACGCCCAGATCCTGGCCGACGAGAAGGCTGCCGGCGCGAAGGACGGGGTCCCCGCATGACCGAGCAGAACCTGACCGGACGCACCGCGCTCGTCACCGGCGGCGCCAGCGGGATCGGCGCGGCCTGCGCCCGGACGCTCGCCGCACGCGGAGCCCACGTCACGGTCGCCGACCTCGACGACGTGGCCGCCAAGAGCCTCGCCGACGAAATCGACGGAACCGCGTGGCACGTCGACCTCCTCGACACCGATCCGCTCACCGAGCTGCGGCTGGAGACCGACATCCTCGTCAACAACGCCGGTATCCAGACCATCAGCCCCATCGAGGAATTCCGCCCCGAGGACTTCCGGCGCATCCAGACGCTGATGGTCGAGGCACCGTTCCTGCTGATCCGTGCCGCCTTGCCGCACATGTACTCCACGGGATTCGGGCGCATCGTCAACGTCTCGTCCGTGCACGGGCTCCGCGCATCAGCGTTCAAGTCCGCGTACGTCACCGCCAAGCACGGACTCGAGGGACTGTCGAAGGTGACGGCGCTCGAGGGCGGCCCGCACGGCGTGACCAGCAACTGCGTCAATCCCGGCTACGTGCTGACACCGTTGGTGCAGAAGCAGATCGCGGATCAGGCACAGGTGCACGGCATCAGCGAGGCCGACGTGATCGAGAAGGTGATGCTCACCGAGAGCGCGATCAAGCGACTGGTGGAACCGTCGGAGGTGGCGTCCCTCGTCGCGTGGCTCGCGTCCGCCGACGCAGGCATGGTCACCGGCGCCTCCTACACGATGGACGGAGGATGGACCGCCCGGTGACGTGACGAAAAAGGCGTGCACCCCCGGATGTTCCGGGGGTGGCCGCCTGTCGGTCGTTTGCGCCGCTGGAGCGCTTCGACCTCAGGGAAGGGCGATGCGTCCCTCGACAGCGGCCAGTCCGATGTCCTTGCGGAAGTGGCTTCCCGGCAGCTTGATCGCGGAGATCTTGGAGTACGCATCCGCGCGCGCAGCGTCGAGGTCGGCTCCGACTCCGACCACGCTGAGCACGCGCCCGCCGGCGGAGACCACCTGATCATCGACGAGCTTGGTGCCTGCGTGCAGGACGCCGTCACCGTCGGCGCCGGTGATCACGTCGCCGGTGCGCGGGGTGGCCGGGTAGTGCTCGGCCGCGACCACGACGGTCACCGCCGAGCCGTCCTGCCATTCGAGCGGCGCGACCTGATCGAGCGTTCCGGTGGCGGCCGCGTTCAGCAGTTCGCCGAGCGGGCTCTTCAGCAGGGCGAGGACCGCCTGCGTCTCGGGGTCGCCGAAGCGGCAGTTGAACTCGACCACGGCGGGGCCGTCCTTGCCGATCGCCAGCCCGGCGTACAGCAGGCCGCTGAACGCGCTGCCCCGGGCGACGAGCTCGGCCGCGACCGGCTTCACGACGTCGTCGACGATCTGGGTCACGGTCTGCTCGGGCAGCCACGGCAGCGGCGTGTACGCGCCCATGCCGCCGGTGTTGGGTCCGGTGTCGCCGTCGCCGACGCGCTTGTGGTCCTGGGCCGGCAGCAGCGGCACGACGGTCTCGCCGTCGACGACGCAGAACAGCGACACCTCGGGACCGTCGAGGAAGGACTCGAGGAGAACGGGGTGACCGTTCTCGAGCAGTTCGGCAGCGTGATCGCGGGCCGCGTCCCGATCCGTGGTGACCACGACGCCCTTGCCTGCCGCGAGGCCGTCGTCCTTGACCACCCAGTTGGGCCCGAAGCGGTCGAGCGCCTCGTCCAGCTTGGCGGGCGAGTCGACGATCTCGCTGTGCGCGGTCTTCACACCGGCGGCGGCCATGACGTCCTTGGCGAACGCCTTGGAACCCTCGATGCGCGCGGCGTCGGCCGACGGTCCGAAGCAGGCGATGCCCGCCGCGCGGACGGCGTCCGCGACACCCAGCACCAGCGGGACCTCGGGGCCGACCACGACGAGGTCGGCGTCGAGCTTCTTCGCGAGGGCCGCCACCGCCTCCCCGGACGCGATATCGACGGGATGCTGCTCGGCGATCTTGCCGATTCCGGCGTTGCCGGGCGCGCACATCAGGGCACTGACCCCTGGATCGCGAGCAAGAGCGAGAAGGAGGGCATGTTCACGGGCTCCGGAGCCGATAACGAGTACGCGCACGGGTGTCAGCCTACGGGCCGCGCCGGACGGGACGTTCGGAGCGTGCGGTCTCGACACTCCCGCCGGTACGGGTTACCGTACTTCTAGAATTCCGCAATTCCGGATTATCGAATTTCCACAGGTGAGGGGATCTTCTCGATGAGCAGGAAGCTGGGCACGGTCGCAGCAGCAGTCGCGGTCGCGGTGAGCCTGGGCGCGTGCAGCACCGACGGCACCGCCACCTCCTCGGACGAGCAGGCAGCGCCGCCGGCCGTATGCGCACCGCTGCCACCCGCCGACATCACGACCGCCGCCGGATGGGTCGGGTACGTCGGCTCCCACCCCGACGACATCGCCTTCGTCGTCGACGACGGTCGCGGCCGCACGGTCGAGCACCGCACCGGCGACACCGTTCCGCTGGCGTCCGCGATCAAGGTGGTGCACCTGGCCGCCTACGCCCGGGCCGTCGCGTCGGGTGAACTCGACCCGGCCGAGCCGGTGCCGCTGTCCGAGTGGGAACGCTGCGCGATGATCCAGGAGAGCGACAACGCCGTCCCCGATTACCTGCGCGACCGACTCGGCGACGCCGCCCTCGCCGACGCCGCCGCGCAGGGCGGCTGGGACGACCTGGAGGTGCCGACCCTGCTGGGCTCGACCATCGCCCTCCTCGATCCGGCGATGTCGCGGGATGCCCGGTGGGACGCCGCCCGGCGCTACGCACACGACGACGCCTACCGCGAACAGGTCGTGCGGATGTCGCCCGGCGACAACTTCCCGGCGGTCACGGCCCGGGTCCAGGAGTCCGGGGTGACGGGTTCGGCCGCGGGCCTGGCGTCGCTGCACCGCGCGATCGCGAGCGGCGACTTCGGTCCCGGCTCCGATGTCGCACGCCGAACACTCGAATGGCAGCCCGCCCCGCCCGGGCTGGACGGGCCGGGTTTCAAAGGCGGCAACCTTCCCGGGGTGGTCACCGAGGCGATGACCGATCCCGACACGACGTCGCAGCTAAGTTGTGCCGTGTGAACGACGAGTACGACACCCGGCTCGCCGACCTCGAGGCCCGCGTCCACGCCCTCGAATCGGCCCGGCCCGCCGAAACCCCGACAGCCGACGTCGGCGAGAGCATCGGGCAGATCGGATATCAGGGCACCGTCGACCTGGGCGGCGAGATCCAGTGGACAATCCGCTACGACGCCGGCGCAACCCTCGACCTGTCCCCCACGGCCGTATCGAATGTCCTCGCCGCCCTGGGACATCCGACCCGCCTCGAGATCGTCCGCACACTGCTGCGCGGTCCCGCCGGCGCGGCCGAACTGCAGACCGCGGTCGGGCTGTCCTCGCCCGGTCAGCTCTACCACCACCTGCGCGCCCTCGGCGGGGCACGCATCGTCGAGCAGGAGTCGAGGAACCACTACCGCATCGCGGCGGCGAAGGTGGTGCCGTTGCTGGTCATCACCCTCGCCGCCGCGGATGTCGGCGAACACCCCCTGTGAGTACTTGTTAACCGCCCGCGGTTAACAAGTACTCACAGGCGACAGCACGGCCTTCAGAGATGGCGTGTGCGACTTTGCGCGGTACGAGAGCGTCGCCGATGACGTGCACGCGTGCGCCTTCCGGTGCGAGTTGCGACCAGTCGCGCGGGCGCCGCTCACCGGCCACGACCACCCGGTCGACGTCGAGGCGCGTCCTTTCCCCCGACAGCGTGTTCTCGAACTCGACCGACCCGTCGGAGACCGCGACGAGCGACGACAGCACGCGCACGTCGACCGGTTCGCCCGACAGCCGACGCAGGTACTGCACGCGGCCCTCCGCGGGAAGACCCGACGCGAAGGCCGCGGCGGGCGTCAGAACCGTGACGCGGTCGGCACCCGCGGCAAGCGCCGCTTCGACCGCGCTCGCTGTTGGCCATAGCCCAAATCCGTCGTCTACCACCACGACGTGGCCCGCGCCGCGAAGGGCTCCTCCCCCACCGAGCAGCGCCTGAGAGGTGAGCACGGACGACGTTCCCGCCAATTCCTGGGGAAGTTCTTCCACGGCACCGACGGCCAGGACTATGTCGTCGAAGTCCTCCAGGTCGTTGGCGTTCACAGTGTGCGCCAGACGGATTGCCACCTTCGGCATGTTGTCGGCGTAGTAGTCGAGGAGGCGACGCCAGCCGCTGCGATGCGGCGCGTCGGCCGCTGTCGCAAGCTGGCCTCCGATTCGCTCTCGTTGTTCGAAGAGTGTGACGTCGTGATCGGGTCCGAGCCGCATCGCGCACTCGAGCCCGGCGGGGCCTGCACCGACGACGGCGATCCGTCTCCGCACTCTCGACCCGCGCGTGGGCCCCAGCGTCAGCGGGTACGCGGGACGTGCGGAATGACCCGGCGGTGCGAGGTCGGGATTGACCGAGCACAGTAGGACGGGGTCGAATGCCCGGCAATCCTCGTTGCAGGACACGCACGGGCGGATCGACGCCTCGCGGCCGGTCAGTATCTTCCGCGGGAAGTTCGGGTCGGCGATCAGCGGTCGTGCCACACCGACGAGGTCGGCTCCCGATTGCAGTGCAGTCTCGATGGACGCACCGGTCCGGAACGACTGTGACACGAGCAGCGGGGTCACTGCGGCGGCGCGTAATCGCCCGACCGAATCGAGCAGCGGCGGGTCGGTTACGGCCATGTCCCGGACGTAGGTGGTGCGGACGCCGACCGTGACGTTGACGTAGTCGAAATCGGAGAGGTGCGGTAGTACGTCGCAGAGACCGTCCATACTCAGGCCTGCCTCGTCGCCGCCGTCGGAAGAGACGCGGACTCCGAGTACGACCCCGGGGCAGGCGTCGCGGACCGCTGAGGCGATGCGGTCGAGGATCCGCACACGCTGAGCACCCGTCGCAGCGTCTCGACCGAGGTTCGTGTTCGGCGAGAGGAATTGCGCAAGTAGATATCCGTGGGCTGCATGCAGTTCGACGACCGGGAAGCCGGCCGACCACGCGTGGACCGCGGATGTGCGGAATGCGTCGACGACCGCGTCGACGTCGGCGCCCGAGAGGGCGCGCGGTCGCGTCGGTTCGCGGGGCGAGCGGACAGCGGACGGCCCGACGGGGTGACTCCACATCTCGGCGCCCAGAGTTTCGCGTCCGAGGTGCACCAGCTGGCAGGCCGCGATGGCTCCTTCCTCGGTGATTGCCCGCGCCCGAGCCTCCAGGCCCGCGAGGACTTCGGGACGCCAGGCCTCGGTGATGTTGCCGTTGCGATTGGTCGAACCGGGCGACACCACCGTGCCGCCGACGATGAGCATTGCGGCACCGCCGGCCGCGCAGCGTCGCCAGTAGTCGTCGTCGCCGCGTGAGGGGAGGCCGCCGGCGACGGCACCCGACGCGTGCGGCGTACCGACGAGCCGGTTTGCCAACCGAAGCGAACCGAGCTGCAGCGGCCGCGCTGCACGTGGATTCGTCACACGGACCTCCTAAGTGAACTGGATTCACTTCACATTATCAGGTGATTGACATCACACGGCGATTTCCCTAGATTCAAACTGATATCAGTTCAATTTAGCGAGGAGCAAAATGTCGTTCGTTCTCGTCCACGGCGCAGGAATCGGCGCCTCCTGCTGGGCGCCCCTCCTCCCCTTGCTCGAAGGTGACACTCTCGCAATCGATCTCCCGGGGCGGGGAGGACGGCGCTCCGTCGACCCGCGGTCCGTCACCCTCGACGACTGCGCCGCCGCCGTCATCGACGACGTGGAGGCGGCGAACCTCGGGGACGTCGTCCTCGTCGCACACTCTTTCGCGGGAGTGACGGCCCCTCGGGTCATGCAGGCACTCGCACACCGACTACGGCACGTCGTCTTCCTGTCCGCCGTCGTCCCGCCCGACGGGACGCGAGTGATCGACCAGATCGACCCGGACGTCCGCGCCGCGGTGGAAGCCTCGATAGAAGATGGTGCGTACCGCCAGGATCCGATGGGCGCCGCCGCGATGCTCTGCAACGACATGGACGCGGAACAGACCGAATGGATGATCGCCCAGTTGGTCGACGATTGCGGCGCGCTACTCACAGAGTCCGTCGACCTGTCCGGTCTCCGCGCCAATATACCCCGTACATACGTACGTTTGTCCAAGGACACCTGCTATCCACCCGAACTCCAGGAAAGATCGGCCGTCCTCGTCGGCGGCGACACCGCATTCCTCGAATCCGGCCACATGGCCATGGTCACGATGCCCGATCGCGTTGCCGCGCTGCTCAACGGTGTCGCGCCGTAGGCCTCATTCGACTCCTCCATCCATCACCGAACACACGGCTTCGCATTCGTCGAACCGATACCGGAAGGGCTTTCATGCCATGAGAAGTATGCCGATAAAGCTGATCGCGGTCGCAGTGGTCGCCGCTTTCGCCTCCGCCGCTTGCGGGTCCGGCGGTTCCGGGTCCACCGGTCCCGTGTCCGGCACGTGGGACGACGTCGTCGCCGCAGCCAAGGCCGAAGGCAGTGTGCTGCTGTACTCGAGCCAGAAGCCCGCCAATCTCGACGCTCTGAAAGTGGCCTTCGAGCAGGAGTATCCCGAGATCTCCCTCGAATACGTCCGGGGAACCGACGCTGACATCAACCCGAAGGTCGAGGTCGAGAATCAGACGAAGCGGGGAACGGCTGATGTGCACATGCTGACCGACGCCGCCTGGATCGAGACTGCCGCCGGGTCGGGCACCTACTCGACCGATCTCGTCGGCCCGGCATTCGATGCGCCGGAGTACGAACCGCAGACGAGCATCATCTCCGACAAGTTCTTCCTGACCAGCGCGGCGGTGTTCGCTCTCGGCTGGAACACGACAGCACTTCCGGGAGGTCTGCAGAAGCCGGCAGACCTCCTCGACCCAGCATTGAAGGGCAAGATCGGAATCGTCAACCCGTCCGGCATCGCCTCGTACGTCGACCTCTACCGATTCTTCGAGAAGAACTTCGGCGCCGATTATCTCCAGAAGCTCGCCGAACTGAAACCGCGGATCTACCCGAGTGCACTGGGCGTGGCTCAGGCCCTGACCTCGGGCGAGATCGTCGCAACCCCTATGGTGCAACCGCTTGTGCGAGAGAAGGAATCGGGAGCACCGGTGGACTGGGCACTGCCCTCGCCCCCGTGGGGAACCCCGTGGTTCACACACGCACTGTCCGCGGCGCCGCACCCGAATGCCGCACAGGTGCTGGCGAACTTCATGGTCACCCCCGCCGGCCAGAAGGCGTTATCACACGGTTACGCGAGCGCACTCCCCGGCATCGAAGGAAGCGTCGCACGGGCCCAGGACATCGCGCTGCCCAACCCGTCCGACCTGACACCCGAATCGCTCACCGAATACCAGTCCGATTGGGAAAAGAGATTCATCCAGTGACTACGACCGACGAGCGACTACGTGACACCTGCGCTCTCGTCACCGGTGCTGCACGAGGGATAGGTGCCGCGACCGCGGAACTCTTCCACGCCCACGGGGCCACGGTCTACCTCGGCGACGTCGACGACGAGCTGGGTGAACGTGTCGCGGCGAAAATCGGTGCGCGAGCGCACTACCGGCACCTCGACGTCACCGACGAATCTCAGTGGACGCGCGTCACCACCGAGATGGCGGATCGCGGGCATCCGATGCGTGTTCTCGTCAACTCCGCAGGCGCCGCATCCAAAGCGTCCATCATGCAGACGTCACTCGCCGACCTACGACGCATGATCGACCTCAATCTGGTGGGGACTTTCCTCGGCTTGCAAGCCGCAGGTGCCGCGATGACCACCGGCGGGTCCGTCGTCAACTTGTCCTCGCTGCGTGGCGTCCTCGCGACGGCCGAGCTCGGTGCATACGGCGCGTCGAAGTTCGGTGTTCGCGCCCTGACCCGCGTTGCGGCGTTGGAGTTCGCGGAATCGAAGATCCGGGTCAACGCGGTGTGCCCGGGCAGCATCGAGACGGCAATCACCGCCGGCGCCGACTTCGCCGACGACGACATGGACGCGTATGTGAAAAGCATTCCGCTGCAGCGCCGAGGCCTACCACTCGAGGTGGCGAAGGCCATCCTGTTCCTCGCGTGCGAGGACAGCAGTTACATTACGGGCTCCGATCTCATGATCGACGGCGGAACCTCCGCGGGCGCCAAGACTCCGAAGCACCCGACGAGACCGTAATATGAACTGAATTCACTTTCTTTTTCCTCGACAAACCACTCGCAACCAAGCAGGTGCCAAGGTGACATCACAATTCAAGGTTTCCAACCTGACCAAGACCTTCGGGTCCAACACCATTGTCGATCAACTCGACCTCGACATCCAGGACGGTGAATTTCTCGTCCTACTCGGCCCCAGCGGTTGCGGGAAGACGACCACCCTACGATGCATCGCCGGTCTCGAGACACCCGAGGGCGGGTCGATCACGTTCAAGGACAACACCGTCTTCGATGCGTCGACCCGCATCAACGTTCCGGCATACAAGCGCAACATCGGCATGGTCTTCCAGTCCTACGCGCTGTGGCCCAACATGACAGTGCGAGAAAACATCCGGTACCCCTTGAAGGTTCGACGGATGAAGAGCGCCATCGCCGCCGGACAGGTCGAGACCGCCGCAGACATGGTCGATTGCGGAGCCCTGCTCGACCGGTATCCGTCCCAGCTCAGCGGTGGACAGCAACAGCGAGTCGCCGTGGCCCGCGGCCTGGTCGCCCGACCCGACCTGGTGCTGTTCGACGAGCCCCTGAGCAATCTCGACGCACGGCTGCGCGATCAGGTGCGGTCCCAGATTCATCAACTACACCAACGACTGGGCTTCACTGCCGTATTCGTCACCCACGATCAGGCCGAGGCGTTTGCGCTCGGTGACCGACTCGCCATCATGAAGGCGGGCAAGATCGAACAGTACGACACCCCGGAGCGGGTCTACCAGACCCCTTCCTCCGACTATGTCGCCGCATTCATCGGGATGGCGAACCGGCTCGAACTCGTCCGCAGGCACGAGGGGTGGACCACGCGAGCGGGGGCTCCCGTCGATCTCGACGCGGCGGGCGTCCAGGGCGACTACATCAGCGGCGATACGGCTGTGGGACGACTCCGGCCCGAAGACCTCGCACTTCATCATTCACTCGACGAGGTCCGTGCGGGTGACGTCGGCTTCGTCGGCGAACTCGTCACCTCCGAGTACGGAGGCCGCTATTTCGACGTGACGGTCGATGCCGGAGGCGAGCAGTTGTTCGTCCGCGCAGACGCGGAACGACACGGACGCTGGTTGCGTGCTGCAACCATCGGATCTCCTCTGGTGGTGAGCTTCTCGCCCACCAAGTTGCGAGTGTTTCCGCTTCCGGACGGTCACGTGGATCTCCAGGTTCCCGTGCTCGCCCAGGCCGCCCGATCGGAGGCGTGATGGCTACGGTTGCGGTGAGTCGCGGCGCACGTCCGTTCGTCGTCAGTACGGTGTGGCGTACCCGACTCGGGTACGGCGCACTGCTGGCGGTTCTGGCGTATCTCGTCGTGCTCCCGCTCTTCCGGTTACAGTCGCTGGCGTTCGAGGACGGCGCACGCGGTTTCGAAGCCCAGTACGGCCGGTACGATATCGGCCAGACCATCCGAACAACGATTGCCCTCGCTCTCTCGTCACTGGCTATCGCAATGGTATTGGGGACGATACTTGCGTTCGCGGCGAGCCGGCTGCCACGTCGGCTGAGCTTTCTCAAAATCGTCCCCATCCTGCCCATCGTGATGCCCGCGGTAGCCAATGTGGTCGGGTGGGCATTCCTTCTCTCGCCCGGACCCGGGTATTTGAACGCACTCCTGCGCAAGCTCCCCTGGTGGAACCACGTGGACTCCGGACCCGTCGACATCTACAGCACACCGTGGATCATCATTCTCACGGGTTTCGGACTCACCTCCTTCGTCTACCTCTTCGTCAGCGCGGGAATGCAGAACATCAGTTCCGAGCACCTCGAGGCAGCACAGATCAGCGGTTCGTCGACACTCGGGGTGTTCTTTCGTGTAGTGCTCCCGCTGCTTCGCCCCTCCCTGGTGTACGGCGGTGGAATCGCGCTGCTTCTCGGATTGGGCCAGTTCACCGGACCACTCCTGCTGGGACAGAACACCGGCGTGAAGGTCCTCACCACCGAAATGTATCGGCGGGTGTCCGAGTCGCCGGCGGACTTCGCCGCCGCAGCCGCGGCGGGTTCTCCGCTCGTCATCTTCGGCGTCGTCGTCGTGCTGGCGCAGAAGATGCTTCTCGGCAATCAGTCACGCTTCGTCACGCACGGCGGAAAAGCGTTCGCACCCGACACCGGACGCTCGGCGTGGGCCGCCGTGTGCATCTCCGCGTATGCGATGCTCGCGCTCGTCGTTCCGCTGATCGGACTCGCCATCGTGGCCGTGTCTCCCTACTGGTCGGAGACACTGTCCTGGAATCTCTTCACACTCGACAACTTCCGGGCGCTGTTCCGGACGGCGAGCATCGTCGACTCCGTGTACACGAGTCTCCTCACCTCCGTGGTGGCGGTCGCCGTCTGCGTGCCGATCGGTTACCTCACCGCCACGCTGCTCGTGCGAGGCCGCAAACACAGAGTGCTGGGAACCATCGGTGACATCATCACTGCTCTACCCCTGGGCATTCCAGCGGTGATCTTCGGCGTCGGGTTCCTGCTCACGTACACCCAGCCTCCGCTGATCCTCTACGGGACCAAGGCTGTCATCATCCTCGTCTACATCGTGCTGATGGTGCCCTTCTCCACCCGGATGCAAATGACGGCGATGCTGTCGCTAGGCGAGACCTATGCCGAGGCGTCGGCAACGAGCGGCGCGAGCCCGTTCGTCACCAATGTGCGGGTGATTCTGCCGCTGATGAGGCCGACCGTGCTCAGTTCCGTCGCCCTGATGTTCATCCTGCTGACCCACGAGTTCGCCGCCTCACTGCTCGTCCGTGCCGCCACGACACAGGTGATGGGGACGCTGCTGTTCGACCTGTGGGAGAACGGCTCCTACCCGCTCGTGGCCGCGATGGCTCTTCTCATGACCGCGGTGACCAGCATCGGTGTAGTGGTCGCGATGCTCGTCGGTGGCCGAAACGTGTTGAGCAACCTCTGATGTCGACCTTCCCTGCCCGAGCCGAACAAGTGACAAGGAGTCCAGATGACTGTCGGCCCTGACCGACTTCGCGACAAGGTCGTCCTACTGACGGGTGCGACCGGTGGTATCGGCGCGGAGATCGTCCGAAGGCTCGCCGAAGAGGGCGCTCACGTCGTCCTGACTGATCTCGAGAAGTCGGGCTGCCAGGACTTGCTCGATACGCTCACCCAGCCCGAGCGACATACAGCGCTCGCCCTCGACGTCTCCTCCGAGGAACAGTGGGAAGACGTCGTGGCAGCAACCGAGAGCACGTTCGGCGCGCTGCACGCCTTGGTCAACAACGCTGCCATCGGCAGCGTCGCCACGGTCGACGAGGAAACCCGATCACAGTGGGATCGGGTGATCGGGGTCGGCCAGACCGGCACGTGGCTGGGTATGAAACACGCCGGCCCGCTGATCGAGCGGAGCGGCGGCGGTTCGATCGTGAACATGTGCTCGATACTGGGAACGGTGGGCGGCCTGGGCAACAGCGTTGCCTATGCAGCCGCCAAAGGGGCAGTCCGCACGATGACCAAGAACGCTGCCCTGCACTGGGCGAAAGCGAGGGTGCGCGTCAACTCTCTGCACCCGGGATTCATCGGGACGCCCCCACTACTCGAGCGCTGGGAGGGCAGCGAGCGTCACCGCGAGATGCTGGCCGGCACCCCGATGGGTCGACTCGGGCGGGGTGAGGAGATCGCGGCCGTCGTCGCCTTCCTGGCCGGCGACGACTCCACCTTCGTCACCGGCTCGGAGATCTACGCCGACGGTGGGTGGACGGCGGCCTGAGCTACGCAGAACGAACATGGCCTCCGCGTGATGCGGAGGCCATGTTCGTCTGGGAGCATCAGCGTAGGCAGCACAGCGTCTTTCCCACGGTCCGGCCCTGCAGCATCGCGACGATGGCGTCCGGCGCCGACCCGAGGCCGTCGAACACGGTTTCCTCGACAACGAGGCGACCGTCGCGGAGGTAGCTTCCCACCTCGGCCCGCATGTCGCCGAGCAGATGGTCGTAGGCTCCAGCCCGGAAACCCTGCACCGTCAGGTTCTTCGCGACGATCTGAAAGAGATTGCCCGGACTCGGTGCCGCCGTGTCCGCGTCATAGGAGGCGACGGCGCCCGCCATGGCCACGCGGCCGCCCGTCCGGAGGTGATACAGGGCGGCCTCGAGATGCGCTCCACCCACGTTGTCGAAATACAGGTCGATGCCGTCCGGTGCCGCGCACCCGAGTGCTTCCACCAGGTCCGGGCTGTGGTAGTCGAATGCTGCATCGAGTTTCAGTTCGTCCAGCAGGAACCTGACCTTCTCACCGGAACCTGTGCTGCCGACCACGTAGTGACCTCGGAGCTTCGCAATCTGCGCGGCGAGGCTGCCGACCGCACCCGCGGCCGACGAGATCCACACGACGTCTCCGCTCGTGAGTCCACCGATGCACTGCAATCCCACGTACGCCGTGAGCCCGGAACTGCCCAGCGCTCCGAGATAGGATTGCGGCGGGTGCACGCTCGTGTCGAGGCGTGTCACTCCGCCTGCCCCGGCCAAGGTTTCGCTGCCCTGCCGGACCACCGCGAACTCGCGAAAACCCTTGATGTGCAGAACCGTGTCGCCCTTCTCGAAGCCGGGGTCACGGGACTCGAGTACCTCGCCGACAGCCAACCCGGTCAGTGTCTCCCCGATGCGGAACGGTGGGAGGTAGCCCGCGGGACCCGTGGGGCCGAGACGCATCCTGACAGACGGGTCGATCGACAACCACGAGTTGCGCACGAGAATGTCACCGGGCGTCAGTTCTTCGGGAACCGTCACCATGTCGAGGCGGAAGTCCGACGGCCGGACCTTCCCCTGGGGATGGCGCGCCAGTTTCAACTCGTGACTCTGCATTGGGAATCCTTCCGCACTCAGACGACGGAGAAGACGTCGCGGTCGTCTCGTCTTCGGACCGTTAGCCGGCCACGATCGACCAACATGTCGAGGTGGGCGAGGGTCTCACAGGTGGCGATCATTTGATTGAACGGGTCGAGAGTGGAGAACGGCCTCTCGCGACGGGTCCACGTGACCGCGTCTGCGACGGCAATCGCGGTCGCGGGCCCGAGCGAGACCAGCGCGTCGCGCATGGATATGAAACGCCGGTCATGATGTGCGAGAAGTTCTTCGACGCGCAGGTGCACGCTCGGCGTCGGATCTCCGTGCGCCGGGAGCAGTTGCGAGTCGGGGCGTTCGAGCAGACGGGTCAGCGACTCGAGGTAGCGCCCCAACGGCAGATCCCAGTCGCCGAGTTCGAAGCCGATCGACGGTGTGATCGTGGGCAGGACGTGGTCGCCACTGAAGAGCACCTCTTGCTCTTCGTCGTGAAATACCATGTGCCCCTTCGTGTGACCGGGCGTGTGCACCACATCGAGTGTGCGCCGTCCGATCCGGACCGGACCTGCGGTGAGCCAGTGGTCGGGCTGTTCCCAGTCCGAGGGGTGGAACGGCTCCGCAGCGGTCAGAACCTCGACCGTGTCCGCCAGGAGAGTGGCACCGGCGCGGCGGAGTTCGTGTAGCGAATCCGTCGGCACGTTACTGCCGAGTGCACTGACGGCTGCCAATCCGTCAGCCTCGGCGATCCCGAGGTGGACGCGGGAGCCGTGTCGGCGGCGGAGTTCGATCGCGAACGTGTAGTGATCGCGGTGCACGTGGGTGACATAGATGTCGTGAATCTGCTCGGTGCTGCGCCCGATCCGAAGCAGGGCGCGCTCCATCTCGTCGAAGGTCGTGCCGACTCGCCAGCCACCGTCGATGAGGGCAAGCCCGTCCTCGGTCTCGAGGGCATAGATGTTCACTGCCCCGAGGCCGTCTCCAGGCATCTGGAGGGGCACTCGATGCACACCGGGCGCCACCTCGTAGCAGCCCGGTTCCATCCAGTGCGCCCTCATGATTGACCGCTGTCCACTTCGACCATCGTTTTCTCCTCCCCCATGACGAGGATGCGTTTTCCACGCATCTGGCCGACGTTGTCCACTGCGGCTTGCCATTCCGGGCTGGCGAGCGCGGCATCGAGGTCCTCACGGGAGTCGAAGCTCAGAATCGAGACGCCGTCCCATTCCCGGGACCGGTCGTCCATGGCGTCGAGCACCTCGGTGTGCTGCCAGCGCCGCAGGCCCGGCAGCGGGTAGGTCACGTCGGCATGTTCACCGCGCCACCACTCGATGAACTGCTCATGACTCCAGTCGTGCGGACGCGCGGCCAAGACGATCAAGTTGTACATCATCACTCCATAACTGACCTGAATTTAGTTCAAATATCGAGAGTAAGAAAAACCACCCCTCCGCAGACGCCCGCGTTACGCGCGGACGATGCGCAGGGTGGCGTCGCGAACGTGCTGGTTGAGCTGGTCCAGGGTCATGTCCCCGCCGGGGCGATACCACCGCCACACACTGACGACGAGTCCGAGAATCAGCCGGGCAATCAGACGTGGATCGGCGTCGGCGAAGACTCCGGCGCCGATCCCCTTCGCAATGAGGAGAGACCACGCCTCTTCGATCGAGTTCACCAGCGCACGTGAGGTCTGGCGCTCGGCTTCTTCCTTCTCGGATTGGCGGGGAGTGGCGAGCAGATCCATGTGACTCTGGAGGATGCGACGCTGCAAGGCGTCCCGGGGGGTCGCTTCCAGCGCACTGGTGACGGCGGCACCCAACGCCTCCACCGGGTCGTCGACGCCCTCGATCGCGGCCGTGAATCGCTCGAGGGACTCCGCCAGTTCGAGACGCATGATGGTCAGCAGGCAGTGACCCTTCGACTCGAAATAGTGATAGAGCGCCGTCTGGCCGATACCGACCTCGTCGGCAATCGACGCCCACTTCGTGTGCTCGAAGCCGACCTCCCCGAAGCGTTCGATCGCGGCCGTCAGAATGAGCCCACGCTTCGAACGCGGACCATCGCGGAGCGTCATAGCTTCTACGGACACGGGTCCCCCATCCATCTGTTTTTCGGGTCGGCACCTCAGAGACTACCTGAACTGAGGTGAAGTCGGGTCAATATGAGTGGCTGTCGGCACCCGCGAGCAGGCGTGTTGCAAGGTCCACCGCATCCGGCCGAGACAGCTTCCCCACCCGATTCTGCGGCAGATCGTCGATCGTGAAGACGAACTCCGGCCACTTGAACTTCGGGAACTCGACGTCTCCGAGGTGCGCAGTCACCTCATCTAGGGTAACCGGTGCACCCGTGCTCACGACCAAAGCCGCGGCACGTTCACCGAGTAGCTCGTCCGGAACCGGGACCACACACACCTGGGACACGGTCGGGATGCGCGCGATCGCGGCCTCGACCTCGTTGATATCGATGTTGCGGCCCCCGCGGATGATGATCTGCTTCTGACGCCCCATCACCCGGATGGTGCCGTCTTCGGCGACTTCGACGAGGTCGCCGGTGGGCAGGAATCCGTCCGCGGTGAGTTCGGGGGGCGCAGGAACCCCAGACCGTGCATAACCGACGAAGAGGGAGGGACCCTTGACCTGGGCATCGCCCACGCGGCCCGGTGGCAGAGGAGCGCCGTGTGCGTCGACCGCCCGGACGACGGTCCCGGGGAAGGGACGACCGTCCCGCCCCAGGCGGACGTCCGGTTCGTCCGCGGGCAGCGGGGTCGTGTGCCCGAGACACTCGGACATACCGAACACACGCAGGAACGTGGTGCCGAGAGTCTGCTCGGCGCGCCCGAGCGCGCCGGCGTCCATGGGACCGCCGCCGACGGTCATTGCGCGCAGCGACGTCAGCGCTCCCGCAGCGTCCGGCGCGACGGCCAGCTGAAGCGCCATGGTCGGGACGAGCATCGTCCACGCGACCCGGTGTTCCCGGACGATCTGGAGGGCTGTCGCAGGCTTCCAGCCGTCCATGCAGACCATCGGCGCGGCCAGCACGGCGGGGAGATAGAGCCCGAAGCAGAAAGCGGCTACCGACGACAGTGGCACGAACGCCGCGACAGGATCTCCGGGTTCGAGACCGACCGCCTCGATCGTGCACCGGCAGGCGTACCGGATTGCAGATTCGGACTGCACCACGCACTTGGGATGTCCGGTCGACCCGGACGTCATCGCGATCGCGATCCCGCCGTTCCACCGCTCGATGTCGCTGACCGGTGATCGCGACCAGCGCATCACCCAGCCTGCCGTCGCGACCGCCTCCTCGCAGAACCGGTCCTCCGGTACACCCCACTGCGAGAGCGATTGCCGGTCGGCGATCACCACGTCGGGTGCGATGTCGTCCAAGGCCACAGCGAACTCCGACGGGGTGGCGTGTCGACTGAACACCGCGATCAGACCGCCGCGCAGTCCGACGGCGATGGCCGCGGCGAGTGTGCGCCACGTGTTGTCAGCCTGCACCAGCACCGTCGGTGAGCCACCCGTCGCGGCGTCCAGCTGGGCGGCGAGCCCGGTTGCCGCCGCGACAACCTCCGCCACCGTGTGTTCCCCCGTCGCATCGACGACTGCGATGTCATCCGGAGAATTCGCTGCGCGAGCAACGAATTCGCGTGCCAGCTCCCACATTCCGCCGACCTTTCATTGAAGTGAACTAGTTTCATTATTGACTACAACGCGCACCGCATCCAGCTTTTCGTCCGTTACGGGATCACGACGGCCCTCCCGGTGATCTCGCCGCGCCGCAACTTCGAATACACGTCGAGAACGTCGTCCAACGGGTACGCGGTCGCCTCGACGGCCAGCAAGCCTCGGTTCGCAAGGTCGACCACGGCCTCGAGGTCTGCGCGCGTTCCCCAGAACGGCGCAGTCACCTGCCACCCCGTCGCGAGTCCCACGTCTTTGCCCACCGTGAGCCGGCCGCCGGCGCTGCCGACGGTGACCAGTCGGCCGCCGGGGGCGAGCAACTGCGCCGCCGATTCCATCGTGTCCGGCGCTCCCACGAAATCGAAGACCACATCAGCGCAGTGACGCCGGGCGACACCGGGCCGAGAGGCCGCAACCTCCGCGATGTCCGACACCGCAATGTCCGCCCCCAGTCGACGCGCGAGGTCGCGCGAACTCTCACGCGGATCGACCGCGATGATCGTTCCCGCGCCGAGCGCGCGAAGAACCTGGACCGCGATATGGCCCAGTCCCCCGACACCGACCACCACGGACACGGAGTCGGCGTCGACGAGATCCCGGTTGGTACGGATTGCGTGATACGCCGTCAGGGCGGCATCGGCCAGTGGGGCGGCACTCTCGGGGGCGAGCCCGTAGGTGCGTACCAGGCACCGCTCCGATGGAACGATCATGGTGTCGGCCAGGCCACCGTCGTAGCCGATGCCGTTGCCGATCGCGGCGAGACGACCGTCCTCGCGTGGGCCCAATTCGAAGCAATAGTTCTCGCGGCCTCGGCGGCAGTTGCGGCACTGCCCGCACGACCAGACACCATGGACCACGACGGACTCACCGATCCAGGACTTGTCGGCCTCCGGGCCCGCAGCGACGACGGTTCCCGCCACCTCGTGCCCGAGCGTGAACGGGAGGGGATAGTCGAATACTCCTGCGGGTGCGTCCATCACGTGCAGATCGGATCTGCACAGCCCGGCGGCGGTGACCCGGAGGAGCAGCTGATTCCCCTGAGGTTCGGGAACCGGGACGCGCACAACCCGCGCACCGTCACCCCAGCTGGTCAGGCGCACTGCGCGCATCGTCGGAACTTCCATGGGTGTCACCTTTGCCTACCGGGCGGTCCAGCCGCCATCGACCACCAGAGTCTGGCCTGTGACGTAGGACGACGCGTCCGATGCCAGGAAGAGCACGGCGCCGTCCACTTCGCCGGGGCGTCCGCCGCGGGCGAGCATCGTGTTGCGGCGCACCCAGTCCGCCGAGCGCTGGTTGCTGAATAATCCATCGGTCATTTCCGTGTCGAACCAGCCCGGCACGATGGCGTTCACGCGAATGCCACGTCTACCCCACTGCCCGGCGAGCTCACGGGTCAGCCCGAGCACGCCGGCTTTCGATGCCGCATAGCTCGCACCGCCAATGGGTGCCGTCGAGACGAGCCCGACGACGGAGGAGATATTGATGATCGATGCTGCCTCGCCCGCCGGTGTGGCCGAGGCGACGCACGTGGCGAGATGAAATCCCGCGGCCAGATTGACGTCGAGAATCGAGGAGAACTCCTCCGGGCTCTCGTCCTCGGCGTTCGGTCTGCCGGGTCTGCCCGCGTTGTTGACGAGGACGTCGATCCGCCCGGCCCGCGCGAGTGCCCGATCCACGAGCGAGCGCCGGTCCGAGTCCACGGTGATGTCGCACTCGACGGGGACGACCCCGTCGACCTCGCCTGCCAGCGCCGCGAGACGCTCGACACGGCGGGCGGCCGCGAAGACCGTCGCCCCCGCCGACGCCAGTGTCCGCGCGAATCCCATTCCCAGGCCGGACGACGCACCTGTGACGACGGCGACGCGACCGCTCAGCTGGAACAGCTCGGGTACCTGCATGTGGTTGGCTCCTACTCGTGTTCGTGGCACGCGCGCGTCAGTAGACGGCGGTGCGCCCGCCGTCGACCGGGATGACGGCCCCCGTGGTGTAACCGGCACGGTCACCCGCCAGATGCACGACGAGACCGGCGATTTCGTCCGGGTTCCCCAGGCGCCCGGCCGGGAGTCGGTCGATGATCTTGCCGACGAACTCGTCGTCCCAGTCCGCCGCCATGTCGGTCGCGAATCCGCCCGGCATGATGCAGTTCACCCGTACCCGGGGCGCGTATTCCTGAGCGAAGGCCATCGTCAGCGCGTTGAGGCCGTTCTTCGATGCCGCGTACATCGCCTCCGGCGGGCTGGGCCGCAGTGCGCCGATGCTCGAGATGTTGATGATCGAACCGCCTCCGGCCGCGCTCATCCTGGCGCCGGCCACCGCCATGAGCCGGAACGGGCCCTTGAGGTTGACCTCGATCGTCTTGTCGAAGAGCGACTCGGAGACCGATTCGAGATTCGGCGACAGCGGCGCGATGCCGGCGTTGTTGACAACGATGTCGAGGCTTCCGAACTGCGTGAGAATCTGGTCGACGGCGAGTTCGATCGCGTCCCACTTCCCGACGTGCAGTGCGAGCGGTTCGGCGATGCCACCGGTGTCCCTCGTGATCGCGAGGGCCGCGGAGATGCACGCGTCCTCCTTGCGGCTCGACACGATCACGGTGGCCCCCGCGGCCGCCAGCCCGCTCGCGATGGCGTATCCGAGCCCACGGGTGGCCCCCGTGACGAGAGCGACCTTGCCTGTCAGTTCTCGCGTTGCGTTCATGCGTACTTCTTCAGTTCGAGGCGCGCAATGGTGCGCAGATGGACTTCGTTGGGGCCGTCGGCGATCTGCAGTGCCCGGGTGATCGCATACAGCCGGGCCAGGATCGTGTCGTCACTCACCCCTGCCGCGCCGTAGGTCTGGACGGCGTGGTCGACCACTCGATGAGCGACCTCCATGGCCGCAACCTTGATCGCGGCGACTTCCGAGCGGGCGGCGGCGTTGCCACGGGTGTCCATCAGCCACGACGACTGGAGAACCAGCAGCCGGATCTGGTCGATCTCCATCCGGCTGCGCGCGATCCACTCCCGTACCACACCGCGATCGGCGAGCGGTGCACCGAAGGCATTGCGCTGCAGAGCTCGTCGGCACATCAGCTCGAGGGCGCGCTCGGCCATGCCGATCGCGCGCATCGCGTAGTGCATGCGCCCCGGCCCCAGCCTGCCCTGCGCGATCGCGAAACCGTCGCCCTCGGCGCCGAGCATGTGATCGGCAGGTACCCGGACGTCCGTGAACTGGACCTCGCCGTGACCGAGCCGGTCGCGGTACCCGAACATAGGCAGATCGCGGAGGACCTCGATACCGGGAGAATCCGCGGGCACCAGGATCATGCTCTGCTGCCGGTACGTCGGAGCGTCGGGATCGGACTTTCCCATGAAGATGACGAGCTTGCAGTCGGGGTCGAGAATGCCTGAGGTGTACCACTTCCGGCCGTTCAGGACGTACTCGTCGCCGTCCCGGCGGATGGTCGACGTGATATTGGTGGCGTCCGAGCTCGCCACATCCGGTTCCGTCATCGCGAACGCCGACCGGATCGTGCAGTCGAGAAGCGGCGCGAGCCACCGGGACTGCTGCTGCTCGGTGCCGAACATGGCGAGGATCTCCATGTTGCCGGTGTCGGGTGCCGAACAGTTGATGGCCTCGTTGCCGATCACCGAGCGCCCGACCAGCTCGGCGAGCGGGGCGTACTCGAGGTTGGTGAGACCGGCCCCCCACTCGCCGTGCGTCATGAAGAGATTCCACAATCCGAGCTCGCGCGCCTTCGCCTGCAGGTCCAGCATGACCTTGGGCTGCTCGTGTGGGTTGTCGTTCGACTTGATCTGCTCGTCGTACACGGCCTCGGCCGGATAGACGTGCTCTTCCATGAAGGTCCGCAGCTGCTCGAGCAGTCGCTCGGTGCGCGCGGAGTATTCGAAGTCCACGTGAGGTCCTCTCTGTTCCGTCATCGCGTCACGCGATGATCGGAGGTTGATCAGGCAAGTAGCGCGGTTCCGCTGCGGATGAGCTGCGAGATGGTGTCGGGCAGCCGTTCCTGGTCGGGGTCGTGGTGGCGGCCCTCACGGTGCCGGCGCAGGTTGTGGCCCATAATCGCCGCCATCTTCAGACGGCCGAGCGCGTTGAACCAGTTCATGTCCGGCAGTGCCGGGTGGTCCCCGGTGTAGAGGTCGATCAGTTCGTCCGCGGACGGCAGGTCCGGCACCGCGCGCCCCACGCCGGGAAAGTTCGCACCGTCGGCGAAGACGAGGAACCAGCCCAATTCGACCCGCGGATCGCCCAGGCTCCAGATCTCCCAGTCGATCAACGCCGCCGGCTCGGTGTCACGCGCGATGATGTTGCCGAGCCGGTAGTCGCCGTGCACCAGCGTCGGTGGCAGCGCGTCGGGGAGATCGGCGGCGAGCAGACGCAGCAACTCGTCGCCCCCACTGACGAGCTCGGGGGGAACGGCGTCCAGGGTGCGTTTCCACCGGGCCAGCTCCGCAGCGGGTGACAACGGATCCCCGGCCGCCGGGATCGTGTCGACCGGCACCGCGTGCAGCAGCGGCAGTACCGCGGCCGCACGGCGCATCCGCGCGGCCGCGACGGCCGGTTCGACCGGCGGCGTATCGAGCACCGGCTCGAGTGATTCCCCGGCCACACACTCCATCGCGAACCACGCCGGCCCGCTCTCGTCGACGGCGACGATCCGAGGCACGGGAACCTCTGTCGCACCGAGTGTTTCCATGATCCGCGCCTGACGCACCATGTCGTGCCGCCCGATGGGGCGTTGCCCCTCGGGAACCGCCTTGACCACGAGGTCGCCGTCGCTGGTCGGCACTTTGTACGTCAACCCGGAATGCCCACCGAGAAGTGGCTCGAGTGCGCCGATGTCGAGGCCGGGGCTCTGCTCGCGCAGGCGCTGGGCCACCCGGACGCCGAGCGTGCTGTTCGTGATCATCGGCGCGGCTCCCTCGGCAGACCGAGAACACGCTCGGCGAGGATGTTGCGCTGGATCTCGTCGGTGCCGCCCGCGATCCGGTACCCGGGTGCGCCGAGCACATGCTCCGTCCACGCGAACGTTCCCCACTCGCCCGAGTCGGCAATCAGATCGCGTCCCAGCAACAGCCGGACCACCTCCGACGTGCGCGCCATGGTGTCCGTGGCAAGCAACTTGCCCACCGAAGCCTCGGGGCCGGGGTCCTTGTCGGCGACCACTGCCGCGGCCACCCGCATTCCGGTCACGCGCTGGACATAGCTGCGGGTCACGAGGTCCGCGACCTTGTCACGCTCGATCTCGGTGAGCGGCCGGTCGAGGTGACGGGCGAGTTCGACGGCGTGATCGGCGTTGGCCAGACCCAGGTTCCCGGCATCGAGTCGTTCGGCCGCCAGCACCGTCAAGGCGACCGGCCACCCCTCCCCCACGGGCCCCAACCGGTGGTCGTCCGACAGTTCGACACCGTCGAGATAGACCTCGTTGAAGGAACTGCCCCCGGTCATCTGGCGGATCGGGCGGACGGTGACCCCGGGAGCATCCATCGGGACCAGGAACACCGTGAGGCCTGTGTGTTTGGGCGCTTCGGGGTCGGTACGGCACACCGCCACCCCGACGTCGGCGACGCGGGCGCCGGACGTCCAGACCTTGTGCCCGGTGATCGTCCACCGGCCATTCCGTTCGACTGCCCTCGTCCGGACGGCGGCAAGGTCGGATCCGGCTTCGGTCTCCGAAAAGAGCTGACAGGCAATGATATCGGTCCGGAGCATCGCGCGCACATACCGCTCGCACTGTTCCGGTGTTCCCCACTGGGCGATCGCCGGGGCTACCAGTTGCTGAGTCACCGAGAACATTTCGGTCCGGCGCGGCACGTCGAATGCGTTCTCCTCCCGCCGGAACGCGAGGACGTAGGACATCGGCAGGCCGCGGCCACCGTACTCGGCCGGCCAGTTCATCGAGCCCCAGCCGGCGTCGAACTTCGTCTGCTCGTACGCGCGGATATGGTCGGTCTCGTCCCGCTCCTGCTCCGCTGTCCAATTCTCGAAGACGGCGACCGAGTCGGATCCCACTCCCCATTTGATCTGGGTGCGCGGTTCGGCGACGGTTCTCAGCCATGCCCGCGCTTCATCCACGAACTGGTCCAGGTCGGGCATCGTTGCTTGATTCATGGCTCTTCCTCAGACGGACAGGACGGTGCAGGCGCTGATTCCGGGCGCACCGTAGACATGGGTGAATCCGATGCGCGGGTGTCCGGGAACCTGTCGGGCACCGGCCTCCCCGCGTAACTGCGTGACGATCTCGTGTATCTGCCGGAGGCCGGAGGCGCCGATCGGTTCCCCGTTGGCGATGCATCCGCCGTCGGTGTTGATTGGGATCCGGCCGCCGATCTCCGTCTCGCCTGCCGCGATCAGTTTCTCCTGTTCGCCGTGCTCACAGAATCCGCACTCGGCCATGTGCATGATCTCGGCACCGCTCTCCGTGTCCTGGAGTTGCGCGACGTCCACATCCGAGGGACCGAGTCCGGCCTGCTCGAATGCGGCGGCGGCGGTAGACGTGCTCACGCTGGGTGGGGTTCCCCGGCCCTGTATCGACGGACCGAACACCTCGAAGGAACCGAACCGGCGGGTGCCCGCCGAGATTCCGCGCAAGTACACCGGCCTTCCGCCGAGGCGCCGGGCGGCGGCCTCACTCGCCACGACGACGGCGGCACCCCCCTCGCCGGGAGAGCAGAACATGTATCGCGTCAGCGGGTCGTTGACCATGTCCGCTGCGGCGATTGCCTCAGCGGACATCGGTTCGCGCCGCCAGGCATTCGGGTTCAGCGAGCCGTTGCGGTACGCCTTCTCCGCCACGGCGGCCAGAGTCGGTGCACTGATTGCGTGCTCGCGCATGTACCGCGCGATCTTGATGCCGAAGAACTGGGTGGTGACCATCAGGCCCGCCTCGCCGTAGCCGACGGGCAGACCCCAATCCTCCGGTGCCGGGTCGAAGGCGCCGCGCGGATGTTTGTCGAATCCGACCGCGAGTGCGATGTCGGCGGCACCCGCACGAATCGCGTTGACGGCCGACACCAGCGCGCTACCGCCGGTCGCGCAACCGTTCTTGACGTTGGTGAAGGGTATTCCCGTGAGCCCGAGTTCGGCGACGAGGGTGTCGGCGAGCCCGGAACCGTCACTGCCACCGAATGCGACCTGAACATCGGTCCACCCGATGCCGGCGTCCGTCAACGCGGACGCAATCGCATCCAGCGCCAGCTGTCGACCGCTCTTGCCCGGCTGACGTCCGAACTTCGACAGTCCGGCCCCGATGATCGACACGGTGGACATCAGCGGATCTCCTTCAGATAGGCATCGGTGGCGAACCGGGGCACCGGCGCCGTGGCGATCAAGGTCACCGGCGCCCCGTCGTCCAGCTCGTCGAAGTCGTGGCATTCGAGCACGGCTTCGATCTTGATTCCCTCGGGGAGTTCGACGTAGCCGACGGCGAACGGCGCGAAACCGTTCGCCGGCGGGACATACGGCGGGGATTTCGGGGCGAACCGCTGAACCGTGTACGCCCAGACCGTCCCGCGTGTGCTCAGGGTGAACGGCGACATCGCCGGTCGTGAGCACTGCGAGCACAGGCCGGTGGCCGGGAACGCGACAGTCGAGCAGTGGGAGCACCGGCTCGCGCCGAGCGCAGGCGCGGTATGTGTCTCGCCCATCCTCATTCTCTCCTCGGGATTCGTCGTCGGCGTCGGATCAGCGACCGACCCAGACCGGCTCACGCTTTTCGAGGAAGGCGTTCACGCCTTCTCGGGCGTCCTCGGACTGCAGCGCGTTGCCGACGGCGAGGTGCTCCATCACCATCAGCGACTGGATGTCCGCGTCGAGACCGCGGTCGATGCACATCTTGGTGAGCTTCATCATGAACGGGCTCTTGTCGACGATCGGGGCGATGAACTCGGCGAGAAGCTTGTCGAGGTCTTCGGGCGGTGCCGAGGCGTTGATCAGGTCGAAGGCCTCCGCCTCCTTGCCGGTGAGGAGTTTGCCGGTCAGCATGAGCTCCTTGGTCTTCCGAATGCCGATCATCCGCGGGAGCCGGTAGATCGGGCCTGCCCCACCGAACAACGCGCGGCGGATGTGGAAGTCGCCGATCCGGGCGTCGTCGGCGGCGATGGCGAAGTCGCAGGAGATCATGAGCTCGAAACCGCCTGCGGTGACGAAGCCTTCGAGCACCGCGACGGACGGCGTGTTCATCGAGTACAGGCGGTCGCACACCTTGGCGGACAGTACGGCGACGTCCATCGCGGTGGTGGAGCCGACGTACTTCTCCCGCAGTTCGTCGAGGTCGAAGCCCGAGCAGAAGGTGCCGTCACGTCCACGCAGGACGAGCACCTTGAGGTTGGGGTCGTTGTCGACCTCCACGATGATCTCGTCGAGGCGATGCAGCAGCTCGACGGTGACCGCGTTCTTCTTGTGCGGGCGGTTGAGCCATACGCGGGCGACGTCGCCGTCCTTCTCGAGCACGATGTGGTCGGTGTCCACCATGTCGGTGTCCTTTCGAGGGTTAAAACTGAACTGGATTCACTTCAGTTCTACTGGGTGGGCGAGGGTCCGTCAATAGGGCGGAGCAAGAGGTTTCGATTCAGCCGGGGCAGACGCCCCCGATTCAGAGCCCGACGAGATCCGCGACGCGACTGCGGTGCGCCCGTGAATCACCGAGAAGCGGTTCGTCGCCGAGCGCGCGGCGAACGTAGGAATGCGCGGCATGTTCCCAGGTGAAGCCGACACCGCCATGCAAATGCACGGCCTCGAGAGCGGTGCCGATCGCGGCCTCGGTGCAGATCGCCCCCGCGACCGCGGCCGGGAGCGCCGCGGAGTCCGGGTCTTCCGAGAACACGGCGGCCGCATACCGCGCCGCCGATCGAGCCTTCTCCAACTCGACCAAAGTGTTGGCCAGTCGATGCTTGACGGCCTGGAAGGAGCCGATCGCTCGCCCGAACTGGTGACGCTGCATCGTGTAGCCCGTTGTGCTTTCGAGTAGACGATCGACGATTCCCACATGTTCGCAGGCCAGCCCGATCACTCCCAGGCTGTGCAGTGATGCGGCCGTCCGCACTGCGTCGCCGGGTCCGACGAGACGCACGGCGTCCGCGTCGTCGAAGAGCAGATTCGCCTGCCGCCGACTGGGATCGATGACCGGAAGCTCCGTGCGCCGCACCGGGGCTGTACGCAGATCCACCGCGTAGAGGCCGGGCCCCTCGTCACCGCGCCCGAGTAGCACGACGATATCGGCCGCGCCGCCCTGCACGACGTTGGTCGCGCGGCCGGACACCGACCAGCGACCTCCGGTCCGGGTGGCGTCGACGAAATCGGTCTCCTCGCTCAGAGCTGTCACGGTCGCGACGAGTTCGCCCTGGACGACCCGCCCCAGCAGTTCGTCGACCTGCGGGCACCTGTCGGCGGCGAGTAGGGCGTGCACCCCCAGCGTCGCGGACGTGAGCACGGGTTCGCCGACCAGCGCGCGCCCGCATTCTTCGAGAACGATCCCGAGTTCGACCACGCCGTAACCCAGACCGCCGCGCTCCTCCGGCACCGCCAGCGCGGCGACGTTCATCTCCTTGACGAGAAGCGACCACAACTCGGGTGAATAGCCGATTTCCGACTCGGCGGCGAGACGGCCGGCCTCGAGCGTCGAATGTCGATCCAGCAACTGGCGGACCACCGCCCGGATATCGTCGTGCTCGGCGACGGGCGTCATCGCCGAGGGTTCGGTCTCGGGCCAGGGATGGGAATGGGGGGACGGCATGAAACTCTCCTCAAATTGACGTGAGTTCAGTTTAGTTTCGCCCAAGCCATCGCGGCAAGGACTCTCGACAATCGGCGTCGGGTTGAACTAAGTTCATTTCATGACCGATGCACTCATGATCGAGCGGTACTACGCGATCCTCGACAGCGGCCGGATCGACGACGCAGTTGCCCTGCTCGACGAATCTATCGAGTTCGCCATAGCCCTCCCGGGTACCGTCCGCAGGGGATACAACCGCTCCGA